>NZ_JBLZOM010000001.1:1192180-1373797 GCF_049199125.1 Pseudomonas sp. QD4
CCCCCTGGTCGTGGGTTAATGGGGGGGGGCCCACGGGGTGCTCAACGGGCCCCACCACTGGGGCGCCGGGGGGGCCGCCCCCCCCCCGCTCCACAGCCAGCGGCGCCTGGCGCCAGACCACCTGCACCGGCTCGTCGAGGCAGTCCCAGACCAGGCTGGTGCGCAGGATGTCATGCCGGGCAATCGCCCCTTGCAGGGCGTCGATAAAGGCCTTGACCTGCGCCAGGCCGCTGAAGCCGAGCTGCAACTGCAGCAGGTACGGATCGCCGACCTGACTGCTCAGGTGGTGATAGAGGATCCCCGCCTGCAGCGGCGCCAGGGCGTAGATATCCTGCACGTTGTCGACACCGCCCGGCACCCGCTCCAGCACACGTTCGATGGCCGCCGGGTCGAGGTCGGCCAGGGGCAGCATATCGGGGGTGATCGCGGTGCAGGTGGCGCCGATCAGATTGGCCGGCACCTGCACCTCGGGCTCCCCGCCCACGGCCGCCGCCAGGGCCGCCAGGGTCGGCTGGCTGAACAGCACCCGTATATCGGCCCGCAGCTGCGCCTGGCGCATGCGTTCCATCAACTTGACCGCCAGCAGCGAATGGCCGCCCAGCTCGAAAAAGTTGTCATGCCGCCCGACCCGCTCGACCTTGAGCAGGTCTTGCCACAGGCTGGCAATCCGCTGCTCCACCTCGCCTTGGGGGGCCTGGTAGCCGCGTCGGGCCAGTGCCGCGTCATCGGGCATCGGCAACGCCTTGCGGTCCAGCTTGCCGTTGCCAGTCAGGGGCCAGGCCGGCAGCAGGACAAAGGCACTGGGCAGCATGTATTCGGCCAGGCTGCCCAGCAGTTGCTCACGCAAGTGCGCGGCGCTCGGCCCATGGCCGTCCTCGGCAATCAGGTAGGCCACCAGGCGTCGTTCGCCGGGTTCGTCCTCGCGGGCGATGACCAGGGCCTCGCGCACGCCCTCGCAGGCCGCCAACTGGGCCTGGATTTCCCCCAGCTCGATGCGGAAGCCGCGGATCTTCACCTGGTCGTCGTTGCGTCCCAGGTATTCAAGGCTGCCATCGGCCAGCCAGCGGCCCAGGTCACCGGTCTTGTACAGGCGCCCCGCAACCGTGCCGGAGCCTGCGTGGAACGGGTCGGCGATAAAGCGCTCGGCGCTCAAGGCCTCGCGGTTCAGGTACCCGCGGGCCACCCCGGCGCCGCCGACATAGAGCTCGCCGACCACCCCCACCGGCACCGGTTCGCGCTGCGGGTCGAGCAGGTACAGCTGCAGGTCGGGGATCGGCCCACCTATCGGGCTGACACCCGGCACCAGGGCATCGGCAACTTCCAGGGCGCGATAGGTCACGTGCACCGTGGTTTCGGTGATGCCGTACATGTTCACCAGGCGCGTGCCGGCGTTGCCGACGCGCTCGTACCAGGGCTTGAGCATGCCCGGGTCCAGGGCTTCGCCACCGAAAATCACCTGGCGCAGGGAATGCTTACGGTCGCTGCGACCCTGGGCCGCGATCAACTGGCGGAACGCGCTCGGGGTCTGGTTGAGGATGCTCACCCCCGCGTCGCACAGCAGTTCATAGCACTCGTCCGGTGAGCGGCTGATCCGTTGCGGCACCACCAGCAACTGCCCGCCGTGCAGCAGCGCGCCGTAGATTTCCCAGACCGAGAAGTCGAAGGCAAAGGAGTGGAACAGCGCCCACACATCACGGCGGTTGAAGCCGAACCAGCCTTGGGTCGCCGCGAACAACCGGGTCACCTGGCGGTGCTCGACCATCACCCCCTTGGGCAGGCCGGTGGAGCCCGAGGTGTAGATCACATACGCCAGGTGCTCGACCTTGAGCCCCGGCAGCTGCGGGTTGTGCTGCGGCTCGTCGCGCAGGGCATGGCTGTCGAGGTCGATCCGGGGCACCGGGCACTCGCCGACCAGGGCCTGGGTCGCGCCCTGCACCAGCAGCGCCACCGGGGCGCTGTCAGCCAGGGTGTAGGCGATGCGTTCTGCGGGGTAGCTCGGATCGATCGGCACATAACCGGCGCCGGCCTTGAGGATCCCCAGCAGGCCGACGATCATCTCCAGCCCGCGCTCGACGCAGATCGCCACCCGATCATCCGGCTGTACGCCCAGGCCCAGCAGGCGATGGGCCACCTGATTGGCCCGGGCGTTGAGCTGGCGATAACTCAGTTGCAGCGCGTCGACGCGCACTGCCACCGCGTCCGGCGTACGCAGCACCTGGGCCTCGAACAGGCCATGCAGGGTCTGCTCGACGGCATGGTGCTCGCGGCTGCCATGGCCGGCGCCCAGCAGTTGCCGGCGCTCGGCGGCCGGCAGGATCGACAGCTGCTCTACGGCGCTGTGCGGTGCCTGCTCCAGGGCCTGGACCAGGCTTTCCAGGGCGGTGCGCATATAACCGCACACGCGCTCGGCGCCGACTCGCGCCGGGGTCATCACGTTCAGGCGGAAGTCTTGCCCCAGGTCATCGATGTTCAGGCTCAGCGGGTAGTTGCTGCGCTCTTCGCTGGCCAGGGTGTGGATGCCCTGCCACGGCGCCTGGGCAACCGACTGCGCTTGGGCGCTGTGGCGGTAGTTGAGCATGGCGCTGAACAGCGGCAGCGGCGCCGCCACCTGGCTGCAGCGCTGGGCCAGGGCCAGGGACGCATGCTCGTGGCCGAGCAGTGCGCTGAGCCGGGCATGGGTCGCCCGCACCCCGTCGCGCACCGAGGTGGCGTCGATATCCACCCGCAGCGGCAAGGTATTGATAAACATCCCCAGGGCCCGATCGGCGCCCTCGCCGCCCTGCATGCGGCCCATCAGCACGGTGCCGAACACCGGGTGCCGCTGGCCGCTGGTCACGCTCAACACCCGGGCCCAGGCCAGGTGGAACAGGCTCGCGGCACTCACCCCGAGGCCCCGCGCCTGGCTGCGGATACGCCCGCTGAGATCGGCCTCCAGCCGCTGGCTGACTTCCTCTATATCACGCCCGTCGCCCTGCACATCCTGCAGGCCGAATGGCAGGGTCGGCTCGTCGACGTCCCCCAGCATGTCGCGGAAAAACGCCTCGTGTTCCTGCTCGCTGGCCCCCAGCCGTGCCTGGGCCACGTAATTGCGATAAGGCACCGCCGCGCCCAGGCTCGCGCCTTGCCCGGCGAGAAATGCACTCAGTTCATGGCCCACCACTTCCAGCGCGGTGTGGTCCATGGCCAGGTGGTGGAACAACAGCGTGGCAACCACTCTCCGCTGTTGCGGGTCCTTGGCGAACAGCAGCTGGATCAGCGGCGCGCGCGTCATGTCCAGGCGGTAGTGCCGGGCATCGAAGCGCTGCTGCAACTGACCCAGTACATCGCCATCCGCCGCGTCCAGCACCACTTCCTGCGGGTGCAGCTCGGCGTGGCGCCAGACCACCTGCAGTGGTTGTTCCAGGCCTTGCCAGAGCACACTGGTGCGCAGGATATCGTGACGTTCGATGACGTGTTGCAGGGCCCGGGCGAACAGCTGCAGGCGCTCGACGCTGTCGAAGGCCATCTGCGACTGCAACAGGTACGGATCGCCCTGCTCGGCCATCAGGTGGTGATACAGGATGCCTTCCTGCAAGGGCGCCAGGGGATAGATGTCCCGCACATTGGCCGCACCGCCGGGGACGCTCGCGACGATCAGGTCGATGGCGTCCTGGTCCAGCTCCAGCAGCGGCAGCAGGTCCGGGGTGATGCGCTGGCAGCCAAGGGCAATGCGGTTGGCCGGAACCTCGACCTCGCGCCCGCTGCCCACCGCAGCCGCCAGGGCGGCCAGGGTCGGCTGGCTGAACAGAATGCGCACATCGGCGCTGAGGCCGACCTGGCGCATGCGCTCGATCAGGCTCACCGCCAGCAGTGAATGCCCGCCCAGTTCGAAGAAGTGATCGTGGCGTCCCACCTGCTCGACCTTGAGCACTTCGGCCCAGATCCGCGCCAGGGTGGTTTCGATCTCGCCCTGGGGCGCTTCATAGGCGCGACTGAGCAGCGCCGACGAATCCGGCACCGGCAGTGCCTGGCGATCCAGCTTGCCGTTGGGCGTCAGCGGCAATGCCGGCAGCGGCACCAGCAGCCCCGGCACCATGTACTCCGGCAACTGCTGCAACAGGTGTTGGCGCAGGGCCTCGACCTCGGGCACGGTGCTCTCGGGGTGGGTGCTGAAGTAGGCCACCAGACGCTTGTCGCCGGGCACGTCTTCGCGCACCAGCGCCACCGCTTGCCTGATCCCCGGGTAGCGCTCCAGGTGCTCCTGGATTTCCCCCAGCTCGATGCGCAAGCCATGCAGCTTGACCTGGAAATCGTTGCGCCCGAGGAACTCCAGGTTGCCGTCGGCGTGGTAGCGCACCAGGTCGCCGGTGCGGTACAGGCGGTCGCCGGCCACGAACGGGCTGTCGATGAATCGCTCGGCCAACAGCCCCGGCAGCCCCAGGTAACCCCGGGCCACGCCGGCGCCGCCGATGTGCAACTGGCCACTGGCGCCGACCGGCACCGGCTGGTCCTCGGCGTCCAGTACGTACAGGCGGGTATTGGCAATCGGCCGGCCAATCGGCAGTTGCAGCGCCGGCACCGTAGCCCCGGGCTCCAGGGTCCAGACCGTGCTGTCCACCGTGGCCTCGGTCGGGCCGTAGACGTTATGCAACCGCGCCCCCGGCAGGCGTGCCTGGAAGCGCCGGGCCAGGGTCGCGCCCAGCTCGCCGCCGCCACAGAACACATCGGTCAGGCTGCTGCACTGGCTGACCTCGTCCAGTTCCAGGAACAGCTGCAACATGGCCGGCACGAACTGGATCACCGAGATCCGTTGCTCGCGAATCAACTGCGCCAGGTAGCGCGGCTCGCGGTGCCCGTCCGGGCGCGCCAGCACCAGGCGCATGCCCGAGGTCAGCGGCCAGAACACCTCCCAGACCGAAGCGTCGAAGCTCAGTGGGGTTTTCTGCAACAGGCTGCCCTGCGCCGCGCCAGGGCACAGCCCCGAGCTCCAGTGCAGCAGGTTGACCAGCCCGCGGTGCTCCACCATCACGCCCTTGGGCATGCCGGTGGAGCCGGAGGTGTAGATCACATACGCCAGGTGCCGTGCAGTCAGGCCCGACACCTGGAGATCGGCGCTGTCCGGGTGGCTTGGCGCAGGCGCCTGCCAGGCCGCTTGCTCGAGGTCGATCAGCGGCCCCTCAGCCCACTGCACCAAGCCCCGGGTCGCGCCGTGTACCAGCAGCGCCGCGGGCGCACTGTCGTGCAGCATGTAGCCCAGGCGCTCCGGCGGATAAGCCGGGTCCAGCGGCACATAGGCACCGCCGGCCTTGAGGATCGCCAGCAGGCCGACCACCAGCTCCAGGCTGCGCTCGATGCAGATCGCCACCGGCACATCCGGGCCGACCCCGATGTCACGCAGATGCCGGGCCAGCTGATTGGCCCGGGCATTGAGCCCGGCGTAGGTCAGGCATTGCGCGCCCGATTGCAGGGCCGGCGCATCCGGGGTGCGTTGCACCTGGGCTTCGAACAGGCCGTGCACCGTCTGTTCCAGGTTGCATTCAAGCGCGCTGCCGTTGAAGCCGTGCAGCAACTGCGCGTGTTCCGCCGGTGCCAGGATCGGCAGGTGCTTGAGGGCCATGGGCGAGCGTTGCTCCAGGGCCTGCAACAGGGATTCCAGGGCGGTCTGCATGTACCCGCAGACCCGTTGCGCGCCGATCTGCTGCACGGTCATGGCGCCCAGTTGCAAGTCGTCGCCCAGGTCATCGACGTTCAGGCTCAAGGGATAGTTACTGCGCCCGTCATGGGCCAGGGTCTGCATGCCTTGCCAGGCCGGGTGCGCGTCGAGCGGCGCTGCCGCGCCGGCACTGTGCCGGTAGTTGAGAATCGCGCTGAACAGCGGCAGCGGCGCGGCTACTGCGCTGCAACGCTGGGCCAAAGCCAGGGACGCGTGCTCGTGACCGAGCAGCGCGCTCAACCGCGCGTGCACCGCGCGCACCCCGGCGCGGGCATCCTGCTCACCGACATCGACCCGCAGCGGCAAGGTATTGATAAAGATCCCCAGCGCCCGGTCGGCCCCCTCACCGCCCTGCATGCGCCCCACCAGCACGGTGCCGAACACCACCTGCTGGTTGCCGCTGGCCACCGCCAGCACCCGGGCCCAGGCCAGGTGCATCAGGCTCGCGACACTGACCCCGAGCAGACGCGCCTGGCGCCTCAAGCCCTGGCTCAGGGTGGCGGGCAGCCGGTGCCGCACCTCTTCCATGGCAAGCCCATCGCCTTGCACATCCTGCAGGCCGAACGGCAGGCTAGGCGCGTCGATATCGCCAAGCATCTCGCGGAAGAACGCTTCATGTTCCTCGTCACTGACGCCCAGGCGCGCCTGGGCCACGTAGTTGCGATAAGGCATCGCCGGCCCCAGCTCCCGGGCCTGGCCCAGAAGGCAGGCCTGCATTTCCTGGCGCACCACGTCGAAGGCGGTGTGGTCGAGAACGATGTGATGGAACATCAGCAGCACCACCACCCGCTGCTGTGCCGGGTCCTGGGCGTAGGCCAGGCGGATCAGCGGCGCACGGCTCAGGTCCAGGCGATGGTGGCGGGCGTCGAATCGCGCGCCGAGCTGTTGCAGCACATCAGCGTCCGCCACCAGCGGCACCACCTCTTCCACCACCAGTCGGGCCTCGCGCTGCACCACCTGCACCGGGGTGTCCAGGCCCTCCCAGAACACCGCGCTGCGCAGAATGTCGTGGCGTTCGATCACCTGCTGCAAGGCACCGGCGAAAGTCTGCAGGCGTTGCAGGCTGTCAAAGGCCAGGCGGGTTTGCAGCAGATAGGGGTCGCCCTGCTGCGCGGTGATGTGGTGGTAGAGGATGCCTTCCTGCAACGGCGCCAGGGGGTAGATGTCCTGCACATTGGCCGCACCTCCCGGCACGGCGGCGACGATCCGCTCGATGGCGGCCTGGTCCAGGTCCAGCAGTGGCAGCAGGTCCGGGGTGATGTGCCGGCAACCGGGCGCAATGCGGTTGGCCGGGACCTCGACCTCACGCCCACTGCCCACGGCAGCCGCCAGGGCGGCCAGGGTCGGCTGGCTGAACAGAATGCGTACATCGGCGCCGAGGCCGACCTGGCGCATGCGCTCGATCAGGCTCACCGCCAGCAGCGAATGCCCGCCCAGCTCGAAGAAGTGGTCATGGCGGCCGACCTGTTCGACCTTGAGCACCTCCTTCCAGATCTGCGCCAGGGCCATTTCCACCGCGCCCTCGGGCGCCTCGAAGCCACGGCTGAGCAGCGCATCCGCTCCCGGCTCGGGCAAGGCCTTGCGGTCGAGCTTGCCATTGGCGGTCAACGGCAGCGCATCGAGCCGAACGTAGGCCGCCGGCACCATGGCGTCCGGCAGGCGGCCTTGCAGATGGGCGTGCAGTTGCTCGATATCCAGCTGTTCGGCCTGCTCGGTGAAATAGACCACCAGCCGCGCGTCACGCACCAGCGCCACCGCCTCCTTGACCCCGGCGTGGCTGGCCAGGGCGCTCTCGACTTCGCCCAGTTCGATGCGCACCCCACGCACCTTGACCTGGTCGTCGTTGCGCCCCAGGTAATCAAGGTTGCCGTCCGCGCGCCAGCGCGCCAGGTCACCGCTGCGGTACATGCGGGCCTCGGGTTCAGCGCTGAAAGGGTCGGCCATAAAGCGCTCGGCGCTCATCTGTGGACGGTTCAGGTAACCCCGCGCCACCCCGGCGCCCCCGATATACAGCTCGCCGACCACGCCTTGGGGCACCGGACGCTGCTGTTCATCCAGCAGGTAAACCCGGGCATTGCCCACCGGCTGGCCGATATGCAGCGCCTGGCCGACCTGGACTGCGCCCGAGGTGGCGACCACCGTGGCTTCGGTGGGGCCGTAGTTGTTGATCACGGCGAAGGTCTGGGCCGTGCTGAACTGGCGCAGGCGGTCGCCGCCGATCAGCAGGGTCTTCAGGGTCGGGTGTTGCAGTTGGCGGCTGAAGGCGTACTCGGCCACCGGGGTCGGCAAGAAGCTGACCTCCAGCGGCTGCGCCTGCCACCAGGCCAGCAGCAGTTCGAGGTTGTCATTGCCGACCTCGGCCGGCGGCAGGTGCAGGGTCGCGCCGACGCACAAGGCCGGCCAGACCTCCCAGGCCATGGCGTCGAAGCCGAAACCGGCGACGCTGGAGACCTGGCTGCCCGGGTGTTGGTCGAAGGTCAGGTTGTGCCAGTGCACCAGGTTTTCCAGGGTCCGGTGCTCCACCATCACCCCCTTGGGCAGGCCGGTGGAACCCGAGGTGTAGATCACATAGGCCAGGTGCGCCGGAGTCAGCCCGGCAAGTTGCGGATTGCTGCGGGGCTGGCCGAGCCAGTGCCGCTGGTCGAGGTCGATCAGTGGCAACGCGGTCGCCGCCCAGCGCCCGAGCCATTCGCCCTGGGTCAACAGCGCCACCGGGGCGCTGTCCTGCAGCAGGTAGTGCTGGCGCTCGTCCGGCAGCGCCGGGTCGATCGGCACATAGGCGGCGCCGGCCTTGAGAATCGCCAGCAGGCCCAGGAGCATGTCCGGGCCACGGCGCACACTGATCGCCACCCGATCATCAGGCTGCACTCCCAGCGCCAGCAGTTGGTGGGCCAGTTGATTGGCACTCTGGTTGAGCTGGCCATAGCTCAGGCTGTGCGCGCCCTGGATCACGGCCGGGGCCTCGGGCATGGCGGCCGCGCAGGCTTCGAACAGGCCATGAATGGTCTGCCCGCGCGGGTAGTGCGCAGGGCTCGGGTTGAACTGGTGCAACAGCTGTTGGCGCTCTTCCGCCGGCAGGATCGACAGCTGGTCGAGGGTGACCGCCGACCCCTGCTCCAGGGCCTGCACCAAGTGTTCCAGGGCGGTGTGCATGTAGCCGCAGATGCGCTGCGGATCAATCGGCGCCTGGCTCAGCACGCTCAGGCCAAAGCTGTCGCCACGGTCGTTGACGCTCAGGGTCAGCGGGTAGTTGCTGCGCTCTTCGCCCCCCAGGACATCGATCCCGTCCCACAGCTGCGGTCCGGCCTGGGGCTGGGTGCCGGCCTGGCTATGGCGGTAGTTGAGCAAGGCACTGAACAGCGGCGCCGCCCCCGTCACCCCGCTGCACCGCTGGGCCAGAGCCAGGGACGCGTGTTCATGCCCCAGCAGCGCGCTGAGCCGGGCGTGGGTGGCCTTGACCGCAGCCCGTGGCGCCACGGCGCCGACTTCGACCCGCAGCGGCAAGGTGTTGATGTACATGCCCAGGGCGCGGTCGGCGCCCTCGCCGCCCTGCATCCGCCCCAGGAGCACGGTGCCGAACACCACATCCCGGCGGTTGCCGAGTTGCCCCAGGACCTGGGCCCAGGCCAGGTGCATCAGGCTCGCCACACTCACCCCCAGGCTTCGCGCCTGTTCCCGCAGGCGTCGGTTCAGGGCCGGCTCCAGGGCGCGCGCGGCCTCCTCGATAGGCTGCCCGTCGCCCTGCACATCCTGCAGGCCAAACGGCAGGGTCGGCTCGTCGATATCGCCGAGCATCTGCCGGAAGAACGCCTCATGCTCGGCCTGGCTCACCCCCAGGCGCGCCTGGGCCACGTAGTTGCGATAAGGCGCAGCGGCCCCCAGGCTGGCACCCTGGCCGCTGATCAGGGCTTGCATCTCCTGGCTCACCACCTCGAGGGCGGTGTGGTCCATGGCCAGGTGATGGAACAGCAGAATCGCCACCACCCGCTGCTGCGCCGCATCCCAGGCGTGCACCAGACGGATCAGCGGTGCACGGGTGATATCCAGGCGGTAATGGCGGGCATCGAAGCGCTGTTGCAACTGCTCCAGCACATCCCCGCCCGCCGGGTCCGGCGTCAGCTCTTGCAGCACCAGCTCGGCATGGCGCCAGACCACTTGCAGCGGTTGTTCCAGGTTTTCCCAGAGCACGCTAGTGCGCAGGATATCGTGGCGCCCGATCACCTGTTGCAAGACCCCGGCGAACACCTGCAAGCGCTCGTGGCTGTCAAACGCCAGACGGGTCTGCAACAGGTAGGGGTCACCCTCCCCGGCAGCCAGGTGGTGATACACAATGCCCTCCTGCAACGGCGCCAAGGGGTAGATGTCCTGCACATTGGCCGCACCGCCGGGCACGCTGGCGACGATCAGGTCGATGGCCTCCTGGCTCAGTTCCAGCAGCGGCAGCAGGTCCGGGGTGATGCGCTGGCAGCCGAGGGCAATGCGGTTGGCCGGAACCTCGACCTCGCGCCCGCTGCCCACCGCCGTCGCCAGGGCCGCCAGGGTCGGCTGGCTGAACAGGATCCGCACATCGGCGCCCAGGCCGACCTGGCGCATGCGCTCGATCAGGCTCACCGCCAGCAGTGAATGCCCGCCCAGTTCAAAGAAGTTGTCATGCCGCCCGACCTGTTCGACCTTGAGCACCGCTTTCCAGATCTGCGCCAGGGCCGTTTCCACCGGCCCCAGGGGCGCTTCGAAATCGCGGCTGATAAAGGATTCGAGCCCCGGGGCCGGCAAGGCCTTGCGGTCGAGCTTGCCGTTGGCGGTCAGGGGCCAGTCGGCCAGCGCGACATAGGCCGCCGGCAGCATGTATTCCGGCAACTGCTCGTGGAGCCAGGCCCGCAGGGCCTCGTTATCCAGGTCGGACGGCGCCAGCTGCGGCCGATAGTAGGCCACCAGGCGCTTATGCCCCGGCTCATCTTCCCGGGCCAGGACCACTGCGCTTTCGACCTCGGGGTGCAGGGCCAGCCGCGCCTCGATTTCGGCCAGTTCGATGCGCATGCCGCGGATTTTCACCTGGTCGTCATTGCGCCCCAGGTAGTCCAGCGTGCCGTCCGCCAGCCAGCGCGCCAGGTCGCCGGTGCGGTACATGCGCGCCCGGGGCTGGTTGCTGAACGGATCGTCGAGGAAACGCTCCGCGGTCATCTGCGGCCGGTGCAGGTAACCCCGGGCCACCCCGGCGCCGCCGATGTACAGCTCGCCGGCAACCCCGACCGGCACCGGGCGCAACTGCTCATCCAGCAGGTAGACCTGAGCATTGGCAATCGGCCGGCCGATATGCAGCGCCTGGCCGACCTGGACCGCGCCCGAGGTGGCGACCACCGTGGCTTCGGTGGGGCCGTAGTTGTTGATCACGGCGAAGGTCTGGCCCTGGTTGAACTGGCGCAGGCGATCGCCGCCGATCAGCAGGGTCTTCAGGGTCGGGTGTTGCAGGTGCTGGCTGAAGGCGTACTCGGCCACCGGGGTCGGCAAAAAGCTCACCTCCAGCGGCTGCGCCTGCCACCAGGCCAGCAGTTGCTGGATATCTTCATTGCCGATCTCCCGGGGCGGCAGGTGCAAGGTCGCCCCCGCGCACAGGCTCGGCCAGACCTCCCAGGCCATGGCGTCAAAGCCGAAACCGGCGACGCTGGAGACCTGGCTGCCCGGGTGCTGGTCAAAGGCCTGGTTGTGCCAGTGCACCAGGTTTTCCAGGGTCTGGTGCTCGACCATCACCCCCTTGGGCAGGCCGGTGGAGCCCGAGGTGTAGATCACATAGGCCAGGTGTGCCGAAGTCAGGGCCGGCAGCGGCAGATCGGTGGACGGTCGCTCGCGCCATAGCGGGTGGTCGAGGTCGATCAGCGCCACGTCCAGCGTCGGCAACTGCCCCAGCAGCGCGCCCTGGGTCAGCAGCGCCCGGGGCGCGCTGTCTTCGAGCAGGTAGCGCAGGCGCTCCTCCGGCAACCCCGGGTCCAGCGGCACATAACCTGCGCCGGCCTTGAGAATACCCAGCATCCCCACCAGCATCGCCGGGCCGCGCTGCACGCAGAGCGCCACCCGGTCATCAGGTTTCACCCCCATGTCCAGCAGGTGGTGGGCCAGCTGGTTGGCCTGGGCATTCAATGCGCCATAACTCAGGCCCTGCCCGCCCTGGGTCAGCGCCACGGCGTCGGGCTGGCTCGCCACCCGGGCTTCGAACAGGCGGTGCACGGCCTGGCTCTTGGGGAACGACAACTGGTGAGCATTGAACCCGCGCAACAGGCTTTCGCGCTCAGCCTCGGGCACCATCGACAGCTCGCGCAAGGCCAGGCTCGGGGTCTGTTCCAGGGCCTCCACCAAATGCTGCAGGGTGGTGTGCAGGTAGTCGGTGATGCGCTGCACGCCAATCGAACGCTCGACCATCAGGGTCAGGGTGAAACCTTCGCCCAGGTCATCGACGTTGAACGTCAGCGGGTAGTTGCTGCCTTCATCGGAGCCCAGCACCTGCACGCCTTCGGCCAGTTCGATAACCTCGGCCAGGTCGGCGGCGGCGCTGTGGCGGTAGTTGAGAATGGCGTTTAACAGCGGCGTCGAGGCGTTGACCCCACTGCAACGCTGGGCCAGCGCCAGGGACGCGTGCTCATGGTTGAGCATGGTGCTCAGGCGAGCGTGGGTGGCGCGCACCCCGGCGCGCACGTCGAGGTGGCCGAGGTCGACCCGCAGCGGCAGGGTATTGATAAACATCCCCAGGGCCCGATCCGCGCCCTCGCCGGCCTGCATCCTGCCGAGCAGCACGGTGCCGAACACCACTACGTCGCGCCCGCAGAGCTGGCCCAGGACCAGGGCCCAGGCCAGGTGCATCAGGCTCGCCGCACTGACCCCGAGCTGCCGCGCCTGATCCCGCAGGCGCAGGCTCAGGGCGCTGTCCAGCGGCGCCCGCAGGTGGTCGATGACGTGGCTGTCACCCTGCACGTCCCGCAGGCCGAACGGCAGGGTCGGCTCGTCGATGTCGCCGAGCATGTCGCGGAAGAACGCTTCGTGCACCTGATCGCTCTGGCCCATGCGCGCCTTGGCCAGGTAATTGCGAAACGGCACCGCCACCGGAACCTCCCCGGCGCGGCCCTGCATATGGGCCAGAATCTCTTCGCGCACCACGTCCAGTGCGCTGTGATCGAGGATGGTGTGGTGCGACAACAGCAGCGCGACGACCCGCTGCCGGGCCGGGTCTTCGGCAAACACCAGGCGCAACAGGGGCGCCTGTTGCAGGTCCAGGCGGTAGTGGCGGGCATCGTGGCGCGCCTGCAACTGGCTCAGTACCTCACCGGCCAGAGGATCGCAGACGATCTCCTCGCACACCAGGCGCGCCTGGCGCCAGACCACTTGCAACGGCGAGTCCAGACTTTCCCAGGCCATGGCGGTGCGCAGGATGTCGTGGCGGTCGATGGTCCATTGCAACGCCTGGGCAAAGGCCTCGAAACGCGCACGGCAGTCAAAGGCGAAGCGCGTCTGCAGCACGTAGGGGTCGCCCTGCTGCGCCGACAGGTGATGGTAGAGCATGCCTTCCTGCAACGGCGCCAGGGGGTAGATGTCCTGCACGTTGGCCGCACCGCCCGGCACAGTGGCGACGATACGCTCGATGGCGGCCTGGTCCAGGTCCACCAGCGGCAGCATGTCCGGGGTGATGCGAAAGGCCGGGCTCGACCAGTCGCCGGCATGCTCGGCCACCAGCTCCAGCAACTGCGCCTTGTGCCGGACCAGGCTGTCCCACAGCTCATCATCCAGCGCGGCGTCATCACCCAGGATAACCAGATCGCCGTCCTCCATTTGCAGACGGATCGCCAGGGTGGAAAGAACTGCCATCAATTCGCTGAAGTGCATTGGGTAACCTGCTTTGAATTCGGAAACGGTTGTCGAGAAAATCCATGTTCAGCTGCAACCTGTGCCCCGCCGGCGAACCGCCGCGCCGAAGCACCCGGCACTCGGTGCCGACCTGGGATACGCGTGGGCCGTGGTCTGTAAAAGTGACAGGGACATCGGGCCCGACGGGGCACCCCGCAGGCTCGAAAAACTAAACCATCGACGTCTGCGGACATGACATGGGAAGCCGGGACAAGCCCCCCGGCCGGGCCGCCAGGCCCGAACTGCGGGGCCTGACGGTGGTCTGCGCGGCTTACAGGCGCCGCTTGCGGTTGAGCTGGGGAATGGTGGTCTGCGGTACGTCCACCTGCTGCACCGGCACCAGGATCCGCGCCGCCAGCGCCGCCAGGGTCGGCTGGTTGAACAGCATCCGCGCATCGGCCTCCAGCCCTGCCTGGCGCATGCGCGCCACCAGGCTCACGGCCAGCAGCGAGTGGCCACCCAGCTCGAAGAAGTGATCATGGCGCCCGACCCGCTCGATCTTCAGGACCTCGGCCCAGATCTGCGCCAGGGTGATTTCCACTGTTCCTTCGGGCGCCTCGTAACCCCGGTTTACCACCGCATCCAGGCCCGGTGCCGGCAGCGCCTGGCGGTCCAGCTTGCCGTTGGGGCTCAGAGGCAACGCCGCCAGCTGGACAAAGGCCGAAGGCACCATGTACTCCGGCAATTGCGCCAGCACATGGGCGCGCAAGGCTTCGACCGTCGGCGCCGGTGTCGCGCCGCGCAGGGTGTAGTAACTCACCAGGCGCTCGTCGCGCATCAGCACCACCACTTCACGCAACGCCGGGTGGCTGGCCAGTCGCGCCTCGATCTCCCCGAGCTCGACCCGCAGCCCGTGCAGCTTGACCTGGAAGTCGTTGCGCCCAAGGAACTCCAGGTTGCCGTCGGCGCGGTAGCGCACCAGGTCGCCGGTGCGATACAGGCGGTCGCCGGCCACGAATGGACTGTCGATAAAGCGCTCGGCCATCAACTCGGGCAGGCCCAGGTAGCCCCGGGCCACGCCGACCCCGCCGATGTGCAACTGACCGCTGACACCCAGGGGCACCGGCGCGTCATGGGCATCCAGCACATACAGCCGGGTATTGCTGATGGGACGGCCGATCGGCAGCTGGATCGGCGGCACTTCGGCCCCGGGTTCGAGGGTCCAGGCGCTGCTGTCGACGGTGGCCTCAGTGGGCCCGTAGACGTTGTGCAGGCGAGCCTGGGGCAGCAGTTGCTGGAAGCGCCGGGCCATGGCCGCAGTCAGCTCGCCGCCGCCGGCGAAGACGTCGGTCAGGCTCCGGCACTGGCTGACTTCATCCAGCTCGAGGAACTGCTGCAGCATCGCCGGCACAAACTTCACCAGGGTGATCCCCTGTTCGCGGATCAGCCGCGCCAGGTACGCCGGATCCCGGTGCCCATCGGGGCGCGCCAGCACCAGGCGCATGCCGATGCTCAACGGCCAGAACAGCTCCCACACCGAGCCGTCGAAACTGAACGGGGCCTTCTGCAACAGGCTGCCGCTGGCCGCCCCCGGGCACAGGCCCGAACTCCAGTGCAGCAGGTTGCCCAGGCCGCGGTGCTCGATCATGACCCCCTTGGGGGTGCCGGTGGAACCCGAGGTGTAGATCACATAGGCCAGGTGCGAAACCCCAAGCCCCGGCACCTGGGGATCACTGTGAGGCTGGTGCTGCCAGGTGCAGCGGTCGAAGTCGATCAGCGGCACCCGACTGCCTTCCATCAGCGCCCGCGTTGCGCCATGGACCAGCACCGCGACCGGCGCACTGTCGTGCAACATGTAGTGCAGGCGTTCCGGCGGATAACCCGGGTCCAGCGGCACATAGGCGCCGCCGGCCTTGAGAATGCCCAGCAGGCCGACCAGCAGTTCCAGCCCGCGCTCGACGCAGATCGCCACCCGAGAATCGGGCTGCACCCCTTGCTCGCGCAGGTGATGGGCCAGCTGGTTGGCCCGGGCATTGAGCTCGTGGTAAGTCAGCTGCTGCTCGCCGGCCACCAGGGCCACCGCCTGGGGTGTGCGTCGGACCTGGGCCTCGATCAGGGCATGCAGGGTCTGGTCATGGGGGTAGGCCTCGACGGTGGCGTTGAACTCCTGCAACAGCTGCCGACGTTCGGCCTGCGGCAGGATCGGCACCTGCGCCAGGGGCTGCTGCGGCGTCTGTTCCAGGGCCTGCACCAGGCCGTCGAGGGCGCTCTGCAGGTAATCCAGCAGACGTTGCGCGCCGACCGCGCGCGGGGCCCGGGCAGACAGGCGAAAGCCCGCGCCCAGGTCATCCACCGCCAGGCTCAGCGGGTAGCTGACAATTTCTTCACTGCTCAACAGCTCGATACCCGCCAGCCCGGCCAAGGCCACGGCGGCCGGGGCATGCCGGTAATTGAGCAGGCTGTTGAACAGCGGCGTCGGCGCCACCACGCCACTGCAGCGCTGCGCCAGGGCCAGGGCCGCATGCTCGTGGACCAGCAGCGCGCTCAGGCCGTCATGGGTCTCGCGCAGCGCCTGCTGGACACTGCGTCCCGCCAGCTTGACCCGCAGCGGCAGGGTATTGATAAACATGCCCAGGGCCCGGTCCGCGCCCTCTCCGGCCTGCAGCCTGCCGAGCAGCACCGTGCCGAACACCAGGTCATCGCGCCCGGACAGACACCCCAGCACTTGGGCCCAGGCCAGGTGGTAGAGGCTCGCCGCACTCACCCCCCGTTGCCGTGCCTGGCGCCGCAGGCGGCGCCCCAGCCCGGTGTCGAGCAGGCACTGCACCTGCTCCTGGTCGTCGCGCTCCACTTGATACGCCTGCAGGCCGAAGGCCAGGGTTGGTTCGTCGACGTCGCCAAGCAAGGCGGTAAAAAAGGCTTCGTGCTCGGCCTGGCGACTGGCCTGGCGGGCTTGGGCCACGTAGTTGCGATAGGCGACCGCAGGCGCCAATCGGCCTTGCTGACCCCGCAGGTGGGCCTGGATTTCCGCGATCAACACCGCCGTCGAGGTGGCGTCGTTGATCAGGTGATGGAAGCGCAACATGCCGATCCAGCGCTGTTGCAGCGGGTCTTCGGCCCAGGCCATGGCCATCATCGGCGCCTGGCGGATATCCAGCGGGCGCAGCGCGGGTGTGAAGCGTGCGGCCAACTGCCCGAGGATATCCCCCGACTGCGGTTCCAGCCGCACCTCCTCCATCGTCAGCCGCGCCTCGCGCCACACCACTTGCATGGGTTGCTCCAGGCCGTCCCAGGCCAGGCTGGTGCGCAGGATGTCATGGCGCTCCACCACCTGTTGCAGCGCCTGGGCAAAGGCCTCAAGGCGTTCGCGGCTGGCGAAGGCGAACATTGCGTGTTGCTGATAAGGGTCGCCGTGCTCGGCGCTGATGTGGTGGTACAGCAGGCCCTCCTGCAAGGGCGCCAGAGGGTAGATCTCCTGCACATTGGCCGCGCCGCCGGGGATACCGGCGACGATGCGCTGGATATCTTGCGGCTGGAGGCTGACCAGGGCCAGCATCTGCGGGGTGATGTGGGTGCAACCCGGGGCAATGCGGTTGGCCGGCACCTGGACTTCCCGGCTGTTGCCCACCGCTGCCGCCAGCGCCGCCAGAGTCGGCTCGCTGAACAGCACCCGCACATCAGCGCCAAGACCGGCCTGGCGCATGCGCTCGATCAGGTTCACCGCCAGCAGCGAATGCCCGCCCAGCTCGAAGAAGTGATCGTGGCGCCCTACCCGCTCGACCTGGAGCACCTCGGCCCAGATCTGCGCCAGGGTGATTTCGACCTCGCCCCGGGGCGCTTCGTAGTCGCGGCTGAGCACGGCCGAGGCCGCCGGCAGCGGCAGTGCCTTGCGGTCGAGCTTGCCGTTGGCGGTCAGCGGCAGCGCCGGCAATTGCACGTAGGCCGAGGGCAGCATGTACTCCGGCAACCGGCCTTGCAGGCTGGCGTGCAGGCTCTTGATCGACACCTCGCCAGCGCCGGCATGGACCGTGAAGTAAGCCACCAGACGCTTGTTGCCCGGACTGTCTTCGCGCAGCAGCACGGCGGCGTCCTTGATCCCGGCACACGTCGCCAGGCAGCTTTCGATCTCCCCCAGCTCGATGCGAAAGCCCCGCAGCTTGACCTGCTGGTCATCGCGCCCCTGGTACAGCAAGACGCCGTCGGCGCGCCAGCAGGCCAGGTCGCCGGTGCGGTACATCCGCCCCTGGGGATCGCTGGCAAAGGGATCGGCGAGAAACTTTTCCGCCGTCAGCTGCGGCTGGTTCAGGTAACCCTGAGCGACCCCGGCGCCGCCGATATACAGCTCGCCGACCACGCCCACGGCCACCGGCTGCTGGCGGGCATCGAGCACATAGGCGTGGCTGTTGCCGATGGGCCGGCCAATGGGAATGCCCCCGGCCTCGACCTGGCGGATCTCGAAGGTGGTGGAAAAGGTCGTGGCTTCGGTCGGGCCATAGCCGTTGAGCAGATGCTGCGGCGCACCCTGCTCCAGCACCCGGGCAATCACGTTCGGGTCCAGCACATCGCCGCCGACTATCAGGTAGCGCAAGCGATGCAGGACCGGCATCAGGCCATCGGCGTGCTGATGAAACAGCCCGGCGGTCATCCACAGCACGCTGACGTTCTGCTCCAGCAGCAACTTCGCCAGGGCCTGGCTGGACAGCAGCACCTCTTGCTCGACCACCACCACGCAACCCCCATTGAGCAAGGGCGCCCAGACTTCCAGGGTGCTGGCGTCGAACGCCGGGTTGGAAGCGAACGCCACCCGGTCATGGCGGTTGAACTCGGCGTAACCGTTGTTCAGCACCAATCGGCTGACGGCGCGATGCGGCACCAGCACCCCCTTGGGCACGCCGGTGGAGCCGGAGGTGTACATCAGGTAGGCGACACTTTGCGACGACTGCGCCAGCTCCGGGTTGTGCGCCGGCTGGCGTTCAAGGCCAAGTTGCTCCAGATCGATGCGCGGGGTCCGGCACTCCAGGGCCAGGTCGCCATGGCTGAGCAGCAGCCGCGCCCGGCTGTCTTCGAGAATAAAACCCTGGCGCTGGCCAGGGGCCTGAATATCCAGCGGCACATAGACCGCCGCGCATTTGTTGATGGCCAACTGGCTGACCAGCAACGGCAGGGAACGTGGCAGCAGGACCGCCACCCGGTCTCCCGGCTGCACTCCCTGACTCAGCAGGAGGTGGGCCAACTGATTGGCGCGGCGATTCAGCTCGGCGTAGCTGACGGACTGCGAACCGTGCACCGCCGCCGGCGCTTCCGGGCTCAGCCGCGCCTGGGTCTCGAACAGGCCGTGCAGGGTCTGGCGGTCCGGGTAGTGACGCTCTGTGGCGTTCCATTGCCGGATCTGCACCGCCTCGTGCGCGGTGACCAGGGAAAACTCGCCAACCCTCCGCGCGCCGTCAGCCAGCCCCTGTTCCAGCACATGGATAAAACGCTCGGCCAGGGCCTCGACGTCGTTCTCCTGAAAATAGGCCTGGTTGTAGACGTAGTGAATCCACGCCTGGTCGTTGTAGCGGTTGCTGCGCAGGTGGATCACCAGCGGCATCGGCTCGTGGTTGTTCGGCACCTTGATCGCCTGGGCCCGGGCCTCGCCGTAACGGTAATCATGGTCGTCCTGCTCATAGGACACCGAAAGGTCGAACACCTGGCCACGGTCCTCGCGCCACAGGCCCAGCGCGCGATTCATTTCACTCAGGGAAAACCGCTGGTGGCGAAAATCCTGTTTCAGCCCATCGCGGATCGCCGCCACCAGCTCGGCAAAGGTCAGCTCCCGGCCAAAGGCCAGGCGCACTGCACTGACTTGGGTGAACAGACCCAGGGTCGACCTGAATCGTGCGTTGGAGCGGTTGAGAATCGGCAAGCCAACCACCCATTCGTCACGCTCGCCGGTGCGGGTGAAGTAGACATACAGCGCCGCCAGCAGCACATGAAAGACCGAGGCCTGCCAGGTTTTCGCCTGCTGCTGCATGCGCTCATGCAGGGCCCCGGGGAAGGC
Source organism: Pseudomonas sp. QD4 (assembly GCF_049199125.1). Taxonomy (NCBI): domain Bacteria; kingdom Pseudomonadati; phylum Pseudomonadota; class Gammaproteobacteria; order Pseudomonadales; family Pseudomonadaceae; genus Pseudomonas; species Pseudomonas sp. QD4. Next base: position 1,211,743 of record NZ_JBLZOM010000001.1, read on the forward strand.
CCGGACCATGCTCCCGCCCGGCGCCCCATGGCGCGGGTAACGCTCGCGATAGCGCGGCACCAGCAGCGGCTCGGGCAGGCTGCGGTATTTGTCCAGCCAGTAGGCACGATCACGGGCGTAGCGCGGCGAGCCGTGGTAGCGCGCGTCGTCGTGGATGAAGTCGATATAGGACGCGGCCTCAAGCTCCGGGGCTTGGCCCTGGACCAGGGCGCTGTAGATTCCGCCCAGGGAATCCAGCATCTGGCCGAAGCCCCAGCCATCGAGAATCAGGTGATGGGCCTGGGTGCCCAGCAGGTAATGGTTGGCACTGAGCTTGACCAGGAAGAAACGGAACAGGGGCGCGCCATACAGCCCATAGACCCGGGCCATTTGCTGCTGCATCAGGGCCTGGGCCTGAACCATCGGTTCGGTGTGCCGGGAAACATCATGCAGCGGCATGTGCACCGGCACTTCGCGGGCGAAGGTCTGCAACGGCAGGCCGTCGGGGCCGGTATCGGCCAGCAGCACGGTGCGCAGGGCGTCATGCTTGTGCACCAGGAGCTCGACGGCGCGCTGCATCAGCCCGGGATCCACCGGCCCCTCCAGCTCGACATAGCCGCCGATGTTGTAACGCGGCGAATCCGCCCGGCTCAGTTGGTCGAGCCAGATATCGCTTTGGGCGACGGTCAGGGCAAAGGTGTGCGGAGTCGCTGGGCCCGGGTTCATGGACGGGCACCCGGGGCGGCAGAAAAAAGCGTCATAAGATCCTTCTCATGTGATGGCCCCGCAGCGCGCGCGAAGTGCTGGCCTCAGGCGCGGCGCCGACGATGGGGGGTATCGCCGGATTTAAGCATCAGCCCCAACACCCGCGTGACACCCGAAACCCGGACAACCTGCCGCGCTGCCTAGGCCCCGGGAAGGAAGCAGTTGGGCGCCAGTCGGGACAGCTCGGGTGCCTGGATCGGGCGCAAGCAGAAAGTTCCAGAAGCTTGGCTTATATGGCTGTAGGAAATCCGCCATAGCTCAGGCACGCCGCTCGCCTGGTCGTCATCGGGTCAAAAAAACAAACCCATTACTTTCAGCAGGTTACGAACACTTTCCAGAACAATAAGGCGGCCAATCAGCGCAAGCGTCAAATTAATCCCGTGGTTTTCATGGCAGCGTTTGTCCCGGTGTTCCCGTACAGACCTCAGACAATTCCATGGGATTTAATGAAATGTCGGGTGCTGGCTCAGCTTCATGGAGAACTGATCAGCCCCGCACTGCCCCCGTTCAACGTTCGACGATCTGTCTACATCAAGGATGATAAGGATATGAGTCTGACCAGCAGTATCGGAACCATCGAAAGCCCGCCGTTCTACTTCGAACTGGGCGAGCTCATCTCCAGCACCGGCAACGACCGATTCGCCGCCAATATGCTGCACCTGGTGGAAAAACGCGTTCCGGTAACCCGAGTCGAACTCAGCGAATGGACCCTCGATGAAGAACTCGCCTCCCTGCTGGACATCAAGCCCCTGGGCAGCGCCACCCTGCGCGAGGACAGCCCCTGCCCCACCTCCTGGCAACGCAACGCCCAGCCCCTGCTGGAAAAAATGCTCGAAATGGACGACGCGCTGCTGATCCAGGTGAACGCCCGGGCCGGCGATCCTGCAAGCCGCCATACGGTCCGCGAAACCTCCCATCAGTGCAGCCTGGTGTCGCGCACGTCCAATCGACGGTGCGTCATTTCCTTTTACCGACCGCGCCATCTGCGGGTGTTTTCCCTGTCCGAACTGTCGTTTCTCAAGAGCCTGTCGCAAACCCTGCTGCCGCTGATCGAGCGTCACGCCCAGGCCAACCGCAATGCCGCCCTGGGCCAGGCCTGGGCCGGCGGGTTGCCGGCGCTGCCGGAGCAGGCGCTGTTGCAACGCGAGTTCGACGAGCGCCTGTCGCGCAATGACATCACCCTCTCGGCCCGGGAAAAAGAGGTGTGCCTGGGGCTGCTGAGCGGCGGCACGGTGCCGCAACTGGCGGAAAAACTCAGCCTCAAGAACAGCTCCATCGAAACCTACCTCAAGCGTGCCGCCGCCAAGCTGGGGGTAAGCGGCCGCCATGGATTGGCCAAGTGGATGGTCGGCGCGTGATCCGCCGCACTTCGGCATCAGGCAGCTGCTTCACCCTTGGGGAAAGTCGCTCACTGCCCAGGTCGGCCCTGTCCCTGGTGCTGTTGACGTGGCTGCTGGGCGGCTGCTCGCTGATCCCGGACTACCATCAACCGCCATCACCGGCGCCCGCGCTCTACCCCCAGGCGCCCGGCGACACGGGGTCGCGCGCCCTGGCGAGCAGCACCGACTGGCATCAGCTGTTTCGGGACCCGACCTTGCGGCAGTTGATCCAGCGCGCGTTGGACAACAACCGCGACCTGCGGGTGGCGGCCTTGAATGTCGAGGCGTTCCAGGCGCAGTACCGGATCCAGCGCGCCGACCTGTTCCCTGCCGTGAGCGCCAACGGCAGCGGCAGCCGCCAGCGCCTGCCGCCCGCCATCACAGGCACCGGCAAGCCGCTGATCAAGTCGTCCTATTCCGCGACCCTGGGCATCAGCGCCTACGAGCTGGACTTCTTCGGCCGCGTGCGCAGCCTGAGCGAGCAGGCGATGCTCAGCTACCTGGCCACCGAAGAGGCGCAACGCAGCGCCCAGATCAGCCTGGTGGCGAACGTGGCCAACGCCTACCTGACCTGGCGCGCCGACCAGGAGCTGCTGGTGCTGAGCGGCAAGACCCTGGAGGCCAACCTGGAAAGCCTGCGCCTGACCGCGCGCAGCGGCACCGCCGGCAAGCTGTCCAACCTCGATGTGCTGCAAGCGCGCACCAGCGTCGAAAGCGCCCGGGCCAGCCTGGCCCGCTATCAACGCCAGGTGGCCCAGGACCTGAACAGCCTGAGCCTGCTGGTGGGGGCCGAGGTCTCCCCGGCGCTGCCCGGTCAGCCCCTGGCCAACGATCTGATAGTCGCCGTGCCGGCCGGCCTGCCCTCCGACCTGCTGCAACGGCGCCCGGATATCCTCCAGGCCGAGTACCAGTTGATGGCCGCCAACGCCAATATCGGTGCGGCCCGCGCGGCGTTTTTCCCCAGTGTCAGCCTGACTGCCAACGCCGGCTCTTCCAGCCTGGAACTGTCCGGGTTATTCAAGGGTGGCTCCGGAGGCTGGACCTTCCAGCCGCAGATCAACCTGCCGATCTTCAACGCCGGCAGCCTGCAGGCCAGCCTGGATTACTCCCGGCTGCAAAGGGACATCCGGGTCGCCCAGTATGAAAAGTCGATCCAGACCGCGTTCCAGGAAGTGTCCAACGGCCTTGCCGCTCGCAGCACCTACCAGCAGCAGCTCGATGCCCAGCGACGCCTGGTGGAGGCGACCCAGGACTACTACAACATGGCCGAACACCGCTACCGCATGGGCCTGGACAGCAACCTGGTGTTTCTCGACGCACAACGTTCGCTGTTCAGCTCACAGCAGGACCTGATCAATGACCGGCTGGCGCAACTGATGGCCGAGGTGAACCTGTACACCGCCCTGGGCGGCGGCTGGCAGGAGTCCCCCGAACTGGCCAGGCTGCCGGCGCCGCAGCACGGCGCCGGCGGCTAGTTCAGCCCAGCGACAAGCGCAGGGCCAGCGCCGCCAGGGTCAGCAGCAACACCGGCAAGGTCAGGACGATGCCGACCTTGAAGTAATAACCCCAGCCGATATGGATGCCTTTGCGGTCCAGCACGTGCAGCCAGAGCAAGGTGGCCAGGCTGCCGATCGGGGTGATTTTCGGCCCCAGGTCGCTGCCGATCACGTTGGCGTAGACCATCGCCTCCTTGACCACCCCCTGCGCCTGGCTGGCATCGATCGACAGCGCGCCGATCAGCACGGTCGGCAGGTTGTTCATGATCGAAGACAGCAAGGCACTCAACAACCCGGTGCCCATGGCTGCGCCCCAGATACCCCAGGTCGCGAAGCTGTCCAGCCAGCCGGCCAGGTATTGGGTCAGCCCGGCATTGCGCAGGCCGTAGACCACCAGGTACATGCCCAGGGAGAAAATCACGATCTGCCATGGCGCGTCCTTGAGCACCTTGCGCGTGGAAATCCGATGCCCGCGGGCAGCCACCGCCAGCAGCAAGGCGGCACACACCGCCGAGATGGCACTGATGGGAATGCCCAAGGGCTCCAGGGCAAAGCAGCCGAGCAACAGGATCAGCAGCACGCACCAGCCGGCGATAAAGGTCGGTTTATCGTGGATCGCGCTGTGCGCCGGCTCCAGCTGTTCGGGGTCGTAGGCACGGGGGATGTCGCGGCGGAAAAACCACATCAGCACCCCCAGTGTGGCCGCGACGCTGACCAGGTTGACCGGCACCATCACCGCCGCGTAACGGTTGAAACCGATCTTGAAAAAGTCCGCCGAGACGATGTTCACCAGGTTCGAGACCACCAGCGGCAAGCTGGCGGTGTCGGCGATAAAGCCCGCGCCCATGACGAAGGCCAGGGTCGCGGCCTTGGAAAAACGCAGGGCCAGGAGCATGGAAATCACGATCGGGGTCAGGATCAACGCCGCACCGTCATTGGCGAACAGCGCCGACACCAGCGCCCCCAGCAGCACCATAAAGGCGAACAGGCGTCGTCCACTGCCCTGCCCCCAGCGCGCCACATGCAGCGCGGCCCAGGCAAAAAAGCCGGCTTCATCCAGCAGCAGGCTGATGATGATCAGTGCGACAAAGGTGCCGGTGGCGTTCCAGATGATCTGCCACACCAGCGGGATATCGCTCAGGTGCACCACCCCGAGCAACAGGGCCAGGACCGCGCCCAGCACCGCGCTCCAGCCGACGCCAAGGCCCTTGGGTTGCCAGATCACCAGGGTAATGGTCAGCAGAAAAATCAGTCCAGCAGTCAACATGGGCAACAGCCTTGAGTGGGCCCGACAGCTAGACGGACCCATGGAATGGGGAGATCAGGGGATCGATCGGTTCAGCGGACATGACGCGCATAAGCCCCGCGAGCCGACTTCGTGGAAGCCGGCGACTGCGGGTCAGGCTTTTTTGTGCTGCTCGACCCACTGCGCGTAGGCATTGATAAAGCTCTGCAGGAATGGCCGGGTGGCCTCGGACAACTTGCCGTTGTCATCGAACGCCGACCCCGCGCCGCCCAGGTAGGCTTCCGGCTGTTGCATGCAGGGCACGTTGAGAAACACCAGGGACTGGCGCAGGTGGTGATTGGCGCCAAAGCCGCCGATGGCACCGGGGGAAACACTGATCACCGCACCCGGTTTGCCGCTCCAGGCGCTCTGGCCATATGGCCGCGAACCGACGTCAATCGCATTCTTCAAGGGCGCCGGCACCGAGCGGTTGTATTCCGGGGTCACGAACAACACCGCGTCGGATGCGCTCACTTGTTGCCGAAAAGTACTGTAGGCTGCCGGCGGTGCAGCATCGATGTCTTCGTTGTAGAGCGGCAGGTCGCCGATCTCGACGATGTTCAATTTGAGGTTGGCAGGCGCCAGTTCAGCCAGCGCCAGTGCCACTTTGCGGTTGATAGAGGCTTTTCTCAAACTACCGACCAGCACTGCAATCGTGTAAACGTTGCTCATGGTTGCTTCCTGACTATCTGGTTGAACAAGACGCTAGTTATAAATGACCGCGGGTCGATCCTGCCACCCCGTTCGCACAAATTGATGGTGCCCCAGAGCCTGTTTCAGCCCGGCCCGGCACCGCCCTTTGCGACGGCGGACTATTTTTTTACCGGTACAAAACTTACCTCGCCCAAGCACGGTCTACAGAACCGCAAATTGAGTGATTTATCTCCAGAGGCTCTAAAAGATGGCAGCAGTACTCGTCGGACAGTTTCATGCAAGAGACGCAGAAGGCCGCGTCTATTCGGTGCATGAATTCCAGGAATCCACCCCGTCGGCAGACGGTCTCACCGGCTCCGAGCCTGTTACCACCTACCGTCTGGCCATTGGCGACCGCGTCAAAAAACTCGACGACAACCAGTTTCTGCTGGTGCAATCGGACATCACCATCATTCGCGAACCCGAGACCTTCATTGCCTCATAACCCGGTGTCATGAGCAGAAGTCATATGCGCGGACTTGAGTTAGGATTCAAGCGATTGAATCCCTCACTGGCTGGACATGGACTTCAAGCATGCGTTTACGTCATATCGAAGTGATTCAGGCGCTCCTGCAAACCGGGCACCTGGGCACCGCCGCCGAGCTGTTGCAATTGTCGGTGGCCGAGGTCGAGGCGCTTTTGCGCGATGCCGAAAGCCAGCTGGGCTTCATGCTCTTCGCCAGCGTCCGCGGACGTCTGCAGGCCACTCGCGAAGCCCGTGAGTTGCAGGCCGGGATCAGTGGCATCTACGACGCCTTCGAACCCGTGCAACGCCTGGCTGACAGCCTCAAGCAGTATCAGGCACCCCCGCTGCGGGTCGACGGCACCCCGCCCCTGGCCCAGCAACTGCTGCCGCAAAGCATCGCCGCCCTGCGCCGGCGCTTTCCCGACACCCCCTGCAGCCTGGCCAGCCACGGCACCCGCCAGATCGTCAAACGCCTGTTGCTGCGCGACTGCGACCTTGGCCTGAGCCTGCACAACCCCGAACACCGCGATATCCACTGCCAACCCCTGGCCCAGGGCAAGCTGCAATTGCTCGCGCCCCACGGCTGGCTGCAGCCCAAGCAGAAGTACATTGCCCTGCAAGACCTCGCCGGCCAGGCGATGGTCGGCCTGGAGGGCCAGGACCCGCTCAGCGTAACCCTGGACAGCAAGCTGCAGAATATTCGCCCCAGCCCGGTGATCCAGACCCGGGTCCAGACCTATCAGATGATGCGCAGCATGGTCGAAGCCGGCGAAGGCCTGGCGATTGTCGACCCCTTCACGGCCCTTGGCGCACGCAGCGGCGGCCTTGACGTGTGCCCGCTGTCGCCACCGATCAGCGTGACGCTGTATGCCTTGAGCCTGCACCAGCGCGAGCCGTCCAGCGTGATCAGCGCCCTGCTCGAACTGTTGACGGAGAAGGCCGAAGCCCTGCTCGCCGGCTAACCCTGGGCGGCGAACTCGTCGGCGAACAGTCGGTACCAGAAAATCGCCACTTCCGAGGTCTGCGGATCGATGCCGCGATAACGCAGGTGATCGACCCCGCCAATCACGTAGCCGCAGCGTTCATACAGGCGGCAGGCACCGATGTTGTTGTTCTGGGTTTCGAGCATGATGCCCGGGAGTTTTTTCTTGCGACTCCAGAACTGCGCCACATCCAGCAGCGCCTTGGCCACCCCGTGGCGCCGCGCCGGTGCATGCACCGCCAGCTCGTCGATATGGGCGTAACCGTTCCAGTTGGTGCTGACCACCACATGCCCCACCGGCTGATCGTCCAGGTAGGCCATGAAAATCGCGCTGTCGGCCGCATCGCGGTAGCTGCTGAACTCCTCCGGGTCGATGCCGTAGCACTTGCGGTATGGATCGATGGACGTGAGCGGCCACTGCGCCACCGCCTTGCCGGTTTCAGCCTGGGCGTAGGCCGTGACTTCGAAACTGAAGTCACTGCCCCAGATATAGGCGGAAAACCCGTCGTCGGCGACCCGCACCGACAGGCCGGGGTACTTGGGATTCATGGCTGGCTGCATAGCGGGGAACGTCCTCAAACCTTGATGCAATCGACAGTGTAGTGCCGTCCATTGCCCTGATCTTCATGTTGCAAGCCGTGCACGTCGGCGACGAAGCCAGGGAAACTGCTGTCGAACGTACGGGCGAACGCCAGGTAATCGATGATCGACCGGGTCTGCTCGGTAAACCGCTCGCCGGGCATGATCAGCGGAATCCCCGGTGGGTACGGCACCAGCATCACGGCGGCGACCCGTCCCTGCAGGGCGTCGATCGACACCGCCTCGACTTCGCCACGCACCAGGTGGTCATAGGCGTCGGCCGGTTTCAGCGCCACCTCGGGCAGCACGGTGTACATGCGCTTGAGGTGCTTGGCCGTGGCGTTGCTGCGGTAACAGGCATGGAGCTGGTCGCACAGGTCGCGCAGGCCCATGCCCTGGTAACGCGCCGGGTTGATCTGCGCCACGCTCGGCAGGCAGTTGCCGAGGCTGACATTGGCGTCGTAATTGCGCTTGAACTCCAGCAGTTCGGTGAGCAAGGTGCTCCACTTGCCCTTGGTGATGCCCATGGAGAACAGCACCAGGAACGAATAGAGCCCGGTCTTCTCGACCACCAGGCCGCGCTCCCAGAGGAACTTGCTGACCACCGCCGCCGGGATCCCCTTGTCGCTCAGGGCACCGCCCGCCGTCAGGCCGGGCATCACCAGGGTGACCTTGATCGGGTCCAGCAGCACATAGTCGTCGGTGACCCCGGCAAAGCCGTGCCACTCGCCTTCGGGCTCCAGCAGCCAGTCCTGGGTGTGGACCTGGTCGATGCCCTCGACCCGGGGCGGCTGCCAGATGGAAAACCACCAGTCATCGGCGGCAATGTGCAGCCGCAGGTTGGCCAGGGCGCGACGAAAGCTCAGGGCTTCGTCGAACATCTCCTGTAACAGCGAACGCCCGGCCGGGCCTTCCATCATGGCCGAAGCCACATCCAGCGAGGCGATGATGCTGTACTGCGGCGAGGTGGAGATGTGCATCATGAAGGCTTCGTTGAAGCGGTCGCGATCCAGTTGCCGCGCGCCGCCGTCCTGCACGTGGATCATCGAGGCCTGGCTGAAGGCCGCCAGCAGCTTGTGGGTCGAATGGGTGGTGAACACCAGCGGGCTGTCGGCGGAGCGCGTGGTGCCCATGCCGTAGCGCCCGGCAAAGAATTCGTGGAACGCCGCGTAGGCGTACCAGGCCTCGTCGAAATGCAGGACCTCGACACTGTTGCCCAGGCTCTGCTTGATCAGCTCGGCGTTGTAGCACAGGCCGTCATAGGTCGAGTTGGTGATCACCGCCAGCTTGACCTTGGGCGGCCGGCCCCGGGTCAGCGGGCTGGCGTCGATCTTGGCCTGGATCGACTCGCGGCTGAACTCGCTCAAGGGAATCGGCCCGATAATCCCCAGCTCGTTGCGCTCCGGGCACAGGTACAGGGGGATGGCCCCGGTCATGATGATCGAGTGCAACACCGACTTGTGGCAGTTGCGGTCCACCAGCACCAGGTCATCGCGACCGACCATGGAATGCCAGACGATCTTGTTCGCGGTGGAGGTGCCATTGATCACGAAAAACGTGTGATCGGCGCCGAAATTGCGCGCAGCGCGGGCTTCGGCTTCGGCCAGGGGCCCGGTGTGATCGAGCAGGGAACCCAGCTCCGGGACCGAGACCGACAAGTCCGAGCGCAGGGTGTTCTCGCCAAAAAACTGATGAAACGCCTGCCCCACCGGGCTCTTGCGATAAGCCACGCCGCCGCCATGGCCCGGGGTGTGCCAGGAGTAGTTGGAGTCGGCGGTGTGTTGCACCAGGGCCTTGAAAAACGGTGGCAGCAGGCCATCCAGGTAATTGCGCGCGGCGCGGGCCACCTGTCGGGCGAGGAAAGGCACGGTGTCTTCGAACAGGTAAAGGATGCCCCGCAACTGGTTGAGTTCGCTCATGGCGTCGGCCGGGGCATTCTCCAGGGTCACCTGCTCGCCCAGGGCGAAGATCGGCAGATGGGGCGCACGCACCCGGGCCAGGCGAATCAGCTCGACCATGTTCTGCAACAGGTGGGTGTTTTCGCCCGCGCCTTCGGCAGCGATCAACATGCAGGCCAGGCCGTGGTGAGTCGAGGCCACCAGGCGGCCTTCGGCGTAATCCACGGCGGAAAAGATACTGAAGCCTTCCTGCTCCAGTTCCCGGGCGATACCGCGCACCCGATCACCGGCAACGGTGTCAGCCTTGATGTCGCGGTGCACGATCAGCACCGGGAATTTCAGGTCTTTGTACATGGGGCGGGGTGTCCTGAGGCGGCGGACCTTGGCCCGCCAATCACCTCAGGGTAGAGGCTTGAGCCGCTGGGTGTAAGCCCCGCTGCGACCTTCGACAATAAAAGGTCGCGCGAACACAACTACTGCTGCTGGGCCTTGGCCTCGGCCAACTGGGTCCAGAGTGCCGGCGCGCCGGCGGATTTGGCGATGATTTCCAGGCGCACCTGGTGCTCGGCGAGCTCCGCTTCGCTGGCCCGAATGATTCGTGCCGGCTGGCGGTCTGCCGGCAAGCGGCGGATTTCACTGGCGCGGTTGCCCGATCCTTCGCCGGAGCCGTTGCCGTCCGAGGCGTTGCCCGCCAGGGACAGGCTGGTCTGGCCGCCGGTCATGGTCAGGTAGACGTCGGCGAGAATCTCCGAGTCGAGCAAGGCGCCGTGCAATTCACGGCCGGAGTTGTCGACGCCGTAGCGTTTGCACAAGGCATCGAGGCTGTTGCGCTGCCCCGGGTGACGCTCACGGGCCATCATCAGGGTGTCGAGGATGGTGCAGTGCTGGGTGATGTCAGCCCGTTCGTGCTGCCCCATCAAGGCGAATTCGTTGTTGATGAAACCAACGTCGAACGCCGCGTTGTGGATGATCAGCTGTGCGCCTTTGATGAACTCGAAGAACTCGTCGGCGACCTCGGCAAAACGCGGCTTGCCCACCAGGAATTCGTTGGTGATGCCGTGGACGCCGATGGCGCCTTCGTCACTCTCGCGATCCGGTTGCAGGTACACGTGGAAGTGACGCCCGGTCAGGCGTCGACCCATCAACTCGACGCAGCCGATTTCAATGATCCGGTGACCGTCGGTCACCGGCATGCCGGTGGTTTCGGTATCGAGTACAACAGATCTGTTGGCCATCAGTGCTCAGGTCTCAATGTTTCAAAGGGCGCGATTTTAGCATGCCCGGGGCGGATGACGCGCGTGAGGGGATCAGGACTGTTTGTAGCCGCGCACTTCATCGACGCCACGGTTGGCCAGTTGGTCGGCCCGTTCGTTGCCGTGGTGGCCGATATGCCCGCGGACCCATTTCCAGGTCACGGTGTGGCGGTTGACTTGCTCGTCCAGGAGTTTCCACAGGTCGGCGTTTTTGACCGGTTCCTTGGCTGCGGTTTTCCAGCCGCGTTTCTTCCAGTTGACCATCCACTCGGTGATGCCTTTCATCACGTACTGCGAGTCGGTCACCAGGGTCACTTCGCAGGGCCGCTTGAGCTCTTCAAGGCCACGGATGGCGCCCAGCAGTTCCATGCGATTGTTGGTGGTATTGGCTTCGCCGCCCCACAACTCCTTTTCAACGCCCTTGCACACCAGCAACGCGCCCCAGCCGCCAGGGCCCGGGTTGCCCTTGCAGGCGCCATCGGTAAAGAGTTCTACGCTATCGCTCATTTACAACCTATCCATCAAGAATGCCGTGCGGCCGGCCGCTGATCGGGCGACGCAGTCCGCGACCGGAAAGCCCGGCCTGCAATAAAAAGAAAGTTTCAGGGTTCGACGTTACGGCGGTTGACCTTGGCCATCGGCATTGGCACCAGCTTGCCCATCGGCTCGCGCCGCACCTGGCGCACCGGGCGCAGGCCGACCACGATCTTGCGCGCCACCAACAGATAGAAGCCGCCGCCCGACAGTTGCCAGTCACCGGCCTTGCGTTCCCAGCCGGCCAGGCGGGCCTGCCACGCCGGTGAAGCAAGCGGCGGACGATAGCACCCGAAGCGGCGTTTCTCCAGCGCGAAGCCCAGCAGATTCAGCCAGTCGCCGACCCGTGACGGGGAAATGCAGCGCGCCTGGCGCAAGGCATCGTGGGCAAAGACGTGGCGCAAGCCCCAGCTGCTCCAGGGGTTGATCCCGACAATCAGCAAATGGCCACCCGGGCGCACCGCGCTGGCCGCCTCGCGCAGCAGGCCATGGGGCGACAGGCAGAAATCCAGGCCGTGCTGCAACACCACCACGTCGGCGGCGTGCTCGCTCAGGGGCCAGGCCTGTTCTTCGCAGACAATCTCCACCCCGGGCAAGGGCGCGCCCAGGCGCACGTTGCGCTGCACTTGAGGGGCAGCAGGCGGGGTTTGCGCCGAAGGCCCGTAATGCACCAGATAACCGCCAAAGAAACGCCCCAGCTCGTCATCGAGCATGCGCCGTTCTTCATCGAGCAAAAATTGGCCCAGTGGGCCGGACAGCCAGTCACGGGCCGCGCTGATCAAAGCCAGCCAGTCAGGATCGGCCTGAGCGAACGCTTTATCGGTCATTGCATTCTCCAACCCGCCAAGAAGTTCTAAGATGCGCCATTGTTTTCCGCTTGGCGAATCCGACGATGATACAGATCAGTGCCCTGCCCGCCTTCACCGATAACTACATCTGGTTGTTACAAGATCAGCACCACCAACGTTGCGCGGTGGTCGATCCGGGTGATGCGGCGCCGGTGGTGGCCTGGCTGCAACAGCACCCCGGCTGGGTCCTCAGCGACATCCTGATCACTCATCACCACCACGATCACGTCGGCGGCGTGGAGCAGCTCAAGCAGTTGAGCGGCGCCACGGTCTACGGCCCGGCCCGGGAAAACATCCCCGGGCGCGACGTGGCGCTCGATGACCAGGACCGGGTCAGCGTACTCGGCTGCGAATTTCAGGTCATGAGCGTGCCCGGGCACACCCTGGGGCATATCGCCTATTACCACGACGGCCTGCTGTTCTGCGGCGATACGCTGTTCGCCGCCGGCTGCGGACGGCTGTTCGAAGGCACCCCGGAGCAGATGCACCAGTCCCTCGCCAGCCTGGCCGCGCTGCCGGCCGAGACCCGGGTGTACTGCACCCATGAGTACACCCTGAGCAACCTCAAGTTCGCCCAGGCCGTGGAGCCGCATAACCCGGACATCGCCGAGCGCCTGGCGACGGTCATCCAACTGCGCGAGGACGGGCGCATGACCCTGCCCTCGACCCTGGCCCTGGAAAAACTCACCAACCCTTTTCTACGCACCGCGGAAACATCCGTTAAACAAAAAGCTGACGAACGGAATGGCCGGGATAACCCGTCGCAGAGTGCGGTTTTTGCGGCCTTGAGGGCATGGAAAGATAAGTTCTAAGACCCCCGCTGCTTGGTACAAAAATTCTGAATGGTTGACCGAACCTCGGGCGGTTCCTAGAATCGCCCGACATTTTTGCCCGGAACTTACTTCCAGCCAATGTCGTCATCTATTCGTAAAACCATCAATTCAGACGCATTGACGCGATTGGCTCAAGCTATCGCGGTGGCTGTGTCCGCCACCCTGGCGGGCTGCCAAAGCACCAGCCACGTCCCCCAGACCGAAGCCAGCCATACCCAGAATTTCAACGCCCGGATCAAGCAGAAGCCGATCTGGCTCAGTGAAAAACCCAGCCCGCAAGTGCCTCAGGATGTCTGGGAACGCATGCGCCAGGGCTTCCAGTTGCAGGACGGCCTGGGCGTCAACCCTCGCATCGAACAACAGCGCCTGTGGTTTGCCAGTAACCCATCGTTCCTGGAAAACGCCGGCGAGCGCGGCAGCCTCTACATCCACTACATCGTCGAGCGCCTTGAAGAACGCAACATGCCGCTGGAGCTGGCCCTGCTGCCCGTGATTGAAAGCGCCTACAACCCCATGGCCTATTCCCGGGCCGATGCGGTGGGCTTGTGGCAGTTCATTCCCTCCACCGGTCGCTACTTCAACCTGCGCCAGACCCGTTTCTACGATGGCCGGCGCGATATCACCGCCTCGACCACCGCGGCCATGGACTACCTGACCCGCCTGCACGACATGTTCAACGGCGACTGGCTGCTGGCCCTGGCGGCCTACAACGCCGGCGAAGGCACGGTCAGCCGGGCCATCGAGCGCAATGAAAAGCTCGGCCTGCCCACCGATTACTGGAACCTGCCGCTGCCGGCAGAAACCCAGGCCTACGTGCCCAAGCTGCTGGCCCTGTCTCAGGTGGTGCTGTCCCCCGAGGCGTACGGGGTCAACCTCAACCCGATCGCCAACGAACCGTACTTCCAGGTGGTCGAGATCAACCAGCGCATGGACCTGTCCAAGGTCGCGGCGGTGGCCAATATCGACGAGGACGAACTGTTCCAGCTCAACCCGGCATTCAAGCAGCGCACCACCATCGACGGCCCGCAACACCTGCTGGTGCCAACGTCCAAGGCGCAGTTGCTGACCACCAGCCTGTCGACCATGCGTCCTGAAGAGCTGATCAGCCAGCGTCCGCTCAAGCCGGTGTTCGAAGGCGCAACCCGCGCCGAGATCGCGGGCGTCAAGCGCACCTATCGGGTCAAGCGCGGCGACAACCTGGGCACCATCGCCAAGGCCAACAAGGTCGAGGTCAAGGACCTGCAACGCTGGAACCAGCTGACCGGCAAGAACCTCAAGGTCGGCCAGACCCTGGTCATGCAGGACAAGACCCGGCGTACTTCAGGCCGCACCACCACGGTGGTCGCAGCCAACAACAAGAAGTCGACCCAGTACAAGGTCAAGCAAGGCGACTCGCTGTACATGGTCGCCAAGCGCTTCAACGTCGAGATGCAGCACCTCAAGCGCTGGAACCCGCGCGCCGGCCAGGCCCTCAAGCCTGGGCAGATGCTGACGGTTTACCTGCCACACTGATAGATGACGCTCAAAGGGCTTGCGCTGAGCAGGAAGACGGCTGTGGCGAGGGAGCTTGCTCCCGCTCCAGTGCGCAGCACTGGCAAGCCTTTCCCCCTGACCTCATCTGTCTGAGGCTGCACGGCGCTCATGGCGACCAGCGCAGCCTCGTGCCTCGGCAGCGGCTACAGCAGCCCGCGCGAGCAGGTTCCCCGGCAACAGAAAGCCTCACTCGCCCCATCCCCCTGTCCAAGCCTTAGAAAGCCCGCTACAACGGCCTTTTTCCTGCTGATACAAGCTGTTACTGTACCGAGCACAAAGCCCAAGCCGCCTGGATCGGATCTCTGACTTGATGCGTCCCCTCCTCCTGCTCCTAATCAGTCTGGCCTTGAGCTTTCCCGCAAGCGCAACGATCACCGAAAGTCATGGTTATGCGCAGTTCGGCACGCTCAAGTACCCGGCCAAATTCACCCATTACGATTGGGTAAACCCCGCAGCGCCCAAAGGCGGCACCTTGCGGGTCATGGCCTTTGGCACCTTCGACACCCTCAACCCCTACACCTTCAAGGGCACCAGCCCGGTCACCACCCCCAACTTCCTGCAATACGGGGTCAACGAGCTGAATGAGCCGTTGATGGTCGGCACCGGCCTGTATGCCCCATCCGGCGACGAACCCACTTCCAGCTACGGCCTGATCGCGCGCTCCATCGAATACAGCGAGGACCGCAGCTGGGTGGTGTTCAACCTGCGGCCCGAAGCGCGCTTCCACGACGGCACGCCCATCACCGCCCGGGACGTGGCGTTTTCCTACCGGGTCCTGCTCAAGGAAGGCCATCCGCAATACCGCACCAACCTGCAGGAAGTGCAACGGGTCGACATCCTCGGCCCGCTGCGGATCCGCTTTGTGTTCAAGCGCGCCGGCAACCCGTTGCTGATCCTGCGCATGGGCGAGTTGCCGGTGCTGCCCCAGCACTACTGGAAGGGTCGGGACTTCAAGGCCACCACCTTCGAGCCGCCCCTGGGCAGCGGGCCGTATCGCATCACCCGGGTCCAGCCCGGCCGCCAACTGGTGTTCGAGCGGGTCAAGGACTACTGGGGCGAGAACCTGCCGGTGAACCGGGGCTTCAATAACTTCGACCGGGTCGAAGTCGAGTTCTACCGCGACAGCGACGTGGCCTTCGAAGCCTTCAAGGCCGGCGAGTTCGACATCTACATCGAGCACCAGGCCAAGAACTGGGCCAACGGCTACAACTTCCCGGCGGTCAATCGCGGCGATGTGATCAAGGCCCAGGTTGCGCACCAGATTCCGACCCAGACCCAGGGCCTGTTCATGAACACCCGGCGTGCCACCTTCGCCGAGGTCAAGGTGCGCGAAGCCCTGGGGCTGATGTTCGACTTCGAATGGACCAACCGCACCCTGTTCAGCGGCGCCTACAAGCGCGCCATGAGCTACTACCCCAACAGCGAGTTCTCGGCCAGCGGCCTGCCGGTCGGCCATGAGTGGCTGATGCTTTCACCGTACCGCGAGCAATTGCCGGCCAAGCTCTTTACCCAGCCCTTCAGCCTGCCCCAGACCGACGGCCGCGGCATTCCCCGGGACACCCTGCGCCGTGCCCTGGGCCTGCTCGGCGAAGCCGGCTGGAAGCTCAATGGCCAGCGCCTGGTCAACAGCCAGGGCCAGCCGCTGCGGTTCGAGTTGCTGCTGGTCAATCCGAACCTGGAGCGGATCCTGCAGCCCTATATCGAGAACCTGGCCAGCATCGGCATCGATGCACGCCTGCGCACGGTGGATCGGGCGCAGTACAAGCAGCGCCTGGACCAGTTCGATTTCGACATGATCCTCATGACCCTCAACCAGACCCTGAGCCCCGGCCTTGAGCAATGGCAGTACTTCCATTCGAGCCAGGTCGGGGTCAAGGGCAGCAAGAACTACACGGGCATCGCCAATCCAATCGTCGATCACCTGCTGGAACAACTGCTCGCCGCCCAGACCCGCGACGAACAACTGGCCGCCGGCCGGGCCCTGGATCGGGTGCTGCTGTGGCAGCACTACATCATTCCCAACTGGTACCTCAATTATCATCGCCTGGCGTACCGCAACCGGTTCGCCTTCGTCACCACGCCGCCCTACCAATTGGGCCTGAGCGCGTGGTGGCTGAAGTCTTCGGAGAAAGCCCAATGATGACCATGCGCGCACTGCTGCAGGCCAGCGGCCTGTTGCTCTCGACCCTGGCCTGCCTGGCCCAGGCCGCCCCGCAACACGCCCTGACCCTGTACAGCGAACCGCCGAAATACCCCGCCGACTTCAAGCACTTCGACTTCGTCAACCCGGACGCGCCCAAGGGCGGCACCTTCCGCGAAGCCGGCTTCGGCGCGTTCGACAGCCTCAACCCGTTTATCAACAAAGGCGTGCCGGCGGACAATATCGGCCTGATCTACGACACCCTGATGCGCCAGAGCCTGGATGAGCCCTTCACTGAGTACGGGCTGATCGCCGGCAAGATCGAAAAGGCCCCGGACAACAGCTGGGTGCGCTTCTACCTGCGCCCCGAGGCGCGCTTCCATGACGGCCATCCGGTACGTGCCGAGGACGTGGTGTTCACCTTCCAGACCCTGATCAAATCCGGCGCGCCGCTGTACCGGGGCTATTACGCCGACGTCGCCGAAGTGGTGGCCGAGGATCCGCTGCGGGTGCTGTTCAAGTTCAAGCACAACAACAACCGCGAGTTGCCGCTGATCCTCGGCCAGTTGCCCGTCCTGCCCAAGCACTGGTGGGAAAATCGCGATTTCGCCAAGGGTAATCTGGAGATCCCCCTGGGCAGCGGCCCGTACAAGGTGTCCGAGGTCAAGGCCGGGCGTTCGATCCGCTACGAGCGGGTCAAGGATTACTGGGGCAAGGACCTGCCGATCAACCGGGGGTTCTACAACTTCGATGTCATGGCCACCGACTATTACCGCGACAACACCGTGGCCCTGGAGGCGCTCAAGGCCGGGCAATTCGACTTCTGGCTGGAGATGAGCGCGAAGAACTGGGCCACCGCCTACAACACCCCCGCCGTCGCCGCCGGCCGGCTGATCAAGGAGCAGATCGCCAACGGCAACCCCACCGGCATGCAGGGTTTTGTCTACAACATCCGCCGCCCGGTGTTCCAGGACGTGCGGGTGCGTCAGGCCCTGAGCCTGCTGCTGGACTTCGAATGGACCAACAAGCAGCTGTTCAACGGCGCCTACACCCGCACCCGCAGCTACTTTGAAAACTCCGAGATGGCGGCCACCGGCCTGCCCGATGCCGAAGAGCTGAAAGTCCTCGGCCCGCTGCGCAGCAAGCTGCCGGCCCAGGTCTTCAGCGAAGCCTTCGAGCCGTCGGTGTGCGACGGCAGCGGCATGATCCGCGCCCAGCAACGCCAGGCTTACCAGCTGCTGCAGGAAGCCGGCTGGCGTATCGTCGACGACAAGATGGTCGACGCCCAGGGCAAGCCGGTGGTGATCGAATTCCTGCTGGCACAGACCGAGTTCGAACGGGTGCTGCTGCCGTTCAAGCGCAACCTCAGCGACCTGGGGATTGACCTGGTGATCCGCCGGGTCGACGTTTCCCAGTACATCACCCGCCTGCGCTCGCGGGATTTCGACATGGTGGTCGGCAGCTTCCCCCAGTCCAACTCGCCGGGTAACGAGCAGCGCGAGTTCTGGCAGTCCTCCAGCGCCGACAAGCCGGGCAGCCGCAACTTCATCGGCCTCAAGGACCCGACCATCGACGCCCTGGTCGAAGACCTGATCAACGCCGACTCGCGACAGAGCCTGGTGGCCCATGCCCGCGCCCTGGACCGGGTGTTGCAATGGGGCTACTACGTGATCCCCAACTGGCACATCAAGACCTGGCGCGTGGCCTACTGGGACCATATCGGCCACCCCAAGGTCTCGCCCAAGTACGACATCGGCACCGCCACCTGGTGGATCAAGCCCGACGCCAAGCCCGCCGTGACCTCAAGCAGCCAGGACCCGGCCCAACCGGCCGGCGTGGAGCAATAAGATGCTGGCCTACATTGTTCGTCGACTGCTGCTGATCATCCCCACCCTGCTGGGTATCCTGCTGATCAACTTCGTCATCATCCAGGCCGCGCCCGGCGGGCCGGTGGAGCAGATGATCGCCAAGCTCGAAGGTTTCGAAGGCGCCACCAGCCGCATTGCCGGCGGCGGCGCCGAAGTCTCGGTGGCCGGATCCAGCTACCGCGGCGCCCAGGGCCTGGACCCGGCCCTGGTCAAGGAAATCGAGAAGATGTACGGCTTCGACAAGTCGGCGCCGGAACGCCTGTGGATCATGATCAAGAACTACGCGACCCTGGATTTCGGCGACAGCTTCTTTCGCGATGCCAAGGTGGTGGACCTGATCAAGGAAAAGATGCCGGTGTCCATCTCCCTCGGGCTCTGGAGCACTTTGATCATGTACCTGGTGTCGATCCCCCTGGGGATCGCCAAGGCCACCCGTCACGGCAGTCACTTCGATGTCTGGACCAGCTCGGCGATCATCGTCGGCTACGCGATCCCGGCGTTCCTGTTCGCCATCCTGCTGATCGTGGTGTTCGCCGGCGGCAGTTACTTCGACTGGTTTCCCTTGCGCGGGCTGACCTCCAACAATTTCGACCAGTTGAGCTGGGGCGGCAAGATCCTCGACTACTTCTGGCACCTGGCCCTGCCGGTGACGGCCTTGGTGATCGGCAACTTCGCGACCATGACCCTGCTCACCAAGAACAGCTTCCTCGACGAGATCAACAAGCAGTACGTAATCACCGCCAAGGCCAAGGGTCTGACCCAGCGCAAAGTGCTGTACGGCCATGTGTTCCGCAACGCCATGCTGCTGGTGATCGCCGGCTTCCCCTCGGCCTTTATCGGGATTTTCTTCACCGGTTCGTTGCTGGTGGAAGTGATCTTCTCCCTCGACGGCCTGGGCCTGATGAGTTTTGAAGCGGCGATCAACCGCGATTACCCGGTGGTGTTCGGCACCCTGTTCATCTTCACCCTGCTGGGGCTGGTGGTGAAACTGATCGGCGACCTCACCTACACCCTGGTCGATCCGCGCATCGACTTCGAAAGCCGGGAGCATTGAGATGAAACTGTCCCCCCTCAATCGTCGGCGCTTCGAGCGTTTCAAGGCCAACAAGCGTGGCTGGTGGTCGCTGTGGCTGTTCCTGATCCTGTTTGGCGCGAGCCTGGGCGCCGAGCTGATCGCCAACGACAAGCCGCTGGTGGTGCATTACGACGACAGCTGGTACTTCCCGGCGCTCAAGCGCTACCCGGAAACCACCTTCGGCGGTGAATTCCCCCTGGAAGCCAACTACAAGAGCCCGTATATCCGCGAGCTGCTGGCGGCCAAGGACGCCTGGGTGCTCTGGGCGCCCATCCCGTTCAGCTACCAGAGCATCAACTACGACCTGCGGGTCCCAGCCCCGGCACCGCCCTCGGCGGACAACCTGCTGGGCACCGATGACCAGGGCCGCGATGTGCTGGCCCGGGTGATCTACGGCTTCCGGATTTCGGTGCTGTTCGCCCTGACCCTGACCGTGCTCAGTTCCATCATCGGCGTGATCGCCGGCGCCCTGCAGGGCTTCTACGGCGGCTGGGTCGACCTGGTGGGGCAGCGCTTCCTGGAGATCTGGTCCGGGCTGCCGGTGCTGTACCTGCTGATCATCCTTGCCAGTTTCGTGCAGCCCAACTTCTGGTGGCTGCTGGGGATCATGCTGCTGTTTTCCTGGATGAGCCTGGTGGACGTGGTGCGCGCCGAGTTCCTGCGCGGGCGCAACCTGGAATACGTGCGCGCGGCCAGGGCCCTGGGGATGCAGAACGGCGCGATCATGTTCCGCCATATCCTGCCCAACGCCATGGTCTCGACCATGACCTTCATGCCGTTCATCCTCACCGGTGCCATCGGCACCCTGACCGCCCTCGACTTCCTCGGCTTCGGCCTGCCCCCGGGCGCACCGTCCCTGGGCGAGCTGGTGGCCCAGGGCAAATCCAACCTGCAGGCTCCGTGGCTGGGCATCAGTGCCTTTGCCGTGCTGGCGATGATGCTCAGCCTGCTGGTGTTTATTGGCGAGTCCGCTCGCGACGCCTTCGACCCGAGGAAATGAGATGAATCAGGACAATCTGATCGAAGTCCGCGACCTCGCCGTCGAATTTGTGGTCGGCGAGCAACAGCAACGGGTGGTCGAAGGCATCAGCTTCGACATCAAGCGCGGTGAAACCCTGGCCCTGGTGGGCGAAAGCGGCTCCGGCAAGTCGGTGACCGCGCACTCGATCCTGCGCCTGCTGCCCTACCCCCTGGCGCGCCACCCCTCCGGCACCATCACTTATTCCGGCCAGGACCTGCTGACCCTGAAAGAGAAGACCCTCCGCCATATCCGCGGCAACCGGATCGCGATGATCTTCCAGGAGCCCATGACCTCCCTCAACCCGCTGCACAGCATCGAGAAGCAGATCAATGAAGTGCTCGGCCTGCACAAGGGCCTGAGCGGCAAGGTCGCGACCCGACGCACCCTGGAACTGCTGGAGCTGGTGGGCATCCCTGAACCGCACAAGCGGCTCAAGGCCCTGCCCCACGAGCTTTCCGGCGGCCAGCGGCAGCGGGTGATGATCGCCATGGCCCTGGCCAACGAGCCGGAGCTGCTGATCGCCGACGAGCCGACCACCGCGCTGGACGTCACCGTGCAGTTGAAGATCCTCGAACTACTCAAGGAGTTGCAGGCCCGCCTGGGCATGGCGCTGCTGCTGATCAGCCACGACTTGAACCTGGTGCGGCGCATCGCCCACCGGGTGTGCGTGATGCAGCGCGGGCGGATTGTCGAGCAGGCGTCGTGCGCCGAGCTGTTCCGCTCGCCGCAGCACCCTTACACCCAGGAGTTGCTGGCGGCGGAACCCAGCGGCATCCCGGCTGGCAACGAAGTCGGGCCGCCACTGCTGGAGGTCGACGACCTGAAAGTCTGGTTCCCGATCAAGAAAGGCTTTCTGCGCAACACCGTGGACTACGTCAAGGCCGTGGACGGCATCAATTTCAGCCTGCCCCAGGGCCAGACCCTGGGCATCGTCGGCGAAAGCGGCTCGGGCAAATCGACCCTGGGCCTGGCCATCCTGCGGCTGATCGGCAGCAAGGGCGGGATTCGCTTCGAAGGCCAGGCGCTGGACAGCCTGTCGCAGCAACAGGTGCGCCCGCTGCGTCGGGAAATGCAGGTGGTGTTCCAGGACCCGTTCGGCAGCCTCAGCCCGCGCATGAGCGTCAGCCAGATCGTTGGCGAAGGCCTGCGCATCCACAAGATCGGCACCGAGGCCGAGCAGGAACAGGCAATCATCGACGCCCTCAAGGAAGTCGGCCTCGACCCCGAGACCCGCAATCGCTACCCCCACGAGTTCTCCGGCGGCCAGCGCCAGCGCATCGCCATTGCCCGGGCCCTGGTGCTCAAGCCACGGCTGATCCTGCTCGACGAACCGACCTCGGCCCTGGACCGCACCGTGCAACGCCAGGTGGTGGAGCTGCTGCGCAAGCTGCAAAGCAAGTACAACCTGACCTACCTGTTCATCAGCCACGACCTGGCAGTGGTCAAGGCCCTGAGTCATCAACTGATGGTGATCAAGCACGGCCAGGTGGTGGAACAGGGCGACGCCAGGGACATCTTCGCCGCGCCGCAACACCCCTACACCCGGCAGTTGCTGGAAGCCGCGTTTCTGGTGCCCGAGGGAGCCGAATAAGGCCCTGCCCTCGCCACAGCGTTGAGGGAAACCCGTTAATGGGTAGCGCAATGCTGCACTTGTGTGGCGAGGGCGCTTGCTCCCGCTGGCCCGCGCAGCGGGCCCAATCCCTACCACCTCGACGCATCTGACCCGACGCAGTGCACCCCCTTGCGACCGCTAAGCGGCCGAACGCGAGCTTGCTCCCTCGCCCCTGGGTGGCTATTCACCTAGCGCCGAGGCTGCCCAACACAAAACAACGCCACTGCCGCCTCGCTGCCCGTGAGGCCCAGGGTGGCGTTCATCGACAGGTCATCGAAGCCCATCACCACCACCGCGCCCAATCCGACGGCCGTCACGGCCAGGTACATGTTCTGGGTCACCGCGCCGGCCTCGAAATCCACGTAGCGCGCACCCCGGAGGCCATCGGCCTGCTGCTCGGCAAAATGCCGGATCGCCAACTCGCGGTCAGCGATGATCACCACCACGGCGGCGGCCTGCTCCAGCCAGGTTTCATCGCCCAGGGCCGCAGCGTTGAGGCTGCCCGGGCTCAACGCCGGGCCGACCTGATGCAGGGTGGCCGAGGCACTGTCGAAGTCGTGGACACCGGGGGCGAGGCCCTCCACGCGCCGGGCAATCACCCGCAGGCGCAGAGGGTGCAAGGCATGCGCCGAAGGTGCGCCGCGCTTGCCGTCGGGCGAGGTGTGGCCCTGGCCGGCCAGCAGGATCGAGTTCAGCTGTGCCAGGGCCAGGCCCTGGTCACTGAAATCGCGCTGGCTGCGTCGGTTCGACAACAGGCTGTGCAGCAGGTCACTGGCGCGGGCATCCATGGGGCGTCTTCCAGGCTGAAAAAGAGCCTGACGTTAACAGCTTCGCCAAGGCCCCGATCAAAGTTTTTTGCGCAGCGCCTGCTTGTGCACGTACATCGCCTTGTCCGCCTCGGCCAGCAGGTCTTCGACGCTCTGCTGGCTCTCGGGGTCGTACTCCACCAGGCCGACGCTGAAGCGCAAGTCGTAGCCGCGCTGCAGGGTCGTGTTGCGCTCGTCGAGGATCTCTTGCAGGCGGGCCATGATCGCCGAGGTCTCGATATGGTTGGAACCGGTCAGCAGCGCCACGAACTCGTCGCCACCCAGGCGGCCGATCACGTCGCTTTCACGGAAGGCAATGCGCAGCACATCGGCGAAAGTCTTGAGTGCCATGTCGCCTTCGGCATGGCCGTAGGTGTCGTTGATCTGCTTGAAGTCGTTGAGGTCGAAAAACAGCAGGGTCGCGGGTTTGGCCAGGCGCTGGCATGCCGCCAGGCCATAGCGGGCCAGGGCCACGAAACCACGGCGGTTGGACAGCAGGGTCAGCTCATCCATGCTCGCCATCTGCACCGCCGCCAGTTCCTGCTCGGCCATGCGTCCCAGGTCGCGCAGGAGCCCGCGCTCCTCGTCGTCGAGATCCCGTGGCTTGACGTCGATCAGGCACAGGGTGCCGAGCTTGCTGCCATCGGCCACGGCCAGCGGACAGCCGGCGTAGAAGCGAATCCCCGGCTCGCCGACCACCAGTGGGTTGTCATGGAAACGGTCGTCGAGCTCGGCATCGCTGACCAAAAGGATCTGCTCGCCGAGAATCGCATGCCCGCAGAATGAGATATCCCGCGAGGTTTCGCTGGCCTCCAGGCCCATGCAGGACTTGAACCACTGCCGCTCGCTGTCCACCAGACTGACCAGAGCAATGGGCACGCCGAACAAGCGCTTGGCCAGGCGGGTCAACCGGTCGAAACGTTCTTCGGCCTCGGTATCGAGCAGCTTCAATGCATGTAGGGTCTTCACCCGCGCAGCTTCATTGGCGGGCTTGGCTGGGGACAACATCGCGAACTCCATTGGGCGGCTAACTTTTTTGCTTAGCGTAGACCACCGCCCCTTTTCACTCCCGACCGTTTTACCGATCCGCCGCCGACGTCCGCCCTCCAGGCACCTCAAGGCTCAAAGCCTGGGCTTGAGCAACAACCCGCTGTAACTCAGCAGAAATAAAGCCAGGGCCGCGCACCACAAGGCCGCCGACAACCCCAGCGCCCAGCCGTTGAACGGCACCAGCAGCACCCGACACAAGGCCGCCAGCAGCATCAGGCCAAAGCCGATCACCACCGTTATCGGCGCGCGCAGGGGGCGCCCGGTATGCCCCAGGCTGACCCGGGCGATCATCGCCAGCACCAGACCGCCCAACCCGCCCACCGCCAGGGCATGGCTGGCCAGGCTTTGGTACGGCAATACACCGAGGTGCCAGAGCCCCATCGCCAGCGCCGCCAGGGCCAGCCAGGCATAGGCCAGGTACAGCGACCACAACAGCGGCACGCGCCACAGGCCGCGGTCATGCCAACGCCACAGCCGCCGCACGTGCAAGACCAGGAGCAAACCATAAGGCAGCACCAGCCAGGGCGTCGGCAGCTCACCCAGGCCCAGGCCGATGGACAGCGCCAGCAGCAACGTAGTGATCAACAGCAGGCGCGTGGTCCAGGGGCGATCCGCCGGGCTGGCCGGGCGGTTCAGGCCGCGCTGGATAAAGAACGGAATCACCCGCCCGCCAATCACACTGAGCAGCGCCGCCACCAGCCACAGGGCCGCCAGCACGCCGCGCCGCTGATAGGCCAGGTCATTCTCGGCGATGCCCCACAGGGTCAGGCCCTGGCACAGCGCCAACAGCCCCAGCACCGCGACGATCGGGTAATTGTCGCGTTTGCCGGCGGCCACCAGTTCACGGCCCAGGACCCACGCCAGCAGCGGTAAAAACAGCCCTTGCAGCCCGAGCAGCAGCGGAGCCGGCAACGGCAGCCACCACGCCAGGCGCGCCACCAGCCAGACCAGCCACAGCCCGAACAACGGCCCGCCGCTGATGCCGGGGCGCCCGGTCCAGTTCGGCACCGCGGTCAGCAGAAAACCGGCAATGATCGCCGTGGCGAAACCAAAGGGCATCTCGTGTCGATGCCAGGCCAGCATCCCGCCCACCGGCTGCACGCCGGGCAAACGCCCGTACAGCCACATCCCCCAGAGCGCCAGGGCGATGCAGCCGAAGCCGGCCCCGGCGAGAAAAAACGGGCGAAAGCCCAGGCTCCACAGCGGCCGACCGGTCCAGCTCAGGTAAGACTTATGCCATGACACAGGCTGCACTCTCCTGCTCTGCGTACAACCGGCGCTGAGCCAGTAAACGCATGACATAACCGACCTTGAGCAAGGTCGGCCCGAGAATCACCAGGGTGTGCAGGGACACCAATGCGCCAATCGGCGCCGGCCCCGAATAGAAATAGGCGCCATACACGCCCACCGCCAATAACAACGCGCCCAGGGCCAGCACCTTGCTCGACAGTTGCAGGACCTGCTGCGGTGAACTGAAGTCACGGATCATCATGGATACTCCTCGACAGCGCTTCGGATATAGCCTTGTAGTATCAGTATTCATGCCAACCAATAACGCCTTTAAATTCAGCCAGATAAAATCATTCGAGTCATAATGACATCTGATTTTCGCAGTCTTTATGACTATCTACGCAGTCATAATGACCCATAAAGGCAGGCTGCCTTTTTCCGCGCCAAAGGCGTAGATTTGCCCGATTCGTGCCCACCCCCTTGGGCGCCGTCCCCTCTTGCACACAAGGATGTCTCCTGGTGGCTAACCGTCCCGCTCCCGTCAGTGCCGAAAAAAGCCTGGGCCGCCTGTTGCTGGAGCTGCTGTGGCAATTGCTGGCACTGCTGCTGCCGATCTTTTTCGTCACCCTGCTGCCGCCGCCCCTGGCGTTGCTGGTGGTCGCCAGCTGCGCACTGCTGGCCTGGCTCAGCGCGCGCCTGGGCTGGAGCACCCTGGCCCGGGGCTGGATCCGTCTGCTGATCAGCGCGGTGTTCGGCCTGGGGTTCAGCCTGGGCCGGGCGCTGCCGGCGTACTGGGACATTGCCGCGGCGTTTGTCAGCATCGTTGCCGGGATGGCGGCTATCAGCAGTCTGGAGCGGCGCCTGGGCCTGGCCCGCGTCACCCAGGGCGACGACGGCGGCTCCGGCCCCAGCGCCTGGGGCGGCAACGAACCGCAAGTGACCCCGGAAGGCGAGCCGATCCGGGTGTTCAACCAGGGTGAAATCGCCATGGGCGGCCCGACCTATTGCGACTACCTGTTCCCCGATGGTGTGCTGCTGGAGGGCCTGGGCGCCTCGGCGCGCTTCAGCGAGGACGGGCGCTACTTCGCCGCCCCAGTGCCGTCGCGCCAGAACTGGGGGCTGGTGATACTCGACCGCCAGCAGCGCCGGGTCTATCACTGCGCCCACAGTGAGTTCTGGGAACTCGATCGCTTCGATGCAGCGGGCCTCGGCGGTCGCTACAGCCCGCTGGTGGACAACGGCACGCGCCAGGACCCGCTGCAAGATTTGCTGCAGGGCGCGCGGGCGGTGGACCTGGTGCCGATCGCCGACCTGTGGCTCGAGCCCGGCGCCTGGCAGCAGGCCGTGGCCCGGGTCGGGCTGGAAGAACACAGCCCCGAGGGCAAGCACTGCCTGACGGGGCAGATCGCCCTGCCTGACAGCCTGCGCACGTTGGAGCAACCCCTGGAGCCGTTGCGCAGCCCCCGCTATCACCTGAGCCTCGACGGCCAGCCTTCCGGCCTGCTGCTCGGGGCCGACAGCCCGCGGGTGTGGAGCGCGGCCGGCGACGGGTTTGCCTGCCTGGCCGACGACCCGGCCAGCGACACCCGCGGCTATTGGCTGTGGCAACTCGACCAGGGCTGGCGGGCGCTGCCCGAGCCCTGGCAGGCGAGCCCGCAGGAGCCGTCCTTCTACTGGTACAGCCTGCCGGCCCTGGACCATCAGCACCTGCGCTTCGACGCCTACCTCGACTGCGCCCAGCCGGACTACGGGACCTACGGCTACCAACTGCAGAGCATCCACGGCGACACCCAGACTCAGGTCGGCCATGACGCCCTGGGCCGGGTCCAGGTCGCCGACCTGCCCCTGGCGCGGATTCGCCTGGTGCTGCCGCTGGACAGCCAGGGCCAGCGCGGCAGCGCCCAGATCGAATCCCAGCCCTTGCTCGACGAGGTGCGAGCTCGCTTCAGTTGGCTCAGCGACAACCCGGACGGCCTCGGCGGCTACCAGTGCCAGATCGGCGACTGGAGCCTGCCGGGCAGTTGGCTGCTCGACCACCGGGTATCCACCTGCCAGCGCTACCTGGCCCTGCTGCCCTTTACCCAGGCCCCAGCGGTGGCCGGCCAGGTGCTGGTGGCGGATGTGCAACAGCGTCGGCTGATCCCAGGTCCGCCCATGCTCGCGGCGCGAATCCTCGATTTTCGCGATGCCCGCCTGAGCCTGGCGCTGATTGCCGGACGCCTTGACCAGTCGCTGCACAGCCACCCGTTACAGCGCTGCAACCAGCCGGCAGGCCCTGCCGAAACCGCCGCGTCGTTCTGCCGTTACCGCGAGGACTCACGCCTGTACTACCAGGTCGCGACCTTGCAGATCGAAGCTGGACACCTGCGGCGCCTGCCGGACTGGCGTCGGGTGCAGCGCCCGCAAGCCGCGGTGGCCGACGGCGATTTCATCCAGCCCAGCCCTGGCGGGGAGGATGCCGCCTGGCTGTTCGGCTGCCAGACCGAGTACGCCGACAGCTGGCTGCGGCCGAGCATGCCGCGCCTCGGCGGGCACCTGCTGACGGCCTCGGGTTGCGCGCTGAAGGACCTGGCGCCGTCGATGATCTGGTCCGGGGACGGGCGCTACCTGGCACTGACCCGCCTGTTGAGCGAGACCCAGGGACGCGATCAAAACGGCCGGGGCTGGCAGTTGCTGCTGCTCGATGTGCGCGAGCGCAGCCTGCGCATCGCGGCGCAGCCGTTGCACAACCGCCCGCAGTTCGAAACGTTTGTCGGCGACCGCCTGAGTGTCCGCCTGTTTGAACGGGACTGGCAGCCCGAGCGCGATGGCGATTCCGGCCACCTGCTGAAGCTCGACCTGGCCCAGTTGCTGAGCCTGCCCGCCGAGCCGCTGATCGAGCATCACGGCCTGTGGCTGCGCGCCGCCGATCAGGCCGACCTGGAGGCCTGGCAAGCGTTGCCGCGCCCGGACTGCATCGACTTTACCGGCCCCGCCGCCCGGCGCTGAGGCCGCTTCCTCAGCCTTCGGTCAACGGTCGGCGCGTGGCCTGCACGCGCTGCGCAGTGTCGATCACAAATTGGGGGATCTGCGCCGCCGGCAAGGCCTTGCTGAAGTACCAGCCCTGGATGATCAGCTCCGAGCTGGACTGTAGAAAGTCCAGCTGCTCGCGGGTTTCGACGCCTTCTACCACCACCCCCAGGTCCAGGGTCTCGCAGAACCGCAACAGGCCATTGAGCACCTGGGCGCCCTTGGCTTCGTGCTGGGCGAGGACAAAACTGCGGTCGATCTTGATGCTGTCCACGGCAAACTGATGCAGGTAACTCAAGGCGGAAAAGCCGGTGCCGAAATCGTCGATATAAAACCGCGCACCCATGGCATGCAGCTTGCCGATCAGGCGCTGGGTGATCAGCACATCGCCCACCAGCGCATCTTCGGTGACCTCCACCGAGACCCGGCCCTGGGCCCGGGCGAGGATTTCCAGGAGGCGTTCGCTGTGCTCGGCGGAGGCCAGGGTCGCGCCGGAAATATTGATCGTGATCGGCAGTTCGAAACCGCTTTTCTGCCAACTCAGGTGCTGGCGCACCGCCTGGGAGGCGACCCAGAAGTCCACATCCGCCATCAGCTTGGCCTGGCCCAGCCACTGCAACAGTTCCCAGGGCGACTGCTCGCTGCCGCCGCGATCCCGCGCCCGCAGCAACGCCTCGCAGCCGGTGCAGAGCCCCGTGCGCTGGGACACCTGGGGCTGATACTCGAGGTGGAACTCGTACTCGCTGAGCTGCTGCACCCGGGAGAACGCATGGGCGCGCAGGGCCGCGGCCTTATAGGAGGCCACCACCGGATCGAGTTCGAACAGCCGGCCCTTTTCTTCCAGGCCGTGAAAGGTGGTGTCGAAGGTCCTCAGGTAGACCTTGGCGTTCTCCGCGCTCTGGCGCTGAATCGCGCGTACATAGGGCACATAAATCACGGTGCCCAGGCCCAGCAGCACCACCTGCAGCAACACCGCGCCCCAGTCGCCCTGAGTGCTCAGGTAGGCATTGAGCAGCACCGGTGCAGTGAACGGCACCGTGGCCACCGACGGCGCCACCCAGCCCAGTTGCACCGCGCCCAGCGCCAGGGTGGCGTTGACCATCGGCACCAGCACAAAAGGCACCAGCAGGCGCGGATTGAGGATGATCGGCAAGCCGAACAGCAACAGTTCGTTGACGTTGAACAGCGACAGCGGCAGGCTCGCCACCGCCAGCAGGCGCATCGACTGATTGCGCGAAAACAGCAGGATGGCCAGCACCAGGGCCAGCGATCCGCCCGAGCCCCCGATAAAGGCGAAGCAACCCAGCAGGCCGCTGTTGAGGGCGAAGCGCACCGGTTGCCCGGCGGCCAGGTCGCTGGCATTCATCGCCACGGCCTGGTCCATCACGTCGAACAGCGGCTGCATGGCGTAAGAGCCGTGAATCCCGAAAAACCACAGGATCGAATTGGCCGAGGTCAGCAAGGCCGCACTGCGGTAGGGGCTGTCCAGCGAGCCGAGACTCATGGGCTGCTGCATGTAGGCGATCTGCGGAATCTGCAGCAGCAATTGCAGCACGCACACCAGCAGCAGCACGGTCACCGCCCCCGGCAGCACCATATTGATGGTGCCCTTGAGGTTGTAGCCCACCAGGTCTTCGTGCACCAGGCGGGTCCAGCGCCGACGGTGCAGCCAGGCAATGATCGGCACCGTGACCAGGGGCGAGGCGATGGCGATGAACAGGACGAAGGTCGCCGCCGCCAACGGGTAATCACGCAACAGGTAGCTGGCGATCACCACATGGGCCAGGCACAGCAGGGCCACGGGCAATTGCGGCAAGCGGTAGCGGATGGCCAACATGTAGCCGATGGACGTTGCCACCAGCAGCGGCAGCACCGAGTTGATCTGGGTGTGCAGGCCGGCGAACATCTCCGACACCTGCACCGGCAGGCCCAGGGCGCGGGCACATTGGGCCAGGATCAGAAAACTGGCCGAGACCAGCAGGCAAGGCAGCAACCACAACAACCCTTCACGAATCGCCCGCAACGACTCGGCGCCCGCCAGGGCCGCCAGGCGATGGGTGAAGAACAGCCTGAACAGGGTTTTCGGCATCTGGTTACCCCTCCCTTGCAACACCCGGACAAGCGCTGGCCTGCTCGAAAGCTGACGAGAGTGAAGCTAACACTGAAGAAACACCGACCCGCAAGGGCTATTTTCCTCGTGGCTCAGGGCTGCTTGATGTAGGTCCCGCGCAAGTCGCGGTACTCGTAGTTGCCCGACATCAGCAGCGCGCCCTTGAGCAACTGCAAGCGGTAGCCGCGCCGGGTTTGCGGGTTCCAGACTATAGCCAGGTTGCTGGCGGTCAGCGGCACCCGTTGCTGCATCAGCAGCGGCGCCACGCCGGGGCGTTCAAGGCGCATGCTCACATCGACACTGCCCAGAGCATGGGGATCGGTGCCGGGTACCAGGGTCAGGATCAACTCGGCGCTGCGCTGCTCGGCAGCGTCACGCATCAGGTAGCGTCCGCTGCGCTGCTCATCGGCCACCGGCCCGAGCTTGTCCTCGGCGACCTTGCCAGGAATTTCCTGCAGCATCCCGTTAAAGCGCTTCGCGCCCTGGACCCAGACCGCCTCACGCTTGCCCTGCGGGTTGTTTTCGGTCTGCACATACCAGGTGCCGGTGATCTCGCCATGGCTGCCGGACTCCACCAGGGTCACGCTGCCGGTCTCATAGTCGCCCCCCACCAGAAGGATCGGCTGGCCGCTGCCGCCTCTGGGATAACGCACTTCGCCCACCAGCACTTCGCCCTGGCGCTGCCACCAGAGCTCGACCGGGATCTTGCCCTCGAGGGTGCCCCTGAACACTGGCGGCGCCTCGCTGACCGGGCTCTCGAGTCGTGAATGCTCCTGCCACTGACCGTCGACCAGGGCACGGTAGGTGACGTTGAAATAACCCCGGGGCATGAAGCCCTCCTCGGGCGCTGGGGTGTAGCCCTGCTCGATCCGCTCCTCGACCATCAGCGGCAGGTTGTTTTCCACTTTCCAGCTGGCGTCCTGATGCCAGCAGCAGCCGCTTTTGGACCAGGTGTGCAGGCGCTGGGCCTGGCGATCGGTGTCGAACATGCCCAACTGCCCATTACGGGTCAGGTCGGAAAACGCCGGGCTCAGTTGCAGGCGCCGGGTGCTGGGGTCGAACAGGTAGACATCGTAGGACGGCCCGCCATAACCGCCCTCGCTGCCATTGCGCAGGGCCAGGTCCTGTTCGCCATCAAAGTTGAAGTCATCGAAAAACAACGCGCTCTGGTCGCCGTACATCGGCGCCTGCCCGGTGGACAGGCTGCCGTCCTGCCTGAGGGTGGCATAAGCGGCAGGCGAATCCAGGGTTTGCAGGAGTTCGCCACTGGTTTTGTCACGCAGGCTGACGGTGGCCGGCGCCGATTCGTAGCTGTCGACCGGGGGCTGGGCAAAGCGCAGTTCGACGCGGTATTTCTGCGCCGGATCAGTCAACTGATACACCAGCGGCTCGGCGGCGGCCGCAGTGGCCAGCAGCAGGCCGGCAACCACCAGCACGGGGCGGATAGACATGGGGAGCGGCATCCTTGCAAAACAATCGGGGGCGCGCAGTTTAACGGCAAGCACCGGTTACTGAAACGCACCCGATGCAAAAGCAAACCAATATCATTTGCACCAGACTGACCCTTTTGCTTAAATCGCGATCAATTCCTATTTGCACCCAAGGCGCCCCCACGCCGGATGGACATCGTGCTTTCACCCCTGCCCCCCGATACCGCCCTGGTCCAGACCCTCTACAGCACCCACCATCGCTGGCTGTACGAGTTGCTGCGCCGTCGCCTGAGCAACGCCTGCGACGCCGCCGACCTGGCCCACGACATTTTCGTCCGGGTGCTCAAGCGCCCGCCGGTGCTGGCCTGCGTGGTGCACCAGCGTTCGTACCTGGCAACCATTGCCCGTGGCCTGTGCATCGATCACTGGCGCCGCCGGCAACTGGAACAGGCCTGGTTGCAGGCCCTTGCCGCGCGCCCCGAGCCACTGCAACCGTCGCCGGAGCAGCGGGCGATTATCATCGAGACCCTGTACGAAGTGGATGCCATGCTCGCGCGCCTGCCGCAGCGGGTCAGCGCCGCCTTTGTCCTCGCGCAACTGCACGGCATGCCCTACAAGGCCATCGCCGTGGAGATCGGCGTCAGCGAACGCATGGTCAAGAAATACCTGGCCCAGGCCCTGATGCACTGCGCGATGCTCGAAGCCGAGCTCGACGGCCTGCTGGTGCAATGACCCATGGCCAATGAAGCCAGGCGCGGCACCCTGAGCCACGCCAGCCTGCAACAGGCCGCGCAATGGTTCGTGCAGCTGCACGATCCGCAGGCCACCGAGCACGAGCGCCAGCGCTGGCAGCAGTGGATCGAACAGAACCCGGAACACCAGCAGGCCTGGTGTTACGTGGAGCGGGTCAGCCAGCGTTTTGCGCCACTGCAGGTCGCCGGCGAACAACAGGCCGCCAGCCAGGCCCTGCGCCACGGCGCCCGCGCGGGGCTGTCACGCCGCCAGAGTATGCGTGGCCTGCTCTTGCTCGGCGGCGCCAGCCTGCTGGGCTGGGGCACCTGGCGCGGCACCGCGCTGCCCGATGCCCTGAGCCGCTGGAGTTCGGACTACGCCACCGGCACCGGCGAAACCCGCGAAGCGCTGCTCAGCGACGGCAGCCGGATCTGGCTCAATGCCTTGAGCGCCCTGGACGTGCGCTACGACCCGCAGCAACGCCTGCTGCGCCTGCACCTGGGTGAAGTGCTGATCGACACCGCCCGGGATGCGCTGCAACGGCCCTTCCTGGTGCACAGCGAACACGGGCAGATGCGCGCGCTCGGTACGCGCTTCAGCGTGCGCCGGGAGCCGCAACGCACCCTGCTCAATGTGTATGCCGGGGCGGTCGAGGTGCGCACCGCCGACGGTGGCCAGGTGCAGGTGGTCGAGGCCGGCCGGCAACTGGCCTTCGACCGCTACAGCCTGGGCCCGAGTCAGCACGCCAGCGCCGCCCGCGAAGCCTGGAGCCGAGGCCTGCTGCTGGCCGACAACCTGGCCCTGGGGCAACTGGTGCAGGAGCTTGGGCATTACCGCAGCGGGCACCTGGGCTGCGATCCGGCCATTGCGCACCTGGCGGTGATGGGCTCGTTCCCGCTGCACGACAGCGATCAGGCCCTGCGTCTGCTGGAGGCCGCGCTGCCGATCCGGGTCCGGCGCCTGGCGCCCTGGTGGGTCAGCCTCGAAGCCAGGGCATGAGCCCTGAAGATTTTTTTTGACCTGCGGTTCCCTTTTCGATGTTTGCTTCGGTTAACCCCTTAGCAGCACTCACATTGCCGATCGAATTGATCCAAAGGGACCCCCATGCCGTCACCCACCACCCTGCGTTTGCGCTTCCCGTTGCGCCCCCTGGCCCTGGCCATCCCCGCCGCCCTGCTGTGCCTGGCACCCCTGCCGGCCCAGGCCGCCGAAGCGCCCGCCAGTGAACACCAGACCCGCGCCTTCAACATTGCCCCGGGGTCGCTGGTGACGGCACTCAACAGCTTCTGCGAACAGGCCGGGATCTTCCTCGCCGGGCAGAACGAGCTGGCACAGGGCAAGCGCAGCGCCGGGCTCAGCGGCAACTACAGCGTCGCTGAAGGCTTGCAGCGCCTGCTCCAGGGCTCCGGCCTGCAAGCACAGCCCCTGAGCAGCGGCGGCTATGTGCTGCAGAGCCTGCCCGAGGGCAGTGGGCGCGTGGAACTGGGGGCCACCACTGTCTCGGCCCAGGGCCTGGGCGCCACCACCGAGGGCACCCAGTCCTACACCACCGGCGCCACGTCGTCGGCCACCGGCCTGGCCCTGTCCCTGCGCGAAACGCCGCAGTCGGTGACCGTGATCACCCGCCAGCAAATGGATGACCAGGGCGCCACCAGCATTGCCGACACGCTGCGTCGCGCCCCCGGGGTCAGCGTGCAGAACTACGACAGCGAGCGCTGGGAGTTCTCGACCCGGGGCATGCCCATCACCAACTTCCAGTACGACGGGGTCAACTCGACCTACGACGGGGTCTACGACTACGGCACCACCAGCACCGATATGGCGACCTTCGACCGGGTCGAAATCATCAAGGGCGCCAGCGGCCTGATGACCGGCTCGGGCGACCCATCGGCCACGGTCAACCTGATCCGCAAACGCCCGACCCGGGACTTCAAGGCCTCGGTCACCGGTACCGTCGGCTCCTGGGACAATTACCGCAGCGAGGGCGATATCTCCGGCCCGCTGACCGAAAGCGGCAACGTGCGCGGGCGCTTTGTCGGGGTCTATCAGGAACGCCAATCCAACCTCGACCACTACCAGAACACCAAGGACATC
Source organism: Pseudomonas sp. QD4 (assembly GCF_049199125.1). NCBI lineage: Bacteria > Pseudomonadati > Pseudomonadota > Gammaproteobacteria > Pseudomonadales > Pseudomonadaceae > Pseudomonas > Pseudomonas sp. QD4. The sequence goes on from NZ_JBLZOM010000001.1 coordinate 1,246,443, forward strand.
GCCTACGGCGTCCTGGAAATGGACCTGACCCCCGACACCCTGCTGACCTTCGGCATGGACCAGCAGAACACCCGCTCTCGCGGTGCCAGCTGGACCGGCTTCCCGATGTACAACAGCGACGGCTCGCGCACCCGTTTCTCGCGCTCCTTCAACCCCGGCACCGACTGGAGCCGCCGCGACTTCCAGACCCAGACCCTGTTCGCGTCCCTGGAACAGAAGCTGGCCAACGACTGGAAACTCAAAGTCAGCTACGACCGCAAGCACCGCGAGCACGACACCCTGCTCGGCTCGGCCAGCGGCGGCAACCCGGATGCGGCCACCGGTGACGGCATGTTCATGTACATGGGCAAGTTCGTCGGTGACCAGACCCAGGACAATATCGACATCAACCTCAGCGGCCCCTTCACCCTGCTCGGCCGCGAACATGAGCTGATCGCCGGTTTCACCTCGATGAACGCGCGCCAGAACGACCCGGTCTACGGTTCGGTGTACCCGCTGCTCGGCAGCAGCATTTATGACTGGAACGGCAAGTTCGCCAAGCCGGATATTCCCCGCGCCGGCAGCGACAAGATCAGCAAACGCCAGACCGGCGCCTACCTCGCCACCCGGCTGAAACCCACCGACGACCTGTCGCTGATCCTGGGCGGGCGGATCAGTGACTTCAAAGCCTCGGACTTCACCGACTTCGACGACCCGGCCCAGGCCGACATGCGCACCGGCTACCACCAGACCGGGGTAGTGACGCCTTACGCGGGCGTGGTCTATGCCCTCAACGACACGTACTCGGTGTACACCAGCTACACCAATATCTATCAACCGCAAATGAGCAAGGACGCCAGCGGGCAGGTCCTCGACCCCATCGAAGGCGACAGCTACGAGGCCGGGATCAAGGCCGAGTACCTGGACGGCCGGGTCAATGCCAGCTTCGCCGTGTTCAGGATCGAGCAGGACAACGTGGCGCAGATCGTCAGCGGCTTCGGCACCGACGCCATCTACCGCGCCGCCGAGGGCGCCACCACCAAGGGCTTCGAACTGGAACTGGCCGGCGAGCTGCTGGAAGGCTGGAACCTCAGCGCCGGCTACAGCTATAACCACACCCGCGACGTCAACAACGACTATGTCTATGGCTCGGTCCTGCGCAGCACCGCGCCGCAGCAGGTGGCCCGGGTGTTCAGCAGCTACCGGTTGCCCGGCGCCCTGCAGAAACTCACCATCGGCGGCGGCGTCAACTGGCAGAGCGAGTTCTACGGCAATGTGTTCCAACCCGACCCGAACGACACGGTCAACGGCGGCCATGACTCACGCCTTACCCAGGACGGCTACTTCCTGGTCGACGCCATGGCCCGCTACCAGTTCAACCAGCATCTGAGCTCGACCCTCAACGTGAAGAACCTCTTCGACAAGAAGTACTACACCGGCATTGGCAACTTCAGCACCGGCTTCTATGGCGAACCCCGCAGCCTGCAACTGACCACCAAATGGGATTTCTGACCTGACCTGTAGCCGCTGCCGAGCCGGCGAAGCTCGGCAGCGGCTACAGGTTTGAAAACACTTGATCCGGTCGGGCCGGCGCCTGACACTCGTTCACCCCGGCCCGCCCCAAGGAAGCCCCGCGATGAAGCCGTCAGGCGCCCAGCACTTCGACCAGGCACCCCATTTCTGGCGCGATGCAGCCTTGCCTTTTATCGAGGCCCGGGCCATCGCCGATGGCCGCAAGGCCTGCTATGCCCGGCACTCCCACGAACAATTCTCCTTCGGCACCATCACCGCCGGGCACAGCACCTACGTGCATGAGCACCGCACCTTTCACGTCAGCACCGGCAGCGTGGTGCTGATCAACCCGGGCGTGGTGCACGCCTGCAACCCGATCGAGGACCAGCCCTGGTCGTACCGCATGCTGTATGTCGACACCCCTTGGCTGACGGCCTTGCAGCAACAGACAGGGTTCAGCCAGGGCCCGGGTTTCCAGCCCTATTCCACGCCGTTGAGCAACGACCCGCAGCTGTTTGCCCGGGTCAACCAGCTCTATGCCGTGCTGTTGGATGAACAGCTGTCGAGCCTGGACAAACAGCAGCAGGTCGCGGATTTTTTCCGCACCTTGCACCAGCACCTCGAGCCCGGCTGCGCGCCGCTGCCCGAGCCCAGGCACAAGCTGGAACGCGCCGCCGACTACATCCGCGACAACTGTACCCGCGCCCTGAAAATGCACGATATCTGCCAGGCCGCGGAGCTGTCGGCGTCTTACCTGAACCGTGCGTTCAAGCAGCACTACGGCATGACGCCCCACGCCTTCCTGGTCAACCAGCGGGTGCAACTCGCCTGCCTGCGGCTGCGCCAGGGCGCGGCGATCGCCGAAGTGGCCGCCGAAGCCGGCTTTGCCGATCAGGCCCACCTGCAACGCGCGTTCAAGCAGCACCTGTCGGCGACGCCCGGGCAGTACCGTGCCTGACTCAGGGCAGCAGCAGGTAGCCGGCACTCAGCACCAGCAATGCAGCCATGCTGCGGTTGAAACGGCGCACGCCCCCGGGGTGTTCCAGGTACTGGCGCAAGAAGGTGCCGGCGTAGGCCCAGCAGGCCACCGACAGGTAGCAGATCACCAGGTACACCGCTGCAAACAGCCACACCAGCCGAGCCTCGCCATTGGCGGCAAAGGCCCCCATCCCGGCCACGCAGGCCAGCCAGGCCTTGGGGTTGAGCCACTGCATCAGCGCGCCATACAGCATCGACGGCGCCCGACCGTTGCCCTGGGTGTCGATCTGGCCACTGTCCCGCGCCAGCTTGTAGGCCATGAACAGCAAAAAGCCCACGCCAAACAGCTGGATCCCCCGGGTCAGCCACGGCCAGCGCAACAACAGCTCATGCAGCCCCAGGCCGATCAGCACCAGCAACAGAATGAAGCCCAGGGTCGCACCGGTCACATGCCGCAGGCTGGCCCGCAAACCGAACCGGGCACCCGCACTCAAGGCCACGATATTCACCGGGCCGGGGGTAATCGAACAGGCCAGGGCAAAGGCCGCCATGGAAAATATAACGCTCATCACCTACCTTCTCCCCATCACAATGTCTGGCCAGCACGGTAGATGCCCGGCCCGGCCCCTGTATTGAAGAAAACTGCCCCCGGCCCCAAGCCGCGCCCATGGAATAAGCCGATGCGCCCCGTCCCGCCGCTGTACACCCCACGCCTGCTGTTGCGCATGCCGACCCTGAGCGACCTGGATGCGGTCCATTCGATCCATGGCGACCCCGAAACCAACCGCTTCAACCCCAATGGCGCAGCCAGCCGCGATGCCTGTCGGGACAAGGTGCAGGGCTGGATCGAACACTGGCGACAACAGGGGTTTGGTTACTGGGCGCTGTGCCGGCGCGAACGCCCTGAAGAGATCCTGGGGTTTGGCGGGATCATGGATTCGCGCTTTGGCGAACGCACCGGGCTCAACCTGTACTTCCGCCTGGAGGTGCCCGCCTGGGGCCAGGGCTATGCCAACGAGATGGCGACCGCCGCCCTGGAACTGGCGTTCCACCGCCTGCAACGCCCGGCCGTGATCGGCCTGGTGCGCCCCGACAACCTGCCTTCGCGGCGCGCCCTGGAACGCCTGGGGCTGAGCCTGTACGGCGAACTCGAGGATTTCCCCGACCTCGCGCCCAGCCTGCTGTATCGCCTGGACGCCGAGGACTACCTCGCCCACCACCCACGGCCCGGTGGCGCCTGATGCCGGCCTTCGAACTCTGCCCGGCCCAGCGCGACGAACTGGATATCCTCGACCATCTGTTGCAGTTCTACCTTTATGAACTCAGCGCCTGGCTGCCCCTCAAACTCGGGCGCCACGGCCTGTACGAGATCCAGTCCCAGGACGACTACTGGCGCTCGCCCCATACCCGCCCATGGCTGATCCGTGTCGACGGCGAGCTGGCCGGGATGGCCTGCGTCGATGACCGGGTGCACGCGGCGAGCACCCGCTACAACCTGGGCTACCTGTTTATCAGCCGCAGGTTTCGCGGCCAGGGCCTGGGGCGCGCGGTCAGCGCCCGATTGCTCGAGCAACTGCCGGGCGCCTGGCAAATCGTCCATATCGACGCCAACCAGCCGGCACGGATGTTCTGGGCCAGGGTCATGCCCACCCTCAGCGGTGGTACCTTCGATTGCCAAGCCATCAGCGCCGATGGCTACCCCTGCACCCTGTACAGTTTCAATCACCCCTAGACGAAAGAGAGCCTTCTGCATGGACCCGCTGCACATCCTGTCGAGCGAACACTGGCAGGTCAGTTATCGCCGTGACGCCCGCTATCCGGGCAGCTTGATCGTTTCCTCGGTCGCCGAGGCCAGCGACATCGTTGACCTCGCGCCCCAGGCGCTGCTCGCCCTCGGCCCGGTACTGGCCTGGACCGAGAGCCTGCTGCAGGCGCAATACGCGCCCGTCAAGGTGGTGTTCTACAAACTGGGGTTCTCCAAGGGCTTCAGCGTGCACTTTCATGTACTGCCGGTGACCCAGGCGCTGCTCGGGCAAATCAGCGCCCACCCGGACTACCCCACCGAGCCGGACGGCAACGATGCCATCCTGTTTGTCAGCCGGGTCTATGCCGAACGGGCCCTGACCCCGGCCGAGCGGGTGCTGCAAGCGGACGAGGCGGCGCGCCTGCGGCACTGCGCGCGGGACTTGCGGGCGCCTGATGCGAGCGGCCGTTAAGGCCCGGATATTTATTTTCCGCACCCTGCATCCAGATCGCCGCCTGGCGGGTAGTACAGACAGCAGCCCCCTGATGCTGCCCGGCTACCCCCCCTTTCTGGAGCGCTACCCATGAATGCCAAACACTTGTTCAGCCTTGTCGCCACTCCCCTTGCCGCCAGCGCCTGGCTCCTGGCGATGCCCGCCGCCCAGGCCCAGACCGAGCTGCCGGAAAGCGTGCGGGTGCCTGCCGGGCACACCATCGCCCTGGAAACCGTCGGCGTCGGCGAGATCACCTATGAATGTCGGGACAAGGCCAACGCCGCCGGCCAGACCGAATGGTTTTTCGTCGGTCCCAAGGCGGTGCTCAATGATCGCAGCGGCAAGCCGGTCGGCAGCTACTTCGGCCCACCCGCCACCTGGCAGGCCAAGGACGGCTCGACAATTACCGGCACCCAGGTGGCGGTCGCCCCCTCCAGCGCAGGCAACCTGCCCTATCAACTGGTCAAGGCCAACCCGGCCGACGGCAAGGGCGCCATGACCGGCGTCAGCTATGTCCAGCGGGTGGCGCTCAAGGGTGGCGTGGCGCCGAGCGCGGCCTGCACCAGCGCCAACAAGGGCCAGCGCGAGCAGGTGCAATACCAGGCTGACTATATTTTCTGGGCCGCCAAATAAGCGGTAACACAAACAGCGAAATGGCCGGACCTGAACTCGTCTACGCTGCCTTTCGCGAGCCCCGGCCACTCGGCCGGGGCGCTGACCACCTGTAGACGGCCAAAACCTGTGTCCTTGCCCGAGACGCTGTTCGACTATGAAGCCAGCCTCGCCGCCTGCGCCCGCGGCGAGCGTCAGGCGCTGCAGGCGTTGTACCAGCAGGAAGGCCCGCGCCTGCTGGGCGTGGCCAGGCGCCTGGTGCACGATACCGCGCTGGCCGAAGACATCGTGCACGACGCTTTCATCAAGATCTGGACCGGCGCCGCCAGCTTCGATCCACTGCGCGGCGATGCCCGGGGCTGGATCTTCAGCATCACCCGGCACCTGGCTTTGAATTTCCTGCGGCGCCAGGGCCGCGAAGTGCAGGTCGACGAGGCCGCAGTCGAGGCCCTGCACGCCTTGCATGAGTGGCCGGCCGAGCCCCACGGCGAACAGCTGGCCCAGGGCGGGCGCATCCTGCACTGCCTGGAGCAACTGGAACCGGCGCGCCGCGAGTGCATTCTCAAGGCCTATGTCGACGGTTACTCCCACGCGCAGATTTCACACAAACTGGGCACCCCGTTGGGCACCGTCAAAGCCTGGATCAAGCGCAGCCTCACGGCACTGCGGGAGTGCATGGGATGAACCGCGAGCCGACAGGCGACACCCTGGAGCAACTGGCCGGCGAATACGTGCTGGGTACCCTGGAGGGCGAACAGCGCGACGCCCTGCAACGTCGTCTGGCCAGCGAACCGCGGCTGCGCGCTGCGGTGGATGCCTGGGAACAGCGCCTGCATCCCTTGACCCAACTGGCCGCGCCGCACCCACCTTCGGCGCATTTGTGGAGCCGGATCGAACGCAGCCTCGGCGACAGCCAACCCCGATCACACGCCCCTCCCCGCGCCTCGGTATCCGCCTGGTGGAATCTACTGCCGCTGTGGCGCGGGCTGGCGGCGACCGGGCTGGCCGTCAGCCTGATTCTGGGCAGCCTGCTATTGACCCGGGCCGTGCCGGTCAGCACACCGACCTACCTGGTGGTGCTGGTGGCACCGCAAAACCAGGCCCCCGGCTGGGTGGTCCAGGCCAGCAACCCACGGGAAATCCAGCTGATCCCCCTGGGAATGGCCCAAGTTCCGGCGGACAAGGCCCTGGAATTCTGGACCAAGGGCGACGACTGGCAAGGCCCGGTTTCCCTGGGCCTGGTCAAGCCCGGGCAGACCCTGCACGTGCCCCTGGACAAACTGCCCCCTCTGGAAGCCAACCAGTTGTTCGAGCTGACCCTGGAACAAAGCACCGGCTCAGCCATCGGCAAACCCACAGGCCCGGTGCAATTCATTGGCCGTGCAGTGAAAGTCATCTAGGCCGCGAACGGGTATTTCCCGCCGTAACAAAATCTCACGCGTGAGCTATTGAGAATCAGCGAATTGATCTGTAGTGTTCTCACGCGTGATACCTGAGACACGGAGACACCCCAATGAAAACCCGCCTCCCCGCAAGCCCGCCCGACGATTCAACGGCGGATTCAGAGAGCCGACCAGGAGAGCCCGCAAAGGCCTCCAGCAAGAAACCATCCAGCTTCTATATGAAGCAGATGCGTGCCGGCCTCAGCGCCGCGGGTTATGTGAAACACGAAACTTGGGTGCTGCCGGAAAACCGCAGCGTGCTCAAGGAACTCGAGAAGAAGCTGCGCCAGCCGCTGATGGCTGGCTCACCGGTATTGGAGAACAACATGATTGCAGGTGAAAACTGGTCCATCGATCGTCTCTTCAGCGCCTTGCAGGCACTCGATGAGGTGACCTCGCGGGAAATCACCCTGACCCTGATGCAAGGCTCCGAGCAGAGCATCAAGTTGCAGATGAACGAATACGGCGGCCTGCCGATTTACATCGCGGTGGTGGGCGAGCAGATCATCGTCGACACCGTGCTGGTGGATCTGGAATCGATCAACGACGTGGTCCGCTTCAACGACGCCGTGCTACGCAGCCGGGAAATGTTCCCGCTGTCGTCGATCGGCATCGAGTCGATGCCCAATGGCCAGACGGTCTACAACATGTTCGGCGCGCTGAGCTCGGGTTCCAACCTGACCAACGTGGTGACCGAAGTGCGCACCCTGATCGACAACGTACAACGCGCCACTGAAGCCTTCGAAAGCTTCTTCAACTGATTTTCCCGAACCTGGAGCCTTCACCATGACTCAGTCCATCTGGAACAAACTCTTTACCGCCCTGCGCGGCGGCGCCAACGAAGTCGGCGAAGCCATTGCCGACCAACAGGCCCTGCGTATCCTCGACCAGGAAATCCGCGACGCCGACGGCGCCCTGGCCAATGCCAAGCGCGAGCTGGTGACCATCATGGCCAAGCACAAGCTGTCGTCCGAGCGCGTTGCCGAGTACAACGCCAAGATCGCCGACCTGGAATCCAAGGCCATGGCCGCCTTGCAGGCCAACCGCGAAGACCTGGCCCTGGAAGTGGCTGAAGCCATCTCCGGCCTGACCACCAGCCTCGACGCCGAGCAGAAGCAGTCTGCCGAATTCGGCACCTATGCCGAGAAGATGCGCAAGGACATTGCCAAGGCCGAAGCCCGGATCAAGAGCCTGCGCCAGCAAGTGGACATGGCCAAGGCCCGGGAAAGCGTGCAGAAAGCCCAGGTCAGTGCCTCCATCGCCAGCGGCGGGGCCAATGGCAAGCTGGAAACCGCAGTCGGCACCCTGAGCCGCCTGCAAGCCAAGCAGGACCAGCGCGCCGCCGAGCTCGAAGCCCATGAAGAATTGGCCGATTCCGCCAATGGCAACGACCTGGAGCGCCGCCTGCAGGAAGCCAACATCATCCCCAACCAGGGCAGCGCCAACGCGATTCTCGACCGCCTGAAAAAACAGTCGGCCTAGTAATCAGCCCACTTGTAGCCGCTGCCCGAGCCTTCGGCAGCGGCTACAGGTCTTGGCAGAACGGCCTTCAGGAGGGCCAGGATGGATGCAGTGAAAGGCTTCAAGACGCTGGCCGGGCTGGCGTTGCTGATGCTGGCGGTACAGGTGCTCAACAGCGCCCTTGGCTATAGCCTGAATATTTTCGGCCTGATCCCCCGTACCCTGCAGGGGTTGCCGGGGATTGTCCTGTCGCCCTTCCTGCACGGTTCATTCGGCCATCTGGCGGCCAACCTGGTGCCCTTCCTGCTGCTGGGTGCCCTGGTGATGACCGAAGGCCTGAAGCGCTTTGTCAGCGTCAGCCTGACCATCATCCTGCTCGGCGGCGCCCTAGTCTGGCTGTTCGGTTTCAGGGGCATCCACGTGGGCGCCAGCGGCTGGGTCTTCGGTTTGTGGGCCTACATCCTGGCCCGTGCCTGGTTCCTGCGCAGCTGGGGCAGCCTGCTGGCCGCCAGCGTGGTGATGTTCCTGTATTCGGGGCTGATTTTCGGCTTTATCCCCCGCGCCGGCGTGTCCTTCGAAGGGCATATCGCCGGTGCCTTCGCCGGCTTCGTCGCCGCGAAAAGCCTTTTCTCCCGCCCGCGGGCGATGTCTAATGCGCCCCGGTAACCCCTCGCTCACACTTGCCGCGCGCCATGCCCGGCAGCGCTGAGCGTTGCATCGCCCCACTCGCCTCAAGGACATCAGCAATGGGATGGTTTAAACAATTCCTCGGTTTTGAAGCCCCGAAAGCCCAGGCGAGCCTGCCCGCCGTCGGTCCCCTGGGCCTGGCCCAAGGGCTGGCCGTCAGCTTCGACCCAACCCTCAAGCTGCTGCTCGACGGCAAGAGCGCGGTGGTGATTCCCGACACCCAGCAGATCTGGAGCCAGGGCGTGGTCGACCTCGGCCAGTCCAACTGGCTGTCGCGTTTTTACATGAACGACGAAGACTACTGGCTGCAGATCCACACCAGCGGCGCGGTCGACGGCCAGGTCGAATCGGTGATCCTGTTCAACTACCTGAGCTACGTGACCATCAGCAGCGAAGCCGAGTTGCGCCGCCTGGCCGGCCCCGACAGCCTGATCGGGCTGCCCGGCTACAGCCATGACGGCGCCGAATACAGTCGCGAATGGGGCACCGAAGCCGGTCAGACCGAACTGGTGGCCTTCAGCGAACGGGTCAGCAACCCGGATCAGTCCTACGTCGTCGAACACCGCTCCATGCTCTATGCGCGGGACACCGGCCTCACCGATCGCCGCGAGTTCCTGCTGTTTTCCGTGGAAGAAGACGCCGAAGGCAGCATCAGCCTCAGCACTTCCCTCGGCATCTCGCTGTACATGACCGACTTGCAACCTCTCTGACCAAGGACCAGGCCCATGCTTGAAGCACTTTCGATTTCCCTGAACAAATTCGCCGTGATCGGCTTTGTCACCTACATCCTCGGCGCCGCGGTGCTGTTCGGCCTGTTCCAGTTCGTCTACACCCGCCTGACGCCACACAAGGAATTCGAGCTGATCCGCGAAGGCAACGTCGCCGCCGCCATTGCCCTGGGTGGCGCGATCATCGGCTTCGCGATCCCGGCCAGCAATGTCATCGCCTACTCCATCAGCCTGCTGGACTTCGTGGTCTGGGCGCTGATCGCCGCCGTGGTGCAGATGCTTGCTTTCTTCATGACCAGCCTGGTGCTCAAGGGCACCTCGGAACGCATCCGCCGGGGTGAAGTCGCCGCCGGCATCTACGTGGCAGCAGTCGCCATCAGCGTCGGCCTGCTCAATGCCGCCTGCATGACCCCTTCCCAGAACTGATGGCCTGAACGGAGCCCGTGATGAAACGAAGTCAATACGTTCAGCTGTCCCTGGCGACCTCGGTGGCCCTGGCGATTTCCGGCTGCAATTCCGAGCCGGATACCATTTCCGTGCAACAGAAATTCAACTTCCAGTCGGTGCAGGAATGCGTCGACGGCAAGCTCCCGGTCGACATCTGCTCCGACGCCTATATCAAGGCCATGGCCGAACACCGCAGCCGCGCGCCGCTGTATGACAACCAGGCCGATTGCGACGCCGATTTCGTCGAGAACTGGTGCCAGCAGGAGTCCAACGGCAAGTTCATCCCCAAACTCGGCGGCTTCCAGATCTCCGCCGACGGCACCTTCACCCAGGCCGACCTCGACCGGGCCAAGGCTGCGGGCATGGACGCCGGCAACTCGGGCAACTCCGGCGGTTCCGGCGGCTCGACCAACGGCCTGCTGACCGGGCTGCTGATCGGCAATATGCTCAGCGGCGGCAATCGCAGCTACTACTCCGAACCGGTGTACCGCTACCGCGACGACCGCGGCGGTTACGCCAACTCGACGCTGAACCAACGCATCGACTCCGGCTCGACCTTCAGCCGGTCGCGCCAGGCGCAGATGGGCAACAGCTTCAAGAACACGCGGCCGATCTCCGTCGCCTCCTCCACCTCGCGCGGCGGTTTCGGCAGCCAGGCCAGCGCCCGCAGCGGTTGGGGCGGATCGAGCAAAAGCTCGGGGCGCTCCAGCAGCTAAGGAAACTACGGCGATGCAGAAGATCCCCTTCAAGGAACGCCCGGACTGGCGGCAGACCGCAGAAAAGCTCGGCTTCATGTTCCATACCATCGATGGCGAAGCCTATTGGGACGAGAGCGCCTACTACCAGTTCAGCCTCAAGCAGATCGAAAACGACCTTGAGGACCCGACCACCGAGATCCATGAAATGTGCATGGACCTGGCGAACAAGGTGGCGCGCAGCGAAGAGTTGCTGGAACGCCTGAGCATCCCGCCGGCGTTTCACGACCTGGTGTGCAACTCCTGGCTCGAAGGCCACCCGCACCTGTACGGCCGCCTGGACTTTTCCTATGCCGGCACGGGACCGGCCAAGCTGCTGGAGCTGAACTACGACACCCCCACCAGCCTCTATGAAACCGCCGCGTTCCAGTGGGGCTGGCTGGAGCAGAATATCGAACGTGGCCTGCTGCCGCGGCATGCCGACCAGTTCAACAGCATCGACACCCGCCTGCACCAGGCCTTCGCCCAGCTGGGGATCAAGCGCCCGTTCTACTTCGCCTCGATGAAAGAGTCGGTGGAAGACAAGGCCACCACCGACTACCTGCGGCTGGTGGCGGAACAGGTCGGCATCGAATCGCGCCATATCGACATCGAAGACATCGGCCTCAACGCCGAAGGACGCTTCGTCGACCTGGAAGAACGCTGGATCCCGCACCTGTTCAAGCTGCATGCCTGGGAGTTCATCTTCCACGAACCCTTCGGCGCCGCCATCGCCCAGTGCGACACGCAGTTCTTCGAGCCGGCCTGGAAGGCGATCATCTCCAACAAGGGCATCCTGCCGCTGCTTTGGGAGTTCAACCAGGGCCACCCGAACCTGCTGGAAAGCTACCTCGACCCGCACCCCAACAGTGCGGTGCCCAAGGGCTGGGTGCGCAAGCCGTTCTTCTCCCGCGAGGGGGCCAATATCGAACTGCGCACCGCCGACGATCAGGTGGTCAAGGAAGACGGGCCTTACACCGACGCGCCCTTTATCCTCCAGGCCCTGGCCCCGCTGCCGCGTTTTGATGACAGCTACACCCTGATCGGCTCCTGGGTGATTGGCGACCAGGCCGCTGGCATTGGCGTGCGTGAAGACAACAGCCTGATCACCAAGGACTCCAGCCGCTTCCTGCCGCACCTGATTCTCGACTGACGCAACTCGCCCTTGGCCTTCCCTGCTCCGTCCGGAGCAGGCATTCCAGCCAGGAATGCATCCCAGTCGAAACATGAATTTCATTTATCCGAATAGGGCATTTAAGGTAAGCAGCACCTGAACCCAAGGAGCTGCACATGCCCAACTCGCCCAATCCGTCCGTGGACAAGTTCGACGCCTCGCGCGCCGATGAATACGCCCAACAGAGCCGCATCGCCCTGGCTGGTTACGACGCCTGCCATGACCTGCTGGCGTGCATGCTGGCGGCGCATCTGGGATCCGGGCAGCCGGCGCGGATCCTGGTGGTGGGGGCTGGCGGCACCGCTCAGGAGATTCTGGCTTGCGCGGCGCTGGAGCCGTTGTGGCAGTTCTGTGCCGTGGACCCGTCGGCGGCGATGCTCGAACTTGCCGTCAGCCAACTCCAGGCCCGTGACTTGCTGGAACGCACCGACGTGCACCTGGGCACCCTCGACGACTTGGCCCAGGGCGAAGCCTATGACGCCGCGACGCTGGTCGGGGTCCTCCATCACCTGCCGGGTGAAGCCGCGAAACAGAAGATCCTCGCCCAGCTCGCTCAGCGCCTGAAACCGGGGGCGCCGTTGATTGTGGCCGGCAACCAGCAACCCTACGCCAGCCAGCCCCTGCTGCTCGCGGCCTGGGGCCAGCGCTGGCGGCAACAGGGGGCCAGCGCCGAGCAGGTGCAGGCCAAGCTTGGCAAAATCCTCCAGGGTGCCGACCCACCAGCCTCGGAAGCGGCCATCGCGCAACTGCTGGCTGACGCCGGCTTCGGTGCGCCGACGCGGTTTTTCTCGAGCCTGTTCTGGGGCGCCTGGCTGGCCGAACGCAACGTCGACTGATCAGCCGAGCGCGCCCTTGTAACCCAGGTTCCAGGAAATCCTCAGGGCCGCCCGGCGCACAGCTTCAACATAAGGCGCGGGCGGCACCCGGGGAATGTGCTGCAAGGTGCCGACCAGCGCCAGGGTTCCGGTCAGCTCATGGGTGGCGCCAAAGATCGGCGCCGCCAGGGCGCAGATGCCCAGGGTCTCTTCCTCGATGGCCAGCGCATAGCCCCGGGCCCGGGCTTCGTGCACCTGGCGCTGGAGCTCGGCGACCTCCACCACCGTGTGCTCGGTAAAGCGCTGCAACGGCGCGCCATGGACCAACTGCGCCAGCAACTTGTCCGAGTGCGCCAGTGCCAGCTTGCCCTGAGCATTGCAGTGCATGGACAACTCGGTGCCCGGGCGCACGCCGATCTCCAGCGACGCCTTGCCCAGGCTGGTGGTGACCACCGTCAGGCGCCCGCCCTCGAGCACCGACAGCACCACCGACAGCCCCAGCTCCTCGCGCAAATCACGCATTGCATCGGCCGAGGCACTCAGCAGATCGATGCCCGAGGCCGCTGCCTGACCCAGGACATAGGCGCGAATCCCCAGGCGGTAGCGCGAAGTCGCCGGGTTCTGGCTCAAGTAACCGCGTTCCACCAGGGTTTTCAGGTGCCGGAACACCGAGCCCTTGGTGGTGGACAGCTTCAGCGCCAGCTCACTGACGCCGATCTCGCCCGATGCCGCAGCGACCTGCTCCAGCACGTCCAGCGCCAATTGCACGGAGCGCACTCCGCCCTTGCCTGTTTCGTCGCTCATTACCGCTCCCTGAAAAAGTCTTGTGGTGGCCCTTGCTGGCAAGTTTCCTGCAACCTGATTCGTTTCGCCAGGCGGTACGCACGTTTCTTGATCTCGGTTATTTCTCACGCCACAGGCTGAAAAGCAAGAGATTGCCGGCCAAGCCCGCGAACGGTTAAAGCGAACGCCTAACCTGGGCAGGTGCAACGCGGCCAGCCAATGAAATAAGCCATTGATCTGATTGAAAAAGCCAAAACCCGGCTGCAACCGCTATCAAAGAAAACCAAAAAAATGCTCACTCAGAGAAACGGTATTTTCCTGTAAGAAATAAAATATCGTTTGACGCTCAGTATAAATCCTCGTAAATATGAAACCACGTCACGCATACGCTTACGATTCATGCACGAGGAACAGATTATGACGGCGCTCGATTCAGCCCTTGCCCGCAAGGACATCGCCCACCACCTGCACCCCCAGACCAACCTGCGGCTGCACGAACAGGTCGGCCCCCTGGTCATGGAGCGTGGCGAGGGGATCTACGTATTCGATACCCAAGGCCAACGCTTTATCGAAGGCATGTCGGGCCTGTGGTGCGCGACCCTGGGTTTCAGCCAGCCGCGCCTGGCCCAGGCCGCCTACCAGCAGTTATTGACCCTGCCCTATCAGCAGACCTTCGCCCACCGCACCACCCAACCGGTGATTGACCTGGCCACCGCGCTGATCGAACGGGCGCCCTCGACCTTGAGCAAAGTGATCTTCCAGAGCTCGGGCTCGGAAGCCATCGACAGCGCGATCAAGCTGGTGCGCTATTACCACACGGCCATCGGCCAGCCGCAGAAGCACAGGCTGATCGCCCGCCAGCGCGGCTACCACGGCACCACGCTGGCCGCCGCCAGCCTCACCGGCCTGCCGAACATGCATAAAGGCTGGGGCGACCCGCTGGCCGATGTGATCCACGTGCGCTGCCCGCACCTGTATCGCCAGGGCCAGCCCGGGGAGAGCGAAGAAGCCTTCAGCACGCGCCTGGCCGCCGAGCTGGAACAGACCATCCTCGAGCACGGCCCGGAAACCATCGGCGCGTTCTTCGCCGAACCGGTGATGGGCACCGGGGGCGTCATCGTCCCGCCCACCGGTTACTTCGCCAAAATCCAGGCCGTGCTGCGCAAGTACGACATCCTGCTGGTGGCCGACGAGGTGATCTGCGGCTTCGGCCGTACCGGGCACTATTGGGGCTCCCAGGCCATGGGCCTGAAACCGGACATGCTGACCTGCGCCAAGGGCCTGTCGGCGGCCTTCCAACCCATTTCTGCTTTACTGATCAGCGACACGATCTACCAAGCCATTGCCGACCAGAGCAACGTCCTGGGCGGCTTCGGCCATGGCTACACCTACGGCGGCCACCCGGTGGCGGCGGCGGTGGCCCTGGAAACCCTGGCCCTGTACGACGAGCTGGACATCCTGGGCAATGTCGCCGCCGTGGCGCCGCGGTTCCAGGCGGGCGTCCGGGCCTTTGCCGACCATCCGTTGATCGGTGAAGCCCGCGGCATCGGCCTGATGGCGGCCCTGGAGTTCGTCGCCGACAAGGACAGCCGCGAACCCTTCCCCGCGCACCTCAAAGTCGCGGCCCGGGTCGCCGAAGCCCTGCAACGGCGCGGTGTGTTGCTGCGAGCCCTGGGCGACACCCTGGTCATGGCGCCACCGCTGATCATCGACGCGGCCCAGGTCGAGGTCATCCTCACGGCCGTCGCCGAGTCCCTGGACGAGGTGTACACGGAGCTGGCGCAATGAGCGCCGCGCCCCTGCTCAAAGAACCCATCAGACAACGAGCCGAGCCCATGAACGCAGCGTCCCCCCAGGCCTCGACGGCAGCCCCCGCAACGGGTGATACGGCCCTGGTGCGCTTTGAAAACGTGCACAAGACCTACGACGAGCGCAGCTGGGTGGTCAACGACCTGAACCTGCAGATTGCCCAGGGCGAATTCCTCTCGCTGCTGGGCCCCAGCGGCTCGGGCAAGACCACCACGCTGATGATGCTGGCCGGCTTCGACGCACCGGATCGCGGGCGGATCCTCATGGATGGCCAGGACATCAGCCGACTACCGGCCTACAAGCGCGACATGGGCGTGGTGTTCCAGAGTTACGCCCTGTTTCCGCACATGACCGTGGAACAGAACGTGGCCTTCCCCCTCAACCTGCGCAATGTTCCGGCCGCAGAACGCACCCAGCGCGTCGGCGAAGCCCTGGAGCTGGCGCAACTGGGCGGTTTTGCCTCGCGCAGCCCGGCTCAGTTGTCGGGCGGGCAGCAGCAACGGGTGGCGCTGGCCAGGGCCCTGGTCTATCGCCCGCGCATGTTGCTGATGGACGAACCCCTGGGCGCCCTGGACAAGGCCCTGCGCGAACGCATGCAACTGGAGCTCAAGAGCATCCATCGCCAGCTCGGCATCACCTTTGTCTACGTCACCCATGACCAGGACGAAGCCATGACCCTGTCCGACCGGGTCGCGGTGTTCCATGAAGGCAAAATCGCCCAGATCGACAGGCCGGAAGCGATCTACAACCGCCCCAGCAGCCGTTTCGTGGCCAACTTCCTGGGTGAGACCAACCTCCTCGAGGGCCGGATCAGCCACCTGGGCAACGGCAGCGCGGGTATCCGCCTCAAGGAAGACGGCTCGCTGCACGAAGTGCCGTGCGCCAGCGCGACCCTGGCGGTCGGCGACCCGGCTGCCCTGGCGATTCGCCCGGAAAACGTGCGCCTGGCCAACCCCGGCGAACCGGCCCTGCACGCGCAGTTGGTGGACAGCATCTTCCACGGCGCCCATTGCAGCCTGCACCTGGTCCTGCCCAGCGGCGCACCGCTGATGCTCAAGCTCAACCCTGGCAGCCTGCAGCGCGCCCTGCCTCTCCCGGGCGAGCGCGTAGGGCTGGCGCTGCCTCGGGAGCACGCACTGATCCTGCCCTGAAACACCGGCCTTGCATAACAACAAACAGCTGCATCACGCCTTTCTATTGCTGCCACAAGAACGATTAAAAACCAGCTCTGGAGTCAAATCATGTTCAACCGCAGATCGCTTTTCACCTGTTCCACCCTGCTTTGCCTCGGCCTGGTCTCAGCCGCCGCACAGGCCCGCGACCTGACCGTGGTGTCCTGGGGCGGCAGCTACCAGGACGTGCAACGGCAGATCTTTTTTGCGCCCTACGCCAAGGCCTCGGGCAACAAGGTCCAGGAAGACTCCTGGGACAGCGGCATCGGCATCCTGCGGACCAAGGCCGAAGGCCCGGACAGCGGCTGGGACGTGGTCCAGGTCGAGGGCGAAGACCTGCAACTGGGGTGCAGCGAGGACCTGTTCCTGCCCCTGGACTTTGCGCGCATCGGCGGCAAGGACACCTACATCCCCTCGGCGATCAGCGAGTGCGGGGTCGGCGCCGCGGTCTACAACTTCGTCCTGGGTTATGACAAATCGAAACTGGCCGGCACACCCCAGGGCTGGGGCGACTTCTTCGACCTGAAGAAGTACCCGGGCAAACGCGCACTGCGCCAGGGCCCCAAGGGCAATCTGGAAATCGCCCTGATGGCCGACGGCGTGCCGGTGGCCGAGGTCTACAAAGTGCTCAACACCCCGGCCGGGGTCAGCCGCGCCTTCGCCAAGCTGGACCAGATCAAGGATCAGTTGCTGTTCTGGAAATCCGGCGGCCAGCCCATGCAGCTGCTGGCCTCCGGTGAAGTGGCGATGACCACCTCGTACAACGGCCGGGTGACCAATGCCATCAACCAGGATCACAAGCCCTTTGGCCTGGTGTGGAACCAGTCGCTGCAGACCATGGACAGCTGGGTGATCCTGCGCAATTCGCCGAACCCGGAAGCCGCCTACGGCCTGCTCAAGGAAATGGGCAACCCCGACCAGCAAAAGCTCTGGCCGGCCCTGCAACCGACCGGTATTACCACGATCAAGGGCATCGCCCAGGTTGACCCCAAGGTCCTCGCGGACATGCCCAGCGCGCCGCAGAACAGCGCCAACGTGCTGCAGATCGACGACAAGTTCTGGGTCGACCGGGTCGATGAGTTGAATGCCAAGTGGACCGCCTGGTCGGCCAAGTAACTATCCGAGGCCTCGAGATGACCACCTTCGCTGTTGCACTGCCGGTCGTGGCACGCAGAAATCATCGCGCGCTGTGGCGCGCCTATGCCCTGCTCGCGCCCCTGGTGCTGTTTTTACTGCTGACCTTCGTCGGCCCGATCGCCACTCTGCTGTGGCGGGGCGTGGCCGACAGCGAGCTGCCCGACGCACTGCCGCAAACCGCCCTGGCGCTCAAGCAATGGGATGGCCGCTCGGCGCCTGATGAGCGCCTGCTGCGCTCGTTCAGTGCCGACCTGCAACAGGTGTCGGCCAAGGACCTGGCGGGGCTCGCCCGCCGTCTGTCCTATGAGGCACCGCAGTTGCGCGCCATGCTCGCCACCGCCAAGCGCGGCGCCGCCAGCCTGGATGGCAGCGCCCAGGGGTTCGCGGCCCTCGACCCGCGCTGGCTGGAAAACGAAACCTGGCAAAGCTTCAAACGCGCCAGCGGACCAGTCGGCAGCTACCACTTGCTGTCAGCGCTGGACCTCAAGCACGACTACAACCAGGGCATCGTCGGCAAGGGTGAAGAAGGGCTGTACCGCTCGATACTGCTGCGCACCTTCGCCATTGCCGCGGCCACCACGCTGATCTGCGTGCTGCTGGCGTTCCCGCTGTGCGCCTACCTCGACCGGCGCACGCCGCGCACGCGCAACCTGTTGCTGCTGTTGATCCTGCTGCCGTTCTGGACCTCGATTCTGGTGCGAACCACAGCCTGGATGGTGCTGTTGCAGGACCAGGGCGTGGTCAATACCTCGTTGCTGTACCTGGGGTTGATCGATAGCCCGCTGCGCCTGCTGTACAACCGCTTCGGGGTGATCCTGGCGCTGGTCCACGTGATGCTGCCGTTCATGGTGTTTCCGTTGCTGGCAGCCATGCAGTCGAGCAACCGGCTGCTGGTCCAGGCCGCTTATTCCATGGGCGCACGGCCGTTGTTCACCTTCTTCCGGGTGTACCTGCCCCAGGTCCTGCCGGGCCTGGCGGCGGGGGCGCTGATGGTGTTTATCGTGACCCTGGGCTTTTACATCACCCCGGCGCTGATCGGCGGCCCCGGCGACCAGATGATCAGCTACTACATCGCCCAATTCACCACTGGCACCTTGAACTGGGGCCTGGCGTCCGCACTGGGCATCGTCCTGCTGACGGTCACCACCCTGCTCTATCTGATCCAGGCCCGGCTCGCCCGTGGCCGCTCCCAGGGGAGACACTGATGGTCAAGAACCCTAACGCCGGCGCCCTGAGCGTGTTCGGCTTTTTCAGCCTGTCCCTGAGCGGCTGGCTGGTGCTGGCTTTCCTGGTGCTGCCGATCCTGATCGTGCTGCCCCTGTCGTTCAGCGACAGCCGCTATATGTCGCTGCCCATCAGCGGCCTGACCCTGCATTGGTACGAGGCG
Source organism: Pseudomonas sp. QD4 (assembly GCF_049199125.1). Taxonomy (NCBI): domain Bacteria; kingdom Pseudomonadati; phylum Pseudomonadota; class Gammaproteobacteria; order Pseudomonadales; family Pseudomonadaceae; genus Pseudomonas; species Pseudomonas sp. QD4. The sequence continues at coordinate 1,265,537 of NZ_JBLZOM010000001.1, forward strand.
TTCTTCGGTTCCAGCCAATGGCTGGGGGCGTTGTTCAACAGCTTTGCCATCGCCTGCCTCAGCACCTTGCTCGCGGTGGTGCTCGGCGGCCTCGCGGCCCTCGGGCTGAGCCATGAACGGCTGCCGGGGCGCCGGTTTATCGAGGTGCTATTGATTGCGCCGATGATCGTGCCGGCCGTGATTGTCGGGGTCGGGATGTACTTCGTGTTTGCCAGCCTGGGCCTGACCCGGACCTTTACCGGCCTGGTCCTGGCCCACACCACCCTGGCCGTGCCCTTCGTGGTGATCAACGTCGGCTCGGCACTGGTCGGGCTCAACCAGCGCCTGCTCTGGGCAGCGGCCAGCATGGGCGCAACACCCTGGATCTGCTTGCGCAAGATCACCCTGCCACTGATTGCGCCCGGGCTGATTTCCGGCGGGTTGTTCGCCTTCGCCACGTCCCTGGATGAGGTGGTGGTCACCCTGTTCCTGGCCGGCCCCGACCAGCGCACCCTGCCCCGGGAAATGTTCACCACGGCCCGCGAATCCCTGAGCCCGGTGTTGCTGGCGGCGGCGACCATCATGGTGCTGTTCGCCACCTTGCTGCTGATGCTGTCGCGGCGCCTGAGTCAACCCGCAAAAGACCCCGCCTGAAGCCCGACACATGTTCCAGGCTCGGTCTGTAGGAGCCTGGAACCTCGGGCCTAGCGCGCCGGTTTGCGGGTGTAGGTCGCGGCGTGCAGGCGTTCGCTGATTTCTGCGGCGGCGGCCTGCAATTCCTTGAGCATATTGGCCGGGGGCGGCACCGGGATCGCCGAGCTGGGGCCGACGATGCCAATGGTGCCGACAATCACGTCATTCTCGCGAAACAACGGACAGCACAGGGCATTGATGCCGACGGTGATTTCGCCGTCGGCATCGTCGTACAGCCGCTCGCGGATCAGCGCCAGGCGCTCGGCAAGCGCTTCGGGGTCGCACATGGTGTTCTCGGTCAGGCGCGGCATCTTGCGCCGCATCACCCGCTGCTGGGTCGCCGCATCGGAAAACGCCAGCACCGTGCGGCCCTGGGCCGAGCAGTAGGGCAAGACGCGGTTGCCCGGCTTGACCGAGATGCACACATTGGCCTTGGACTCCACGCAGGACACCACCAGCGCCGAATCATGGGTGGCCACCGCCAGCAGCGCACTCTGCCCGGTGTTGTCACGGATCCGGGTCAGGTAAGGGTCGGCCAGGGCCCGCAGGTCGAACTGCTCGCTGGCGGCCTCGCCGTAGGCCACCAGGCGTGAACCCAGGAGGTATTTTTCAGTGCTGGGGTCCTGCTCCAGAATCCCCAGTTGGCGCATCGAGGCCAGGTGGCGATAGGTGCGCGGCTTGGCGGTCTGCAACAGCTGCGCCAGTTCGGTCACACCCAGCGGACGCCGGGCAGCGGTCAGTTCGTCGAGCAGGCGGAACACCATTTCCACCGACTCCAGCAGCACCGGGCCACTGCTGGTGCCTTCCTTGCCATCCTTATCTTCTGCCTTCACTGTTCACCTCTATTTGTATCGCATGGGGGACAGGAACCCCGTTCCTGCGCCGCTCTTCGCCGAAAAAGCATTTCGCTATTCTTGCCGATTGTATCGCCTGAAGAAACAGCTGATTGCACAACGCACAACACCCGGAGCGCGGCTTCCCTGGGGAAAACGCGCTCCGGGTGTGACCTGGCCGACGCCGTCGATTCAGACTTTGAGTGCCCTGCCCCCTGGCGCCAGCCGTGCCCCGCCTCGTAACTGCGGCACGGCGAACATGCTCACCGCCCCCAGCAGGGTAATGGCCGCCAACACATACAGGCCGTATTCCAGGTGCCCGGTGCTGTCCTTGACCCAGCCCATCATGAACGGGCTGGCATAACCGCCGAGGTTGCCGACGGTGGCGATCAGGGCGATCCCCGCCGCAGCGGCGGTGCCGGTCAGCAAGACCCCGGGCAGCGCCCACAGCACGCAGAACGCCGACAAACCACCGGCCATCGCCAGGCTCAACCCGGCCAGGGACAGGTAGGCGTTGTCATGGAACAACCCGCTGAAGATCAGTCCGCAGGCCGACGCCACCACGCACAGGGTGCCGTGCCAGCGCCGTTCGCGGGTCTTGTCCGAATGCTTGCTGACCACAATCATGCACACCGAGGCCACGGCAAACGGAATCGCCGCGATCAGGCCGGTATCGAACAGGCTCTGCACCCCCAGGTTCCTGACGATCTGCGGCATCCAGAACGACACGCCGTAGGTGCCGCAGAGCAAGCTGAAGTTGGTGACGATCAGGCACCAGATGCCCTTGTTGACGAAGGCCGCGCGAAAACGGTGGTCGGCCCCCTGGCCCTGGTTGCGCTGGCGCTCTTCACGCAATTGCTCCTGGACCCGCAGGTTTTGCGCCGGGCTCAGCCACTTGACCTGGCCGGGCCCGTTATCCAGGTAGAAAAACACCACAAACCCCAGGATCACCGCCGGCAAGCCCTCCAGCAAAAACAGCCATTGCCAGCCGGCCAGCCCCAGGTCGCCGGCAAAGTTCTGCATGATCCAGCCCGACAGCGGGCTGCCCAGCACCCCGGCCATGGCAATACCCAGATTGAAATAGGCCATGCCCTGGGAGCGCGCACAGGACGGGAACCAGTAGGTCATGTACAGCACCACCCCGGGGTAGAACCCGGCCTCGGCCATGCCCAGCAAAAAGCGCAGCACGTAGAAGGCGGTGGGGGTCTGGATAAACATCATGGAGATCGACAGCAGCCCCCACACCACCATGATCCGTGCGATCCAGAACCGTGCACCGAGCTTTTGCAGGAGCATGTTGCTGGGGATCTCGCACAGGCAGTAGCCGATGAAAAACACCCCGGCGCCAAAGCCGAACGCCAGGTCGCTGAGGCCGATGTCGGCGGCCATCTGCAACTTGGCGAACCCCACATTGACCCGGTCGAGAAACGCCACCACGTACAACACAAACAGAAACGGCAGGATGCGCCAGGCAATCCTGTTGTACAGCCGCCAGTCGGGCTCGTTGTCGAAGGTGCTGCGCGAAAGTAGGTTCATCGAGGCTCTCTTTATTGTTGTTGTAGAGAATCGCTGCCGCGCCCCGGCATCCCGGGGAATCAGGCGGCCGGGCGCTGCAGGATAAAGTCGGCGCAGCGCTCGCCGATCATGATGCTCGGCGCATTGGTGTTGCCGCTGACGATGCTCGGCATCACCGAGGCATCGGCGACCCGCAGGCCGTCGATGCCGCGCACCCGCAGATCGGCAGCGACCACCGCCTGCGCGTCGCTGCCCATCTTGCAAGTGCCTGCCGGGTGGAACACGGTCTTGGCCACGCTGCGCACATAGTCGGCGTAGTCCTGCTCCGGCAAATCGTCGCGATCGGCCAGCAGCAACGGGCCGCTGAGCAGGCGCGCCAGGGCCGGCGCGCGCATGATCTTCTGCGCCAGCCTGACCCCGGCAATCAGGGTCAGCATGTCATCCGGGTCGCTGAGGTAATTGGCCCGCAGTGACACCGGGTCGAACGGATCGCGGCTGCGCAACAGCAGCCGGCCCCGGGATTTTGGGCGCAGCGCACAGGGGTTGACCGAGATGCCGTGGCCCGCCGGCGGCAAGCGATCGACATCCCCGACCAGGGCCGGCACCACGTGGTATTGCACATCGGGCCGGCCACAGCCACGGGTGTCGACGAAGCCGCCGCTCTCCACTACGTTGGACGCCAGCAGGCCCTGGCGCCGGGTCAGGTACTGCCAGCCGTGATTCAGCGCCTTGAGCCCTTTGTCATGGCCCAGCAGGCTGATGGGCTCACGGGTCTGGCCGTAGACCGAGGCGCTCAAGTGGTCCTGGAAGTTGCGCCCCACGCCGTCCAGGTCGAGCACCGGCGAGATGCCCATGTCGTGCAAATGCTGCAACGGACCGATGCCCGACAGCAGGAGGATTTTCGGCGAGGCAATGGCCCCGGCACTGAGGATGACCTCTGCGTTGCAGGCAAAACGCTGCAAGGCGCCCGCCTGGCTGCGGGCTTCGACGCCCACCACGCGTCGCCCCTCCAGCAGCAGGCGGGTGACGTGCATCCCGGTCAGCACCTTGAGCAGCGGGCTGTGGCGCACCCCGCGCAAATAGGTCGCGGCGGAACTGGCCCGGCGCCCGTCGGCGGTGGTGGTCTGATAGAACCCCACCCCCTCCTGCCGCGCCCCATTGAAATCCTGGCTCAGCGGCACCCCGGCCTGCTGCGCGGCGCTGACGAACGCCTCGCTCAAGGGGTGGCGATGGCGCGGGTCGCTGACCTTCAAGGGCCCGCCCTGGCCGTGCAACTCGCCGCCCAGTCGGGCATTGGCCTCGGAGCGGCGAAACACCGGCAACACATCCTGCCAGCCCCAACCCGGGCACCCGGCGTCGCGCCACTGCTCATAGTCCTCGGCCTGGCCACGGATATAGATCATCGCGTTGACCGAGCTGCCACCGCCCAGGGTTCGCCCCTGGGGAATGTAGACCTGACGTCCGTTGACGAAGGGCTCGGCCTCGGTCTTGTACATCCAGGTGCGGCACGTGCCGTGGACCCGGACAAAGGTCCCCGGGATGTGGATGTACGGATGGTTGTCCGCCGGGCCGGCCTCCAGCAACAGCACGCGCTTGCCGGCCTGCACCAGCCGGGCCGCCAGCGCGCAACCGGCCGAGCCCGCGCCGATGACGATAAAGTCATGGGTGTCCATGGCAACACTCCTGATACGTCGCGAACGGCCTCAGCCGACCTGGCTGACGAACTTGGTGGTCAGGTAGGCGTCCAGGCCTTCGCTGCCGCCCTCGCTGCCATAACCACTGTCCTTGATCCCGCCGAAGGGGGTTTCCGGCGCGGCGATGCCGAAGTGGTTGATCGAGACCATGCCGCTTTGCAGCTCGTCGGCAAGCAGGGTGGCGCGGGCGATCGAGCGGGTGAAGGCAAAGGCTGCAAGGCCGAAGGGCAAGGCGTTGGCCTGGTCGATCACCTGTTGCAGGTCATCGAACGGCACGATCGAGGCAATTGGGCCAAAGGGTTCTTCGTGCATCACCCGGGCGTTGTCCGGCACATCCGTCAAGACCGTGGGCGCAAAGTAGAAACCCGGCGCCTCGGACGGGTGCCCACCTGCGGCCAGGGTTGCGCCCACGGCCAGGGCATCGTCGACATAGGCCTGCATTGCCGCCACCCGACGCGGATTGGCCAGGGGCCCCATCTGGGTGTCGGCCAGGTTGCCGGCGCCCACCCTCAAGGCCGCGCCAGCCTTGCTGAAGGCGCTGACAAACTGCGGATAGACACTGCGCTGGACAAAAAAGCGGGTCGGCGAGGCGCAGATCTGCCCGGCATTGCGGAACTTCAAGCCGGCGCCCAAGGCCGCCACGGCCTCGACATCCACGTCGTCGCAGACAATGAACGGCGCATGCCCGCCCAGCTCCAGGGTGCAACGCTTGAGCTGCTGCCCGGCCAGGGCACCGAGGGCACGCCCCACCGGCACCGAACCGGTGAAAGAGATCTTGCGGATCACCGGCGAGTGGATCAGGTACTCGGAAATCTGCGCCGGCACCCCAAACACCAGGTTCAACACCCCGGGCGGCACCCCGGCATCCTGGAACGCCCGGCACAGTTCGATACAGGACGAAGGGGTTTCTTCCGGCCCCTTGGCAATGATCGAGCACCCGGCAGCCAGGGCACCGGCAATCTTGCGCACCAGTTGGCTGACCGGGAAATTCCACGGACTGAAGGCCGCCACCGGGCCGATCGGCTCGCGCAGCACGATCTGCCGGGCACCGCGCTGGCGCGGCGGAATCACCCGCCCATAGGCCCGGCGCCCTTCTTCGGCGTACCAGTCGATATGGTCGCCGGCACCAAAGGCCTCCATCTGTGCTTCGGCCAGGGGCTTGCCTTGTTCCAGGGTGATCAGTTCGGCAATGGCCTGGGAGCGCTCGCGCACCAGATCGGCGGCCCGGCGCAGGATTTTCGAACGCTCATAGGCCGATGTCTTGCGCCAGACCTCAAAGCCCCTGGCGGCTGCGGCCAGGGCCAGGTCGAGGTCCGCCGGGCTGGCGAAACCCAGGCTGGCGATCTGCTCGCCCGTGGCCGGGTTGAACACGGCCCCTTGTTGTTCATGGCTGCCGCTGGACCAGTGGCCGTCGATCAGGATGGATTGGATAACACGCATCGTGGCTCCTCGCGCTGCTGGAAAGGTTTCGCCTTGTATTCTTCTGTGCGAAACATTGTTTTTTTGAATGACACAATCCTAGGGCGCAGCTTTTGCCCCTGTCAAGTCATTGCATTGGGCTTTAAAAGTTATTGGCGGGCAGTTGACGGGGCTGGTTTTTCGGGAGTAGCTTTTATCGACAGAAGAAACACTATTCTTCAGAAAGAAACAAAAACAAAATCGGACAGCCCGCCTGCGCTGCCCCGAAGACTGAGGAGATGCACCATGAACCTGGCCCAGGCCCTGCTGCACAACTGGAATGACCTGCCCCGCGAAACCGTGCGCAAGGGGGTCGAGCGTGTCGGCTTTCGCGGCGACGACACCCTTTGCGTAATGAATTGGCTGACCCCGGGGATGGACGTGTTCCCCCACAGCCACACCTTCGAGCAACTGGTGATCATCGTGCAGGGCCGGGTGCGTTTTCACCTGGGTGACGAAGTGATCGAAGGCGGCCCGGGCAGCATGCTGCGCATCCCGCCCCACGTGGTGCACTACGCCGAGCCCCTGGGCGACGAGGTGGTGATGAACCTCGACGTGTTCTCGCCATTGCGCGACGACTACCAGCACCTGGTGGAGTATCAGGCGGCGGAATTCAGCGCCCCTGAGCCCCGTGAGTCCGGTGCCCTATGAGCAGCCTGACCTGGCGTCAGCGGTTGCTCGACGGCGAGCCGTTACTGAGCAGTTTCATCAAGACCCCGGCCCATGCCGGCATTGAGATTGCCGGGGGCGCCGGCCTCGATGCGGTGGTGCTGGACGCCGAGCATGCGGCCTTCACCGGCAGCAGCCTGGACATCGCCTTGCTGGCCTGCCGGGCCGCGGCGGTCGCCGGTCTGGTGCGCGTACCCGACAGCCGTCCGGGGACCCTGCTCCAGGCCTTGGACCTGGGCGCCGCCGGGCTGGTGTTGCCGCACATCACCCAGGCCGACCAGGCCCGGGAAATCGTCGCCGCCACCCGCTACCGGGACGGCAATCGCGGTTTTTCCAACTCGCCCCGCGCCGGTGGTTACGGCGCCCTGCCCCTGGCCCGGCACGTGGACTTTCACGACGGTCGCGCCGCGCTGATCTGCCAGATCGAGGACGCCAGTGCCCTGTCGCAGTTGGAGCAGATTGCCGCTGTCGACGGGGTGGACTGCCTGTTTGTCGGGCGCGCCGACCTGGCGGTGTCCCTGCGCCGTTTCGACCTCGACCATCCGGAGGTGGAACAGGCGACCCTGCACACCCTGCAGGTGGCGCGGCGTGCCGGCAAGGCCGCCGGGCTGTTCGTCGCCGACCTCAAAGACGTCCCGCGCTACGCCGCCCACGGCGCGAGCTTTTTCATCCTCGGCTCGGACCAGGCCGTACTGCGCACCGGCTGGACCGCGCAGGCCCAGGCCTTTCGCCCGTTATTCGCACGCTGAACACAGCCCCCTTACCCACAGGTGCCCCGATCATGAACGCCACCCTCAAGCCCCTCGACAACCCTGAACGCGAAGCCCGGATCGACAGCCTGGTACGCGGTGCCATCGACCTGCATTGCCACAGCGGCCCCTCGGTGATGCCCCGCTACTGCGACCATATCGAAGCCATGCAGGAAGCCTCCGCCGCCGGCCTCAAGGCCGTGCTGCTCAAGGACCACTACTACTCCTGCACGCCCGTCACCAGCCTGCTGAACAAACACTTCAGCGAGCTGAATGTGCAGATGCTGTCCGGCGTGCCACTGAACAACTCGGTGGGCGGGCTGAATATCCACGCGGTGGAACACGGCCTGAAACTCGGCGCCAAGCTGGTTTGGATGCCGACCTTTTCCTCGGCCAACCACATTGCCCACCATCACCAGGACGTGAAGTTCGTCGACAAATTCCCCCAGACCACCCAGCGCATGCTGCAGCCGATCCCGCTCACGGTGCTGGACGACGACGGCAAGCTGCGCGAAGAGGTCAAAGGCATCCTCGACCTGATCGCCGCCGAAGACGTGGTGCTGTCTGCCGGGCACCTGAATATCCGGGAAATCTGGCCGCTGTTCGAGGAGGCACGCAAGCGCGGGGTCAAGCGCCTGTTGGTCAACCACCCGACCTACGTGGTCGACGCGACCCTGGACGACATGCGCCAACTGGCCAGCGAGGGCGTGTACATGGAGCACTCCATGTGCATGTGGGTGCCCGGGTCGAAGTTCAAATTCTACGACGGTGAGTTTCTGGCCCAGGTGATCGAGGCCGGCACCGTGGACCTGACCATCCTCGGCTCGGACCTCGGCCAGCAGGGCAACCCGAAAATCGTCGACGGCTTTCGCAGCGTGATCGCCAGCGTCCTCGACCTGGGCTACAGCGACGACGACGTGCGCAAGATGACCTCCCTCAACGCCGCCCGCCTGATGAACATCTGAGCCGGACTTTCGAGGAGCGAACATGAGCCGTCTGACGACGCACATCGGGGCCCTGGCCCTGAAGAACCCGGTGATCTGTGGCGCCGGGGAACACACCATGAATGCGGCGGCGATCAAGCGTGCCCTGGCCACCGGGGCCGGGGCGGTGATCGCCAAGTCGACCAACGAATCGACCGCCGCCAAGCAGCAACTGGACAAGACCGACTACACCTTGCTCGATGCCCAGTGGAATCGCCTGCCGTGGAATTTCCAGCCGCCTCCCGAGGCCAGCCTGTTCGGCCGCTCGGGCCTGGTCCAGCGAGACTTCGACGGCTGGCTGGATGAACTGGCCGGGCTCGATCAACAGGCCCGCCAGCAGGACGCCTATGTCATCCCGAGCCTGATCCTCGGCGACCTGGAACGCTGCGCGCAGTTTGCCGTGCAGATCGAACAGGCCGGCCTGCGCGCCCTGGAGCTGAACATCGGTGCACCCCACGGCGAAGAAGCCGCCAAAGGCGCGATTGTCCTGGAGCGGGGCAGCGCGCGGATCGAGCAGATCGTCGCCAGGATCCGCCAGGCCACGCGCCTGCCGCTGTGGATCAAGCTCACCGGGCAAAGCGAAGACGTGGTCGGCCTGGCCGAGGCTGCGCGCCGCGGCGGTGCCGACAGCGTGGTGATGATGGGGCGCTTCATGGGCTTCATTCCGGACCTGGACAGCCAGCGTCCCCTGCTCGGCACCTCGGCCGCGATCGGTGGCAGCTGGGCCCTGCCGCTGACCGCACGCTGGCTGATGCTGACCCGCCAGCGACTGGGCCGCGACTTCCCGCTGATCGCCACCAATGGCGCCCGCAGCGGCCTGGACGTGGCGCGTTTTCTGCTGGCCGGCGCCTGTGCCACCGAGCTGACCTCGGCGGTGTTCACCGGCGGCTACGACGTGTTGCGCCGGGCCATCGACGAACTCGACGCCTACCTGACCCGCCACGGCTGCAGCGCCGGCGAGCTGCTGGGGCGCGCGGCCGATCAGGTGCAAAGCTATCAGCAGCAGGACGACCGACCGGACTATTGGCAGGGTTTCGCCCCGAGCACCGACTGAACGCCTTCATCCAATCAGGAGCAACGACATGCCATCCCACCTGCCCGCCTGCCAGCGCTGGCACTGGTTGTCACCCGAGGCGGCGCGGCAGTTGCGCGGCACGCTCACCGTGGACCGCTGCGGGCAGCGGGCCGGGCCGCGCTCGCGGTGGCGGCGCATCGCCCATGAGATCGTCGAGTCCTGGCGACTGATGCTGGTGTGAACCCGCGCCAATCGGCAATTGACAAACCCGGTGCCAGCTTTTAAAAATGTACGCCTGATTAACGAGTGTGTATTCATGTCCCCAGCCTGCAACCCCCATTTCTGCGCCATTGGCTTGACTGCCAAGGCCGGGGTTCGCCTGGCTTGCACCTCTAAATCGAAGAAACAGTCGCTCATGTGACCGGGGCGCTGTGTCCCGTCAGATGAGCTGACCGGATACGAGCGCTACGCACACCCTGCCCTTGCTTGATTCCCCTCTACTCTTCTGGCGGCGACCCAACGGTCAACCATCAGGAGAACACGCATGTCATCGTTTCAAGGAATCTGGGTCCCCATCGTCACGCCCTTCAACCAGGGCGCCATCGATTTTGTCGCGCTGCGCCGCCTGACCCTGCACCTGCTGCGCAGCGGCGTCGCCGGGCTGGTGGTGTGCGGCACCACCGGCGAGGCGGCGGCCTTGAGCAAGACCGAGCAACTGGCGGTGCTCGACGCGGTGCTGGAACTGGCGCCCGGGCATCAGGTGATGATGGGCCTGGCGGGCAATAACCTGGCGGATCTGCTGCACCAGCAACAGCAGATCCTGCAACGCCCGGTCGCCGGCCTGCTGGTGCCGGCGCCCTACTACATCCGCCCGTCCCAGGCCGCGCTGCACACCTTCTTCAGCACCGTGGCCGACGCCAGCAGCGTGCCGATCATTCTCTACGACATTCCCTATCGCACCGGCGTGACCCTGCACCAGGACACGCTGCTGGCGATCGTCAAGCACCCACGGATCGTGGCGATCAAGGACTGTGGCGGCAACCTGCAGACCACCCTGGCGCTGCTGGCCAGCGGCGATGTCGACCTGCTGTGCGGCGAAGACCCGCAGATCTTCAGCGCACTGTGCCTGGGGGCCACCGGGGCCATCGCCGCGTCGGCGCATATTCACCCGGAGCTGTTCGTGCAGCTGCATCAACAGGTGGCTGACAGTCGGCTGGCTGAAGCCCGGGAGACGTTTTTCCGCTTGCTGCCGCTGATCCAGAACCTGTTCGTCGAGCCCAACCCGGCGCCGGTCAAAAGCGCCCTGGCGTTGCAGGGCCTGATCAATGACGAACTGCGAGCGCCCATGCACAACAGCAGCGCCGACACCGTTCTGCAACTGCGCGAGCGGCTCGCGGCGCTGCAGAACGCCGGGGCAAAACCGGGAGCGGCGAACACGCCGCACCTTCCATCGCCCGAGCAGCGATAGGCCTTGATTCACGGCGAGAATCGCCAGCATGCTGCCGCTGGTTTTTCCTCGCCGAGATCTCGCCCGCCATGACCTCAAGCCACGTGCCCGCCGCAACCGATAGCGATGTCTACAAGACCCTGCTGGAATCGACCCAGGCCATTCCCTGGCGCATCGATTGGCAGACCATGACCTTCAGCTACATCGGCCCGCAGATCGAACGCCTGCTGGGCTGGCCCCAGGGCAGCTGGGTCGGGGTCAATGACTGGGTGGAGCGCATGCACCCGGACGATCGCGACTATGTGGTGGAGTTCTGCGTGTCTCAATCCCGCGCCGGGGTCGACCACGAAGCCGATTACCGGGCCCTGACCCAGAGCGGCGACTATGTGTGGATCCGCGACGTGGTGCATGTGGTGCGCAAGGACGGCGAAGTCGAGGCGCTGGTGGGGTTTATGTTCGACATCAGCGAGCGCAAGAAAACCGAAGAGCATCTGCTGCGATTGCAGAAGCAGCTCGAAGAATATTCCTTCCAGGACGGCCTGACCGGGATCGCCAATCGGCGCATGTTCGACACCGTGCTGGAACGTGAATGGGCCAGTGCCCAGCGCAGCCAACTGCCGCTGAGCCTGATCATTCTCGATATCGATTACTTCAAGCAGTACAACGACCACTACGGCCATATCCAGGGCGACGACTGCCTGCGCCGCGTGGCCCAGACCCTGGCCCTGGCGACCAACCGCCCGCGGGATTTCGTGGCGCGTATCGGCGGTGAGGAGTTTGTCTGGCTGCTGCCGGAAACCGACGCCCTGGCGGCGCAACGGGTGGCCGATAAATGCCTGCACCTGGTGCGCCAGCAACAGATCCCGCACGCCGCCTCCAGCGTCAGCGACCTGCTGAGCCTGAGCCTTGGCGTCGGCACCACCCTCGCCGCCCCGGACACCTCGGCCCTGGACTTCGTCGAACAGGTCGACCGCCTGCTGTACCAGGCCAAGGATCAGGGGCGCATGGGCGCGGTATACGCCGCATTTGGCAAGTAGCACCGGATGCCGGTTGCCTTGGTGATGTCGGCGTCTGTTCCGGCCAGCGGCATTGGGCTGAATGATGCCCTGTAGCCGCTGCCGAGCCCGCGAGGCTGCGCTGGCCCGGATGGCCAACGCGATTCACTCAGGGTAATTCGGCGCCTGTTATGGACAGCGCTGCGTCGCGGGGCTCGGCAGCGGCTACGGCGGGATCAGCGTTCGTGCATGGCTTCTGCGCGAGACTTGATGATGGGCTTGAGCAGGTAGCTCAGGATGCTTTTCTTGCCGGTGATGATGTCAACCGACGCAACCATGCCCGGGATGATCAGCAACGGCTTTTCATCGGTGCCCAGGTGGCTGCGGTCGGTGCGCAGTTTGATGATGTAGAAGGTGTTCTTCTTATCTTCATCCTGCACGGTGTCGGCACCAATCTGCTCCAGCTTGCCCTTGAGGCCACCGTAGATGGTGTAGTCGTAGGCGGTGAACTTGATCATCGCTTCCTGGCCCGGATGCAGGAAGGCGATGTCTTGCGGGCGGATCTTGGCTTCCACCAGCAGGGTGTCGTCCAACGGCACCACTTCGGCAATATCGCTGCCGGGCTGAATCACCCCGCCCACGGTGTTGACCAGCATCTGCTTGACGATGCCACGCACCGGCGAGGACACCATGGTCCGGCTGACGCGGTCTTCCAGGCCCTTGGAGGTGGCCTGGGCCTTGCTCAGGTTGGTGCGCGCCTCATTCAACTGCGCCAGGGCTTCACTGCGGAACTTGCCGCGGGTTTCGTCGATCTTGCGCTGTACTTCATTGATCGCGGCCTGGGCACGGGGAATGGCCAGGGTGGTGCCATCGAGCATGCCGCGGGTTTCCACCTCGGACCGCTTGAGACGCAGCACTTCCACCGGCGAAATCGCGCCCTGCTGCACCAGGGGTTCGGACATGCCGATTTCCTGACGCAGCAAGTTCAAGCTGTTGCGGTATTGCTCCTGCTTGGAACCGAACTCGCGCAACTCCTGCTGACGCTGCACCAGTTGCTGCTGCAGGCCGCCGATTTCATCCGACAGTTGCTGGCGTCGGCTCTGGTACAGCGACTCTTCGTTGGACACCTGATTAGGCACGGCTTTGCGTGCAGCCTCGGTGATGTTCAGCGGGCGGTTGTCGATTTCTGCGCTGAGGCGCTCGACCCGCAGCTCCATGGCCACCCGGTCGGCTTCGGTTTCACCGACGTTGGAGGCAAAGCGCGTGTCGTCCAGGCGCACCAGGGGGGCACCGGCCTCGACGATCTGCCCTTCGTGCACGTAGATCTGGGCGACGATGCCGCCTTCCAGGTTCTGGATTTTCTGGATCCGCGACGAGGGGATGGCCTTGCCTTCGCCCTTGGTGACTTCGTCGATAATCGCAAAGTGCGCCCACAGCAGCAGGAACACGAAGAAGCCGATCACCCCCCAGATGGTCAGGCGCACGATGCGTGGTGCATCGTCGATCAGGGCCTTTTCGACCTCGGGTAACGGCTGATCGTCAAGCGCGTCGCCGCCCTTGAAGTAACCGAGGATTGCATCCTTGAAGCGGCCTGGGCCTGATTTAAGCAACACTGATCTGCCCCTTTTTCAGCGCTTCCATGACGGCGGCTTTCGGGCCGTCCGCGAGTATCTGGCCACGGTCGATCACCAGCAGGCGATCCACCAGGCTCAACAGCGAGGCACGGTGGGTCACCAGAATCACCGTCTTGTTTTCGATCACGGCCTGCAGCCGCTGCTTGAGACGCTCTTCGCCGGTGTTGTCCATGGCGCTGGTCGGCTCATCGAGCAACAGGATCGGCGGGTTGAGCAGCAGCGCACGGGCCAGGGCCACGTTCTGCCGCTGGCCACCGGAAAGGTTCTGTCCGCGTTCACCGACCTGCAGTTCATAACCCTGCGGATGCAACCGGGCGAACTCATGGACGCCGGCCAGCTCTGCGGCCTGCAGGACCATTTCGTCATCCACGTAACGCGCACCCGACACCAGGTTGTCGCGCAGGGTACCGGCCAGCAGCTGGATGTCCTGGGCCACATAGCCAATGTTATGACGCAGCTCGCTGACATCGATCTGGCGGATGTCCACGCCGTCCACCAGCAACGAACCCGAGTCCGGCTGGTACAGGCCGACCAGCAACTTGGCCAGCGAGCTCTTGCCCGAACCACTGCGGCCGATGATGCCGATCTTTTCCCCCGGCCGAACGTTGAGGTTGACCCCACGCAGGGCCAGGGTCTGCTGGTTCGGGTAGGTGAAATCGACCGCGCGGAACTCCATCGCACCTTGCAGCACCTGGCGGCTGAGGGGGCGCTCGTCGAAGTTGCGCTCTTGCGGCAACTCCATCATCTGGTCGACCGAGACCATGGTCACTTTGGCTTGCTGGTAACGGGTCAACAGGCCCGACAGCTGGGCCAGCGGCCCCAGGGCGCGACCGCTGAGCATGTAGCAGGCCACCAGGCCGCCCATGCTGAGGGTGCCGTCAATAATCTGGTACACGCCGAAGATGATCATCGCCACGCCGGCCAGCTGCTGAATCAGCAGGGTGATGTTCATGGCCAGGCCCGACAGAACTTTGACTCGCAGCTCCAGGCGACTGAGGGTGCCAATGGTCTGTTCCCACTGGTACTGGCGCTCGCTCTCGGCGTTGTTGACCTTTACCGCATCCAGCCCGGCGAGGGTTTCAATCAGGCTCGACTGCCGCTCGGCGCCCAGGGCCATGGTCCGCTCCAGGGTCGCGGTCAACGGCTTTTGCAGCAGGTGGCCAATACCCAGGGCCAGCGGGAAGGCGACGATCGGGATCCACACCAGGTGGCCACCGAGCAGCGCGATCACCAGCAGGATGATCAGGGTAAAGGGCAAGTCGATCAGGCTGGCCAGGGTCAGCGAGGTCAGGAAGTCGCGCATCCCCTGGAACTCATGGATGTTCTGCGCGAAGCTGCCGACCCGCGCCGGACGCACTTTCATGGCCATGCCGACGATGCGCTCGAACAGCGTCGCCGAAATGATCAGATCGGTCTTTTTACCGGCCAGGTCCAGGCACAGGCTGCGCAGGCCCTTGAGCAGCAGGTCGAACAGGTAGGCCCCGCAGATACCAATGGCCAGCACCCACAGGGTGGCAGTGGCCTGGTTCGGCACCACGCGGTCATACACGTTCATCACGAACAGTGGCGCCGCCAGGGCAATCAGGTTGATCACCAGGCTCGCCGCGATGGCGTCGGCATACAGCCAACGCGAGCGCTTGAGGGTTTCACGAAACCAGGAATGGGCACGCGGGATCAGCGTGCCGTTGGTAACGTCAAATTTATGTTGCGGTTGGGCGAAGAAAACCCGACCGCTGTAATCTTGACTCAGCAATTCGCGGTCAACCCGCACTTCGCCGCCGTCGCTTTCGCTGAGCAGCAGACGCGCGGTGTCGCCTTCCCAGCCGAGCAATACCGCACACCGCCCTTCCTTAAGCAGGAGCATGGCTGGCAGCGCGATGGAAGGGATCTGCTCCAGCTTGCGCTGCAGCAGGCGCCCCTGCAGGCCGGCCCGAGCCGCTGCGCGGGGCAGCAACTCGGCGCCCAGGCGCTGGGCGGCCAAGGGCAAGCCGGTGGTGAGCATCGCCCGACTGGCGGGCTTGTGATGCAGCGAACAGAGTGTCAACAAGCCGTCGAGCAATGGATCATCATGCTGACTGCGCGGGTCATGGGTAAGTTGCACCGAACCTATTTCAGAATCCAAGCTGACACTCTCTTAACGCTTAAGCAGGTGAATGGCCCAACTCCGTCAAGAATCAGTCCATCCGCGGCAGGTTTACCATCGGTTTAATATCATTCTGCACAACTGATGCCATCGGTGCGACTACGCCCTGACTTTTCAGCAACTGACCCATGTCGGCTTTGATCCGATATTGGGTGTAGAGCTGCAGGTTGCGGATCTGCACCAGGCGCTGCTGAGCGCTGAACAGCTCGTTTTCGCTGTCGAGCAGGTCGAGCAGGGTCCGCTCGCCGAGGCTGAACTGCTGCTGGTAAGAGGTGCGCACCTTGGTGCTGCGGTCCACGTATTGCTGAGCGATCGGCACCTGGGCGGTGGCGTTGTTGTAGGCGTTCCAGGCCAGGCCCAGCTCCTGGGTCAGCTCACGCAGGGCGTTGTTGCGGATGTCCAGGGCCTGGGTGGCCTGGGACGCCTTGGATTGCAGATCGGCCTTGTTGCTGCCGCCCGAGTACAGGTTGAACTGCATGCGCAGCATGGCGGAGTAGCTGTTGTCGTGCCCTTCTTCACCGCCAAGGTTGTTGTTGGCAGAACGCGCCAGCTCGGCGTCGAAACGTGGGTAGAAGGTCGACTTGGCGGCTTCGTACTGTTTCTCGGCAGCGGCGATATCGGACTCGGCGGAGCGCAGGACCGGGCTGTCCTCGATCATCTGGCGCCGTGCTTCTTCGAGGCTGGCGGGCATCAGGGCAACAAAACCCTGGGGGGCCACCAATTCGTCGGGCATCTGGCCCACGGCGCTCAAGTAGTTGGTTTGCGCATCCGCCAAGTTGGTCTGTTCAGTCAGCAAGTTATTACGCGCCTGAGCCAGACGGGCTTCTGCCTGGTCCATGTCCGCCATTCTGCCGACGCCGCGACTAGTGCGCAGTTGGATCTGATCAAAGATGCGTTCGTGGCTCTTCAAGTTGTCTTCTGCCAACTGCACCATCTCGCGACGGGACAGGACATCCAGATAAACCTGGGCAACAGTCAGCGCGGTGCGCTCGGAAGTATTGAGCAACGAATAACCACGGGAGTTGGCGGTGGCTTGTTGGCGCCCTACTTCACTTTGCGTGGCAAAACCGTCAAACAGATTTTGTTGCAGGCGAATAGTCGATTCGCCGCGATTCAAGGACTTCCATTCATGGCTGTTGCTTTCGGCACGAGTCGAGGTGTTGTCCGAGCGTTCGCGACCGTAGCCGCCCAGTACGTCGACTTTAGGCAGGTATCCGCCCTTGGCGGCACGCAGCTGGTAATCGGCGGCAATACGCGCATTGATGCCTGCCTGGATCTCCGGGTGAACATCCAGTGCTTTTTGCATGGCCTCTGGCAGGGTTTGTGCTTGGACGAAACTTGCGGCTAGAGCGAAAGGAAGAGCCTTGAATAAGTGCAAACGCATTCTGATTATTTCCCGGAAATTTTTGCTTAAAAATGCAGCAAACATTGACCTACTGCATTGGAATGGCAATCGAAATGACCGTTTGTCGTGGGAACTGGAGGACACAAACAGAAAGTCGCGATGCCGCTTAAATATCAATGTGACATTACCGAACAGATTGTTTAGGATGACGCCAAATAGGTCAATACCTTGACGGAAAAGTAATTTAGTCAACATCTCAACAAATTATTGACGCCAATATTAATTCTTAGAATCAAACGTACTCCAGCAATTGAATCGGCACTAACGAAAAAAGCCGGTCGGCATGATGGATACCCACACGGTAATACACGGAGAGTCCTTTAATGAGCAGCGTTGCCGTCGTCAAAAGCATTGTCGGTCAAGTATTCGCAGTGTCCCCAGAAGGGATTCGCCGTCTGCTGGTAGAAGGGGATCGTCTGTTTGCCGGGGAACAAGTCCAGACCGGACCTGAAGGCGCCGTGTCGCTGGAGCTGGCCGATGGCCGCGTTCTCGATCTGGGTCGCGACAGTCAGTGGAGCGCGAACGCTCCTGACTCCACGACCAACCTGAGTGAAGCCACCGCCCAGGCCGCCCCTTCGGTCGCTGAACTGCAGCAAGCCATCGCTGCCGGTGCCGACCCGACCCAAGACCTCGAAGCCACCGCTGCCGGCCCAACCGCCGCAGGTGGAGACGGTGCCGCCGGCGGCGGCCACAGCTTTATCCTGCTCGAAGCCACCGCAGGCGAAGTTGACCCTACCATCGGCTACCCGACCACCGGCCTGAACGCCGCGGCGGCCATCGGCAACGATTTCACTGTTGGCAACATCGACAATAACGGCAGCACCCCGCGCGACGTCACCATTACCCTGACCGCCACGCCGACCATTACTGAAGCCGGCGGGGTCATCTCCTACACCGTATTCATCACCCAGGCGCCCACCAGCGACCTGACCGTGACGCTGTCCAACGGCCTGTCCGTGGTAATCGCAGCCGGCCAGACCGCTGGCGTGCTGAACGTGACCTATGCCAGCAACGACACGCCTTATCTGGATGCTTCGACGGTCTCGGCCACCATTGCCGGCACCTCCGGCGGCGGCAACCTGATCATCACCACCGATCCGGCTCCGGCCGTGACCCAGATCACCGACACCATCGACACCACCACGGTGTCGTTGAGCGCGAATGCGTCGGTCGATGAAGGCGACAAAATCACCTACACCGCCACCGTGACCAACGCGGCGCAGACTGACGTCACCATCACCCTGTCGAACAACACCACCATCACCATCAAAGCCGGTGATACCACCGGCACCGTCAGCGTCGATACGCCCGCCAACCTGGCCGACGGCAAAGACCTGCACCTCAGCACCACCATCACCGGCGCCACCGGCGGCAACTACGAAGACCTGGCCATCAACCCCAAGGCGGCCGAAACCACCGTGGTCGCCGTCGACGACCCGAGCGTGCTGGTTGCCGACCGCCAGACCATTGCCGAGGACGGAATTGCCTATGGCAACGTCCTGACCAACGACAGCGACATCGACAACACCTTGAGCGTGGCCACCTTCAACGTGGGCAGTGCCACCTATAACGCGGGCCAGATCGCCACCATCGCGGGCGTCGGCAGCATCAGCATCGCCGCCAATGGCGACTACACCTTCACCCCGGTCAAAGACTACAACGGTGATGTGCCGCAAATCGGCTACACCACCAACACCGGTTCGAGCAGCACCCTGGACCTGACCGTCACCCCGGTCAACGACGCGCCAATCGCCATCGCCACCAGTGCCACCGGCGATGAAGACCAGGCCACCGGCATCGAGGTCCATCTGTCGGCCACTGATGTCGACGGCATCGGCAACGTCGCCTCGTTCAATGTCACTGCGCCCAACAACGGTACCTTCTACACCGACGCGGCGATGACCCAGGTCTTCACCGGCAGCATCGCCGCCAACAACGGCGCCGCGACCCTGTACTTCAAGCCGGATACCAACTTCAACGGCCAGGTGAACTTCACTTACACCGCCACCGACAGCGGCAATGCTGACGGCAGCGGCGTGCTGACCTCCCCTGCGGTCGGCGGCGTGATTACCGTGAATGCGGTCAACGACGCGCCAGTCGCCATCGCCACCAGCGCCACCGGTACCGAAGACCAGGTGGGCGGTATTGAAGTCCATCTGTCGGCCACCGATATCGACGGCATCGACAACGTCGCGTCGTTCAACGTCAGCGCACCGAACAACGGCACCTTCTACACCGACGCGGCGATGACCCAGGTCTTCACCGGTAGCGTTGCGGCCAATAATGGCGCGGCGACTCTGTACTTCAAACCGGACGCCAACTTCAACGGCCAGGTGAATTTCACCTACACCGCCACCGACAGCGGCAACGCTGACGGCAGCGGCGTACTGACCTCGCCTGCCGTCGGCGGCGTGATCACCGTGACCCCGGTGAATGACGCTCCAGTAGCCATTGCTACCAATGCCACTGGCGCTGAAGATCAAGTGGGCGGCATCGAAGTCCACCTTAATGCCACCGATGTCGATGGCCTGGCCAACGTTGCCTCGTTCAACGTCAGCACGCCGAACAACGGCACCTTCTACACCGACGCCGCAATGACTCAAGCCTTCACGGGCAGCATTGCCGCCAACAACGGCACGGCGACCCTGTACTTCAAGCCGGATGCCAACTTCAACGGCCAGGTGAACTTCACCTACACCGCTACTGACAGCGGCAACGCTGATGGCAGCGGCGTGCTGACTTCGCCTGCCGTCGACGGCACCATCACCGTGACCCCGGTGAACGACGCGCCCGTCGCTATCGCTACCAGTGCCAGCGGTGCTGAAGATCAAGTGGGCGGCATTGAAGTCCACCTCAATGCCACCGATATCGATGGCATCGACAACGTTGCCTCGTTCAATGTCACCGCGCCGAACAACGGTACGTTCTACACCGACGCGGCGATGACTCAGGCCTTTACCGGCAGCATTGCCGCCAACAACGGCACGGCGACCCTGTACTTCAAGCCGGACGCCAACTTCAATGGCCAGGTGAACTTCACTTACACCGCCACTGACAGCGGCAATGCCGATGGCAGCGGCGTACTGACTTCGCCTGCCGTCGGCGGCGTGATCACCGTGACCCCGGTCAACGACGCTCCAGTAGCGACTGCCACCAGCGCCACCGGCGATGAAGACCAGACTACCGGTATCGAAGTCCATCTCTCGGCCACTGACGTCGACGGCATCGACAACGTTGCCTCGTTCAACGTCACCACGCCGAACAACGGTACGTTCTACACCGACGCGGCGATGACCCAAGTCTTCACCGGCAGCATTGCCGCCAACAACGGCACGGCGACCCTGTACTTCAAGCCGGATACCAACTTCAACGGCCAGGTGAACTTCACCTACACCGCCACTGACAGCGGCAATGCCGATGGCAGCGGTGTGCTGACCTCACCGGCGGTAGACGGTGTGATCACCGTGAATGCGGTCAACGACGCGCCAGTCGCCATCGCCACCAGCGCCACCGGTGCCGAAGACCAGGTGGGCGGGATTGAAGTCCATCTGTCGGCCACCGATATCGACGGCATCGACAACGTTGCCTCGTTCAATGTCACTGCGCCAAACAACGGCACGTTCTACACCGATGCCGCGATGACCCAGGTCTTTACCGGCAGCATCGCAGCCAACAACGGTGCGGCGACGCTGTACTTCAAGCCGGACACCAACTTCAACGGCCAAGTGAACTTCACTTACACCGCCACCGACAGCGGCAATGCCGATGGCAGCGGCGTGTTGACCTCGCCTGCCGTGGGCGGCGTGATCACCGTCACTCCAGTGAACGACGCTCCAGTGGCCATTGCTACCAGCGCCACCGGTGCTGAGGATCAAGTAGGCGGCATCGAAGTCCACCTCAACGCCACCGATGTCGACGGCATCGACAACGTCGCGTCGTTCAATGTCACCACACCGAACAACGGTACGTTCTACACCGACGCGGCGATGACCCAGGCCTTTACCGGCAGCATCGCAGCCAACAACGGTGCAGCGACCCTGTACTTCAAGCCGGACACCAACTTCAACGGCCAGGTGAACTTCACCTACACCGCCACCGACAGCGGCAACGCCGATGGCAGCGGCGTGCTGACTTCGCCTGCCGTGGGCGGCGTAATCACCGTCACTCCGGTGAACGACGCTCCGGTGGCCATCGCCACCAGCGCCACCGGTGCTGAAGATCAAGTAGGTGGCATCGAAGTCCACCTCAACGCCACCGATGTCGACGGCATCGACAACGTTGCCTCGTTCAATGTCACTACGCCAAACAACGGCACGTTCTACACCGATGCGGCGATGACTCAGGCCTTTACCGGCAGCATCGCAGCCAACAACGGTTCGGCAACCCTGTACTTCAAGCCGGACGCCAACTTCAACGGCCAGGTGAATTTCACCTACACCGCCACCGACAGCGGCAACGCCGATGGCAGCGGCGTACTGACTTCGCCTGCCGTGGGCGGCGTGATCACCGTCACTCCAGTGAATGACGCTCCAGTGGCCATCGCCACCAGCGCCAGCGGTGCTGAAGACCAAGTGGGCGGGATTGAAGTCCACCTCAATGCCACCGATGTCGACGGTATTACCAACGTCGCCTCGTTCAATGTCACCACGCCAAACAACGGTACGTTCTACACCGACGCCGCGATGACCCAGGCCTTTACCGGCAGCATCGCAGCCAACAACGGTGCAGCGACTCTGTACTTCAAGCCGGACACCAACTTCAACGGCCAAGTGAACTTCACCTACACCGCCACCGACAGCGGCAACGCTGATGGCAGCGGCGTGCTGACTTCGCCTGCCGTGGGCGGCGTAATCACCGTCACGCCAGTGAACGACGCTCCAGTGGCCATCGCCACCAGCGCGAGCGGTGAGGAAGATCAAACCAGCGGCATCGAAGTCCACCTCAATGCCACCGATGTCGATGGCATCGACAACGTCGCCTCGTTCAACGTCAGCACGCCGAACAACGGCACCTTCTACACCGACGCCGCAATGACTCAGGCCTTCACCGGCAGCATCGCAGCCAACAACGGCACGGCGACCCTGTACTTCAAGCCTGACGCCAACTTCAACGGCCAGGTGAACTTCACCTACACCGCCACCGACAGCGGCAATGCCGATGGCAGCGGTGTACTGACCTCCCCTGCGGTCGGCGGCGTGATCACCATAACCGCGGTGAACGACGCGCCTAAAGTGGAGTTCAGCAGCACCACCTTCACCGAGCAGAAAGACCCGGTGGCCCTGGTCGAAAACCTGACCATCAATGACGTCGACAACACCACTTTCAGCAAAGTCGTGGTCACGGTCGATCATCTGGCGGTGGGCGACCTGCTGAGCAATGCCGACGCCCTCAAGGCGCTGGCGGTTGCCGGGATCACCATCACCCAAAGCGGCAGCGCCGCCGACGGCAAAATCGTCTACACCCTCACCAGCGATGCGAAAACCGGCAGCAGCGCCGCCGACTTCATCAAGCTGGTTGAAGCCATCACCTTCCAGAGCCCGGGCAACAACCCGGTGGGCACCGATCGTGGCGTGACCATCGAAGTGACCGACAACGGCGGCAGCAACCCGGCCGTTGAAAAACCGGAAACCGGCACCGCCACCGGCAAGGTCGCCATCGACCTGGTCAACGATGCCCCGACGGCGTCGGCTGCGGCCACCACCACCGACGAAGACCATGCGGCCACTATCGTATTGAGCGGCAGCGATGTGGACGGCACCGTCGCCAAGTTCGTCATCACCGCCCTGCCGGAGAACGGCAAGCTGTACAGCGACGCGACCCTGACCACCGAGCTCAAAGTGGGTGATTCGGTGCCGGCTGGCGCCGACGGCAAGGCCGCGGTGTACTTTGACCCGACTGGCGACTGGAGTGGCAGCACCCATCTGACTTTCACTGCCGTGGACAATGACGGCAAACCGAGCCCAGTGACCACCGCCGACATCACTGTCAACCCGGTTACCGACACCCCGCACCTGGGCCTGATCGGCGGCGGCAGCGTAACCTCGATCAACTTCGACAGCGCCAACCTCAACGGTTCCTGGGGCACGATTGCCGTAGGCGACGCCAACAACGCGGCCGGCAATGGCGGCCCGACTACCCAGTGGCTCACCGGCAACGCCGATGGCAAGGTCGAAATCGGCCAAAGCAGCATTTACGGGGTCGAGACCCCAGGCAACAGCAAGGTCATCGAACTGGAGAAAGACGCCGGCGACGATGCCAGCCTGTACACCATCATCAAGGCCGAAGCAGGCACGGCTTACAGCATCTCGGTTGATTACTCGCCGCGGGCCGGCGCTGAAAACAACTCGGTGATCGACGTGTTCTGGGGCGGCGTCAAAGTCGGCACCCTGGACACCACCACCGTCGGCATGAAGACCTACACCTTCGTGGTACCGGTCACCACCGACGGTGATGCCAAGCTCGAGTTCAAGGCTCCGGCCGGCGACACCAACAACTCGCTGGGCGGCGTGATGGACAACATCAACGTCACCCAGGTGCTGAACGTGGGTCTGGAAGACCATGCGATCAAACTGTCGACCATCGACGCCTATGCCACCGACAAGGACGGCTCCGAGTCGCTCAAGCTGGAAATCAGCGGCGTACCGGTGAACTCGACCATCACCGATGGCGTCCACACCTTTACCGCGACGGCGGGCAATCAAAGCGTCGACATCAGCACCTGGAACAAGACGACCCTGGTCTACAACCCGGCGCCGAACGCCAATGGCGTGGTCAACCTCACCGTCACCGCCACGGCGCAGGACGGCACAGCCGATCCGAAGTCCGAGTCGATCAACCTGCCAATCAACGTGATTGCGGTCAATGACGCGCCGGTGGCCATCGCCACCACCGCTGCAGGGACCGAAGACCAGCCAACGGGCATCGAAGTCCATCTGTCCGCCACCGATGTCGATGGCATTGCCAACGTTGCTTCGTTCAACGTCAGCACGCCGAACAACGGCACCTTCTACACCGACGCGGCGATGACCCAGGTCTTCACCGGCAGCGTTGCGGCCAGCAATGGCGCAGCCACCCTGTACTTCAAGCCGGACGCCAACTTCAACGGCCAGGTGAACTTCACCTACACCGCCACCGACAGCGGCAATGCCGATGGCAGCAACCCGCTGACTTCGCCTGCGGTCAACGGCAGCATCACCGTGGCAGCGGTCAACGACGCACCGGTGGCCATCGCCACTACGGCTGTGGGCCAGGAAGACCAGGTGGGCGGCATCGAAGTCCACCTCAATGCCACCGACGTCGATGGCCTGGCCAACGTTGCTTCGTTCAACGTCAGCGCGCCAAGCCATGGCACCTTCTACACCGACGCGGCGATGACCCAGGCCTTTACCGGCAGCATCGCGGCGAGCAACGGTTCGGCGACTCTGTACTTCAAGCCGGATGCTAACTTCAACGGCCAGGTGAATTTCACCTACACCGCCACTGACAGCGGCAATGCCGATGGCAGCGGTGTACTGACCTCCCCTGCGGTCGGCGGCACCATCACCGTCACTCCAGTCAACGATGCGCCGGTCGCCATCGCGACCAGCGCCACCGGTGCTGAAGACCAAGTGGGCGGCATTGAAGTCCACCTCAATGCCACCGATGTCGATGGCATCGCCAACGTTGCTTCGTTCAACGTCAGCGCACCGAACAACGGTACGTTCTACACCGATGCCGCGATGACTCAGGCCTTTACCGGCAGCGTCGCAGCCAATAACGGTACAGCGACTCTGTACTTCAAGCCGGACGCCAACTTCAACGGCCAGGTGAACTTCACCTACACCGCCACCGACAGCGGCAATGCCGATGGCAGTGGCGTGTTGACCTCGCCTGCCGTGGGCGGCGTGATCACCGTCACCCCGGTCAACGACGCTCCAGTCGCCATCGCCACCACTGCAAGCGGTGCTGAAGACCAGGTGGACGGCATCGAAGTCCACCTCAATGCCACCGACGTCGATGGCCTGGCCAACGTTGCTTCGTTCAACGTCAGCGCGCCAACCCATGGCACCTTCTACACCGACGCCGCAATGACTCAAGCCTTCACAGGCAGCATTGCAGCCAACAACGGTTCGGCCACCCTGTACTTCAAACCGGACGCCAACTTCAACGGCCAGGTGAACTTCACCTACACCGCCACCGACAGCGGCAACGCTGATGGCAGCGGCGTACTGACTTCGCCTGCCGTGGGCGGCGTGATCACCGTCACCCCGGTGAACGATGCTCCTGTGGCCATCGCCACCAGCGCCACCGGCGCCGAAGACCAAGTGGGTGGCATCGAGGTTCACCTCAACGCCACCGACGTCGATGGTCTGGCCAACGTTGCTTCGTTCAACGTCAGCGCACCGGCCCATGGCACCTTCTACACCGACGCGGCGATGACCCAGGCCTTTACTGGCAGCATCGCAGCCAACAACGGTGCAGCGACCCTGTACTTCAAGCCGGACGCCAACTTCAACGGCCAGGTGAACTTCACCTACACCGCCACCGACAGCGGCAACGCTGATGGCAGTGGCGTACTGACCTCCCCAGCGGTCGGCGGCACCATCACCGTGACCCCGGTCAACGACGCTCCAGTGGCCATCGCCACCAGCGCCACCGGTGCGGAAGATCAAGCGACCGGCATCGAAGTCAAGCTGAGCGCCACCGATGTCGACGGCATCACCAACGTCGCCTCGTTCAACGTCAGTGCGCCAACCCACGGCACCTTCTACACCGACGCTGCAATGACCCAGGCCTTCACCGGCAGCATTGCCGCGAACAACGGTGCAGCGACCCTGTACTTCAAGCCTGACCTGAACTTCAACGGCCAGGTGAACTTCACCTACACCGCCACTGACAGCGGCAACGCTGACGGCAGCGGCGTGCTGACCTCGGCTGCGGTCGGCGGCACCATCACCGTCACCCCGGTCAACGATGCGCCAGTGGCCATCGCTACCAGCGCCACCGGTGCTGAAGATCAAGTGGGCGGCATCGAGGTTCACCTCAATGCCACCGACGTCGATGGCATCGCCAACGTTGCTTCGTTCAACGTCAGCGCACCGGCCCATGGCACCTTCTACACCGATGCGGCGATGACCCAGGCCTTTACTGGCAGCATCGCGGCGAACAACGGTTCGGCCACCCTGTACTTCAAGCCGGACGCCAACTTCAACGGCCAGGTGAACTTCACCTACACCGCCACCGACAGTGGCAACGCCGATGGCAGCAACCCGCTGACATCGACAGCGGTGGGCGGTGTCATCACCGTGACCCCGGTCAACGACGCGCCGACCGCAGTCGATGGCGCCATCGCCGGTAATGAAGACACCTCGATCGAGCTGAGCTGGAACACCTTTGGCGTCCAGGACATCGACTCGACAGACCCGAAAGTGGTCTTCACCAGCCTGCCAAACGGCTCCATTGAATACAAAGTCGACGGTGCCTGGGTCACGCTCACCGCAGGCGACCTGAAAACCGACACTTCAGCCGGCAAGGCCTTCAGCCAGGCCGACTTCGACAGTCACAACGTGCGCTACACCCCCGCAGCCAACGAGTCGGGCGATAACAGCTTCGGCACCAGCGGCGTCGGCAACAAACAGGGCGACTACACCGAACTGAAGTTCCAGGCCACCGACGGCAGCGCCTACAGCGACACCAAGACCATCACCGTGGATATCCACCCGGTGACCGACGTGCCAGTGGTGACCATCGGCCAATATGGCAACGTGCCTACCGGCCTGATCATTCAGACCTGGAACGGCCAGAACCTGCCTGATGCACTGGGCCGGGACGGCAGTGGCGTCGCTCAATCCAGCGACCTGATCCGGGTCATCAACGCCAAGACCGCTGACAGCGCCACCTCCACTGGCGTAATCAGCAACGTAAGCAATGGCGATGTGTCCCAGTTCACCGCGACCAAGGTCTCCGGCCTGATTTACCTGGAAGCCGGCAAGAGCTACAGCTTCACCGGCACTGCCGATGACAGCCTGGCGGTCACCGTGGGCGGCAAACTGGTCTCCACCGAGACCTGGAGCCACGGCGCCGGGATCAACGCGACCCCGTTCGTTCCGTCCGAGTCGGGCTACTACACCCTCGACGTCTACCACTACAACCAGAACGGTCCGGGCAACTACAACGTCAACGTCTCGATCGACAACGGTCCTTCGATGGCGCTGGGCAGCAGCGGCGTGCAGACCTACACCAGCCTCGAGGCGCTGAAAGATGCCGGCGCGGTGTTCAACGACGCCCACGTGGTCAATGGCGAAGGCTATTACACCGGCTACGTGTACAACCACGGCCTGGAAGACAGCAGCATCAAGGTCAGCCCGATCACCACCACCTTCGTCGACAACGATGGCTCGGAATCCCACAAGGTGGAAATCAGCGGCTTGCCAAAAGGCACCGTGATCACCGACGGCACCACCGGCCACAGCTACACCTCGACCGGTGCGACCACCCAGTACGATGTCAGCAACTGGAACCTGGGCACCCTGACCGTGACCCCGGCCAAGGACGCCACCGCCAGCTTCGACCTGACCGTGACCGCCACGGCCAAAGAGCTGAGCACCCAGGTTGAAGAAGTCACCACCGGCAAAGTGAGCATCGTGGTCACGGCGGTCAACGACGCGCCTGTAGCGATCGCGACCACCGCGACCGGTGCCGAAGACACGACCGTGGGCATTGCAGTCAAGCTCTCCGCTACCGACGTGGATGGCCTGAGCAACGTCAAGTCGTTCACCGTGGGCACGCCAAGCAACGGCACCTTCTTCACCGACGCCGCGATGACCAAGCCCTTTACCGGCACCATCAACGCCAGCAACGGTGAGGCGACGCTGTACTTCAAGCCGAACCTGAACTTCAACGGCACCGCCAACTTCACCTACACCGCCACCGACAGCGGCAACGCCGACGGCAGCAACCCGCTGACCTCGGCACCGGTCGGCGGCAGCATCACCGTGACCCCGGTCAACGATGCGCCGGTGGCCATCGCCACCACCGCGACCGGCGCGGAAGACCCGACTTCGGGTATCCCGGTCAAGTTGAGCGCAACCGATGTGGACGGCCTGGCCAACGTCAAGTCGTTCACCGTGGGCACCCCAAGCAACGGTACCTTCTTCACCGACGCCGCAATGACCAAGCCGTTCACCGGCACCATCAACGCCAGCAACGGTGAGGCCACGCTGTACTTCAAGCCGAACCTGAACTTCAACGGCACCGCCAACTTCACCTACACCGCCACCGACAGCGGCAACGCGGACGGCAGCAACCCACTGACCTCGCCAGCGGTTGGCGGCAGCATCACCGTGACCCCGGTCAACGATGCGCCAGTGGCCATTGCGACCACGGCGACCGGTGCCGAAGACCCGACCTCGGGTATTCCAGTCAAGTTGAGCGCGACCGATGTCGATGGCCTGGCCAACGTCAAGTCGTTCACCGTCGGCACGCCTACCAACGGCACGTTCTTCACCGATGCGGCGATGACCAAACCGTTTACCGGTAGCATCAACGCGACCAATGGCGAGGCCACGCTGTACTTCAAGCCGAACCTGAACTTCAACGGTACTGCCAGCTTCACCTACACCGCGACCGACAGCGGCAACGCCGACGGCAGCAACCCACTGACCTCGACAGCGGTAGGCGGCAGCATCACCGTGACTCCGGTCAACGATGCGCCGGTGGCTATCGCGACCACCGCAACGGGTGCTGAAGACCCTGCTTCGGGTATCGAAGTCAAGTTGAGCGCCACGGATGTGGATGGCCTGGCCAACGTCAAGTCGTTCACGGTCGGTACGCCAAGCAATGGCACCTTCTTCACCGACGCGGCGATGACCAAACCGTTTACCGGTAGCATCAACGCCACCAATGGCGAGGCGACGCTGTACTTCAAGCCGAACCTGAACTTCAACGGCACGGCGAGCTTCACCTACACCGCGACCGACAGCGGCAACGCGGACGGCAGCAACCCACTGACTTCGCCTGCGGTCGGCGGCACCATCACCGTGACCCCGGTCAATGATGCGCCAGTGGCCATTGCGACCACGGCGACCGGTGCCGAAGACCCGACGTCGGGCATTGCCGTCAAGCTGAGCGCGACCGATGTGGATGGCCTGGCTAACGTCAAGTCGTTCACCGTCAGCACGCCTACCAATGGCACCTTCTTCACCGATGCGGCGATGACCAAGCCGTTCACTGGCAGCATCGATGCCAGCAACGGTTCGGCGACCCTGTTCTTCAAGCCAAACTTGAACTTCAACGGCACCGCCAACTTCACCTACACCGCTACCGACAGCGGCAACGCCGACGGCAGCAACCCACTGACCTCGGCACCGGTCGGCGGCAGCATCACCGTGACCCCGGTCAACGACGCACCTGTGGCCATCGCCACCACCGCGACCGGCGCTGAAGATCCGTCTTCGGGTATCGAAGTCAAGTTGAGCGCCACGGATGTGGACGGTCTGGCTAACGTCAAATCCTTCACCGTCAGCACGCCTACCAACGGTACCTTCTTCACCGACGCGGCGATGACCAAGCCATTCACTGGCAGCATCAACGCCAGCAACGGCGAGGCCACGCTGTACTTCAAGCCGAATCTGAATTTCAACGGCACGGCGAGCTTCACCTACACCGCGACCGACAGCGGCAATGCTGACGGCAGCGGCGTACTGACCTCGCCTGCGGTCGGCGGCACCATCACCGTGACCCCGGTCAACGATGCACCTGTGGCCATCGCGACCACCGCAACCGGTGCCGAAGACCCGACCTCGGGCATCGCCGTCAAGTTGAGCGCCACCGATGTCGATGGTTTGGCCAACGTCAAATCCTTCGCGGTCAGCACGCCTACCAACGGTACGTTCTTCACCGATGCCGCGATGACCAAGGCCTTCACCGGCACTATCAACGCGACCAACGGCGAGGCCACGCTGTACTTCAAGCCGAACCTGAACTTCAACGGCACCGCCAACTTCACCTACACCGCCACCGACAGCGGCAACGCTGACGGCAGCGGCGTACTGACCTCGCCTGCGGTCGGCGGCACCATCACCGTGACCCCGGTCAACGATGCGCCAGTGGCCATTGCGACCACGGCGACCGGTACTGAAGATCCGTCTTCGGGTATCGAAGTCAAGTTGAGCGCAACCGATGTGGATGGCCTGGCCAACGTCAAGTCGTTCACGGTGGGCACGCCTACCAACGGTACATTCTTCACCGACGCCGCGATGACCAAGCCATTCACTGGCTCCATCAACGCCACCAACGGCGAAGCGACGCTGTACTTCAAGCCGAACCTGAACTTCAACGGCACCGCCAACTTCACCTACACCGCCACCGACAGCGGCAACGCTGATGGCAGCGGCGTACTGACCTCGGCACCGGTTGGCGGCAGCATTACCGTGACCCCGGTCAACGATGCACCGGTGGCCATTGCCACCACCGCAACGGGTGCTGAAGACCCGAGTTCGGGTATCGAAGTCAAGCTGAGCGCGACCGATGTGGATGGTCTGGCTAACGTCAAATCCTTCACTGTCAGCACGCCTACCAACGGCACCTTCTTCACCGATGCGGCGATGACCAAACCGTTCACCGGCAGCATCGATGCCAGCAACGGTTCGGCGACCCTGTACTTCAAGCCGAACCTGAACTTCAACGGCACGGCGAACTTCACTTACACCGCGACCGACAGCGGCAACGCTGATGGCAGTGGTGTACTGACCTCGCCTGCGGTCGGCGGCACCATCACCGTGACCCCGGTCAATGACGCACCTGTGGCTATCGCAACGACCGCGACCGGTGCCGAAGACCCGACCTCGGGTATCCCGGTCAAGTTGAGCGCCACCGATGTCGACGGCCTGGCCAACGTCAAGTCGTTCACTGTGGGTACGCCTACCAACGGTACGTTCTTCACCGACGCCGCGATGACCAAACCGTTCACCGGCAGCATTAACGCCAGCAACGGCGAGGCGACGCTGTACTTCAAGCCAAACCTGAATTTCAACGGCACGGCGAACTTCACCTACACCGCGACCGACAGTGGCAATGCGGACGGCAGCAACCCGCTGACCTCCCCAGCCGTTGGCGGCAGCATCACCGTGACTCCGGTCAACGACGCGCCTGTGGCCATCGCCACCACCGCGACCGGTGCCGAAGATCCGACCTCGGGGATCGCCGTCAAGTTGAGCGCGACCGATGTGGATGGCCTGGCCAACGTCAAGTCCTTCACCGTCAGCACGCCTACCAACGGTACGTTCTTCACCGACGCCGCGATGACCAAGCCGTTCACCGGCAGCATCAACGCGACCAATGGCGAGGCCACGCTGTACTTCAAGCCGAACCTGAACTTCAACGGCACGGCGAACTTCACTTACACCGCCACCGACAGCGGCAACGCCGATGGCAGCAACCCACTGACCTCGCCAGCGGTCGGCGGTGCTATTACCGTGACCCCGGTCAACGATGCGCCTGTGGCCATTGCGACCACGGCGACCGGTGCCGAAGACCCGACCTCGGGGATCGCCGTCAAGTTGAGCGCCACCGATGTCGACGGCCTGGCCAACGTCAAGTCGTTCACCGTCAGCACCCCTACCAACGGTACGTTCTTCACCGACGCCGCGATGACCAAGCCGTTCACCGGCACCATCAACGCAACCAACGGCGAGGCGACGCTGTACTTCAAGCCGAACCTGAACTTCAACGGCACGGCGAACTTCACCTACACCGCCACCGACAGCGGCAACGCCGATGGCAGCAACCCGCTGACCTCGCCAGCCGTTGGCGGCGCCATTACCGTGACCCCGGTCAACGACGCGCCCACCCTGGACCTCAACACTGCTGACGGCGCAACCAAAACCGGCTACAACGGCGCCCTCACCGAGCGTGCGAGCGGCGGCGTGGCGATTACCGGCAGCGTCAACATCGCCGATGTCGACAACAGCCAGATGCAAAGCGCGACCATCACCCTGAAGAATGCCAGCGTGGGCGATCAGCTCACCTCGAGCCTGGTCAACGTTGGTGGCACTTACAACGGCATCACCGTGACCAAGGTCGGCACCGACACCAGCGGTAAAATCGTGCTGACCCTGTCGGGCGCGGCCGATTCGAGCAGCTACAAGACGCTGATCGAGTCGTTCCAGTTCTCCAACGGCAGCAAGTACCCAACCACCGGCGATCGCACCATCGAGATCTCGGTCAAGGACAACGCCGGTGCCGACAGCCTGAACTCGAACGTGGCCACCAGCACCATCACCGTGGCGCCACAGCCCTACGTGATTACCGAAGGCGGCGGCAGCGACGATGTGATCAACCTGAGCAGCTCCAACGTCAACAACATGGTAGTGGGCGACAAAGGCGGCATCGTCACCCCGGGCAGCAACTACAACATCGCGTTTATCGTCGACACCTCGGGCAGTATCGGCGACAAGTCCATGAACTCGATCAAGACCCAGCTCTCGACCCTGTTCGACACCTTGATCAGCAATGCCAACAAAAGCGACTCCGGCATCGTCAAGGTGCTGCTGATCGACTTCGATACCAAGGTCGAGGCCCAAGTCTCGGTCAACCTCGCCGACCAGGCTGCCGCCAAGGCTGCCCTGCAGGCGGTGCTGAACCAGATGTCGTCGAACCCGAACGACCTGACCAACTATCAGGATGCGTTCAACAGTGCGGCGGCCTGGTTCAAGAGCAGCGAAGCCACCAGCAACGCGGGCGCAAAAAACCTGACGTACTTCATTACCGATGGCGCGCCGAACATCTACAACGCGACG
Organism: Pseudomonas sp. QD4; assembly: GCF_049199125.1. NCBI lineage: Bacteria > Pseudomonadati > Pseudomonadota > Gammaproteobacteria > Pseudomonadales > Pseudomonadaceae > Pseudomonas > Pseudomonas sp. QD4. The sequence continues at coordinate 1,298,525 of NZ_JBLZOM010000001.1, forward strand.
TATGGCGACGCGAACCTGGGCACGACCCGGTACTGGGGCGGTGGCAACAACGTCTACTTCGATGACAAGGTCAACAACTCGACCTATGCCCTGAACAAAGGCATCGTGGTCACCGCAACGATCAATGGCAGCACCCAGGTCATTGTCGATGCCGATGGCAAGGTCTACTCGTATGACTACCGCGGTACGCAGACCTTTGAGGGTTATGTGGTGGCCGGCAGCAACGGCGGCTTCGACATCGCCGGGTATGCCAGCGGCAGCAACACGGCGCTCAACCTGGCCAAGACGGCCTATAACGACCTGTCCAACGCGGTCACCGACAAAGTCGTGGTGGAAGCCATCGGCCTGGGCTCCGACATCAACAAAAGCGTGCTGCAGCAGTTCGACACTGACAAAGTCGTCACCACCATCGACACCGCCAAGCTGACCGACGCCATCACCGGCCACACCGCCGATGCCGGCGCCGACACCATCAACGGCGGCTCGGGCAACGACATTCTGTTCGGTGACCTGATCAGCTACAAAAACCTCGAGGGCGGTTCCGCACTCAAGCAATTTGCAGCTGACCAACTGTCCAAGCCGGTGGATCAGATCGACGACCGTGCCCTGCATCAGTTCATCACCGAGCACGTCGCTGACGTCGGTGCGCTGGCCAGTGCCTCGAACATCTACGGCACCAAGGACGGCGCTGACACCCTGATCGGCAATGCCGGCGACGACATCCTGTTCGGCCAAGGCGGCAACGACAAGCTCTATGGCGGCGCGGGCAACGACATCCTGGTCGGCGGCAAGGGTGATGACATCCTCTCCGGCGGCGCAGGGGCCGATACCTTCGTCTGGCTCAAAGGGGATACCGGCAACGACGTCATCACTGACTTCAAGCACTCCGAGGGCGACAAGCTGGACCTGTCCGACCTGCTGCAAGGCAATAACGACAACAACCTGTCCAGCTACCTGAAGCTGACCACCGACTCGTCGGGTACTTCAACCCTGCAAGTCAGCAGCACCGGGTCGTTCACCGCCAACGGCGGCGGCACTGCGGACGTCACGATCAAGGTCGAGGGCGCCAGCTGGGGCAGTGGCAGCAGCGCGATCAACAACCTGATCGCCGGTGGTGACCTGACCGTCAAGCACCACGACTGATCGCCAGGGGTCGCCAATCTTTCGGGACTGGCGACCGGTTGGCATCAGCCTCGGGCAAATGTGTGTAATCTCTGCGGGTGCTGCGTGCAGCGCCCGCAGGGATTTTTTTATTGGGAGAACGCTGATGTTCTACGTGCAACGTGATCAACAAGGCGCACTGGTGCGCGTCGAGGCGGTGGCCTATGCCGAAGCCACCGAGACGCTGCCGGCTGACCACCATGAGATCCAGTCGTGGTTTGCCAATGACGTGATCGAGACCAGCCTCAAGCAGCTCAAGCACAGTGACCTTGAGATGATCCGGGTACTTGATGACTTGATCCAGGTGCTGACCAGCAAAGGCGTGATCCGCGTCACTGACCTGCCGCCAGCGGCCCAGGCCAAGTTGATGGATCGGACCCAGGCACGGACGGCGCTGGGCGGGTTGAATCATCTGATCGACGATGACGAAACCGGTTTGATCTGATTGCCTCGCGCCTCCTTCACGGCTTGCCCGTCAAGGAGGCGTGACCTTCAAGGCTTCACTTCCAGGGCGCTGGTTCACCGAACAGCTGGCCTTGCACCCCTTCTATGCCCATCTCGCGGATCACCCGCAATTCACCCTCGGTTTCCACGCGCTCGGCAATCAGCGGCAGGTCAATGCTGTGGGCGGCGCGCTGGATGGCTTCGATAAACAGACGCTTGTGGCTTTCCTGGTCGATGGCGCGGATGTAGCTGCCGTCGATTTTCAGGTAGGCCAGGCCCAGGTGCGCCAGGTTGCCGATCATGCTGAAACGGCCACCAAAGCGCTGCAGGCTGAGGCTGTAGCCCAGGCTGTGGATCCGCCGGTTCAGGTGCTCCAGTTGGGCTTGCTCGGGCACTTGTTCTTCGCCGATTTCCAGGGTCAGGCGCGGCCCCAGTGCCGGGTGCTGGGCCAGCAGCTCGAACACCCGCTCCAGGGCCTGCGGGTCATTCAGGGTGGCGGCCGAAAGGTTCAGGGCCAGGGCCTGGTCGTGGTGCGCCAGATGCTTGAGCACCAACTCCAGCATCAGCCGGTCAAGCCGCGTCGACCAGCCGAAGCGTTCCATCCACGGCAGGAAGCGGCCGGCGGCAATGGCCTGGCCCTGGTTGTCCAGCAGCCGTGACAGGACCTTGTAGTGCAGCACCTGATGGGTGTCGCTGCTGCTGACCACCGGTTGGAAAAACAACTGGAAGCGCCCTTGGTCCAGCGCCGCATCCAGCAGGGTATGCCAGCTGTGGGAGTCATCGCTGACCGTGCCCGGGGTGCTGTGCTCCAGGCACACCCAGCTCTGCTCGCCACTGCCTTCGGCCTGGGTCAGGGCTTGATCGGCCAGCTTCAGCAGGTCCGCCGAGGCATCGCCCGGGTTGTAGGGCGCAAGCCCGATGTGGGCCACGATCGGCATATCGGTGGCGCCGGTTTCGCGCAGGCTCTGCAGGGTGCTTTCCAGTTCCTGGGCCAGTTGCAGCGCTTCGTCGCGCACCAGGCCGGGTGCCAGCACCGCGAACTCGCCGCCACGGCTGCGGGTGATCAGGTTATGGGTTTCCGGGTACTTGGCGCAGGTCCGCACCAGTTGCTGGCCCACCGCCTGCAACAACTGGTCGGTGCGTTGGCCGCCCAGGCGCTGGTTGAGGCCGGCCAGGTCATTGACCCGCAACATCAGCAGGTAGCCGGAGCTGGCCTCCTCCTGGTTGCTGACCCGGGAGTGCAGCTGCATTTCGAAATAACGTCGGTTGGCCAACCCGGTCAGGCTGTCCTGGTAAGACTCCACCCGCAGCTTCTCGCTGCGCTCGGTCTGTTCGATGAACAACGCCTTGAGCTTCTCCACCATCTGGTTCATGGCCTGTACCACCCGGCGCAACTCGGGGGTGCGCGGCAGGTCGGGCAGGCTGAGAAACTCGCGCCGGGCGATGGCATGGGACTGCTCGACCATATAGTCCAGCGGCTTGAGCTGACGGCGCAGCAGCAAGGCCCCCAGGACCGCGCTCAGGGCGCCGCAGACCAGCAGCCAGCCCAGGCTGCCCAATGCGCTCTGCCAGAGCTTGGCCAGGGCGAACATCGGGTGGCTGACCACCTCGACCCGCGCGGCCTGCTGCCAGCCTCGGCTGACGATGGCATCGCCGCCCGCCGGCGCGAGGCCGATCATGTTCACGAACCAGGCCGGCACGCCACTGGCATCCGGCTCGGCGGCACGCTCCACCAGCACCTGGTTATTGCTCAGGTCGATCACACGGATGCTGGCGTAGTAGCCGCTGTCGAAAATCGAGCTGACCATCAACTCGGTCATCGCCGGGTCATCGATGTTCGGCGTCAGCGACAGGGCCAGCGCGGTGGCCGCGTCCTGGGCGTGGGAGCGCAACTGATTGACGTACTGCGCCCGCGAACTTTCCAGGCTGACCATGAAGCTACCGCTGAACGCGACCACGAGAAACACACAGATAGCGATCAGCAATTGTTTGAACAGTGACATCGTGGCTCCTGTTAATTATCCGAACTGGCCGGAAACCCTTCGGCGGTCATTTTCTTCAAGACATCCTGCCAACGCGACAGGCGCTTGGTGTCACCGACTTTCTTGTTGCCCGCCGCCCCCGTCAACCACAGCCCCTCGCCGTTGAAGGCGTAGACGGGCAGCAGGTCGGGGCGCTGGCTGGCGGGCAGAATGGGGTCCATCAGGCTGTCCAGCACCAGGGGCATGGCTTCGGGGCTGGAATAATAGGTCAGGACCATATGCGCGCGGTTCTGGCGCAAGGCCTTGACGTAGGTGATGCGCAACTTGTCGGCCGCGACACCAAGGTGGCGCAGGCTGAAATACTTGGCGATGGCGTAGTCTTCACAGTCGCCGGCCCCTTTCCACAGGGACTGGATGGGCGTGGCCCAGTAATCCGTCTCGTGCCACAGGTCGATGTCTTCCTCGTAGCGCAGTTGACGGTTGAAGAACAGGTTGACCACCTTGAGTTGCTCCGTCTCGCTGACCTGTTTCTGCGTCGCGAGCAGTTGCTGCCAGGCATCGATCCGTTGCCGCCCCGGGCCCAGCGGCCCATAGAGCGCCTCGGCGCGGCGGCTGATCTGGCTGAAATCCCAATCGGCAAGCAAGTCGCCCAGCAGGCTGCCACCCAGTAACAGGGCGATGGCAAGACCATACAGGATCCGAGGGAGTTTAAAGCGTATCGCCACTGCGATTATCCAAGCTTGCAGCATTGAAGGTGCGGCCATGTTGCGGGTATGCCGGGCAAAAAACAATGGCACAGTGAAATCACTTCCGCCAACGGTCCGCCCCCTCACCGCCCCAGCAAAATACCCTGTAGCCGCTGCCGAGGCACGAGGCTGCGCTGGCTGGCATGAACGCCGAGTAAGGTGGGTTATTTGGACGGGCCAGCACAGCCTGCGGCAGCGGCTACAGGGGAGGTGCGCTGGCCATTATCGGGTGACGGTTTGCGGCGATGGCTAATCGTTGAGCTGGACGATGCCCTTGCGCACGGCAAACATCACCAGCCCGGCGATATCGTGGATCCGCAGGCGATGCATCATCTGCGAGCGATGGGCCTCGATGGTCTTCACGCTCAGGCCCAGGCCCTGGGCGATATTGCGCGTGCTTTCGCCCCGGGCGATCAGGCGCAGGATCTCTAGCTGGCGCGCCGTGAGCACCTTGTTCGGCGCCTTGAGGCTGGGTTCATGCTGGCGCTTGATGGCGTGGTTGATCACCAGGGGCACCACCGCCGAGGACAGGTACTGCCCGGCCTGGCGCAGGGTCTCCAGGGCCAGCTCCAGCTCGATCACACTGGCACTGCGCAGCAGATAGCCGTGGGCCCCCAGTTGCAGGCACTGCATGACGAAGGGACTGTCGGTGTGCATCGACAGCACCAGCACCCGGCTGGCGGGCGAACTCAGGGACAAGGTCTTCAGCAGGTCGATACAGGCGTGGCGCTCCAGGACCAGGTCCAGCAGCACGATTTCCGGCAACAGGCGTGAGGCCAGCTCGATGGCGCTGTGGCTGTCGCCGGCTTCGGCGATGACTTCATATTCGGTTTTCTTCTCCAGCAAGGCCCTCATTCCGGCACGGACCACCGGGTAATCGTTGGCAAGCAAAATTCGACACAGCATAGGCTTCAGCCCAGTCACATGGATAAGGGCACAACGCCAAGGCGTTGCAGTATTTTTATAGCCGGCGTGATCGCCTTGATGAATTGCAGACTGCCAAAGCCGGGGTCAGGCAGTGGGCCAGCCTGCGCCCCTGACCGCTGTGCAATGCAACACACCGGCCAGGCCGAGCGCGGCGACCCAGGCGTCGTCGATGATCCCGCTGCGCCGCCCGGTTATCCGCGCGGGGGGCCGCACCCGGCCAGGCCAGCCTCAGGTGTGGCGCGGGCTGCTGGCGAATTGCTGGATCAGTTTCGGCACATGGGACAACGGCTCGACCTGTTGCGCGGCGCCCATGCGAATGGCCTCCCTGGGCATGCCGAAAATCACGCAGCTGGCCTCGTCCTGGGCCACGGTATGGGCGCCATTTTCGCGCATGGCGAGCAAGCCCCGCGCGCCGTCGTCGCCCATCCCGGTCATGATGATCCCCAGGCTGTTGGGCCCGGCCTGCCGCGCCACCGAGCGGAACAACACATCCACCGCGGGCTTGTGCCGGTTGACCGGCGGCCCGTCGAGCACCTCGACCTGGTAATGCGCCCCGCTACGCTTGAGCTGCATGTGCAGGCCACCTGGCGCCAGCAGCGCCAGGCCATCGTGCACGCGATCCAGGTGCCTGGCCTCGCGTACTTCGATCTGACACAGGCTGTTCAGACGCCGGGCAAAATCGGCGGTGAACTTCTCCGGCATATGTTGAACGATCACAATCCCGGGACAGTCACGCGGCAACTGGCGCAAGACAAACTCCAGGGCCTGGGTGCCGCCGGTGGAACAGCCCAGGGCGACGATGCGTTCGGTGGTGCGCAACAGGCTGATGGGCGCCACGGCAGGGCTTGGCGGCGCCACCCGAGGAGCGCTGGGCAAGACCCGGGGACGGCTGCGGGCGCCCTCCTCGACCTTGCGGATCAGCTCGCTGGCCAGTTGCTCCAGGCTTTGCTTGAGCCCCAGCCGGGCCTTGGTGAACACCCCGACCGCGCCGGCAGCCAGGGCCTCGACCGCGACACTGCTGCCCTGCTCGGTGAGGGTCGAGCAGATGATGGTCGGGGTCGGGCGCTCGCTCATGATCTGCCGCAAAAACGTCAGGCCATCCATGCGCGGCATCTCGATATCGAGGATCAGCACGTCCGGCCAGTCGCGGCGCATCTTGTCGATGGCGTACAGCGGGTCGGCGGCCAGGCCGATCACCTCGATACCCGGGTGGTTGCCCAGGCAGGTGCTGAGGACCTGACGCACCAAGGCCGAATCATCGACGATAAACACCTTGATCACCGTCCACCCGCCCGGGCCGGCAGCGCGCCCGAGGCATTGCGCTGGCAGGCCACAACGCCGCTGCGGCCGTCGACCTGCAGGCGCCGGTAGTGCTCGCCATTGAGGTCGCAGTAATCGAGCGACCAGTTGCGCAGGCTGAATTGCTCCCGGGCGAAGGCGCTGTTGCTGTGGCCGACCTTGCGCCCGCCCGCCGGTTCGAAGCGCACCAGGCTGCCACCGCCGAACAGCCCCTTGCGGTACTCGCAGGGGCGCGTGCCGTGGCGCAGCATATCGGCATGGATACGCTTGAACACCGCCTCGCCGTAGCGCGTGTCGAGGCCGTTGCGCGCCTGCGGATCGCTCGGCAGCAGGTAGTGCGAGACCGCCAGCAGGCGCCAGCGCGGGTGCCACAGGACCACCGATACGCAACTGCCGAGCAGGGTGCTGACGGTGCCCTCGTGACGGCCGAAGAAATACTCGCCAGGGTTGAGGAACAAGGCCGGTTTCATAAATGCTGGTACACCGAAGGGCTGAGCAGGCGCAGCGGCAGGCCGAAGCCATGAATGCTTTCGGCGTGGCCGATAAACAACAGGCCGCCGGGCACCAGTTGCTCCACCAGGCGGCGCACGATGCGCTGCTTCTCGTCGTTGTCGAAATAGATCAGCACATTGCGCAGGAAGATCACCTCGAACGGCCCCACGCCCTCGGGCAGGGGCTGTACCAGATTCACCTCGCGCAGGCTGACCCGCTGGCGCAGCGCGGCCTGGACCCGAAAGCGCCCGTGCATGGCCCCGACGCCATTCAGGCAATAACGGTGCAGCCAGCCCTCGGGGAAATGCCGGGCCTGGGCCAGGTCGTAGATACCGCTGGCGGCGCGTTCCAGCATGCTCAGGCTCAGGTCGCTGGCCAGGATCGACCAGTCCTGGGTGGTCCCGTGCTCACTGACCGCCATCGCCAGGCTGTAGGGCTCTTCACCGGAGGAACAGGCCGCGCTCCAGATCCGCAGCGCGCCTTTGCGCTTGGCCAGCCACTGGCCAAAAAAAGCGAAATGCGCCGGCTCGCGAAAGAAGTAGGTCTCGTTGGTGGTCAGCAGGTCCACCACCAGCCGGCGCTCGGCCAGGTGTTGCGGCTGCTCCAGCAACTGCAGGTACTGCTCGTAGCCCGGCAACTGGTAATGGCGCAGGCGCTTCATCAGGCGCCCGGCCACCAGCGGCCGCTTATTGGCCGCCAGGGCGATGCCCGAAGCCTCGAGCATCAGGCGTTGCAGCAGGCGAAACTGGCTGTCGGCCAACTCCGGCAGCCGCAGGCCCGGCACAGGCTCAGCGGCCATTGAGCACCGCAAGGCTCAGTTGGGAAATGTCGTCGAGGGACAGCACTTGGGCGATCGCCAGGATGATGGTGAAGCCCTCTTCGCCCCGGGCCATGCCGGCGATGAAATCAGTGCGGATGCCAACACCGAACGGCGGTGCCGGCACCACTTGGGACGGGTCGATATCCAGCACCGCGTCCACCGCGTCCACCACCAGACCGATGCGTTGCACGCTCTCGCCCAGGGCCAGCTCGATGATCACGATGCAGGTGCGATTGTCCGGCCGGGTCAGCTCGAAACCAAAGCGCGCGGCCAGGTCAAGCACCGGCACCACGTTGCCGCGCAGGTTGATCACGCCATGGATAAAGGCCGGCATCATCGGTACCGCGGTGACGTGGGCGTATTCGATGATTTCCCGCACCAGTTCGATGGGCAAGGCATAGGCCGCCTCGCGCACGCGAAACGACAGGTGCTGGATCCGGGTGGCCAGGGCGCTGTCCGCGACAGCGCTGGAGTGCAGTGAGGTCATGGGCAGGTCACTCAGTTGAAGCTGACGAACTGGCCTTCATCGACCGCCGTCCTGCTTTTGCTCCAGCTTGCCGGCGCACTCTTGAAAGGCTCCGGGCCACGGGCTTGAGGGCGCTGGGCACCGAGGGCGTTCTGCTCGAAGCGGAAGAAGCCGATCAACTCCTGCAATTGCCCGGCCTGGGCGTTCATTTCTTCGGCGGTGGCGGCCAGCTCTTCCGAGGCCGCGGCGTTCTGCTGGGTGATCTGGTTCATCTGGCCCATGGCAATGTTGATCTGCCCGGCCGCGCCGTTCTGCTCCTGGGAGGCAGCGGTGATTTCCTGCACCAGGTCAGAGGTGCGCTGGATATTGGGCACGATCTCCCCCAGCAGGCGCCCGGCCTGTTCCGCCAGGTGCACGCTGCTGCTGGCCACCTGGCCGATCTCCTGGGCCGCGACCTGGCTGCGCTCGGCGAGTTTGCGCACCTCGGCGGCAACCACCGCGAAGCCCTTGCCATGGTCACCGGCGCGGGCCGCTTCGATGGCGGCGTTGAGCGCCAGCAGATTGGTCTGGTAGGCGATGTCGTCGATGATGCTGATCTTGTCGGCAATCTGCTTCATCGCCAGCACTGTGTCGCTCACCGCGCCACCGCCCTGCACCGCATCGTTGGCGGCCTTGCCGGCAATGCCGTCGGTGATCTTGGCGCTCTCGGTGTTCTGGGTGATGGAGGCCGACATCTGCTCCACCGAGGCACTGGTCTGCTCGACGCTGGCCGCCTGCTCGTTGGCGGCCTGGCTCAGGGATTGCGAAGTCGAGCTGACTTGCTCCGACGCCGAAGACAACGCATCGGCTGCGCTGCGCACATCGCCGAGGATGCTGCGCAGGCGCAGGGTCATGTTCTGCATGGCGCTGAGCAATTGCCCGGTTTCATCCTTGCTGGTGGCTGCCAGATCCTGGCTCAGGTCGCCGGCGGCCCTGCGGTTGGCCGCCGCCACTGCGCCGTTGAGCGGACGGGTGATGCTGCGGGTGACCAGCACCCCGATCAGCATGCCCATCAAGGTGGCCACCGCCACCAGCGAGATCATCTGCACCCGGGAGTTGGCGGCAATGTCGCTGATCTGCTGGTTGGCTTCGCTGGCCCGCTCCTGCTTGTGCCGGGTCACCTGGCCGATCATCTGGTCCACCGCGTCGCCACTGACCACAGCCTTGGGCAGCAGGTCGGTGATGTCGCTGGTCTCCTGCAACTGCCCGGATTGCTGATGCATGCCCAGCACCTGCTGCACCAGCTCCTGGTACTCCTTGAGCGGGCCTTGCAGCTGGTCGATCTTGGCCTGGCCTTCCTTGGTGATAAAGCTGGTGCGGGCCTTGGCGATCAGGCTCGCGGTCTGTTCCAGGGCGGCACGCGCCTGACTGGCGGCCTGCTCGCGCCCGGCCTGGCTGGTGGCCAACAGGCTGTGGCGCATCGAGCGCCCGGCAGTGATCAGTTGGATATTGGCCTCCTGCAACTGGCTCAGGCCGGTGACGTCCAGCTCGTACATCCGGTCGGACAGGTCATTGACCTGCTCCAGGTTGCGGATGCCGATAAACCCGATGGCGGCGGTCAAGGCCACCACCACCAGGAACCCCAAGGTCAACCGGATGCCTATCTTCATGTTGCGAATGAACTGCATGGTGTTTCTCCTGAAAGGCTAGGCAAGGGTTTCTGCAAGGCCGAGTGCCGGCCGCGGGGCCCCGTCGATGCGGGTTTGCAGGTGTCGAAAGAGGCTGGGGATATCAAGAATCAGCGCCACATGACCGGAGCCGAGAATGGTCGAGCCGCTGATGCCGCGCAGGTGGCGAAACATCTGGCCCAGGGGTTTGATCACCGTCTGCAGCTCGCCCTGCAGGTGGTCGACGATCAGCCCGGCCTGTTGCCGGCCCTGGCTGACCACCACGATATTGCGCCGCCGCACGCCACTGTCGGGCAGGCCGAAATGGCGGTCCAGGGCGATACAGGGCAAGGGTTTGCCGCGCAGGTCGAGGTAGCCGTAACCGCCCTCGAAGGCGCTGTCGCTGGCCTCCATGCATTCGGTGACCATGTCCAGCGGGATCACGAAACTGTCGTCGCCCACCCCCACCAGAAAGCCGTCGATGATCGCCAGCGTCAGCGGCAGGCGCACACGAAAGGTGCAGCCCTGGCCGGCGCTGGAGTCGATCTCGATGACCCCGCGCAACTGGTCGATGGCGCTGCGCACCACGTCCATGCCCACGCCGCGTCCGGAGAGGTTGGACACCTGTTCGGCGGTGGAGAATCCGGCTTCGAAAATCAGCAGGTGGATCTGCTGCTCGCTCAGTTGCGCGTCGACCTCGACCATGCCCCTGGCCACGGCTTTTTCGAGGATGCGCGCAGTGTTCAGGCCGCGTCCGTCGTCGCTGATTTCCAGCACGATCATCCCCGAGTCGTGATAGGCGTTGAGGCTCAATTTGCCCTCGGCGGGCTTGCCCAGCGCCAGGCGTTCCTCGGGGGTTTCGATGCCGTGGTCGATGGCGTTGCGCACCAGATGGGTCAGGGGGTCGGCGATTTTGTCGATCACCGACTTGTCCAGCTCGGTCTCGCCGCCGCGGATGCTCAGCTGGATCTTTTTTTCCAGCTCCTGGCTGACATCGCGCACCACGCGGTGAAACCGATTGAAGGTCTCGCCGACCTCGACCATGCGCAGCTTCAGCGCGCTGTCGCGGATCTGCTCCACGTACTGGAACAGCGCCTGGGTGCTTTCGATGCAGGCCGGGTCGCCATTGCGCCGGGCCTGCATCTGCGCGCCGGCAGTGCTGATCACCAGCTCCCCCACCAGGTTGATCAACTCATCGAGCTTGTGCGCCGCAACCTTGACCAGGGCGGTGTCCTGGGGCCGGCGCTCGCGATTGGCCACGGTCATGGCGGGCGCGGCCAGTGGCGGCGCGACAGGTGCCACGGCCGGTTCCGCGGCGGCTGGCAGGGGTTCGAGGGGCACGATGCCCAGGCTGCAGAAGTCCTCGATAAACTGGAACACCTCGCGGATCTGCACCTCGCTCGCGGTGCTGCGCAAGGTCAGCTCCAGGCCCAGGTAACAGCTCTCGGGATCGAAGCTGTGCAGGTCCGGCAACTGCCGGGTCAGGGTCTGCAGGGTGACGATGTCCCCCAGGCGCTTGAGGTAGCGCAAAAACGCCGCCGGGTCGAAGCCATTGCGCAACAGGTCCTGGGCAAAGCCGATGGAGATCTGCCACAGCACCGCGTCGCCCTCGGCTTCAGCCAGGGCCGTGCCGGGCTCGTCGGCTTGCTCCAACGAAGGGCTGTGGGGGGCCAGGTCCTGGGCTTCGGCCAAGGCCGCCAGCAGGATCGCCTGCTGCCCCTGGTCGGTGTCGAGCAGGCCGCTGTCGGGGTCGACGCGCTCGATCATGGCAGTGAGCTCATCCATGCAACTGAGCATCAGCGAGGTCAGGGCCGGCGTCAGTTGGCGCTGGCCGTCGCGCACCGACATCAGCAGGCTTTCCAGGTGATGGGTCAGGTTGACCAGGGGCGTCAGCGAGAAGATCCCCGCCGAGCCCTTGAGCGTATGCACGGCGCGAAACAGGCTGTTGATCGCCGCGTCGTCCTGCGGGGCGCTTTCCAGGCACAGCAGGCTGTCTTCAGCGTCCTTGAGCAGGTCGCGCCCTTCGCTGAGAAAACCCTGGAGCAACTGATTCCACTGGTCGCCACTGAGCATCGCTCAATCCTCGGTTGGTGCTGCGGGGTACAGGGTTTCCAGGCGCAGCAGCTCGATCAGCTCATGCACCTGCGGCGCGCAGCCGACCACGCTGACCGGGCTGCCGTTGCTCGACAGGTTGCGTTGCAGCACCAGCAGCAACTGCACGCCGGCGCTGTCGAATTCTTCGATCGCACTCAGGTCCAGCTGCCAGGCCGGAGCGTCGAAGGGCAGCAACTGCAGGAGCGCTTCCCGGGCCTCGGCCACCTGATAGATGGTCAGGTCGCCGGCCACCTGCAACCGGGCCGGGCCGTCGAAGGCCGAGGGCGTCAGCGTGAACACCGGCTCAACCCAGCAACTTGTCGACCGCCGCCAGCAACTGCTGGGGCTGGAACGGCTTGACGATCCAGGCCCTGGCGCCGGCCGCCTGGCCTTCGGCCTTCTTCGCCTGCTCGCTTTCGGTGGTGAGCATGATGATCGGCGTGAAGCGGTATTCATTGCGCGCCTTGACCGCCTTCACCAGGCCGATGCCGTCGAGGTTGGGCATGTTCACGTCGCTGATGATCAGGTTGACCTTGCGCCCATCCAGCTTGCTCAGGGCATCGCGCCCATCGCAGGCCTCGATCACCTCATGCCCGGCCCCGGTGAGGCTCATCTTTACCAGTTGGCGCATCGACAGCGAGTCGTCGACGATCAGAATTGTCTTGGCCATATGCCGCTCCTTGGGAAATGAAAACGCTTGAAAGTCGGGGCCCTAGAAAAACGTCACCTCGTTCACAGCCGCGCCCTGGGACTGGCCGTGACGCTCTTCATGGGTGGTAAATCGCTGGCGCTGGCGTTCGAGCCAGGCCTTGGGGTCGTGCAGGCTCGGGTCATCCTGGTCGATGGCCGCCAGCAGTTGCCGCAGGTCCAGCTGTACGTGGTCGAGCATCTGGTCGGTGCGGTCCTGGAACTGCAGGTTGACCATGATCGCCTGGATGTCGTGCTGGGTATCCCGAGCCTCGCGCTGCAACGCCCCGGAGACGTCGGACAGCTGATTGAGGTTGTCGCCCAGGCGCGCCATGACGTCGCTTACCGAGCGGTTAAGGAAGTCCAGGTTGCTCTGCTCGCTGTTGCCCAGCTCGGCCGCGGCGGCAATCGTGTCCTGGATCGCGTGGTTGATTTCACCGACCTTGGCGTCCATCCCCTGCCCGGTTTCCGCCGACAGCGTGGACAGCTTGCGCACCTCATCGGCCACCACCGAAAAGCCCCGCCCATATTCCCCGGCGCGGGCGGCTTCGATGGCCGCGTTGAGGGCCAGAAGGTTGGTCTGGCTGGCTATGTCCTGGACCCGCTTGGCCATCTGCTGCAACTGACTGGTGTAGGTGTCGAGGTGGCTGATGGTGCCGAGCAGTTCCTGTTGACGCTGGCTGCTGGCCTGAAACGAAGCGCTGACTTCGTGCAGCCGCTGGTTGGCGTCGCGCAGGCTTTCGCCCACCCCGCCGCTGCCGAGCACGCCTTCGGAACTGCTCAGGCTGCCGTCCAGGCGTGCGGCGATATTGTGGAAGCTGTGGAACAGCTCGGTGATATTGGAGTGCAATAATTCCCGGCTGCGGCCGAGGCTCTCGTGCCAGCTGGGAGCAATGGCCAGCACCAGGTTCTGCAACGGTGACGCGGCGTTATCGGCGACGACTTCGATCAGCGGTTCGGTCGCTGGCGACAACGGCCGTGGCACCGGGCGCAGACCAATCAGCAACAGGGCGCTGAAGACAAGAGCAGCTATCGTAAGCGTAGGCGAGGCCAGGATCAGCCCTGTGACACTGAGCGCGAGCCCCAACCAAACCCCTAGATAAATCCGCATTGTCGGCATCCACTGCACCCGTCGAAGTGCGCAGATAGTACCGATGGCACATTGAGATCAACATAAGGATAACCCTTAATCCATTCAGCACCCCGGCTGCTGGGCACATGACGCTTCCAGGGCATAAAAATTCCGCCGCCCATGCCCGGATCGGTCCAGCCCAAAGCGCTTGCCGCTCGCGCCAAAAAAACCGCGTACAAAAAACTGTCGCCGCTTAGGGAATCGCCTTAAGGGCGCCGCAGGTTTTGGCCTGCACTCGGCCGCGCGACACCCCACGAGCAGCCGGGCCCGCCTGTGCAATTAGGACTGTTCCTATATCCATCGCGCAAAGGAAAACCTAGCCTGCCCGCCGCTACAAACACACCTTGTAAGACGCGGCCAACCGCTTAATCAGGTTAAACACACGCCTAATTCGCAGACTACCGCCCCCATGACGCGCCCATTGACCAACCGCCACCTGAACCCAACCCTGGCTAGTCTGTTACGGGCTGCCGCATTGGTTTGCGCACTGGTGCTGCCCCCCACCGTCCAGGCCGACCTGTCGTTCAACGATGGCCGCACCCGCCTGATTCTCGATGGCCGCCAACAGCGCTGGCCGGTCAACATCGTCAACCTGGGCAAGGAGCCGGCACTGATGCAACTGAGCCTCAACTGGGGCGATAAGCGAGACACCCGGAACATCCCGCTGGCGATCTCCAACCCCTTGCTGCTGATCCAGCCCGGGCAACGCAAATCCATCGAAATCTTTTATCAGGGCCACGGGCTGCCCGATGACCGCGAGACTTACCTGCTGCTCGATGTACTCAAACTGCCCGACGCTGCGGAGAGCGGGACCAACCAATTGCAGATTGCACCGCTGCATCACTTCAAGGTGTTCTACCGGCCGCCGCTGGAAAGGAATCCGGCCAGGGCTGCGGCCGAAGTGAGCTGGAAACTGCTGACCGAACAAGGGTCACCCAAGGCCCTGCTGGCCAACCCTTCGCCTTATCACGTGACCTTCACCGACATCGAGCCCCTCGATGCTCGCCACCAACCCTGTGCACCGCCCACGATCCACCTGATGCTCGCGCCCTTTTCCGAGCAGACCCTGGCCCTGGACTGCAAGCAGCCCCCAACCAGCGTCGACTACCAGGCCATCAGCGACGGCGGCAGCTCCAAGGAACAGCGAGCAAGGCTGTCAAGCAGCAGTAGCCATGGCGAGGTCAAACCTTGAGCCAGAGAATAAACCTGGAAACCGGCGCTTATACATGAACCCATTAAAACTACTATTGATCACACTGTTGCTGTTCGGCTTTATAGAGAACAGCCAGGCGACAATGAATTGTGCTTCGAACGGTATTACCCAGGCATATACCGACATACCCAATACCATCAGCGTGCCCAATGAAGCAGCAGCGGGCACCGTTCTTTGGCGCTCCACCAGTACTTCGCTGACCCTTAAATGCAGATTGGACACAAACGACTCATGGCAGTACGTAATGCTCAAGCTTAGCCCTGACGATACGAGTAACAGCAGCCTGGGCCCACATGTCGAGATGGGGGTCAACTACAACGGGACGGACTATCGGTGTTCCCAGACACAAGGCTGCCGGATAAACACCAATGTAAAAATTAACTGCAATACCGGGGGCGATGGCTGCCACGAATATGATGTGCCGATGACTTACAGTCTGTTCCTCGTAAAAAAGAGCGCACCCGGCACCAATAGCAGCGGCCCCATCACCCAACTTATAAACTACAAGGCATTCCAGATAAGCGGCGACAGCCCGGGGATGACGGACCCTAGAAAAAGTTACAGCCTGACTGTACGCAACATGAACCTCATCAACTATATTCTGTGCCCGGCCACGGTAAGTTTCTCCACTCAAAACATCGACTTCGGAACCCTCTACAGTGGGCAGGCCACTCCCAACAAAGTGGCCAGCCACCGCAAACTGACTCTTACTGCCACCAGGCGCTGTAACGACGACACCGTCTTCAGCATGAGCACCTATATGAAGCCTGCCAACTTCAGCACCATCAGCCCCGGCGAAGACCTGCTTATCCCCCATGACGTGAATAACAAACCCTTCAACTCGGTAGCCTTCGAACTGCGCAGAAACGGCATTCGCATCCCTTTCAACCGGGAATCACCCATGTTCGACGCCAGTAAGGACATATCTCGTAGTCAGGACCTGGAAGCCAACTTGATCTGGCGCACCGACAAACCCAGGATCGGCACGTTCACCGGTGGGGTGATCATGGAGTTCTTCCATCGTTAGGCTGTTTGCAATGCGCCTATCCAGCACACCTACGGCCAATGAAAGCACCCCTTTGTTCAAGGGGCTTGGCCATGTCACTCGCCTGCAACACCCACCCCAGCCCTTTAGCTGCCCCCCTCATCAGGGCCGGCCAATTGTTTAAAGTCACTCGTTGCCACGCCCACCGGCAAAGGACCAATCCTGTGCCTCGGTGCTGCTGATCACCACCATCACATCCTCCGGGTCCAGCCCCAGGGATTGCTCCAGGCGCTCGACCAACGCCCGGTAAAAACGCCGCTTGGTCTCGCCCGTGCGAGGCCGGCCAGCGGTGATCACAATCAGCAGGTAATCGTCAGTGCGCGGTCCGCCCAGGTAGTGCGCATTGAAAATCAACTCGCCCGCTTCATGTTGGTGGATCACCTGAAAGCAGTCGTCTGGCGGCACCTCGAACGCCTCCACCAAGGCCTGATGCACGCCTTCGGACAGGCGTTGCAGGTAGTCCCGGGATTTGCCCCGATGCAGGGAGATACGGGCGAATGGCATGGGCCTTACTCCTGTTCTGCGGCGGGTTGCGGGACAGGCTGCTGCTCGCCAGCGGCTTGTTCCAGCAGCATCAAGGCCGAAGCCGCTGTTGGCCAACCGGAGTAAAACGCCAAGTGGGTGATCACTTCGCTCAACTGCGCCGTGCTCACACCGTTGTCACGCGCCCGCTGCAAATGAAAGGGCAACTGCTCCAGCCGATACAGCGCCACCAACGCCGCCACCGTCACCAGGCTGCGCTCCCGTGGCGACAGCTCGGGGCGCTGCCAGATATCACCAAACAATAGGTCCTGGGTCAGTTCGGCGAACTTCCCGGTGAATGTTGGCGCAGGTCGATCTGTTGAGGTCGGGCTCATTGCGAAACTCATGGTTGGCACTCCTGAAATTGAATTTGACGGAGGCAAACTATCAAGCCAGGATCATCCCGAATATCAGATTACTCAAGATCAACAATCCCGATTTACTGGACTATCCCATGCGCCGCCCGACCTTTGATCTCGATGTATTGCGCACCTTCGTCACCGGCACCGAGCTCAACAGCTTCGCCAAGGCCGCCGACCGCCTCGGCCGCTCGACCTCGGCCGTCAGCGCCCAACTGAAAAAACTCGAAGAGCAGGTCGGCAGCCCGGTGCTGATGAAATCCGGCCGTGGCCTGGTGCTGACACCGGTGGGCGAAAGCCTGCTCGGTCAGGCCCGGCACCTGTTGCAGCTCAATGACGATATTTTCGCCGACCTGCAGGCCACGCAGATCGAAGGCAGCGTGCGGCTGGGGTTGCAGGAGGACTTCGGCGAACACCTGCTCAGCGATGTACTGCGGCGTTTTGCCAAGGTCCATCCTCGGGTCACCCTGGAGGTGCGCATCGCCCGCAACACCGAACTGCTGAGCCTGGTCGACAGCGCCCGCCTGGACCTGGCGCTGGCCTGGGACAGCGGAGCACGCACCGCCCACTGCCAGCCCCTGGGCGCCGCGCAAATGCACTGGATCGGTACTCGGGAACTGCCCGAACTGCCGGCATCACAGGAGTCGCCGTTACCCCTGGTGATGTTCGATGCACCCTGCGTGCTGCGCAGCGCCGCGACCCAGGCCCTGGACCAGGCCCGCATCCCCTGGCGCATCGCCCTGACCAGTCCCAGCGTCAGCGGCCTGTGGGCCGCCGTCAGCGCCGGGCTGGGCGTCACCCTGCGCACCCGCATCGGCCTTCCCGCTCATCTGCAGGTTCTCGACGGCCTGCCGCCGCTGCCGACCCTGGGCTACAGGCTGCACCGCGCGCAGCAACGGCCAGCGCCGGAGGTCGAGCAATTGGCGACGCTGATTGCCGCCAGCCTGGAACGCCAGACCGTGGACTAATCAAAGACCTTGGTGATGCGCAACTGCTCGACCCCAAGCCCATGCATATTGGCCGCCTCGCCTTCGCTGCGGCTGTTGGCGAACAACTTGCTGCGCAACATCCTGGCCAGGATCAAGTCGGCATACAGGCTGCCGCTGCCCATCAGGGTATAGGGCGCGGTGTACGGCGGGCGGTGCCTGACCGACTCCGCCACGAACTCCAGTTGCTCGCTGCGGGTGGCCCCATGGGCGGCCCGGGCTTGTTCTTCGAAAGCCGGCAGCAGGCTGATGTTTTCGAAGTCCAGGTCAAACACCTCATCGGCTAACAATCGGAACTCCCTTGGCACGGGCAATACCGTCAAGCGGCCCCTGGACAAGCCCGCCTCGGCACCGGCCAGGCTGGCTTCCAACAGCTTGTCCAGTTCGGCCAGCACCAGAGAGTCATTGCCCGACAAGCGCTGCATACCCCTAGTTACGTGGGCCGCCAGATCGACCCGGGCACTGAGCAAGCGATCAAACGTCAGTTCCGACGTGCACAGTTCGTAGTGGCCCAGGGCTTCACTGACGCAACCACCCTGCACCACCCGCATCAGGGCCTCGAATGTGACGACCCCGGCAATCCCTGCCTGGGAGGCGGTGTGGTGCTCAGGATGGCGATAGTCGTAGCCGAGATCGAATGCATTCCAGCGCATGGACCAGAAGCGGTCCAACTCCTGCGGATCTTCGCACTCAGGTGGCTCGGGTTGTCCGGTCATAGCCCTGAAAGACTTGGCTTGCAGCTCACGGGTAATATCGAACGTGCGCAACTCACGAACCCCAGACCGGATCACCCTGGCTCTTTCGGCATCCTGCAACCGCCACTCCCGACCGAAGACGCCGCGATTGAAGTAGAAATCGATTTTCTCAAGAGACTCCACCACCTCGTTCGACGCTTTCAGGTCGCTGATCCGATAACCCCTCGCCCACAACACCGCCTGATGCTGCAACCGCGGATTGTCAGCATTGAGCAGCACAAACAACGCCAGGCAGGCTTTATCATCAAAACTGCCGGCCATGCTGTCCAGCGCCCAGAGGCTGCGCCGTAAAGCGTCCTGGAACACCCGGGACGCGCTGATGCGGTCCTCTTCGAAATAGGCGCGCACCCTCAGCCCGCGCAATGCCTGCAAGGCCGACACCGGCTCGGCGGTCACCCCATGGAAATCGAACCCCTGAAGCTCGGGTATTTTCTCGAAAGCCTGGAGCGGCGAATTGAATGGGAAGCGCGCAATCCCCGGCAGACCAGCGCTGGATGGAAGCAGGAACGGGCTGGCCGCACGCACGTTCACCCGGCCTGGGCCAGGCTCGGTGCGGGTGGCCAGCTCGGGGCCGAGATGCTCCAGGATCGTCTGTCGGTCCACGGTTGCGCCATTGCGATTCAATTGCGTCGCCAGCAACACCAACCTCGCCCAGATAAATGTAGGCGATAGCTCGGCGCCAAAGTGGCCGGCAATCATCGCCATAATGGCGCTGTTTTCCACTGAGCCTTCGGCGTTCAGGTCGTGACGGTAAAACCACAGCGACTTCAAGAACGCCCAGAGCTGCGTGGCTTCCTCTTCGCCGCCCTGGGCCTGCGGCATGACCACGGTCCTGATGGTGTCCAGCATCTTGCTGGTTTTTTTGTACGTGCACTTGTGCACGAAATCCTGTGCACCGACGGAGGCTCTTGCCAGTTCGGTCACGTGCGCGGCGTCTTTCATGGACTCGCTCGAGGTCGCCGGATCATAGACCAGCACCAGCCGATCGACGCCGCGGGTAAAAGACCCTCCGTCGCTATCACTGCCCCCCGCAAAGTCGCCCCAGGCCCCGGTCAGCGCCTTGCAGAAAGCGCTATCGGAGGCCCGGGCATGCAAGGTGATCTTGCACTGCATATAGACCCGGGTCCGGGTATCTCCAAGCTGATGGGTGCAGATGATGTCATCGGTGGCCAGGCCGGACATCTGGCCCTGGAACTGAATCTGCACCAGCGGCCCAAGGCCCAGGCCGGTCGGATGGCCATTTATCAGCAGCAACAGGTAATAGGCCTGGACCCGATGTTCAAAGCTGTTTCCCGCGCCGCCCGTTGCCTGGGGACTTGCGTATTTCTTGCCGTCAGCCACCACGTTGACCCGCTCCCTGCCTGTTTGATCCGCTGATCCCGAGTACCGCCCTGCCAGGCTCCACCGCCACGCCCTCAGCCATCCACCTGCAGCACCTCGATCCCCTGCTGCCGATACGCCTCGATATCACCCGAGGCCAGGTAGCGCTCGGTGATCATGCTGTGCAGTCGGTTGCAGGGCGCGACGACAAAGGGCTCGACGGCACCCAGTTTGTCGGCGGTGGTGACCGCGATGACCTGGGACGCACTGTCGAGCATGGCCTGCTTGAGCGGCAGTTCATCGAAATGCAACGTGCTGATACCGACCTGGGGGTGGATCGCGCAGACCCCGGTGAACAGCAGGTCGGCCTTGATGCCCTGGATCAGCCGCAGCGCCTCGTGGCCGGTGGCCGCCATAGTAATCGGGTTGAGCTGGCCACCGGCAAGAATCACTTTGATCCCGCTGTGTTCGGCCAGGGTCATGGCGATCATCGGTGAGGCAGTGACAGCGGTGATCGTCAGCCGGGGCGCCAGGGACTGGGCGATCATCAGGGTGGTGGTGCCGGAATCGAACAGCACGATCTGCCCATCCTCCACCCGTCGCGCCGCGTGTTGCGCCAGCTGACGCTTGATCTCGCTGACTTCCCCCATGCGCGTCAGGTAGTCCTTGCCGGTGTCCCGCGGACGCGGCAGCGCGCCGCCATGCACCCGCTGCACCAGGCCGGCGCTGGCCAGTTCAGCCAGGTCGCGGCGGATGGTGTCTTCGGACACGGCGAAATGCTGGCTCAACTGCGCGGCCATGACCTTGCCGTCGCGTTCGAGCAGCAGCAGGATTTTCTGCCGACGCAGGGAAGGCAGTTCGGCGAGGGAATGTTCACTGTGCATGTTTGTGCCTGCTTATGCGGGTTTGCGCGAGATTAGCCAAACCCGGAGCCGAGCACAATGTGTCGTCGGGGCTTTCTCCGCTGCCCATGGGCAAAGCCGATAACAGGTGGCTATGATTGGCCCCATGACGCCCATTCCCCCGCTCCGTCAACCCTGCCCACCCGGTGCCTGCATCTGCGAGCGCGAGCGCCTGCTCGACCAACCCGAGGCGGACCTGCGCATCCTCGGCCTGACCCGCCAGGAAGAAAAGCGCCTGCTCGAGCGCCTGGAAAACCTCAAGAGCCTGCAGGACCTCGAATTCCTGCAACGCCGGCTCTACGAGCAATTGGGCATCCGCCTGGAGATCGCCCCGGGCTTCAACGAGGTGCGCAGCATGCGCGGCATCGGCATCCATATCGACGAGCTGCCGGGCCTATGCCGCAAGACCCGCCAGTCAATCCCCGCCGCCATTCGCCGCGGCCTGGAAAAAAACCCGGAAATCGCCTACGAACTCCTCAACTCTCGCGACTTGCTGCGTGACGCGTAATTTCAAACCCTGCCTAGCACTCCGTAATCTGCTGGTGTCGCGCCCTGCCCCGGCTGGTTTATGATCGCTCCCCCGCCCCGAGAAAACCCCAGAGTCCCCCATGCCAGGCCGCGTTCAATACCATCAGGTCACGCAAACCCCGGGGCTGGTGCTGGGTGAAGCCGACCTCGGCGGTTTTTGTTTCAAGCGCCACTTCCACCTCGACTTTCACGTCGGCCTGGTGACCCGGGGCATGGAGAAGATTGGTTATCGCGGCACGTCAGCGTGCCTGGAGCGGGGTTCGGTGTCGTTCATGCCGGCCCACGAAATCCACGACGGCGCGGGCGATACCGCCAGTGGCGCGATTCACACCCTGAAGACATTTCGCATCAGCGCCGAGCTGATGACGGCCATGGTCCGGGACATCAGTGGCGACGATCAGCCGCTGCACCTGCGACCGGCGCTGATTCGCGCGCCCCAGTGGTGGCAGCAGTTGGCGTTGGTGCACCAGAGCCTGGCGGGCAACTCATCGATGTCGGCCCTGGCCACCGATGAGCAACTGCTGCACCTGGTCAAATCACTGCTGGAGCACTCCCAGAGCGTCAAGCCGGAGGCGATCGATGAAAAACTCGGCCACCGACAATGGGCCACGCTGCTGGATTTCTGCCACGCGCACCTGGCGCAGAAGATCAGCCTGGAGGACCTGGCCGACCTCTGCGGGCTGAGCCGCTTTCAGTTTCTGCGGCGGTTTTCCAAGACCACCGGCATCACGCCCTACGCCTGGCTGCTGCGGCTGCGCCTGGAAAGCGCCTGCCGCTTGCTCGCCAGCGGGCGCCAGAGCATCGCCCAGGTCGCGGCCGAGGTCGGTTTTTACGACCAGAGCCACTTCAACCGGGCGTTCAAGCTGGCCTACAAGGTCGCGCCGTCGGATTACTGATGGATGGCGGCAGGCACCTGCCAGTCGACAACCTGCTGCGCGCTGATACTCACCCCGCCGCACACCACAATCACCACATCCCGAGCTTCGGCCAGGGCCGGGTGATCGAGGTAGGCCACCGCCAGCGACACGCCGCAGGAGGGTTCGACCAATTGCCGCAGATCATCGGCGTAGCGCACCACGCCCATGATTGCCTCGGCATCCGACAGCACCACGCTGCGGTGCTGGAACTCAGCGATCATCTGCACCGGCCCGAGTGCCACCTGACGTGCGGCCAGGGTGCTGGCGACAGTCTTGACCTCATCCAGCTGCACCGGATGCCCGGCCGCGAGCGCTGCGGCAAAGGACGCCGCGCCTTGGGTTTCACAGGCGACGATGCGGCAATCGGTGCGGCCATGGCGCTTGAGCCCGGTGAGCAGCCCGGCAAGCAGGCCACCACCGCCCACCGAGGCGACCAGGGTGTCGACCTGAGGGCAGTCTTCGAGGATTTCATCGACCATGCTGCTGTGCCCCTGCCACAGGATCGGGTGATCGAAGGCCGGCACGTACTGGCTGTCCGGGTCTTCGGCCAGCTCCAGGGCCAGTTGGTTGGACTGGTCCCAGACCGAGCCGTGGACGATCACTTCGGCGCCGATGGCGGCGATCCGTTGCCGGGTCATCGGCGAGGTGGTATCGGGCACCACGATGCAGGCGCCCAGGCCCAGGCGGGTGGCCGCCACGGCCGTGGCCAGCCCGGCATTGCCACCCGAGGCACAGATCACCCGACGCTTGCCCTGCTCCGCCGCCTGGCTGCACATCAGGCCCATGCCGCGCATCTTGAACGAGCCGCTGGGTTGCAGGTTTTCCAGCTTGAGCCAGATGCGCCGGGTCGGGCTCGAAAGGCCGGGGTGAAGAATCAACGGGGTGCGGATATGCAGCATCGGATCAGCCTTTTTTGACAGCAGGAAATAGACCCCCAGGCTACTGAGTCGATACCGCCCCCGGCTTGTAAAAAATTGCAGGCCCGGCCCCGAGTCTGGTAAATGCATGGGCGGCCTTGCTTTCGTCCCCCCCGGGGCGCCCTGAGCTGCGCAGGCTCCCCTAACCGGCCCGGCGCCGGCCACCACCATCGCCCCCTTGCCCAGCGGACTATTCGATATGCCCCAAGACTCCCTCGATGCCATACGCCACAAGGTCGCGCAGATGCCGCTCAGCCCCGCGCCGCTGCCCTGGAAGCTCGTCACCGAGATGGCCGCCGGCAGCCTGCTGGAAGTGGGTTTCGACCGCGACCTGCCGTTGCTGCTGGTGACGTCCAGCGCAGGGCGCAGCGTGATCGACTGCCACAGCGGGGAGAAAATCGCCCGCGACTACCGCGAAGGTTTCGACAGCGACCTGCACCTGGAAACCCCAGGCATCGGCCCGCTGGACGGCAAGACCCTGCGCATGAGCGGCATCAACGGCGGTGGCCTGCTGCTGGGCACCAGCGATGGCTGGATGGTCGAAAGCGTGACCCTGTGCTGGCCGGAACAGCATCTGCTTCTGGTGGAGCCGGGCTCCTGGCTGTACGGCAACCTCCAGGACCGGCCTGGCGTCATGCACAAACTGGCGATCGAACGGGAAATGCGCGCCTTCGGCTTTTCTCCCTGCGGCACGATCCTGGTCCTGGCCAGCAATAACGAGTTGACGATTTACCGCCGCGACCTGCCATCGCGTTAAGCCCTGGCCCGTCGCGCCTGGAGCAGCGCGGGGCCCTGGCCAAGCGGCGGATTCCTGCTAGCGTTTCATCCAACCTCCCGCCGTTATCAGCGATGCCGAAGGCCGTCGGCCCTCGGCGCGCTGCCAAGCGGCAACTGCCCCGCCCCCCCGGAAACCCGCCCCCCATGAGCAGCGTCGACGACCGTCTGAAACTCGGCAAGCAAGCCCGCAAGCAATGCCCGCGCAGCAGCCAGGCCGCCCCCGGCAAGATCAAGCGCGACCCGCTGCCACTGATCGAAGCCTCAAGCCAGGGCCGGGTGCGCTCGCTGGTGGAGTTGCGCTACGGGCGCATGCTGGTCTCGCCCTTCACCTTTTATCGCGGCAATGCCCTGCTCCAGGCCCATGACCTTTCCACCACCCCCGACATGGGGCTGTCCTCGACCATCTGCGGCGATTGCCACCTGATGAATTTCGGCGGTTTCGCCACCCCGGAACGCAACCTGCTGTTCAGCGTCAACGACTTCGATGAAGTCCACCCCGGGCCCTGGGAGTGGGACCTCAAGCGCCTGGTGGCGAGTTTTCTGATCGCCGCCCGCGACCTGCGCCACGGCGAAGCGGTCGAGGAAGAACTGTGCCGGCAACTGGTGGGCGCCTACCAGCGCAGCATGGCCAACTGCGCCGGGGAAAGCGCGCTGGATATCTGGTACGACGCCCTGACCTATGAAGACCTGCTGGAACAGGCGCAGTCCAACCGCGCCACCCTGGAGCACGTGCAACGCGCCATGGACAAGGCCGAGCGGCGCACCCACGCCGAGCTGCTGCCCAAGATCAGCGAGCGCGATGCCCGTGGCCGCCTGCGGATTCGCGACGATCTGCCGGAAATCTTCCACCTGCACAAGAACACCACCCTGCTCGACGCTGACGATGACTGGATGCGCCTGGGGGACTGGCGGCCGCTGTACGAGACCTTGATGCGCGACTATCGCGGCACCTTGCAGGCCGACCGGCGCGACCTGCTGGCGCGCTTCAAGGCTCGCGACCTGGCGTTCAAGGTGGTGGGCGTGGGGAGCGTCGGCACCCGCTGCCTGGTGTCGCTGCTGACCGACGACCAGGAGCGGCCGCTGTTCCTGCAATTCAAGGAAGCCCGGCGTTCGGTGCTGGCCGGCTACGTGCGCGGCAAATCGCGCCCCAGTCATAACGGCCAGCGCGTGGTCGAGGGCCAGCGCCTGATGCAGTCGGCCAGCGACCTGTTCCTGGGCTGGACCACCGGGCCCAATGGCCGGCATTTCTACGTGCGCCAACTGCGCGACATGAAGGTCTCGGCGGAACTGGAAACCTTCGACGCCGAGACCTTCGGCGCCTACGCGCGGATCTGCGGCCGGGCCCTGGCTCGGGCCCACGCCAAGGCCTCAGGGCAGGCGCCGCTGATCAGCGGCTACATCGGCAAGAGCGAGACCCTGGCCGAGGCCCTGTGGCAGTACGCCAAGGCCTATGCCACACAAAACGAGCGCGACTTCGAACGCTTCCAGCAAGCCTGTCGCAAGGGCCGTTTGCAGGCGCGTTCAGAGGCGGACTTTGCCGCCGACCATCTGCCTTGAACCTCAGTTGGGTGTGGTGTCTGCGGCCGGGTCCCGGGCGCCCAGCAGGGCCTTGATGGCCTGGGCATCCATCGGCTGGTTGAGGTAGAACCCCTGGGCCTCGTCACAACGGATGGCGCCCAGCGCCTGCAACTGATCGATGGTTTCCACGCCCTCGGCGGTGACCGTCAGCGACAGCGCGCGGCCCAGGCCGACAATCGCCTGGATGATCGAATGGTCGCCGCCGCTGGCGGTCAGGCCACCGACGAAACTGCGATCGATCTTCAGGCCGTCGAACGGGAACGAGCGCAGGTAACTCAGGGACGAGTAGCCAGTGCCGAAATCGTCCATCAGCAGCCGCACCCCCAGGGCCTTGAGGCCCTGCATGATGACCAGCGCACCCTGGGCATCGTCGAGCATCACGCTTTCGGTCAGCTCCAGCTCCAGGCGCGCCGGGTTCAGCCCGGTCTCGGCCAGCACCGCCTTGACCCGCGCCACCAGGTGCCCGCGCTGGAATTCGGTGGGCGATAGGTTGACCGAGATCATCACCTCTTCCGGCCAACTCGCCGCCGCCTCGCAGGCGTGCTGCAGCACCCAGTTGCTCAGGGGCAGGATCAAGCCGGTTTCCTCGGCGATATGGATAAACCGATCCGGCCCCAGCAGCCCACGCTGCGGATGCTGCCAGCGCACCAGCGCCTCGGCCCCGGCCAGCCGCTGGCCCTCGATGCGGTAGCGCGGTTGGAAGTCCAGGCGCAGCTCGCCATGCTTGATCGCGTGGCGCAGGTCGCTTTCGAGCTGGCGGCGCTCGATGATCCGCGCGTTCATGTCACCGGCGTAAAAGCGCCAGGTGGCGCGCCCGGCGTCCTTGGCTTCATACAGCGCGATATCGGCGTAGCGCAGCAGCTCCTCGGCCAGGATGGCGTCGGCCGGGGCCATGGCGATGCCGATGCTGGCGCTGATAAACACTTCGTGCTCGGCGATCTGGAACGGCTCCTCGATGCGTTCGATCAGGCGCCGGCACAGGCTCTCGACTTCGTCCTGGGAACGCATGCCGGCCACCACCAGCACAAACTCGTCGCCGCCGATGCGTGCCACCAGGTCGTCGCTGCGCAGGCACTGTTGCAGGCGCTGGGAGACCTGGTTCAGCACCAGATCCCCGGCGGCATGCCCGAGCAGGTCGTTGACCGGTTTGAAGCGATCGAGGTCGATGCTCAGCATCAGCAGCGGTTCCTCCAGGGTCGGCGTGGCCTTGAGCTTGCCCTCGATGAACTCCTGCATCCGCGAGCGGTTGGCCAGGCCGGTCAAGGCATCGTGCTGGGACAGGTATTCGATGCGCCTGCGGGCCTCGACTTCTTCGGTGATGTCACTGGCGGTGCCACGATAGCCCCGGCCCTCCATCTCGCGCACCGACAGGCGGCAGATCCGTGGCTGGCCATCCCCCGCGAAGTAGTTGCACTGGACGATGGCATTGGCCCGCCGCGCATGGTCCTTGAACCATTGCGACAAGGGCCCCTGGTCGGAGGTCAGCACCTCATCCACCGGACGCCCCAGGCAGGTGGTGCGAGACAGGCCGGTGATGGTTTCAAAGCGCTCGGAGAGGTAGGTAAAACGCAGTTGCCCGTCGAGTTCCCAGATCCAGTCGGAAGCCGCCTCGGCCACATCGCGAAAGCGCTCCTCGCTGGCCGCCAATGCCCAGCGGCTGGCCTGCAACGAGTTGTAGTGGGCATCCATGGCCCGGGCCGCCGCCGTGGCCCGGCGCAGGATGAAGGCGGTCATCAGGGCAAACACCAGCCCGGCGATGCCGAGCAGCGGCAAAACCAGCACCAGCAACTGCTGCCCGGGCCGCGCCGGCACCCATTGCAGCACCCCGGCGGCGTCGGGCAGGCGCAGCGCGGGCAGGTCGGCCTGCGTACCGCCGACATGCAACTGCTCGACACCAAAATCCTGACCCAGGGCCGCCAGGCGCTCAGGCCCCAGGCGCGCGACGAACACCAGCACCGAGGCCGGCCCGTTGTCGGCCTCGACCGTTGGATCGGTGCCTGGGGTCAGGGCCGCGGCAGCCATCAGGGCCGGGGTGCCTTGCAGGTCGACAAAGCGACTGGTCGCTTCATCGCTGGACGCACTCTGGCGTGCGCGCTCCAGCAACTGCGGTGGGATATCGCGGAGCCAATCCGGTGGAGCGGCGGTCTGCAACCGGCCCTCGATCAGCGAATACACCGGGCGATTGCTTGGGTCGAGCACGAACACGCCGTCAAAACCCAGGTCGCTGAACAGCGTCGACCCCAGGTTCTGCCGGCCAAATGCCCAGTCGGTATCGACGCTCTGGTGCAAGTGTCGGTAGGCGTCGCCCCAGAAGGCATAGTCCTTGACCGTGGAACGCGCGGATTTATCGAAAACCTGCAGCGCCTTGTCGATATCGAAACGGTTGTGTGCCTCGGCCTCGCGGTTCTGGCCCAGGGCGATATAGATCAGCAGGCCGCTGGTGAGCAGAAAGATCGCCAGCAACAGTAACGAACAGCCCAGCAGCGTGGCGCGGGTCAGGGACAGGTTGGAGGTCCGGGTCGCGGGTCGTTGCTCGGGGTCGACGCTGAGATTGTCCATAATCCTCCGGGTGCGAGCGCGACACCGCCGCCAACCTCGGCGACCCCGGTGCTGCTCTCACCTGCCCTTTGACGATAGACAGTTTTTTCCGCGAACCAGTGTGCAAATTGCAGAAACCCGGCCACGACCCACCCTGGCCGACGCCCGGTCTTGCGTCCGGACCCCGGCGAAGATGAGGGTCAGGCCTCTGCGGTGGCCGCCACGAATGGCGGGACCTGCTCCAGCCCACGGTAGATCGGCAAGCCCAACTGCTCACCATGGGCCACCATACGGTCGGCGCCCGCCGAGGGGCCACCGATGCGCAGCACCGCGTCGCAGCGTTGCAACAGGCCTTCGGCGTAAGCGTGGAAATGGGCGTTGTACAGTTCGTCGCCCACCGCGCGGGAACCCGCCAAACGGGTCATGGGCAACGCCACCCACTCCCCCAGCACGGGAAAATGCCCGGCCTTGAGCAGGTCGGCGGCGCATTGTTCCATGGCCTCGACGTTGGCCGCCAGGCGTGCCGGGTCATCGTCGGTGCCGGCGCGGTACGGGCCGGCGACCAGGATCATCAGGCTGCGCGGCGCCATCAGGTGCAGCTCCAGGTACTGCAAGAGCATGATGGTCTTGCCATCGACGATCTCGCCGGACTTGACCATGGCCAGGGCCTGCTCGAAGCCCAGTTCCAGGACTTCGATGTCCTCGCCCTCCTCCTCCAGCCCACCGCCGTCGCCGATGCGGTCCCGGGCCTGGTACTGGCCGATGAAGAAGTGGATACGCTCGGTGACCGAGCCCGGGCTCATGAAGGCCTGGAAGATTTTTTCCACCGCCTGCACCCGGTAGCCGGTCTCTTCCTCGGCCTCCTGGCGGATCCGCTGCTCGGGGCTGGCGTTGTCCAGCAACCCGGCCGCCGCCTCGATCAGAAATCCGCTGTGCTCATTGACGAACGCCGGCATGCGGAACTGGCGGGTCAGGAGCACGGTGCGCTGCGCCAGGTTGTACAGAAGGATGGTCGCGCCATTGCCGCGGTCATACACCTCGCGGGTCTGCGCCTGCCAACTGCCGTCGCGGCGCTGCAGGTTGAAACTGTACTTCTTGAGGATGTACCAGTTGTCCGAGAGCAATTGTTCGTCGGTGATCTGTACCCGGGGCTGACTCATGCAAGGTCCTTGTTCAGGTCGGTATGGCTCGGCACCTCTGCCAGCTGCTCGAGCATGCGGTTGATATGAGCCTGGGTCAGGGCAAAACCTGCATCGCCCTGGCGCAGCTGCTCGCCTTCAACGCGGGCGGCCCACCAGTCGGTGATAAACCCGGGGGCATAACCGCCGGTGCCGAAGCCTTTGCCGAAGGCGATCATCTCGCTGTAGATGGCCAGGTATTGCTCCTGGGTCTGCACCGGATGCCGACTCTGGTAGAGCCAGAACTGCAGGTCGTACAGCAGCTGCGACAAGGGGTCGGCGTGCAGGGCGAAATAACGTTTCTGCTCGACGATCTGCAACGCCACCCGGCGGATCGCCGCGCCGGTGTCGGGCAGCCCGTGGAAATGCCTGATCAATTCGCCCAGCACCTCGGAAAACGGCGCCTCGCAGACCTTCAGCCGGTCATCGAGATAGTCCTGCTCCGAGGTGTCATAGACCTCGGGCGACACCAGGCCACGGACGAATGCCTCGAAGTTGCGGGCAAGGACCGTCACCTGGTAATCGCCTTCCTGATCGACGTGCACCACCTGCGGCTCACCTTGCGGGCCGCACTCGCGGTAGTCGAGGGCGATCATGTCGTGCCCGGCCGAGGGGCAGTTGCAGATGTAGACGCCGAGGTCCGGGTAGCCCCACTCCTCGATCATGAACCGGCTGCCGTGCTCCCCCCCCAACGACGAGCGCTGGCGGCGGCCGATGCTGAGGAAGCTGTCGATGGCGCAATGGTCCTCGGCCCAGGACGTCCACTCCTCGGTGGGGAAGCAGCTCAGTTGGGGCCGGCCGCCATTGTGGCGTTTCATAAAGGCGATATAGGACGCCGGCAGGCGGTAGCCCAGGGCCTGTTCCAGCTCGGCGATCAGCTGATCGTCCGGAGGCTGGTCATGGCTGTCGCCGCTTGTGTTCGGCTCCCAGAAACTCGCCAGGTCGATATCGTGCAGCAGCTCGCTCATCCAGTGCATCCCTTGCGGTAAAAGGCAGGCGCCAAGGCTACCTCAACCGCTCTTCACATCCACCAGCGCAGCAGAAAAAAGAACGCCATGCTCAACAACATGCTGAGCAAGGTGTTGCGAGTGAAAACCACCAGCGCGATGGCCACCAGCGAGCTGAGCAGGTACGGGTTGTGCCATTGCAGGTTCAACTGGTGGTCGGGCATGAACACGATCGGCCCGCAGATCGCGGTCAGCATGCCCGGTACGGCAAAGCCGAGAAACTGCCGGGCGTTGCTGCCCAGGCGTAGCGGCAGGCGCGGCTCGAGAAACACGTAGCGGTTGAGGAAGACCAGGAACCCCATGCCGAAAATCACTGCCCAGACCATCATGTGCGCTCCCGATACAGCTTGTTGCAGATAAAGCCTGCGGTCATGCCCGCCAGCCCCGACAGAACCAGCGCCGACCCCCACTGCCAGTAGCTGAAGAGCACCGAGCAGAACAGCGAGACGGCGACACAGACCACGGTCGGCACGTTGCGCACCAGGGGCGTGATCAGGGCGATAAAGGTCGCGGCGATGGAAAAGTCCAGGCCCAGGTGTTCCAGCCCGGGAATGCTCTTGCCGAGGACGATGCCGGCCAGGGTGAACAGGTTCCAGGCCACGTAAAAGGTCAGGCCCACGCCCAGGGCGTACCAGCGGTTGAACTGCTCCCGGTCATGGGCGCTGATCAGGGCGAACAACTCGTCGGTAAGCAAAAAGCCCAGCCCCATGCGCCAGCGCCCCGGCAAGGGCGAAATCACCGAACGCAGGCTCATGCCGTAGAGCAAGTGCTGGGAGGTCAGGAGCAAGGTGGTCAGCAGAATCGAGAAAATCCCCGCACCGCCCTTGAGCATGCCGATCGCCACCAATTGCGCGGCACCGGCAAACACGATGCCCGACAGCCCCTGCCCTTGCAGCGGCGTGAGATTGGCCTCGATGGCCATGGACCCGGCGAGCAGCCCCCAGGGCGCGGTCGCCAGGGACAGTGGAATGATGGCAATGGCACCGCGCACAAAGGCGGCGCGCGGCAAAAGCTGGCTGGACATAGAACCCTGCATTCCCTAAATGGACAGCGACTGTGCCAGCCCCGGAGGCTATTGGCTTGAACAATCTTGCGCATTTACGCGTGATGGCGGACGCCGCCGGTGTCGGACCAGCGCTGCCTGCGGCAGCGGCTACAAAAAACGCGTGTCGCCGCTTGGCCCTCAAGGGCGCCGTGGGGTGTCATGGGCAACCCGGTTAAGGCAACGGCCACAAATGACAACGCCCCTCACGAGGGAGGGGCGTTGGGGGTCACGCGCAAGACGGTGCGGCTTACATTTGCACCAGATTAGCGATCTTCACGTCCGGATCGACGTCGGCTTCGTAGTCGACACCCGGGATCTCGAACCCGAACAGGCGCAGGAACTCTTGCTTGTAGCCGACAAAGTCGGTCATTTCGTAGAGGTTTTCACTGGTGACCTGGTCCCACAGCGCCTTGACCCGGTCCTGGACTTGCGGCTCCAGTTCCTTGTAGTCGGCACGCAGGCGGCCTTCCTGGTCGATCACCGGAGTCTCGGCGTAGAGGCTGTTTTTATACAGACCGTAAACCTGTTCGATGCAACCTTCGTGACTGCCCTGCTCTTTCATGACTTTGAACAGCAGCGACAGGTACAGCGGCATGATCGGGATCGCCGAGCTGGCCTGGGTCACCACGGCCTTGAGCACCGATACGCGGGCGTCGCCGTGCAGGTCTGCCAGTTGCTTGCGCATGCCGATGACCTTGTGGTCCAGGTCCTTCTTGGCTTCGCCAATGGAACCGTTCCAGTAGATGTCGTGGGTCAGCTTCTCGCCCAGGTAGGTGAAGGCGGTGGTTTTCGCGCCTTCGGCCAGCACGCCGGCGTCGTGCAGCGCGTCAATCCACATCTGCCAGTCTTCGCCACCCATGACCGCGATAGTGCCGTCGATTTCTTCCTGGGTCGCAGGCTGCAGCGTGGTTTCCTTGACGATTTCCTTGTCGGTGTCCACACCGCGCAGGGTCACCGACTTGCCCAGCGGCTTGAGGGTCGAGCTCAGGACTTCGCCGGTTTTCGGGTGGGTACGGCGCGGCGCAGCCAGGCTGTAGACCACCAGGTCGATCTTGCCCAGGTCACGCTTGATGGTCTCGATGGTCTCGGCCTTGACCGCATCGGAGAACGCATCACCGTTGATGCTCTTGGCGTACAGGCCTTTTTCTTCGGCAAATTTGTGGAAAGCGGCGGTGTTGTACCAGCCGGCGGTGCCGAGCTTGCCGTCAACGCTGCCGCGCTCGAAGAACACCCCCAGGGTGTTGGCGCCGCAACCGAAGGCCGCGGTAATCCGCGCCGCCAGGCCGTAGCCAGTGGATGCGCCGAGCACCAGTACGTTCTTTGGCCCAGCGTCGATGGCGCCCTGTTTAGTGACGTAGTCGATCTGTTGCTTGACGTTGGCCTCGCAGCCGACCGGGTGGGTCGTCACACAGATAAAGCCGCGAACGCGGGGTTTGATGACCATACACAATCTCCAAATTCAATATGCCAAGAGCCAATACGGGCTGTAGCAGTGTCACGAGTTCAAGTTCATAGACGCTCGGAACGCCTTCGCGTCACGGCGAGATTGGCAATGCAGCCAATTTAGACTCGTTATTCAACTGATCACGGTGGGTACAACCCGGGGATTCTAGTGCCCCGGACCCGGATTGCGTAGCCGCAAGCGGCGAAACTCTACCAGTTACCCTGCGCCCACGGGGTGCCGCGCGCGAAAATCCCGAAGCACGCCGGGCTATCGAGCCGATCGCGGATTGGCCACAATGGTCCACCTGACGCGCCTTGCCCGCGTCAGCCCCGAATGAAGCCCAAGGAAAACACTCGCGTCATGGATACCCAAGTACTGGCAAAACTGCTGCATGACGCCGGCTGCAACCCACGCTCGTACAGCATTGGCTCCGACCGGGGCGCCTCCGACGCCTTCTGCCTGGTCAAGCACGGCCCGCAATGGCGCGTGTTCTACACCGAACGCGGCCAGGCGGAGCCGCCGGAGTATGTGTCCAAGGATGAAGACCAGGCCTGTCGCTACTTTCTGCAACTGATACTGGAATTGCCCCATAACCACTGCGTCGGTTTTTTCCGCAGCCAGGCCCGGGCCGACCAGTTGTATGCCGAGCTGCACGCGGCGGGACTCAATCCCACCCAGGACCGGATTCCCTACGGCGGCCCCGACGACCCGCGGTTTCGCGTATTCGTCAGCGGCCCGGCGATTTTTGGCGCCCGCGAACTGCTGGGAACCCTGCCTCGGGAAGACGCCTGAACTTGCTCACCTCCCCCCTACCTCAGCCTCGTACTTGCTAGCACAAGGAGCCCTCGCCGATGGATGCCAAGACCCTGGTCGCCAACTGCAAAAAGCAAAAAGACCACTACCTGCACAGCCTGCACGACGACCAGACTCAGGTCGGCCAGCAGTTGCAGGCCCTGGCGCTGACCGCGCACCAGAAGGCCCAGGTCCTGGCGGTGATTGATGGCGCCTTGACCGACCAGTTGTACAGCCTGTTGCTGGGCCTGGACGGCGCCGCCAGCATCGGCGACGAACAGCATGACTTTGCGCTGTACAACGAAACCGGCGAAGCCATCAGCGGCAGCGGCGAACTGGAAGCCCAGGCCTATGCGCAACTGATCGAGGCGACCACGGGCTGACTAGCCCTGGGGTCGGTCGAGGGCGGCATCCAGCGCCGCCTCCAGCTCAGCCTCGGCGACCGCCTGGCCATCGAGCCACAGGCTCAGGTCGGCCAGGTGAATGTTCAGGGTCACTTCCCGGCGATCCCCGGGGTACTTGCGCAGGCGCAGATCGAGGCCCAATGCCGACTCATCCGCCGCCAGCAAGTCCCATTGCCCGGCGCTCAGATCCAGCAGCACCCGGCCCTGGCTCAGGTCCTCGACCTTGGGCCCATACAGCCAGTGACTCATGCGCATTTCCCGAGGTTCCAGGCTAATGCGCAGGCGGCCGTTGCAGTAGTTTTGCGGGGTGCACATGGGGGCAGGTCCTCGGAACAATTTCAGGGGTTGGGGATCATAACCTGGCCCCTGAAAAAACCTCAGCGGCACGGCACAATCCCTCGTCCGTAGGTGTGGGATTCGCTACTATGTCTTCCCGTTTTCCTGCCTGTGCAGTCAAGCCACCCTGGAGCCCGAATGCCCAATCCCAAGGACATCGCCACCGACAATGGCGCGCCGATGATTCCGGAGCAACGTCGCGAGCAGATCCTGCGTCAGTTGCGCAAGCACCAGGTGCTGAGCGTGCATCAGTTGATGGAAATGTTCGATTGCTCGCACATGACCGTGCGCCGCGATATCGCCCTGCTGGAGCAGGAAGGCCGGGCCTATTCGGTAACCGGTGGGGTGCGCATCGCCAGCCAGTTGCACAGCGAGCCAAGCCACCAGTCCAAGGCGGTGGTCGAGCTGCCGCAGAAGCAGGCCATGGCCAAATTGGCCGCCCGCCTGTTGCGCCCGGACATGACGGTGTACCTGGACGCAGGCACCAGCACCCTGGAAATCGTGCCCTACATCAAGGCGCTCTCGGGCATGACCGTGGTCACCAATGACTTCGGGGTGGTGCAAGCGTTGATGGAGGCGCCGCAGGTGACGGTGATCCACACCGGTGGCCAGCTCGACCACTCCAACCATTCCTGCGTCGGCGGCCTGGCCGTGACCACCCTGCGCCAGATGGTGACCGACATTGCCTTTATGTCCACCAGTTCCTGGGATCTGCGCCGTGGCATCACCACTCCTTCGGCGCTGAAGGTCGAGGTCAAGCAGGTGGCCATGCAGTCGGCGTCCCAGGTGGTGCTGGTGGCCAGCAGTTCGAAATACGGCACCTTCAGCATGTACCGCATCGCCGGCCTGGAGCAGTTCGACGTCATCATCAGCGACGCCGCCCTGGCCCCGGCAGCGGCAGACGGGATTCGCAAACAAGGCGTCGAGCTGCTGCTCCCCGAGTAAACGACCCTGCAGCCGCTGACGCGACATCCATACACCTGACACACCACGGCGACAGCCCCGGCCAGCGCAGCCTCATGCCTCGGCAGCGGCTACAGGGGGCGGCTTTTTTCGGTTTGTTGCATGAACTGGCCCAGCTCCCTGGCGTAGAACCTGGCCATGCCGGTGGTGCCGTGGCCGCGGGTCTCGGCGCTGGCCGGGATCAGCACTAGCCGCGCGTTCTTGAGCTGGCGCAGCGAGGCTTCCAGGGTTCCGGTTTCCGGCGGGTTGCGCTCGTCATCAGCCGAGTTGATCGCCAGCACCGGGGCCTGGATTTTGCCGAGGCCCGGGGCCGCGTTGTAGTCGGCGGACGATTGCCACTGGTAGATAAAGTCATTGGCGTCGGCGCTTTGCGCCGCGGCGAGGCGTTCATCCACCAGTTTGTCGGCCAGGGCCCGGGTCGGTGCAGCCGCCTGATACGCCAGGGTGCCGCCGCTGGTGCCGACGCTGAACAGCGCATTGGCCAGGCGCAGGGACGGCGGCTGGGCGCTGTAGTTGCCGTTGTTCCAGGCCGGGTCCTGCTTGATCGACTCCACCAGCAGCCGGCGCATCATCCAGTTGCGCGACGACATCTCGGTCGGCTGCGAAGCCATGGGCACCAGGGCATCCATCATCTGCGGCCAGGTCTGGCCCCACATCCAGGTCTGCATGCCACCCATGGAATTGCCGATGACCAACCGCAGGTGCTTGACCCCCAGGCCCTCGGTCACCAGCCGGTATTGGGCCTGGACCATGTCCGCGTAGTTGTACGCGGGGAATTTGGTGCGCAGCCCGTCCGAGGGTTTGCTCGACTGGCCGACGCCGATGCCATCGGTGGAAATGATGTAGTACTTGCTGGCGTCCAGCGGCTGGCCGGGGCCGAACAGTTCGCCGCCAAAATCCTTGCTCAGCACATCGCTGCCAGGGCGGTAGGTGCCGTGCAGGTAGAGGATGGCCGGGTTTTTCGGATTGCCGAGGGTGATGTAGTGCAGTTTCAGGTTGGCCAGCTTTTCACCGCTATGGAAGGTGAACTCGGGGGCTACCCAGTCTCCTTCGGTGGCCGCCGGCAAGGGCGCGGCGCTGAGGGTGGAGCCGGCGAAAAGCAGGGAAAACAGCAGCCCGATAGCGGGCCGGGAAGCGAAGCGCTGCATGGGATGAGTCCTGTTGTTTTTGTTCTGGGAGCCCCTGCGCGAGCGGCGCGCAGGGGGTGCATCGAGGGTTTAGCGGGCCTTCCAGTCGCGCAGCCATTGCAGGCCGGCCGAGGTGTCGCCCCGTGGGCGGTATTCGCAGCCGATCCAGCCGTCATACCCCAGCTCGTCGATGAGGTTGAACAGGTACGGGTAGTTCAGCTCCCCGAGGTCCGGCTCGTGACGGTCCGGCACGCCGGCGATCTGGATATGGCCAATGCCGGCAAAATCCCGACGCAGCTTGACCGCCAGGTCGCCTTCGACGATCTGGCAGTGGTAGCAGTCGAACTGCACCTTGAGGTTGCTGGCCCCGACTTCCCGGCAGATGGCCTGGGCCTGGTCCTGGCGATTGAGGAAAAAGCCCGGCATGTCACGGGTATTGATCGGTTCGAGCAATACCGTGATCCCGACCTTGGCCGCCTGGGCACTGGCATAGGCCAGGTTTTCCAGGTACACGCCGTGGTGCCGCGCGCGGTCGCTTTCGGACGGCAGCAAGCCGGCCATCACGTGGATCCGCGAGTTGCCCAGCACGGCGGCGTATTCCAGGGCGCGGTCGAAACCGGCGCGGAATTCGCTCTCGCGCCCGGGCAGGCTCACGGTGCCCCGCTCGCCCGCCGCCCAGTCGCCCGGTGTCGCGTTGAACAAGGCCTGGACCAGGCCGTTGTCGCTCAGGCGCTGCTTGAGTTCCTGGGCGCTGTAGTCGTACGGAAACAGGTACTCCACCGCTTCGAAACCATCGGCCGCGGCGGCGGCGAAACGGTCGAGAAACTCGTGTTCCGGGTAGAGCAAGCTGAGGTTGGCAGCAAAACGAGGCATGTTAACTCCTGGGACAAAGGGTCAGACAAAAGGCCAGATCAACAGGGTAATCAAGAAACCCAAGGTGCCGAGCAAGGTGGTGATCACGGTCCAGGTACGCAGGCCGTCGGCGACATTAAGCCCGGCCAGCTTGGTGAAGATCCAGTAGCCGGCGTCGTTGATGTGGGACATCGCCAACCCGCCACCGCCCATGGCCAGGCACAGCAGGGCCATGTGGTTGGGGGTCAGGTTGAGGGTCGCGATCAGCGGCGCGATGATCCCGGCGGTGGTCACCAGGGCCACGGTGGTCGAACCTTGCACCGCACGCAGCAGCATGGTCAGCAAAAAGCCCAGGGCCAGCACCGGCAGGCCGGTGGTGCGCAACATGTCGGAGACCACGGCACCGATCCCGGTGTCCACCAGGACCTTGCCGAACACACCGCCGGCACCGGCGATCAGGATCACCATGGCCACGCCCGGCAGGGCCGAACCGATCACATCCGACACCTGGGAACGGCTCCAGCCGCGACGCGAACCCAGCAGCCAGGCACAGAGCAAGGTGTCGATCAACAGCGCCACCAGGGGCGCGCCGAGCACGGTCATGATCCCGCGCAAGGTCGACTCTGGGGGCAACAGCGAAGTGGCCAGGGTGCCCAGGAGAATCAGGATGATCGGCAGCAGAATCAGGCTGACGATCAGGCCGAAACCCGGTGGTGGCGCCGGCGGCAGCTTGGATACGATGCTGCTGGTGGACTCTTCCAGGCCCATGTGGGACACGGCCGCGGTGGCCTGGGCGCTGGTTTGGCTGGAGCCGTTGTTCCAGGCTTCGAGGTCGGCGTTGGTAACGTGGGGGCCATAGACTTCCGCACGGATATCGTCAGTCATCGGGTAGAAGCGACGGGTCATGCGCCCGGCCACACGGTAGCCGACGTAGCACAGGAAAGCGGTCAGCGGCAGGCCGAACATCAGCACCCGGCCCAGGTCCGCGCCCAGTTGGCTGGCGGCGGCCACGGCGCCCGGATGAGGCGGCAGGAACGCGTGCACGGTGAGCAGCGCCGCACACATCGGCAGGGCGAAGATCAGCAGCGGCTTGCGCGCCTTGCGGGCCAGGCCATAGGCCAGCGGCATCAGGATGATGACCCCGACCTCGAAGAACACCGGCACGCCGATGATGAAGCCGGCAATGGTCAGCGCCAGCGGCGTACGGCGGTTGCCGAAGCGTTCGATCAGGGTCTTGGCCAGGGCCTCGGCACCACCGGAAAGCTCGATGATGCGTCCGATCATCGCGCCCAGGGCAATGATGATCGCGATGTGGCCCAGGGTCTTGCCCATGCCGCCTTCAATGGTGGCCACCAGGTCTGCCGGTTTGACCCCGGCCACCAGCGCCACCAGGATGCTCACCAGCATCAGCGCGACAAAGGGCTGGAACTTGTACTTGAGCACCAGGAACAACAGCATGGCGATGCCCACGCCGGCGATCAGCATCAGGATCAGCGGGCTCATGATGCCAGCCCTCCGTCGCAGACCAGGGGTAGTGTGTTAACGAGACTGCAGTCGGGATACGTCATGGGTGAAGTCCTGTTGTTATTGTTTTTCAGGCAGACCGGTCTCCACTGGAGTCGCGACGCGTCTCCCATGGCCTGCCTGCATTTACGTTGGGTCAAGTGAATACCGGTGCCCTACCAGGCGGCACCGAAGGTCTCGCGCAACTCGTCCAGGGCCGCCTGGCTCAGCGGTTCCGGCCGGGGCTGGGTCATCAGCCACAGGCGCGCGGTTTCTTCGAGTTCTTCCAGGGCGTAGCTGGCCCTGGACACCGAGCTTTCCCAGACCACCGGGCCCAGGCGCTCAAGCATCACGCCACGCACTCGGTTGGCCAGTTGCGCAACCTGCTCGGCGACCTTCGGTGAACCGGGGCGCTGGTAACCGATCAACGGGATGTGCCCGACCTTCATTACCTGGTACGGGGTCAGCGGCGGCAGGATGTCATCCGCCTGCCAGACACCGGCCAGGGTCAGTGCCACCAGGTGCGTGGAATGGGTGTGCACCACCCCGCCCACGCCCGGGTTGCGATCGTAGACCTGGCGATGCAGGGCCAGGGTCTTGGACGGCTTGTCGCCGGACACCCACTCCCCCGCCAGGTTGACCTTGGCGATGGCCGCCGGGTCCAGGCGCCCGAGGCAGACATCGGTCGGGGTGATCAGCCAGCCATCGTCCAGGCGCGCACTGATATTGCCCGCGCTGCCCACGGTATAGCCGCGTTGATAGAGGCTGCGACCGACGTCGCAGATCTCTTCGCGCAGGGCGTTTTCCTTGCTCAGGGCGCTTTTGACTGCCGTGCTCATTGGGCATCTCCAGCCAGTTGCTTGAGGGCCTTGGCGAAGAAATCCCGACCGCCGAAGTTGCCGGATTTCAAGGCCAGGGCCAGCGGCTCGTCGCCCCCGCTGACAGTGGCCGGCACGCCTGGGTCAATCTGCGCGCCGATCTGCAACAGTTGCACGCCCAGGGCCTTGACCACTGCACCGGAAGTTTCGCCACCGGCAATCACAAAGCGCCGCACGCCAGCCTGGCGCAGCCCCTTGGCGATCTCGCCCAGGGCATTTTCCACCAGGGCCCCGGCACGCTCGACACCCAGTTGCTGCTGCACCGCCTTGACCTCGTCCGGGGTGCTGGTGGCGTAGATCAACACGGTGTGCTGGTGCTCGCGGGCAAAGGCCAGGGCTTGCGCCACCACCGGTTCGCCGGCCGCCAGGGCCATCGGATTGATACGCAGGGCCGGGCGATCGGCTTCAAGCCAGGCCGCAACCTGGCCAATGGTCGCCACCGAGGCACTGCCGGCCAGGACCACTTCGCCACCGGCCACAGTCGGCAGGCTCGACACATCGAAGTCACGCAGCTTGCCGGCCCGGCGGAAGTTCTCCGGCAGGCCCAGGGCCAACCCCGAGCCACCGGTCAGCAACGGCAGGTCGGCGCAGGCGGCGCCCAGGGTATAGAGGTCCTGGTCGGACAGCGCATCGGCGATGGCCATGCCCACGCCCTGGGCCCGCAGTTCGGCGATCCTCGTCCGGACCGCCTCGACGCCCTGGGCGATGCTGTCGTAACGCAACAGGCCAACCTTCTGCGTGGTCTGGGATTGCAGCACGCGCACCAGGTTGGCGTCGGTCATCGGCGTCAACGGGTGATGCTGCATGCCCGACTCGCTGAGCAACTGGTCCTGGACAAACAGGTGGCCACGGAAAAGGGTCCGGCCGTTCTCCGGAAATGCCGGGCAAGCCAGGGTGAAGTCACTGCCCAGGGCCTTGAGCAAGGCCTCGCTGACCTGGCCGATATTGCCGGCGGCGGTGGAATCGAAAGTCGAGCAGTACTTGAAGAAGATCTGCTCGCAACCTTGCTCGCGCAGCCAGTTCAGGGCGGCGAGGGACTCGGCCACCGCGTCATTGACCGGCGTGGTGCGGGATTTGAGGGCGATGACGATGGCGTCGGCATCCAGCTCCGCCGCCACTTCGCGACTGGGGATGCCGATGCTTTGCACCGTGCGCATGCCGCCGCGCACCAGCATGTTGGCCAGGTCGGTGGCGCCGGTGAAGTCATCGGCGATGCAGCCCAGCAACGGGCGGGAAAGGGTCGGGCTCATGGGGCGGTCCTCACACAGACTCGGGCTTGGCGGTCGGCAACTCGATGCCCGGGAAAATCTTGATCACGGCCGAGTCATCCTCGCGCCCGAAACCGGCGCTGGAAGCCTGCATGAACATCTGGTGCGCGGTGGCCGACAGCGGCAGCGGGAATTTGCTGGCGCGGGCGGTATCCAGGACCAGGCCCAGGTCCTTGACGAAAATATCCACCGCGGACAGCGGCGTGTAGTCGGCCTTGAGGATGTGCGGCACGCGGTTTTCAAACATCCACGAGTTGCCAGCGCTGTGGGTGATCACTTCGTACAGGGCGTCGGCGTCGACCCCTTCACGCAGGCCCAGGGCCATGGCTTCGGCGGAGGCGGCAATGTGCACCCCGGCCAGCAACTGGTTGATGATCTTGACCTTGGACCCCAGGCCATGGGCATCGCCCAGGCGGTAGACCTTGCCCGCCATGCCGGCAAGGATCGCCTCGGCCTTGGCGTAGGCTTCGGCCGGACCCGACGTCATCATGGTCATTTCGCCGGCCGCAGCCTTGGCCGCACCACCGGAGATCGGCGCATCGAGGTACAGCAGGCCTTGCTCGGCCAGGCGCTGCCCGAGGTCCACGGCGTAGGTCGGGGCCACGGTGGCACAGCCGATCACCAGGCTGCCGGGGCGCAGGGCCGCAACCGCCGCACCGTCGCCGAACAACACGCTTTCAGTCTGCTCGGCGTTCACCACCACGGTGATGATCACGTCACATTCGGCGGCCATCTGCGCGGCGCTGGCACAAGCCACCCCGCCTTCACTGGCGAATTGCTCGGTGACCGCGGCGCGCACATCGCAGGCATGCACATTGAAGCCGCTGCGCAACAGCGAGCGGGCGATACCCAGGCCCATGGCACCGAGACCGACGACACCGACGTTTTTGTTATTCATGAGCAACTCCAGAAATAGGCGACGGCGTACCCTGCGCGGCAGCGCGCAGGCGGCGGGCCGCGTCGAGGGAATAGAGGTTGGCGCTGATCAGCGCGCTCCCGGGCAGCGCCTGTGCGGCGACGGGAGCTGCGAGCAGCGATACGGCGTGCCGGATTACCGCGGGGCTGACGCCAAAGGCGGCGGCCAGCAGCTCGGCGGGTTCGGGGCGGGCAACGCGCAGCGAGGCATGCAAAGAGTGGGTGTGGGTCGACCGAGGAGCCTTGACGCTCGGCGGGTGCAACGGGGCCTTGTCGTACATGAGGGCCATCCTGCTTGGTTTTGTTGTCAGGTTGGAACAGATAATCCACCAATGAACGGATTATGTGAAGTTATTTTTCAATCTAACATTTTTTAACATCGCCACTCACACACCCACCCTCCCCAACCTGCCTCGCTGCGCAGCCGCCACCACCGATACCGCCCGCTCGGCGTCAGGGACGCGACGGTTCTACCGCGCGTCGGCCAGCCTCGATAATCGGCCGAACAGCGCCTGCAACCCTGACCTGGATCAGTTCAAGCGCCCAGGGCCGGGTCGATGCTCAGGACACAGGGCCACCGACTGACGGTAGCGCCCCTCATCGCACTGGCGTTGACCCCCTTGCCGGGCTGGTGCCTGATGCTGAGTCCCGCAATGTTTGGATAAGGATGATTCGACATGGCAACGATCCAAGTTCTCGCAGGTGACTTCCTGCAAGGTGATGGCGAATACCGCAACGGCAGCTTCAAGCTGAAGACCGCCTTCAATACTTCCCCCGGCGTGGTGCTCAAGGCCTCGGCCTTCAAGACCCTGGAAATCGCCACCCAGGATTCCGTCGCCAACAAGGATGCACTGGGCTTCGGCATCGCCGGGGCCATGCTCCTGGGGCCGGTGGGCGCAATTGCCGGTTACCTGATGGCAGGCACCCAGACCGAAGTGACGTTTCTCGGCACCTTCAATGACGGTCGGCAATTACTGGCTGCCACCGACAGTCAGACTTATCGGGATATATCCCGGCAATTGAGCGCGCCATAATCTCCCTTCATTAATTACAACAGTGCTCACGGATATAGTCCCTGAGCACTGACTTGTAATAACGGCGCAATGAACCACGACAACAAATAGCACACTGCCATAAATCAGCCGACTTCCTGTCCATTTCCTGTCTGACGCCAATTAATACACTCATCCGGGTGGTTTTAATGTTGACTTCAACCCCCCTCGCCAGTAAATTGCGCGGGCCGGCAACACCGGCCATTTTTCAACTCACTAAAGAAGCCAATGGACACAGTATCTAGACGCTGTCTGGCCGCTGCCTCTGCGCAGAACCAGGCACTAACCCAGGCAATGACGGGACTCGACTCTTCGGTCGGGTGAGCTGCGCTAGAGCTTGATGCTCCATCGTAACTTGCCTCTACCGGAGCCAGTCCGGTCGCGAGGTAATGTTATGAACTTCAAATCCACAGTAATGCCAGGCGTACGCGCCTTTGCTTCGACGATGCGCGTTAAGCTGTGCCGTGAGCGCAGCGTCGCGGCACGCTCGCCCTTCTCCACCCCCTGCGCCCGTACCCAGGCCCACCTGCGGTCCAATTGGCGCGTCTGCCCGGCCACCGGTCAGCTCCAGCAACGCTGGTGTGTCGATGACAGCCAGGACCCACCGAGTCGGAGTATCGCGCAGCTGTTCCAGCAGGCCGGGATGATCTACAGCCTGTACCTCGGAACCCGCACTTTCCACTGATCCGAAGACACTTCGTGTTCTTCCCGAGCGTTTTCCTTATATAAGGAATTCGGCAACTTACTGTTGCCCGCTTTAAATCAAATCAATGGGAGCCTGTTATGGAAGAGGCCAGTAGTAGGTTCGCTGTATATCCATTATCACGGAGTATGCAGCGAACGTTAAAACCAATAACACGCAACTACCTGAATCGATCGCTTACTTGCGGCTCGACATACTTTCGCTCGTCTTTAATCAGGTGAGTTGTTTGTGTGTCGTGCCGCAAGACTGCGGCAGGAGCACACGCAATGACTACAGCAGTAAAAAAACCCAAGGCCCACAACGGCAACGCGTCCAGCGACGAAAACAAGCTGTCGATGCGTGCGGCCCGGGAAGCCCAGAACAGCCTTGACGTGACCCTGGGCAACGTCAAATCCAACACCAATGGCCTGACCGAACTCGACGCCGAGGGCCGACTGCACCGGGACGGCTTCAACGAAGTGGCCCACGACCACCCACCCCACGCCCTGGTGCAATTGCTCCAGGCCTTCAACAACCCCTTCATCTATGTGCTGATGACCCTGACCGGCATCAGCTTCATCACTGACTTCTGGCTGCCGCTGCAAGACGGTGAAGAAACCGACCTCACCGGGGTCATCATTGTCCTGGTCATGGTCCTGGCCAGCGGCCTGATGCGCTTCTGGCAGGA
Source organism: Pseudomonas sp. QD4 (assembly GCF_049199125.1). Lineage (NCBI taxonomy): Bacteria > Pseudomonadati > Pseudomonadota > Gammaproteobacteria > Pseudomonadales > Pseudomonadaceae > Pseudomonas > Pseudomonas sp. QD4. Next base: position 1,342,912 of record NZ_JBLZOM010000001.1, read on the forward strand.
ACACCGTTCGGCCAAGGCCGCCGAGGCCCTCAAGGCCATGGTGCGGACCACCGCCGCAGTCCTGCGCCGCGAGCAGATGGGCATGCAGGCCCAACTGCGCGAAGTGCCGATGCGCGACCTGGTCGTGGGCGACATCGTGCGCCTGTCGGCGGGCGACATGATCCCGGCCGATATCCGCCTGATCGAATCCCGTGATCTGTTTATAAGCCAGGCCGTGCTGACCGGCGAAGCCTTGCCGGTGGAGAAGTACGACACCCTGGGCGCGGTCCAGGAAAAGTCCGCCAGCAGCGTCGCCGCCGACCAGCAGGACCTGCTCGACCTGCCGAACATCTGCTTCATGGGCACCAACGTGGTCAGCGGCACCGCCACGGCCGTGGTGGTGGCCACCGGTTCGCGCACCTACTTCGGTTCCCTGGCCCGCTCCATTGTCGGCACCCGCACCCAGACTGCGTTCGACCGTGGGGTGAACAGCGTCAGCTGGCTGCTGATCCGCTTCATGCTGGTGATGGTGCCGATCGTGCTGCTGATCAACGGCTTCACCAAGGGTGACTGGACCGAAGCCTTCATGTTCGCCCTGGCGGTGGCCGTCGGCCTGACCCCGGAAATGCTGCCGATGATCGTCAGCGCCAACCTGGCCAAGGGCGCCGCCGCCATGGCCAAACGCAAGGTGGTGGTCAAGCGCCTGAATGCGATCCAGAACTTCGGCGCCATGGACGTGCTCTGCACCGACAAGACCGGCACCCTGACCCAGGACCGGATCATCCTCGAACGTCACGTCGACATTGCCGGCGGGCGCTGCGACCAGGTGCTGCAACTGGCCTGGCTCAACAGCTACCACCAGAGCGGCATGAAAAACCTGATGGACCGCGCCGTGGTGCGCTTCGCCGAAGAAAACCCCAAGTTCAGCCCGCCCCAGGCCTGGACCAAGGTCGACGAACTGCCGTTTGACTTCGTGCGTCGCCGTCTCTCGGTGATCCTCGCGGACGACACCGGCCATCACCTGATGGTGTGCAAGGGCGCGGTCGAGGAAATGCTCGAAACCGCCACCCAGGTACGCCAGGACGGCAAGGTCGTCGAACTCGACGCCCAGCGCCGCGCCGCCCTGCTGGAGCAGGCCGAGGAATACAACCGCGACGGTTTCCGCGTGCTGCTGGTGGGCACCCGCGACCTGGCACCCGACGCGATCCGTACGCAGTACAACGCCAGCGACGAACGCGAGCTGGTCATCGAAGGCCTGCTGACCTTCCTCGATCCGCCCAAGGAAACCGCTGGTCCGGCCATTGCCGCCCTGCGTGAAAACGGCGTAGTGGTCAAAGTCCTGACCGGCGACAACCCGATCGTCACCGCCAAGATCTGCCGCGAAGTCGGCCTGGAAGTCGGCGTGCCGGTACTGGGTCGCGACATCGAGCAAATGGATGACGTGTCCCTCAGCCGCCTGGTGGAAGAGCGCACGGTCTTCGCCAAGCTGACCCCGCTGCAGAAATCCCGGGTGCTCAAGGCCCTGCAGGCCAACGGGCACACCGTGGGCTTCCTCGGCGACGGTATCAACGATGCTCCGGCGCTGCGCGATGCCGACGTCGGTATCTCGGTGGACAGCGGGACCGATATCGCCAAGGAATCGGCAGATATCATCCTCCTGGAAAAGAGCCTGATGGTGCTGGAGGAAGGGGTGATCAAGGGTCGCGAGACCTTCGGCAACATCATGAAGTACCTGAACATGACCGCCAGCTCCAACTTCGGCAACGTGTTCTCGGTGCTGGTGGCCAGTGCCTTCATCCCGTTCCTGCCGATGCTGGCGATCCACCTGCTGTTGCAAAACCTGATGTACGACTTCTCCCAGCTGGCCCTGCCGTGGGACAAGATGGACAAGGAATACCTGAGCAAGCCGCGCAAGTGGGACGCCAACAACATTGGCCGTTTCATGCTGTGGATCGGGCCAACCTCGTCGATCTTCGACATCTCCACCTTCGCCCTGATGTGGTTCGTGTTCGCCGCCAACAGCGTGGAAATGGCCGCCCTGTTCCAATCCGGCTGGTTCATCGAAGGCCTGCTGTCGCAGACCCTGGTGGTGCACATGCTGCGGACCCGCAAGATCCCGTTCATCCAGAGCACCGCTGCGTTGCCGGTAATGCTGGCCACCGGCCTGGTGATGGCGCTGGGGATCTACGTACCGTTCTCGCCGCTGGGCGCGATGGTCGGCCTGGTACCGCTGCCGTGGGAATACTTCCCGTGGCTGGTCGGCACCCTGCTCTGCTACTGCGTCGTGGCCCAGACCATGAAGACCATCTACATCCGCCGCTTCAAGCAGTGGTTCTAAGCACCTGAGCCCAGGGTGGCCGGCCGGTTTGGCGGCCACCCTGGATCGGCAACGGCTCCTCCCAACACCCTGGGGAGAACAGCAATGCGACTGATCCAATACCTGTGGCAACCACTTGATCGGGCCCTGCGTGCACTGCTGGTGATCGGCCTGTCGAACAGCGCCAGGCTACTCACCGCCCTCAGCGTCCGGCTCTATGCCAGGGGCTGGCTGAGCGCGGTTGAAGTCCGATTTCTCCTGGCGTTCAGCAGCGCCATCAACCGCACCTCGATCCGGGTTGCGGCCCGCTAGACAATGAAACAGTTCAAGGAGAGTCCTCATGTCGGGAACTACTCTGCTAATCAATCTCGCTGGTTCCATCGCCCTGTTGCTGTGGGGCACCCATATGATTTCCTCGGCCCTGCTGCGCGGTTTCGGCACGCAGTTGCGTCAGTGGCTGGGGCAAAACCTGACTAACCGCTGGATGGCCCTGGCCTGTGGCATCGGCATCACTGGGGTGCTGCAGAGCAGCACCGCCGTCAGCCTGATGGCCACCTCTTTTACCGCCGCCGGGACCCTGAGCCTGGCGCCGGCGCTGGCAGTGATGCTGGGCGCCAATATCGGCTCGACCCTGGTGGTGCAACTGCTGAGTTTCGATATCTCGATCGTCACCCCTCTGGTGCTGCTGGTCGGCTTTATCGTGTTCCGCCTGCGGGACGACTCACGCTTCGAAAGCCTGGGCTGCGCCCTGATCGGCCTGGGCCTGATGCTGCTGGCCCTGCGCATGCTCGGCGCCACCCTGGGCGACGTCGAAGGCTCGGCGATATTCCAACTGCTGATGCGCAGCCTGGACGGCGAACTGCTGCTGGCGCTGCTGGTGGCCACGGTGCTGGCCTGGGTCTGCCACTCCAGCGTCGCGGTGGTGTTGCTGGTTGCGTCCCTGGCCGGCGCCGGCCTGCTTTCACCCTCCACCAGCATGGCCCTGGTGCTGGGGGTGAACATCGGCGGCGCGCTGCCTTCGCTGGTCAACGCCGGCTCCAGCGTGGCCCGGAGCCTGCCCCTGGGCAATTTTCTGGTGCGCCTGAGCGGGGTGCTGATGCTGTTGCCCTGGGTGCCGTTGCTGGCCCAGCCCCAACTCCTCGGCCAACTGCCACCGGCACTGCTGGTGGTGGGTGTGCACAGCGCCTTCAGCCTGGTGCTGGCCCTGCTGTTCATCGGTCTCACCGGGCCCCTTGCCGCCCTGCTCACCCGGCTGCTGCCGGAGCCCGAGCGGGTGGTCGACCCCGGGATGCCGCTGTACCTGGACGAATCCGGCCTGGAAGTGGCCAACATCGGCCTGGCCAACGCCGCCCGCGAAGCCCTGCGCATGGCCGACATGCTGTCGAGCATGCTCAGCCGGGTGCTGCAACTGCTGCGCACTTCGGAGCAGGCCAGCGCCGATGAAGTGCGGCGCATCGACCAGTCCCTGGACTTGCTCAGCGCGGCGATCCGCGCCTACCTGGCGGATATCGGCAAGGAAGGCATCAGCGACCAGGATGCCGACCGTTCCCAGGAGATCCTGATGTTCGTGATCAACCTGGAACACGCCGGCGACATTCTCTCCACCAGCCTCGCGCAATTGGCGGCGCGGCGCCTGCGTCGGGGCGAGCACTTCTCGGCCTTTGAACTCGGCACCCTGTACCCGTTGCACCGTGAAGTCCTCGAAAGCCTGAGCCTGGCGGTGACCGTGTTCCTGCGCGAAGACCTGCCCACCGCACACCAGCTGGTCAGCCGCAAGGAAGTGGTGAGAAGGCTCGAAGCCATGGCCAGTCGCGAGCACTTCCGGACCTTGCGCGAAGACAAGAGCGCCTGGGCCGAGTCCGGCGATATTTTCCAGCGCCTGCTGCGCGACTACCGCCGCGTGCATCACCACATCGCCGCCCTGGCGTACCCGGCCCTGGAACGCGCCGGGGAACGCGACATCAACAGCAGCCTGGCCGGTGACGGCCTGGCAGACGCTCCCGACACCATTGACCGCAAGGAACCAGAGCAATGCGCATCCTGATCTGCGCCGGGCGCCACTACGCCGACACCCACCTGTGCCGGCGGGTGCTGGAAGCCTTCCAGCGCATGCACGAAGTGCGGGTGCTGATTCACGGCGGCAGCCAGTTCCTGGGGGCGGAAATCGAAGACTGGGCCCGAGAGATCGGTGCCGACATCGTGCGCTATCCGCCCAACTGGCAGCTCCACGGCAAGCACGCCGAGCGCCTGCGCAATGCCTTCATGCTCAAGGACAGTCGCCCGGACCTGGTGATTGCCTTGCCCGGCGGCGAGGACACCGAAGAGCTGCTGGCCCGGGCCAAGGCCCAGGGCATTCAGACCCTGTCGGTCACTGACCGGCAATAACCCACCCCTTTCCACCCACAACGAGCCTTCCTCATGAACGAAGAACCCAGCAGGCGCTGTGCCCCCTTTGCGGGCCTTGATCCGCTCACCACCTGCGTCCCCTTTCGAACGCCCCCTGCGTGCCAGCACGCAGGGCGCATCGCCCCGACCCTGACGGAGTTCCACCATGCTCAAGCCCAAGCGTCATAGCGCCCCCAACCCGGGCCCATTCACGTCCATCAGCAACAGCCTGCCGCCGTCCCGGGTACGGATGCTGCGGCGTAACCTGCAGTTCATCAGCCTGATCCTGGTGTTGATCGTGCTGCTGTCCCTGTTCTCCACCGCCCGTGCCGCGGGGGGTGCCTATGTGGTGGACGATGGCGGGATCAACGCCCCGGGGGAATGCAACGTCGACCTCTGGCACCAGAGCAATCGGCATGACCATTCCAGCCAGCAGACCGTGCTGTCGCCGGCCTGCACCTTCCAGGCCCTGCCCTGGGCCCAACTGGGCGTCGAAGTGCAGCACGGCCGGGAAGACGGCGCGTCCGAGACGCAACTGAGCCCGCAGCTCAAGGCGCAACTGTGGGACCGTGAAGACCTCGGCCTGCAACTGGCCCTGGCCACCTCGGCGCACGTGGCCCTGAACCGCAGCCACGCCTTTGACGGCGCCGACTTCAACCTGCCCCTGACCTACTCGCCCATCCAGGCCCTGCGCCTGAACCTCAACGCCGGCTGGAGCCATGCCTACGATGACGGCCAGCGCAATCACCGCTGGACCTGGGGTACAGGACTGGAGTACGACCTGGCCGAGAGCCTGACCCTGATCGCCGAACGCTACGGCCAGCGTGGCGGCGATAACGCCTGGCAAGCCGGGCCCAGGCTGCATGTTGGTCAACGCATCGACCTCGACCTCGTGCTCGGACAAAACCTCAACCAGACCCGCGACCGCTGGCTAAGTACCGGCGCCACCCTGCGCTTCTAACCCTGTAGCCGCTGCCGAGGCACAAGGCTGCGCTGGCCCTCATGGGCGCCGTAATCCACCCGAGAGAAATACGGCGTTTTACAGGGCCAGCGTCCGAATGCGGCCGAGCCTGCGGCAGCGGCTACAAGGTTATTGGCGGTAATCGGGGGCGGTGCGGTCGAGGAGGCGCAGCAGAGCGGACCAGGCCAATTGCATCGCATCGGGGTCGTTGAGCTCACCCTCTTCCAGGGGCCTTGCGGGGTCATTGAACTGGCGTTCGGTGTATGCGCACACATCCGCCGGTGGCAACACCAGCTCTCCCGCAGCCTGGGCCGCAAGCTGGATCTCGCAGGCTTTCTCCAGGTAATACATGCGCAGAAACGCCTGGCTGACGCTCTCGCCCACGGTCAACAGACCATGGTTGCGCAGCATCAGCACCGGCTTGTCTCCCAGGTCCGCCACCAACCGTTGCTGCTCGCCCATGTCCAGGGCCACGCCTTCGTAATCGTGATAGGCCACGCGCCCGTAAAACTCCATGGAAATCTGGTTCACCGGCAGCAAGCCGCACTTGAGCGCCGCCACCGCGCAACCGGAGCGGGTGTGGGTGTGCAGCACGCACTGGGCATCCTCGCGGGCGCCGTGGATCGCACTGTGAATCACGAACCCCGCCGGGTTCACCGGGTATGGTGAGGCCTCCACCGCACGCCCGTCGAGGCCGATCTTGACCAGGTTCGACGCGGTGATTTCGTCGAACATCAGGCCATAGGGGTTGATCAGGAAATGGTGTTCCGGCCCCGGCAGGCGCACCGAGATATGGGTAAAGATCAGGTCGGTCATGCGAAAGTGCGCAACCAACCGGTAACAGGCCGCCAGCTCTTCGCGCAGGCGCTGTTCAGTGGCGCTGCGCTCGGGGCCGGCAGTTGCAGGGACGGCGCCAAGCGGCGGTGCAAGGGTGTTCATCATCAGGTTCTCCAGGCTGATCGGCTGCGCGAACAATAGGGCTGGACGCCAACGGACGTCCAGCCCGCCCCGCCACTACTTGCTGGCCCAGGCGTTGAAGCGCTCTTCGAGCTCCTCGCCATGATCGACCCAGAACTCGACGTTCATCGACAACGCCCCCGTCAGGTTCTGCGCCGAGGTCGGCACCCATTGCGCCAGCTTCGGATCGAGCTGCGCCGCCGCCTGGGTATTGGTCGGCCCATAGGGGATCTGCTGCACGTAATTGACCTGCACCTCAGGCTGGTTGGCGAAGGCGATAAAGCGTTTGGCCTGGTCGACATGTCGCGAGCCCTTGATGATCGCCCAGTAATCCATGCCATACAGGCTGCCCGGCCAGACCAGCGCCAGGGGGCTGCCACCCTGGGCCGCCGAAGCGATCCGGCCGCTGTAGGTCGAGGTCATCACCACATCGCCGGCGCTCAGCCATTGCGCCGGTTGCGCGCCGGCCTCCCACCACTGGATGTAGGGCTTGAGCTCACCCAGCTTGGCGAACGCGCGGTCGACACCGGCGGGGGTCGCCAGGACCTTGTACACGTCCTCGACCTTGACCCCGTCCGCCATCAGGGCGAACTCCAGGTTGTACACCGCGCGTTTGCGCAGGCCACGCTTGCCGGGGATTTTCTTCACGTCCCAGAAATCCGCCCAGGAGGTTGGCGCCTGGGCCAGCTTCTGGCGGTCATAGGCAATCGCCACGCTCCAGACCAGGGCCGCTGAGCCACAGTCTTGCGCGGCATCGGGAATCAACTGCTCGGCATGCCCCAGGACCTTCCAGTCAAGGCGCTCGTACATGCCCTCCTCGCAGCCGCGCATCAAATCCGGGCCTTCGATCTGCACCACGTCCCAGTCGACGCTGCCGGTGTCGACCATGACTTTGATCCGCGCCATCTCGCCGTTGTATTCGCTCTGGATCAGCTTGCTGCCGTCGGCCTTGCTGAAGGGCTGGAAGATCGCCACGTCCTGGGCTTTTTGTCCGGCTCCGCCGTACCCGACCACCACCATGTCCGGCGCTGCCTGGGCGCTGCCCAGCCCGGCAGCCAGCAGCAGGAACAACGGATAAAGGCCCTGTTTGCGCGTGTTCGATTTCATCATTGGTTCCTCGTGCAGGTCCCCCTTGGGTCATCGCCGCCAGGGTCCTTTTTTATTGTTGTGAGGGTGGCCCCAGGAGCGGGCACAAAACGAAGCTACTGCAACCTCAAGTAAAAAAACAAGTTGATTTTTTACTGAGGGTAAATTTCTATAGGCCAATAATAAAAATGCCGAATACCCGCCTTCGCGTCTTCGGCCCGCCTGGAGCTTTCCCATGTCGACGCCGTCCTCCGCCTTCACGCACCTGTTCGAGCCGTTGCAGATCCGTGGCAAACGCCTGAAGAACCGCATCATGTCCAGCGGTCACGACACCTCCATGCCCACCGATAACCTGGTCAACGAGCAGTTGATCGCCTACCACCGGGCGCGGGCCGAGGGCGGCGTCGGGTTGATCGTGCTGCAGGTGGCCGGGGTCCATGACAGTGCGCGCTACACCTCCCACGTGCTGATGGCCACCGATGACGCCTGCATCGACGGCTACCGGCGCCTGGCCGAAACCTGCCACGCCCACGGCACCCTGGTGCTGTCGCAGATCTTCCACCCGGGGCGCGAGATCATGGAGTCCAGCGACGGCCTGCTGGCCGTGGCCTATTCGGCCTCGGCGGTGCCCAATGAACGGTTCCGGGTCATGCCCCGGGCCCTGGACCAGGGGATGATCGACGAAATCATCCGCGGTTACGCCAGCGCCGCCCGGCGCCTGCACCAGGCCGGACTGGATGGCGTGGAGGTGGTGGCCAGCCATGGCTACCTGCCGGCGCAATTCATCAACCCCCGGGTCAACCAGCGCAGCGATGGCTACAACGGCGACCTGGAGCAACGCCTGCGATTTGTCCGCGAGGTGATCGCCGCGATCCGCGCCAGCACCGACGAGCAGTTCATCATCGGCCTGCGCATCAGCGCCGATGAACGCGACCCCGAGGGCCTGAGCGAGGACGATTCCCTGGCCGCGGTGCAGGCCCTGCAACGGGAGCTGGATTACGTGCACATCGTCGCCGGCACCTCGGCATCCCTGGGCGGCGCAGTGCATATCGTGCCGCCGATGGCGATCGAGGCCGCGTACCTGGCCCGAGAGGCCGGGACCTTCAAGGCCGGCCTGCAGATTCCGCTGTTTGTCACCGGGCGCATCAACCAGCCCCAGGAAGCCGAACTGATCCTGGCCCGTGGCCAGGCCGACGTGTGCGGCATGACCCGTGCACTGATCTGCGACCCGCAAATGCCCAACAAGACCGACAGCGGGCGCGCTGAAGATGTGCGCGCCTGCATCGCCTGCAACCAGGCCTGCATCGGCCACTTCCATAAAGGCTTGCCGATTTCCTGCATCCAGCACCCGGAAACCGGGCGCGAATTGCAATTCGGTACCTTGCACAGCAGCGCCCGTCCCAAGCGAATCATGGTCGCCGGCGGCGGCCCGGCCGGGATGAAGGCCGCCGCGGTGGCCGCGCAACGGGGGCATGAGGTCACGCTCTACGAGGCCAGTGCGCAACTGGGCGGCCAGGTGCTGCTGGCGCAGTTGCTGCCACGGCGCAGCGAGTTCGGCGGCGCCAGCACCAACCTGCAACGCGAGATGCAACTGGCCGGGGTGCGGGTGGTGCGCAATACCCGGGTCGACCGGGCGCTGGTGGAACGCGAGCGCCCGGACCTGGTGATCATTGCCACCGGCGCCGAGCCCTATTGGCCAGCCTTCGAGCGTGGCGGCGAACTGCAAGTGGTGGATGCCTGGCAGGTGCTGCGCGACGAGGTGCAACTGGGGCGTTCGGTGGTGGTGGTGGACTGGCGCTGCGACTGGATCGGCCCCGGCATCGCCGAACGTCTGGTGCGCGCCGGGCATCAGGTGCAACTGGCGGTCAACGGCACCCACTGCGGGGAAAACCTGCCGCTCTACGTGCGCGACCAACTGGCCGGCGAGCTGCATCGACTGGCCATCCCGATCATTCCCTATGCGCGCCTGTACGGCTGCGACGACAACACGGTGTACCTGCAACACACCGCCAGCGGCGAACCCATGCTCCTGGAAAACATCGACAGCCTGGTGCTGTGCCAGGGTCACCAAGTCGTCGACACCCTGGGCGACGAGCTGCAGGGGCTGGTGGAGTTTCGCCGGATCGGCGACTGCCTGGCGCCGCGCACCGCCGAAGAAGCGATCTACGAAGGCTTGAAAGTCGCCTGGGAGCTGTAAGGCTGTTTTATACTCCGCACCTTTTCCAGGATCGGGCGCCCCGGCGCGCCCACCTCCACGGTTCGGAGCACGCCATGAGCAACAGCAGCAAGATGCCGCCTGCCACCAGCGCGCCCCCGCCCGACGGCAACGCGGCGGGCCCGCAGTTTCTCGGCACACGGATCCGCGGCCTGCGCAAACGCCGCGGCATGACCCTGACCGAGCTCGCGCAAAACAGCGAGCTGACTGCGGGTTACATCAGCCAATTGGAACGCAACCTGGCGTATCCGTCGATTCCGGCGCTGTTCAACATCGCCCGCAGCCTGGGCGTGACCATCCAGTGGTTCTTCGCCAGCGAAACCAATACCGCGCCTGAAGACCAGGGTTACGTGGTGCGCCGGCAAAACCGCATGAGCGTGCATTACGAAAACGGCATCGTCGACCAGTTACTGACCCCGCAGCCGACAAGGCAGCTGGAGTTCCTGCATTCGCGTTTTCCTCCGGGCACCTACAGCCAGCTCAGCTACAGCCACGAAGGCGAAGAAGCCGGCTACCTGCTGGCCGGCAGCTTTGAGCTGTGGGTCGGTGAACGGCACTTCCAGCTCAACGAGGGCGACAGCTTCAGTTTTTCCAGCCAGGAACCCCATCGCTACGGCAACCCGGGCCAGGTCGATGCGCTGGTGCTGTGGGTCATCACCCCCCCAACCTTTTAGTTTTCAGGCCATAAGTCATGCACCATTTGATCCGGCACAACGCCCCATGAGCCGCCTGCCCTCGCTCCAGATCGACCTGGCCAACATCCAGGACGCACCGCAGCTGCATGCACTGCTGCGCGATGCCCTGGGTTTCCCGCATTGGTATGGCTGCAACTGGGACGCCTTCTGGGACGCCATCAGCGCCCTGGTGGAGATGCCCGAGCAGCTGGTTTTCGAGCACTGGCCGGGGTTCGCCGAACGCCTGCCCCGCGAGGCGCGGATGATTCAGGAGTGCCTGGAGCGACTCAAGCAGCTCTATCCCGAACAGGCCTGCCAAACCCATTACCGCTAAGCCACACCCCTTATCCAACAAGGAAGAAGATCCCTCGAATGGCCTTTATCTCCCGCAACAACACCCTGGCTGGCCTGCTGCTGGCCGCGGCCACCCTCCACGGTTCGCTGGCTCAGGCCCAGACCAAGTCCTTCGAAGAGCGCAAGCAGCAGATCCACGCCATGGACCAGCAGGTCTCGGCCGAGGGCAGCGCCCGCAAGGAGCGCTCCGAAGCCCTGCTGCGTGCAGAGGGCGTGCCGCTGCCGGCGGGCCTGCCGGCGATCGCCACCCAAGCCAACGCCCACCCGCGCAGCACTGATGCCGTCGCCTACCGCGCCATGGCCTTGCTGGTGGTCTCGGCCAAGGGCAGCGGCCTGGACCAGCCGACGGTGGACAAATTGGTTGAGGGTTACAACCTGACCCCGCGCTTTACCCCGGAAGAAAGCCTGTTTATCGCCAACCCCCAGCCCTCCGAAGAGCAGCGCATCAAGTTCTCCTGGCGCTACGAATCGGCCTGGGTCCTGCTCTGGGCCCTGGGCTATGTCGACACCCTGGACAAGCCGCAGAACGTCTGCGACGTCAACAGCGCCGCGGCCATCATGCTCAAGCGCACCCCTGAGGAGTTTATCGCCGACGCCAAGCCGCGCCCGCTGCAAGAAGTCCTCGACCAGACCGACCGCACCTACCGCTATGACTGGAATGTGGTCGAAGCCCGCATGAAAAACACCGCGCCCCCGGCCGGCCTCGACGCCAGCGTGACCTATGAACGCCACTACGCATTCAACTGGTTGATGGGCTACATGGGTCAGGAATGGGACGACGTCAATACCGATACCTGACAGGAAAACCGCCTGCGCTACGGCCCCATTGCTTGGCCGCTGCGCAGCGCCGGCCGGCCCAGCAGCAGCCAGCACCCTCGCCCCACCTGAAGCGCTGGCTGCCCACTGATAGGCCTGACGCACGACCCTGTTTTTTTCAAGGAGCCATCGGATGGTCAATGTGTTGTTTATCTGCAGTCAGAACCGCCTGCGCAGCCCCACTGCCGAGCAGGTGTTCGCCGATTGGCCGGGGGTCGAGACCGCCTCGGCCGGGATCAACCACGATGCCCAGGTGCCGGTGTGCCCGGAACTTCTGGAGTGGGCGGACCTGATCCTGGTCATGGAACCCCGGCACCGCAGCAAACTGTCGAGCAAATTCAAGCCGCACCTGCGGGACAAAAAGATCATCTGCCTGAACATCCCCGATGATTTCGAGTTCATGGCCCCGGAGTTGATCGAGATCCTGCGCAAGCAGGTGCCGCAGTTTTTGCCAGACTGAACCCCACCGTCACTCAAGGATCGAGCCGCTATGGCCCTGGAACTGTTCGACCTGCCGACCTGCCATGTGCTGCTGGAGATCGAGAACTATCAGTTCCCCGGGCACACGGATCGCCTGGATGCCAACTGGCTGCAGGTTCGCGGCCGGATCGAAGACCCGCGCGGCAGCTGGAGCTTTGTCGACCCCTGCCTGACCACCCAGGAACTGCTGAAACTGGAACGTTGGCTGGGGGCCCTGGATCCCGGCGCGCCGGCCATCCAGTCCTGCTACTTCACCGAGCCTTGCCTGGCGTTTCACTTCAACCCCGGGCCGCACCCGGTCCTGGAGCTGGTGTTGTCCCACGAGGCCGCGCCCCCCTGGGCCAGCGCCGAGCAACGCCTGGAAGGCGTGTCGTTGCAGGTGCCGCTGTCCACCAACAGGCCCGAGGTGCTGCAAGCCAGGGTCCAGGGATTGATCGCACGCTTCCCGGTTGTGCCTTGAACCGCTGAGCGACATCAGCGCGCCAGCAAGGCCTCACTCAAGGCCGCCGAGGCGTTGTACAGCGCCATCCTGCCGCGCACCAGCACCTGGGCGCTGCGCCGATAGGCCGCCGCGTCGATCAGCACCTGCTCGCCGTCCAGGCGTGCGGTGATCAGGGTGTCGAGCACGCCGGCAGGGTTTTCGATCGACAGCGGGAATTCACCCACGCTGGCGCCCAGGGCCTGGGGCGCGCTGAGCACGTCATGGGCCACCGTGCCCTCGATCAGGCACGCCGCCGCCAGGCAGCAGCCACCGGAAACCGCCAGGGACGGATGGGCGCTTTGCGGGGTGAAGTAGCGGGTGTTGATGTGGCCACCGGCCTGTGCCGGGCTGACGATGCAGATTTTTGGCAGGGTCTCGCTGCGCCGCAGTTCATCGGCGCTCATCAGGGCGCCGCTGCGATTGCGCAGTTGCATGCGCTGGCCGCCTTCGACCAGCAGATCGCTCAGGGCCGACTTGAACACCGGATCGGCGTCCAGTTGCGCTGGCGTTTCATAACCGCTTTTGCCCAGGTCGGCGGCGTTGACGATGATCATCGGCACCGCGACATCGATGCAGGTCGCGGCAATGCCATTGAGCCTGTCGCGGCGCAGGCCGCTGGGAAACAACGCCCCGGTCTTGGCCCCCACCGGGTCGTGCAGAAACAGATCGACCCCGGGAAACACCCCGTTTACCCCAGGGATCCGGGTGTCGCTGAGCAGACGGCCATTGGCAAATCCCAGGCGCGCATAGAGCGTGGTCCGGGTGTTGGTATTGAAGATTTCGATCTGCGCCGTCGGCTCCTCGGGTGCCAGCCAGCCCCGGGCCAGGGCATAGAGCGGCAAGGCGGCCGACATATTGCCGCAGTTGACGCTCCAGTCGATGTGGCTCTTGCCGGCCGCCAGTTGCGCCAGGGTGCTGGTCATGCGCGTCTCGCCGGGCCTGCGCTCGACGATAAACACCTTGTTGCTGGTGGGGATGCCCCGGCCCAGCCCGGTGATCTGGGTGTTGCCCGGCCAGTCCCCCACCAGCGGCACGCCCATCAGGTGGCGCAGCAACTCCTCCAGCAGCGCTTCGTCTTCGGGCACCGCCTCCCGGGCCAGGACCAACCCGGTCGAGGTGCCGCCGCGCATGTGAAACACCGGAAACTGAAGAATGCCGGCGTCAAGCGTGCAGCGCTGCGGGTCTGTGTTCATGGTCGGCTCGGGGCGATTGGCGAAGTCAGGGGGCAAAGCCTAAAGCCGTTGCCCGGCCTTTGACCAGCCCTGCGCCGGCGCCGCTCATGAATAGGCACCCACCACCCGCCGCACCTTGAGCAAGGCCTCGCGTAGCGCCCCCATCTCCAGCGAGCCCAAGGCCAGGCGCAGCGCATGGGGAACATGGGCCGAGGTGGCGAACGGTTCGGCCGTGGACACCGACACCTGCTCACGCAGCAACTCCATGGCGATCTGGTCCGCGCGGACCTCTTCGGCCAGGGGCAGCCACAAAAAGTACGAAGAGGGGTGGCGCACCACCGGCAACCCCGCCAGCACCTGGTCGGCCAGGGCCTGCCGGGCCTCGGCGTCGGCGCGTTTTTGCGCCTCCAGCCGAGCGACCGTGCCATCGTCGATCCAGGCACAGGCAATCGCCGTCAGCATCCCTGCGGTGTTCCAGGTGGTGGCCCTGATACTGCGCTCCAGCGCCGGTACCTGCGGCAGGGGCGCGGCGATAAAACCAACCCGCAGGCCGGTGGCGACACTCTTGGAAAACCCGGACACATACAGCGTTCTTTCCGGCGCCAGGGCGGCAATCGGCGGCGGCGCCTCGGCGGCCAGAAACGCATAGGCCCCATCCTCGATGATCGACAGCCCATGCTCGCGCGCAATCGCCACCAGTTGCCGGCGCTGTTCCAGCGCCATCACCCAACCCATGGGGTTGTGCAGGGTCGGCATGGTGTAGACCGCCCGCACCGAACGCTGGCGGCACAGTTGGTCGAGGGCGTCGAGGTCCGGCCCCTCGGCCGTTGCAGGGATCGGCAGCACTTCAAGGTGCAGGGATTCGGCCAGCACCTTGAACCCCGAGTAGGTCAGCGCGTCGGCGGCGATCACATCCCCCGGTTGCAGCAGCGCCATCAGCGCCACCGCCAAGCCATGCTGGGCGCCGCTGACGATCAGCACCTGCTCGGCCTGCACCTGCAACCCGCGGCTCAGCAGGTGATGTGCGACGCCAGCCCGCTCATGCAAACGCCCGGCATGGGGCTGGTAGCGCAGCAGGGATTCCAGGTCACCGGACAACGCCAACTGGCGCAGGGCCGTGCGCAGCAGGTCGGCCTGCCCGGGAACCGAGGGGTAGTTGAAGTTGAGGTCGAGCATGCCCGCCACCACATCCGGCTGGTCGATACCCTGACCCGGTGGCAGCGCGGTCTCCCGGACAAAGGTGCCGCGCCCGGTTTCGCCGCTGACCAGGCCCATGGCCTCCAGTTCGGCGTAGACCCGGCTGGCAGTGACCAGGGCCAGCCGGTGCTCGGCCGCCAGTTGGCGATGGGTCGGCAGGCGCGTACCGGGCGCCAGGCGCCCAGCACGAATGTCGGCGGCGAAGCTATCAACCAGGGCTTTATAGCGGGCGCGAGGCATGAGCAATGTATCCATGACAATTTTTTGATTGTATCGGGAGCGGGTCATAGCATGCGCTTCATGCCACCCGTCATGCCACTGCAATCCTGACCTTGGCCCTGCCCTTTCCCTCCCTGCAATCGAGTGTGACCCTGATGGAACAGACATCGACCCCAACCCACCCGACTCTGGAAAAAACCTCCAGCGGCTGGCTCAACGGATTGATCGGCGTGATTATTTTCAGTGGCTCGCTGCCCGCGACCCGGGTCGCGGTGCTGGAGTTCGACCCGGTGTTTCTGACCGTCGCCCGGGCCACCATTGCCGGCCTCCTGGCGCTGTGCATGCTGCTCGCGTTCAAGCAGCCGCGCCCTGCCCGCAGCCAGGTGCTGCCGTTGTTGATTGTCGCCATCGGCGTGGTGCTGGGTTTTCCGCTATTGACCGCCCTGGCCCTGCAATATGTGACCTCCGCCCACTCCATCGTGTTTCTCGGCATGCTGCCCTTGGCGACGGCGGTGTTCGGCGTATTGCGCGGCGGCGAACGGCCGCGTCCGGTGTTCTGGCTGTTCTCGATCCTGGGCAGCGCGCTGGTGATGGGTTTCGCCCTGTCCCAGGGCCTGAGCGCAGCGCCTGAAGGCGACATCCTGATGCTGTTGGCGGTGCTGATCTGTGGCCTGGGTTACGCCGAAGGCGCCCGCCTATCGCGAAGCCTGGGCGGCTGGCAGGTGATCTGCTGGGCGCTGGTGCTGGCCTTGCCGGTCATGGCCGGGGCTACCTGGCTGCTGGCCCCGGCCCGCATTGCCGGCATCAGCCTGCCGGCCTGGCTGAGCCTGGGCTACGTGTCGCTGTTCAGCATGCTGATCGGCTTCGTGTTCTGGTATCGCGGCCTGGCCCAGGGCGGCATTGCCGCCGTCGGCCAGTTGCAGTTGCTGCAACCCTTCTTCGGCCTGGCGCTGGCCGCGACCCTGCTCCACGAACAGGTCAGCCTGGGCATGCTCGGGGTCACCGTGGCCGTGATCGCCTGCGTGGCCGGGGCCAAGCGGTTTTCCCGCTAGCCCGGCGCACCTCTCAAAGCTCAGGCGCGGCGCGCCAGCAACAGCACCGAGGCCGCCGCCGACAACAAGGCGGCGCAGCAGCGATTGAAGATGCGCTTGCCCGCGGGCAGGGCAAACCAGCGCCGCATGTACAGCCCCATAAAGGCGTAGCCACTGATGGCGATCCACTCCAGCACCAGGAACAACCCGCCCAGCACCAGGAACTGCGCAGAGATCGGTGCAGTCGGATCGACGAACTGCGGCAGGAACGCAGTGAAAATCAGGATGGCCTTGGGGTTGCCGATGGCCACCAGGAACTCCTGTCGCGCCAGGGCCAGCAACCCCAGGGACGCGGTGTTGCTCTCGGCCTCGACCCGGGTATCGGCACGCCATAACTGATACGCCAGGTACAACAGGTAGCCCGCACCGAGGATCTTGATCCCGTAGAACAGCAGCTCCGAGGCTTGCAGCACCACCGCCAGCCCGGCCGACGCCAGGGCGATCATCAGCGAAAACGCCAGCAGCCGACCCACGCCAGCCAGGCACGACGTGCGAAAGCCGTAGGTCGTGGCATTCCTGACCGACAGCAGGTTATTCGGCCCGGGGGCCATATTCAGGGCGAAGCAGGCCGGAAGGAACAGCGCCAGGGTGGCCAGGTTCATGGGAGCTCCAAGTGCAGGTGGGGTGACGGTTTTTAGTCAAGACCGGAAAACTTAAAGAGCATCCGGGCGCGATGCAAGCGCCAGTGCAAGCCACCCTTCCATAGTCCCCCCCATCACTCATTCAGGGTTTCGTTGGCCGCCCTGTGGGTTTTAACCAACCGCGCTTCAAACCGTTTTACGCTGCAGATCCAGCGTGGTGCCGATCAGTCGGGTGAAGATACTCAGCAACTCCATGGTCTCCGGGTTTTCCAGTTTTCTGGGCAACGCATCGAGGGCGCATAAGGTGCCGAAAACCGTGCCGTCGGCGAAAACGATCGGCAGTGAGATGTAGCTTTCAAAACCATGGTGCTTGGGCAGCGGGTGTTCGGAGAACACCGGGTCAAGGCTGGCGTGTTCGATCACGATCGGCTTGCGGGCCAGGCGCAGCTGATTGCACAGGGTGGCCTCGATCAAGAGTTCATCGCCCACATTCACGCCGAACTGCAATTCGTCATGCACCGCGCAGGCGACCCAATGGGTGTCGGTCATCTTGGAAATCGCGGCGAATCGCATACGGGTCAAACGGGTGGTCAGCCTCAGAATATTTGAGGTGACTTCTATTTCAGCAATCGCAGCCCGTTCTTCAGCGGTAAGATTTTTTATGACCAACACTCCTGACAATAATGGATAAAACACCCTCCCCCGGCATGGACGCCATAGCGCCCCCTGAAAGTCCTGCGGTTGCCATCGGCCGCTTGCGGGTTGTGCCGAACCGCTCGAGGCATAACAGGCCAGTGCTATGAAATGATCGGCAACAGCACCCTCGGCTTGAGCCTGCCGCGACGAATGACCGGCTACGTGCAAGACCCCGGGCGCCGGGGAGCGGTGATTTGGGATAGAAAGCGGCCGAGGGAAAAGGTTCAGGCTGGCCAGGTGCTAATCTGCCCGCCACATCCCGCCGCGAAACCTTGCCATGACCATTGCCGACAGCCTCCTGGCCTTTACCCTGGCCGCCACGCTCCTGACTATCACCCCCGGGCTCGACACCGCCCTGGTGCTGCGCACGGCCACGGTCGAAGGCAAGCGCCAGGCGATTCAGGCGGCCCTCGGGATCAACGCCGGCTGCCTGCTGTGGGGCGCGGCGGTGGCGTTTGGTCTGGGCGCGTTGATCATGGTTTCCGAACTGGCCTACACCGCCCTCAAGTACTGCGGCGCGGCTTATCTGTGCTGGCTCGGGCTGAACATGCTGCTGGCGCCGCGCAGCACCATGGCGGCGGCCAAGACCCCGGGCCAGCGCGGCGCCAACTGGTTTCTCAAGGGCATGCTGGGCAATGTGCTCAACCCCAAGATCGGCATCTTCTATGTGTCATTCCTGCCGCAATTCATCCCTCAGGGCAGCCCACTGGTGCCGTGGACCTTTGGCCTGGTGGCCATCCATGTGGTGCTGGGGTTGGCCTGGTCGCTGCTGTTGATCGGCGCCACCCGCCCGCTGAGTGCCGTCCTGCAACGAGCGCCGGTGATGCGCTGGATGGACCGCACCACCGGCACGCTGTTTCTGTTGTTCGCCGCGCGCCTGGCCTTCAGCAAACGCTGAGCCGCGGCCTCAAGCCCGGTCGGCGTCTGGTGCGGCGGCGTCGCTCAGGGTGGTTTGAAAGCGCCGGTCGAAATCCTCGGCCAGCTCGGCCAGGGTCACCCGCCCCAGGCGCTCGAGCAGCAGCGCCTGGGCCGCATCGAAGGCGTCGGTGAGGGCTGCATTCACCGCCTGCTCCACCAGGCACTCCGGGTGGTCGGTGGACAGGCCGATGGAGAAGATCGAGGTCGCGCCCAGTGCCTGGTGAATGTCCAGCAGGGTCATGTCGGCGAGGCTGCGGGTCAGGGTCCAGCCGCCCTGATGGCCTTTTTCGGAACGCACATAACCTTGCTCCTTGAGCAGCCCCATGGTCCGGCGCACCACCACCGGGTTGGTTCCGAGCATGCGGGCGATGGTCTCGGAAGTCGCGCATTGCTGGTGGCGGTCCATGTGGATCAGCACATGCAGCATGCGGGAAAGTCGGGTGTCGGTTCTCATCCTGTCCTCGTGGTCGGCCTGAATCGGGGCGGGTCGAGTATCGCTTGCAACCAGTGAAGTTACGAGAGTGTTGACAGACAACTTTCACGTAACTTACGGTGTGTCGTGAAATCCTTGAAGCCCTTCAAGGGACCCCACTGAAGGTGTATTGCATGGTGTACGACGTGATTATTGTGGGCGGCAGCTATGCCGGGCTGTCTGCCGGCTTGCAGTTGGCGCGGGCACGACGAACGCTGCTGGTGCTGGATTCGGCGCAACGGCGCAACCGTTTTGCCGGCAACTCCCACGGCTTTCTTGGCCAGGACGGACGCCCCGCCGCCGACATCGCCAACGATGCGCGCAACCAGTTGCTGGCCTACCCCACGGTGACCTGGGTCTCGGCAATCGCCAGCCATGGGCGCCAGGAAGCCGGGTTGTTCGAGGTCGACACCCTCGATGGCCAGCGCTACAGCGCCCGGCGGCTGATCCTCGCCAGTGGCGTGGTCGACGAACTGCCGGCAATCGAAGGCCTGGCATCGCGCTGGGGTCAAAGCGTCTTCCACTGCCCCTACTGCCATGGCTATGAACTCGAGGGCGGGCCGATCGGCGTGCTGGCCAACTCCGAATTGGCCATGCATCACGCCCTGCTGCTGCCCGAATGGGGCCCCACCACGTTCTTTACCAATGGCGTGTTCGTGCCCGATGCCGAGCAACGGGCACAACTGGCCAAACGCGGGGTGACTCTGGAGGAGCAACGGCTGAGCCATATCAGCGGCGATCAGGCCGATGTGGTGCTGGTCGACCAGCGGGTGATCCGCCTCAAGGGCCTGTTCACCCAACCGCGCACCCACCTGGCCAGCCCTTTGGCCGAGCGCCTGGGCTGCGAGCTTGAAGCCGGGGCGATGGGCAGTTTCATCAAGACCGATGCCAGCCGCGAAACCAGCGTTGGCGGGGTGTTCGCTTGCGGCGATGCGGCGCTGGCGTTCGGCTCGGTGGCGATCGCCGTGGGGGATGGCGCCCGGGCCGGCGCGGCGACGCACCAATCGCTGGTGCTGCGCTAAGGCCCAGGTGCAACGCCGCCCGACACCGCAAGGCGTGGGCGGCGCAGGGGTTTACTCCTGGATCACCGAGTCGATTTCTTCGGCCATCAGCAGCGAATCACCCGAGTAGCGCTCGAACTTGACCCGACCAAAACCCGGGGCGTACCACGCTTCCATGCGCCCGCCTTCGAACTCTGCACTCAGGTGGCAGGTGTTGCTGAAGGTGCGGTCCTTGTAGTCGATCTTGGTCGGCAGGTCTTCGAAGCCGACAAAGGTGTAGTCGCTGAACCCTTCGTATTCCAGCGGGGTGCTGGTCTCGTCGGCATGGTTTTCCAGCTTGCCGCTGCCGCTGAGCTTGAACTTGGCGCCCGGTGCCGCCTTGCCCGGAAACTCCGGTGCCTTGCTGTAGGACTCGGTCATCAGCGGCGCCTTGGCATCGCCGCCCATGGCGGAGATCCCGTAGCGCACGTTGCCCAGCAATTTGCGGCCGCTGGCGTCGTAGAAACTGGCGGAGCTGACGCCCCCTTCGGACTGGGTCACCGCAATCGCGTCCTGACCCATGAACTTGGCTTTTTCGATGCTGACGGTGGTGCCTTCGGCGCCGAAGGAAACACCTGGCTTGAGGCTGAAGCACGCGGCGAAATCAGGGGCAGCGCTGGCCTGGGAAGAAATGGCGACAGCGCCCAGAACGAACGCGGCACGCAGAAGTTGAGAAGACATTGATTTCCTTTCTTTGTCAGAACGAAACGGGTCCGTTGCGCACCCGAATCCTTGGGAATGGAGACTCCACACCCCAGGCGGAAAAAAGCCCGGGCGTGAGCGGCGCGGAATATAAACCACTTGTGCGGGCGCCGCCATGCGCACGTGGCACTTTGCCCCGGCGCTGAGGGCCGCGCTCAATCCATCAGCCGTTCGCGCAGGAACTCGATCAAGGCCTGCACCGGTCGAGAACCCTGGCGATGCTGGGGGTAGACCGCCGACAAGGTCAGGGGCTCGGGCTCGAAGTCTTCCAGCACCCGCACCAGGCGCCCATCCTGCAGCGCCTGACCGACGATAAAGGTCGGCAGGTAGGTGATGCCCAGGTCGGCAACGGCGGCGTCCTTGAGCAACTCGCCATTGTTGACCCGCATACGCCCGCCGACGTTGATGTTCATGGGCTTGCCCTTGACCTGGAAGCGCCACTGCACCTGGCGTCCATGACCATAGGGCAGGCAATCGTGGCCACTGAGTTGCTCGGGGTGTTGCGGCACGCCACGGCTGGCCAGGTAGCCCGGGCTGGCGCAGTACACCCGCTGGATGGTGGCGATGCGGCGTGCGATCAGGGTCGAGTCTTCAAGCACGCCGATGCGCAGCACCAGGTCATAACCTTCGCTGAGCAGGTCCACCGGACGGTCACTGAGGTCGACCTCCACCGACACCTGGGGGTAGCGCTGCAAAAACAGCGGCAACAGGCACCCCAGGTGCGCCAGGGCGAACGACAGCGGCGCACTCAGGCGCAGGGTGCCGCGCGGTTCGCTGTTCTGCCCGGCAATGCCCTGCTCCACCTCCTCGACCTCGCCCAGCAGGCGCAGCGCCGACTCGTAGTAGTTCTGGCCCAGGGGCGTGACGTCGAGGCGCCGCGTGGAGCGGTTGAGCAGGCGCACCCCCAGGCGTTCTTCGAGCTGCATCAGGCGGCGACTGACGAACTGCTTGGACAACCCCAACTTGTCGGCCGCCGCGGTGAAGCTGCCGGAGTCCATCACCTGGCAAAAAATACGCATGTCTTCAAACGGGTTCATTGTCACGTCTCGGTTGACAGTCAAACGCTTTATAGCGGCTTTTTCATGATTAGGCATCAGATTAATCTGAGCACAGGTTGTCGCTGAGACCCTTCACACCACAGCGCAACCCATTGAATAAACAACTAAAAACTCAATTGATCGAAAGGATTGCCGCCCATGAACACTCTGCAAAAAGTCCTCGCTACCAGCCTCCTTGCCTTGTCCGTGAACAGCGCCTTCGCCGCTGGCAGCCCGGGGGTGGAGCACCAGACCCAGGCCTTCCTCGACGCCCTGGCCGCCGGGGGCGGCAAGCCGCTGGAACACCTGAGCCCCAAGGACGCCCGCGCAGTGCTCAGCGGGGCCCAGGCTTCGGTCAAGGTCGACCTGTCCGGGGTTGAGGTCAGTTCACGCAGCATTCAGGTAGCCGGGCAGCCGGTGCAGCTGAAAATAGTGCGCCCGGCCAAGGTCCGGGGCGAGCTGCCGGTGTTCATGTTCTTCCACGGTGGCGGCTGGGTGCTGGGGGACTACCCGACCCACGAACGCCTGATCCACGACCTGGTGCTGGGCTCCGGTGCCGTGGCGGTCTACGTCGACTACACCGCGTCGCCTGAAGCCCGGTACCCGACGGCGATCAATCAGGCCTACGCCGCCACCCGCTGGGTCGCCGAGCACGGCCGGGAAATCGGCGTCGACAGCCGTCGCCTGGCGGTGGCCGGCAACAGCGTCGGCGGCAATATGGCGGCGGTGGTGGCGCTGATGGCCAAGGAGCAGAAGACCCCGGACCTGCGCTTCCAACTGCTGCTGTGGCCGGTGACCAACGCGCGCTTCGACAGCCCGTCGTACCAGCAGTTTGCTGAGGGCCACTTCCTGACCAGGGGCATGATGAACTGGTTCTGGGACAGCTACACCAGCGACCCACAGCAACGCGCCGAGATCCACGCCTCGCCGCTGCAGGCCAGCATCGAACAGCTGCGCGGCCTGCCGCCGGCCCTGGTGCAGACCGCCGAGTTCGACGTGCTGCGCGATGAAGGCGAAGCCTATGCACGCAAGCTGGACAGTGCCGGGGTCGCGGTCACGGCGGTGCGCTACAACGGCATGATCCACGACTTCGGCCTGCTCAATCCGCTGAGCCGCATTCCCGAAGTCCAGGCCGCGGTCCGCCAGGCCGCCGCCGAACTCAAGGCGCACCTCAACTGAGCCATACCTGACGCCGGGCCGTCGACTTCGCGGTCGCCTGCCCGACTCCTCTCCTTTGCCCTCCTTCCGTGCGGTGCCGCCATGACTTTTCTCGCTCATCACCTGTTGCTCTGGAGTGCCTGCCTGCTGCTGGTGGACGCGCTGTTGTGGCACCTCGCGCCCTTCGCGCAGCGCCTGCCGCGGGTTGCCCTGCGCCTGGCGCTGTTTCTGGGGTACAGCGCGCTGATCATCAATGCCGGCGTCAGCCCGTTGCAGGCACAAGGCTGGCCCGACAACAACGTGCTGCAACTGGGCGCCACGGCGCTGGCAATCATCTGGTGGCTGTACGCCGCGCGGGTGCTGACCGAACTGATCGGCCTGGTGCTGATCCGCCGTATCGGCCACAGCGGCCGCCTGTTGCAGGACGTGATTGGCGCCCTGGTGTTCCTGGTGGCGATTGTCGCGGCGGCCGGGTATGTCCTGGAGCTGCCGGTCAAGGGCTTGCTGGCGACGTCCGGGGCCATGGCGATCATTGTCGGCCTGGCCCTGCAAAGCACCTTGAGCGATGTGTTCAGCGGCATCGTGCTCAACACCACCAAGCCGTATCAGGTGGATGACTGGATCATGATCGACGGCGTCGAAGGCAAGGTGCTGGACATCGACTGGCGCGCCACCCACCTGCTGACCAGCGTCGGCACCACGGCGGTGATTCCCAATTCGGTGGCGGCCAAGGCCAAGCTGGTCAACCTCAGCCGGCCGAGCAACCGGCACGGGGTGTCGATCAGCATCAAGGTGCCTAATCACATTCGTCCACGGCGGGTGCTGGATGCCCTGGAGCGGGCCTTGCAGGGCAGCAACAGCCTGCTGCTCGACCCGCCGCCCAAGGTGCTGCTGAAGGAGGCCGGCGAGAGCCTGTCGGAATATGTCGCCAGCGGGTTTATCGCCGAACTGGGGCAGAAGGGTCAGGTGCGCAATCAGTTGTTCGACCTGGCGCACCGGCACCTGGAGGCCGCCGGCATTTCGCGCCAGCCCGAAGGTTTCGCCGAGCCCAGTTCCAGGGCCAGGGTGTTGCTGGATGAGGTGAAGGTCTTTCGTTCTCTGGATGGCCATGAACGGGACCTGATGTCCCAGGCCATGACGCCCCGGCAGTACGCCGCTGGCGAAGTGATCCTGGACCTGGGCGAAGTGCCCGAGGCCCTGCTGGTGATCGCCACCGGCGTGGTCAGTGCCACCGTGACCGAGGGCAACCGCCAGGTCGAAGCCGGACGCATGGGGCCCAGCGAGGTCATGGGCGAACAGAGCATCCTCGCCGACACCCCATCCCAGGCCCGCTTTACTGCGCTGACTTCCTGCATCGTCTACCGCCTGGACAAAACCCTGACCCGCGATTGCATGGCCCAGCGCAAGGAGGTGAACAGCGCCCTGAACAAACTCCAGGCCGTACGCCAGCAAAGCAGCCGCTCGGTGCTGCTGGGCAAACCCGTCGACACCCGCAAAAGCGGCTTCCTCGGCTGGCTGCAAAAACGCAATTGAGGATGGGCCGCTGGCTGGGCGCACCACCGGAGTTCACCTGCCATACGCGGCGCCTGTCAGGGCCAGCGTCCGAACGCGGCCCGAGCCTGCGGCAGCGGCTACAGCGGGCACAAAAAAACCGCTTGCCTGGGGTAGGCAAGCGGTTGCGGTCCGACGCTTACTTGGCGGTCAGCGCGGTGTAGCTGTTCATCAGGTTGCGGTAGTTGGGGATGCGCTGGGACAGCAGGTTGCCCAGGCCTTCGATGTCGTTGCGCCAGTCGCGGTGCAGTTCGCAGGCCACCGAGAACCAGTTCATCATCTGCGCGCCGGCCGCGGTCATGCGCGCCCAGGACGCCTGCTGCACGGTTTCGTTGAAGGTGCCGGACGCATCGGTCACCACGAACACATCAAAACCTTCCGCCAGCGCCGACAAGGTCGGGAACGCCACGCAGACGTCCGTCACCACCCCGGCGATGATCAGTTGCTTGCGCCCGGTGGCCTTGATCGCCTTGACGAAGTCTTCGTTGTCCCAGGCATTGATCTGGCCAGGGCGCGGAATGTATGGCGCGTCCGGGAACATCTCTTTGAGCTCGGGCACGATCGGGCCGTTGGGGCCCTGCTCGAAGCTGGTGGTGAGGATGGTCGGCAGCTTGAAGAACTTGGCCAGGTCCGCCAGGGCCAGCACGTTGTTCTTGAATTCGTTGGGCGAGAAATCCTGCACCAGCGAGATCAGGCCGGTCTGGTGATCGACCAACAGCACCACTGCTTCATCTTTGTTCAAGCGTTTGTAAGTCATGGGTAACTCCTTTGGGGGTGCTTGGGTTCGGGGAATAGCGGATTCAAAAGGCAAAGCACGAGCAGCCGAACGCGCCCCAGAAACCCTGGAAGTCGCTGACCGGCACATTGGAAAGGCGCGCCCGCTCATGGCTGTGGGCATGCACGCCGCACGGGCCGCTGCACTGGTGCACCTGAGCCTGCAACGGTGAGGTCGGGCGCCAGTGGCCCGGGACCTTGACCACCGGCGACCAGTCCGGCAGCACCGGCACGCGGGTCGGCGCCAGGTCCTCGAAGTCACCGGCGCCGTACACCACCTTGCCGCCGACCACGGTCAGCACCGACTCGATCCACTTGATGGCCTCTTCGTCGACGCTGAAAAAGTCCGCCGACAGCGCTGCCACGTCCGCCAGTTGGCCGACCTTGATCTGGCCTTTCTTGCCCTGCTCCGAGGAGAACCAGGCGCTGCCGTGGGTGAACAGTTCCAGGGCAGTCAGGCGTGGCAGGCCCTCGGCGTGCAGCTCCAGGCCGCCGACGGTGCGCCCGCTGACCATCCAGTACAGCGAGGTCCAGGGGTTGTAGCTGGAGACCCGGGTGGCGTCGGTGCCCGCACCCACCGGCACGCCTTCGGCCAGCATGCGCTTGATCGGCGGCGTGGCCTCGGCGGCCTTGGCCCCGTAGCGCTCGACGAAGTATTCGCCCTGGAACGCCATGCGGTCCTGGATCGCAATGCCGCCGCCCAGGGCCCGCACGCGCTCGATGTTGTTCGGGGTGATGGTCTCGGCATGGTCGAAAAACCAGGGCAGGCCGTTGAACGGGATGTCGCGATTGACCTTCTCGAACACGTCGAGCATGCGCGAGATCGATTCGTCATAGGTGGCGTGCAGGCGGAACGGCCAGCGCTGCTCCACCAGATGGCGCACCACCGGCTCCAGCTCCTGTTCCATGGTCAGCGGCAGGTCGGGGCGGGGTTCGAGGAAGTCTTCGAAATCCGCCGCCGAAAACACCAGCATCTCGCCGGCGCCGTTGTGCCGCAGGTAGTCGTCGCCCTGGTGCAGGGTGACGCTGCCGGTCCAGTTCTTGAAGTCGCTGAGTTCTTCCTTGGGCTTCTGGGTGAACAGGTTGTAGGCGATGCGCACCGTCAGTTGCTGGTCCTTGGCCAACTGCTCGATCACCGCGTAGTCGTCGGGGTAGTTCTGGAAACCGCCACCGGCGTCGATGGCGCTGGTCAGGCCCAGGCGGTTGAGCTCGCGCATGAATTGCCGGGTCGAGTTGACCTGGTACTCCAGGGGCAGCTTGGGCCCCTTGGCCAGGGTCGAATACAGGATCATCGCGTTGGGCCGCGCCACCAGCATGCCGGTGGGATTGCCGTTGCTATCGCGCACGATCTCGCCGCCGGGCGGGTTCGGCGTGTCTTTGGTGTAGCCCGCGACGCGCAGGGCGGCGCGGTTGAGCAAGGCCCGGTCATACAGGTGCAGGACGAACACCGGGGTGTCGGGGGCGGCCTGGTTCAGTTCTTCCAGGGTCGGCATGCGTTTTTCGGCGAACTGGAATTCGTTCCAGCCGCCGACCACCCGCACCCACTGCGGGGTCGGCGTGCGGTCGGCCTGATCCTTGAGCATGCGCAAGGCATCGGCCAGGGACGGCACGCCTTCCCAGCGCAGCTCCAGGTTGTAGTTGAGGCCGCCGCGAATCAGGTGCAGGTGCGAGTCGTTGAGCCCGGGGATGACCGTGCGGCCCTTGAGGTCGATGACCTGGGTGCCACTGCCGCGCAGGGCCATGGCCTGGGCGTCGGTGCCCACGGCGACAAAGCGCCCCTGGCTGATGGCGACGGCACTGGCCCGGGGATTTTCGCGGTCCACGGTATGGAATTGGCCATTGAACAGAATCAGATCGGCGTTCATCGGGTTTCCTTGTAAAGGTGATGAGGCAAAAGACAGCCGTGGCCAGAAAGCCGCCGCGGCGCTGAGCAACGAGCCGGCCGCCAGTAGCTGGCGCCGCCGTGGATCGCTCGGGTCATCCTTGCTGGCCATGCTCGGGCTCCAGGTGTTCATGGGCGCTGGAAGCCTGCAGCCAGGGCGCGAACAGCCGGGTGGCGGCCGGCATCAACAGGTAGACCACCAGCAACACGATAGTCAGGGTCACCACAAAGGTGCTGACCAGGTAATTGGAAAGCCAGGGATGCAGGCGCAGCACCGGGCCCCAGAGCAGCGGGATCAGCAGGGTCAGCGGCAGGATCACGCACAGGGTCACCACCGCCTGCTTCCAGCGCGGCGGCGGTGTCGCGGCGTCGGCCAGGGGGGCGAACCAGAATTCATTGAGCGCGGCGACCTCGGTCTGGTCGCCATCGGCCAGCATCGGTGCGGCCTGGTTGATCAGTGCCAGGCGTTGCGGCGAGTCGAGCCAGCGCTGCATGGCTTCGGTCGAGCAAAAGCGCAGCACGCAGGTGAAGTGCGCCAGCCCGCCCAGCCGGCCGCGAACCACATCCACCCCCAAATGCCCCGGCCATTGCCCGGCCACCCGCACAATGCCGCGCAGCCAGGCTTCGTAGTCCGCCTCGTGGCCGGCCTTGATCCGGTGCTTGACCACCAGGGTCACGACTTCATCCAGGCCCGGCCGCGGCTGGGGCATAGAGGGTTCGGCAATTTGCTCAGACATGGCGCAGTACTCCACTGAAACGTGAATTGAGCGCCAGACGCCCGGGGCCGGCGATCAGCACGCTGGTAAACAGGATCAGCAACAGCCAGGCGAACTGGCCCTGTTCCAGGCTCCAATCCGGGTGCACCAGCAGCAGCGCCACCGCCAACAGCAGCAACACCGGCAGGCAGGCCAGGCGCACCAGGACACCGGCCACGATCAACAGCGGGCACAGCACTTCGGCGAAAATCGCCAGGGACAGGGTCAGGTCGGCGCCGAGGTGGAACGGATCCTCGATGCGCGACAATTCGGCGCTGTAGTGCAGCCACTTGGGCAAGCCGTGGACCCACAGCAGAAACAGCGCGGCACTGACCCGCAGGAACAACAGGCCAAAGTCCTGGGCCCGCGCCTCACCGGTTGAGCGCGTCATTGCTCGAACACCATTGGATACCCCTCCCCGGGCCGCGTTGTTTGATCGAGCGCCCAGTGTGCGACCCGTTGCCGCAGAAAAATTGCATGTACGTGCTCTCTTTCCGAGGGCTGAATCAGCAAGGATGACCTCGCCCTCCGTAGCCGCTGCCGAGGCACGAGGCTGCGCTGGCCGCAACAAGCACCGTGAAAGGTCAGGTGTAGTGAGGCGGTCTTGAGGGCCAGCGTCCGAACGCGGCCGGAACCTGGTGGCAGCGGCTACAGGCACCTGCATCGGGGTGGGTCGGTGAACAGGCGCTGGGTTTCAGGCCATGGGGTGGGACATGTGCTCGGCGATGCGCGAGCGCAGCCAGCGTTCGGCGGGGTCGTTGTCGTGGACGCCGCTCCAGACCATGGACAGTTCGGCGGCAGCGATCGGCAGCGGCGGATCTTCCGCGCGCAGGGCACTGCCTTCGGTCAGGGCGCAGGCGGCGTAATCGGGCACGGTGGCGAGCATTTCGGTGCCGGCCAGCAGCGCCCGCAGGCCGCTGAACTGCGGCACTGCCAGCACCACCCGGCGTGCACGTCCGACCCGCGCCAGATCAAGGTCGATATTGCCGCTCAGGTCACCGGAGAACGAGACCATGGCATGGGGCCGTTCACAGTAGTCGTCCAGCGTCAGGGGCTCGGGGCGGTTGTCGCCGCGCAAGACCTTGCACGGAATATCCCGCAGCTTCTTGCGCTTGGCATTGGCCGGCAGGTCGGTGGTGTAGCTGACCCCCACCGAAATCTCGCCACTGGCCAGCAACGACGACATCAGCAGGTAGTTGGCGCGGCGTACCACCACGACGATCCCCGGGGCCTCTTCGCGCAGTTGGCTGAGCAAAGGTGGAAACAGGCCGAACTCGGCGTCATCCGACAAACCGATGCGAAACACCGCGCAGCTGCTGGACGGGTCGAACGCCTTGGCTCGGCTGACCGCGCCGGAAATGGTGTCCATCGCCGGTTGCAGCTCCTGCAGAATCGCCAGCGCCCGGGCGGTGGGTTCCATGCCCCGGCCGTTGCGCAACAGCAATGGATCATCGAACAGATCGCGCAAGCGGCTCAGGGCAGCGCTTACCGCCGGCTGGCCCATAAACAGCTTTTCCGCCACCCGGGTCAGGTTCTTCTCGAACATCAGGGCTTCGAAAATCACCAGCAGGTTCATGTCGACGCGGCGCAGGTCATTTCGGTTCATAAATCGGTCCGGGCACAGGAGGGCAAACCCGCACCTGAACACAGCGCAGCGGTTTTGCCTTGGACGCCTGTGCTGTGTTGTGCCCGCCGTCATCCGTTGAGCGCGACCCGCACCGGCCCCTCGACACCGCAGCGCACCAGCATGCTGCGCTCCTGGAAGGCGACCCCGGCGTTGTGCGCATCGACTTGCGCCTCCGAGGCGCCCTCCTCGCGATTGCGGCTCAGCACCTGATACGCCCCGCCACCACACACCGCCACGGCCTCGCTGCGGCACCCGGCCCAACTGCCGAACACACCGTGGCATTCGATCTGCCGGGCCTGGCTGTTATCCATCAGTAACGCCGGCCGGGAACTGGCGCAGCCCGCCAGCACGGCTAGCATCAGGAGGGCGCCAGTGATTGCAGCGCAACGCAGGGATAAAGGGTGGCGAGACATGGCGAGAAGCTCCGGGACAGTGAATGGCGCCATTGTGGGCAGCCTCCCGGCGCCGCAGAAATCACTGCTCTCGATAGCCACCATGGCCAGTAACGGATAGCCCGCGCCAACCCTGAAATTAACAACGTTTAACTCGTCAGCCCGCGCCCCGGGGCGAAAAATACCCAGGTCTACCCCGGTTTTTTTTCCACCGCACCGGGAACGTGTTTTCGAGCAAGGCGACCGACCCGGCATGTGCGTTCCCATCGACCACGGATACTTGTCATGGCCCGACTTGAGCAACCTGCCTTGTGCTTCGACAATGGCCAGCCGAACAGCCCAAGGCCCGCCACCGGAGGCCTGTGCGCGCGGCGCGAGCGCCTGATCAAGCAACTGATCCTGGCCAACCTGGCGCAAAGCCTGGAAGTGAGCGAGCTGGCCCGCGCCTGCGCGCTGTCACGCAGCCATTTCTCCCGCGCCTTCAAATGCAGCACCGGCCTTTCGCCCCAGGAATGGATCCGCCAGCAGCGCATCGCCCGGGCCAAGGAACTGATCACCCGCTCCACCCTCAACCTGACCCAGATCAGCCAGGAATGCGGCTTCTGCGATCAGGCCCACTTCTGCCATATGTTCACCCGCAGCGAAGGGGTCAACCCCATGACCTGGCGCAGCCACCAACTGCGGCTCGCCGCGACGCGCAACGCCCTGCCAGGTTTCAGCGAGGGCTCTTCAACCATGGCTTGCGGGCGCGCTTCGGCAGCACGCACCTGAGCCAGTAACCCGGCCGAGGGGGGGGGGGGGGGGGGCGCCGGGCCGGGGGCCGGGCGGAGCCGGCCCCGAACCGCGGGGAGACGCGGCGCTGGGGGGGGGGGGGGGGCCGCGGGGGGCGCCCCGGCGCCGCGCGCCGGGCGGGCCGG
>NZ_JBLZOM010000001.1:1373807-1786432 GCF_049199125.1 Pseudomonas sp. QD4
CCCCCGGCTGGGTCCCCGCGCCGCTTCTACCCCTGGGGCGCGGGCCGCGGCGTCCCCCCCCCCCCCCTCCCCCTCCCCCCCGCCCGCCGCGGCCGCCCCCCCCCCCGGCTGCCTTCAGCCCTGGATAAACGCCAGCAAATCGGCGTTCAAACGCTCCTTGTGCGTGTCGGTCAGGCCATGGGGCGCGCCCGGGTACACCAGCAGCTGGGCGCCCTTGACCAGGCGCGCCGAGGCGATACCGGCGGTTTCGATGGGCACGATCTGGTCGTCGTCACCGTGCACCACCAGGGTCGGGATATCGAACTTGAGCAAGTCTTCGGTGAAGTCGGTCTCGGAAAACGCCTGGATGCAGTCGTAGGCATTTTTATGCCCGGCAAGCATGCCCTGCATCCAGAACCAGTCGATGCGGCCCTGGGACACCTCGGCCCCCGGCCGGTTGAAACCGAAAAACGGCCCGCTGGCGAGGTCACGGTAGAGCTGCGAACGGTCCGCCAGCGAACCCTGGCGCAAGCCGTCGAAGACCTCGCGCGGCACGCCCTTGGGGTTGGCCTCGGTCTTGAGCATCAGCGGCGGCACCGAAGAAATCAGCCCGGCCTTGGCTACCCGCGCCGTACCGTGACGACCGATGTAACGCGCCACCTCGCCACCGCCGGTGGAGAAGCCCAGCAGCACGGCGTCCTGCAGGTCCAGCAGTTCGATCAGTTGCGCCAGATCGTCGGCATAGGTGTCCATGTCGTTGCCGTCCCACGGTTGGCTGGAGCGACCGTGGCCCCGGCGGTCGTGGGCGATCACCCGGTAGCCTCGGGACGCCAGGAACAGCATCTGCGCCTCCCAGCTGTCGGCGTTCAGGGGCCAGCCGTGGCTGAAGACCACGGGTTGGCCGCTGCCCCAATCCTTGTAGTAGATCTCGCTGCCATCGCGGGTGGTAAAGGTGCTCATGGTGGGATTCCTCGTGGGTGGGTCGGGCGAACAACAATCGGCGCCGAGCGCCGGGTCAATCGGGATCAGGCCGCAGGCGCACGGCAATCTGCGCCACGCGTTGGCCGAGGCAGGCCGCGGTGCGTCGGTCGGCCAGCGCCAGCGCCGCCTGGAGCGAGTGTTCGGGCAACGACTGGGCCATGGCGCCCAGGGAACAGCCTAGTCGGTTCAGGGACGAGCCTTCGCCGCCGGTGCCAGGCAGCAGGCCCAGGCCGACCCAGATCATCCCGTGCTGAGAGGCAAACACCGCCAGTTGCAGCAGGCTGTTGAGGGTGTCGCCGCTGAGGCTGTCGGCATGGGTGAACCCGGCCGCCAGCTTGTCGCGCCAGGGCTGGGCCAGATAGAAGGCGGCGGTGGCGTCCATAAACCCGCGAAACGGCGCCGACAGGCTGCCCATGCAGGTGGGCGCGCCGAAGATAATCGCGTCGGCGCGGTGCAGCTCGTCCCAGTGCTCCTGCACCTGCTCCACCGCGATCAGGCAGCCATGGCTCCCGGGCTGGCTCTCGACACCGGCCAACACCGCTTCGGCCAGGCTGCGGGTCCGGCCGTACGCGCTGTGATAGACAATCGCCACCCTGCTCATCCTGGCATCCTCGATGGCTGGCCCTGCCGGTTCCGGGCGCCCGGGCGACTCCGTGGCACGGCCTCTAATCCGCCAATGGTTGGGCTTGGGCCCGCGTCAACACGAGTTAAACGTTGTTAATTTTCTGGCCCCTGCGCCGCCAGCAGACGATCGGCAATGCCCCGTAAATCCGGCGCGCAACCGCTCTGCGACGCGCCCTGGAGGAAAATCGCCGGCGTGCAGCGGGCGCGGTCCTCGTTGCGCAGCGGGTAAAACCTGAGGAATATGCTCAGGTTCATCGCCAGTCAGCGCA
The DNA here is from genome assembly GCF_049199125.1 of Pseudomonas sp. QD4. Classification (NCBI taxonomy): domain Bacteria; kingdom Pseudomonadati; phylum Pseudomonadota; class Gammaproteobacteria; order Pseudomonadales; family Pseudomonadaceae; genus Pseudomonas; species Pseudomonas sp. QD4. Next base: position 1,375,661 of record NZ_JBLZOM010000001.1, read on the forward strand.
CTGCCCGCCTGGGTCGGGTGTGGCCGTGGGCTTCGCGAGCCGAAAAAGAGACCGCCCCATGAGTCAGTACAAGCCCCTTGCCAGCGACCAGGCCGTGCATTTCGGCCCCTATCGCATCCACCCGCAACAGCGCCTGGTGCTGGAATCCGGGCGTCCGCTGCGCCTGGGCAAGCGGGCGGTCGATATCCTGCTGATCCTGCTGGAACACGCGGGCAATGTGGTGAGCAAACAGGAACTGATCGCCCGTGTCTGGCCTAAAAGCGTCGTCGAGGACGGCAACCTGCGGGTGCACATGGCGGCCTTGCGCAAGGCCCTGGGCGATGGCCAGGCCGGCCAGCGCTACATCGTCACCGTGGCTCAGCGCGGCTACAGTTTTGTCGCCCCCCTGAGCATCGAACCGGCGCCCTGCCACAGCGCCCCCCTGCCCCATGCCAGCCTCGGCCACAACCTGCCGCTGCGACGCACGCGGATGATCGGGCGCCAGGCCTTGATCGACAGCCTGGTGCAACAGCTGCCGCAACAGCGTTTTATCACCCTGACCGGCGCCGGCGGCATCGGCAAGACCACCGTCGCCCTGCGCGTCGCCGAGTTGCTGATCGGCCATTACCGCGACGGCATCCGCCTGCTGGACCTGGCGCCGCTCAACGACCCGGCGCTGATCGTGCCCAACCTCGCGGCCCTGCTCGACCTCACCCCCCGTGACCAGGATCCGCTGGGAGGCATTGCCGAGCAGTTGCGCGAGCGGCAGATGCTGCTGGTGATCGACAATTGCGAGCACCTGCTCGATGCCATCGCCCTGATCAGCGAGACCCTGCTGCGCAGCGCCCCGCAATTGCACATCCTGACCACCAGCCGCGAAAGCCTGCGGGCCGAGGGCGAGTCTGTGCAGCGTCTGGATTCCCTGGCCTGCCCGCCGGCGACCGAACCCCCGGACCGCGCCCGGGCCCTCGGCTACCCGGCCCTGCAATTGCTGCTGGAACGGGCGCTGTCGAACCAGGAAACCTTCGAACTGAGCGACGCCGAGCTGCCCCTGGCCATCGAGGTCTGCCGTCGTCTGGACGGCATTCCCCTGGCCCTGGAACTGGCGGCGGCACAAATCGCCCGCTTTGGCCTGCCCGGGCTCCTGACCCAGTTGCAGGGGCGCTTTCGCCTGCTGACCCGTGGCCGCGACTGCAGCCTGCCGCGCCAGCAGACCTTGCGCGCCACCCTGGACTGGAGCTTCGCCCTGCTCACCCCCTGCGAACAGATCTGCCTACGGCGCCTGGCGCTGTTTCGCGGCAGCTTTACCCTGGAGTCGGCGGCGGCGGTGATTGGCGGCGAACACATCGCCCCCGGCGAGGTGCTGGGTTCGGTGACGCAGTTGGTGGCCAAGTCGTTGCTGAACGTGGAAGCCGGCGACGACGAGGTGGCGTACCGCCTGCTGGACACCACCCGCAGCTACGCCCGGGAGAAACTCGCCGCTGCCGCCGAGTTGTTCGCCACCCGCGAACGCCACGCCGCACGCTGCCTGGCCCTGATGAAACAGGCCGAACATGACTGGGAGCTGCTCCCCAGCGCACAGTGGATCAGCCGCTATGCACCACACCGCGAAGACATCCGCGCCGCGCTCGATTGGGGCCTGGGCCCCCACGGCCCGCAGATCCTGGCCATCCGCCTGACCGCCAGTGCCATGCCGCTGTGGCAGGAACTATCGTTGCTCAAGGAGCACGGGCTGTACGTGAGCAAGGCCCTGGCCCTGCTGGAGCAGTTCGCCACGCCCTGCCCGCGCCTGAACATCAGCCTGCAGCTGGCCATGGGCAGTTTTTCGTACCACACCCGCGGCGCCACCGCGCACACCCTTCAGGCCTTTGTCAGTGCCCGGGAATTGGCCGAACACTGCGCCGACCTGCTCGGCCAGCTCAAGGCCGTCTCGGGGCTGATGGCGGTCAACCTGTGCTGCGGCAACTACCGGCAGGCCCAGGAGCAGAGCCGGCACTTCGAGCGCCTGGGGCCCCACGAGGAACCGGTGCTGGCCCTCAGCGCCCAGCGCTTGCAGGTGCTGGCGCAGCATTTTGTCGGGGACCAGGTGCTGGCCCGGCACAACGCCGAACAGGTGATCCAGCGCATGGCCCAGAGTGGCCACCTCAATCGCTTTACCCACGGTTTTGGCGTGCAGTACGACCAGAGCGTGGCGTCCCTGACCATCCTCGCGCGGATCCTGTGGCTGCAAGGTTTTCCGGAGCAGGCCTGGCGCACCGCCAGCCAGGCGCTGGAACTGGCGTTGCAGATCAACCATGGCACCTCGATCTGCTACACCCTGGCCCTGTCCGGCTGCGTCATCGCCCATTACAACGGCGACGCGCCGACGGCCCGGGCCTTGCTCGAACTGCTGCTGCAACAGGCGCAGAAACACTCGGTGCGGCTGTTCCACACCTGGGGCCGGCACTATGCCCAGGTGCTGGAAGCAACCCCCGGCGGCGCCGACCCCGAAACTGCCGAGGGCGACGGGCTGATCCGCGACATCATGCTGACCCTGCGCCCCGAGGTGGTGGACGACGCCCTGCTGCAACGCGCCAACAGCGGTGCCGCCGGCTGGAGCGCACCGGAGATTCTGCGGGTACGGGCCGACAACCTGCTGAGCCAGGATTGCCCGCAACAGACCCGCAGCGCCGAAGGGGTATTGCTCGAGGCGCTGGCCGTGGCTCGGCGCCAGGGCGCCCTGGCCTGGGAGCTGCGCAGCGCCACCTCACTGGCGCGGCTGTGGCAGCAGCAGGGTCGCTACCAGCAGGCACGGGATGTGCTGGAGCCGATCTACGCGCGCTTCACTGAAGGTTTCGCCACCCCCGACCTGATGCAGGTGCGGCGCCTACTCGACGACCTGCAACGCCAGCTCGCGGCCTGAGACCCAACTCGGGCAGCCGATGTAATGGGCATAACGCTGCTGCAAATGCTGCAACTGCAACGGGTCATCGAGTTTGTCGCGGGCGTAGGCGCGGGTAGTGTTGAGCAACCGATAGCGCAGGGCACCCGGTCGCGGTTCCAGGCTCAACAGGGACTTGGCCGCCAGGCGGCTCAACAGGTGACTCAGGTCGGCGTGCTCCAGGGCGCTGCCGACCACGCTGCGCCTGACCGCTGCCGGGCTGAAGCCGCCGGGAAACAACGCCAGGTGCTGGAACAGCCACTGCTCGGGCAGGCTCAGGCGTTCATAACTCCAGTCCAGGGCGGCCTTCAGGGTCTGATGCCGCTCCACGGCCGTGCGCCGGCCCTTGCCCAACACCTGCAAGCCGTTCTCCAGCTGGGCCTGCAAGCCGTGGATGCCCAGCGCCGCGACCTGGGCCGCCGCCAATTCCAGGGCCAGGGGCAGGCCATCCAGACGCCGGCAGATATCGCGCAGGGCCAGCAGGTCCTGCTCGCGCAGGCAAAAGCCCTGCTGCCCGGCACGGGCCCGACTGACAAACAGCTGCACCGCCGGATAGGCCAGTGCCTGGTTCACGCTGCGCAGCGCCGACAGCGGTGGCAGCGCCAGCACCGGCACCGCCTGTGCCCACTCGGCGGCTATCCGCAGCGGCTCGCGGCTGCTCAGCAGCAGTGACACCTGGGGCGCCGCCTGCAACAGCGCCAGCACCAGGGCCCGGCACGGCGCCAGCAGGTGCTCGCAGCCGTCCAGCACCAACAGCATCTGCCGCGGGGCCAGTTGCCGGCACAGATCGCTCAGCGAACCTTCGGGTTCCAGGCTCAGCCCCAGGCCGTGCGCCAGGTGTTTGATCAGCGCCGCCGGTTCGCGCAGCGCTCCCAGGTCGACCCGCCAGGCGCCATCGCGACAGCGTGGCAAACGCAATTCGGCCAGGCGCAGGGCCAGGGTGCTCTTGCCGACCCCGGCCGGGCCGACCAGCGTCACCAGGCGCTGCCCCGACAGCCGCCGCAGCAGGCTGCCCAGCAGTTCCTCACGACCGATCACCGGGCTCAGCCGCGCCGGCAGGTTGTGCCGTGGGCCCGAAGGCGTCGGGTCGCTGGCCAGACTTTCGCCCGGGGCGCGGCCATACACCGGGGCCACAAAACAGTAGCCGCGCTGCGGCAGGTTGATGATGTAGTGCTGGCCGTCGCGGCCATCGGCCAGGGCCCGGCGCAACGCGGCGATGTGCACCCGCAGGTTGATCTCCTCGACCACGCTGTGCGGCCAGACCCGGGCGATCAGGGTGTCCTTGCTGACGAACTGGCCGGCGCACTCCACCAGCACCAGGAGAAGTTCCAGGGCCCGTCCGCCCAACGGCAGCGGCCGCCCCGCTTCACTGACCAGGCGTTGCTGGCGCTGCAGGGTGAAAGGCCCGAAACGCAGCACCGCGTCGGGGTCATGGGGTTCAAGGCGGTTCATGTCATGCACTGTGGCGCGAAATGACCTGGCCAGGCACAGCGTCCTCAATCGGCGGACGGGCCAGGCCAAGCTCTGCGCATCCTTTTCCAGAGGGCTCGACGCTATCTTGGCAGGCGCACATGGCAGGGCAATGCTGGCACGGGGAGCGACACGGACATCACGGTGCCCTGCACGGCCATCCGCTCCTCAACTGAACTGCTGGCGGTACTGGGTCGGGGTCAGGCCGAGTTTTTCACCGAACAGAAAGCGCATGTGCCGCACGCTGCCAAAGCCACTGCGAAAGGCCACCGTCTTCAGCGGCAGGTCGCTGCTTTCCAGCAGGCTGCGGGCGCGGTCGATGCGCGCGCTCTGCAAAAACTCCATGGGCGTCATCTGCACCTCGCGTGCAAAGACCCGGGCAAAATGCCGCGCGCTCATGGCCGCCAGGCTGGCCATGCGCTCGATGCTGAAGGCTTCTTCCAGGTGCTCCAGGACATGGTTCTGCACCCGGGTAATCGGCGAGTCCTGGGCCGCTACGGCCGCCACCAGCGGGCTGAACTGTGCCTGGCTGCCCTGGCGTTTCATCACCACCAGCAACACTTTGGCCACTTCCAGGGCGACCTTCTTGCCATGGTCCTGAGCGACGATGGACAGCGCCAGGTCGATGCCCGCCGTGACCCCGCCGGAGGTGATCAGCCGACGGTCCTGGAGGTAAATGTGATCGGTCTCGACCAGGGCCTTGGGGAAGCTTTTGCCCAGGCGTTCGGTGTAGTGCCAGTGGGTGGTCACGCGGTGGCCGTCGAGCAACCCGGCATGCCCCAGGATAAAGGCCCCGGTGCAGATCGAACCGTAGCGCCGGGCACGCTGCGGCGCCGATTCGAGCCAGGCCAGCAACGGCAGGTGCCGCTGGTTGTAGGCCCCCGGCCCGCCCGGCACCAGCAGCAGGTCATAGCTGTCCAGGGACTGCTCCAAAGGGTGGTCGGCATGCACCAGCACCCCGTTCGAGGCGCGCAGCGCCGTCCGCTCGGTGCCGATGGTCGAAATCCGGTAATGGTCGGCGTCGGGCAGGTAACGGTTGGCGATGGAAAACACCTCCAGGGGCCCGGCCATATCGAGCAGGAGGAAGTCCGGAAACAGCACCATAGCCACGGTTTTGATCACAAAGAAGGCACTCGTCGGAGGCAAAGCTTGCAGGCCTGGAATCAGGCCCGCGCATTATGGCGAAGGTCTCGCCCCGGGTGGAATATTCCGCAACTCGGGGGTAAATACCGCTCACCCACTGTCAACCCAAAAGCGACAGTCATTCAACTTTCAGGCGCTTTTTGAGCCGACCGGTAACCATTAACCTTCTTCTCAACGCCGGAGCCCTGCATCTCGCAGCCCCGCTCCCCTTCAGGAGAAGACCTTATGCTGACCCTTCGCAAAGCCTCGGACCGCGGCGCCGCCAACCATGGCTGGTTGAAGTCGTTCCACACGTTTTCCTTCGCCAACTACTGGAACCCAAAGGAACAGGGTTTTTCCGACCTGCTGGTGATCAATGACGACCGGGTCGCCGCCGGCAAGGGTTTCGGCCAGCACCCGCACCGCGACATGGAGATTTTCTCCTATGTGCTCGAAGGCGCCCTGGAACACAAGGACACCCTGGGCACCGGTTCGGTGATCCGTCCCGGCGATGTGCAATTGATGAGTGCCGGCAGCGGCGTGGCCCACAGCGAGTTCAACCACAGCTCGACCCGGCCGGTGCACTTCCTGCAGATCTGGATCGTGCCCCAGGTCAGCGGCGCCGAACCGCGTTATCAGCAGGAGCACTTCAGCGCGCAGCAAAAACGCGGACGCTTGCAGCTGATCATCTCCCCAGACGGGGCCAAGGGTTCGCTGCATGTGCGCCAGGACGCGCGGGTCTACGCCGGTCTGTTCGACGGCGCCGAAGCCGCCAGCCTGACCCTGGACGCCGAGCGCTACGCCTACATCCACGTGGCGCGCGGCAGTCTGACGGTCAATGGCCAGCGGTTGCAGGAAGGCGACGGCGCGCGGTTGCGCAATGAGCGGGAAATCCACCTCGACCAGGGCGAGGATGCCGAAGTCCTGGTATTCGACCTGCGACCTCAGGACCTGCCGCAATTGCCATGACCCACAGCAACCCGGCACGGGCGACGTCCCCTGCCGGGTTGCGTTGTGGCGTGGATCAGATCAGGCGCTGGATCTTCTGATGCTGCCAGACCCGTTTGTAGTAGGCGCTCTGCAACGCCAGCATGCACAAGTAGGTCACCGGGAAAGCCATCCACACACCCTCAAGGCCGAAGTGCGCGCTGAACAGATAGGCCGCCGGCACCTCGATCGCCAGAATGCAGAAAATCGAAATCGTCACCGGCATCAGCACCGTGCCGCTGGCGCGCATGATGCCGCCCACCACCGCCTGGAAGCCGAACACCAGCATGCTCCAGAGCATGATGTGCAACAGGTGCTGGGCCTGGGCCTGGGTTGCCGGGTCGGTGATGAACAGCCCAAGCAGCCAGTGGGACAACAGGTAACCCAGGAGCACCAGGCCGCCGGTCAGCCAGACGTTGATCAGCAACCCGGTGCGCAGGATCGGCCCGATACGTTCCAGGCGCCCGGCACCAATCGCCTGGGCGCCGAGGATCGAGGCGGTAATGGCAATCGACAACGCCGGGAACTGCACGTAGTTGACGATCTGCGTCACCGCACCATAGGCCGCCGTGGCCTGGGAACCGTGCTGGTTGACCAGGGCCAGGATCACCAGCTCCGACAGCGAGATCACCACCATCTGCAAGCCGGTCGGCAGGCCGATGCGCAGCACCTTGCCGAGGATGTTCAGGTCCAGGCGCATGGCCGCGAACAGCCCACGGTCCAGCGCCAGCACATGTCGCTTGCGGTTCAGGCGCCAGGCCAGGACCGCCATGGCCGCGATATTGCCCGCCAGGCCGGCCAACGCCGCACTCTGGATGCCCATGCTCGGCAACCCCAGCCAGCCGCGAATCAGCGCCGGGGTCAGGAGCAGGCCGACGCAGGTCGACACCACCAGGGCCAGCAGCGGCGACAGCGTGTCACTGACCCCACGCAGCAGTTGGGTGAACAGCACAAACACCAGCAGCAGCGGCATGGTCAGCATCATCACCCGGGCATAGGACACCGCGTCCTCCAGCACATCCGCCGGGGTGCCCAGGCCCTGCAAGGCTTCCCGGGCAAACAGGCTGCCCACCACCGCCGCCAGCAAACCGATGATCGCCCCCAGCAACAGGGTCGCACCGGCAATCGCCTTGACCGTGCCCGGCTCCCGCGCGCCCCAGGCCTGGCCGATCAGCACGCCGGCCCCGGCGCCAAGGCCGATCACCAGGGCAATAAAGAAAAACACGATGGGGAACATCCCCGAGACCGCCGCCAAGGCCTGGGTGCCGAGCATCTGGCCGATGTAAATGCTGTTCAGGGTGCCCGACATCGATTGCAGGAAGTTGGACAGCACCATCGGCGCGAGAAACGCCAGGTAGATCTTCCATAGCGGGCGTTGTGTGGGGGTTTGCATGGAGGGGGCAGGTCTCGGCGGCAAATGAGGGGCAGGCAGGAAGATTCTACGTCATGGGCGGTCAAGGGGCGGGACGAAACAGCCGGCAGCGGCACGTCCAGGGGGGACGGGCCACGGCTCGACTCAAGCCAGGCAGACGCGGCGCCTGGCGCAGCCCTCAGTGGTTATCCTGATACGCCGCCAGTGCCTGGCAAGTGCGACAGCGGAACAGGTAGGCCGTCGGGCCCTGGTGTTTATCCAGGGCATTGAAAAAACCTTCCCATTGCGGGCCGTTGGGCAGGCCGGTGGAATCCTGCACCGCGAGGATCGCTTCGGCCCCCAGTTCCAGCAGTTCGGCGTGACCGGCCTTGCCCAGAAACTGCGCACCGTCGCCGCAATGGGTCAGCCACTGCTCCTGCTGCCAGCCATTGAAGCCGGGGGTGCGCTGGCTGATTTCGTCCCGGACCTGTTCGTCGAGGTCATCGTCGTCGGGGCCGATGCTGTCTTCGTCGGTAAAGGTCACGGCGAATTTTTCATGGGCGCTGCCATCGGCAATGCACCAAGGGCAGAAGCTCTCTTCATACTCTTCCACCGCGAACACCGGGCCCACGTAGATCAAGCCTCGGGGCCGCTCACAACAGATGCAGCTGGCCTCGGACGGCTCGACGGAACCGCTGGCGACCGGGTCGGGGTGGTAATTGAAATGGGGCAGATTCATCTGGACAGCTCCTGGCTCAGGCGATTTCGCCCTGAAGCCTGCCATCAGTCGACGCAAGAGTCACTCGCCATCTTGTCCTGTACCGCTCACCGCGTTGTAGCTACCGCGCAGGCACGAGGCTGCGCTGACCGGCATGGGCGCTGTGTTGGGTCAGGTGCAGGTGCAGTGTTCCAGAGGGCCAGCGCAGCCTGCGGCAGCGGCTACAAGGGTGGGTGGAGGTCGGTGAGGTAGGCGATGGCGTTGCGGTATTTTTCCAGGCGCTGGAAGTCTTTTTCGGTGGGGTTGTGCAGGCGCGCCAGGTCGCTGTTTTCGGCCAGGTCCGCCAGTTTTACCACCCGTGCGATGGGGTCGCGGCCGGCACGTTCGACGAACAGCGGGTAGTCTTCGCCCTCGCGCTTGGTCAGGGCGTCAATGGCTGCCAGCACCGCCTGACTGAAGCCCTGTTCGCGCAATTCGTCGAGGGTCACCGGGGTGTCTTCCACCACGTCGTGCAACACCGCGGCCATGCGTTCCTCAAGCGTCGAGACACGCATCATGACCTTGAGCGGATGCAGGATATAGGGCGAACCGCCCTTGTCGAACTGGCCCTCGTGGGCCTGGGCGGCAATGGCGATGGCTCGCTCCAGTGTGCTCATGGGCTGACCCTTGCTGCGCGGGGCCGATGGCCGTGGGTGAGTACTGTGCCGGTGTTGTTCATGGATACCTCCTGTGATCCGCGGTGCTCGATCTTAAGCGCCCCGAGCCGTCTGCCGCTATCAATTGCGCGCCAGGGCCAGCAACAGATCGCCTTTGGCGCCCGCAGTTCCACCTGCTACATAAATTGTCTGCCCGCCCTACCGGTGATCGGATCCGTCGAGCCGCCCACGCAAGGCTTGACCCTGATCAAGTGCCGCCCGCGCCACAGGCGTAAATGATCAGCAACCCTTTCACTTTTCAGAGACTCGACCATGCCCAGCACCTCAAGCCTGCGCCCTGCCCCGCTGTCATTTCCGGCCCAACAGGGCCAGCACTGGATCGATCGCCTGAACGACGGCAGCCCGGTGCTGATCCGTCCGTTGCGCGCCCAGGACCGCGAGCGTGAAAAAGCCTTTATCGAAAACCTCTCGCCGCTGACCCGGCATCAGCGCTTTCTGGGTGAAGTGAAGGAAGTCGACGGCCGCCTGCTGGACCAGTTGATGGATGTCGGCACCCGGGAGCGAGTGGCCTTTGTCGCGCTGGTCCACGACAACGGCAGCCTGCGGGAGATCGGCATCAGCCGTTATGCCCAGGCCGGGGATGGCGCGGATGTCTGCGAGATCGCGGTGACCGTGGCCGATGACTGGCAACAACGCGGCCTCGGCGCGCTGTTGTTGCAGCACCTGATCGACGAAGCCCGCAGCAATGGTTTCAAACACCTGTACTCGGTGGACAGCGCCGCCAACCGCAGCATCCGCGAGCTGACCAGCGCCCTGGGCTTCAGCCACAGGACCGACCCGGACGACGCCACCCAGGTGATCCACAGCCTGGACCTGTAAGCCCCTGGAACCAGGGGCGCGGCTCAATGGATGCTCAGGTGGCGCACTTCGCAGGTGTCGACATCGATATGGCACAGGCGCCCCTCGCGGTCGAACAGCAGCCAGTGGGAATCACCCATGCGCAGGTGGGCGATGCTCTGTTGCGGCCAGGTCATGGTCGCCGCCAGGCGGTCGTCGCTGCGGCTGATAAAGTGCCAGCGCTGCTCGTGCTCGCCGACCAGGTAATCGATCAATAGCCACTTCTGGCTGGCAAACACCTGGGGCGGATGAAACAGGTCTTCGCCCAGGCCCGGCAGGTACCAGCTCTTGCGACTGCCGCCCATGGCCAGCACCAGGGTCGACTCGGCGCTGTCGCCGTCCTTGATCGAGCCCTGCAACACATCCCCGGAGGCCGTCAGCACCTGGAACTGGCCGACCTCGGTCAGCGGCGGCACATCATCGCGACCCTGCAAGCGTCGCCCCGGCAACCGGTAATGCCAGCGCTCGCTGCCGCGCTCCCCGGCATCCAGCAACAGGTACTCGTGTTCGGCGTCGCCGTTGATCCCCAACAGGCTGCCCGGCAGGTCGCTGACGTGCCACAAGGTCTCGAACCCGCGATCGACATCCACCACCCGCACCTGGCGCTCGGCGCCTATGGTCCAGGCGCAGCCATCGAAACTTCGGGAAAAATGCTCCATCACCAGCACCCCGAGGTCGATCACCCGACGCTGCACCAGGTCCAGCTTGCTCACGCGCCACACCGCATCGCGCCGGGCCAGCACCAGGGCCACCTGCCGGCTATGGCCCAGCACAATGTGCCAGGCCGGGGCCGCCAGACTGAACAGGGGCGCGCCGTGGCGATCGACCACCAGCGTCCCGGCTTCGCCCAAGGCCAGCAGGTAGCGCTCGTCGTCCAGCAGCACCGCATCGAAAATCACCCGGCTGCCGCTCTCCCCGGCCACCCATTCCAGGGTCGACAGGACCGAGTGCAGCGGTGTCGGTTTGGAGCGCTGCAACAGTTGGGTCGGCAGGTCAACGCGCAGCAGCTTGTCGCTGCTCAACTTGACCAGCAACTGCACCTGATGGGCGAGCAACGGGCCAAGGCCTTGCGCCACGTCGGCCAGCACTGCATGCACAATGGCCCCCGCCAGCCAGGCCAGGGAACCGCCATGGCTGCGGTGCTGCAACAGCGCCCGGACCAGCACCGCGCGCTCCTCGCAGCGCTGCGGGTCATCGCGCAGTTGCTGCACATAGTCGCGGTAGGTCTCCAGGGTGTCGGGCAGCAGGATCGCGCGCTTGACCAGGGCCGCTGCCGCCAGCCCGCCACCGGCGGCTTCGGCATCGAGCAACCAGCGGGCTGCGCGCTCCCGTTCATCCGGCAGGTTCCAGATCACCTCCACCGCCTGCAACCACAGGCCCTTGCTGGTCAGCGCCTCGGCCCATTCCAGGCGCAGTTTGTTGGCGATTTCCGGCCATTTGCCCTGAAGCATCAACACCGCTTCGTTGAAGGCATCGTCCCGGCGCGCCACCTGCAATGCCCGTGGCCAGTCATCGGCCAGGCACAGCAGGCGCACGATCAGTGGCGCCGACATGTCCCAGGCCAGGGCCAGTTCGGCGGCCTGGGTAAAGCGCTGGTGGCGCTCCAGATAATCCAGGGCCTCCTGGCGGGCGTGCAGCAGCTCGGCGAGCACAAACACCGCCTCTTCGATCCGCCCTTCCCGATCCAGGCGGGTAAAACTTTGCCGATACAGCTGCCGCAGATGGGCTTGCATGTCATCGGGAAACAACATCGCCCGACTCGCCCCACGGGCCTCCCCGAGCTTGAGTTCCTGGCGCCGTTCGGGGGTGCCGAAAGCCTGCTCGCCGGAGGGCTCGCCCCCCAGGGGGATCGCGTGACGCAGGGCTTCTTGCAAGTCGCCGCGCTCGAACATGTCGAGCATGCGCCGCAGATAGGCCGCCTGGCGCTTGCCGTACAGATCCCGCAGGCGCGAACCCAGGGTCAGGCGGCTCAGCCAGCGCCGCCACTGGGCCGGTTTGGCGCGCCCGGCCTGGGCCCGCTGGCGGATGCCCGGGGCGGCCGGCGCGGCGGCACTGGCCGGCGCCGACGGCGCCCAGCCCTGGCTGTTACGCCGCAGCAGCTTGCCCAGCAGCGCGAGCATGGCGGTGAACAGGATGGCACTGAGCACCAGGGCCAGGATCCAGCCGCCGAAATCGCCCGCCGACTTCAGCGGCTCCGGGCTCGCCGCGCTCGGCAGGCTGCTGGACCGATCGCGGATCCAGGGCTTGAGCCACGCCAACAGCCCCGCCAGGACCAGGCCCGCCAGCAGCAGTTTTTCCCAGAGCCCACCGATGCCGCCGATACCGCTGCCCGTCCGTGCGCCAGGACTGGCACCGGTGTTCGCGGGGCTCGCGGGGGCCTGCCGCCCCTCGCGCTGTTGTTGCTGCTGGCGCTCGATCATCGCCTGCATCACCGCGGCGCGCTCCGGGTCCGGCGCCGCCAGCGCAGGCCCGAGCACCTGCCGCAGGTCGGTTTCCACGGCGATGGGCTGCAATACCGGAGCCGGCAGCGCGACCACACAATCGAAGGTGTCGAGCAGCGGGTAGTCACCGACCTCCAGCCAGCGCCCGGGTTCGATCAACTGCCCGTCGCCAAGGTGCAAGGCCAGGACCTGGCTGCCGCGCACCAGCCACAGGTCGGCCGCCGGCAGCCGAGCGATTTCCCCGGCATCCAGCTGCGCCGAACACAGGGCTCGGCCGTGACGAATCAGGGGCCAGCCCAGCAGTGCCTCGCACAGCACCGATTGGGGGGCGGCAAAGCGCAGCAGATCGCCCTGGGCAAAGCGGTAGAGCCGCGCCCCGGCCTGCCAGTGGCTGAGGATCAGGCGCCGACGCTCGGGTTCCGGGCAGCGTTCGGCACTGAACCACAGGCCTTCGATGCGCTGCCGGCCACGCAACAGCGGATGGCGTATCGGCTCCAGGCCTGGCTCATGCATGGGCTGCATCCTTCTCGGGCGCCAGGTTACAGAACAGCTGCAGGCGCATTTTGCGCTGGCGCACCGAGTACACCAGCAGCTCGCGGGCGCCGGTCAGTACCGCGAGCAACCCGCTGATCGGGCAGAAACTGCTTTTGACCACCGGGTGGCTGGTGCTGAACAGCACCTCCTGGCGGCCCTCGAAGTACAGGGCAAAGGTCTGCTGGTCGGGGCCCATCAGCAGCATCGAACAGCTCTCGTCCTTGCGCACCAGGCCCAGCCCGCGCCAGCCCGGGGCCAGGCTGATCTGCTCGTGCGGGGCCGGGTAACTGGCCGGGGTCAGCAGGCGCCAGCTTTCACTGCCATTGTTCACCGTCAGCAAGGCACAGGCCCCGAAGCCGTGGCGCCAGGCGAAACCGGCGGCGATCAGCACCTGGCTGACGCCCTCGGCAGCGCCCACCACGAAGCGGTCAAGCCCGCCGCCATTGACCCCGGCGGTGTGGGCCTGCAACTGGCCACGCTCATTGCGGACATACACCAGGGTTTCGTGCTCGACCTTGGCCATGCCCAGCACCCGGTCGGCGAGGAAATGGGTCTTGCCCAGCTCTTGATCGGCGCGCAGCGGGTAGACCCGCATGGTCCAGAACGCCAAATGGCCTTGGGTATCGAGCAGGTACAGACGCCCGGCGTCGCGGCTGCGCAGCCAGGCGGTGGGCAGCAGGCTGGCGGTGCCCGGCGGGATCTTCAGCTGCTCGATACCCGGCCGTGGCACATTCACCAGCCCGGACATTTTCCAGAACACCAACTGCTGCTCATCGCTGAGCACCGCGCCAAAGGTGCGACTGAGAAAGGCCATGCTCAGCGGACTGCGACCGGCCGCCCAGAGGTGGCGACGGATCTCGATTTTCTTCTTCTGCTGCTCGGTGGGCAGCTTGATCACCACTGCGCCGGGCTGGCCCAGCAGCGCCAGGGCCACATAGTTGCCGGCACTGGAGATCACCGGTGGCAGGGTCAGGGCCACCCGTGGCGCGGCCTCGTCATGACGCACCGGGGCGGCTTGCACGCTGTCGAATTCGCCCCGCAGCAAACCCATGGCTGCTGCGTTGTCGGGCATTGGCAACTGCAACCGGGCACGCCCGGAACCCAGCACCTCGAAACTCAGGGCGCTGCCATCCAGGTCCCGCTGCACCTGTACCCGGTGGCTGCACAGCGGGTCGTTGGCGTCGATCGGCAGGCGTTGCCCCACCGCCCAGCATTCGCCCGCCGCCAGCTCCTGCTGCCCCAGCCATTCACTCCAGGCCTGCCAGTGCGCGGCGCTGACGCAGGCAAACACCCGCTGGTCCAGCAGGCGCTTGATCTGCGCCACCGAGTCCAGCTCGTACAGGCGCGGCGTGGCTTGCAGGATGCCCCAGCGAAACTGCGCGCCGGCTTCCCGCGCCCGACGCGCCAGGAGGATCAGCAGTGCCACATGCACCAGGCGCGAGGCACCCAGTTGCAATGGACCGGCATCAAACAGCACCACAATCAGCGCGTTGGCCTGATGCGCGCGGTACTGCGGGGCGACAAACAGATGCTCGCCACCGGCGGCCCGCCGCAGAAACTCATCGGGCACTTCCTCCGCCAGCAGCCATTCGCTGGACAACAGCCGCTCGTAGGGCCCTCGGCGTTGCAAGTCGCCCAAGCCGTCGGGCTCGGGCACACCATTTTGCTGGCGACCACGCAACGGCCCGAGCACCGGGTTGATCCGTCCCAGCAAATCGGCGAACCCGGGCAGCAGTTCGGGAGCGAACCAGCCTAGCCATTCGCTCCAGGGTTCCAGCGCTTGAGGTAATTGCATGTCAGGGCTCCGCCCAGTAGGCGGCGATTCGCGCCAGGTGTTGCGCGCTGACCGGCAGTTGTCGGTGCAGGGGGATCAGCGCCTTCGGCTGGTGCCAGAGCAGCAGCGGCGTCGATGAACAACGCGCCAGCAACGCCTGAGCCAGCAACGCTGGCGGCACGTCGGGCTGGTAGTGGGTCGGCAGCCAGAGCTGCGGAGCCTCAGGGTCGGGCGCGGCGTATTGCAGGCCTTCGATCCACGGCAGATCGGCCTCTTCGCCCAGCACCAGCAGTACCTGGGCATTGGCCGTCGCTTGCAGCCGCGCGGCCTGGGAGGCCGGCAGCTGTTGCAGTCGGGCGTGCAGGCGCCGGGCGACATCGCCCCAGGCCACCGCCGCGCGGGCGACAACCGGCTCGGCCCGGGGCTGCCAGTTCCAGCTCAATCCAGGCGCTTGCGTCATGCGCCGCCAGACAACTGGCTGGCCAATTGGCCCCGCAGGCCTTGCAACGGCTCGGGCAAGGTGGCGCTGTCGAAATTGGCGTCGATTTCCCGCAGCAGGCTTTCCACGGCGGCGTGATCGGCCAGCGGGCGCTGCAACAGTTCGAGGGCGGTTTCCTGCAGACGATTGACCCGCGACAGCGGCTGCAAGGTCGCCTCCTCCACCGCGCTGAACAGATGGCTGTTGCTCGACGCGGCAAACAGCTCGCGCAGCACTTCGCGCCCGCGTTGCTGGGTTTCCTGGGTCGGCAGCACGTAGAGCAGCGGCCACAGGTCGGCGTCGGTGGCCTGGGTGCGGCCGCTCAACAGCGCGGCGGCGGCGATCAGGCGCTGGGACTTGACGATGCGCCGGTCGGACAGGGCAATGCCCGCTTCGCGCAGACGGCGGATAGCCGTGGCCAGCAGTGGCCGCGCCTGGTCGAGGTCGACGCTTTTCAGCGCCTGGCTCAGGGTGTCGAGCTGGCTCAGCCCCAGCAATTGCTGAACCGGACGCTGCTCGGACTGCCAACCGCCGCTGAGCATGGCTTCGAGCTGGTTGTCCGGCACCGACTCGACAAACAGGTGCAGCAGGAAGCGGTCGCCGAACGCGGCCAGGGCCTCGTCGTCCGGCAGGCCGTTGGCGGCGCCGACACAGACCCGCAACGGGCACTGGATCTGGGTGTGGCCACGGCGGAAACGCCGCTCGTTGAGCACCCCGAGCAGGGTGTTGAGAATGGCCGTGGAGCCGAGGAACACCTCATCGAGAAACACGATATCGGCCTCGGGCAGCATGCCGCTGACATCGGTCTCGACCGTACCTTCACGCAGTTTTTTCAGGTCGACCGCGCCAAACAGCTCCGAAGGCTCGGTGAACCGGCCCAGCAGGTATTCGAAGTAGCGCCCGCCCATGGACTGGGCAACACGCCGCACCACGGCGCTTTTCGCAGTGCCCGGCGGGCCGATCACCAGCAGGTGCTCCTGGGCGACGGCGGCCAGCACAATCAGCTCGGCCAGTTGCTCACGGCCTACCAGGCCTTCAGTGGCGACCCGGACCGCGCTTCGAACCTGCGCCGCGGCGCTCTGCAATGAGGCGATCATCACTGTCTTCCCTGAAATCAAAGCGCAGGATTCTGCCTGATCCGCCCCTGATCGCAAAGCGCGCATTGCGCCGGGGCGTCGGGCGGCGCCTTATTCCAGATGGGCCCAGGTCATGCGGAACGAGGCACCGCCCCACTCCGAATCACCGACTTCGACATGCCCGCCATGGGATTGCGAGACCCGCCGCACCAGAGCCAGGCCCAGGCCAAAGCCGCCGGTGCGCCGATCGCGGCTGGCATCGAGGCGGGAAAAGGGTTCAAAGACCTTCTCCCGCCCATCGATCGGCACCCCGGGCCCGTCGTCGTTGACCCGCACTTCATAACCGTCGCCCTGGCGCACCAGCGACACCTCGACCCGCTGTTCGGCATAGCGAATCGCGTTGCGCAGCAGGTTGATCACGGCCCGCGCCATAAACCGTGGCTCGATGCGGATCGAATCGACCTGGCAGGTGCGAACCCGCAGTTGCACCCCGGCCGCCTCGGCCTCCAGGGCAACACTGCCCACCACACTGTCGAGCCAACTGTGGGCCTGGATATCTTCGCGCTTGATCACCGTGGCCCCGCGTTCGAGGCTGGCATAGGTCAGCAGCTCGGAGACCATTTCCTCCAGTTCGCCGAGGTCCGAGTACATATCGGCGATCAGCTCGCGGTTTTCCCGGGGGTCGGGTTGCTGCCGGAGCTGGTCGAGTTCAAAGGACAACCGGGCAATCGGCGTGCGCAGCTCGTGGGACACCGCGTTGGTCAGCTCGCGCTGGTTGGCGATCAGGCCCTCGATGCGCCCGGCCATGCGGTTGAAGTGCTCGGCCAGGTCACGGATGTTCGAGCGCCGCGACAGGTGCAGGCGCGTGCCCAGGTCGTTGTTGCCAAAACGCTCGGCGGCCAGCCGCAGCTGCTCCAGGTCCCGCCAGTGCGGGCGCACCCAGAAGTACAGGACGATGCCCACCAACGCGCCGAGCAAGGCATAGGCGGCGATGGTGTAGAGGATGGTCAGCGAGGGTTCTTCCGGCAGCTTGATGCTCAGCAGCTGCGGGCCGCCGTCAATGTTGGCGATGAACTCGGTGAAGGTCTGGCGCACCACCAGCTGGTTGCTGTCCAGCAGCGCCTGCTCCCGGGGGCTGAGGCCCAGTTCAGCGGCCTGCACCAGCTTCAATTGCAAGCCATAGTGCGGCTTGAGCTGTTCCAGTTGCTGCTCGCGCCCCTGGCTGTCGTAGGGCCGCAGTTTCTCCGTCAGGCTGTAGGCCGGGCCGCGCACCGCATCACGGTTATAGGCTTCCAGCGGGTCACTGAGCACCGTGGTGAAGATATGGTCGACCGCCGTGATGGCCCCGGCAAAACCAATGGCCAGGACAATGTACAAGCCCAGGAAAAGCCGCAGCATCTAAAGCTCCCACGCGAACGGATTGAACAGATAGCCCTTGCCCCAGATGGTCTTGATGCACAGCGGCTCGCGCGGGTTGTCCTTGAGCTTGGCCCGCAGCTTGCTGATATAGACGTCGACGCTGCGGTTGAGGCCGTCGAAGGCGATCCCGCGCATGCGGTTGAGAATGTCGTCCCGCGACAGGATCTTGCCCGCCGAGCTGGCCAGCAGCCACAGCAGTTCGAACTCCATGGTGGTCAGCTCGATCCCTTCGCCTTCAAGGCGCACTTCGCGGCAACTGCGATCGATGCTCAGGCTGCCGAACTCCAAGTTGCCGCGCGCCGGCGCCTCGGGCACCTGGCGCCGTTGCAGGGCGCGCAGGCGAGCCAGCAGCACCGGCGGCTTGATCGGCTTGATCACATAATCGTCGGCGCCGGACTCCAGCCCCAGGATGTGGTCCAGGTCATCTTCCTTGGCAGTGAGGATCACGATCGGGGTGTCGGACACCGCGCGGATTTCCCTGCACACGTGCAGCCCGCTCTGCCCCGGCAGCATCAGGTCGAGGACGACGATTTTCGGCTTGAACTCAAGGAACGCGGCCAACGCCACGTCGCCGCGATGCACGGTGCGGACTTCAAATCCGTGCTGGCACAGGAAGTGCGCGATCAGCCCGGCGAGCTTTTCGTCATCCTCCACCAGCAATACTTTGCCAAGACCCAGGTTATCCATAAGTACCCGTCTGCGACCCGCCCATTTTCAGTGCGCGCATTATAGGGCCCAACAGGTGAATCCACGGCTACGCCAATACGCAAAAACCGGCCATTGCGGCCGGCTTTGCGCGAACTTTCATTCTTTTAAGAGTTTTTTACAATTTGCCTGTTTTTTTACACGGACCCGATCCGTTTTACAGAGTAGGCACGCCGCTGTGGAAGCGGAACTCGACGTCCGGCGACTCGATCAGTTCCTGCTCCGCCGCGCGCACCCGCTCGATGACCTGGGCGATGTCCTTGGCGTCACCGTACTGGTAGGCCAGCTTCAGGTAACCCTGGAAGTGCCGGGCCTCGCTCTTGAGCAGGCCGAAATAGAACGTGCCCAACTCTTCGTCCAGGTGCGGCACCAGGGCCTCGAAACGCTCGCAGCTGCGAGCTTCGATAAAGGCCCCGACCACCAGGGTGTCCACCAGCTTTACCGGCTCGTGGCTGCGCACCACCTTGCGCAGGCCCGAGGCATAACGCCCGGCCGACAGCTGGCGCAGCTCGATCTTGCGCTTTTTCATCAGGCGCATGACCTGCTCGTGGTGCACCAGCTCTTCACGCGCCAGGCGCGACATCAGGTTGATCAGGTCGACATGGGAGTGGTACTTGGCGATCAGGCTCAGGGCGGTGCTGGCGGCCTTGAACTCGCAGTTCTTGTGGTCGATGAGCAGGGTTTCCTGATCCGCCAGCGCGGCCTGGACCCAGCCATCCGGGGTGCGGCAGCCGAGGAACTCGTGAATTTCCGGCAGGCTCATGGCTGCACTTCCAGCGGGGCAAAGGACTCACAAAGCAGGGCGGCGGCAATATCACGGGTCAATAACATGAGGCTCACGGACAAAAGGTTCACGGCGAAGGTCGCCGATTATACCGGCCGCGCCACAGACCACCAGTCGCGCCGCTTGATGTGCATCAACATCCTGCCCGGTGCGCAGCAACTATAGTTGTGCAGGCACGCCCTCATCCCTTCTGGAGATCCCGACATGCAAGCCATCCGCAGCATCCTGGTGGTTATCGAGCCCGAGCATTCCGAAAGCCTCGCGCTCAAGCGCGCCAAGCTGATCGCCGGGGTGACCCAGGCCCACCTGCACCTGCTGGTCTGCGATAAAAAGCACGAGCATTCGGCGCTGCTCAGCGTGCTCAAGAGCAGCCTGTCGAGCGAGGGCTACAGCGTGACCACCGAGCAGGCCTGGAATGACAGCCTGCACCAGACCATCATCGACGTGCAGCAGGCCGAGGGCTGTGGCCTGGTGATCAAGCAGCACTTTGCCGACAACCCGCTGAAAAAGGCCCTGCTCACCCCTGCCGACTGGAAGCTGCTGCGCTACTGCCCGACCCCGGTGCTGCTGGTCAAGACCTCCAAGCCCTGGGCCGGCCAAGTGATCCTGGCGGCCATCGACGTCGGCAACACCGACGGCGAACACCGCGCCCTGCACAACAGCATCGTCGACCACGGCTTCGACATCGCCAGCCTGGCCAAGGCCCGGCTGCATGTGATCAGCGCCCACCCCTCGCCCATGCTGTCGGCGGCCGACCCGGTGTTCCAGCTCAAGGAAACCATCGAGGCGCGCTACCGCGAGCAGTGCAAGGCGTTCCAGGCCGAATTCGATATCGACGACGCGCACCTGCATATCGAAGAAGGCCCGGCGGATGTGCTGATCCCCCACACCGCCCATCAGCTGCAGGCGGCGGTGACCATCATTGGCACCGTGGCGCGCACCGGGCTGTCGGGCGCCCTGATCGGCAATACCGCGGAAGTGGTGCTCGACTCTCTGGAAAGCGACGTGCTGGTGCTCAAGCCGCAGGAAATGATGGACCACCTGGAGGAGTTGGCGGCCAAGGGCTGAAAAGCCTGTTAGCGCGGGCACTGCGCTCTTGTGGCGAGGGAGCTTGCTCCCGCTCGGGCGCGCAGCGGCCGTAAATGAGGGCGCGGCGGTGGGTCAGGCAGCTTGACGTGACAGGGTTGGGGCCTGTTGCACAGGCCAGCGGGAGCAAGCTCCCTCGCCACAGCCCCCCCTCGCCACAGGTGTTCACTCAGGCGCCAAATGCGTCCTTGAGAAACCCCGGTGCGATGTAGCGCTGGTAGTGGGCTTCCGACAGCAGGAAGAATTCCCGATCAATGGCATCGCGCAGTTCCGGCAGGCTCCAGTCGCGGAACTCCGGCAGCAACACCATCCCGTAGGCATCCAGCTGGCTGATGACCCGCGCCCCACGGGCGATCAACTGGTAGGCCCAGCAGTATTGCGACTGGTGCGGCACAAAGCGGATCTTGCGCGCCTCCAGCTGCCCGCGCAGGCGCTGGGCGTCGAAAATCTCCAGTTTGCCGGCCATCACCTGCACCAGCAGCTGTTCCAGACGCAGCCACACCGCGCGTTTTTCTTCCTCGTTGTAGCCATTCCAGTGAATCACTTCATGGTGGAAGCGCTTGCAGCCACGGCACACCAAATCACCGTAGACAGTGGAGCAGAGGCCGACGCAGGGGGTCTTGATAGTCTGATTGGGCATAGGTAGGGAGTACGCGGAAAAGCAAAACAGGAGCGCATGTTAGCCCTTTGTCTAACATTGATCACCCCTCAAACTTCGGGGCCTAACTTACCTTTAAATTTTTTTTCCCGTAGAATCAGCCAGCCTTTTTAGGCGCCAATGTCCGTTTGAAGCTGTTTTCAAAGCGTCACGAGCACAGTCGTTCCTTCAGAACGGTGTTGGCGAAGGGTTTTTCCAGCGGGGAAAAGCCCAACGCCAACCCTCATCAGCTCCCCGTTCTGCAGGCGTAAAACTTTGAAAGCAGCTTCTGTAAGGAATTGTCGGTAATTCTGGCTAAGTGGCCCACAACGCCACGCAGCGCATGAGTACGGCAATTTCGGGATGAGCGTCCCGGACACCCATTTGGGACCACTGATGAGGGTAATACTGTGCTTGAAGCCTACCGCAAACATATCGAAGAGCGTGCAGCCCTGGGTATCGTTCCCCAGCCGCTTAACGCCGAACAAACCGCAGGCCTGGTCGAGCTGCTGAAAAATCCTCCGGCTGGCGAAGAAGAATTCCTCGTTGACCTGATCACCAACCGCATTCCACCAGGCGTTGACGAAGCTGCTTACGTCAAGGCCGGTTTCCTGTCTGCCCTGGCCAAGGGCGAAGCCACTTCCCCTCTGATCGACAAGAAACGCGCTGTTGAACTGCTCGGCACCATGCAAGGCGGCTACAACATCGTGACCCTGGTCGAACTGCTGGACGACGCCGAGCTGGCGCCGGTCGCTGCCGCCCAACTCAAGCACACCCTGCTGATGTTCGATGCGTTCCACGACGTGGCTGAAAAAGCCAAGGCCGGCAACCAGCACGCCAAAGCCGTGATCCAGTCCTGGGCCGACGGCGAGTGGTTCAAGAACCGCCCAACCCTGGCCGACAAGATCAGCCTGCGCGTGTTCAAGGTCACCGGCGAAACCAACACCGACGACCTGTCCCCTGCCCCGGATGCCTGGTCCCGCCCTGACATCCCGCTGCACGCCCTGGCCATGCTGAAAATGGCTCGCGAAGGCATCGTGCCGGACGAGCAAGGCAAGACCGGCCCGATGAAGCAGATCGAAGAAATGCGCGGCCAAGGCTTCCCGATCGCCTACGTCGGTGACGTGGTCGGTACCGGTTCGTCGCGTAAGTCGGCCACCAACTCCGTACTGTGGTTCTTCGGCGACGACGTTCCTTACGTGCCGAACAAACGCGCTGGCGGCTTCTGCTTCGGCAGCAAGATCGCTCCCATCTTCTACAACACCATGGAAGATGCCGGCGCACTGCCTATCGAGTTCGACGTTACCAACATGAACATGGGCGACGTGATCGACCTGTACCCCCATGCTGGCAAAGTCTGCAAACACGGCACCGATGAAGTCCTGACCACCTTCGAAATGAAGACCCCGGTCCTGTTGGACGAAGTTCGTGCCGGCGGCCGTATCCCGCTGATCATCGGCCGTGGCCTGACCGAGAAAGCCCGTACCGAACTGGGTCTGCCACCGTCGGACCTGTTCAAGAAGCCTGAAGCACCGGCTGAAAGCACCAAGGGTTTCACCCTGGCGCAGAAAATGGTCGGCAAGGCTTGCGGCGTAGCAGGCGTTCGTCCTGGTACTTACTGCGAACCGAAAATGACCACCGTCGGCTCCCAGGACACCACCGGTCCAATGACCCGTGACGAACTGAAAGACCTGGCGTGCCTGGGCTTCTCCACCGATCTGGTGATGCAGTCGTTCTGCCACACCGCGGCCTATCCAAAGCCGATCGACGTGACCACCCACCACACCCTGCCTGACTTCATCATGACTCGTGGCGGTGTATCGCTACGTCCAGGCGACGGCATCATCCACAGCTGGCTGAACCGCATGCTGCTGCCGGACACCGTCGGCACCGGTGGTGACTCCCACACCCGTTTCCCGATGGGCATCTCGTTCCCGGCCGGTTCCGGCCTGGTAGCGTTCGCCGCCGCCACGGGTGTTATGCCACTGGACATGCCGGAATCGATCCTGGTGCGCTTCAAGGGCGAAATGCAACCGGGTATCACCCTGCGTGACCTGGTTCACGCCATTCCTTACTACGCGATCCAGGCTGGCCTGCTGACCGTAGAAAAGAAAGGCAAGAAGAACGCCTTCTCCGGCCGCATCCTGGAAATCGAAGGCCTGGACAACCTGAGCATCGAACAAGCCTTCGAGCTGTCCGACGCCTCGGCCGAACGTTCGGCTGCCGGTTGCACCATCAAGCTGTCGAAAGAGTCGATCACCGAGTACCTGAGCTCCAACATCACCCTGCTGCGCTGGATGATCGGCGAAGGCTACGGCGATGCGCGGACCCTGGAACGTCGTGCTCAAGCGATGGAAGCCTGGATCGCCAACCCTGAGCTGATGGTGGCTGATGCCGACGCCGAATACGCCGAAGTCATCGAAATCGACCTGGCTGAAATCAAGGAGCCTGTGCTCTGCGCGCCGAACGACCCGGACGACGCCCGTCTGCTGTCCAGCGTTGCTGGCGAGAAGATCGACGAAGTGTTCATCGGTTCGTGCATGACCAACATCGGTCACTTCCGCGCTGCCGGTAAGCTGCTGGATCAGGTCAAGGGCCAGCTGCCAACCCGTCTGTGGCTGTCGCCGCCGACCAAGATGGACGCTCACCAACTGACCGAAGAAGGCTACTACGGCATCTACGGCAAGGCTGGCGCGCGCATGGAAATGCCGGGCTGCTCGCTGTGCATGGGTAACCAGGCACGCGTAGAGCCGAACTCGACCGTTGTGTCGACTTCGACCCGTAACTTCCCGAACCGTCTGGGTGATGGCGCGAACGTCTACCTGGCTTCGGCCGAGCTGGCGTCGGTGGCTTCGATCCTGGGTCGCCTGCCGACCGTCGAGGAGTACATGGAATACGCCGCTCAGATCAACACCATGGCCAGCGATGTGTATCGCTACCTGAGTTTTGACCAGATCGCCGAATTCCGTGAGGCTGCCGCGAATGCCAACATTCCGGTGATCCAAGCCTAACGTTGTAAAGCACTGAAGAACGCCGCGTATTCCACGATACGCGGCGTTTTTTTATGCCTGGGATTTGTCTTCAGCGGGCCGGATATTGAGCGCCGCCTGCACCGTGTCATCGACACTGGTGCCGCTGATCAGCACCCCGAGGGCCTCGGTCGAAGGCAGCGCAAGCAAGGCGGCCCGCGCCCTGTGCTTGACCCGGGCCAGGGCCAGGCCCTTGTGTTCCTGGCTGACCCGCAGAAAGAAATCGTCCAGGACCTCGATACTGGTGCCGTCCAGGTTGGGGGATTCCTCCAGGCTCAGCACCACGGTGTGCACCGGCGCCTCGGCATGCCGGATCAGCCGTAGCGCACCGCCCAGGATCCGTTCCGCGTTGGCAAAGAACAACGCCTCGCTCGGCCGCAGGATCAACACCCCGGGGACTTGCCGGGCCTGGGGATGGCGATTGAGGTCGACAAAATCATGCCCGCTGCCCAACTGCCCGAGAATCTGGATATCCGCCCCCGAAAGCTGGCGCAGCATCAGCACGATACTCACCCCGACCGCCATCAGCAGGCCGTCCAGCACCCCCAGCACCAACACCGCGGCCACCGCGCAGATCACCAGCAGCCGGTCGCGACGCCAGATGAAATAACGCCCCAGGGGCTCCAGACTCAGGCCTCGGCCCAGGGCGTGAATCACGATTGCCGCCAGCACCGGTTCCGGGGTCAGGGCGATATAGGGCAATACCGTCAGCACGATCACCAGCATCACCAGCGCCGCCGTCAGCCCCGCCAGACGCGAGGTGGCGCCGGCGGCTTCGTTGGCCGAGGTCGCGGAATAACCGGCGCCGACCGGCATCCCGTGAAACAGCCCCGAGAGCAGGTTGGACGCACCCAGGGCCAGCAGGTCGCGGTTGGACGACACCCGGTCGCCGTGCTTCAGGGCAAATGAGCTGATGGAGCCATAGGACTCGGCATACAGGATCATCACCATGGCAAAGCCCAGCTCCCCCAGGCGCAACCAGTCGGCAAACGGCAGCACCGGCAGGTTCGGCACTTCCAGCTTGAGTTCAATCACCCCGATCAGCTTGACCCCGTGGGCCTCGAGGTCCAGCCACTGCCCGGCGGCGATGCCGAGGATTACCACCAGCAACCCGCCCGGCAGGTAGCGAATCCGCCCGCACAGCCAAAGCACCAGCAACGCCGTGAGCGCCACGGCGCCGCCGGCCCAGTTCCACTGCGGCAGCTGCTCCAGCAACTGCGGCAGGAACCGCACCAGGTTGGGGTCCGTGAGGTGGACCCCGACCACGCTGGCCACCTGCTTCATGACGATGGTCAGGGCCAGGCCGAAGGCAAAACCGCGCAGCACCGGCTTGGCGATAAAGGCCGTGACCCCGCCCAGGCGGAACAATCCGGCCAGGACGAAGAAGCCGCCGGTCAACAGCACCAGCGCAAACGCCAGGCTCATGCGCAAGGCACTGTCACCGCCGGCCAGGGACAGGGTCGCCGCTGCCAGCACAGCCGCGGAAGAAGAGGTCGCGGAGACAATCGCAAACCGGCTGTTACCCAGCAGGCCATAACACAGCAGGCCGGCAAACAGGGCAATCACCCCAGCCTGGGGCGGCAAGGCGGCGATGCTCGAATAGGCAACCGCCTCGGGCAGTAACAGGCCGGCAATGGACAGGCCGGCCAGCAGGTCACGGGAGCGTTCCGGACGCTGGACAACAGGGAGTTCGGGAGACGGCAAGGCGATGCAATCCTGGAGGTCGATCGTGGCCCCCAAGCTTAGTCGCTATCGCGGCAAGACTCTTGATATCAATCAGATATCTCGGCGAGCGTGCCCATGTCGCGCCTTGTTCCGGGCAAAAAAAACCGCCCCGGGCGGCAACCCGGGGCGGTCAGTAGAGCGCGGCAGATCAGACGCTCAGGGAATACACCAGCGCCGAGATCGCCACCAGGCCGACCAGGGTCACGAAGACATTGGAAGCCTGACCGCGATAACGAGCCATGGCCGGCACCTTGTGGATGGCGTACATCGGCATCAGGAACAGGATCGTCGCGATCACCGGGCCGCCCATGGTCTCGATCATCGTCAGGATGCTCGGGTTGAGGGTCGCCACGGCCCAGCAGATCACCAGCATGAAAGCGGCGGTGACCCGGTCCAGGGTTTTCGATCCCGGGCGCCGGCCGCTCTTGCCGATCAGGCCCTTGAGGCCTTCACTGGCACCGATGTAGTGGCCGAGGAAGGACTTGGCAATGGCCACGAACGCAATCAACGGCGCGGCGAATTCGATGGTCGGGTTGTTGAAGTGGTTGGCCAGGTAGGACAGGATCGACAGGTTCTGGACCTTGGCTTCGGCCAGTTGCGCCGGCGACAGGGTCAGCACGCAACTGAAGACGAAGAACAGCACCATGCCCACCATCAACAGGTGGGCGCGGGACAGGATCTGCGAGCTGCGCTGTTCGGCGTGTTCGCCATAGCGGCGCTTCTGGTCCACGGCAAAGGCCGAGATGATCGGCGAATGGTTGAACGAGAACACCATCACCGGAATCGCCAGCCACAGGGTATGCAGGAAGGCCGAAGGCGCCGGGACATCGCTGACGGTGGCGAGGATGCCGCCATTCCAGTGCGGGATCAGGAACACCGCCAGGAACAGCAAGGCAACGATGAACGGATAGACCATCAGGCTCATGGCCTTGACGATCACCTGCTCGCCACAGCGCACCACCGCCAGCAGGCCGAAAATCAGCAGCAGGGCCAGGATCGCCCGGGGCGGCGGCGCGATGTGCAGCTGGTGGGTCATGAAGCTGTCGACGGTATTGGTCAGGGCCACGCTGTAGATCAGCAGGATCGGGAAGATCGCGAGGAAGTACAGGAGAGTGATCAATGCGCCGGCGGTGAGCCCGAAATGCTCTTCCACCACGTCAGTGATGTCCGCACCGTCACGCCCGGAAAGCACGAAGCGGGTCAGGCCCCGGTGGGCGTAGAAAGTCATGGGGAATGCCAGCAGCGCCAGGATCAGCAGCGGCCAGAAACCGCCCAGGCCCGCGTTGATGGGCAGAAACAGGGTACCCGCACCGATGGCGGTGCCGAACAGGCCCAGCATCCAGGTGGTGTCATGGCGATCCCAGCGACTGAGGGTCGTTGGGGCTGTCGCTTCAAAGCGTTGATCAACGCTATTGGCCTGATCATTCATCCGGTCGGATCTCCGCATTCCGGTCATTTGCCACTCGGCCAGGACGAGTCGGAAAACCCGACAGGCAGCGCCCTGGTCGAAACAGGGGCGCGATTGTCCGGGATTCGGTAACAGAAGCAAAGACTTAGCTGAGGAACGGTGTATTTGCCGGCATGGCTGTAGCCGCTGCCGACGGCTCGGCCCGCGTTCGGACGCTGGCCATCAGCAGCTACGTGTCCATACCTGACACCCCACGGCGCCCGCTCCGGCCAGCGCAGCCTCACGGGCTCGGCAGCGGCTACAGGGGCAGTGTGAATGGCGCGCGCGACGTTGACAGCCCTGGGGCGACGACGGCATGATCGGACCCCATGAATATTTACGCGCTCAACCCCACCTCCACCACCACGACTGCCTTCGGCGGGTCGGATGGTGGCTGCGAGAGTTGAATACAGCGCAGTGACACCAAGGCCCCGCCAGCGATGGACGGGGCCTTTTGTTTCTCCGTCCAGCTGGCTTTCAAGGAGAAACACCATGCCATCAGCCCAAGCCAAGCGCCCCGCCCTGCTGGTCGTCGACATGCAAGTCGGACTGTTCAACGGCCCGGACAAACCTTTCGAACGCGAACGCGTACTGGAAAACATCAACCAACTGATCCGCCGCGCCCGCCAGGCCGGCGTGCCGATCTTCGCCGTGCGCCACACCGGCCCGGCCGAGTCGCCCATTCATGCCGGCAGCCCATTGTGGCAGTTGCTGCCGACACTGGAGCTGGATGAGCAACACGACACCCTGTTCGACAAGACCCGCCCCAACTGCTTCTTCGGCACCGAACTGGCCGAGCGCCTGCACGCTGCCGACATCGGCCAACTGGTGATCGTCGGCATGAAGACTCAATACTGCATCGACAGCACCTGCCGCGCCGCCGCAGACCTGGGTTTTGCGCCCGTGCTGGTAGCCGATGCCCACACTTGCATGGACACTCCCGTGCTGACGGCCAAGGCGATCATCGATCACCACAACGCCACCCTCAACGGTGCCTTCGTACGCCTGGAAAACACCGTGGATATCGCGTTCTGACGTCACCCTGATCAGCCCGCCGCCCTGGCGGGCTTTTCCCCAAGACCTGATTGCGAGGCCTCTGGCCTGAACCTTTGCGCACCGACGGCGATTGCCAAAAGCCCCTCCAACCAGCACTCTTGAGCGCCCTGTCCTCCGCCTCAGGAACCCGCCATGCCCGCCACTGTTCTGGTCCTGGTTGAAACTATCAACGAATACTTGCCAATTCTCGAAGCCCAAGGCTTTCACCTGATCCTCGCACCCACGCCCAGTGAGCGCGCCCAAGCCATCAAGACCCATGCCGGGCAGATCAACGCCGTGCTGACCCGTGGTCCGCTGGGCCTGCATGCCGAAGAAATCGCCGCCTTGCCGCACCTGGAAATCATCTGCGTGATCGGTGCCGGTTATGAACAGGTCGACCTGCAGGCCGCCAGCAACCGCGGGATTGCCGTGACCAATGGCGCCGGAGTCAACGCCTCGTCGGTGGCCGACCATGCCCTGGCGCTGCTGCTGAGCCTGGTACGTGACATTCCCCGGGCCGATGCCGCTGTGCGCCGTGGCGAATGGCCCAAGGTCATGCGCCCGTCCCTGGCCGGCAAACGCCTGGGGATTCTCGGCCTGGGCGCGGTGGGCCTGGCCATCGCCAAACGCTGCGCCCTGGGCTTTGACATGAGCGTGAGCTACCACAACCGCCGGCCGCGCACCGACCTGCCCTACCACTATTGCGAAACCCCGGCCGAGCTGGCGCGCCAATCGGATTACCTGGTCATCGCCACCCCGGGCGGCACCGACACCCGGCAGTTGATCGACAAACAGGTGCTGGCGGCCCTCGGGCCCGATGGTTTTCTGGTGAACATCGCCCGCGCCAGCGTGGTCGATACCGCCGCCCTGCTGCACGCCCTGGAGCAGCGCAGCATCGCCGGCGCGGCCCTCGATGTGTTCGATCACGAGCCCCAGGTTCCCGAGGAGTTGAAGGTGCTGCACAACGTGGTGCTGACGCCCCATGTCTCCGGCCATTCGCCGGAAGCCGCCCGCGACACCGTGGAAATGGTCGGTAAAAACCTGCGGGCCTACTTCTCCGGCCAACCCTTGCTGACGCCCCTCACCCTGCCTGCGCCGAACTGAACTAGAGTCAGGCCTGGGGTTTTCAAACGCTTGTATCAAAAGCAATGATTGCCCGGCAACACGCTCACCTATAAAGGCCCGCCACGATTGTGGCGGCCCGGTGTGCGCATTAGATTAGCCAATAATCTCTGGCCTCCAGAATAAGCAGAAGGGATAAGCATGGCGCTTACTGACCAGTCCACCCGTACTCGTTCCGGCGAAGAACTTGATGCCAACCTGATCGATCCGTACCTCAAGGCGCATATTCCAGGCCTTAGCGGTACGCCGCAGATCAGCCAGTTTCCGGGCGGCGCTTCGAACCTCACCTACTTGCTGGAATACCCGGAACAGGAGTTCGTCCTGCGCCGCCCGCCCTTCGGCCACAAGGCCAAGTCGGCCCATGACATGGGCCGCGAGTACCGCATTCTCAATCAGCTCAAAGACGGTTTTCCCTACTGCCCAAAAGCCTATGTGCACTGCACCGATGAGTCGCTGATCGGCGCCGAGTTCTATGTGATGGAACGGGTCAAGGGCATCATCCTGCGCTCGGACCTGCCGCCGGAGCTGGGCCTGGACGCGAACCAGACCCAAGCCCTGTGCAAGAGCTTTATCGACAAGTTCGTCGAACTGCATCGCGTGGACTACAACGCCTGCGGCCTGGCCGACCTGGGCAAGCCCGAAGGCTATGTCAAACGCCAGATCGGCGGCTGGAGCGACCGCTACGAGAAAGCCCTGACCCCGGACGCGCCGAAATGGGAAGCGGTGAAAGCCTGGCTCAACGACAAGATGCCGGCCGACCACCCGACCTCGAGCATCGTGCATAACGACTACCGCTTCGACAACGTGATCCTCGACCCCGCCAACCCGATGCAGATCATCGGCGTGCTCGACTGGGAGCTGACCACCCTCGGCGATCCGCTGATGGACCTGGGCAACACCCTGGCCTACTGGATCGAAGCCGGCGACCCACCAGCAGTGCAACTGATGCGCCGGCAACCGAGCAACGCACCGGGCATGCTGACCCGCCAGCAGTTCGTCGATTACTACGCTGAGCGCTCAGGCATCGAGATCGGCAACTTCGACTTCTATTACACCTACGGCCTGTTCCGCCTGGCGGGCATCGTGCAGCAGATCTACTACCGCTTCTTCCACGGTCAGACCCAGGACAAACGCTTCGCGCAGTTCATTCACATGAACAAACTGCTGGAGCAGATGAGCCTGCAAGTCATCCAGAAATCCAGCCTCTGATGGCGCCCCTCGCCTACAACAAGGAATAACCATGTCCAAGACCCAGTTGTTCGACCTCGATGGCAAGATCGCTTTCGTTTCCGGCGCCAGCCGCGGTATCGGTGAAGCCATCGCCAAGCTTCTGGCCCAGCAAGGTGCCCACGTGATTGTGTCGAGCCGCAAGCTCGAAGGTTGCCAGCACGTGGCCGACGCCATCATTGCCGACGGCGGCAAGGCCACGGCGATTGCCTGCCATATCGGGGAAATGGAGCAGATCAGCCAGGTTTTCGCCGGCATTCGCGAGCAATTCGGGCGCCTGGACATCCTGGTCAACAACGCGGCCACCAACCCGCAGTTCTGCAACGTGCTGGACACCGACCTGGGCGCGTTCCAGAAAACCGTCGACGTGAACATTCGCGGCTATTTCTTCATGTCGGTGGAAGCCGGCAAGCTGATGCGCGACAACGGTGGCGGCAGCATCATCAACGTGGCGTCGATCAATGGCATATCGCCGGGGATCTTCCAGGGCATCTATTCGGTGACCAAGGCTGCGGTGATCAACATGACCAAGGTCTTCGCCAAGGAGTGCGCGCAGTTCGGCATCCGTTGCAACGCCCTGCTGCCGGGCCTGACCGACACCAAATTCGCCTCGGCCCTGGTTAAGAATGACGCCATCCTCAAGACCGCACTGGCGCAAATCCCCCTCAAGCGCGTGGCCGACCCCAGCGAAATGGCCGGCGCCGTGCTGTACCTGGCCAGCGATGCCTCCAGCTACACCACCGGCGTGGCCTTGAATGTGGATGGCGGGTTCCTTTCCTGAGTTCGTCTGCTGTCGGACGACACGACTCCATCTGAAAGACCATGGAGCCCGTTCCAGCCAGCGCAACCTAGCACTTGTAACCGCTGCCGCTAGGCTGCGCTGGCCTTCCCGAACAACCCAATCACACTGAACTGCAATGGCGCCTGTTGCGACCAGCGCAGCCTCGCGGGCTCGGCAGCGGTTACTGGCGCGTGTGAATTTTTATTCCACGGATTGCAATTAGCGAATATTTATTCCATAAATAGCCCTTCTTAAAATAAAAATTCTGAAGGGCGCGGCTATGCATGAGCTTGGAATTGGTCTGATCGGCACCGGCTTTATGGGCCGGGCCCACGCCTTGGCGTTTCGTCATGTAAGCGCGGTGTTCGAATTGCCCATGCGTCTGCACCTGGCCGCCCTGGCCGATGCCGATTGCCAGCGGGCCGAGCACTGCGCGGCGGCCTGGGGTTTTGAGCGGGCCCACGGCGACTGGCAGCAGTTGATCGCCAACCCCAAGGTGCACCTGGTGGCCATCACCACCCCCAACCACCTGCACTTCCCCATGGCGATGGCTGCGCTGGCGGCCGGCAAGGCGGTGTATTGCGAAAAGCCGCTGGCAGTCAGCGTCGAGCAGGCCGAACAGATGCAGCAGGCGGCCAAGGCTGCTGGCGTGGTGACTCGGGTCGGCTACAACTACCAGCACAACCCGATGATCGTCCGCGCTCGCGAGCTGATCGAGGGCGGCGAACTGGGGCAGTTGCTCAGCTTCCAGGGTGAGTTCAGCGAAGACTTCATGGCCGACCCGGCTTCGCCCTGGTCCTGGCGCTGCGACCCGCAGCACGCCGGCGGCGCCCTGGCCGACCTCGGCAGCCATCTGCTGGCCATGGCCCGCTACCTGATGGGCCCGGTCAGCGCCGTATGCGCCGACACCCAGACCGTGCACCGCCAGCGCCCGGCCAGCAACGGCAGCCAGGAACAACGGCCGATTGCCGTGGACGATCAGGCCCACGCCCTGTTGCGTTTCGCCAACGGCGCCCGGGGGACGTTCAGCAGCAGTTGGCTCAAGCATGGCTACAAAAACCACCTGAGCTTCGAGATCAGCGGCACTCGCGGCACCCTGGCCTTCGACCAGGAACGACTCAACGAACTGCGGCTGTACCGTGCCGGCGAAGCAGGGTTCCAGCGCCTGCTGGCCGGCCCCGACCTGCCCGGCTACGCCGCCTTCAGCCCCGCTCCCGGCCACCAGTTGGGTTACAACGAACTGAAGACCCTGGAGGTTCACGAGCTGCTGATGGCCGTGGCCGGCCAGGGCCTGGGCGGCACCGATTTCCAGGAGGCCTGGGAAGTCGAGCGCCTGGCCACGGCCATCCGCCTGGCGGCCCTGGAACAACGCTGGGTCAGCCTGCCATAGCGACCAACGTGGCTGCGGCTACAGGGGCAGCGCGGCCAGGCGTGCCGCCAGGTGCTTGGCCTGCAGGGCGACGTCGGTCACGGCGGTACTTTCCCACCACAGACCACGCAGTGGCGGACCCATGGCGAACAGGCGACTGGACACCTGCCCCTGGGCATCCAGCACCGCGCCACCGGGGTCGGCGGCAATCCCCAGGGCCAGCGGGCCGGGCTGGATCAGGCCCCGGGCCAGCAATTGCCGGGGCAGCGCGCGCGCCACCCGGCGCCAGTCGTATTCGATACCGCTGGAGTTGATCAGCGCATCACCCGGCACCTGGGTGGTGTGCGACTCCCCACGGCGGCGGATGCGAATTGCCAGGCGCCCATCCGCTCCAGGCTCCAGGCCCTGGAACGACGCCGCGTGGATCCGCAACCGGCCCTGCTCATGCAGGCGCGCCACCAGCTCGGCGCTCAAGGGTGGCGAGCGATGGTGATGGCTCTCCCACCAGGGCCGTACATGGCGCACGAACTGGCGGCGCTGGCGGTCGCTGGCCTGGCTCCACAGGCGGCCGATATGGGCACGCACCGTGTCCAAAGGTGCCTGCCAGTCAATCCCCTGGGCAATTGCCGCCCTACATTGACGGCGCAGCTCGCGCAGCAATTGCCGGGGGCTGCGAATACCCGGATCCCGGGCCAGGAAGTCTTCCCACACCGGCGGCTGGCGACGGACATGGGGCAACAGGCCATGGCGGGAAAACACCTCGATCGGCCCGCGATGCCCGGCCTGTTCCAGGGACACCACGGCATCGACCATGGTCAACCCGGAGCCGATGATCAGTACCCTCGCTTGCGGGTCCAGCCGGGCCATGGCCTGCACATCCCAGGGGTCCAGCGCCGCTGCATTCAAGCCACTGGATTCGGTCTGCGGCGTGCGCGCGGCGGGAAACATGCCGGTGGCCAGCACCCCATAGGCGCCTCGCAGTTGGCGTCCATCGGCCAGGGTCAGCAGCGTGCCGTCGGCATCGATCTCAAGGTCCACCACTTCGCCTCGGACATGGCGCACGGTCGATCCCTCGCGCGCGCCGAGCGCTTCGGCCTGGGCCAGCCATTGCTGGGCATACAGGCCGAAAAGGCCCCGTGGCGGAAACAACTCGCTGATCGGCACCCCTTGCTCGTGCGCCTCGGGCCAGCCGCCGTCCGCCAGGTAGCGGGTCAGCCATTGGGTCAGGTCATCGGCGTTGTCCGGGTCGACACTCATGCGCGCAGCATTGCCGTTCAGGGTATGGCCCAACTCCACCGCGCTGTAGGCCTCGCCGCGCCCCAGCTCGCTGCGCGACTCGAGCACCACCACCCGGCGCCGTCCCGGCAAGCGCAACAGCTGCCCGGCGAGCAAGGCTCCGCTGAGCCCGCCACCGACAATCAGGATATCGGCGCTGCCGGTCTCGGGGTGGGCCTGGGCGTTGTGTGGTTCGCTCATGGGGTTCTCACGTTCAGTGTTTACCTAGGTAGAAGTCATGCAGGTCGCCACGGGCCAGCAACTCGTCGGCGCTGCCCGACAGCACCACGCGCCCGGTGTCGAGCACGTAGGCGCTGGAAGCATATTTGAGCGCCACATTAATGTTTTGCTCGGCGATCAGAAAGCTCACCTGCGCCTCGCGATTGAGCTGGGCGACGATCTGGAAAATCTCCTGGACGATAATAGGCGCCAAACCCATGGACGGTTCGTCGAGCAGTACCAAAGTAGGACGGGTCATCAGCGCGCGGCCGATGGCGACCATCTGCTGTTCGCCGCCGGAGGTCAGGCCGGCCTGGGTCTTGCGTTTGGTTTTCAGGCGCGGGAACCAGGCGTAGATCCGCTCCAGGTCCTGGGCCAGTTCGCGCCGGCTCAGGCCCCGGACAAACCCGCCGCTGCGCAAGTTGTCTTCCACCGTCAACTGCGGGAACACATGGCGCCCCTCCAGCACATGGACCATGCCCTGGCGCACCCGGTGGCTGGGGTCGACGCCCGCAGTGTCGCGGCCGAGAAACTCGATGCTGCCCCGGCTGACCTCCGCGCGCTCGGCCCGCACCAGCCCGGAGATGGCCTTGAGCGTGGTGCTCTTGCCCGCGCCGTTGGCCCCGAGCAAGGCAACGATGCCGCCCCTGGGCACACTCAGGGAGACCCCGGCCACGGCCAGAATCGCGCCGTCGTAGATCACTTCAATGTCCCGGACCTGTAACAGCGGGTCGCTCGAAACGGCGCTGGCGGCGTGGCTCATGGCTTATTCATCCCCGGTGCAGGTGCGCGGCGTGAGGTTTTTTTCCTTGGCGAAGGCGGCCGACTTTTCGTCGATCAGCGGCCGCAGCAAAGCGCGATCGGCGGCGATCCATTCGCTGACCAGGGTCCACTGGCTGCCGTCCCACTGCTGCACCCGGGCCGAACCGCCGCCTTCGTGGTCACGGCAAGAGAGCTTGAGGTTCTGCATCAGACCCAGGTAACCCATGGCCTTGAGTCGCGCATCGTCGATATTCAGATGTTCCAGGCCCCAGCGCCCTTCCTCGCCGTTGAGTGGGCGCTTGCCGAACTTGCCCTGGGCGGTGCGGATCGCCTCCACCGCCACGGCGGCATTCACCAGCCCGGAGTTGTAGTAGACGCTGCCGAAGTTTTTCAGGTCCTTGAGATCACTCTTGCCCGGGTCGAGGATGGACTGCTTGAGGCGCTTGTGGATCTCGAAATCGCTGCCCGCCGGGTACGGGGTCAAGGCCAGGTAGCCCTTGGCCGCCGCGCCGGCCGGCAGTACGTCTTCGCTGGAACTGGCCCAGATATCGCCGACGATATGGTCCACCGGAAAGCCGAAGCGCGCCGCGGTCTTCACCGCCACCGGGGTCGACACGCCCCAGGTACGCAGGAACACCCAGTCCGGGTTCAACTGACGGACCTGCCGCCATTGCGCCGACTGCTCGTTGCCCGGATCGGCCACCGGGATCTGGATATTCTCGAAGCCGTATTTCTGCGCCAGCAATTTCAGCGGGCCGAGGGTTTCGCGGCCATAGGCCGAGTCGTGGTAGACGGTGGCGATCTTCTTGCCCTTGAGCTTGTCAAAGCCCCCTTCGCGCTGGGCGATGTAGTTCACCAGGGTCGAGGCTTCGCTGTAGAAGGTCAGCATCACCGGGAAGTTATAGGGGAACACCGTGCCGTCGGTGGCCTCGGTGCGCCCATAACCGAGGGTGATCAGCGGGATCTTGTCGACCTCCGCGCGCTCACTCAAGGCATAGGCCGCCGGTGCGCCGTTGGGCTGGTAGACCGCGACCGGCGCCCCATCCAGGCCTTTCTTGAAGCGCTCATAACATTCGATGCCCTTCTCTGCCGTCCATTCGGTCTCGCATTCCTGCCAGACCAGCTTGACCCCGTTGATCCCGCCTTCGACCTGATTGATGTAGTTCAGGTAGTCGATCATCCCCGCCCACACCTGCACGCCGCTGGAGGCATACGCCCCGACCCGGTAGGTGGCCAGGGGGAAAAACTGCTGGTCCGGCCCGGCCTGGGCCGCAGGCACCACACTGGCAAACGCCGCGAGCGCCAGGGCGGCGCGGGCCAGGCTGATTTTCAGGAAAGTCGCTCTCAAGGATGCACGCATAGTGGCTCTCTAACGAAATAGGGGTTGAACGGGGTGGGGTCAGAAGCGCAGCGGCCAGTGCGCCAGCCGTTGCCTGAAGTTGCCGAGCAGGCGGATCAGGCCCTCGGGCTCCTTGATCAGGAACACGATGATCAGCACGCCGAAGATGATTTTCTGCAGGTTCTGCAACTGCCCGGCATCCACCGCGCCGCCAAACAGCGCCTGCCCGGCGTGGCTGAGAAAGATCGGCAGCAGACTGATAAAGGCCGCGCCGACGAAGTTGCCGGCGAGACTGCCCATGCCGCCGATAATGATGATGAACAGGATCTGGAATGAGCGATTGATATCGAAGCTGCCGGCGCTGGCCGTGCCCAGGTAGGCAAAGGCCCAGAGCGCGCCGGCGATCCCCAGGTAGAACGAGCTGACGGCAAACGCCAGGCGCTTGTAGCGCACCACGCCGATGCCGATGACCGCGGCGGCGGTGTCCATGTCGCGGATCGCCATCCAGTTGCGGCCGATCTGGCTGTTCACCAGGTTGCGCGCCACCCAGGTCAGCAGCAGCACCGTGACCAAGGTCAGCAGGTAGCGCCCGACCGGAGTGTTGAGGTCATGGCCGAACAGGCTCAGGCTCGGCGCCGAGATGGTCCCCGATGAACCGTAGTTGTAGAACCAGGGGAATTTGACGAACAGCCACTCCAGGAAAAACTGCGCCGCCAGGGTGGTGACCATCAGGTAAAAACCCTTGATCCGCGAACTCGGCAGGCCGAACAACACCCCCACCACGGCGCTGATCAGGCCACCGCCCAGCAGCGCCAGCGGCAGCCCCAGCTCCGGCAGGCGCAGCAGGAAGCCGTAGGTGGCAAAGGCCCCGACCGCCATGAAACCCGCGGCCCCGACCGACGTCTGGCCGGTGTAGCCGGTGAGCAGGTTGAGCCCCAGGCCAGCCAGGGACAGCACCAGGAACGGAATCAGGATCGCGTTCAGCCAATAGTCGTTGCCCAGCAGCGGCACCGCGCCAAAGGCCAGCAGCAACAGGCCGATCAGGCCCCAGGGCAGGCGGCGCCGGACCAGCAGCACCGGCGCCGACGAATGCAACAGAGTCAGGGACATGAGTTCACACTCGCTCGATGGCGCGTTCGCCGAACAGGCCGGCGGGACGGATATAAAGGAAGGCCAGGGCCAGCGCGTAAGC
Source organism: Pseudomonas sp. QD4 (assembly GCF_049199125.1). Taxonomy (NCBI): domain Bacteria; kingdom Pseudomonadati; phylum Pseudomonadota; class Gammaproteobacteria; order Pseudomonadales; family Pseudomonadaceae; genus Pseudomonas; species Pseudomonas sp. QD4. The sequence continues at coordinate 1,413,217 of NZ_JBLZOM010000001.1, forward strand.
GAACCAGGGGGTGATGCCGCCGCCGATCAGCGGGCCGATATAGACTTCGGCCAGGTTCTCGGCGGCGCCGACGATCAGCCCGCCGACAATCGCCCCGCCGATGGAGGTGAAGCCGCCGATGATCAGCACCGGCAAGGCCTTGAGCACCACCAGCGACAGCGAGAATTGCACCCCCTGGCGCGCGCCCCAGAGCAAGCCGGCCACCAGCCCGACCACCCCGGCCACCGCCCAGACGATCTGCCAGATGCGGTTGAGGTTGATGCCGATGGACAAGGCTGCGGTGGTGTCGTCGGCCACCGCCCGCAGCGACACGCCGATGCGGGTCTTGTTGAACAACAGCGCCAGCACGGTCACCAGCACGAGGGCGGTCGCCGCCGCGATCAGGTCGAACTGGCTGACCATCAACGGCCCGAGAAACAGCGGCACGTCGTCGATGCCCAGGTCCAGGGCCCGGACCTGTGAGCCCATCAGCCCCTGGGCCAGGCCCTCGATGATGAACGACAGGCCGAGGGTCGCCATGAACAGGGTGATCTGCGAACGGTTGACCAGCGGCCGCAGCACCAGGCGCTCGATCAGCAGGGCGCCGACAACCATCACCAGCACCGTCAGCAGCAAGGCCACGGCAAAGGGCACGCCCTGTTCGTGGAGGCTGACAAAGGTCAGCGCGGCGAACAGCAGCATGGCGCCCTGGGCGAAATTGAACACTCCGCTGGCCTTGTAGATCAGCACGAAGCCGATGGCCACCAGGGAATACATGGTGCCGGCCAGCAGGCCGCCGAGCAGGGTTTCGAGAAAGAAATTCATCAGTGCACCACTCCCAGGTAGGCCGCGATCACCTCCGGATTGGCCTGCACCTGGGCCGGGGTGCCGTCGCCGACCTTGCGTCCGTAATCGAGCACCACCACATGGTCGGACAGACCCATGACCACGCTCATGTCGTGCTCGATCAGGACCACGGTGGTGCCCAGGTCGCGGTTGATATCGGCGATAAAGCGCGCCATTTCCTGCTTCTCCTCGGCGTTCATCCCGGCCATGGGCTCATCAAGCAGCAACAGGCTGGGCTCGGCGATCAGCGCCCGCCCCAGCTCCACGCGCTTTTGCAGGCCGTAGGACAGGTTGCCCACCAGCACATCGCGCTGGGCCTGCAGTTCAAGAAATTCGAGGATGCCCTGGGCCCGCTGGCGGAACGCCTCGGCCTCGCGCCGCGCCCGGGGCAGTCCCAGGGCCTGCTCGATAAAGCTGACGCGCATGTGTCGCGAAAGCCCGGTGAGGATGTTGTCGATCACGCTCATCTTCTTGAACAGCGCGTTGTTTTGAAAGGTGCGGCCAATGCCACGGCGCGCGGCGCTCAGCGGGTCGATGCGCTTGAACGCCTGCTGGTTGAAGACGATGGCCCCGGCGTCGAAGCGGTACACGCCGTTCAACACATTGAGCAGGGAGCTTTTGCCGGCGCCGTTGGGGCCGATCAGGGCGCAGATCTCTCCCCGCCGGACGTCGAAGGACAGTTCATTGATCGCCTTGACCCCCTTGAACGACAGGGAAATGGCGCTGACCTGCAAGATGCAATCGGTTGGGCTCATGCGATGTTCCGTTTGAATTCGGCCAGCCAGGTCGGCGCCGAGGCTCGCGCGGCGTGGCTCGGGGCTTGCCAGATAAAGTCCAGGCGCTGGAAGCCGAGCAGGCGCCGCACGCGGTTTTTCAACAGCCGGGCCAGGCGGTGCTCGGGGTGGGCCAGCGCCCATTCGCAGAGTTGCCGGCGCCAGCTGAGGGGCGGCGCCAGGCGGTTTTCGACGTCGTCGGCCAGGTGTTGCAGGCGTTCGGCGGACAGCAGCAAGCCGCTGGGGGCCACGTCGCGGCGGTCGCGGCCGGCACTGCCACGGCTTTCGGGGAACGCCAGGCTGTGGCCACTGCTCAACCATTGTTCGAGCACCACCTTGAGCCCGTCCTGCCACTGGGTGCCCTCCTCGCTCCACAACTGCGCGGCGGCCACCGGCTGACGCCAGTAGACCTGGCGTTGCGGGGCTTCGCTGGCGCCGAGCAATGCAGCGAACTCCACCAGCGGTTGCGGTGCATCTGCCGGCAGGCGCGGCACCTGCTGGTTGCTGATCAGCACCAGTGGCGTTGGGGCGTGCTGCACCGCGGCCAGCCATTGCCGCAATTGCTGGCGCGAATGCACAAAGGCATGGCTCGGTTGCAAGCGCCACAAGGCCTGGCGCAGGGCCTCGGGGCCGAGCTCGTCGCCCAGGCTCAAGACCTGGGCGCCGATGCTCTGGGCCGCCAGGGCCAGCAGCAACAGGTTGGGTTCGAATGCACCGCTCAGGGCCAGCCGCGACTGCTCGCTGAAGCCCTGCTGGCGCAGGCCGTCGGCCAGGCGCTCGACATCGCGCAAGGCGTCGATCCAGCGCCAGGCATACCACTGGCCGTGACGCTTGTGGCGCAGCGCGGTTTGCAACGGGCTGACCTGGGCCCAGTGCCGCAGTTGCTCCAAGGCCTGGGGTAGGCTCAGCCGCCCGTCAGCGGCCAACGGCTCGGCAACGGGCGGACGTTTCAGTTCATGCACGCTCATGGGCTTACCTCGTATGGCTAAAGCGTGCGGTGGTCCGCTGGCTGGGGGTTGGGTGAATCAAAATCTGTGGCCGCTGCCCCTCAAGAGCAACGACCATCCGCCTGCTGCAGCCCTATGTGTTTTCTGCCGAGGCTCCTCAGGCAGTTTTTTGCGCGGCGGCGCGTTGGCCACCCAGGTCACGCCAGGCGCTGCCGGGGTGGATCTCGGGCAGGCGCGGGCCGGCGCCGAAGAGTTTTTCGCGCAGGGTGCCGGGGGCGTATTCGGTCTTGTACACGCCGCGCTTCTGCAACTCTGGCACCAGCAATTCCACGGCGTCGACAAAGGTCTCGTGGGTCAGGGCATATGCCAGGTTGAAGCCATCGACATCGGTGTCTTCGACCCATTCCTGCAACAGGTCGGCGACGGTCTCCGGGCTGCCGACGAACAACGGGCCAAAACCACCAATCCCCACCCAGTCCGCCAACTCATGGGGGGTCCAGACCTTGTTCGGGTCCGCCGTGGAAAACGCCTCGACCGCCGACTGGATGGCGTTGGTGTGCACATGTTTAAGCGGTTCATCGGGCTTGAACTGGCTGAAATCGATACCGGTCCAGCCCGAGATCAGGGCCATCGCCCCCTCATAGCTGACCCAGGATTTGTACTCTTCGAACTTGGCCTTGGCCTTGGCATCGGTCTCGCCGAGGATCACCGTCTGCAGGTTGAAAATCAGGATCTTCGACGGATCACGCCCGGCCTCGGCGGCGCGGCGGCGAATATCGGCCACGGTCTTTTTCAGCAGCACCTTGGACGGTGCGGCAACAAATACGCATTCGGCGTGCTCGGCGGCAAACTGCTTGCCCCGGCTCGACGCCCCGGCCTGGTACAGCACCGGCGTGCGCTGCGGCGAGGGCTCGCACAGGTGGATACCGGGAACCTGGAAGTGTTTCCCAAAATGCTGGATCTCGTGGATCTTGCTCGGGTCGCTGAAAATCCGCCGCTCGCGGTCACGCAGGATCGCCCCGTCTTCCCAACTTCCCTCCCAGAGCTTGTAGCAGACCTCCAGGTATTCTTCGGCAAAGTCATAACGCGCGTCGTGCTCGGTCTGGGTCTTCTGCCCCAGGTTCTTGGCCCCGCTTTCCAGGTAGGAGGTGACGATGTTCCAGCCGGCACGGCCCTTGGTCAGGTGGTCCAGGGTCGACAGACGCCGGGCGAAGGGATACGGGTGCTCGAACGACAGGGACGCGGTCAGGCCAAAACCCAGGTGCTCGGTCACCAGCGCCATCGGCGGGATCAGTTGCAACGGGTCGTTCACCGGAACCTGGGTCGCCTGGCGGATCGCCGCGTCACCGTTGCCGTTGTAGACGTCATAGATGCCCAGCACGTCGGCGATAAACAGACCGTCGAACTTGCCGCGTTCGAGAATCCTCGCCAGGTCGGTCCAGTATTCAAGGTCCTTGTATTGCCACGAGCGGTCGCGCGGGTGCGCCCACAGGCCCGGGGATTGATGGCCGACGCAGTTCATGTCGAAGGCGTTGAGGCGAATTTCACGGGACATCAAACAGCACTCCTGAGGCTCGGTGGCAGCACGCCATTGAGGCGGTAGTTGCCGATCAACTGATATTTCCAGCGCAGCGGATCGTTCAGAGCCGCCAACTGCGGGCTGCGTTGCCCGGTCAATTCGAATTCGGCGTTACTTGCGGCCAGCAGCGCTTCGGCACTGGCAATCGCCGCCTCGGCCTGGGCCACGCTGACCTCGGCCGGGTCCTGGGCGGCGTTGCGCAGGGCTTCGGCCCGTTCGTGCAAGGCCGCCGCGACTTCGATGCGGATCTGCAAGTCGCCGAAACGACTGATCACATAGGGGTCGTCGCTGGCCTTGGCCAGGCCGCTGCCAGCCCAGGGCTGGGCCTGCTCGCGGACGAACAGCAGGGTCTGCTGCAACAGCTGCCGGGCGCGTTCCAGGTCATTGCCGCTGCGGGCCAGGGACGGCTGGGCGGCAGCGGTTTGGGTCAGTGCATTCATGAGCGAAGTCCTTTTAATTCCAGGCGTGACGGGCTGGCTTGACGCCGTTGAGCAGGAAGTTGCCGATCAGGTGGTATTTCCAGCGCGCCGGGTCATGCAGGGTGTGGGTGCGCGCGTTGCGCCAGTAACGGTCGAGGTTGTATTTGCCGAGCACCGAGCGGGTCCCGGCCAGTTCGAATAACTTGCTGCTGGTGAGCAAGGCGCTTTCGGCCGACAGCACCTTGGCCTGGGCCACCACCACCGAGGCGTGAGCCACGCTGTCTTCATTGGGGTTGAGCAAGGCCTGGTCGATGGCGCGCCCGGCTTTTTCGAGGATCGCCTCGGTGCCGTGGACGCGCCATTCCAGGTCGCCGATGGCGGCGATGGTGAAAGGGTCCTGCCAGCCATGGTCCAGGCCGCTGTCGATCCAGGGCCGTGACTGGCGGGCGTAATGTTTGGTTTCTTCAAGGGCGCCGACGGCGATGCCGGTGTCCACGGCGGCCTGGATAATCTGCGAAATCGGCCCGTCGGCCGTGGGCTCATCGAAGGCGCGATGGGCCGGGATCACCGCGCTCAGCGGCACCCGTACCGCGTTCAGGGTCACGCCGCCGCTGGCGGTGGTGCGCTGGCCGAAGCCGTCCCAGCTGTCGATCACTGTCAGCCCGGGGTTGTCGCGCTCGATAAAGGCGATAAACGCCTGGTTCTGCTCGTTCACCGCCACCGCCGGCACGATATGGGCGAACAGCGCGCCGGTGCAGTAGAACTTCTCGCCGTCGATCTGCGCGCTGTCACCGTCGAAGCGGATCGTGGTTTCAAAGGCCCCGGCGTTTTTGCTCTTGGCTTCGGAGAAGGCATTGCCGAAGCGAACGCCCTGCAGCACCTTGCCGAAGTAGTAGCGCTTCTGCTCTTCGCTGGCGGTTTGCAGCAGGATGTCGAGCACGCCCAGGTGGTTCTGCGGGATCTGCCCCAGGGACGAGTCGACCGCGGAAATGATCTTGATCACTTCGGCCACCGTGACGTAGGACACCCCCGCGCCGCCGTATTCCCTGGGTATGGTGATGCCCCACAAGCCGCTCGCGGAAAACTCGTCGAGTTCGGCGACCGGCAGGCGCCGCTCGCGATCACGCACGCTGGCATCGACCGCAAAGCGCTCGGCCAGCTCCCGGGCGATGCTGATCGCCTCGGCGTCGGTGCGAATGATATGGGCGGTTCGAGTGGGTTGGGCAGAGGCTGTCATGGGCCGACTCCAAGTCCTGGATGAATGCGCCAGGCCCGTGGCGGACCTGTGTTTCAGGACTTATTGCAGAAGTCGTGCCGAAGTTTAAAAGCCTTGTTTATCAGCCTCTTAATCAACAATCAGAGAACTGGCATCAATTCAAAACAGGCAAAGTGTTCAAGCACTGTTGGCTGGCCAACAGTTGCCCTGGCGTCAGTTCAGACCACCACATTGCGCACGAAGCGCGTGGCCAGCGGGCCGTCGTTGCGATAGGCATGGGGCACGTGGCTGGCGAACATGAAGAACTCGCCGGTCTCGATCCGCCGCTCCGTATCACCCAGCACCAGGGTCAGGCAGCCTTCGAACACATAGATCTGTTCGCTCCAGCCTTCGGCATCGCATTGCGACTGATAGAGCTCGCCCGGCTCCAGACGCCACTCCCAGAGTTCCACCTCGCGGGTGGCCACGGCCTTGGCCAGCAACATCGCCGTGCTGCCGGGGATGGTCCCGGCCCAGGCCAGCTCATTGATACGGCTGGGGTCGTGCACTTCCGGGGCCTGGATCAGGTCGCTGAACGCGACCCCCAGGGCCGCGGCCACCCGGTCGAGGGTGCCCAGGCTGACGTTTTTCTCGCCGGCCTCGATGGCCACCAGCATCCGCCGGCTGACATCGGACTGTTCCGCGAGGACGCTCTGGCTCAGCCCGGCGGCGTGGCGCAGGCGGCGCACATTGAGGCTGACATGTTGCAGGACCGAAGCCCGCTGGCCGAATTCTTTGTGCACTATATTGCTCACTTAGAAGGATTGCGCAGTATACTGCCCGCATTTCGGCGCATTGTGCGTTCCACTCCCCCTGTACGCAAGGTCATGACTCCGGTGAACTCCCGCAAAACCTTCCTCAAGCTGAGCAAAGCCGAATGCGTGCTGGTGCTGATCACCATGATCTGGGGCGGCACCTTCCTGATGGTGCAGCACGCCATGACCGTGAGCGGGCCGATGTTTTTCGTCGGCCTGCGCTTTGCCGCTGGCGCAATCATCGTCGCGCTGTTTTCGGCCCGCAGCCTGCGGGGCCTGACCTGGTTCGAACTCAAGGCCGGGACTTTCATCGGCACCGCGATCATGCTCGGCTACGGCCTGCAAACCATCGGCCTGCAGACCATTCCCAGCAGCCAGTCGGCCTTTATCACCGCGCTCTACGTGCCCTTTGTACCGCTGCTGCAATGGCTGTTCATGGGCAAGCGCCCGGGGCTGATGCCGAGCATCGGCATCATGCTGGCCTTTACCGGGCTGATGCTGCTGTCGGGGCCCAACGGCGCTTCGCTGGATTTCAGCCCCGGGGAAATCGCCACCCTGATCAGCACCGTGGCCATTGCCGCAGAAATCATCCTGATCAGCAGCTACGCCGGCCAGGTCGATGTGCGCCGGGTCACCGTGGTGCAACTGGCGGCGACCTCATTGCTGGCGTTCCTGATGGTGGTGCCGACCCAGGAAAGCCTGCCGTCGTTTTCCTGGCTGCTGCTGGCCAGCGCCCTGGGCCTGGGCGCCGCCAGTGCGGCGATCCAGGTGGCGATGAACTGGGCACAGAAAAGCGTCTCGCCGACCCGCGCCACCCTGATCTACGCCGGCGAACCGGTCTGGGCCGGGCTGGTCGGACGCATCGCCGGCGAACGGCTGCCGGCCCTGGCCCTGGTCGGTGGTGCGCTGATCGTGGCGGCGGTGATCATCAGCGAGCTGAAAACCAGGGGCCGTGCCGAACCGGTGCCTGAGGCGGATGAGCAGGAGCAGACGCTGGAATCACGCCAGTAAGCACCCGGCTACTTGGGCAGGGAGCGCAGGATGGCGGTCAGGTCCTGGCGCGTGACCTGGCCGGCGCGCACGGCCTGGACGATATCGTCGCGGGTCATCGGGGGGCGCGGGATGGGTGCGTCCGGGTTGTCCAGGTCAACGTTGTACAGCCAGGTGGGCGCCCCCAGAGTGGGGCCGTGTTCCAGGTCCGCCGGCACCTCTTCATGGGCAAACGCGCCCTTGTGATAGAAGTACGCCAGGTAGCGGACGTGCCCTTCGGCAAAGCCGGTGTCCAGAAACAGCAGCGTGCCCGGCGGCATCGCATACACGTTGTCATCCTCCAGGGGCCCTTCGATCAGCAAGGGTTCAAGGGTCTTGATCTTCCGCATCCCCATGCTCGGCGAACTGGCGATAAAGCCGAACCACAGGTTGACGAGCAACCCCAGGATGATGACCAGCAGCACGATGATCAGGGTCTTGTGGCGCAAGGTAGTGGAAGTCATGGGGAGTCTGCAGGGTCCTTTGCAAGCCAGGGGTCGGCGCGGGCGCCACGATAACATTTGGCGATGGCCGCAGGTCACTGGCGGTGTCGGGTAAATGGCCACGGTTTTTGGGCAGGTGTCGGGTTTGTCCCCTACTTTGAAACCTGATGTAACTAGTTTTGTAGGATCCTGGCACAGCTTGACGTTTGGTGATCCGGGGTCCGGCACGTATCATTCGTCAGAATTCTCCGCAGATTAGAAGCCTATGTCCCTGATAGTTCTATTGCTTCTACCTTTTATTGGAAGCTGTGTAGCGGCCTTGTTGCCGCACAACGCACGTAACACCGAATCCCTGTTGGCCGGCCTTGTTGCCTTGGCCGGGACCATTCAAGTAGCCCTTTTATATCCCCAGATCGCCCATGGCGGCGTGATCCGCGAGGAGTTCATGTGGCTGCCCAGCCTGGGCCTGAACTTCGTCCTGCGCATGGACGGCTTTGCCTGGCTGTTCTCCATTCTGGTATTGGGCATCGGCACCCTGGTGTCGCTGTACGCCCGTTACTACATGTCGCCGGAAGACCCGGTGCCGCGCTTCTTTGCGTTTTTCCTGGCGTTCATGGGCGCCATGCTGGGCCTGGTGATTTCCGGCAACCTGATCCAGATCGTGTTCTTCTGGGAGCTGACCAGCCTCTTCTCGTTCCTGCTGATCGGCTATTGGCACCACCGCTCCGACGCCCGCCGTGGCGCCTACATGGCGCTGATGGTGACCGGCGCGGGCGGCTTGTGCCTGCTGGCGGGGGTCATGCTGCTCGGCCATGTCGTCGGCAGCTACGACCTGGATCAGGTACTGGCCGCCGGCGACCTGATTCGGGGCCATGCCCTGTACCCCATCCTATTGCCGCTTATCCTGATCGGCGCCCTGAGCAAAAGCGCACAATTCCCCTTCCACTTCTGGCTGCCCCACGCCATGGCCGCACCGACCCCGGTCTCGGCCTACCTGCACTCCGCGACCATGGTCAAGGCCGGGGTGTTCCTGCTGGCCAGGCTCTGGCCCGCGCTTTCCGGCAGTGAAGAATGGTTCTGGATCGTCGGCGGCGCCGGTGCCTGCACCCTGGTGCTGGGCGCGTATTGCGCGATGTTCCAGAACGATCTCAAGGGCCTGCTGGCCTACTCCACCATCAGCCACCTGGGCCTGATCACCCTGCTGCTGGGCCTGAACAGCCCGCTGGCCGCCGTGGCAGCGGTATTCCACATCCTTAACCACGCCACCTTCAAGGCCTCGCTGTTCATGGCCGCAGGGATCATCGACCACGAGAGCGGCACGCGGGATATCCGCAAGCTCAACGGCCTGGTCAAGCTGATGCCGTTCACCGCGACCCTGGCCATGGTGGCCAGCGCCTCCATGGCCGGTGTACCGCTGCTCAACGGTTTCCTGTCCAAGGAAATGTTCTTCGCCGAAACCGTGTTCATCAACTCCACCGCCTGGGTAGAAGCCGCCCTGCCGGTGATCGCCACCATCGCCGGGACCTTCAGCGTCGCCTATGCCCTGCGCTTTACCGTCGACGTGTTCTTCGGCGAGCCGGCCACCGACCTGCCCCACACCCCGCACGAGCCGCCGCGCTGGATGCGCGCGCCGGTGGAACTGCTGGTGTTCACCTGCCTGCTGGTGGGGATTTTCCCGGCGCAGATCGTCGGTCCGCTGCTGGCCGCTGCGGCCTTGCCGGTGGTGGGCGGGGTCCTGCCCGAGTACAGCCTGGCGATCTGGCACGGCCTGAATGCGCCGATGATCATGAGCCTGATCGCCATGTCCGGCGGCATCGTGCTTTACCTGCTGCTGCGCAAGCAGCTGCACCTGGGACGCTTCGCCTACCCGCCGCTGACCGGCGCGCTCAACGGCAAGCGCCTGTTCGAACGCAGCCTGGTGAGCATGATGCGCCTGGCCCGACGCCTGGAGCGGTGGATCAGCACCCGGCGCCTGCAGACCCAATTGTTCCTGCTGGTTTTGACCGCCGTGCTGCTGGGCCTGATCCCGATGCTCAACAGCAGCCTGACCTGGGGCGATCGGCCGAAGATCCCGGGCTCGATCGTGTTCGTCACCCTGTGGCTGCTGGCAATTGCCTGCGCCCTGGGCGCCGCCTGGCAAGCCAAGTATCACCGGCTGGCGGCCCTGACCATGGTCAGCGTCTGCGGCCTGATGACCTGCGTGACCTTCGTCTGGTTCTCGGCGCCGGACCTGGCCCTGACTCAACTGGTGGTCGAAGTGGTGACCACGGTCCTGATCCTGCTCGGCCTGCGCTGGCTGCCGCGGCGGATCGAAGACGTCTCGCCACTGCCCAGCAGCGTGCCCAAGGCGCGCATCCGCCGCCTGCGCGACCTGGCGCTGTCGACCGCCGTCGGCCTCGGCATGGCGGTGCTCTCCTACGCCATGCTGACGCGCCAGACACCGAATGACATTTCCTCGTTCTACCTCAGCCGCGCCTTGCCCGAGGGCGGTGGCAGCAATGTGGTGAACGTGATGCTGGTGGACTTCCGGGGCTTCGACACCCTGGGTGAAATCACCGTGCTGGTAGCCGTGGCCCTGACCGTGTTCGCCCTGCTGCGACGCTTCCGCCCGCCCAAGGAAAGCATGCAACTGCCGGCCCAGCAGCGCCTGCTGGCACCGGACGTGGTCACCGATCTGGTCAACCCGCGCCAGGCCAGCGATACCGCCCTGGGCTTCATGATGGTGCCGGCGGTACTGGTGCGCCTGCTGCTACCGGTGGCCCTTGTGGTGTCGTTCTACCTGTTCATGCGCGGGCACAATCAGCCGGGCGGCGGTTTCGTCGCCGGCCTGGTGATGTCGGTGGCGTTCATCCTGCAATACATGGTCGCCGGCACCCAATGGGTCGAGGCGCAGATGAGCCTGCGACCGTTGCGCTGGATGGGCACCGGGCTGCTGTTCGCCACGGTTACCGGCCTCGGGGCCATGGCCTTCGGCTATCCGTTCCTGACTACCCATACCCTGCACCTGAGCGTGCCGGTACTGGGTGATATCCATATCGCCAGCGCGCTGTTCTTCGACATCGGGGTCTACGCGGTGGTGGTCGGTTCGACCCTGCTGATCCTCACTGCCCTGGCGCACCAATCGGTGCGGGCCCACAAGCCGAGCCAGATCAAAGCCCTGCCCAAGCCTGGAGCCGCCTGATGGAAGAAGTCATCGCAATCGCCATCGGCGTCCTGGCCGCCTCCGGAGTCTGGCTGGTACTGCGCCCGCGGACCTTCCAGGTGGTGATGGGCCTGTGCCTGCTGTCCTACGGGGTCAACCTGTTTATCTTCAGCATGGGCAGCCTGTTCATCGGCAAGGAGCCGATCATCAAGGACGGCGTGCCCCAGGACCTGCTGCACTACACCGACCCGCTGCCCCAGGCGCTGGTCCTCACCGCTATCGTCATCAGTTTCGCCATGACCGCGCTGTTCCTGGTGGTGCTCCTGGCGTCGCGAGGCCTGACCGGCACCGACCACGTGGATGGCCGGGAGCCTAAAGAATGAACCTGATGCCGCACCTGATAGCCGCCCCCATCCTGCTGCCGTTGCTGACGGCCGCGATCATGCTGATGCTTGGCGAGAAACATCGCCCGCTCAAGGCCCGGATTAACCTGTTTTCAAGCATGGTCGGCCTGGGTATTTCCGTGCTCCTGCTGTACTGGACCCAGCAACAAGGCGTGCCCGGCTCGATCGGCGTGTACCTGCCGGGCAACTGGCAGGTGCCGTTCGGCATCGTGCTGGTGGTCGATCGCCTGTCAGCACTGATGCTGGTGCTGACCGGAATCATCGGCGTCAGCGCCCTGCTGTTCGCCATGGCTCGCTGGGACCGCGCCGGGGCCAGCTTCCACGCACTGTTCCAGATCCAGCTGATGGGCCTCTACGGGGCCTTCCTGACCGCCGACCTGTTCAACCTGTTCGTGTTTTTCGAAGTGCTGCTGGCGGCCTCCTACGGCTTGATGCTGCACGGTTCGGGGCGCGCCCGGGTCTCGTCGGGCTTGCACTACATCGCGATCAACCTCCTGGCGTCGTCGCTGTTCCTGATCGGCGCGGCGCTGATCTACGGCGTCACCGGAACCCTGAACATGGCCGACCTGGCGCTGAAGATCCCGCTGGTGCCGGAGGCCGACCGTGGCCTGCTGCATGCCGGCGCGGCAATCCTCGCCACCGCGTTCCTGGCCAAGGCCGGGATGTGGCCGCTGAACTTCTGGCTGGTGCCGGCCTACTCCTCGGCCAGCGCGCCGGTGGCGGCAATGTTCGCGATCATGACCAAGGTCGGCGTCTACACCCTGCTGCGCCTGTGGACCCTGCTGTTTTCCGGGCAGGCCGGCGCGTCGGCCTACTTTGGCGGCGAGTGGCTGATCTACGGCGGCATGGCGACAATTGCCTGCGCGGCCCTGGCGATTCTCGCCGCCCAGCGCCTGGAGCGCATGGCCAGCCTGAGCATCCTGGTCTCGGCCGGGATCCTGCTGTCGGCCGTAGGGTTCGCCCAGCCACAATTGATCGCCGGGGCGCTGGTGTACCTGGTCAGCTCCACCCTGGCCCTGAGTGCGCTGTTCCTGCTGGCGGAGTTGATCGAACGCTCGCGTTCGGCCAATGAAATCCCCCTGGAGGATGAAGTCGAAGTCCTGCCACGACCGCTGGAATCCCTGCAACCGCCACGGGGCACCAACCTCGATGATGAGCAAAAAGCCGTGGTCGGCCAGGTCATCCCCTGGACCATGGCCTTCCTCGGCCTGAGCTTTATCGCCTGCGCCCTGCTGATTATCGGCATGCCGCCACTGTCGGGGTTTATCGGCAAGCTCAGCCTGATCAGCGCCCTGCTCAACCCACAAGGCCTGGGCGTTGCCAGCGAGCAGCCGATCAGCCTCGCGGCCTGGGGCTTGCTGACGTTGCTGATTCTCTCGGGGCTGGCCTCGCTGATCGCCTTTTCCCGGGTTGGCATCCAGCGCTTCTGGACTCCCGAGGAGCGGCCTTCGCCCCTGCTGCGTCGTTTTGAATGCGTGCCGATCATCGCCCTGCTAGGGCTGAGCGTGCTGCTGACGTTCAAGGCCGAGCCGCTGCTGCGCTTCACCCAGGCCACCGCCGACAGCCTCAACAACCCGCAGCAATACGTGATGGCGGTGTTGGGCACCCGCGCCGTGCCCAGCCCTGAAGCCCGAGCCGCAGCGCTGGAGGTGCAGCCATGAAGCGCATCTTCCCCGCCCCCTGGCTGTCCCTGGCGCTGTGGCTGCTGTGGCTGCTGCTCAACCTGTCCCTGAGTCCGGGCAACCTGTTGCTGGGGGCGATCCTGGGTTTCGCCGCCCCCCTGCTGATGCGCCCGTTGCGGCCATTGCCAATCCGCATTCGCCGGCCCATGACCATCCTGCGCCTGTTCCTGCTGGTGGGCCGCGATGTGGTGCTGTCCAACCTGGCGGTGGCCTGGAGCGTGCTGAATGCAGGACGCCGGCCGCCACGCTCGAAGTTCGTCAAGATCCCCCTGGACCTGCGCGATGCCAACGGCCTGGCGGCGCTGTCGACCATCACCACGGTGGTGCCGGGCACGGTCTGGTCGGAGTTGTCCCTGGACCGCAGCATCCTGCTGCTGCACGTGTTCGACCTGGACGACGAAGAGCAATTCATCGAGCACTTCAAGACCGCCTATGAGCGGCCACTGATGGAGATCTTCGAATGAGCGCCCTCCTCTCCAATGCAATCCTGCTCAGCCTGTTCCTGTTTTCGGTGGCCATGGTCCTGACCCTGGTCCGCCTGTTCAAGGGCCCTTCGGCCCAGGACCGGGTCCTGGCCCTGGACTACCTGTACATCCTGGCGATGCTGATGATGCTGGTGCTGGGCATTCGCTACGCCAGTGATACCTACTTCGAGGCGGCGCTGCTGATCGCGCTGCTCGGGTTTGTCGGCTCCTTCGCCCTGGCGAAATTCCTTCTGCGTGGCGAGGTGATCGAATGAATGGCCTGGTTGAATTGTCGCCCTGGGTCGAGATCCCCGTGGCGATCCTGCTGGTGCTCAGCAGTCTGTTCGCCCTGATCGGCGCGGTGGGCATGCTGCGCATGAAGGACTATTTCCAGCGCATGCACCCCCCGGCGCTGGCCACCACTCTGGGCTCCTGGGCCGTGGCGCTGGCGTCGATCATCTACTTTTCGGCGCTCAAGTCCGGCCCGGTATTGCATGCCTGGCTGATCCCGATCCTGCTGGCGATCACCGTGCCGGTGACCACCCTGCTGCTGGCTCGCGCCGCGCTGTTTCGCAAGCGCATGGCCGGGCACGATGTACCGGCCGAAGTCAGCAGCAAGCGCAGCGAGAGCGGCAACTGAAGAGCGGTGGTGGCGCAACGGCAACCCCGCTGCCTCAGTTCCACGCCACCACCAGCAGGCCGGCCCCCAGCGCCACGCACAGCGGCGAATAGACCAGGCTGTCGAGCCGTGCGAAGCGCGACGGGCTGGGCTCCTTGAAGAAACCCACCAGGCTCGAATCGCCAATGGCCCGGGCGAACATCAACAGCGCAATTGCACTGATCAACCACTGCAACCACGGCTGGCCCAGCAGCGGCAGAAACAGCCCGACCCGCAGGCACACCAGCAGCGCAATCAACAACAACCCAAGGGCCACCAGCGCAGTGATCCATGCCGTCGGCCGGAACGCCGGCTGCCACTGGCCCGGTGCCGCACCCGCCACCTGGGGCACCACCGCCTCGCTGCCAAGCCGCCCGCCCAGGGCCCAGTACAGATGAACCAAGGCAATCAGGATCAAAACCGTGGCTGTTCCTTGCGCGACCAAAAGGCTCATGCTCAGACATCCCTGACAAAAATGTCGCTGAAGAATGGACCGCCCCGGACGTTTTTGTAAGTGCTTTCAGTCGCACCGATGGTAAAGTGCCGCCCCATGAAACTTGCCCGAACCGACCGCTCACTGCTGGCCTGGATGCTCTATTGCTGCGTCCTGTTCAACGTGTTCGCCTGCAGCATCGGTCACGGGCAAATGGTCGGCATGCAGCTCAACGGCATCGGCGGCCAGTTCTGTGCGGTCGACCCGCAGACCCAGGCACCGAGCCCCGTGAGCCCCGGCGATGAGTCGCTGCCGACCCTGTCCAAGGCCTTCGGTTGTCCGCTGTGCTCCAGTGGCGGCATGGGCCCGGCACTCAACTCCAGCCTGACCCTGGCGATCCTGCCGGAGCAGCACAGCCCGCCCCCGGCGCCGATCGCCAGCGCTGAAATCCCCACCCGTTTCCTCTGGCCCACGGCCCACCCGCGCGCCCCACCTGTCGCCTGACTCTTTCGCTCGACCACCTGCCCACCGCGCCAACGCGTGGCGTTCGGCCGTGGGCTGATTCCTAGCCAAGAATTCAGGATACATCGATGAAACACCTTCCTTTGCTGGCCGGCCTGTTCGGCTGCCTGTCCGCCAACGCCTGGGCGCAAGCCAGCCTCGACCTGGCCCCGATCACCATCGACGGCGAACAGGAGGCCGAACCGGGCCTGGCCCTCGACCAAGCCGGGGGCATCGCTTCGCGACTGGGCCTGAGCCTGCGGCAGACCCCGGCCTCGGTGGCCGTGGCCAATCGCAGCGATATGCAGCGCCACGGCGCGCGGACCTTCCAGGACGCGGCCAACAGCCTGCCCGGGGTCAATGCCAGCGCTCCGCCGGGCTTTGGCGGGTTTGTCTCCTACCGGGGTTTCAGCAACAGCCAGATCACCCAGATGTTCAACGGCATCAACGTCTCCAGCGGCCTGGCGCGGCCGGTGGATGCCTGGATCTACGACCGGGTCGAGTTGCTCGGTGGCCCGGCCTCCCTGGTCAATGGCGCAGGCTCGGTGGGCGGCTCGCTGAACTACGTGAGCAAACTGGCCAACCGCCAGGAACAGGCGGCCGAGGGCCGGATCAGCTACGCCACCTACGACACGACCCAGACCGCCTTCGGCCTCAACCATGCCCTCAGCGACGCGGGCGCCGAGGTCCAGCACTACGCGCGCCTGGACCTCAGCCACAACACCAGCAATGGCTATATCGACCGCCAGCAGGGCGATGCCTGGAGCCTGGCGTTTTCCCTGCTCAGCGACCTGACCCCGGACCTGTCCCACACCCTGGCCCTGGAGTACCAGGACGAGCATCAGGACAGCCCCTACTGGGGCACCCCGGTGCTCAACCCCAAGGCCGGCGAACTGAAGATCGACAAGCACAACCGCTTCAACAACTACAACGTCGCGGACGGCCGCTACGAGCAGCGCACGATCTGGGTGCGGTCGATCATCGACTACCGGATCAACGACAGCACCAGCCTGCGCAACACCCTCTACCACCTGGACAGCCAGCGCGATTACCGCAACCTCGAGACCTACCAATACAACGCCGACAACAGCCGGGTGAATCGCTCCACCGCCTATCAGGTGCGGCACCAGGGCGAGCAGAACGGCAACCAGTTCCAATTGCGCCACGAGGGCCAGCTGTTCGGCCTCGACAGCACCTGGTCCGGCGGCTTCGAGTACAAGGTCAACCGCACCACCAGTTCGCCGCTCAACGTCAAGGCCGCCAACAGTGTCGATCCCGATAACTACTTGCCCGGGCACTTCTATGACCTGCCACAGACCCGCCAGGGCTTTGTCGCCGACAAGACCAATGAGGTCACGACCCGGGCGCTGTTCGCCGAGAACCGCCTGGCGCTGACCGAACGCCTGGCGCTGGTGAGCGGCCTGCGCTACGACGCGATCGAACTGGACCTGACCAACCACCGTGAAGTCACGCCCAGCAACCCGCGTCATCTCACGCGACGCTGGGAGCCGGTCACCGGGCGCCTCGGCCTGACCTACCAGTTCATCCCCAGCGCCAACGTCTACGTGCTGTACAGCACGGCCGCCGAACAGCCCAATGGCACCCAGAACTTCGATGTGTCGACCGGCAAGCAATGGGAGATCGGCAGCAAATTCGACTACCTGGACGGCCGGGGCTCGGCCACGCTGGCGGCCTACCGCATCGAGCGCCAGGACTTTTCGGTGACCGACCCGCAGGATCCAAGCAACAGCATTGCGGTAGGCCAGCAGCGTTCGCGGGGCGTGGAACTGGCCAGCTCGCTGCACTTGAGCCCCAACCTGCTGCTGGAGGGCAACTTCGCCTGGGTCGATGCCCGGTATGACGAGTTCAACGAGAAAGATGCCGCCGGCAACGTGGTCTCGCGCAAGGGCAATACCCCGGTCAACGTGCCGGACCGGGTGGGAAACCTGTGGCTGACCTATGACCTGACAGCGCGCTGGCAAACCGGGGTCGATGCGCGTTACGTGGCCTCGGTGTTCGCCGACAACGCCAACACCCTTACCGTGCCGTCCTACACGCTGTATGGGAGCTTCCTGACCTACAAGGTCGACTCACATACCAGCGTCACCGGCCGCATACGCAACCTCACCAACCAGGTCTACGCCGAATACGCCCACGTCTCACCGGCCTACTACCTGGGCACCCCACGCACCTTTGAGCTGGCGGTGCAGACCCGCTTCTGAGCCACCACCGCCCTCTCACCGACCCGCCGCCGGCCTACAGCGCGGCGGCAACCTTGTCGGCAATGTCCTTGGGCAGCCAGGCGCGCCACAGGTCCGGGTGTTGCTTTAGGAACGCCTGGGCTGCCTGGCGCGGATCGCCGTGCTTTTCACTCATCTCGGCCAGGGCCTTGTTCAGGGGCTCGATGGGCAGGGTGACCTTGCTGAAGGTCTCGGCAATCTGCGGGTACTGCTGTTTGAAGGGCGCAGACACCCCAATCGACAGTTTCGAGGCCAGGGAACGGGTGGGCTTGGGATGGGGGTTGTCGGCGTCGGTCAGGGTCTTCCAGGCCTCGGCGTCGAAAGCCGGCTCTTCCAGCTGCACCAGCTTGAAGCGACCGATCAGTGGGGTCGGCGACCAGTAGTAGAACAGCACCGGTTTGCCACGGCGGATCGACGAGCTGATTTCCGCATCCAGGGCCGCGCCGGAGCCGCTGCGAAAATTCACATAGCTGTCGGCCAGGCCGTAAGCCTTGAGCTTCTGCTGGTTGACCACTTCCGAGGTCCAGCCGATGGGGCTATTGAGAAAGCGCCCCTTGTCCGGGCTCTCCGGGTCCTTGAACACGTCCTTGTAGCGCGGCAGGTCACTGACGCTGCGCAGGTCCGGCGCCAGAGGCTTGATGCCGCGGGCCGGGTCGCCCTTGATCACGTACTCCGGCACCCACCAGCCTTCGGTGGCCCCCTTGACCGTGTCGCCCAGGGCCAGGACCTTGCCCTCAGCCTCGGCCTTGACCCATACCGGGCTGCGTCCGGCCCACTCTTCGCCGATGACCTGGATATCGTTATTGGCCAGGGCGGTTTCCAGGGTAATGGTGGTGCCCGGCAGGGTGTCGGTGGGCAGGCCGTACCCGGTCTCGACCAGGGTGCGCAGGATCTCGGTGATCAGGCTGCCGCTTTCCCAGTTCAGGTCGGCGAAATGGATCGGCGCCTGCGCGGCCGTGGCTGGCAGCCCCAGCGTCGAGCCGAATGTGAACAACGTACCGACCAGCAGTGCTCGAAGTCCCTTCATGCCTGTGCACCCCGTGCTTTCACAGCATTAGCAGAATGGTCTTCCAGCACAGAGCCGGAAGCCTCTGAATATTCAGTCAACAGACTGTAGTAGAGGTTCCGGTTTTCGAAGCCTGGCGGCTATTTTTCGGCGGGGGCCTGCAACTGCTGGAGTTCCCGACGCACCATGCTGGCGTAGGGCGCCGGACGCAGGTTGTACAGTTGTGCCGCCACCCAGTTCAGCCAGGCGCCTTGCAGCACGGCCTTTTGCGCGAACAGGCGCTGGGCTTCGGCGCGGGCGAGTTCCTGGTGCTGCTGATGAAACTCGGCGCGACTGGCGCTCGTCACTCGCTGGCCTTGAAGGTCACCAGTTCACCCTTGCGCCATTTGGCGGCCTTGCCGGTCACGGCCTTCAGGGTCTTGGTCAGGCCTTCTTGCAGTTGTTCGTGGGCGGCGAACACCATGACCACGGTGTGACCTTCCTTGAACAGGATCCCGTGCCCGTCGGCGCTGGTCACAAAGGCGTATTCGCCCAGCCCGTAGACGGTGATCTTGATTTCACGAAACTTGATCTCGAACTTGCCGCCTTCGCGACTGGGCAACACCGCCGCGCGAAAATGATCGCCGACCTTGAGTTCCAGGCGCTGTTTATCGTCAACCACCAGGGCGGATTCGGTGTCGATTTCGGCAATGTAAATGCCTTCGGCGGTTTGCTCGGTGATGTACACAAAACGGGACTGAAACTGCTTCACCAGCTTTGCGCGCAAATCACCCAACACGAACAAAGCATGCATCTCAAGATTACTTACTGCCAAGGAAAGCTCCCCAACGCAAAAGATAAAGTGCCCCGCAGGAAAAACGGGCAGCACAAAAAAAGGCCAGAGCGGCGCTCTCGCCACAATGGTTCACACAAAAACCCGAGGTAGGCCGGACACGCCTTCAGCACCTGTCTGGATACAGACACGCCTGAAACACTGAAGGAGGTGACACTGAAGACCGGTAAACAGCACAGGCTCACAAAGGCGGTAAATAAGGCGATATCGCCTGGTGCCACGCCGATGGGAAGGCCCGGATCAAGCACTGATCACTGACCACAGGGGCAATTCTAGAGCAACTTTATGCCTTGCGACCATTCAAAGCGGCGGCAAAGGCCTGATCAAGGTATTAAAACGATCACCGGGTACGATTATTCAGGCCGCAGTACAAAGTGCCAAAACAATCAGTGGCGGGATTCTAACCATTGACCACGGCATCTGCATACATCCCTTGTCCTGGAAAGGTACTTGGAACATTCCCAAATCAAAGTAGGAGGATTCAACGCGAAACGACACTGAGTTAACTCAGCACTCCTGCGACAACAACTGCCATACTGCGCCGTTAACGAAAAACCAGCCAGCACGGCAAAGCTCCACCCGCACAATAATCTCCAAAGGAAGGCTCATCAGTGACGGAATTAGATATAGGCGAGTTCTTCATCCGTGGGGAATCCCGGGAAGTCGAAGGCGAGTTTCAAGCGGTTATCGTGATGCGTGCCAAACCCCCATTGACCACCGTGACCTTCCATCAGGTCGAGAAGGACCGCTGGTTCAAGACCTCGGAAACCGCCGCCGTTGCCGCCGTCGAGGCCGCCAGGGCATTGAAGCTGGCAGTCGACCAGGGAGCGCTGAAGTCCTGAGTGCAGCACACAGCCATCAAGGATCTGGCTGAACCACCGATACCCCGGCGAGCATCCATTTAAGAGCATCATGATGATCAACTTGAATCCACAGGCTCGCCTGCCCGCCCTGGCGCCGGCACCCGCCGCCAGCACCGCCGCCGCCCAAGCCGAAGACGATGAGCGCTCAGGCAACCTGTTTGGCACCCGGGCCAGCGCCGGCAATGAGCTGGACAACCTGCTGCTGGCGAAAAAAAAAGCACCTGCTGCGCCTGAAAAAACAGATCGAGCAACTGCAACAGAAACTGCGGCGGGCCACTGCCCGGCTGGCAATGGTCAAGGCTGCCCGATCCGGTTCCGAAGCCGGGCGGGCGATGCTGGTGTCCGCCGCCCGCGCTCAGGTCCTGGCCTTGACCAGCGCGCTGTCCATGGCCCAGACCGCCCTGTTTCAAGCTGAAAGCGCGATGATCGGCTCGGTCGACACCAGCGCCTGAATCGGCGCATCCAAACCTGCGGCCCTCACCGATCGAACTCCTGGCGCCCACCCGCCTCAGATGCACTGAATGCCTCTCGCCCGACCTAGGGCACTTTCAGCGCAAGGAGATCATCTATGGATACGCCAACCCACGACCTCACAGGATTGTTCGATCAACTCGGGCTGGACTCCGCACCCGCCGCCATCGACGGCTTCATCGCCCAGCACTCGCCCCTGGCCGAGGATCAGAAGCTGATCGACGCGCCCTTCTGGACCCCGCAACAGGCGGCATTTCTCAAGGAACAACTGCGTGAAGACGCCGACTGGGCCCGGGTGGTGGATGAGCTGAATCTGCGCCTGCACCAGCACAGCTGAGGCGCGGTCGATCAGCGCAGGCCCCGGCAGCTCATGCCGCCGGGGCGACTGCGGGGCTAAATCACGGTGACGGCGATGCTGTCGTTCTGCACCGTGATGTTCAGCGTGGAGTCCCAATCGCGCACCTCCACGGTGATGCTGATCTGCGTCGGCGCGGTGGTTTTGTACACCGTCAACGTCTGCAGACCACTGGCCACTGGCAGCGGCGCACCGAAGTTCGCCGCACCATTGAGCCCCCAGCGGGCCAGACCGAGTGTTACCGCCGTGGTGTTTTGCGCTTGTGCACCGCCGACAATATTGACTGTCACATTAGCAACCATCTTCAGTTCTCCATTGATAGTTAAAAAGCCACTCAGTTAATTCTGTACAACACTGTTTGGAGCTTGATCAATCACTCGCTAAAAACATTCAAGCTCTACGAATTGCTCAGTTCCAACTGCAAGCCGTCCTGACTCGCCTGAACTTCCCACTTCAGCGGCCAGTCACTGTCCTGGGTGACATAACTATTCCCCGGATAGACCACATTGAGCACAGTCGTCTGCGCAGTCACTCCGTTGCAGATCAAATCCAGAACTACATTGCCAGCCACGGGTACCGTATAAAGAACCACATTGGTTTGAGCGTTTATATTCACTGTAGCCAGAATGGCTGGCTGGTTGTGGAGCTTGATATCAACCCGCTGCGCGGCGGCAGTCGAATTTCTTGCTTCTATCACAATAACCATTTGATTTTCCTTGCAAATAGTCCATGAGCACGGCTTGTCCCGCCAGACAAAGGCTGCCGCTCGGGAGCCGCAGCGCTAGTCATGGCCGTGACCCACGCTAGCCATAATGTCGTTCCGCCACCATTACACGACATTACGCCTCTGTTACTTCACATCGCCCTGCTCATCCACGGCGGGAAACTGCAATTGATGTAATCGTTTGTAATTGCCGATAACAATGCCCGAAAGATACTTTCCTTTGGCGAACAACAGTTCCATCTCGAATAACAAACCCATGACTTCGAGACAAACTTCACGTTCTGCACACCTATAAGACTGGCCTGCTCATTGCAGGATCCATTCACAACACTGGCAGTTAAAACTCAAACTCAAAGGGCATTGAAATGAGCACTATCTACACCATCAACGTGACCAACAACTCGCAAACTGCGCAGAACTTTTTCTTCTTCCAATCACCCGCGGTCTATACCGGCGGTGGACTTGTCTATTCCAACAGCCTGTTCCAGTCACAACTGCAGCCCTACAGCACCTCCGGCTCGGTCCTGACGTTTCAAATGAACCAGCAATACTTTGCCGGCGCCCAGACCCAGACCACTCCCCCCACCATCGGTCATGTTTCCGGCGGGACCACCTCCAGCCAACCGATCAACCTCACACCTGCAAACACTCCCCCAGTCGGTAACGCCACCAACCTGAGCGTTTCACCGCTGGGCCTGACTCCTGCCTTCACCCAGACAGGCGTGCAGCCAGGTGCATTTCGCATCGTCGCACCGACCTACAACCCCAATACCACCGGCAACTTCAACATCGGCTCGGCCATCCAGAACGCCGCGGGCGGCCCCGCTACCGTGTCGAACTTTGTGGTGGCCCAGCCCAACCAGTTCGTCGATTGCCAGCCCATCCTGGTGTTCTACGTGCAGACCGGCAGCTACCAGGCCGGGACAGTGATCAACTTCTCCAGCGCCTCCACTCTCTCGGCCGCCTGCGACACCACCACCGGGCATACCACCTTCAACGTGACCTATAACATCGACGGCACCTGGACCATCAATCCTCAGTAAAACCACGCGCCTTCCGTTGGCGGCGTCCAGCAGCCCTGGCGCGCTCAAGCTGCTGGACTGCCCGCCAACACCGAGGAACAACCCTGGGTTATCCACCGATCGCCCGACCCGCTGTCAGGGTCAAACGCCAAGGAACGATCAATGAGCGCTGTGCAATACGCAATCTGGTTCATCAACAACTCGTCATCCAGCGGCAACGCGTGTGTGTATCAGGACTCGGCCAACGTCACGCTCAATAACGGTGATGGGTTTCAGACCCTGGCCTGGATGGTGATGGGGGCCAACCCGGGAACGCAGATCAAGTTCGTCTGGAGCCTGAGCTACGACTTGGTCTGGTTCGACTATGACAGCCCCCTGACCCAGCAAATCATTGCCGCGCCTCCCGGCAACCAGGTCACCCTCAGCCAGAACCAGTACGGCTATACGTTCTCCAAACCTAGCTCGGGAACCGCCGGGGCCCTGGTGATCAAGGCCGATGCGACGGTCGCACCGGTCAACAATGTGATCTGCGGCATCGGTCTGGATGGCGCCGGGACCTTTGGCGTAAAACCCCAACCCAATCAGGCGGGCACCTTCACCCCCTGCACCGGCCCGCTGACGTACTGGATCAGCTTCGGTTACAACGGTGCAACCAACGACGTCATCGTCCCTGAAGCCCTGAACCTGTCCCAACAGATCACCTTCCCCGCCGGCATCTACAACATGACCGCGTTCTATAACATCGACGGCACCTGGACCTTGAAAAGCGGCAGCCCGAGCCAGCCCGCCAGCATGGCCAAGGGTCAGCAGACCGGCCCGATCATTTACAACCCGGCCGAACAGGCGCGCCCCAATACCATGCAGGCCTAATGCCATATTTCCGCCATTTCAGATAAATCCTTACAACGCACAGAATTTTCTGAAACAGATTTGCAGCGGCTGAACTTCCATGGATACTCCGCTCGGGAACTTGTCTAAGCAGGGAGCTGAGCCATGGCCATTTTGTTGAATTCGTCGACGGGCGCATTGCACGCGCTCAAGTCTTGTCATGTATTCGGCCGACTCGCCCAGCGCTGTGACAGCCCACTGACCGCCATCGATATTTCCCTGCTGCACGCCACCGTTCGCTGGAGCTCCCAGCAGTGGTTGCTGACCGACCAGAGCCGCAACGGCTGCCTGCTCAACGAACAGCCCCTGACCCGACACCAACCGGTAGCCATCAAGCTCGGCGACGAAATCCGTTTCGGCATGCTCGATGCCACGCCCTGGCGTGTGGTCGACCTGGCTCCGCCCGCCGACCTGCTGATCCCCCTCGCGCCCCACGTGGAACCGCTCACCCTGCACAACTTCCTGGTGCTGTCCGACGAGGGGCCGCCCTACAGCTGCATTTACCGCACCCCCGACGGTTGCTGGATGCAGGAAACCAGCGACGGCGCGGTCCCGTTGCGCGATGGCGAGCTGCTGCATTTCGATCATCAGGACTGGCGCCTGTCGTACTCCAGCGAAGAGCAGAACACCCTGGTCAGCGCGCCGTCGTCCCTCAGCAGTTGCATGCGTTTCAAGACCAGCCTCGACGAAGAGCATGTGCAACTGACCCTGTTTCGCGGCGCGCAGAGCCTGGAGCTGGGGGAAAGGACCCATCATTACCTGCTGCTGTTGCTTGCCCGCCAGCGCCTGGCCGACGCCGCCCGGGGCTTCGACCTCCATACCCAGGGCTGGCTGGAGCTCGATGACCTGGTGGGCATGCTGGGCCTGGACAAGGCGCACCTGAACATCCAGGTGTTCCGCCTGCGCAAGCAGTTCCAGCAAGCGGTGTCCCAGGGGCTGATCGGCCAGGACTTTATCGAAAGGAGGCGCGGCGGCGTGCGCCTGGGCAGCGTGGCGATCGAGGTCTGGCGGGGCTCATCGCTCGAAGGTCGCTGGCAGCCGGCGACGAGCATGCACCTCCCCCCGACCTCGATGAGCATGTTCGGCCATGAACTCGATATCCCGGTCCTTTGATCTACCCGGCTATGAACTCACCGGCCTGCTCGGCAGCGGAGGCATGGCCTCGGTTTTCCGGGCGCGGCAGAACAGCACCGGGCAGTGGGTCGCGATCAAGCTGCTGCAACTGGACCCCGATGCCGCCGGCAGCCTGAGCGCCCCTCGGCTGACCCGCTTCGATCGCGAAACCGCACTTTGCGCGCGTCTGCACCACCCCCACATCGTGCGCCTGCTGGACAAGGGCACGCTGAATCGACACCTGTATTACGCGGTCTATGAATACCTGCCCGGTGAAACCCTGCGCGAATACATCCTGCGCCAGGGTGCGCTGTCGGCCGCCGAGGCGACCCAGATCATGCTGCAGGTCCTCGACGCCCTGGCCTGCGCCCACGCCCAGGGCATCGTGCACCGTGACCTGAAACCGCAGAACATCATGATCGATGCCGCCAACGCCAGGCCCAGCGCCACGCTGTTTGACTTCGGCATCGGCCTGGCCCTGGATGACGTACCCGCGCCGCTCGACGCCACGGACATCACGGGCACCCCCTCCTATAGCGCTCCGGAACAACTGCGGGGCGAGCCGGCCACGGCAAAGACCGACCTCTATGCCTGGGGCCTGCTGTTTATCGAATGCCTGACCGGGCGCTCGGCCTTTCACGGCGCGACGCTGGCCGAGATCTACCATGCCCAGCTCACGCCCCAGGACCTGCCCCTGCCGCCCGGGCTGGCGGGCCATCCCTGCAGGAGGTGTTGCGTGCGGCGCTGGCCAAGCAACCCCGAATTCGTGCCGGGGATGCCATCGGGCTTTACCAGCGCCTGGCGTCGGTCAACGTCGACAATCTGCTGCGCCCGATGACCCTGGCCGAACATGATCAGCCCGCTGCTCCCGATCACGAACGGACCTGGATCAACCCCAGCAGCCCCTCGCGCGCGCCCTTCGAAAAACGCCAGGTCACCGCCCTCTATTGCAGCCTCAGCCTGGGCCGCACCGGCTCGACCACGATTGACCTGGAGACGCTCGAAGCCCTGCAGCGTGAGCACCTTTCCACCTCGCTGGACATCGTCCAGCGCCTGGGTGGCCACGCCATGGGCGCGCTGGCCGCGGCCATGCTGTTTTACTTCGGCTACCCCAGGGTCAGCGACCGCAGTGGCCAGCACGCCGCTCGCGCCGCCCTCGAACTGATCGGCCAGACCCGGCGCCGGGCCCAGGCGCTGCGTGCGCAACACGGTGTGGTGCTGGAGATGTCGATCGCCATCCATGTCGGCGACGTGCTGCTGTGCGCCGACATGCAGCCCAGCCAGACCGCCGCCCGGGCCCAGGAGCTGCAACGCCGGGCCGCTCCCGGGCAGATCCGCCTCAGCCAGGATGCCCGGCTGGCCCTGGCCAGGTTTGTCGAGTGCAGCCAAGTGATGCCTCAGATGGCAAGCGACGCGCCGACCTACCTGCTGGTCAGGGAGCACGCCAGCGATGGTTTTTCCTTCCTCGATCACGGCATCGAGGCCATGGCCGGGCGCCAGGTTGAACTGCAGGCGCTGCAGGCCCTGTGGCGCAACACCCTGGCCGACGGCGGGCGGGCCATGCTGCTGTGTGGAGAAGCCGGCGTCGGTAAATCCAGGCTGCTGTTCGAATGGGCCGCCCTCGATGACGGCCTTATTCTGTCGAGCCTGTGCGAGCCGGAACAGCAACATGCGGCGCTGTATCCGGTGCTGCGCTGGGTGCGCCAGTATCTCGAACGCGGCACCAGCGCCCAGCCCCAAGACCGCGTCCAGCGCCTGCACCGCCATCTGGAGGAACTGGGCCTGGATGCCGATCACCTGAGCGTGCTGCTGTGCTCCTGGCTGGGCATCGGCGGCGCGCCCCAGCGGCCGGGTTTCTGGGAAAAACATTCGCCCGAACTGCAAAAGCAGATGCTGCTCGATGCCCTCGAACGCCTGCTGCTGTCCATCGGCGAGCGCCAGCCCCTGCGTCTGCTGCTGGAAGATACGCACTGGATCGACCCCAGCAGCGCGGCCTTCCTCGACCAGTTGCTGCCCAAGCTGCAAGGCACCGCCATCTGCCTGGTGATGACCGCGCGAACCGAGGAATCGCCGTGGATCCCCAGGGTCCCGAGCCTGCCCCTGAGCGGCCTGGATCGCGCCACCCTGGAACAGTTGCTGAGCCCCCTGCTGGGTGGCAAACAGATCGACGCCCAGGCCCTGCACAGCATCCATGAACACACGGCGGGGATTCCGCTCTACGTGCAGGAACTGGTGGCCTTCCTGCGCAGTCGCGGCGACCTGGTGCTGAACGGTGACACTTACCAGTTGGCCACTGCGCACCTGCGCGAGCTGTTGCCGGTGAGCCTGCGCGAGACCCTCGGCCACAGCCTGCACCGAGTCGGCGCGGCCAAGCACACCGCGCAACTGGCCGCCGCGCTGGGGCGTGAGTTCGACCCCGAGTTGCTGGCGCAGATTGCCCCGTGCGACGACGTGACCCTGCATGCCCACCTGCAGACTCTGCTCAGCGTGGGCCTGGTCTCGCGCTGCCGCCAGGTGGGCGATGCGCACTACATTTTCAAGCACGCGCTGCTGCGCACCGCGGCCTACGACAGCATGCCGCGCGCGGCCCGGGAACAGGCCCACGGGCGGATCGCCGCCGCTCTCGAAGCTCGCCTGTGCGCCAGTGGCCAGGGCGAACAGGGCGTGCTGGCGCACCATCACGCTGCCGCCGCCCAATATGAGCAGGCTCTGCACTGGAGCGGACAAGCCACCGAGCAAACCCTGCAACGGGCCTTGTATGACGCGGCCCTGGACCTGATCGCCGAGGCCGAACCCTGGCTCGAACAGCTGCCACGCTCCCGGCGCCAGGGCCCGGAACTGCGCCTCTATCGCCTCAAGATCAGCGCCTTGATGGCCCGCCATGGCTGGGCCAACGAGCGGGTGCGCAACACCGCGAACCGCGCCCATCAGTTGGCCCTGCGCTCGACCAACGCCGAGCACACCCCCGCCCTGCTCTGGTCGCTGGCGACCTACCACCATGTGGCCAGCCACCGCCGCGAAGTCCGGCAGATCGTCGCCCAGTTGTATAACCGCCAAAGCGCCTCCAGCGAGGAGCGCATCGCCGCCCTGGTGCTGGCCGGCAGCGCGGCCTGGATCGACGGCCACTACGGCCTGGCGCGCGAGCACCTGCAACAGGCCGTGGCGCTGCCCCGGTCATCCCAGCGCGTGGAACAGACCCTGTTGTACGGCCTGGACTGCGGCATCTGGGCGCAATCGGTGCTGGCCTGCGTCACCTGGTTTACCCACACCGACGACAGCCTGGCCCACGGTCTGGCCGCGGATGCCGTGCGCCAGGCCCGCGAGCTCGATCATGTGCCTTCCCTGGGCCTGGCCCTGATGTACCAGGCCTATATCCACCAGTACGCCGGCGACCTGCAGCAGACCGCACAGGTCTGCGGACAACTGGTGGAGCTGGCCACGACCTATGGCTTGCCGGCATACGGGGCCTACGGCGAATTGATTCAAAGCTGGACCCAGGCCTCCTTCGCCAGGGCCAGCCGCACCATCGACCAGTTGCGGCAACTGGGCTGCCTGCTGGGGCATACCTACTTCCACGGCTTGATGGCCGATATCCAGTCCCTCCAGGGCCACCAGGCCGAGGCCCTGAGCCTGTGCAACAGCGGCCTGGCGCTGTGCGACGAACTGGGCGAACGCTACTACCAGCCCGAACTGCTGCGTCTGAAAGCCCGGGTGCTGTCGCGCCAGGGGGCCCAGCGCAATGCCACGGAGATTGCCGACACCCTGCAACAGGCCTGCGCCCTGGCCGAACAGATGCAGATGTCGCGTTCCCGGCGCGATGCACAAAAGGACATGAGCAATTTGTTTCACTAACCGCGCTGCAAACAAGGAGTTGTCATGGAGCACAAGGTCTCAACGTCGGTATACGACGAATTTTTGCTGTACCGCGCCCAAGTCATTCGCGCCGTGGCCCTGGCCTGGCAGGACGAGGGCTTCAAGGCCGCACTCCGGGAAAACCCCCGGGCGGCGGTGCGCCAGTACCTGAACTATGAAATCCCCTTCGCCCTGGAAATCGACGTGATCTTCGACAACGCCGAGTTCCGTCCGGAAACCGTGGTCGACTGGCTGGTGAAGAAAACCGACCGCCTGCAACTGCACCTGCCCCCGGCGCCACCGGCGAATCAGCAGGCCGAGGCCCTGGCGGCCTACAACCTGCAGTTCCTGACCTTCCTGCAACCCCAGACCCGCTGAAGGAGCCACGCCATGCCACGCCTCAACGAAGTACCCAGCCAGGAAGTGCTGCTTGAATTCTCCGAAGTCTATTTGCGCGCCGTGGCCCTGTCCTGGGGTGACAACGACATCAGCGTGGCTTTCCGCCAGCTGTTTATCGAATCGCCGAAACAGGCCCTGATCGACTACTTCGGCTATATCGTGCCGTGGAACATCGACCTGGTGATTACCCCCTGCGACCCCAGCCAGGGCTGGAACGGCCGGGAGTGGTTGCTGCCGCCCAACCGCATGACCTTCAGCATCCCCGAGACGCCTGCGCTTGAGGAGCAGGCCATTGCGCTGGCGGCCTACAACGACGCCGGACCGATCTACCTGTTTACCTGCTGCTGAGGACCTTGCGTCATGCCGGATCAGATACGCCCGCAGGCACCACAGCCCTGCCCCAGAATCGCGCCAGGCTTTGCCTTGCATCGGCTGGACGACGACAGCCTGGTGGTGGTGAGTGAGTCCAGGCGCGCCCTGATCCGGCTCAAGGGTCTGGGGCTGGTAGCCCCCCTGATCGATGGGGGGCATACCGGCTCGCAGATCATTGATCAATTGGCGGGGCGTCTCGACGGCCCGCAAGTAGAAAGCATCCTGCAAGCACTGGCGCGCGCCGCCTACATCCAGCTGCACGCCCCGCCACAGAGCGACGAGGCCCGCGCCGAACAGGCCTTCTGGCGCCAGGCTTCGGGGCGGGATGGGGCGGCGCCACCGCTGAGCCAGGTCGATCTGGTGCGCACCGCCAGCGTCAGCCTGGAACGCCTCGAGCGGTGCCGGCAGGCCCTGCAATTGGCCGGGATCGAGGTGCAGGCAGACGCTGCACTGAAGCTGGTGCTGTGCGATGACTACCGCTGCCCCGAACTGCACAGGTTGTGCCGGCAGGCGCAACAGCAAGGCCGCCCCGTGCTACTGGCCAGGCCCAATGGCCTGACGCCAAGCATCGGGCCCTTTATCGAACTGCCGCAGAGCGCCTGCATCGATTGCCTGCGGTTCTGGATCGGCACCCAGAAGCCCCTGGAGACCTGGCTGGAACAGCAAGGGTCGCCGACCTATGCCCGCCCGCCGCTGACCTGCGGGCCGGCCAGTGAAATGGCGTGCCACGGGCTGTTGACCATGGCCATCGAACACTGGTTCAGCCAACAGGACGGCAGCCCCCGGCAGGCCTGGGACATCCTGTCGCTGGACACCCGAACCCTGCAGACACAGGCCCACACCCTGGTCAAACGCCCCCAGTGCCCAGGCTGCGGAACGCCCGACCTGATGACTCTCCAGGCCTGGCGCCAGCCTTGCCTGGAGGCCGCGCCCGGCCAGCGGCTCGAAGGCGGCTACCGCCATCAGCGCGCGCAGCGGACCTATGAGCGCTACCGGCATCTGGTCAGCCCCCTGACCGGGCCGATCTGCTACCTGCACACCATGCCCCGGCGGCATGACGGCCTGCGCCAGGTCTATGTGTCCGGCTACATGGTGCGCCCCGACCCACAGGCCCCGGGGCTGGCCATCGACAAGGTCTGCGCCGGCAAAGGCGCGACCGCCGAACAGGCCCGTACCAGCGCCCTGTGTGAGGCTCTGGAACGATTCAGCGGGGTCTATCAGGGCGATGAGGCCCGTACCCGGGCGCGCCAGGTGGACCTTGCCGAACCCAGCCTGGGCTTCAATCCGTTGCAGCAATTCAGTGAGCGGCAATTCGCCCGGCGCCAGCAAATCAACGCCGGCACCCGCGATGTCCGGCAACAGGTGCCCCTGCCCTGGGATCCCCGGACCGCCATCGACTGGACCCCGGCCTGGTCCCTGAGCCAGCAGCGCTGGTGCCAGGTGCCCCTGGCCTACTGCTATGCCCAGGCCCCGGAAGAGTCCGGGCTGGCGTTCGGCATCCACAACCCCAATGGCACCGCGGCCGGCACCAGTGTGGCGGAGGCGTTGCTCCAGGGCACCCTGGAGTTGGTGGAGCGGGATGCGACGGCCATCTGGTGGTACAACCGGCTGCAACGCCCGGGGCTCGACCTGGCCAGCTTCAACGACCCGTATTTCAACCAACTGGCGGCGGACTACGCGGGGCTCGGCTGGCAGCTCTGGGTCCTGGACCTGACCCACGACCTGGAAATACCGGTGTGCGCCGCCGTGGCCTGGCATCCCGAGGAAGACCGCCACGCCCTGGGCTTCGGCTGCCACCTCGATCCGCACCTGGCGGTGCAGCGCGCGCTGACCGAGGTCAACCAGCTGTTCGATCCGCTGGTGCGCGGTCCCGATCCCTGGAATCGCCAACTGCTGGCAGACGCCAGTTTTCTGCAACCCGTCGGCAGCCGTTCGGCCCGGGACTTCACCCAGACAGCAGCGCAATCCCTGGAACAGGCCTTGGACCACTGCCAGCGCGTGTTCGAACGGCAAGGCCTGGAATGGCTGATGGTGGACAAGACCCGTCCCGATCTCGGCTTGAATGTGGTGCAGGCCATCGTGCCCGGGCTGCGCCATTTCTGGCCGCGCTTCGCAGCCGGGCGCCTGTATGACGTGCCCTGCACCCTGGGTTGGCGAACCGCACCCATCGACGAGAGCGAGCTCAACCCGGCGCCGCTGTTTCTATAGCAGCGTCAAGGGCGGTTCGGCGACAGGATCAATGCAGGCGGGCAGGCTCGGCCGCTGCAAGTTGCGCCTGCCAGGCGGCGCGGCATTCCTCGGCCTCATCGCGGCTGGCGAACGCCGTACCGCGCTGCTCACCGTTGAGCAGGACCACCCAGCACACACTGCGCCCCAGGGCACGCAGGCTGGGCGGTACACCGCTGCCAATCATGACGGCGACATCGACTCTGCTGTGCATCGCATTCCCTCCGGAAGTAGTTAGCAGGCTAACGATGTTGGCCATGCTAATCATTTCCGGTCCCGGGAAACAGCCGCGTCCTGCACAGCTTTGTTGCAGCCGCGGCAACAATTACCGGCGCGGTGCGGCCTGCTCGGGTTTGTAGCCCAGGCGCAGGCCACCCCAGTGCCGCCCCTTGACCATGATCGGCACCGACAGGTCGTGCATCAGTTCGCCGGTGTCGCGGGTGTAGGTCTGTAGCAGCAGCGCCTGCTGATGGCTGCCACAGCGGATGCCGGTGCGGTCCTCGAACTTGCGCTTGGTGCGGTTATGCAGGGTGTCGACCTGGGGGTCGCCGGTCAGTGGCTGGGAAAACACCTGGTTGTGGGTGGGCACATAACCCTGAGGGGTGCAGGCGATGGCAAACACCAGACCGTCGTGGCGGGTCAGCAATGACTCCTGGATCGCCGGCAGCACCTGGTCGGTGTAGCGGTCGAAACGGGTCTGGTACTTGGCCGGTGCCGTGTTGGGGATCAGTTGGTAGCTGCGGTCGAACAAATCGTCGAGGGCAACCCGGTTGTGCTCCACATCGGTCTCGAACTGCTGCGCGATGCGGTTCGCCCCCTCCCGGGCCAGGTCGTAGACCCGCTGGTGATAATCGTCCAGGCCGACCTCGGCCAGGCGCTCGCTGATGGTTTCGGCCTGGCCTTCCATCTGCACCGCGGCGTCGGCCAGGCTGCGGGTCTGCTGGTCGCTGATGGCCAGGTCGCTGCGCATCTGCTCCACCGCATGGAACAGGCTGTCCAGCTGTTCGCGGTTGGTTTGCGCACCCCGGGCAATCTCGCTGACCTGGCCTTCGACCCCGGCCGCCAGGCGCGCGATGTCTTCCAGGTGTTGGCCGGTGTGCTCAACCTGCTCCACCCCAATGGTGAGGTCGGCGGACAGCTGGCGGATCTGCTCCACCACCTGGGCCGTGCGCTGTTGGATATCCGCCACCATCACCCCGACCTCGTCGGTGGCCGTAGCCGTGCGTCCGGCCAGGCCGCGCACTTCATCGGCCACCACCGCAAAGCCGCGGCCATGCTCGCCGGCCCGCGCCGCTTCGATGGCGGCGTTGAGCGCCAACAGATTGGTCTGGCTGGCAATCGACTGGATGACCAGGGTCACGCGCTGGATCTCTTCGCTGCGCTGGCTCAGGGCTTCGATCAATTCGCGGCTGGCATTGGCGCGCTGGCTGAGCTGGTGCATGCGGGTGATGGACTCGGCCAGCACGCTGCGGCCTTCGGCACTGCGCTCGTGGGCCTGACTGGCGGCGCCCAGGGCCTCGCGGCTGAGCTGAGAGGTGGCCTGCTCGGTCTGGATCATGACCTCGGCACTGCTGACAATCCGCGCCGCCGAATCGAGCTGGGATTGCAGTTTGCCTGCCAGCTGCTTCACCGAAAACGCCACGCCGGCGGCGGACAACGCGTTATGGCTGGTGCTGTAGGACAGGTCGCGGGTCAGCGCGGCCATGTCGCCCTGCTCGGCAGACACACTGGCCACGGGCACCTTGCGCGAGCGCAGGCGCGGCAACCAGATCACCAGCACCGCCAGTGGCAGGCACAGGTACAGCGGCCAGCCCCACAGGGCCAGGCCACTTAACAGCAGCATCAGGGCGATGCTCTGCAGAGTCGGCGCCCACCAGCGGCTGGCGGTGTCGGGTAGTTGAGCCGGTTGCGCAGCGGCAACCGATAGAGATCCGTCCCTTGTCACATTGATTACCCCGAGCAGTTTCTAATTGTTTGCAAGCATTAGACGATACTAGAACGCCATTATCCATGGTCCCTTAGTCGGGGGGGGTGCAGCAGGTCAATGGATGGGGTCAGTCAGTTGGCGGGGATTTTCGATGTCAGCAGCAATATCAAAATGATCCTATAACCGCTGCCGTCGGGCTGCGCTGACCCTGAGTGCGCTGTGGCGTGTCGGATACATGAGGAGGTTTGTGTAGCCGCTGCCGAGGCACGAGGCTGCGCTGACCCTGAGTGCGCTGTAGCGTGTCGGATACATGAGGAGGTTTGTGTAGCCGCTACCGAGGCACGAGGCTGCGCCGGCCGGGATGGACGCCGTGAGGGAGTCAGGTAAATGTGCGGTGTTTGGACGGGCCCGTGCAGCCTGCGGCAGCGGCCACAGGCCAAAGGCAAAAATCTGGGACTTGGCGCCGCCGGCGTAGCGGCGGCGCTGATGGCATCAGGCTTGGCGCTGGTGCTTGTCGATCTGCTCGTGGCGCTCTTGGGCTTCGATGCAGTACTTGGTGGTCGGGCTGATCAGCAGGCGCTTGAGGCCGATGGCCTCGCCGCTGTCGTCGCACCAGCCGAAGCTGTCGTCACCGATCCGACCCAGGGCCTGTTCGAGCTGCGGCAGCATGCGCTGGTCGCGGTCGATGGAGTTGACCAGCCAGGTGCGCTCTTCTTCGACCGAAGCGGCGTCGGCCGGGTCAGCCGGGGTGTCCAGGCTTTCAATGGCGATCCGGTTCTGCTCGATGCGCTCGTGGGTTTCCACCTTCATGGCTTGCAGCAGCTCAGTGAAAAAAGCCAGTTGCTCGGCATTCATGTAGTCATCCGCCGGCATGGCCAGCAACTTTTCCTTTGTCATTGATTTCTCTATAAAAAATACGTGCATTAAGGCGAATTAGGGAGCGTTCCGGTCGACCCTCTGGGGTCTCTGGAAAGGCGCCATACATTCCAAGCGCCACCCGGCACTCAATTTACGAGGGGCGGCAGTCTAAGGCCGGTTTGAGGCCTCAGCAACTGAAATGAGAGTCAATCTGTCCGACAAAGCGCCGAAAGCCCGCTATTGCGGGCTTTGTCGGTACAGATCGGAGTGCGTTTATAACAAAAAATTCCATCCTGAGGGGTCTTTTAGAAGACAAACGGCAGTGCCATTCGAGAAAAACCGGGCACTGCCCCCTGAAAAACCGCTTTTTCAGAACACCGTTTCGACCTTGACCCCGCCGATGACTGCCGAATCCACTTCGCGCACGCCGCCCGGATTTTTCACGTATTGCAGGTTCGGCCGTACCGTCAGCCACTGGGTGACGTGGACCCCGTAGTACAACTCCGAACTGTATTCACTGCGCTGCAACGGGATATAGCCGGGGTTGTCGTAATCGCCGATGCCGTTGACCTGGTTCTGCAACTGGGCGCGCTCGCGATAATCGCTGTTGGTGTGCACCCGGGCCACGCCAAAACCGATGGCGTCCTTCGGCCGTGCATCGAACGGCCCGTTGTACACCAGCCCGGCCTGGATGAAGTGGTCGACCTGATTGGTGTCCTTGTCATGCAGGGTCAGGTTGGCGAACAACGACAAGCCACGGCTGGCGTCCCCGGCATGCCGAGTCACCTGCTGCTGGGCCACCAGCCAGTAGCCGGACTTGCTGCCATGGGTGCGCAGGTCATTGCCGGTCAGAGGTTGCGGCTGGCCGTTGAGGTCCTTGAGCACGTCGTTGGCCTTGGCCGTGCTGTAGTAGTAACCGGCGCGGTACTCGCCGGGCAGACCGTTGACCTTGGGCGACCACACCACCTCCACCGGCAGGAGCGTGCCCTGGGTGCCACTGCCGTCGAGCTTGAAGCCATTGCCGGTCTCCAGGTTCGACGGGTTCTGGTTGTAGGCGCCGATCTGCACGAACCACTGCGGGTTGATGCTGTACCTGACCCGCCCGGCCAATTGGCTGACCGGCCAGTTGTACCAGATGCCCCCCGCCCAGTTGCCGACCTGGGAACCGCAGAAGGTCAGGCTCTGGAAGTCGCAGGGAAAGCTGTTGAAGTCTTCTCCGGGGCCGAAGCGACCGAGCTTCACGTCCAGCGCCCCGTCCTGCAAAAAGCCCTTGCTGAACCACAGCTGGGTCAAGCGCCAGGTCTGCCCACGACCATAGACTTCCTGGGACGAGGTGTAGCCGCCAACCCGCGGGTCGGCGATGCGGTCGTTGGTCAGGCTGCGGCCGTCGCGCTCGGTGATCGCCAGTTTGAACTGGGCATTCTCCAGGCCCATGGCCTTTTGCAGATCGACCTTGAGACCGAACACGAACTGCTCGGTCCAGCGCGCGGTCCGGTCGTCGTTGTAACCGCCCTTGAGGTTGCTGGCGAACTCGCCACCGTGCTCGAGCTGGACGTCGTAGCCTTTATTCAGCCACTCGGTTCGCAGGCCGCCCCAGTCGCCGGTCAGCCATTTCGAGTCGGCAGCGAACGCGTCCGCCGCCTGGCCGTGGTCGGCAAAACCGATGGCTGCCAGCAACAGGCAGGGGGAAAGGTAACGCGGGTCTTTTCTTGCGCCCATGGCAAAGCTCACCTCTATTTATTGTTGTTAAGGTTTTTTTGATGCGGGTTGTGGGGGTGCTGCGGGTATTGGCAGGTCTTCGGTCAGCCCGGGTCGATCGTGGCCGGACCGTGACCGGGGCCGGTGGCGACAAGGCGCGACACCGGCCCCGGCCCTTGCTGCACAGGGGCTGGTAAGCCAGCCGCGGTGCCTGTGGTCAAGGGCGCGATGTGAGCATCAGCGCTTGAGCTTGCGCTTGTTGCGGTACTGGTCGATGACCACCGCCACCACAATGATCAGGCCCTTGATGATGTCCTGGATGTAGGCATCGACCCCGACAAAGGTAAAGCCGCTGGCCATGACCCCGAGGATCAACGCGCCGATCACGGTGCCGGTGATGCGCCCGACCCCGCCGGCCAGGCTGGTGCCGCCGATCACTGCCGCGGCGATGGCGTCCAGTTCATAGGACATGCCCATCCCCGCCTGCCCGGTGGCGGCCCGTGCCGAGGCCACCACCCCGGCCAGGCCCGCCAGCAGCCCGGCGATGCTGTAGACGATCACCAGGTGACGCTTGACGTTGATCCCCGAGGTCCGCGCCGCCTGCATATTGCCGCCGATGGCGTAGGTGTACTTGCCGTACTTGGTGTAGCGCAGGGCGATGTGGAAGATCACCGCCACCACCAGGAAAATCACCACCGGCATCGCCCCGTGGCCGATGGCGGTGTAGGAGTCCGAGAGCATGCTCACCGGCTGGCCTTCGGTGTAGTAGCGGGCCAGGCCCCGGGCCGAAACCATCATGCCGAGGGTGGCAATAAAGGGAGGGATACCGGTGATGGCGATGATGCTGCCGTTGATCGCCCCCGCCAGCAGCCCGACCCCCAGCCCGGCGATCACCGGGATCCACACCGGCAGGTCGGTCAATGAGGGGAACACCGCCCGGGCAAAGTCCGAGGTCTGCGCCAGGCTGGCGGCGATCATCGCCGACAGCGCCAGCACCGAGCCGGACGACAGGTCGATGCCGGTGGTGATGATCACCTGGGTCACGCCGATGGCCAGCAGGCCGATGATCGACACCTGCAAGATCATCAGCACCAGGCGCTGGGAGTTCATCAGGAAGCTTTGATCACGCACGATCCAGCCGAACACTTCGAAGACCAGACCGATGCCGATCAGCACCAGGAAAATACTCAGCTCGGTCGGCAACCGACGACGCGCTCGGGTCGGCGCCGTGGCAGGTTTGTTTTCCAGTATCGCGTTCATAACCATTCACCTTTTATGTCCGTGGCCGACGGCGAACCACTGCGCCCTCGACCTCAATGCCTGTAAGAACTAGTGGACCAGGGCCATGCCCGAGGCCAGTTGCATGACACGTTCCTGAGTCGCTTCGGCACGGTCGAGGGTGCCCATCAGCTCGCCTTCGTGCATGACCATGACCCGGTCACTCATGCCCAGCACTTCGGGGAGTTCCGAGGAAATCATGATCACCGCCATGCCCTCGCTGGCGAGGAACGAGATCAGCCGATAGATCTCGGCCTTGGCCCCGACGTCGATGCCGCGGGTCGGCTCGTCGAGGATCAGGATCCGCGGGTTGGTCATCAGCCAGCGCGCCAGCAGGGCCTTTTGCTGATTGCCGCCCGACAGGGTGTCGATGCACTGCTCCAGCGACGGGGTCTTGACCCGCAGCTTCTGGCACATGTCCTCGCACAGGGCGCGCAAGGCCTTTTGCTGGACGAAACCACCGCCGGCGTAATGGGGCAGCACCGCCACCTCCATGTTTTCCAGGACCGACAGGCAGGGGAACAGGCCACTGAGCTTGCGATCCTCGGTCAGCAGGGCAAAGCCCTTCTCGATGGCCAGGTGCGGGTTGCCGATGCGCAATGGCTGGCCGTCGAGGCGGATTTCGCCGCCGTCGCTGGGGGTGATGCCGAACAGGGTTTCGGCGACGTTGGTCCGCCCCGAGCCCATCAGCCCGGCGATGCCGAGAATCTCCCCGGCGTGCAGGTCGAACGACACCCCGGCGAAGATCCCGTCCAGGCGCAGGTCGCGCACCGACAGCAGCAGATCGCCGATGGGCTTTTCCCGCACTGGGAACAACTGGCTCAGCTCGCGCCCGACCATCATCGAGATCAGGCTGTCGCCGTCCATGCTGTCGGCGCGTTGCAGGCCGATGTAGGCTCCGTCGCGAAACACCGCGACTTCATCGGCGATGGCGAACACTTCATTCATTTTGTGGGTGATATAGATGATGCCCTTACCCTGGGCCTTGAGGTCGGCAATGATCGAGAACAGGTGCGCCACCTCCTTGTCGGTGATGGCCGAGGTCGGCTCATCCATGATCAGCACATCGGAGTCGTAGGACACCGCCTTGGCAATCTCGACCATCTGCCGTTCGGCGATGCTCAGGTTGCCCACCTGCTCCTCGGGGTCGAGGTCGATGCGCAGGCGCTCCAGCAGCCGGGCGGTGCAGCGGTGCATCTCGCGGTGATCGATCATGTGCAGGCCGTTGAGTTGCTCACGGCCGATCCAGATATTTTCGGCGATGCTCATGTGCGGCATCAGGTTGAGTTCCTGGTGGATCATCGCGATCCCCGCCTGCAACGCCGCAAGCGGCGTGTCGAACACCACGGGCCGGCCCTTGAGCCGCAGCTCGCCGGCATCGGGCTGGTAAATGCCGGCGATGATTTTCATCAGGGTCGACTTGCCCGCACCGTTCTCGCCCATCAGCGCCAGCACCGTGCCCGGGCGCACCCGCAGCTGCACATCGGACAGGGCAATCACACCGGGAAAGCCCTTGCTGACGTTGATCACTTCCAGCAGGTAGGGTTCGTCCGTGGCCAGGGCGCCAGGCGGGATCGCCAGCGGCGCAGTGCTCACAGCAGTCGCGCGAGAGAACATGATCAGGTACTCCATCAGCCAGGCGGCCCGAGGCTGCCTGGCCGCTTATTGTTGTTATTGAACGGACGATGACGGTATCGATGCCCCGCCGCTCTGGCGCCGGGGCGAGGTCAGCGGCATTACTTGAACTGGTCGACGTTGTCCGGGGTGATCAGGCGATAAGGCACCCAGACAGCTTGTTCCACCGGCTCATGCTTGATCATCTTCACCGCGGTATCGATCGAGCCATCGGCCTGGCCCTTGGCATCCTGGAACACCGAGACCGTCAGGTCGCCCTTCTTCACCGCACGCAGGCCGTCGGGCGTACCGTCGACCCCGGCGATCAGCACGCTGCCCTTCTCCACCCCGGCCTGCTTGAGGGCCATGGAGGCGCCGATGGCCATTTCGTCGTTGTTGGAAACGATGGCGTCGAACTTGCGGCCCTGGGTCAGCCAGTCGTTGACCAGAGTCATGCCTTTATCCCGCAGCCAGATGCCGGTCTGTTCCTGGTCGACCTTGATCCCCGGGTACTTGGCCAGCACTTCCTTGACGCCCTTGGTGCGGTTGGTGGTGGAGTTGTTCGCCAGGTCGCCGAGGAGGATCACGATGTCGCCCTTGCCGCCCATCTTCTCGGCCAGGTACTGCATCTGCATCTGCCCCGCTTCCAGGTCGTTGGAGGCCACGGTGACCACGCCCTTGGGCAGCTTCAGGTCATCCGGGCGGCGGTTGACGTAGACCAGGGGAATGCCGGCCTTGACCGCCGCTTCGGTGATTTTCCGGGTGGCGGCGGTATCCACCGGGTTGACCACGATGGCATCGACTTTCTGGCTGATAAAACTTTCGACCTGGCTCAGTTGCTTGACCACGTCGCTGCGGGCGTCCTCGAACTGCAACTTGACCCCATCGGGCAGGGACTTGGCCTTGTGGTCCATGGACTCGCGCAGGTAGGTCAGCCAGGTGTCATCGAACTGCGACATGCTCACGCCGATCTTCAGGTCGGCAAAGGCCGCGCCGCTGCTCAGCATCAGTGACAGGGCCAGCGTGGCGAAACGGGTCTTGGTCTTCATGAAAGGTCTTTCTCCACATTCTTGTAGGTTTTATGGATAAGGCGCAGAAGCAACTCAGTGCGGCAGGCGCACGATGGGCGCGCCGGGAATGCAGCACACCAGCGCACCGTTGTGCTCGATGCACAACAGGCCGAAAAAATACTGGAACACAGAAAGGTGCACGGCCCGGGGCAGTTCGGGGTCGCTCGGAACATGGCTGGAGCGTGGCTGGGACGTGGAAGGCAGAACGTGCGACGCACTGTTGGAGGTTTTCATCGACGGCACCTGATTTGTTTTTGTTGGCAGGCTCTCCAGGAAATCAAGCAGTGCTTGAAGCCCATCGGAGCCTTCGATAGTCGGCAACCTGGAAATGACTTTATTGGAAAATAATTTCTATATCAACTCATTTTAGAATTTTATTCTAATTTTGTTCCGGGCTGGAAACCGTTGCCAATTCCACCACCTGGCGCCGCAGCCAGCTTAGTCGCGCGGCGTCCAGCACCTGGGTGGTGGCCAGCGCATCGGCGGGGTCCACGGGCAGTGCTGTCCCCTGTTCCAGCGCTTGCAACAGCTGCTGATAGAACTGATTCCAGGCCCCGCGTTCGGAGGTGATGCGCTCGCGTTCCTGGCCCTGCTCGAACCAGCCCCAGCGCCGATGCTCTTCGACACCCCAGCGCTCGCCTTCGGTTTTCGGCGAAAGACCGGCCACCAGCGCCTGTTCCTGGCCATCCAGGCCATCGACCGTGTAACAGCCGGCCGTGCCATTGACCCGAAAACGCGGCCCCTGGCTGTTTTGCAGGCAACTGCCGGCCAGATGGGAGACCACCCCGTTGACGTGGCTCAGGGACACAAAAAAGCCGTGGTCGACCTCCGGCTCCTCGGGGGTGTAGTGCAGCTCGGCATACACCCGCGCCACCGGCCCGAACAGTTGCAGCGCCTGATCCACCAGGTGGCTGCCCAGGTCCCGAAGGAAGCCGCCGCCACTGTCATTGCCCAGCGACTGCGGCGCGTAGCGTTCGACCTTGGATTCGAAGCGAGTGATCCGGCCCAGGGTTCCGGACTCGATCAGTTTGCGCACCGTGAGAAAGTCCGAGTCCCAGCGCCGGTTCATGTAAACGCTGAGGGGCACCTGGCGCGCGGCGGCGCTGTCGATCAGCAACGCCGCCTGTGGTGCATCGGTCGCGAAAGGCTTGTCACTGACCACCGCGATGCCGCGTTCGATCGCCTCCAGCACCAGCGCCGGGCGCCCTGCCAGCGGCGTCGAGACCACCAGCACATCGACTCCGGCCTCGGCCAGTTGGCCGATGCTGTCGAACGCCGCCAGGCCCGGGTGATCCTGGGCCAGCAACTGCCGGCGCTCGGCCGAACGGGTGACGACCCCGACAAACTGCGCGCCGGGCAAGCTGGCAATCAGCGGCGCATGAAAGTGACGACCGCCATGGCCGTATCCGACAAGACCTATACGCATACATCCTCCTGCTGGTGGGGCGGCGCGCCAGGGCCGCAAGAGCACATGCGGCCTGGCGCCTGCCGTTGGGTAGGGGTTGCGGTTTAGCGGCACAGCTCACTTTTGACGCGCTCAAGCATCATCAGGCTGGACTGATCGGGGCGGTCTTCCCAGGCGAACACCGAGACCGTGGCAATGCCATCAAAGCGGATCTCGCGCAGGGTGGAGAAGAAGGTTTCCCAATCCACTTCGCCCTGGCCGATGTCCAGGTGCTGGTGCACGGTAGCGTGCACGCCCGGGGGGTTGACGATGTAGCGCTGGCCCGACGAGGCCCGGTGGTTATAGGTGTCGGCAATGATCAGGTGCGCCAGTTTGTCGCCGGCGTACTTGAGCATCGGCGCGATATCGCCTTTGCCGTCGTCATAGAAGAAGGTGTGCGGCGCGGCGTAGACGTAGTTGATCCAGTCCCGGTCCAGGCCACGGATGATGTCCACCGCCTCATTGTTGCGCTCGCAGAAATCGTAGGGGTGCGCCTGGATATTGAGTTTGACGCCCTCACGTTCGAACTCCGGCATCAGCTCGTCCATGGAGCGCATGAACTGGTTCTCGCACACCAGGGCCTTGTCCGACTGGCCGGTGAACTCGCTGTTGACCAGCTCGCAGTCCATCTCGACGGCGATCTGGATCGCGCGTTTCCAGTTGCGCACCGCCGCCACCCGCAAGCCTTCATCGGCGCTGGCCCAGTGGTACATGGGCAACAGCGAGGAGAGCTTGACCCCGCTGTCGCTCAAGGCCTTGCGAAACTCCTTGATCCGCGCCCGGTCGACCCGTGGCGCCTTGTAGAACGGCATGAAGTCTTCCCGGGGCGACAGTTCGATGTACTCGTAGCCCAGTTCCGCTGCCTTGTCGGTCATCTGGTTCAAGGGCAGATGGCGATACATATATGGATCGAGTGCAATACGCATAGGGTGTTACTCCCTCAAAAATTGGCTCAACGGGCCCTGAATCCTCGGGCCGCGCGGACGCTGGCCATCCGCAGCGCCTTGCTGACACCTGACACTCCTACGGCGCCCACTCGGGCCTCGCGGAGCTCGACAGCGGCTACAGGGTGTGGGATTCGAGCTCCAGGGGTTCGTTTGGGATCGGGTATCAGCCATAAAACGCCGGGCGGTCCGGCAGGGTGATGTTGACGATTGCGCCGCTGCCCTGAGCCTCGACACAGGCATCGGCGGCCACCGCCGCGGCAAAGCCGTCCCAGGCCGAAGGGCCGCCGACCTTGCCGGCGCGCACGCCGTCGATAAAGGCCTGCAACTCGACGTCATAGGCGGCGATAAACCGGTCTTTCCAGTCCATCAGAATCGCGTTGGACAGTTTGGCGCCGCTGCGCAGTTGCACCTGGGACGGCTCCGGCAGGCGGGCGATACCGCTCTCCCCCACCACTTCGCACTGGATGTCGTAGCCGTACTGGCAGTTGACGAACACCTCGACGTCGATGCGCGTGCCTTTGGCGGTTTCCAACAACACGATCTGCGGGTCCTTGAGGTGCGCATGGGCCTTGCTGGTCTTGCGCGGGAACACCACCTGCACCGACACATAATCGTCGGCCAGCAACCAGCGCAGTACGTCCAGCTCGTGGATCAGGGTGTCGGTAATGGCCATGTCGGTCTTGTAGTTCTCGCCCACAGTCGGGTTGCGGTGGGCGCAGTGCAGCATCAACGGTTCGCCGATCTGGCCGCTGTCGATCACCGCCTTGAGTGCACGGTAACCCTGGTCATAAGGGCGCATGAAACCGACCTGCACCAGGCGCTTGCCGTGGGCCACCTCGGCTTCGACGATGCGGCGGCAGCCTGCCGCGGTCACCGCCAGCGGCTTCTCGCAGAACACTGGCTTGCCCGCGGCGATGGCCGCCAGCACGAACTCTTCATGGCTGGGGCCCCAGGAGGTCACCAGCAACGCCTCGACCTCCGGCGCGTTGATCAACCGGTGACCGTCGGGGTAGACCTCGGCGCCCAGGCCCAGGTCGGCCACGACCTTGGCCGCCTGCTGCAAATTGATGTCGGTGACGGCCACCACCTGGCTGTTGAGCAGGGTCTGGCTGCAACGGCGAATGTGATCCTGGCCAATGGCACCGGTGCCGATAACGCCCAGTTTTAACGAATGAGACGACGAAGACATGGCTACACTCCTGCGGTTGTTCAGTTCAGGGCAATCAGTACTGCCGGGCCTTGGCCAGGCGTTCGTTGAGGGTCTTGGCCACCGCGTCGGTGCGGGCGCTGGTGGAGACCTGGGCCACCCCTACCCGCCACCAGGACAGGTACTTGTGGATCATGGTCTTGGGCAGGACCTTGATATCGATCAGGGTCGACACAGTCTGGGTCAGGGCATCCGCCAGGGCCGCCTGCAATTGCTCCTCGGTGCTGACCTTGTAGGTCTTGCAGCCATAGGCCGCGGCGCTCATGGCAAAGTCCACCGGCACGAAGCCGCCGTCGAGCTTGCCGGTGTCCGGGTTGCGGAAACGGAACTCGGTGCCGAAGCTGTCCATGCCGTGTTCCATCTGCAGGTTGTTGATGCAACCGAAGGTCATGTTGTCCAGCAGCACCACATTGATCTTGTGCCGCTCCTGGATCGAGGTGACCAGCTCCGAGTGCAGCATCAGGTACGAGCCATCCCCCACCAGCGCATAGACCTCACGTTCGGGCTCGGCCAGCTTGACCCCCAGCGCCGCGCTGACCTCGTAGCCCATGCACGAATAGCCGTACTCCACGTGGTAGGTGTTGACCCCCTTGCTGCGCCAGCTGCGCTGCAGGTCGCCGGGCAAACTGCCGGCGGCGGCGACAATCACCGCATCGTCGGCCAGGGCCTGGTTGAGCACCCCCAGCACCCGGCTCTGGGTCAGGCAGGAGCCGGTCAGTTCGATAAATTCCCGCAGCACCGCCGGGTCCAGGTGGTCGTTGATTTCCGGGACGAAGCCGTCACTTTGGTAGTGCACCTGATAGACCCGATCCACCTCGGCCTCCAGTTGCGCCCTGGCGTCCTCGATCTGCCCGCCCCAGGCCGCCTGATAGTCGCTGCGCCCCAGGGCCTCGCTCAGTGCCTGCAAGCCGATCCGGGCATCGGCCAGCAGCTGCACGCCGTCCAGTTTCAGGGCATCGCAGGGGCTGATATTGAGGTTCAGAAACTGCACCTGAGGCTGCTTGAACAGGGATTTGGAGGCGGTGGTGAAGTCGCTGTAGCGGGTGCCGATGCCGATGATCAGGTCGGCTTCCGGCGCCAGCAGGTTGGCCGCCAGGCAGCCGGTCTCGCCGATGCCGCCGAGGTTCAGCGGGTGGCTGGAAAGCAGCGCGCTCTTGCCGGCCTGGGTCTCGGCGAATGGAATCCCGAAGCGCTCGGCAAATGCCTGCAAGGCCTGGTTGGCACCGGCGTACTTGACCCCGCCGCCAC
The DNA here is from genome assembly GCF_049199125.1 of Pseudomonas sp. QD4. Lineage (NCBI taxonomy): Bacteria > Pseudomonadati > Pseudomonadota > Gammaproteobacteria > Pseudomonadales > Pseudomonadaceae > Pseudomonas > Pseudomonas sp. QD4. Next base: position 1,458,180 of record NZ_JBLZOM010000001.1, read on the forward strand.
AGATGATCAGCGGCTTGCGCTTGCCCTGAAACACCGCCACGGCGTCGGCCAGCATGGCCTCGGTGGGCGGCCGGCGGTCGATGCGGTGCACGCGTTTTTGCAGGAAGTAGTCCGGGTAATCGTAGGCCTCGGCCTGCACATCCTGGGGCAAGGCCAGGGTCACCGCACCGGTTTCGGCGGGGTCGGTGAGCACGCGCATGGCGTGGATCGCCGCGCTCATCAACTGCTCGGGGCGGTTGATCCGGTCCCAATATTTGCTCACGGCCTTGAACGCATCGTTGGTGCTGATGCTCAGGTCATGGAACTGCTCGATCTGCTGCAACACCGGGTCCGGCTGGCGGCTGGCGTAGACATCCCCCGGGAGCAGCAGCAAGGGAATGCGGTTGGCGGTGGCCGTGGCGGCGGCGGTCAGCATATTGGCCGCGCCCGGGCCCACCGACGAACTGCAGGCATAGATCTTGCGCCGTAGGTGCTGCTTGGCAAAACCGATGGCGGCATGGGCCATGCCCTGCTCGTTGCGCCCCTGATGCACCAGCAGATCGCCGCTGTCCTGCTCCAGGGCCTGGCCCAGGCCGAGCACATTACCGTGGCCGAAAATGGTGAAGATCCCGGCGACGAACTTGCTCTGCACCCCATCGACCTCGACGTACTGGTTGTCGAGGAATTTCACCAGGGCCTGGGCCATGGTCAATCGTGTCGTACTCATGTCCGTTCCTTCCAAAGAAACCGAAAACCTGCTGTGTACGGTGCTCGGCCCGGCTCAGGCCAGGGCTTGGCGCAAATGGGTGATGCTGGCGCCGATGGCCTGCCGGATATCCGCCAGGCCATGCACGCTGTCGGCGAACGGTTCAAACGACAGGTAGCCGCGATAACCGCTGCTGAGCAGGGTGTCGATCTGCGCCGCGTTGCCGAGGATGTCCGCCTCGCCCACCAGCACCCGATGACCGTCGCGGATGCTGTTCAGCGGCGCCTGGGCATCCTCGACCCCGGAGATATGCACCAGCCCGGTCAGCTCGGGGAAGAACTCATGCTCGCTGGCCAAGTGATGGTGGAAGGTGTCGTGCACCAGGCGGAACACATCCAGGCCACCGATGGCGCGGATCGCGTCCACCGCCACCCGCTTGCGCCGCAGCGCGCACTCTTCAAAACCCAGGGGCTCGATAAAACCCAGCAGCCGGTGTTCCCGCAGGATCGGCGCCAGCTGGGTCAAGGCGGTGCGCAGGCCGGCGCTGCGTTCGGCCTCGCTACGCGGGTCGGCCGGGTCATTCAACGGGCACATCACCAGGCCTTCGGCGCCGCAATCGCGGGCATAGGCCGCCAGTTTCAGCACCTGTTCCCGGCGCTGGTCATTCCACACATCAAAGGGGTACAGGGCGTTGATCGACAGCACCTTGATGCCCTGGGCCGCGCACAGCTCGCGCACCTCCTGCGGCGGCGTGCCGTCTTCAATCTCGACCCCCTTGAGGTCATTGCGGATTTCGATCGCGTCGGCCTTGAGGCTGACCGCGAGGTTGATGAATTCAGGCAGGGACAAACGGGGTGCAACCATACGGTTCAAGGCGAAACGCAGGGGCTGGCTCATTCTTGTTCTCCGCAACGCAACGGTTTGATGTGAATTATTGGGCAGTCGGCATGCTGAATTCAGGGCCTTTGGCGATGCTGTCGGGCCAACGCTGCATCACACTTTTGTAGCGGCTGTAGAAGCGCATGCCTTCTTCGCCATAGGCATGGTGGTCGCCGAACAGCGAACGCTTCCAGCCGCCAAAGGAGTGCCAGGCCATGGGCACCGGAATCGGCACGTTGATGCCGACCATGCCGACCTTGATCGTGCGTGCAAAGGCCCGGGCCACACCGCCGTCGCGGGTGAAGCAGGACACGCCGTTGCCGAACTCGTGGGCATTGATCAAGGCCACCGCGCTGGCGAAATCCGCGACGCGGACGATGCCCAGCACCGGGCCGAAGATTTCCTCCTGGTAGATGCTCATCTGCGGGGTCACCCCATCGAACAGGGTGGCGCCGACGAAAAAGCCCTGCTCCGCCCCCGGCACCTTGAACTGGCGCCCGTCCACCAACAGCTGCGCGCCCTGGGCCACGCCCTGGTCGATAAAACCTTCAACCTTGGCCTTGTGCTGCGCAGTGACCAGCGGCCCCATGTCGCTGTCGCCCTGCATTCCGTTGCCGACCTTGAGCCGATCGATGCGCGGCAGCAGTTTGGCGATCAGCGCGTCGCCTACCTCGCCCACCGCCACCGCGATCGAAATCGCCATGCAGCGCTCGCCGGCCGAGCCGAACGCCGCACCGATCAGGGCGTCCGCCGCCAGGTCAAGGTCGGCGTCGGGCATCACGATCATGTGGTTCTTGGCCCCGCCCAGGGCCTGCACGCGCTTGCCTCGGGCACTGGCCTGCTGGTGGATGTACTCGGCAATCGGGGTCGAACCGACAAAGGAGATCGCCTCGATGTCCGGGTGTTGCAGCAGGCCATCCACCGCGGCCTTGTCGCCCTGCACCACATTGAATACGCCATCGGGCAAGCCGGCTTCAGTCAGCAGGCGAGCCATCAGCAGGCTGGCGGACGGGTCGCGTTCGGAGGGCTTGAGGATGAAGCAGTTACCCGTGACCAGGGCCATGGGGATCATCCACAGCGGCACCATCACCGGGAAGTTGAACGGGGTGACCCCGGCGCATACGCCCAGGGGCTGGCGCAGGTTCCAGTTATCGATACCGCCGCCGATGTTGTCGCTGAAATCGGTCTTGAGCAGGCTCGGTGCGCCACAGGCGTATTCGACAATCTCGATGCCACGGGTGACTTCGCCCATGGCGTCGGACAGCACCTTGCCGTGCTCGCGGGTGATGATCTGCGCCAGCTCGTGATGGTGACGGTCCAGCAGTTCCTTGAACTTGAACATCACCCGCGAACGGCGCAGTGCCGATTGCTCGGACCAGGCCGGGAACGCCCGGCGCGCCGACGCCACCGCCTGCTCCACGGTCTGCAGGCTGGCCAGGGCCACCTGGGCCTGGACCTCGCCGGTGGCCGGGTTGAACACCGGGCTCGAACGCTCGCCCTGGGTGTGAACCTGGCCGTCGATGTAATGACCTACTACCGGGGTATCGCTCATTGTTCTTGTGCTCCCTCAAGGGTTGAAAGGTTGGGCTCAGAGGTCCAGCAGCCAGCTGTGCCGGGGGTCGTTATGGAACTGCCAGACACGCTTGGGCCCGGCCATGACGTTGAGGTAATAGGACTCGTAGCCGTAGGGCACGCTGACCGGGTGATAACCCTTGGGCACCACCACCAGGTCGCTGTTTTCCACGGCCATGGCCTGGTCGATACTGCGGTCGTCGGTGTACACCCGCTGGAACACGAAGCCCTGGGGCGGATTGACCTGGTGGTAGTAGGTTTCCTCGAGAAAGCTCTGGTGCGGCAGGTCATCGGTGTCGTGCTTGTGCGGCGGGTAGCTGGAGGAATGCCCGGACGGCGTGCGCACCTCCACCACCAGCAGCGAGTGAGCCGGCTCGGTGTCCGGCAGGATGTCGCACACATAACGGGTGTTGGCACCCTTGCCACGCACGCTGCGCTTGCACTGTTCGGGACGAATCAGGCGCGGGGCAAAACGCTTGTCCGAGGCACCGGGGGCGGCGCAGACGGCGATCTGCACATCGCTCAGGGCGGTGACCTGGGCCTGGCTGCCGGGCGGCAGGTAGGCGGCGAACGGCGACTTGTCTTCAAATACCGACTGCCGATCCCCCAGGTTCTCCCAGGCGAACCCGCCCTGCCCTGGCGCTTCGCCCCGGATATCCACCCGGCCGCCGAGCAGCACCAGGCACAGCTCCTTGTCCCCGGCGCTGACCGGCAGGGTTTCGCCGAGGCTCAGGCGATAGGCGGCAAAACCGACGTAGGTCAGTTCGCCCTCCTGCAACTGGACCATGGTCCGGCCCTTGGCAGCACTCTTGACCAGCAGGCTCATCGCGCCACCCCCCGGCTGTGCTGCGCCGTGCCGAGCAAATGGCGCAGGGTTTCGTAGCCCTTCTTGGCGTAGGCATAGCTGGGGGCCACCGCCGGGTCCTGTTCCGCCTCGACCACCAGCCAGCCCTGGTAGTCGGCGTCCAGCAACACCTCCAGCAGCGCGGCAAAGTCGATGTCGCCATCGCCGGGCACGGTAAAGGTGCCGTTGATGATGCAGTCCGGGAAACTCCAGAGGTTATTGCGCGCCAACTGCACCACCGGCTTGCGCACGTCCTTGAAATGCACGTGGCACACGCGGTCGATGTGTTTGCGCAGCACCTCCAGCGGTTCGCCGCCGCCCATGTAGCAGTGGCCCGAATCGAACAGCAGGCCAACTTCACGGCCGGTCAGTTGCATCAACTGATCGATGTCGGCCGGGGATTCGACGTAGGCCCCCATATGGTGGTGATAGGCCAGGCGCACGCCCCGGGACAGGGTGAAGCGCGCCAGCTCGGTGAGCTTGTCGGCGTAGGCCTGCCAGGCCTGCTGGCTGTGAAAGCGCGGGCGCTCGACCAGGGCAATGCGCTGGCCCTGGATCGAGTCGGCGACTTCGCCATAGACCAGGACCTTGGCCCCGTTCTGCGCCAGCAGCTCGACATGGCTGGCAATGGCGTCGATCTCCTCGGCCGCCGAGCGCCGGGCCAACTGGCTTGAATACCAGCCCGAAACCAGCGCCAGGCCGTAGGGCCGCAGCACATCAGCGACGCCCTTGGCGTCCCTGGGGAACTTGCCGTTGAGCTCGAAGCCTTCGTAGCCGATCTCGCGGCCTTCGCTCAAGGCCGTGCTCAGCGGCGTTTCACCGCCCAGGGACGGCAAGTCGTCGTTGCTCCAGGAGATCGGGTTGATGCCAATTCTGATACTGGGCATGGCGCTACCTTTTATTGTTGTTCGTCAAAAAACGTTGAGCGGTTGGGCTGGAAATCGTCGTCCGTGGATCTGGAAAACAGCGCTGTTCATGCTGGCCAGCGCAGCCTTCGGCAGCGGCTACAGGGTTGGCTGATCAGGCGCTGCCGAGGAGCGAGGCTGCGCTGGCCCGAATGATCGCCGTTGATGCACCTGAAGCACTGGCGGTGTTCATCAGTCAGTCACGGGCCTGGCGCCAGGCGTCGATCAGTTCGACGAAGGTGGCCTGGACTTGCCGGATCAAGGTTTCATCGTCGATTTCCTGCGCCAGCCAGGCCCGGCTCGGCTCCTGGAAGATCGTGCGGCCCACGGCAAAACCACGGCAGGTGCGGCTCTGGCTGGCCTGGCGAAAGCCTTCGGCAAGGGTGGCCGCCGGGGCATTGAGGCCCAGGAGCACCACGCCACGGCAGTACGGGTCGCGTTCCTCGATCAGTTCGTCGAGCTGCTGCCACTGTTCGCGGCTCTGGGCTTCGATCTTCCACCAGGCGGGGAAGATGCCCAGGTTGTACAAGCGCTTGAGCGAGCGGTAGAGCACGTCCGGGTGGGCCGAAGGGTGGTCCTTGGGCGGGATCACTTCCAGCAGCAGTTCATGCCCGCTGACTTGCGCCGCCTGGTACAGGCCCTTGAGCTGGGCCTCCTGCTCCAGGCGCAGCAGCGGCTCGTCATCCGGGTGGTATTGCACCAGGCATTTGATGATCTGCTCCTGGGGCCAGGCAATGAGGTTGCTGCCAATCGAACGCCCGTGTTCAAAGGCCAGTGGCCGCGACCCCTGGACCTCCACCGGGCGCGCCACCCACCAGCCGCGACCGGTGGCGGCGTTCAGCGAATCCTGGCCGAAGCGCTGGTCGGCCAGCAGCCCGACATCGGCCTCGACGCCCTGCTCGCGCAGGTCGCTTTCAACCCGTTGCACGGCCTGGATAAACAACAGTTTCAGCTGGCTGATGGCGGCCGAGTCGCGGCCGTCTTTTTGCGCCAGCTCCAGCAACTGCCAGCGGTGATCGAAGGCGAAGATAAACAGCTGCTTCCAGTGTTTGCGCGGCACGCTGACCTGATGCAGGCGTTGCAGCACCGGGTCGCGGTCCGGCCGGGTAATCGGCACCGGGCTGTTGAACAGGTATTCCAGCTCGACCGGGGTTGGCATCGCCGGGGCGCAGGCATGGCGCGACACCACCAGGCCGCCGCAGGCATTGGCCAACTGCGAACAGCGCTCGTCGCTGGCATCCGCCAGCCAACCGCTGAGGAAGCCGGACATAAAGGCATCGCCGGCGCCGAGCACGTTCAGCACTTCCACCCGCACCCCGGGGTAGATCGCGCCGTCTTCCAGGCGCGCCGGGATCGCCCCGTGAATCACCGTGCAGCCTTGGGGGCCGAGCTTGAGCACCAGGGTCGCGGCGGTCAGGGAGCGCACGGTGCGCAGTGCCGTCAGCAGGTCTTCGCTGCCGCCGGCAATCAGGAACTCTTCTTCAGTGCCGACGATCAGGTCGAAGCGCGGCAGGATTTGCTGCACGTGCTGGCTGACCTGGTGGTCGGCGACAAACCGGGTTTCACCGTCGGCCTTGCCGGCCAGGCCCCAGAGCACCGGGCGATAGTCGATATCCAGTACCCGCTGGACCTGGTGTTTGTGCGCGTAATCCAGGGCCCGGACGCTGGCCTGGTACACGCCGTCGGTGGAGAAGTGGGTGCCGGTGATCAACAGCGCCTTGCTCGACGCGATAAAGGCTTCATCGATGTCTTCGGCGCGCAACGCCATGTCGGCGCAGTTCTCGCGGTAGAACACCAGGGGGAAGGTCTCGCGGTCCTTGAGGCCCAGCAGGACCATGGCGGTCAGGCGTTGCGGATCGACCTTGATCGCGCTGACATCACAGCCCTCGCGGGCCAGGGACTCCACCAGGAAACGCCCCATGTGGTCGTCCCCCACCCGGCTCAACATCGCCGATTTGAGGCCCAGGCGCGCGGTGCCGAAGGCGATGTTCGCCGACGAGCCGCCCAGGTACTTGGCGAAACTGCTGACATCCTCCAGCCGTGCACCCACCTGCTGTGCATAGAGGTCGACGCCCAGGCGTCCGAGGCAGATCAGATCCAATTGACGCCCACTGGCAAAACGAGTCTGGCCCATGCTGGCTCCTGTTATTTTTATCAGCCTGTGTTCGCCCTCTTGCCGGCACCGAACACTCTTGGTGGATGCAGACTAAAACGTCTGTCGGCGCCAATCAATATTTTTTCTATAAATTTTTTACATGGAATATTTTTTCCAATAAACTTTTCAAGCACCGCTCCAGAGGCCGTGCATCGATTCAGCAATCGGCCCGACGCCATCAGCCTCAAGATTTTCTGCGTGCCTAACCTGTAGACTGCGCACAGCCCACCTATTGTCAGGGGACGGATGCCCATGCCGGCCCTATAAGAACAAGCCAGAAGGATTTTCTATGTCCCGCACCGATCAGCCGGCGACTTCCGAGAGCGCGCCAGAGAGCGACCTCACCAGCCCACCGATCAATGCCGAGCGCCTGCTGCAGCTGATCACCAATGAATACGAAAGCCTGCCGCGCCAGCTCAAACGCATCGCCAGCTACATGAGCCAGCAGAGCGACCGGATCATGGTCGACCGCATCAGCGACATTGCCCGCGAGTGCGAAGTGCACCCGTCGGCCATCGTGCGTTTCTCCCAGCGCTTCGGCTTCAGTGGCTTCAGTGAAATGCAGGCACTGTTTCGCGAGGCCTACACCCACAAGACCACCCCGGTGCAGAACTACCAGCAGCGCATCCGCAGCATGATCGCCAACAAGTCGCAGAAGGCCAGTGGCGGCGACCTGGCGCGTGAATGCGTGAATGCCACCCTGTCCGGGATCGAGCGCCTGGGGCTGGAGCTCGACGATGCGGCGTTCGACAAGGCCGTGGACCTGGTGGTGAATGCCGACAACATCTACGTAGTCGGGGTGCGGCGCTCGTTCGCCGTGGCCGACTACCTGGTGTACAACCTGCAACACACCAACAAACGCATCCACCTGGTGTCGGGCCTGGGCGGCAGCTACCGCGAACAGATGCGCAGCATCCGCCCCAACGACCTGGTGATCGCCATCAGCTTCACCCCGTACGGCAAAGAGACCCAGCATTGCCTGCGCATTGCCCAGCACCACCAGGCCAAGACCCTGATCATCACCGACAGCAACCTCTCGCCCCTGGCCAAGCGCGCCAACGCGGTGTTGCTGGTGAATGAGGGCAGCTCGTTCGCCTTCCGCTCCCTGAGCGCCACCCTGTGCCTGTGCCAGGCGCTGTTTATCGCCGTGGCCTATCGCCTGGAATTGAAGGTGGATGAAATTCACGAACAGGTCGGCTTCGACGACTAGTACCGCTTTTTAGGGACCAACATGGACCTGCAACACAGCAAGGACGCCCTCACCCCGCAGGATATTGCCCAGGTCGAAGCACAGATCGGCTGCGAACTGCCGGCGCAACTGCGGGCGTTTTACCTGCAACACAACGGCGGGCACTGCCAGACCAACCTGTTTATGGATGAGGACGAGGGCTACAAGATCAACGAGTTCCTGCCCCTCAAATACGGGCGAAACACCCTGGAATCCACCTACCTGGGGGCCTTCCTCGACAACCCGCTGATGCCGCAGAACCTGGTGCCCTTCGCCGGCGATGCAGGCGGCGACTACTTCTGCTTCGCCACCGATGACGCGCAGGCGGGCGCGATCATTTTTTTCGAGTCCGAGTACTACGATGAGCCTGAACGCGCCCGGGTGTTCCTGGCGCCGTCGTTTTCAGCCTTTGTCGCGCAACTGATCGTCGACCCCGACTGAAACCGGCCCCGACTTACTGGGCACTGGCGATCATCGCGGCCCATTGCAGGTCGCTCAAGGCTCGCCCCTGAGCCGCCCCGCGCCCGCGAACCTGGCTCAGGGCCTGCTCGAAAAACACGCCGCGAATCGCCCCCTCCGAGGCAATGAACAGGCACGCCTCCTCCTGGGCCTGGCTCCATTTGATCTGTTTTTCGTCGCTGCTCAGGTCGCTGGTGTAGATGATGCTCAGCGCAGGCAAGGCCATGGTGATGGAAAACGCCTGTTCAAAGCCGTTGGGCTTACTCGCGGTTTCGGCCCAGGTCCCCAGGCTGACACCCAGCCACAACGCGGCCAGGGCCAAGGCGTTCAACTGCATAGTGCCTCCCAGTCAGTGGCTGCGTGATTGCGCCGCTTCGGCCAGCAGCATAGTCGTTCGCGCAATGTCAGCCGGGCCTGTCGACGCCTACTCGTAGATTTTCCCGCAGTACAAAAACACCGCGAAACGCTGCCAGGGCGACGCCTCGGCCAGGCCCTGGGAGGCGCCGACCCCGGTGGCCCGAGCCCAGGCGTTGGCGCCTTCGAGAAAGTCCGCAATGCTCAGGTTCTCCCAGGCCGGTGGCTGGCCCTGGGCCGCTGCCGCCGCATCCTGGAGCCGGTCTTGCAACAGCGCATCGACGAAGGCCATGAAGCTCTGTTCGTCGCACACCGCCTGTAAATACTCTTCAATCCCCATCACCACCCGCCTTGTCAGTTGTTCGGCTGCAACTCCAGCCCCTTGCGCAGCAACTCTTTGCGCAGCACCGGTCGATCCAGCACACGCACACCGTCCTGCGCCGGGCAATCTACCAGCAGCGCGAGTTTCTGCGAACTGCCGGCGCTGCCGGTCAGCAGGTAGCTCTTGTGCTCGCGAAGGCTGATCAGGTTGAGCAACCAGTCCTGGCCCTGGCGCCCCAGCACCTGCTCGATCTGCCGCCGTTGGAGCAGCAGTTGGCCAGCGTCCCACACCGTGAGCTGGGCGAAGGTGCGCGGCAGGTTGCTGATGGGGGCCATGATTTTCAGGTCCTTGAGCAACGCCTGCTCCAGCTGACCCTCAATCGCCTGTTGGCATTCGCCGAAATAGCTTCGCGCCCACTGCGAGTCGAGGCCGGCCAGCGCGGCCAGGGCGGCGTAGGCTTCGCGGTCGGCTTCGGTGCAGCTGTGGCCGGTAAAATTCAGGGTGTTGTCGAGGATCCCGGCAGCCAGCAAGGTGGCGCTCGCCGGGCTGATCGAGGCCAGCAGACCCGAGGCTTGCCAACGCTGGAACACCTGGGTGCAGGCGGCGCCGATCTGGCGGATATCGGCGCGCTGCGCCAGGCGCCGGTCCCAGAACTCCTCGAAGCCCGGGTGATGGTCGATGACCTCCACCACCCGCTCCAGGGCAACGATCGGGTCCAGGTGCAGGTGATTGGAAATATCCACCAGCACAAACTCGTCTTCAGGCCCGGGCACGTACGGGTCGAGCCCGGGGCCCAGGGTCCGCAGGCTGGCGGCCACACTTTCGTTGAGTGGCGCACTGCTCACCGCCCGGGCCGGCTGGCCCTGGAGGTTGAGCAATTCGGCGTAGGCAATGCAGCAGGCGTAGGCATCGATATCCAGATAGGCCGAGCCGGAAGTGACAATGATCATGACGTCCTTGTGGCGCAAACAGCCCGCGGGCCGGGCCGCCCACCCTGCCAGCCGCCCATGACAGTTTGATGACCTGTACCGCCTGGTATGCCTGACGGGTTTTGTGGTGTGGCGCAGGGGCAGCGCAAAGGCGCCGGGGATTGTCGGCAAGTGCCGCAAAATTTTCTCGGCCTGCCATGGCCAATCCCGGGCGCGAGCCGCTAAATTACCCGGCGGTCTCCCTCCCAGCGTTGTTTCGCACAAGGAAAATGCTCGATGAAACTGATCGGAATGCTCGACTCGCCCTACGTTCGCCGTGTCGCCATCAGCCTCAAGTGCCTGGATCTGCCCTTCGAACATGCCGCCGTGTCGGTATTCAGTACCTTCGAGCAGTTCCAGAAGATCAACCCGGTGGTCAAGGCGCCGACCCTGGTCTGCGACAACGGTGAAGTGCTGATGGATTCGACCCTGATCCTCGATTACCTCGAAGCCCTGGCCGGCCCGGAGCACAGCCTGATGCCGGCAGCCCTGGAGCCGCGTATCTCAGCGTTGCGGGTGATTGGCCTGGCGCTGGCGGCCTGCGAAAAATCGGTGCAGATCGTCTATGAAAAACAACTGCGCCCCGCCGACAAGCAGCACGCGCCCTGGCTGGAACGGGTGGGCGGCCAGTTGCAGGCCGCCTACCGCGAACTGGAGCAGGAGCTGCACAAACACCCCCTGCCCCAGGATGGCCAGCTCGATCAGGCGGGCATCACCCTGGCCGTGGCATGGGGTTTCACCCAGATGATGGTCGCCGATCAGCTCGACGCCTCCCAGTTTCCCAAGGTCCAGGCCTTCAGTGCCTACGCCGAGCAATTGCCGGCGTTCCTCAGCACCCCGGCCATCTGAGGCCTTCGTCGCCAGCAGCGGAAAAACCGCGCTGGCGAACCTCCCCTACTCCTGAGGCCTCAGGCCAGGACGGCCTCGGGCTGCGGCTCAGGTTGCAGATCAGGTTGCAGCTCGAAGCGGTCGGCCAGGAACGGCGTGATATCCAGCGGCAGCGGCTCGTCGTTCACCAGTTTGTCCAGCAGCACCCCAGTGATGGCCGAGGTCAGAATGCCGGTGCGAAAGTGCCCGCAGGCATTGAGGTAACCCTGGACCCCAGCCATCGGCCCGAGGATCGGCAGCTCATCCGGCGAACCCGGGCGCAAGCCGGCCCAGCAGCGTTTCAGGTTGACCTGGGCCAACTCCGGAATGCAGCGCACCGCCCCCTGCACCAGGCCGTTGATTTCCGGGTAGGTGGTAGTGACGTCGAAGCCTTTGTCTTCAGTGGTGCTGCCGATCAGGATCTCGCCGTTGTCCTTTTGCGCCATGTAGCAATCGCTGGTGGTCAAGCAGCCATTGAGCAACTTGGGCATGCGCTCGGTGAGCAGGATCTGGCCTTTCACCGGCTTGACCGGAATGCTCAGGCCCGTGGCCATCCGGCTCAGCTCGGCGGCCCAGGCACCGGTGGCGTTGATCAGGGTGTCGCAGTTGAACACCCCGGCCTCGTCGGTGCGCACGCCCCGGACCCGGGTGCCCTGGTGCAGCACGCCGGTGACGTTGGTGTTGAAGTACAGGTCGACGCCGTTCTGCCGCGCGCCCTCGGTGTAGGCATCGGCCAGGCGGAAGGGGTTGACCTGGTGATCGCAGAGAAACTCCAGGGCGCCCTGGGCCTCCAGGCTGACATTGGGCTCGGCCGCCCGCAGTGCCGCCTGGTCCAGCCAGCGCACCTGGTCGGCCAGGTGCGGGATGCAGCCGACGATGTGCTCGGCGTAGAGCCGGTCTTCATCGTCGTAGATCACGAACTTGAGGCCGGTCTCCTCGAACTTGAAATCCATCCCGTGCAAGCCCTTGAGCTCGCGGTGCAGCTGCGGGTACAGGGCGTTGGATTGCAGGGCAAAGTCGAAGAACGACTGCGGCAGGATATGCGGTGTACTGGAGTCGACCACCACCGCCGAGCCCGCGGCTTCGCGCTTGCGGTTGGCCGACATCATGCGAAAGAAAATCACCCCGCAGCCCAGCCCCACCGACTCGCCGATGGCCCACAGGCCGCCGGCCGAGGCGCGGGTCGCGTTACCCGGGCGCTTGGCGTCGATCAGCGCGACCTTGAGGTGCTTGCGCTTGGACAGTTGGTAGGCGCAGGAGGCGCCGATCACACCACCGCCGGCAATAATCACGTCGTAGAACTTACTCATGAGTCGAAGCATCCTTGCCAGATTGGGAAAACGCCGAGAACGGGATCGGGTCCAGGGGGAAGCGCGGGCGCAGCCAACCGACATCCTGGCGGCCGGTGGCCTGGCGCAGGCGGTCGCTGCAATAGCCGACGCACATCCGCCCCTGGCAATCACCCATGCTGACCCGGGTGCGCATTTTCAGGCTGGCCATGTCCTGCACGCCCTGGGACAGCGCCAGGTCGATGTCGCCCCGGGTCGCATGTTCGCAGCGGCAGATCACGGTATCGGCTGCGGGCAGGCTGGTCTGGCCACTGCCACGCTCGGTGTAGCGGTCGACGGCTACGCGAAACCGCACAATCGCCGCTAGTTTGTTGAGCAACACCTGGCGCCGCTGCAAGGCGGCTTCGGTGCCCAGCACGTCGCGCTGGACCAGGATCGACACCGCCGCAATCCGCCCGGCGAGCATGGCCGCCTCGCCACCGCGAATCCCGCCCATATCACCGGCCAGGTGAATGTGCTGTTCGCTGCTCTGCTGCCAGATATCGGCCGTGGCCCGCAGGTAGCCGTCATCGCTGAAGCCATGTTCCAGGCCCATCTGCTGACTGAGCTGGGTGCGCGGGATAAAACCGTAGCCCACCGCCAGGGTCTGGGCGGCCACCGCCTCGGCCCGGGCCAGGTCCGGCTGCCAATCGGCCGAATACGGCGCGACCAGCACGCTGCTCACCCCGCCCTCGCCCCGCGCTTCGACCACGCCCCATCCATAGCGCAGGCTGATGCGGTGCAGCTTGAGGTAGGCCAGCATGCTCAGGCCGTCGAGAAACAGCTGGGGCTTGTTCAGCAGGGCCAGGCTCTGCTTGGCGATCTTGCCGAAGGCGCTGGCCTCGTAGACCCCCGCCACCGCCACCCCGGCGGCATGCAGCTGGCAGGCCACCAGCGGCAGCAACGGACCGGTTCCGGCGATCACCACCGGCCCCTGGGGTTTGACCACACCGCTTTTGATCTGCAATTGCAAGCCGCCCAGCAACATCACCCCGGGCAGGGTCCAGCCGGGGAACGGCACGCTGCGCTCATGGCACCCGGCGGCCAGCAGCAATTGCGGGTAGGCCAGTTCGTACAGTTGCTCGTCGGCATCGAGCACCATCAATGAGCGTGTGGACTCAGCGCCGATCACCCGGCTGTTGAGGCGCACTTCGATCAGCGGCGCCTGGCGGGCAAAATCACCGTGCAACCGAGCCAGCACTTCGCAGTAGCGCGGGCCCAGGTAGTCCAGTTGCACCCCATCGCGCAGCGGGCCGCGATAGACCACCCCGCCCAGGCGCGACGCCTCGTCGATCAGGATGCTGCGCACCCCATGCTCCGCCAGCTCGATGGCCGCTGCCATGCCTGCCGGGCCACCGCCGACAATTACCGGGCACAGGCTCATAGCGCGTGCTCCGGCTGGTCGATACGGTTGACTGCGGTCTGCACCTGCATCCCCGGCCTGACCAGGGTCTGGCAGGCGCGGCGCTTGTGCCGGCCATCGATCTGCACCAGGCAGCAGTGGCACACGCCCATGCCGCAGTAGGCGCCGGCCAGTTGCCCATGATCGTTGCGCGCCACCTGGCGCAGGCCCAGCGACTGGATCACGCTGAGCACGGTTTCACCAATGGCCGCGCTTACCGGCTGGCCATTGAGGCTGATAGTCATGTCCGCCTGTGGCAGCGGCTGAATGTCGAAGGTGCGGTCTGTTGGACCCATGGGCGCGTTCATCCATGAAAATTAAAGGGGGATTGCCAGCCTCATGCCGTGCAATATCCTGCAGCTGCTCGCCCCAGCCGGCTTGCGGTCAGGATTCGCCAATGCGTCGCCGCTGAACATGCAGGGCTGAAGCGCACCCAATCTAGGAGGTTTTGCCCACACAAGTATTGATCTGCGCCAAGACACGGCGTTGCGAATCTGACGCATCTCCGACCATCCGTCGCCTCCCTGTAGCCGCTGCCAAGACTCGGGCCGCATTTGGACGCTGCCCGAATGGGCGCCGTGGAGTGTCAAGTGTCCCCAGAAGCCTTTCCCCACAAACAACAAGGCCGCAACTACGAAGGTAGCTGCGGCCCTGTTATCAGGCGGGTCAGGCCATCAGTGCATGAAGATGGCGATCAGGATAATCACCGGGATCGGCACACCGAGGAACCACAAGAGTAATGAGCGCATGGGAATTCTCCTTCAATCAGCGAACAGGGGTGGTCAGGTAGGCGTCGGTTTCGAGGTACACCACTGCATCCCGGCGGCGACCGCCAAAAGTGGCAGCCAGGCTGGCGAAGAAAGCACCGCACAGCAGGGCGACAAACATCCACAGCGACGTCCAGGCCGCGACTTTGGTGGCGGTGTCAGCTGCCTGCTTGGCGGCCAGCTTGGCTTCGTCCACGGCCGCACGGGTCTTGGCGAACACCTCGTCCACGCGGCGCTCGGCATCAGCCTGGGTCAGGTTGGTGCGCTGGGCCACCAGTTGCGCCAGGTAGCTGCGATCCTCAGGAGCCAGCTGCCCGTCGTTGCCCAAGGTGCGGACGAAGATCCGGGTCACGGTGCCACGGGCTGCGTCATCGCTGACGGCCACCGGGCGATCATCGCGGAACAGGCTGTCGACGAAATAGCCATAGTCATCGCCACTGGTTTTGCTGGCTGCACTGCCGGCTGCCTGAGTGGCCGCGCTGGCCGCTCCTGAAGCCACGCTGGCACCGGCCTGCACGCCACCGCTGACGATGCTGCTGACCGAACCGACCACCAGGGTCGCGGTCACCAGAGTGGCCACGGCCCAGGCCAGGAAGCCATGGGCGGTGTCACGGAAGTAGACCTCGTCACCGTGCATGTTGGCCCACTTCACCCGCAGGCGACCGGCGATGTAACCACCAAGGCCCGAGGCGAGGATCTGGGTCAACGCCAGCCAGACAATCGTGGAGATCCCCAGGCCCTTGGCACTGATGCCATGGTTGGCCCAGGGCGACACGGCCGAAAAGCCCAGGCCGAAGCCCAGCAGGATCAGAATCAGCGACAGGGCCGCAGCGGCCGCCGCACCGGCGAATATCGCGCCCCAGGACACACCCGAGCGGCTGCTCGACTCATCCACGGCAGGCAGATAGGTATCAGAGGATCTATTCATTGTTGTTCGGCTCCAGGCAGAAAAATGGTGTTACAAGTCTCGAAGGGAGAATTGCAGCCACCGTGCCAACCGAACCAACAAATAAAATTCTTTAAAAACAATTAGTTATAAAAAAAATGTTGGGCTGGAACCGTGCAATTTGCCGACCGCTGCGTTTACCGGCGGGCGTTCTGCACGGTGCCGCCCATTCATTTGGTCCGGTAATAGCGGTAGACATCGCGCAGCTTGCACCAGGCCAGCCACAGCATCAGCGCCAGGAACCATAGCATCAGCAACAGGCTACTCAGGGCGGTGGCTGGAGGGAGGTCCATGAAAACCAGAATGCCGATCAGCATGGCGCCGTAGGCGGAGCGGCGAAAGTTGAACTTCAACAGCAACGCCGGCAGCAAGACGGCGGCCACGCTTGTGATGAGGATTTTCATGATGAGGGTGATCAGCATCCTCTGGCCGATCGAGCTGCTCAGGTGCACGTGCTTCACGATGTAAGGCAGGAGCAACGAGAGGTGTACCGCCGCATTCAGCACCAGGCACACCAATAACAACAACCCGAGACTTTTTATCCATGGCCACACTTTCATCGGTTCAACCTTGAACGAGAGAAAAAAACCCGCGAATCATAACAGCCCCCTCCCCCGCTGGCCGGGATGAACGACGTGGAGTGCCAGGTAAATGCACGGCATTGCAGATCTGTAGCCGCTGCCGAGCTCCGCGAGGCTGCACTGGCCCGGGTGGGCGCCGTAGGAGTGCCAGGTGTAAGCACGGTGTCGCGGATGGCCAGCGGCCGAACGCGGCCCGGCCTGCGGCGGCTGCAGTGTCTTTGGCGCGTTGGGCTGGGCGGTAGCGGCAAGGGCCCTGCTGCCAACATGAAAGTTTTTTTAGGAACCTGGGCGCCGTTTCTTGGCAAAATGCCGGCCTGTGTCATGAATTCCTTATCAGGTAAGCCCAATGACCCGCATTCTGACCATCGAAGACGATGCCGTAACCGCCCGTGAGATCGTGGCCGAACTGAGCAGCCACGGGCTCGACGTGGATTGGGTCGACAACGGCCGCGAAGGCCTGGTGCGCGCGGTCAGCGGCGACTACGACCTGATCACCCTGGACCGCATGCTGCCCGAGCTCGACGGCCTGGCCATCGTCACCACCCTGCGCACCATTGGCGTGTCGACGCCGATCCTGATGATCAGCGCCCTCTCCGATGTCGACGAACGGGTACGCGGTCTACGCGCCGGCGGCGATGACTACCTGACCAAACCCTTCGCCTCGGACGAAATGGCGGCCCGGGTCGAAGTCCTGCTGCGGCGCAAAAGCACGGTTCGCGAATTCGAAACCTGCCTGCGGGTGGCTGACCTGGAGCTGAACCTGATCAGCCGCGAAGCCACCCGGGCCGAGCAACTGCTGAGCCTGTTGCCCACCGAATACAAACTGCTGGAATTCCTGATGCGCAACACCGGGCAGATCCTGTCGCGGATGATGATTTTCGAAGAGGTCTGGGGCTATCACTTCGACCCCGGCACCAACCTGATCGACGTGCACATCGGCCGCCTGCGTAAAAAGATCGATCCGCCCGGCATGACTCCGCTGATCCGCACGGTGCGAGGTTCGGGCTATGTCATTGCTGAACCCCTCTAAAGGCTGGCGCTCCTCCAGCAGCCGCCTGCTGGCGCTCTACAGCACGCTGTTCGTGGCCTGGAGCTGCCTGCTGCTGGGGGTCATGTACTACGAAGTCTCCGGCTACCTCGAAACCCTGGCCAAGCATTCGCTGATGCAGCGCCAGCATCTGTTCTCGCGTTTCCAGGGTGACCAGTTGGTGGAGGCCCTGACCACCAGCATGACCTTCGACATGCGCGCCATCGACGCCTATGGCCTGTTCGACGAACAACGCGGGCACTTGAGCGGGCCGATCCGCGAGATCCCCGACGACCTGCCGCTGGACGGGCAGATCCACGAACTCAAAGGCTGCATCGACTCCGACGACCCCGACCTGCCCCGCGACAGTTGCGATGCGGTGGCCACCCATACCCAGGACGGCCGCTGGCTGATCCTGGTGCGCGACAACGGCTCGTTGTTCGCGGTGAACCGGATCATCCTCCATGCGCTGCTCTGGGGCGTGTCACTGACCATCATTCCCGGCGTCGCCGGCTGGCACCTGCTGCGGCGGCGTCCGCTGCGCCGGATCCGCCAATTGCAGGCCAGCGCCGAAGCCATAGTCGCCGGCGACCTGACCCACCGCCTGCCCCTGTCCAACCGTCGCGACGAACTGGACATGCTGGCCGCCATCGTCAACGCCATGCTCGAACGCATCGAGCGCCTGATGCATGAGGTCAAAGGCGTGTGCGACAACATCGCCCATGACCTGCGCACCCCACTGACCCGCCTGCGTGCCCAGCTGTACCGGATCCAGCAGCAGGCCGCCGACGGCTCGCCCGAGGCATTGCAGATGGATCAGGTGCTGGCCGAGACCGATACGCTGATGGCGCGCTTTCGCGGGTTGCTGCGGATTTCCGAGCTGGAGGATCAGCAACGCCGATCCGGGTTCCTGGTGCTGGACCCGGTGCCGCTGCTGCATGAGCTGCACGATTTCTACCTGCCCCTGGCCGAGGAAGGCCAACTGACCCTGACCCTCGACGTGCCCGACAGCCTGCCTCGGCTGACCGGCGACCGCGCCCTGCTGTTCGAGGCCCTGGCCAACCTGCTGAGCAACTCGATCAAATTCACCCCGCCGGGGGGCGAGGTGATCCTGCGTGGCCTCGACGACGGCGGCAGCCCGCGCCTGGAGGTGCTCGACTCTGGCCCGGGTATTCCCCAGGCGGAGCGCAGCGCGGTGTTCCGGCGGTTCTACCGGGTCGACGACAGCAACACCCACGGCGGTTTCGGCCTTGGGCTGTCGATCGTCGCGGCCATCGTCAACCTGCACGGCTTCAAGCTCGAAGTCGGCAGCAGCGAACGCGGCGGTGCCCGCCTGTCCCTGGACTGCCGCCCCAACCTGATTGCCGACACCTGATCCGCCAGGGCCGCCCTGGCCGTGCCGAGACGGGTCGTACCTAAACTGGCGCAGCAGCTTCCCTGCCGGCTACAGGGTGCCGTCTTCGCAAGCACTGGCCAGGGCGGGTCGCTGGCCGAGGTGGTTGCTGTTCAGCTCGTAGCGCAACTCCTCGATCAGCGCCGCCACCTGCTCGGCGGTTCTCAGGTTCTGTAACTTGAGGCCGCTGACCACCAGGTCGACACGGCCGCTTTCACGGTCGTATAACCGCACGGTCAGCGAGGCTTCGCCATTGAGGCTGCAATCACAGGCCAGGGGCTGGAAATTGAGTTCCAGCTGCGCGCGCAACTGGCTGAGGCTGGTCATGTTCGACAACCTCAACGGCGTCGCAACAGCAGGCCGGCGAGAATGCCGAGCCCGGCCATGATGGCGAGGGTCGCCAGGGGTTTTTCCCGGACAAAATCCGTCGCGTGGTCCAGCGCCTCGCCATAGCTTTGCTGCATCTGGCCCACGACCTGACGCGTCGCGCCTGCGGCCTCCATCTGCGGATCGTCCATCAGTTCACCGACCGCGCCCTGGGCCCTGCCCGCGAGTTTGTCCACTGCACCTTTGATCTGTTCGCTGCGCATCTTGCATTCCTTTCGCTGTGAGAGGGGCAATGCCCGGAGGCATCGCTGACATACAGACTAAGAAACGCCGACCCGGCGCAGAAGCTCAATTTGCACCGGGCTAACTAGTGCATTTGCACCGGTCGCCTAGCCCTTGCGCCGCCGCTCTCCGGCGAACAGCCCGCGTTCGCGGGCCCAGACAATCGCCTCGCTGCGGCTGTGCACCGCCAGCTTGGAGTACACCGTGGCCACGTGATTGCGCACGGTGTTGGGCGCCAGTTGCAGGCGCGCGGCGATCTCCTTGTCGGCCAGGCCTTCGCAGATCAGCCCCAGCACATCGCGCTCGCGGGCCGTAAGGTCGGTGAAGGAGGCGCTGGCCCGCTGCGCCGGGCTGGTGCTTTTCATATTGGCCAGTTTTTCGATCAGGGTCTGGCTGAACCAGGAGGCGTCCTGCATCACTTCCTCGATCGCTGCGACCAGTTCCAGCTCGGTGCGCTTGCGCTCGGTGATGTCCATCAACACCAGCAGGTAACACGGGCTGTCCTGGATAATCACGGTGTCGGCCGAGACCACGCAATCGATCAGCTCCGCACCTTTCTTGCGCACCTTGAGCTCCAGCCCGGCGACGCTGCCGGCCTTTTCCAGGGCCGCGAACAGCTCGGCACAGGCCTTTCTGCCCTCGATAAAGCCGATCTCTTCCACGGTCTTGCCCAACAGTTCTTCGCTGGGATAACCGCTGGTGTCGAGGAAAGCTTCGTTGACATCCACCACCAGTTGGCTGTCGGCGCTGCAGACCATCGTCGGCACCGGCGTCAGGCGGAACGACTTGGCGAAGCGCTCCTCACTCTGGCGCAGCGCCACTTCGGCCTTGCGCCGCGGCTCCAGGTCCATGAAGGAAAACAGCATGCAGTCTTCGTCGTTGATATCCAGCGGTTGCCCGGCCACGATCACCAGCTTGCTGCCGCCTTCGGGCAGGCGCAGCTCGGCCTGCATCTGCGGGATGGTCGCGCCCTGGTTCAGGCGTTCGATGGCCAGGTCCTTGTTGTCGGCCTCTTCCAGCACATCCAGCTGGTACACGGAGCGCCCGATCACCTGTTCGCGAGCGTAGCCGGTCATCTCCAGGAAGCCCTGGTTGACCTTGATATAGCGCAGGTCGCTGAGGCGGCAGATCACTGCCGGCGCCGGGTTGGCATTGAAGGTTTTTTCAAAGCGCTGCTCGGCGCTGGCCCAGTCGGTGGCATCGCTGAGGATCAGCACCAGCGACTCCGGCGCTCCGGCCCGGTCGGTGAGAATCATGCTGCGGATGCGATGCACCCAGTGCCTCTCCTCGCCATCGATTTCGGTCCTGACCTCCACCACCACATCGCTGAACGTCTCGCCGGCGGCGACCCGGTTGATCGGGTAACTGTCTGCCGCCACCGGGTGGTTGTTGCGGTAGCGCAGGGCATAGCGCTCAGCATATTCGGCGGCATTGGCCCCCAGTTGACTGACGTCGCTGACCCCGTGCATGGCCAGGGCGGCCTGGTTGGCCCAGAGAATGGTCTGGTCGACCTCGATCAGAATCACCCCATCGGACAACCCGGAAATGATCTGCTGCAACTGGCGTCGGTTGGTTTCGGTGGCAAGTACGGCTTGGCTCATAGGGTCGTCTCCGGAAGTGAGCGGCGCGACGTCAGGGCGGGCCGGGACAGGATGCAAGATACGACCACAGCCCAACGCCATCGTGCCCAAAAAACCGCCCCTGTAGCCGCTGCCGAGCTGCGCTGGCCCTGATCGATGCCGTGGAGTGTCAGGTGCAATCGCGGCGCAGCAGCGGCTACGCCGGGGGCAGGCCCAGGGCTTTCAGGCGGCGGTAGAGGGTGCGTTCGCTCAGGCCCAGGCTCTGGGCCAGTTCGCTGCGCGGGCCGTCGAAGACTTCCAGGGCGTGGGCCAGGCGTTCCAAGTCCTTGCTGCGGCGTCGGCGGCTGATGGCTTCGGCGGGAGCCTGGGGCGGCGCAAGCGTGTCGCTGCGCAGTTCGCCGGGCAGGTCCTGGACGCGGATCACCCCGTCATCGCTGAACAGGCTCGCGCGCTCCAGGATATTGCGCAGCTCGCGGATATTGCCCGGGTAGGCATACACCCGCAGGCGCTCCATGGCCTGGGCGTCGACCCGTGGCACCGCGCCCGGGGCCAGGCGTTGCAGCAGGCTGTCGATCAGCAGCGGCAGGTCATCCCGACGCTCGCGCAGGGCCGGCAGACGAATCGGAAAGGCGCTGATGCGGTAATACAGATCCTGGCGAAAGGTCCCGGCGGCCACCATGTCCTTGAGCGGCTTGTGGGTCGCCGCCACCAGGCGAAAATCCGAATGCACGGTGCGCAAACTGCCCACCGGACGGAAGCTGCCGGACTCGATCAGCCGCAGCAACTTGACCTGCATCGCCAGCGGCACCTCGCCGATTTCATCGAGGAACAAGGTCCCGCCATGGGCCGCTTCGGCCAGGCCGATCTTGCGCTGCAAGGCCCCGGTGAACGCGCCCTTCTCGTAGCCGAACAGCTCGCTCTCCAGCAACGATTCGGTGAGTCCGGTGCAATCGACCACCACCAGCGGCCCGCTGGCGCGCGGGCTGCCGTCATGCAGGGCACGGGCGAACAGCTCTTTGCCGGTGCCCGACTCGCCCTGCAGCAACACCGGGATCGGCGCCGGCGCCGCCCGCAGCAACGCGCTCAAGGCCTCGTTGAAGGCCGGCGAACGCCCCACCAGCCCCTTGCGCTGGGGTTGCACCGAAGCCACGGCCAACGAATTGAGGCGCTCGACATAGGCCACCACCGCCCCGCTCTCACCAATGATCGGCCGCAACTCCACCTCCACGTGCTCCGGCCCCCGTGGCGTGTGGTGCACGTGCAGCATGCGCTCCGGCACCCGGCTGTCGTGGGCCTTGCGCATCGGGCAATGTTCGCCGGCCTGATCGCAGGGCACGGCAAATTGATGGGACACCCGGTAGCACTTGGCGCCGACATGGGGCCGCCCCTCCACGCCGAACTGGCGCTGGTAGGCGGTATTGGCGGCAATGATGTTGTACTGGGTATCGAGCACGATGGTCGGCTGCGGATCGTGCTCCAGGTAAGACACCAGGGCCGACATCCGGCTGCTGGCGAGGTCGCGGGGCGAGGTGGACATGGCAACTCCTGCGGGGGTGCGGCAGCTTAAAACACCGGGGCGGTTTCTGCCACTCACTGCCATCGACTGCCACCCAACTGCCAAAATAACTGGCAGTGACAGCTCGAAACGCCCTCCGTCTATGCTGCAAGCCATTGAATTGAATGAAACGGCGTGCCCATTCGGCCCTGGACGTTGGCACGGTTATTGACACCCCAAGGGACGACTGCCCGTTCCGGCCGGCGTCACTTCATCGTCTGGAGAGCAGCATGATCATCGGCACCACCCTGCGTGTAGAAGCCTTTTTCGACCGCGACACCTGGACCATCAGCTACCTGGTGATGGACCAGACGACCCGGCGCTGCGCCTTGATCGACAGCGTGCTCGACTACGACCCCAAGTCCGGGCGCACTCGCACCGAATCCGCCGACCGCCTGATCGAGCGGGTCCGCGAACTGGACGCCGAGGTCGAGTGGATCCTGGAAACCCACGTCCACGCCGACCACCTGTCTGCTGCGGCTTACCTCAAGCAGCGCCTGGGGGCCAAGGTCGCCATCGGCCAGCACATCACCCAGGTGCAGAAGGTGTTCGCCAGCCTGTTCAACGAGGGCCCGGCGTTCGCCCGCGATGGCAGCCAGTTCGACGTGCTGCTGGCCGACGGCGCCGAGTTCGCCATCGGCGGCCTCAGCGCCCGCGCCCTGCACACGCCGGGGCATACCCCGGCGTGCATGACCTACCTGGTGCAGGTCGGCGACGAGACCGTGGCCTTTGTTGGCGACACCCTGTTCATGCCCGACTACGGCACCGCACGCTGCGACTTCCCCGGGGCCGATGCGCGGACCCTGTACCGCTCCATCGGCAAGATCCTCGCCCTCCCGCCGCAGACCCGCCTGTTCATGTGCCACGACTACCTGCCCAACGGCCGCGAGTTGCAGTACATGACCACCGTGGCCGAGCAGCGCGCGCACAACATCCATATCCACCAGGGCATCGATGAAGAGTCCTTTGTCAGGATGCGCGAGGCCCGCGACGCCACCCTCGACATGCCGGTGCTGATCCTGCCCTCGGTGCAGGTCAACATGCGCAGCGGCCAACTGCCGGAGCCCGAGGACAACGGTGTGCGCTACCTGAAGATCCCGCTCAATTCCCTATAACTATTCCACTCCCCACGGAGACCTTGCCATGCGCCCTATTTCCACCCTGCAGCGGGCCGTCGACGGCAGCCACCAGGTACTGATCGTCGGCGGCGGTGCAGCGGGCATCGCCGCCGCATCGAGCCTGATGGCGCGCGACGCACAGCTTGACGTGGCGATCATCGACCCCGCCCCGCAGCACTATTACCAGCCCGGCTGGACCCTGGTCGGCGCCGGGGTGTTCAGCGCCCGGTCCACGGTGCGCAGCATGGCCTCGCTCATCCCCAAGGGGGTCAAGTGGATCCAGGCCGCGGTCAGCACCTTCGAGCCCGAGGCCAATGCCCTGGTGCTGGACAACGGCCAGGCCCTGGCTTACGACCAGTTGATCGTGTGCCCCGGCCTGAAGCTCGACTGGGACGCCATCGACGGTCTGAGCGCCACCCTGGGCAGCAACGGCGTGACCTCCAACTATCGCTACGACCTGGCGCCCTACACCTGGCAGCTGGTGCAACAACTCAAGCAGGGCCAGGCCCTGTTCACCCAGCCGCCGATGCCGATCAAGTGCGCCGGCGCGCCGCAAAAAGCCATGTACCTGTCGTGCGACCACTGGTTGCGCAACGGCCATCTGCCACGGATCAACACCCGCTTCATGAACGCCGGCGCGGTGCTGTTCGGGGTGCCGGACTACGTGCCGGCCCTGATGGAGTACGTGCACAAGTACGCGATCGACCTGGATTTCGGGCATAACCTGGTGGCGGTGGACGGCCCCGCCAAGCGCGCGACCTTTGTCCGAACCCTGGCCGATGGGCGCCAGGAACACCTGGAGCGCCGCTTTGACCTGTTGCATGTGGTGCCGCCGCAGACCGCCCCGGACTTTATCCGCAGCAGCCCCCTGGCCGATGCCGCGGGCTGGGTCGATGTCGACCCCTACAGCCTGCGCCACACGCGTTTTGCCAATATCCACGGCCTGGGCGATGCCACCAACACCAGCAACGCCAAAACCGCGGCCGCCGCGCGCAAGCAGGCGCCGGTGGTGGCCAACAACGTGCTGGTGGCCCTCAAGCGCCTGCAGCGCCTGGCGCAGTACGACGGTTATGGTTCCTGCCCACTGACGGTGGAACGGGGCAAGATCGTCCTCGCCGAATTCACCTACGGCGGCAAGCTCGCACCGAGCTTCGCCCCCTGGTTGCTGGATGGGCGCAAAGCCACGCGCCGCGCCTGGTGGTTGAAAGAGCGGATCCTGCCGCCGCTGTATTGGCGCGGCATGCTCAAGGGCCATGAATGGCTGGCCCGTCCGACCCTGAACACGGACACCCCGCCGGCATGAATGAAGTGACCTTGATCGGAGCCGGCCTGGGGCTGGTGATTGGCGCGATCCTGGCCTTGACCGGGGCTGGTGGCGGGATTCTTGCGGTGCCGTTGCTGGTGTTCGGCCTGGGCCTGAGCATGGTCGAGGCGGCGCCGGTCGGCCTGCTGGCGGTAGGCCTGGCGGCCAGCGTCGGCGCCCTGCTCGGCCTGCGCCAGGGCATCGTGCGTTATCGCGCGGCGGGGTTTGTCGCCGGCATCGGCATCCTGCTGACCCCCCTGGGGCTGTGGTTGGCCCATCGCTTGCCGAACGCCCCCCTGGCGCTGCTGTTTAGCCTGGTGCTGCTGTACGCCTGCGGGCGGATGTTGCTCAAGGCCAGCCGTGAACTGAAACACGGCCAGGCCGCACCGCGCCCGGCCTTTTTGCCCTGCGTGCTCAACCCGCAGCAAGGTCGCCTGCGCTGGACCCTGCCCTGTGCCCGCGCCCTGACGCTGACCGGGATGCTGTCGGGCCTGCTCTCCGGTTTGCTCGGGGTGGGCGGCGGGTTTGTGATCGTCCCGGCCCTGGGCCGCTACACCAACCTGGACAGCAAAAGCATCGTCGCCACCTCGCTGGCAGTGATCGCCCTGGTGTCGCTGGGCAGCGTGGTGACCGCCAGCGTCAGCGGGGTCATGCACTGGGCCGTGGGCGCGCCCTTTGCCTTGGGCGCGGTAGTGGGACTGGTCATGGGCCGACAAATGGCCAGCCATCTGGCCGGCCCGCGCCTGCAACAACTGTTCGCCATTACCGGCATGCTGGCGGCGCTGCTGCTGGCCTTCGGAGCCCTGGGGCTGTTGCCCCGTTGAGCCTATTTCGCCGGCAAGCCGGCGCCTACAAGGGAAATATTGACCTCTGCCGCTCGGGCACGCAGCCGACGACCATGGCCTGAACCTGGCTGCCGGGCGGCTGGCGGACTGGGTCGGCAGCGAGCAGAACTGAACAAGGGGCACGCGCCGCGGCTAGGCTACGGCCTTGCTGCTCACTCGACTCACCAGCACACGGAACAGCCCGCACAGCTTGCCGCCAGCTTCACCGCGCTTGCGTGTCCAGTGCATAAAACTCCTGCAGCTTGGCCTGCAGCAGTTTCTTGTCCGGCAGTTGGGTCCGATACTCGGCAATCAACGCCGGCGAAAGCGAACGGTTGAGGGCATATTCCACCACCTCGTCGTCCTTGCTGGCACAGAGCAACACTGCCAGGGCCGGGTTTTCGTGGGGTTTGCGCACTTGGCGATCCAGGGCCTCCAGGTAGAAATCCAGCTTGCCCAGATACTCCGGTTCGAAGCGCCCGACCTTGAGTTCAACGGCCACCAGGCAATTCAACCCACGATGGAACAGCAACAGATCCAGGGCAAAATCCCGCCCGCCAACCTGTAATGGATAGCCTGACGCGACAAAGCAGAAGTCCCGCCCCATCTCGATCAGAAAATCCTTGAGCTGGCGAACCAGCCCCTGATGCAGATCGGCTTCGCCATGCCCCTGGGCCAGATCGAGAAACTCCACCATGTAGGCATCCTTGAACACCTTCAGGGCCTCGGGATGAGTGTCTCTCAACGCGGCCGAGACGCTTGCCGGGCGGGTCAGCGTGCGTTCGAACAGGGCCGATTTGATCTGCCGTTCCAACTCTCGGGTCGACCACTGCTCCTGAAGTGCCATACGCAGATAAAACTCGCGCTCTTGCGCACATTTGCCTTGGGCAAGAATGATCAGGTTCTGGGTCCAGGGTAATTGTGTCAGCACTGCTGACACTTTCTCCTCCCCTCGATAGACCTCATAGAACTGACGCATGCGGAACAGGTTGCGCCGGGTAAAACCCCGCAGGCCCGGCTGTTGCCGCGCCAGGTAATCCGCCAAGTGCTGGACGACGCCATCCCCCCACTCCGCCGCCTCGATCTTGCGGCTGATATAGGCCCCGACCTGCCAATACAGTTCCACCAGTTCAGTGTTCACCGCTCGCACCGCCCGCTGCCGCGCGGCGGCGATCATCTGCGCCACTTCACCAAATGCCACATCGGTGGAGGTCATTGCCGCTTCAGTCTCTTGATTCATAACGCACGCCCGGTTTCAGGACACAGGCCCCTATCATCCAGTGGACCGCCATGAACTTGTAGTCAGCCTTGTCTATTTTCACTGAGCGAAATGTCCTGATTTCGGCGACGCAATCAGACCTGTCAGCCCGGCATGCACGCGAAGTCATGGGTACTGGCCACCTGCTTGCCCATGGCGTCATACAAGCGCGCCGACACCTCGGTCCCCAGGGACGATTCCACCAGCTTGTAATGCTCGCCGGCCTTGAAGCCGCTGTAGCTGATATGGCCGTCGCAGTCTTGCTGGTTGGAATCACCGACGTTCTCTTCAAACAGGGTCACGTCCAGGCGGTGGGTGCCGGGCTTGACCTGGAAATAGCGCCCATCGTCGATCTTCTGCCCATCCACGCGCTCGGCCAGCAGGTCATTGGGCGCCTCTTCTTGCAGGCCGATCCAGGCCTCGCTGGGGTCGGGCTGGGGCATGGGCCCGGCACACGCCGCCAACAACGCCACCAGGCTCAACATCGGGATCAGCAACAACGGTCTACGGGACATCACTAAACACCTCATCAATCATGGGCGCCGGCGCGAGCTGCGTCGGCTTCTGCGGCACGGCTACAGGCAGCTGAAGTCCGCGCTATGGGCCAGGGGCCGGCCCTGGGCATCCATCAATACGGCGCTGACTTCCTGGCCCTGGCTCGACTCCAGCAACTGGTAATGCTCGCCAGCCTTGAAGCCCGAGTAGTCCAGGCGCCCCTCGCATTCCGGCTGCGCCGAGTTGCCGTTGGCGCCTTGCAACAGCGCCATTTGCAGGCGGTGCGCGCCCGGACTCACCTGAAAGTAACGCCCATCCTCCAGGCGTTTGCCGTCGACACTGTCGGCCAGCAGATCGTTCGGCGACTCCTGGGCCAGCCCGATCCAGGCCTGGCTCGGATCGGCCTTGGGCAGCGGCCCGGCGCAAGCCGAAAGCAGGCCCACCAGGCCCAGCCCCGGCAGCAGCAACAGCGGTTTGAATGACATGACGCAACACCTCGCAAGTGAAAAAACAGTGCCCGGGACGAGCCGGATAACACGCCTCGCCGGATGCCTATCCAGCTTGTGGGCGTGCCCTGCCCTGAACAAATGAATCCACATGAAAGGATTTTCAGGCCGCGCTTAAATCTTCCTTCATCTTCACGAAAGCCGCGTGTTAGGTGGGTCGCCGCAGTCTGCCGAGGTTTGCAATCCCACTCCCTCGGAGGTTTTCGGCATGCTCGGGCTGGTCAAGACCGCACTGCTCAAGCCCTACACGTTTATCGTGCTGGCAATTTTCATCTGCATCATCGGGCCCATGGCGGCCCTGCGTACGCCCACCGATGTCTTCCCCGATATCGGCATCCCGGTAGTGGCGGTGGTCTGGCAGTACAACGGCCTGTCGCCCGAGGCCATGGCCGGGCGCGTGATCTACACCTACGAGCGCTCCCTGAGCACCACGGTCAACGACATCGAGCACATCGAATCCCAGTCCCTGCCGGGCATGGGTATCGTCAAGATCTTCTTCCAGCCCGGGGTGGATATCCGTACCGCCAATGCCCAGGTGACGGCGGTGTCACAAACCGTGCTCAAGCAGATGCCGCCGGGCATCACCCCGCCGCTGATCCTCAATTACAGCGCCTCGACGGTGCCGATCCTGCAAATGGCGTTTTCCAGCCCGACCCTGTCCGAGGCGAAGATCCGCGACCTGGTGCAGAACAATATCCGCCTGCCCCTCAGCTCCCTGCCCGGCCTGGCCATGCCCACGCCCATGGGCGGCAAGCAGCGCCAGATCACCCTCGACCTGGACCCCCAAGCCCTGGCGGCCAGAGGCCTGTCGGCGCAGGACGTGGGCAACGCCCTGGCGGCGCAGAACCAGATCATCCCGGTGGGCACCGCCAAACTGGGGAGCGATGAATACACGGTGCTGCTCAATAACAGCCCGCAAGCCATCGAGGAACTCAACGACCTGCCGATCAAGACCGTGGACGGCGCCCTGATCACCATCGGCCAGGTGGCCCACGTGCGCGACGGCTCGCCGCCGCAGACCAATATCGTGCGCGTGGATGGCCGGCGCGCCGTGCTGATGCCGGCCCTGAAGAATGGCAATATCTCCACCCTGTCGATTGTCGACGGCATTCGCGGGATGCTGCCGCGCATCAATGAAACCCTGCCGCCCTCGCTCAAGACTTCGCTGCTGGGGGACGCCTCGGTGTTCGTCAAACAGTCGGTGGGCAGCGTGGCCCAGGAAGGCATCATTGCCGCCCTGCTGACCAGCGCGATGATCCTGCTGTTTCTCGGCAGCTGGCGCTCGACCCTGATCATCGCCGCCTCGATTCCCCTGGCGGTGCTGGCGGCCATTGCCCTGCTGGCCCTCAGCGGCCAGACCCTGAATGTGATGACCCTGGGCGGCCTGGCCCTAGCGGTGGGGATCCTGGTGGACGATGCCACGGTGACCATCGAAAACATCAACTGGCACCTGGAACAGGGCAAGGCAGTCAAGGTGGCGATCCTCGACGGCGCCAGGCAGATCGTCGGCCCGGCCTTCGTCTCGCTGCTGTGCATCTGCATCGTTTTCGTACCGATGTTCCTGCTGCAAGGCATTGCCGGCTACCTGTTCCGGCCCATGGCCCTGGCGGTGATTTTCGCCATGGCCAGCTCGTTCATCCTCTCGCGGACCCTGGTGCCGACCCTGGCCATGTACCTGCTCAAGCCGCACACGCCGGAAGCAGGCCCCGGGCATCATCCGGAAGATGCTTTCATCAACCATCACGAAGGCGAGCAGCACGCCAAGCCGCGCAACGCCCTGGTGCGTGCCTTGCTGGCTTTCCAGCAGGGTTTCGAGCGGCGCTTCTCCAACGTGCGCGACACCTACCACGGCCTGCTGCACCTGGCCCTGGGCCGGCGCAAGACCTTCATCCTCGGCTTCCTCGCCTGTGTGCTGGCCTCGTTCGCCCTGTTGCCGAGCCTGGGCCAGGACTTCTTTCCGGCCACCGACGCCGGCGCCCTGGCGGTGCATGTGCGACTGCCCCTGGGCACGCGGATCGAGGAAAGCGCGGCGGCCTTCGACCGCATCGAAGCGCGGATCCGCGAAGTGATCCCGGCCGAGCAACTGGACAGCATCATCGACAACATCGGCATCCCTCTGAGCGGCATCGACATGGCCTACAGCAACAGCGGCACCATCGGCCCCCAGGACGGCGATATCCAGGTCACCCTCAAGCCCGGCCACGGCCCCACCGCCGACTACGTCAAACAGCTGCGCGAAGCCCTGCCGGAAAGCTTCCCCGGCAGCCACTTCGCCTTTTTGCCGGCGGACATCAGCAGCCAGATCCTCAACTTCGGCGCCCCGGCACCGCTGGACGTGAAAGTCTCCGGGCCCGACAACGCGGCCAATCGCGCCTTCGCCGTGGAACTGGAGCGGCGCCTGCAGCATGTGCCGGGCATTGCCGACCTGCGGATCCAGCAGTCCACCGGCTACCCGTCACTGCAAGTCAAGGTTGACCGCCTGCGGGCCAATGGCCTGGGGATCACCGAACGGGACGTGACCAACAGCATGGTGGCCTCCTTGGCCGGCAGTTCCCAGGTGGCGCCGACCTTCTGGCTCAACCCGAAAAATGGCGTGTCCTACTCCATCGTCGCCGCCACCCCGCAGTACCGCCTGGACAGCCTGCCGGCCCTGGAGGCGCTGCCGGTCACCGGCAGCAATGGCCAGTCGCAGATCCTCGGCGGCCTGGCGGATATCTCCCGGGTCGAGAGCCCGGCGGTGGTCAGCCACTACAACATCCAGCCGACCCTGGATCTGTATGCGAATGTCCAGGGCCGTGACCTCGGCGCCGTGGCCCATGACATGCAAAAGGTTCTGGACGACGCCGCCAGCCTGCGGCCCAAAGGTGCCACCGTCAGCCTGCACGGGCAGATCGACGCCCTGCACGAAGCCTTCAGCGGCCTGAGCCTGGGCCTGCTGGGGGCGGTGGTGCTGATCTACCTGCTGATCGTGGTCAACTTCCAGTCCTGGGTCGATCCGTTCGTGATCATCACCGCGCTGCCGGCGGCCCTGGCCGGGATCGTGTGGATGCTATTTCTCAGCGGCACCTCGTTGTCAGTGCCAGCCCTGACCGGCGCCATCCTGTGCATGGGGGTGGCCACCGCCAACTCGATCCTGGTGGTGAGCTTCTGCCGCGAGCGCCTGGCGGAGCACGGCGATGCCCTCAAGGCCGCCCTGGAAGCCGGCTACACGCGGTTTCGCCCGGTGTGCATGACCGCCCTGGCGATGATTATCGGCATGCTGCCCCTGGCCCTTTCCGAGGAACAGAACGCGCCCCTGGGCCGCGCGGTAATCGGCGGGCTGATCCTCGCCACCGTCGCCACCCTGATCTTTGTCCCCGTGGTCTTCAGCCTGGTCCACGGACGTCTCTCCCATCCCGCTGTTGCTGGAGAAAACACCCATGTCGCCTGAGCACACCCCTTCGCGCAAACGCCTGATGCTGCTGGGCATCGGCGGCCTGACCCTGGTCGCCCTGCTGGTGGCCAACGGTCTGGCCGCGCGCACCCGGCACGAGCAGGCCGTGACCGCCTGGACTGAAACCGCGGCTGTGCCGCAGGTGCTGGTATTGCAGCCGCAGCAGAATGTGCTCGGCGACACCCTGCGCCTGCCGGCGCACCTGGAAGCCTGGAGCAAGGCGCCGATCCACGCCCGGGTCAGCGGCTACCTGAAAGACTGGACCCAGGACATCGGAGCCAAGGTCACCGCCGGCCAGGTGCTGGCCCATATCGACAGCCCCGACCTGGACCAGCAAGTGGCTCAGACCCGGGCGCGGATGATCCAGGAACAGGCCAATGCGCGCCTGGCCCAGACCACCGCCGAGCGCTGGCAAAACCTCTTGGCCAGCCACTCGGTGTCGCGCCAGGAGGCCGATGAAAAGCGCTCCAATGCCGCAGCCGCCAAGGCCAACGCCGAGGCGGCCGGCGCCGACTATGCACGGCTTTCGGCACTGGAGGACTACAAGACCATCCGCGCACCGTTCGCCGGCACCATCACCGCGCGCCACACCGACATTGGCCAGTTGATCAAGGCCGACAACGACAGCGACCCGGAACTGTTCGACCTGGCCGACACCCACAAGCTGCGGCTGTATGTGCCGATCCCGCAGAACTACGCCAGCGTGATTCACCCCGGGCTGGTGGCCCAACTGACCGTGCCCGAGCACCCGGGCCAGCACTTCAGCGCACAACTGGTGGGCGACTCCACCGCCATCGATCCGCGCTCCGGCACCCTGCTGGCGCAGTTTGTCGCGGCCAACCCTGAAGGCGCCCTGATGCCCGGCGACTATGCCGAGGCGACCCTGGCGATCCCGGCCGACACCCATGGCGTCAGCATCCCGGCCAGCGCCCTGATCTTCCGCGCCGCGGGCACCCAGGTGGCGCTGATCGACAGCGCCCGGCACGTGCATCTGCGCAGCATCCATATCGGCCTCGACCTTGGGGAGCGCCTGGTGATCGACCAGGGCCTGACGCCCTTCGACCAGGTCATCGACAACCCGCCGGACGCCCTGCGTGAAGGCGATCTGGTGCAACTGGCGGACGCCGGAGGTACCCATGCGCCCAAGGCTTAAGCCCCTGGCTGTGCTGCTGTTGCTGGGGTTGCACGGCTGCTCGCTGGCGCCCCACTACCAGACGCCCACCGTCGACCTGCCGGCGCAGTTTCGCGAACAGACCGCGGACGGGCCCTGGCACCCGGCCCATGCGCCCCAGGCGCTGGCCGAACCCTGGTGGCGGCTGTACCAGGACCCGCGCCTGGACAACCTGCAGCAGCGCCTGCTCAAGGCCAACCCGGACCTCGCCGCCGCCCTCGCCCACTACGACGGCGCCCAGGCCTATGCCAGCCAACTGCATGCCGGATTGTTCCCGCAGATCAGCGCCAGTGCCCAACCCTTGCGCCAGCGTCAGTCCGACAGCCGACCGCTGCGGGGCAGCACCCAGCCGTCGATCTACAACAGCAACACGGCGGGGTTTTCCCTGAACTTCGACCTCGACCTGTGGGGGCGGATTCGCAATCAGGCCGCGGCCGGCGATGCCCAGGCCCAGGCCTCCGGCGATGACCTGGCGGCCGCGCGCCTGAGCCTGCAACAACAGTTGGCGAACCTCTATGTGCAGCTCGACGGCCTGGATGCCCAGAGCCGGATCTTGAGCAGCTCCCTCGAAGATTACGCCCAGGCCTTGCAACTGACCCGCGACCGCTACCAGGGGCAGATCGCCTCGGAACTGGACCTGACCCGGGCCCAGAGCCAACTGGCCAGCGCCGAGGCCGAACGGGACGAAGTGCGGGCGCAACGCAACCTCACCGAACACGCCATCGGTGAGCTGGTGGGCGAACCGGCCAGCACCTTCAGCCTCGCCCCCTCGTCACAATGGCTGAGCCTGCCGGCCATTCCCGCGCAACTGCCCAGCACCTTGTTGCAACGGCGGCCGGACATCGCGGCGGCAGAACGTCGGGTGTATGCGGCCAATGCCGGTATCGGCGTGGCGCGCGCGGCGTGGTACCCGGACTTCAGCCTGACCGGGCTGCTCGGTGGCCAGACCCAGGGCGTGGGGAATCTGCTGGCGGCGGGCAATCGTTACTGGGCGTTGGGGCCGTTGATCAACCTGCCGATCTTCGATGGCGGGCGGCTCAGCGCCAATGAGCGATTGGCCCATGCCGAGTTTGAAGAAGCGGCGGCTCATTACCGGAGCCGAGTGCTCGGGGCGGTGCGCGAGGTGGAGGACAACCTGGGACAATTGCGCGATTTGCGCCAGGAGGCGCTGGATCAGCAGGCGGCGGTCAATGCGGCCCAGCACACGCAGTTACTGGCCATGAACAGCTATCAAGCGGGGGCCGTCAGCTACCTGGATGTAGTGACAGCGCAGACCGCAGCCTTGCAGGCGCAACGGGGGTTGCAGGCGGTGCAAACGCGAGAGTTGCAGGCTAGCGTTGGATTGGTGGTGGCGTTGGGTGGCGGGTGGAAAAGCGGCTGAACCCAGCAGGGGTTATGTGTGCTGAGGAAGCTTTTTGTGGCGAGGGAGCTTGCTCCCGCCGGGCCGGGCTGGCGCTCCAGCGCGTAGCGGCCCCAAGACCTAGCGCCTCGGTTTTATGGGTGTACATATCCATTACTGCGGGCGTGGCGGCTATGGGTTCCGTTCTTACAGCGGGTCACTTTGGAACAGCCGGAATGCCGGCCCAGCCCAAAGTAACCAAAGGGCTCTTGCCCCACCACTCGGTGCCTCGCCTAGGCTCGGCATGCCCTCCGGCCGGCCTGGACTGGCACCTGCGCGTCCCCGCCCCTCCCCTAAATCACCGCGCCTTCACTGGCCAGCGCAGCCTGTGCCTCGGCAGCGGCCACAGGACTTGCCTGCCTTGCTTTTGCTTTTGCTTTTGCTTTGGCTGTTGACCTTGCTTTTGATCTTGATCCACCCGCCCCTTCGGCAGGCCGAGTGGAGGTGTTCATCAGGGGATTGGCGCGCAGCGCCCTTCGACGCAGTCGAAGACGTCGCTGGAAGCGATGCCCCCTGAGGGACGCCGGAACGAGGGAACCCGAGCGCAGCGAGTGGCCGTACGCTTGGGGCGAGACCTTTTGGGTACTTTTGGGGCGTTTGCCAAAAGTACCTCGCCGTAAGGGCGAAACCCTAAGCCGCCATCACCGCAGCAACGGATAAGCCCCCAAACCACCGGAAAGGCTAGGCCGACACAACCACTAAAACATCACGCCCAACACCCGGTTGCACCGCCCTGACAACCCCCCTATAGTTCGCCCTCGCGGCAAAATCCGCGAACGACCTTGGCCGGTCGAATATAGGAACGCATCAGCGTCCAAAACATCATTGCAGGCGCTTTTTTTGTGCCTGCAATTTTGTCTCATGGCGGCTGTGCGTGGGACACCTTCGGGTGTGCCGGTTTCCTATAGCCGGTCGGCCAACCCGCGTACAGTTGCCACCCTTAATTCGCTTGGCCGCGAAAGGTGGTAGCTCAATTTATAGGAGCTACACAGATGACTGACCATCACCCCTCCCATTTCACCCCCGTCGACACCCACGACACCGAACACCCAGTGTTCTACATCAACACCCAGGCCCCCCTGAGCGACCTCGCCAGCAGCGCCGCCCACCGCTTTACCGTAGTGCGCGACCTGATGGACAGCCTCTCCACCCTGCCATTAACAGACATCTCCGACTGCGACCTGACCCGCATCACCCGCAGCGTGCACCTGC
The DNA here is from genome assembly GCF_049199125.1 of Pseudomonas sp. QD4. Taxonomy (NCBI): domain Bacteria; kingdom Pseudomonadati; phylum Pseudomonadota; class Gammaproteobacteria; order Pseudomonadales; family Pseudomonadaceae; genus Pseudomonas; species Pseudomonas sp. QD4. Next base: position 1,493,325 of record NZ_JBLZOM010000001.1, read on the forward strand.
TAACCCGGGAAGGTTGCGCAGTGCTGGAAATCATCCAATGGCGAGCAGCACAAGAAAGCTGACCCTCGACAAAAAAGCCCATCACCGCGCCTGTACCGGCCAGCGCAGCCGCCTACCTCGCCAGCGGCTACAGCACATATCAAAGCGCTTTAGGACTCCAGAGTTGCACCGCCCGCGCATCCACAGGCTTGGGCAAAAGTTTTTCCTGATAGAAAGCATCAGCAATTTTCTGCTGCTCACCCAAAGCATCAGGCTTCACCACTTCCACCTTGTAAGTGCGCCGACTGTTGGCCAACTCCACAGTCGGCGCATCAAGGTTGCCCCACAGCGGCCCCAGCAATTTCGCCGCGTCCGCCGGGTGCGCCTTGACCCAACTGCCGGTCTTCTGCAACTCGGCAAACACCTGGTTCAGCACCTCGGGATGGGCCTTGGCGTAATCATTGGAAGCCAGGTAATAGCGGCGATAACTGGCCAGGCCCTGGCCATCGTGCAGCACCCGCGCGCCCTGCTGGCGTTCGGCGCTGGCGACGAAGGGCTCCCAGGTGACCCAGGCGTCGACCTTGTGGGTCTCCAGGGCCGCGCGGCCATCGGCCGGAGTCAGGTACACCGGTTGAATATCGGCGAATGTCAGGCCAACGCTGCGCAGCGCCGCGATCAGCAGGTAATGGCTGCCCGCAGCCTTGGTCACCGCAATGCGCTTGCCCTTGAGTTCGGCCAGTGTCTTGAGGGTCGAGTCCTTGGGCACCACGATCGACTGCGCGGCCGGCGATGGGGTTTCGCTGGCGAAGTACGTGAGGTTGGCCCCCGCCGCCTGGGCGAATACCGGCACCGTGTCGGCAACGTCGGCGGAGATGTCGACGTTGCCCACGTTCAGCGATTCCGCCAGGGGTAAGCCGCTGGTGAACTCATGCCAGGTGACATTGACGCCCTGAGCCGCCAGTTGTTTTTCCAGGGTGCCCTGGGCCTTGAGCACCGCCAACAAGGTCGAGGATTTCTGGTAACCGATGCGCAGGTCGCTATCGGCCTGAGCATTGAGAGCCATGCCCAGCGCCAGGCCGGCCAGAGCGGTGATCGACAAACTACGACGCAAAGCAAAGGGCAGACGCATGGGGGCGGACCTTCTGGAGGACAGGAAAGTCGCTAAAAGCTAATCGATCTAACAAACGGAAAATAAATACTTTTTAAGAATTAGCTTAGGTTCGTGTGGCTGACGGGACCTAGCGATCACAGGGCGCCGAACCACCGTACTGAGTTTGCCGCAGGCAGAAGTAGCCATTTTTCTTCAGGGTCAGCGGAGCCACGGCACAGGGCAGCACCGCCTGATTGACCTCGATCGACACGCGCTCGCCCTGCAGCTCGTGCGCGTCCAGCCGGAGCTCGCAGCTGCCGGCCTGGTCGCCGCCCAAGTAGCCGATGGTGTTGATCACCCGGTTGTCCAACTTGATCACCAAGGGGTTCTGCGCCGCCGAACACGCGGTGATGCTGGGGTAACTGGCCTTGATGCGCAGATGGTTGTCATCGCCGGTGGCCGCAGGGACCAGGGGAATGAACAGCAGCGACATCAGATGGTGGGACGGCGCGGACGTCACCTTCACATAGAGCGGCTCGGGCCCGCAGGCCAGCTTGAACGAAGTGCCCTCGTTGTACTTGCCGGTGCTCGCGTCCTGCCAACCGCCGAGGCTGTCGGCCTTCCAGTCGTGGCCCCATTTGTAATCGATACAGCCACTCAGGCTCAGGGCCAGGGTCAGCCAAAGCGCCATCCTGTGCATAGTCGGCATCCAGTGCGGGAAATTTTGCCAGTGTACGGCAACCTGAAATATGTCGCCGCTGCCGATAGCCACGGATTGTTGAGGGCCTCGCGAGTTCGGCAGCGGCTACAGGTCAACCAACTGACACACCAAGGCGCTAATCATCACACCTTGGCGAGCCACCGAATTTCGTATTGCGCACGCAGAAATAGCGGCTCTTCTTCAGGGTTGCCGGGGCCACGGCGCAGGGCAGCACGGCGTGATTGACCTCGATCGACAACCGTTCACCCTGCGTCTCTTGCGGCAATATCAGGGCACACCGGTTATCACCGTACCCGGGTTCCAAGCGGATATCGCGAACCACACGGTTGTCCATCTTCAGGACCAAGGGGCTTTGTGTGAGCGAAGTGCAGGCTTTCAAATCAGGGTGCGTAACGCTGATTTGTACACGGTCGTCGCTGCTTGAGTTGGGAAGAAAGGGGATCATAAATATCGCGAAGATCAACCCTGAATCATTACGCCGCACGGATACGAGCAAAGGGCTGGATCCGCAGGATGCCTTGAGTGTGGCGCTTTCATCCGTATTCGGTAGGGTCGAGTCGGTCCAGCCGCCCGGCTGCTCGACTTTCCAACTGTGTCCCCACTTGTAATCAGTACAGCCACCCAGGCTCAACACCAGGGCAAACCCGATCGCCATCCTGCGCATATTCGGCATCCATTGCGAAAAATTTTGCCAGTGTACGGCAACCTGAAATATGTCGTCGCTGCCCGTCGCCATGGGCAGTGTTCGGAGGCTGGATTTCAGCGATTGAGGGCCAGCGCAGCCTTACGCGCTCGGCAGCGGCTACAGGTGAGTGCTGTAGCCGCTGCCGAAGGCTGCGCTGGCCATTGGCGGCGCCGTGGTGGGTCGGACGCCGTTGAGTGGTTGCATGGCGCTAGCCGCGGGTGCCGGCGATGGTGGCGGAGGCCGCCAGCATCGCGCGCAGCAGCACGGCGCAGCCGGCCGCAAGGTCATCAGGGGCAGCGTTTTCGATTTCGTTGTGGCTGATGCCGCCTTCGCAGGGCACGAAGATCATCCCCGCCGGACCCAGTTCGGCGACGAAGATCGCGTCGTGCCCGGCACCGCTGACGATGTCCATATGGGACAGGCCCAAGCCCTGGGCCGCGCCGCGTACCGCTTCGATGCAGTCCGGGTTGAAGTACAGCGGCGGGAAGTCGGCGGTGGGCGTCAGTTCAAAGCTCAGGCCATGCTCCTCGCAGGTGCTGTCGATCACTTGCCGCACCTGGTCGATCATCGAGTCCAGGCGCGCCGGTTCCAGGTGGCGGAAATCCAGGGTCATGCGCACCTCACCCGGGATCACGTTGCGCGAGCCGGGATAGGCTTGCAGGCAACCGACGGTGCCGCAGGCATGAGGTTGGTGCCCCAGGGCTGCGCGGTTGACGGCCGCAACCACCGCCGCCGCGCCGACCAGGGCGTCCTTGCGCAGGTGCATCGGGGTCGGTCCGGCGTGGGCTTCCACCCCGCGCAGCTTGAGGTCGAACCACTTCTGGCCGAGGGCGCCCATGACCACGCCGATGGTCTTGCGCTCGTCCTCGAGGATCGGCCCCTGCTCAATATGGGCCTCGAAATAGGCGCCCACCGGGTGCCCGCTGACCTTGCGCTGGCCGGCGTAGCCGATTGCGTTCAGGGCCTCACCGACGCTGACCCCGTCGACGTCGGTCTTGGCCAGGGTGTCCTCCAGGGTGAATTTCTCGGCGAACACCCCGGACCCCATCATGCACGGCGGGAAGCGCGAGCCTTCTTCGTTGGTCCACACCACCACTTCCAGCGGTGCCTCGGTTTCCAGCTTGAGGTCGTTGAGGGTGCGCAGCACTTCCACCCCGGCCAGCACACCGAAGCAGCCGTCGAACTTGCCGCCGGTGGGCTGGGTGTCGATATGGCTGCCGGTCATCACCGGGGGCAGCCCCGGGTTACGCCCGGGACGGCGGGCGAAGATGTTGCCGATGCCGTCCACCGTGACCGTGCAACCGGCCTCCTCGCACCATTTCACGAACAGGTCCCGGGCCTGGCGATCGAGGTCGGTCAGGGCCAGGCGACAGACCCCGCCCTTGACCGTGGCCCCGAGCCTGGCCAGTTCCATGAGCGACTGCCACAGGCGGTCGCGGTTGATGTGCTGATGGCTGGATTGCAGAACGTCGACGGCAGCGTTCATGGTGATCTCCTCAGGCTTTTTTCTGATTGTGTGGGGCGACCCGAACCCGGGCCGCCTGGGCTTCATGCATCACCGCGAGCCAACAGGTGCAGGCTCAAACCGGGGTCTTGGCGGCCACCACCTGGGCATTGCGCAGGCTGCACAGGCCGTAGTAGAGGATGCCGCCCAGGGCCGAACCGGTGAACCAGCCGTAGCTGTAGAACCAGCTGAATGCGTCGCTGCCCAGGGACAGCAGGGTCAGCACCACCGGCACGGCAAAGGCGATAAACCCGTTCCAGTTCCAGGCCGGGTACACGTCATCGCGGTACAGGCCGGCCAGGTCCAGGCGTTGTTTCTTGATGATGAAATAGTCCACCACCATGATCCCGGCAATCGGCCCCAGCAGGCTGGAATAGCCCAGCAGCCAATTGGAGTACACGGTTTCCAGACTGACGTCGGAGATCAGCAGGCCCAGCTTTTTCAGCAGTTCATGGGCCATCAGGGCCAGGCCCACCAGGCCGGTGAGCAGCACCGCCTTGGTGCGCCCGATCAGCTTCGGCGCCAGGTTCTGGAAGTCATTAGTCGGCGAGACGATGTTGGCCGCGGTGTTGGTGGACAAGGTGGCGATGATGATCAGCGCCATGGCCAGGGCCACCCAGCCCGGGCTCTGGATATGGCCGATCAGGCTCACCGGATCGGACACGGTCACGCCCACCAGTTTCACCGAGGCGGCGGTCATCACCACGCCCAGGGCGGCGAACAGGAACATGGTCAGCGGCAGGCCGAAAATCTGCCCGAGGATCTGGTCTTTCTGGCTTTTGGCGTAGCGGCTGAAGTCGGGAATGTTCAGCGACAGCGTGGCCCAGAACCCGACCATCGCCGTGAGCCCGGCCATGAAGTAACTGGTGACGCTGGCGCCTTCGGGACGCTTGGGCGGGATCGCCAGCAATTCGCTCAACGACACATTGGGCAGGGCCCACACCAGCAGGCCGATGCCCACCGCCACCAGCAGTGGCGCGGACAGGGTTTCCAGCCACTTGATCGACTCGGCCCCGCGCAGCACCACCCACAGGTTGAGGGTCCAGAAAATCATGAAGCCGATCACCTCGCCGGTGCCGCCCAGGGCCTTCCAGCCTTCGAAGATCGACCCCAGGAACAGGTGGATCGCCAACCCGCCGAACATGGTCTGGATGCCGAACCAGCCGCAGGCCACCAGGGCCCGGATCAGGCATGGCACGTTGGAGCCGATGATGCCGAACGACGAGCGCAGCAACACCGGGAACGGAATGCCGTACTTGGTGCCGGCGAAGGCGTTGAGGGTCAGGGGGATCAGCACGATGATGTTGGCCAGCAGGATCGCCAGCAGTGCCTCGCCGACGCTGAGGCCGAAATAGGCGGTCAGTACCCCGCCCAGGGTGTAGGTCGGCACGCAGATCGACATGCCGATCCACAGCGCGGTGATGTGCCATTTGTTCCAGGTGCGTTCATGGACCTTGGTCGGGGCGATGTCGTGGTTATAACGGGGGCTGTCGAGTACGTCGCTGCCGGCGTCCAGCTCATACAAGCCTGCGCGCTCGGTCACTTGGGATCTGTTCTGTTGCATGGCCGCTCCACTGTTCTTTTGATTATTTTTGCTCATCAGGCAGCTGGCGGACGGGACCGCAAGCCGGACGATGGCCGGAGAACTTACGACTTTTAGCGACCGGCCAACCTGTCAGCGGCGGCACTCAATAAGCGTGCCGGATTGTCCATTGACGGTGTTTGGCGACCGTTAAAATCCATGTAAACAACTGATGTTCATCAGTTTTATTCTTATTAACTATCACGTCCCGGGTACTTGCCTGTTCACTCAGGCTAACTGTTCGGCAAGTTGACCGCAGCGTCAGGACTCAAACTGGTGCACTGAAACTTATTGCACACTTTTGTTCAGGCCATAAGCCCCCTTCAAGCAGCTGATTTCACATAGGAAATCTTGACCATATTTCGATCCTGTCAAGTGCGTCAAAATGGTGAGGGGCTGCACCATTTTGCAGTTATTTGAATTTATTCGTTTAATTTCAATAACTTAATAGTGATATAAGCTTATAAAAAATAATCTTGCTCATTCCAGGAACACCAGCTAGTTTCTATTCCTGACACCGCTGACAGGAATAAACTTGCGCAGCACGGTCGATATAAAACACTTAGAACCGACATAAGTCGGTCATGCCTGCGAGGAACTCGGAATGTCTCTGTTGATCCGTGGCGCCACCGTTATTACCCATGATGAAAGTTATAAAGCCGATGTCTTGTGCGCCGACGGCGTGATCAAGGCCATCGGTAATAACCTGGATATTCCCGCCGGCGTCGACGTGCTCGACGGCAGCGGCCAATACTTGATGCCCGGCGGCATCGACCCCCACACCCACATGCAATTGCCCTTTATGGGCACCGTGGCCAGCGAAGACTTTTTCAGCGGCACGGCGGCGGGTCTGGCGGGGGGTACCACTTCGATCATCGACTTCGTGATTCCCAACCCCCAGCAGTCGTTGCTCGAAGCGTTCCATCAGTGGCGTGGCTGGGCCGAGAAGTCGGCATCCGACTACGGGTTTCACGTGGCCATTACCTGGTGGAGCGAACAGGTGCGCGAAGAAATGGCTGAGTTGGTGAGCCGGCACGGGGTCAACAGCTTCAAGCATTTCATGGCTTACAAGAACGCGATCATGGCTGCCGACGACACCCTGGTGGCGAGCTTCGAACGCTGCCTGGAACTGGGTGCGGTACCCACCGTGCATGCCGAGAACGGCGAGCTGGTGTATCACCTGCAACGCAAGCTGATGGCCCAGGGCATTACCGGCCCGGAAGCGCACCCGCTGTCGCGGCCCTCGCAGGTCGAAGGCGAAGCCGCCAGCCGCGCCATTCGCATCGCCGAAACCCTGGGCACGCCGCTGTACCTGGTGCACGTTTCGACCAAGGAAGCCCTCGACGAGATCACCTATGCCCGCAGCAAAGGCCAGCCGGTCTACGGTGAAGTGCTGGCCGGGCACCTGTTGCTCGACGACAGCGTGTACCGGCACCCAGACTGGCAGACCGCTGCCGGCTACGTGATGAGCCCGCCCTTCCGCCCTCGCGGCCACCAGGAGGCGCTGTGGCATGGGCTGCAATCGGGCAACCTGCATACCACCGCCACCGACCACTGCTGCTTCTGCGCCGAACAAAAGGCCGCCGGGCGCGACGACTTCAGCAAGATCCCCAACGGCACCGCCGGTATCGAAGACCGCATGGCCGTGCTCTGGGACGAAGGGGTCAATACCGGCCGCCTGTCGATGCAGGACTTTGTGGCCCTGACCTCCACCAACACCGCGAAAATCTTCAACCTCTACCCACGCAAGGGCGCGATCCGTGTCGGTGCCGATGCCGACCTGGTGCTCTGGGACCCGCAAGGCACCCGCACCATTTCCGCCAAGACCCACCACCAGCAGGTCGACTTCAACATCTTCGAAGGCAAGACCGTGCGCGGCGTGCCGAGCCACACCATCAGCCAGGGCAAGTTGCTGTGGGTCGACGGCGATCTGCGGGCCGAACGCGGCGCCGGGCGCTACGTGGAACGCCCACCCTACCCGGCGGTGTTCGACCTGTTGAGCAAGCGCGCCGAAGCCAGCAAGGCGACGGCCGTAGAGCGCTGAGGTCGCGCTGTGGTGGGGGGCCGTTGCTATTGCGGTTGCCGCGCAACCGAGCGGGAGCAAGCTCCCTCGCCACGGCGGCGCCCTCGCCACGATGAACGCGCTGACTACAGTGCGTTCGCCGGCCACTAAAAGCGTCTTTGCCACAGCGCTGTGAAAAAACAATGCCCGTCAGAGGCAATCGAGAAAAAACCGTGAGGCCTTAACCGTGATCAAGACCTTGAACCACTTGCCCCACCCCATCGCAGACAACGCCACCCTGGCCAGTCATTTCACCGACCTGGCGCCGCCGCTGAACGCGCGCCAGGCCCATCTGGAGGCGTCGCGCTGCCTGTATTGCTACGACGCACCTTGCGTCAATGCGTGCCCCAGCGAGATCGATATCCCGTCGTTCATCCGCAATATCCACACCGATAACGTCCAGGGTGCGGCGCAGAAAATCCTCTCGGCCAATATCCTCGGCGGCAGCTGCGCCCGGGTCTGCCCGACGGAAATCCTCTGCCAGCAGGCCTGCGTGCGCAACAACGCCCAGGAGTGCGCGCCGGTGCTGATCGGCCTGCTGCAACGCTATGCCGTGGACAACGCGCACTTCAGCCAGCACCCGTTCCAGCGCGCCGCGTCTACCGGCAAGCGCATTGCCGTGGTCGGCGCCGGCCCGGCGGGTCTGGCCTGCGCCCACCGCAGCGCCCTGCATGGGCACGAGGTGGTGATTTTCGAGGCCCGGGAAAAAGCCGGTGGCCTCAATGAATACGGAATCGCCAAATACAAGCTGGTGGATGACTTTGCCCAGCAGGAGCTGGAGTTTTTGCTGGGCATCGGCGGCATCGAAATCCGCCATGGGCACACGCTCGGTGACAACCTGAGCCTGACCGAGCTGCACCAGCAGTTCGACTCGGTGTTTCTCGGCCTGGGCCTGGCCGCCAGCAAACAGCTGGGGCTGGCCCATGAAGACGCGCCAGGCATGCTCGCCGCCACCGACTACATCCGCGAATTGCGCCAGGCCGATGACCTCGGCCAATTGCCGGTGGCTGACCGCTGCATCGTGCTCGGCGCCGGCAACACCGCCATCGATATGGCGGTGCAGATGGCGCGCCTCGGCGCGCGGGATGTGAACCTGGTGTATCGCCGTGGCCTCGAGGAAATGGGCGCCACCGAACACGAGCAGGACATCGCCAAGGCCAATCAGGTGCGTCTGCTGACCTGGGCCGCGCCGCAGGAGGTGCTGCTGGATGAACAGGGGCAAGTACGCGGCATGCGCTTCGCCCGTACCCGACTGGTGGAGGGCCGGTTGCAGACCACCGGCGAGACCTTTGAACTGGCCGCCGACGGGATTTTCAAGGCCATCGGCCAGGCCTTCGACGGCGCAGCCCTGAGCGACCCGCTGGCCCGGGAACTGAAGCGCGCGGGCGAGCGCATCCAGGTCGACGCCCAACTGCGCACCAGCATCCCCGGGGTCTATGCCGGCGGCGACTGCGTCAGCCTCGGCCAGGACCTCACCGTGCAGGCGGTGCAACACGGCAAGCTGGCCGCAGAAGCCATGCATGCCCAACTCATGCTCAATGTGGAGGCTGCGTAAATGGCCGATCTCTCGATTGTCTTCGCCGGCATCAAAGCCCCCAACCCATTCTGGCTGGCCTCGGCGCCCCCCACCGACAAGGCCTATAACGTGGTGCGCGCGTTCGAAGCCGGCTGGGGTGGCGTGGTCTGGAAAACCCTCGGGGAAGACCCGGCGGCGGTCAACGTCTCGTCGCGCTACTCGGCGCATTTCGGGCCCAACCGCGAGGTGATGGGCATCAACAATATCGAGCTGATCACTGACCGTTCCCTGGAAATCAACCTGCGGGAAATCACCCAGGTGAAAAAGGACTGGCCGGACCGGGCGCTGATTGTGTCGCTGATGGTGCCCTGCGTTGAAGAGTCGTGGAAACACATCCTGCCCCTGGTGGAGGCTACCGGCGCCGATGGCATCGAGCTGAATTTCGGCTGCCCCCACGGCATGCCGGAACGGGGCATGGGCGCGGCCGTGGGCCAGGTGCCGGAATACGTCGAGCAGGTGACCCGCTGGTGCAAGACCTATTGCTCGCTGCCGGTGATCGTCAAGCTCACGCCGAACATCACTGACATCCGACTCGCGGCGCGGGCGGCCCACCGTGGAGGAGCGGATGCGGTGTCGTTGATCAACACCATCAACTCCATCACCAGCGTCGACCTGGAACGCATGGTGGCCCACCCCATGGTCGGCAGCCAGAGCACCCACGGCGGCTATTGCGGTTCGGCGGTCAAGCCGATTGCGCTGAACATGGTCGCGGAAATTGCCCGTGACCCGCAGACCCGGGGGCTGCCGATCTGCGGCATTGGCGGCATTGGCAACTGGCGCGATGCGGCGGAATTTGTGGCCCTGGGCTGCGGGGCGGTGCAGGTGTGCACCGCGGCGATGCTGCATGGGTTTCGGATTGTCGAAGAGATGAAGGACGGACTGTCGCGGTGGATGGACAGCCAGGGCTACAGCAGCCTGCAGGAGTTCTCGGGCAAGGCCGTGGGCAACACCACTGACTGGAAGTACCTGGATATCAACTACCAGGTGATCGCCAAGATCGACCAGGCGGCGTGCATCGGTTGCGGGCGCTGCCACATCGCCTGCGAAGACACCTCGCACCAGGCCATCGCCAGCATCCGGCAGGCGGACGGCACCCATAAATATGAAGTGATCGACGACGAATGCGTGGGCTGCAACCTGTGCCAGATCACCTGCCCGGTGCAGGACTGCATCGAAATGGCCCCCCAGGAAACCGGCAAACCCTTCCTCGACTGGCTGCATGACCCGCGCAACCCGTATTGCGAAGCGGTGTGAGTATGCCAGCCTGAATCCACCTGACCCTCCACAGCGCCCACGCCGGCCAGTGCAACCTCGCAAGCTCGGCAGCGGCTACAACTGTAGCCGCTGCCGGAGGCTCGGGCCGCGTTCGGACGCTGGGCGTCAAAACCGTCCGACATCCACCTGATACTCCACGGCGCTCACACCGGCCAGCGCAACCTCGCGGGCTCGGCAGCGGCTACGGAGGCTTCAGGGTTCCAGGCCGATGCCGCGCAGGATGACGCTGGTGACGGTTTGCAGGGCGCGTTCGAATTGCATGTCGGAGAGTGGCTGGTGATCGTTGAGGATCATCACCTGGTGGTCGAAGTCGGCGTAGTGCTGGGTCGAGGCCCAGATCATGTACAGCAGGCTTGAAGGCTCCACCGGCAGGATGCGTTTGTCTTCGACCCACTGGCGGATTTTCGCTTCTTTCATTTTTGCCCAGTCATACAGGCTGGCATCCAGCGCTTCGCCGAGGGTCGGTGCGCCGTGGATGATTTCGTTGGCCCAGACTTTCGATCCGTAGGGCCGACTGCGGGAGTGGTTCATCTTGGCGCGGATGTAGCTGCTGAGGACCACCCGCGGGTCATCGAACATCTCGAAGCACAGGGCATCCTGTTTCCACACCTCCAGCAGGTCGAACAGCACTGCGCTGTACAGCTCGCTCTTGGTGCTGAAGTAGTAATGCAGGTTGGAGCGCGGCAGTTGCACCTCTTCGGCGATGTCGGCCATGGCCGTGCCGCCATAGCCCTTTTCAGCGAAGACTTTCTCGGCGGCGAGGAGGATTTTTTCAACGTTACTGCGGCGGATTTCGATCTTGTGATTGCCCATGAGGGCTCCCTGAAGACAACGTGGCTCAAGACTAGCATCCGCTCCAGAGCGGGGCGAGGTCTGCTCGGCCACGCAGCCGCCCCTCTCGCCACAACAGGCGAGATTGGGTAGGATCGCCCTCCCATTCATTGGCAGACGCTGCCGCAGTGCCCCGTCCAGACGTTAATTCGCGACCCGGGCACCCGCTCCTTCTGCACGAATGCCGGCCCTGCCCTGTCGCCGGCCATCTGTCCTGTTACCGATGGAACACTCATGACTATCCGCCCACGCAACGCTGCCGACGACCAGCCGCTTGCCGACCTGTGGCAGCGTTCGGTACGCGCCACCCACGACTTCCTCAGCGAAGACGATATCCAGTTGCTCTACCCCCTGGTGCGCGACGCCTACCTGCCAGCCCTCAAGACCTGGCTCTGGCAACACCCCGATGGCAGCCCGGGTGGTTTTATCGCCACCGCGGGTGACAAGGTGGAGATGCTGTTTATCGAACCGGCACAACGCGGCCAGGGCATCGGCCGCCAGTTGCTGGATTACGTGCGCGCCCGGCACCCGAGCCTCAGTGTCGACGTCAACCAGCAGAACCCCCAGGCTCACGGCTTTTATCGGCACTACGGTTTCGAAGAGATCGGCTGCTCGCCGACCGATGGCGAGGGCCGGCCCTTTCCGATCATCCATATGCGCCTGGCGCAGCGTTGAAAATCCACTGGCCGGCGTTTCATTCGCCGGCCGCTTCGTGCTCTATTGAGCACCCGTCGTCTTCCTCGAAGGTATCCCACGATGCTCCTGAAAAAACTCCTCACCACCAGCGCCCTGCTGGCTTCCCTGTTGGCCGCTTCCTCGGTGTTCGCCCACGCCCATCTACAAGCCAGCACCCCGGCCGCTGATAGTGTGGTGACGTCACCGCAGGCCTTGCGCCTGGTGTTCTCCGAAGGCGTCGAGGCCAGCTTCACCCAGGTCAGCCTGAGCCGGGACGGCGCGCCGGTGGCGCTCAATGGCCTGGCCACCGAAGGCGCGGACAAGAAGACCCTGGTGGTGACCCCGGCCGCCCCGCTGGCGGCAGGCACCTACAAGGTCGACTGGCACGCAGTGTCGGTCGACACCCATAAAAGCGCAGGCAGCTACAGCTTCAAGGTCGGTCAGTAATTCATGTCGAGCCTGCTGGTGCTGTGCCGGTTTGTGCACTTCACGATGGTGTTGATGCTGTTCGGGGCCTGGGTCTTTGGCCCCCTGCTGCTGGGCCGTGGTGATAGCCACCCGGTGCTGCATCGGCGCCTCGCTCGCATCAGCACCGGGCTGGCGACCCTGGCGCTGCTCAGTGGGGTCTGCTGGCTGCTGCTGATCACCGCCAGCATGGCCGATTCCTGGTCGGCGGCGCTGGACCCGGCAACCGTGCAATTGGTGCTGGGCAAGACCTTCTTTGGCCAGGTCTGGTCCTGGCACCTGCTGTTCAATGCCCTGCTGCTAGGGGTGCTGCTGAGCTCCCTGCGCACTCGTCTGCCGCTCAAGCTGAGCCTCGCCGCGCTGCTGTTGGCAACCCTGGCCCCGGTGGGCCACGGCGCCATGCTCGATGGGCTGGCGGGCCAGTTGCTGATCCTCAATCAGATCGTGCATTTGAGTTGCGTCGGGGTCTGGCTCGGCGGGCTGATGCTGTTGTCGTTACTGTTGCTGCAGCCGAACCCCACCGCGATGGAAGGGGTTCTAAGACGCTTCAGCGGCGTGGGTTACGCCCTGGTGGCGGGCTTGCTGCTCAGTGGCCTGATCAATGTCCGGGTGTTGACCGGGCACTGGTGGCCGACGCCGCTGTTCAGCGGCTTTGCCCTGATTCTGCTGATCAAGGCACTGCTGGTGTCGGCCATGCTGGGCCTGGCGCTGCTGCACCGCCTGCGCCTGCCTGGCTGCGACCAGCGCCTGGGGGCGTTGCGCAATAGCGTGCTGCTGGAGTGGCTGCTGGGGGTGGCGGCCGTGGCCGCCGTTTCCCTGTTGGGCACCCTGCCGCCGATGCAGGCGGTGTAGGCCGCGCAACCTGTTCACGCTCCCGGGGAGCTTTTAACGCTCCATGGGCCACGCGCAAACAGGTTCTCAGGGCGTGACCGAGGTATCGATACTCACCACCACCGACATCCCCGGGCGCAGGCGCTGGCTTTCGGCCTGGTCCGGGTCGACGGTGATGCGCACCGGCACCCGCTGGGCGATCTTGACGAAGTTGCCGGTGGCGTTATCGGCTTGCAGCAGGCTGAACTCCGAGCCGGTGGCTGGGGAAATCCGCTGCACCCGGCCGGTGAATTTGCGGTGGTTCAAGGCGTCCACGGTGAAACTCGCCGGCTGGCCGATGCGCACGCTGTCCATCTGGGTCTCTTTCATGTTGGCGATGATCCACAGCTGGTTCGGCACCAGCGCCATCAACTGCGCGCCGGAATTGACGTAGGCCCCCAGGCGCACGCCGATCTGGCCCAACTGGCCGTCGCGCGGCGCGAGGATCCGGGTGTTGGACAAGTCGATCCGCGCCAGTTGCACCGCCGCTTCGGCGCTGGCGACCGCCGCCTCCAGCGAGCCACGGTTGACGATCACCGTCTGCAGGTCCTGGCGCGCGATTTCCAGGGATGCCTGGGCCTGGGCCACGGCGGCGATGGTCTGGGCGTTGGCGGCGCGGGTCACGTCCAGCTCGCGCTGGGACACTGAGCCGTCGCTGACCAACGCCTGGTTGCGCCGCAGGTCGGCCGCGCTTTTTTGCGCCTGGGCCTGGCTGTCGGCCAGGGCCGCCTGGCGCAGCTTGATGGTGGCCTCGGCGCTGTTGCGCTGCTGCACCACATTGGCCAGGGCGGCTTTCTGCACCGCCAGTTGGGCCAGAGACTGATCCAGGCGCTGCTGGTAGATGCGGTCATCCAGGCGCACCAGCAGGTCGCCAGCCTTGACAAACTGGAAGTCCTGCACCGGCACTTCGAACACATAGCCGCTCAACTGCGGGCCGATGATGGTCACCTGACCACGCACCAGGGCGTTCTCGGTGGTTTCCACGGCGCTGCCGAACGGTGGCAACTGCCAGGCATAGAGCACGATCGCCACGCCGACAATGGCGATGGCGGCAAAGCCCAGGGACGAGATGATCCGCACCCGCAACGAGCGCGGCTCGGTCGCAGGGGTCGGGGTCGACGGCGGCGCCGTGCCTTCCGGGGTCGAGGCGATGGCATTGGTGGTCGTGGTGGTCGGTTCGCTCATGAAGAAGGGGCACCGTTGGGTTGAACGGGAGCCGGGCCGGCAGGCGCGGCGGCTTTGGTGGTGCTCATCAGCCACAGGCTGCGAATGAAGATCCAGATCATGGTCAGCACGGCAATCACCGCGATCAGCATGAACACATCGTTATAGGCCAGCACATTGGCTTCGCGGGTGGCGGCGGTGGCCAGGCTGCGAATGCCCTGCAGGGTGCGCTGGTCGGGATCGGCGATCACCCCGCCGACCGCCGAGCCGCCGCTTTGCACCCGTGCCAGGACCCGGGGGTCGAGCAGGGTCAGGTGCTCGACGATATGGCTGGAGTGGAACTTCTCGCGCACGATCTGGAAGGTGCCGAGCAAGGCGGCGCCAATCAGCCCGCCGAGGTTCTGGCAGATGCCGAACAGCACCGAGAAACTCACCAGGTTGCGCGGGTTGGTCAGCACGTTGCGGGTGCCCAGGACCATGGTCGGACCGAGGAAAAACGTGCCGCCGAAGGCCAGCAGGAACTGGCTGAAGTACATGTTGGCCGGGCGCGTCAGGTTGTTGGAGAAGCTGTCCATCACCGACCCCGTGGCCATCAGCGCCAGGGAAATGATCAGCGGCATCAGCAGATGCGCCGGGTTGATAGTCAGGGCGCTGGTGGCCAGCCCGGCGATGCTGCCCAGCAGCATCACGCCGTAGAGCATGCGCATCTGCTGGCTGCTCATGTTCAGCGCCTGCAGAAAGCCCACGGCACCGGTGGACTGCTCCGACAGCACCATGCGGATCAGTATCACCGCCAGGGCCAGGCGGATAATCGCCCCGCTGCCCAACCAGCGGGTCATCAGCATCGGGTTGCTGCGGTTATGTTCGATGCACAGGCCGGCCATGATCAGCACGATGGAACCGGCCGAGGCGACGCCGATCCACGGCGCTTCCAGCCACCAGTCAATGCGCCCCAGGGACAGCACCGCACACAGCAGCGCCACACCACTGGCCAGCAGGGCAAAGGTCAGGAAATCGAGTTTTTCAAAGGTCTTGAA
This sequence comes from Pseudomonas sp. QD4, assembly GCF_049199125.1. Lineage (NCBI taxonomy): Bacteria > Pseudomonadati > Pseudomonadota > Gammaproteobacteria > Pseudomonadales > Pseudomonadaceae > Pseudomonas > Pseudomonas sp. QD4. The sequence goes on from NZ_JBLZOM010000001.1 coordinate 1,508,841, forward strand.
GCGGTCGCCCGGCGGCAGTTTGAGCAGCAGCACACAGCCCAGTGACGTCAGGGCCAGGCCCAGTTCGAACAGGTACAACCCGCGCCATTCGGCAATTTGCAGCAAGTCTTCGGAAAACAGCCGGGCCAGGGGCAAGGCCAGTTGCGAAGTGCCCAGGCCCAGGACCAGGGCTTTGAGGCGCCACTTCGCGGGGAAGGCCTGGATCATGTAGTACAGGCCCAGGGAACTCAGGGCCGCGCCGACCATGCCGTGGGCCGCGCGCACGGCGATGGCCGAGTTCAGGTCGTTGACGAATAGATGGCCGAAGGTCACCAGGGCGTAGAGCACCAGGAACACCTCGGTAAAGGCCCGCAGACCGAATTGCTGGCGAAATTTCACCAGCAGCAGGTTCATCGAGACGTTGGTCATGACGTAGGCCGCGGGCAGCCAGGCCATTTCAGCGGTGGTCGCCCCGAGGGCGCCTTGCAGGTACGGCAGGTTGGCGATCACCAGGGAGTTGCCCAGGCCACCGGTCAGCGCCACCAGCAAGCCGACCAGGGCATACGCCAGGCGCTTGCGGTTGGAGTGCAGCGGTGTCGAGGGCGAGCCGGGCAAGCTGGGCTTTTCGTGGGGCTGCCAGTTGCGCGGGACGTAGTGATCCATTCAATGACCTTGTGCGGGCGTACGGTGACTCGATCAAGCCGGAAACTGCCAGGCAGTGTGCCGCAAAAGCACCGCGGGCTGGCAAGTACCTCGGCGTTTTTTTGTGGGGAGCGCTACAGATCGGCGCGTAGCCGCTGCCAAGGCACGAGGCTGCGCTGGCCATGGGTAGCGGCACTCCTTCAGGCACCCCTGCGAAACTCGGATTGGCCGTTGACAAGCCGCCACAGCGCCGTAAATAATCCGCCCATGTCGTACGACAACGTATGACAATGCCAACAATAACAATAAAACGGAGCCTCACCTGTGACGACACTCGCCCGTCTGTTTGCCCGTTCGCCCACGCCCCAGACCCTCGCCCTGTACAGCTGCGCCGCCCTGACCCTGGCCATGCCCCTGTGCAGCCAGGCTGAAGGTTTTCTCGATGACACCAAGGCCACGCTGAACCTGCGCAACGCCTACTTCAATCGCAACTTCACCAACCCCGCGTACCCCCAGGGCAAGGCCGAGGAATGGACCCAGAGCTTCATCCTCGACGCCAAGTCCGGGTTTACCCAGGGCACCGTCGGCTTCGGCCTGGACGTACTGGGGATGTACTCGGTCAAGCTCGACGGCGGCAAAGGCACCGGCGGCACCCAGTTGCTGCCCCTGGACCGTGACGGGCGTCCGGCCGACAACTTCGGCCGCCTGGGCGTGGCGCTCAAGGCCAAGCTGTCGCAAACCGAATTGAAGGTCGGGGAATGGATGCCGGTGTTGCCGATCCTGCGCTCCGACGATGGTCGCTCACTGCCGCAGACCTTCCGCGGCGGCCAGGTCACCTCCAGGGAAATCGACGGCCTGACGCTCTACGGCGGCCAGTTCCGCGGCAACAGCCCGCGCAACGACTCGAGCATGGAAGACATGTTCATGCAGGGTAAAACCGCTTTCACCTCGGACCGCTTCAACTTCGGCGGCGGCGAATACACCTTCAACGACAAGCGCACCCAGGTCGGCCTGTGGTATGCCGAGCTGACTGATATCTATCAGCAGCAGTACCTCAATCTGACCCACACCCAGCCCCTGGGCGACTGGACCCTGGGTGCCAACCTCGGTTACTTCATCGGCAAGGAAGACGGCAGTGCCCTGGCCGGCGACCTCGACAACAAGACCGCGTTCGCCCTGCTCTCGGCCAAATACGGCGGCAGCACCTTGTATGTCGGCCTGCAAAAGCTCACCGGCGACAGCGCCTGGATGCGGGTCAACGGCACCAGCGGCGGCACTCTGGCCAACGACAGTTACAACGCCAGTTACGACAACGCCCGGGAGAAATCCTGGCAACTGCGCCACGACTACAACTTCGCCGCCCTCGGCGTGCCCGGCCTGACCCTGATGAACCGCTACATCAGCGGCGACAACGTGCACACCGGGGCCATCACCGACGGCAAGGAATGGGGCCGCGAGTCGGAACTGGCCTACACCGTGCAGAGCGGTGCCTTGAAGAACCTCAACCTGAAATGGCGCAACGCAAGCATCCGCCGCGACTACAGCACCAACGAGTTCGACGAGAATCGGATATTCATCAGTTATCCGCTCTCCCTGCTCTAAAGCGCGGAAAGGTCGAGAAGAACAGCTGTAGCCACTACCGAGGAACGAGGCTGCGCTGGCCCTTGAGTACGCCGTCTTACATCCGGAAGAAATGCGGCGATTTCGAAGGCCAGCGTCCGAACGCAGCCCGAGCCTGCGGCAGCGGCTACAGCGGCGACCGGTAACAAAAGGCCACAGCTTTTTCGCGATCAGGCGTTGACAAAGGCCCCTTCAGATAACGAAACTCCGAAAAAGTCATACGACAACCTACAACAATTTCAAGCAACGATCATTGATCAGGGTTTTCCATGAACAGCACCCCCTCCCCGCGCAAACCCTTCAATCGCCTGCTACTCACCGGCGCCGCCGGCGGCCTGGGCAAGGTCCTGCGCGATAGCCTGCGGCCTTACGCTGAAGTCCTGCGGCTGTCGGACATCGGCGAAATGGCCCCGGCCGCCGGCCCCCAGGAAGAAGTGGTGCACTGCGACCTAGCAGACAAGCAGGCCGTGCATCAGTTGGTCGAAGGCGTCGACGCGATTCTGCACTTTGGCGGGGTCTCGGTGGAGCGGCCGTTCGAGGAGATTCTCGGGGCCAACATCTGCGGGGTCTTTCACATCTATGAAGCGGCGCGCCGCCATGGGGTGAAGCGCGTGATCTTCGCCAGTTCCAACCACGTGATCGGTTTCTACCAGCAGGACCAGAAGATCGACGCCCACTCCCCGCGCCGCCCGGACAGCTACTACGGCCTGTCCAAGTCCTATGGCGAAGACATGGCGAGTTTCTACTTCGACCGCTACGGCATCGAGACCGTAAGCATCCGCATCGGCTCCTCGTTCGCCGAACCGCAGAACCGCCGGATGATGAGCACCTGGCTCAGCTTCGGCGACCTCACCCAACTCCTCGAATGCGCGCTGTACACGCCGAATGTCGGCCACACCGTGGTCTATGGCGTGTCCGACAACCACAACGTCTGGTGGGACAACCACCTGGCCAGCGCCCTGGGGTACGCCCCCCGCGACAGCTCCGAAGTGTTCCGGGCCAAAGTCGAGGCCCTGCCGCTGCCGGCGGCCGACGACCCGGCGCGGATCTACCAGGGTGGCGCATTTGTCGCGTCCGGCCCGTTCGACGACTGATCCACAGCGCCACGCATTGCCCATAACGTCATCAAGGGAACTGAGCCGTCATGCAAGCAGAGTTGATTGTCGATGCACGCAATGCCGTGGGTGAAAGCCCGGTCTGGGTCGCCGAGGAACAGGCGCTGTACTGGGTGGATATTGCCGCCGGCGGCCTGCAACGCTGGAGCGCCCACAGCGGCCATGTCGATACCTGGACCGCCCCGCAAATGCTCGCCTGCATCGCCCGCCACAGCGACGGCGGCTGGGTGGCGGGGATGCAGAGCGGGTTCTTTCACCTGCACCCCCATAACGACGGCAGTCTCGACAGCGAGCCCTTGCCGAGCGTGGCCCACGCTCGCCCGGACATGCGCCTGAACGATGGGCGCTGTGATCGCCAGGGGCGCTTCTGGGCCGGGAGCATGGTCCTGGACATGGGCGCCAATGCCGCCGATGGCGCGCTGTATCGCTACCAGGCCGGTCAGGCAGGCCCGCTGGCAGCGCAACTGCAAGGCTTTATCGTGCCCAACGGCCTGGCCTTCAGCCCTGACGGGCAGACCATGTACCTCTCCGATTCCCATCCTTTAGTGCAAAAGATCTGGGCCTTCGATTACGACACCGACAGTGGCACCCCCTCCAATCGCCGGCTGTTCGTCGACATGCAGCGCTTTCTCGGGCGCCCGGATGGCGCGGCGGTGGACGCCGAAGGCTGTTACTGGATCTGCGCCAACGACGCCGGGCTGATTCACCGCTTTACCCCCGACGGCCGCCTGGATCGCTCCCTTACCGTACCGGTGAAGAAACCCAGCATGTGCGCCTTTGGTGGCAGCCGCCTGGACACCCTGTTCGTGACCTCGATCCGCCCCGGCAACGAGCCGGACCCACAGTCCCTGGCCGGAGGCGTGTTTGCCTTGAACCCGGGTGTCACGGGCCTGGTCGAGCCGCTGTTCAAGGGCCTGGCCGGCTGAACCCGGGCCAGGCACCGCACCCTCTTTTCCGCATCGCTGCTCTTTGAATAAAAACAACAAAACGGAGATCCACCATGAATTTCAAACGCACCTTGCTCGTCGTCGCCCTCCCCCTGGCCTTCAGCGTCTCGACCCTGGCCCAGGCCCTGGAAATCAAGTTCGCCGATATCCACCCCGCCGGCTACCCGACCGTGGTCGCTGAAGAAAACATGGGCAAGACCCTGGTCAAGGAGAGCAATGGCCAACTGACTTTCAAGATGTTCGCCGGCGGCGTGCTCGGCTCCGAGAAGGAAGTGATCGAACAGGCCCAGGTCGGGGCGATCCAGATGGCCCGGGTCAGCCTCGGCATCGTCGGCCCGGTGGTGCCGGACGTGAATGTGTTCAACATGCCGTTCGTGTTCCGCGACCAGGCCCATATGCGCAAGATCATCGACGGCGAGATCGGCCAGGAAATCCTCGACAAGATCACCCAGTCCGAATTCAACCTGGTGGCCCTGGCCTGGATGGACGGCGGCACGCGCAACCTCTACACCAAGAAGCCGGTGCGCAGCCTGGCCGACCTCAAGGGCATGAAGATCCGCGTGCAGGGCAACCCGATGTTCATCGAAACCATCAATGCCATGGGCGGCAACGGCATTGCCATGGACACCGGCGAGATCTTCAGCGCCCTGCAGACCGGGGTCATCGACGGCGCAGAAAACAACCCGCCCACCATGCTGGAACACAACCACTATCAGAATGCCAAGTTCTACAGCCTGACCGGGCACCTGATCCTCCCGGAACCCCTGGTGATGTCCAAGACCACCTGGAACAAGCTCACCCCCGAGCAGCAGACCCTGGTGACCAAGGCCGCCAAGGCCGCGCAGTTTGAAGAGCGCCAACTGTGGGATGCCAAGTCCGCCAGCAGCGAAGCCAAGCTCAAGGCCGCCGGGGTGGAATTTATCGTGGTCGACAAAAAGCCCTTCTATGACGCCACCGCCGACATTCGCCAGAAGTACGGCGCGCCCTACGCCGAGCTGATGACCCGCATCGAAGCCGTCGAATAACCCTGCGTCTCCTCTCATAGAAGGCCCTGTCTGCCCGTGGCCCAGCGCCCCGGGCCGGCCCGGTTACGGTGAAACCCGATGAAGAATCTGTTGCTGCGCCTCAATGACAAGCTCTATATGGCCTGCATCTGGGTCGCCGGGCTGTCGATCCTGGCGATCTCCCTGATCATCCCCTGGGGCGTGTTCGCCCGTTACATCCTCGGCACGGGCGCCAGCTGGCCGGAACCCACCGCCATCCTGCTGATGATGGTGTTCACTTTTATCGGCGCCGCTGCCAGTTATCGCGCCGGCGCCCATATGGCGGTGGCGATGCTCACCGACCGCCTGCCGACCGCGGTCAAGTCCGCGGCCTCGATCGTCGCGCAACTGTTGATGGCCACCATGTGCCTGTTCATGGCCATCTGGGGCACCAAGCTCTGCCTGTCGACCTGGAACCAGTTCATGAGCGCCCTGCCGACCCTGCGGGTGGGTATTACCTATATGCCGATCCCGGTGGGCGGGTTCCTGACCCTGATCTTTGTCCTGGAAAAACTCCTGTTGGGTGACCAGAGCCAGCGCCGCGTGGTGCGTTTCGACCTGGTCGAAGAAAACGAAGGGGCTGCATAAATGGACGCTCTGATCCTGTTGGGCAGTTTTATCGGCTTGATCCTGATCGGCATGCCGGTCGCCTATGCGTTGGGGCTGTCGGCGCTGATCGGCGCCTGGTGGATCGATATTCCGTTCCAGGCCCTGATGATCCAGGTGGCCGGGGGCGTCAACAAATTCTCGCTGCTGGCCATTCCATTCTTCGTCCTGGCCGGGGCGATCATGGCCGAGGGCGGTATGTCGCGGCGGCTGGTGGCGTTCGCCGGGGTGCTGGTGGGGTTCGTGCGTGGCGGGCTGTCGCTGGTCAACATCATGGCCTCGACCTTTTTCGGCGCGATCTCCGGCTCTTCGGTGGCCGACACCGCGTCGGTGGGCTCGGTGCTGATTCCGGAAATGGAGCGCCAGGGCTACCCCCGGGACTTCTCCACCGCCGTCACGGTCAGCGGTTCGGTGCAGGCCCTGCTGACCCCGCCCAGCCATAACTCGGTGCTCTACTCCCTGGCGGCCGGCGGCACGGTATCGATTGCGTCGCTGTTCATGGCCGGTATCGTGCCGGGGCTGCTGATGAGCGCGAGCCTGATGGTGCTGTGCCTGATCTTCGCCAAGAAGCGCAACTACCCCAAGGGCCAGGTGATCCCCCTCAGGCAGGCGCTGAAAATCTGCGGTGAAGCCCTGTGGGGCATGATGGCGATGGTGATCATCCTCGGCGGGATTCTGTCCGGGATCTTCACCGCCACCGAATCGGCGGCGATCGCTGTGCTGTGGGCGTTTTTCGTCACCATGTTCATCTACCGCGACTACAAATGGCGCGACCTGCCCAAGCTGATGCACCGCACGGTGCGCACCATTTCCATCGTGATGATCCTGATCGCCTTCGCCGCGAGCTTCGGCTACATCATGACCCTGATGCAGATCCCGGCGAAGATCACCACCGCGTTCCTGACCCTGTCGGACAACCGCTACGTGATCCTGATGTGCATCAACGTGATGTTGCTGCTGATCGGCACGGTGATGGACATGGCGCCGCTGATCCTGATCCTGACCCCGATTTTGCTGCCGGTGATTGTCGGTATCGGCGTCGACCCGGTGCAGTTCGGCATGATCATGCTGGTCAACCTGGGCATCGGCCTGATCACGCCGCCGGTGGGCTCGGTGCTGTTCGTCGGCTCGGCGGTGGGCAAGGTCAGTATCGAAAGCACGGTCAAGGCGCTGCTACCGTTCTACGGCATGCTGTTTCTGGTGCTGATGGCCGTGACCTACATCCCTGCGCTGTCGCTGTGGCTGCCAAGCCTGGTGCTGTAAACCACGGTCGCCGCCCGTCGAGGACGGGCGGCATTTGACCCTCAAACCCTTTGCCCTGGTGCCGCTGATGCTCCCCACCCTGCTCACCCTTGACGATGGAATCACCCGCCTGACCCTGGCTCCGGACATCGGCGCCAGCCTGGTCAACTGGAGCGTGTCTGCCAGCGGCCAGGCCCTGCTGCGCCACAGCGATGAAGCGGCACTGGCCAGTGGCCTGCCGGGCAAGCTCGGTGGCTACGCCCTGGCGCCCTGGTCGAACCGCATTGCCGAGGGCGGCTTCCAATGCCCCGACGGCTGGCTGGCCCTGGAGGCCAACACCCTGACCGACCCGCGGCCGATTCACGGCAGCGCCTGGCAGCAGCCCTGGCAGGTGCTGGAACAGCGGCCCGACCACGTGCTGCTGCAACTGGACAGCAGCACCCCCTTCGCCTACCGCGCCCGGCAGCGGATCCGTCTCGACCAGGGGCGCCTGAGCATCGAGCTGCAGGTCACCCACCTGGCTCCACAGCCCGCCTGGCATGGGCTGGGCCTGCACCCCTATTTCCCCCGCAGCGCCCATAGCCGCCTGCAGGCCCGGGCGCAGCAAGTGTGGCATTGCGATGAGTCGCGCCTGCCCACGCAATTGGCCGATCTGCCCGCATCCTGGGATTTTCGGCAGCCCCAGGGCCTGCCCGGGTCACTGGTGGACAACGGGTTCAGCGGCTGGGACGGCGAATGCCTGATCATCGAGCCAGAGGCAGGTTATCAACTGCACTGCCGGGCCAGCGGCTGTGATTACTTCCTGCTGTACTGCCCGCCCGGCAAGGATTTTTTCTGCTTCGAACCGGTCAGCCACCCGGTCAACGCCCACCACCTGCCCGGGCACCCGGGGCTGCGCCTGCTGGAGCAGGGGCAATCCATCGAACTGGGGTTCAGCCTGCACTATCAAACGCTGTAAACCATCGATGCCTTGACGCCATCGCCTCATGCACGGCAAATAGCGCTCTGGCCGCAACCCGGCGCAACCCGTGCACCTTGAGGAACCCCGCGCCATGAAGCCTTTGAGCTTTCGAAAAATGCATGCCAACGGCGATGACTTCGTGCTCCTCGACCTTCGCGGACGCCACCAGCCGATCAGCGCCGAGGTCGCCCGCCAGCTCGGCGACCGCCACCGTGGTATCGGCTTCAACCAATTGGCGGTGCTCAGCGACTGCGTTGAGGCCGACGCCCGACTGACCTTCTGGAATGCCGACGGCACCCCGCTCAGCACCTGCGGCAGTGCCACCCGCGGCGCGGCGGACCTGTTGATGCGGGAAACCGGCGCCACCTCCATCGAGCTGCAAACCGAACGCGGCCTCCAGCATTGTGAGCGCCTGGCCGATTATTCGGTGTCGGTGGAGATGGGCGTGCCCCTGTTCGACTGGCAGGACGTGCCCCTGGCGACCGAGCACGACACCCTGGCGCTGCCCATCGAAGGCACGCCAGCGGCGTGCAGCATGGGCAACCCCCATTGCAGCTTTTTTGTGAACGAGGTCGAGCAGATCGACCTGGCCCGCTTCGGCCCGCCCATGGAGCGGCATCCGCTGTTCCCGCAGAAGACCAATGTGCACCTGGTGCAGGTCATCGACCGCCAGACCATCCGCCTGCGCATCTGGGAGCGCAACGGCGCGATTCCATTGGGCTCGGGCTCGTGTTCCTGCGCGGCGGCGGTCAACGGCATCCGCCGCGGCTTGCTCGACAGCCCGGTCAAGGTGCTGTGCGATGGCGGGCCGGTGAGCGTGACCTGGGATGGCCAGGGCAAGGTGCAACTGGCGGGGGCGGTGGAGAGCGTGTTTTTCGGCACCCTGCTGCTGAATGCCCGGGAGCCGGCGTAATCCCGTTGAAGGCGGCAGGCCTTGACCTGCCGCCCGCCCGAGCGGCCTACATCCAGCCGAGCCACTTCCACCAGGTGGCGGCGAACACCAGCATCAGCAGGTAGCCGAGCAGGGTCACGATCAAGCCGACCTTGGCGAACTGGCGCGCGTTGAAGGTCTCGGTGCCCAGGCACACCATGTTCTGCGGGGCGTTGATCGGCAGGATAAACCCGTAGCTGACCACAAAGCCCAGGAGCATGGTCATGCCCAGGCGGTTGAACTCGCCGGGCAGGGTCTGCAACACCGCGATCAGGATCGGCAGCAGCGCCGAGGTCAGGGCCGTGGCACTGGCAAAGCCCAGGTGAATCAGGATCAGGAACGCGGCAAGAATCGCGAACACCGCCAGCGCGCCCACCTGATCGAGCCCGGTATGGGTCACCACCTGCCCGCCCAGCCATTGCCCGGCGTGGGTGGTGAGCAGCGCCGAACCCAGGCTGATGCCGACCCCGAACACAATCACCGTGCCCCAGGGAATCCGCGACTGCACGTCCTTCCAGGTCATGATGCCGATCCGTGGCAGCAGCAGGATCACCAGCCCGGCATAGGTGGTGGAGGTGGTGTCGAAACTGTGCAGCTTGCCCTCGGTGGCCCAGGCCAGCAGCAACAGCAGCGACACGCTCAGCAGGCGTTTCTGCGGGCCGGTCATGGGGCCGATGTCTACCAGGGACTGGGCCACCGCTTCCTTGCCACCGGGGATGCTGTCGGTTTCCGGCGGCAGCAGCTTGAGCACCACCCACACCAGCACCACGGACATGATCAGCGCCCAGGGCGCCCCGGCGATCAGCCAGTCGAGCCAGCTCACCCGCTCGCCGAGCATCTTGTCCATAAAGCCCACGGTCAGCAGGTTCTGTGCGGCGGCGGTCTGGATCCCGACGTTCCAGATACTGGTGCCCTGGGCCACCACGATCATCAGGCCGGCGGCGATATTGGAGCGCTTGTCGACGCCGAACGCGGCGATCACTCCCATCATGATCGGCACCACGCAGGCACTGCGCGCCGTGGCGCTGGGCACCAGCAGGCTGAGGAGGATGGTCACAGCGACCGCGCCCACCAGGATCAGCCGGGTGCTGGTGCCGACCCGGGTCAGGGTGATCAGGGCGATGCGCCGGTCGAGGCCGGTGTGGGTCATGGCGGCGGCAATGAACAGTGCGCCGGTGACCAGCGCCAGCGCCGAGTTGGAAAACCCGGTCAGCGCCAGGCTGATGGCCGCCGAACTGCCGTAGATCTGCGTCGGGTCCTGCAGGGTCGGCGCGGTGCCGATCAGGAATGCCATCAGCGAAGTGATCATGATTGCGCTGGCTTCGTACGACACCGCTTCGCTGATCCACACCACCACCGCGAAGGCGAGGATCGCCAGCATCCGCTGCCCCGCCACCGGCAGGTCGGCCGGCAGGGGCAGCAGCAACACCGTGACCATCGCCACCAGCGCGATCAACAGCCCAACCGGCAAGCGCACCGGGGTCTCGGGGGCTTGGGCAACAGGCGCATTCATGGGCGGGTCCTTTTCGAAATTGACAGCTTTACAGCATGCCTGAGCCGTCGGCGCAGGGCTTTGATAAAGGTCAAGCGCAAGGAAATGATCGGGCTTTAGGATCGAATAAAGCGCCCTTGACTGTCGCTTCGTTGAACGGACGCAAACGGAGAAATATTTTTTTACATATCTACAGATTTTTCACTTATTTGAGATCACAGTGACATCAGCACGACAAGGAGTCGAAAGCAGCGGTATCACTCCAACCAGCAGGTGCGTTTATGGTGACAAGAAATATTAGGCTGACTTCAAGGGCGCTGCTGAGCTTTGGCGCCATCTGTATGTTGTTGATCGGTATGGGGGCAATTGCACTGTGGAAGATGGGGCAGATACACGACGCAGCGGTCGACTTGCAATCCAACTGGCTGCCCAGCGTCAGGCAGGCCACGAAAATCGAATCGGCCACCCTGCGCGTGCGCCTGGAAACCCTGCACTACGTCACTGAAAATCCGGACCAGAAAGGCGCCTCGCGGGGCAAGCTCGACAGCCTCAAATCAACCCTGACCCAGGCCATCCGGGACTACGAGCCACTGGTCTCCAGCCCCGAAGAAAAAGCCAGCTACGAACGCGTCAAGCAAGGGGCCCAGGGCTACCTCGACAAACTCTCGATATTGATTGATTCCGGCACCCTCAACAGCGCCGAACAGGCCACCGCCTATGTCAACCAGGTCACGGTGCCGCTGGCCCTCGCCCTGCAAACCGCGGTCGATGAGCTGATTCAGGTCAACGAACGTGGGGCCGACCTCTCGGCAACCCTGGCCGGCGATCAGTTCAACACCGGCATCACCCTGACGGCAGCAATCATTATCGTCGCGATCCTGATGACCATCCTGATTGCCACCCTGTTCACCAAAAGCATCACCCACCCGGTGCGCCTGTTGCTGGCGACCACCCAGAAAATCGCCGAAGGCGACCTGCGTGCCCAGGTCGAGGTCAGCGGCCAGGATGAACTCACCGATTTGCAGAACTCGACCCAGGCCATGCTCGACAGCCTGAAATCGACCATCCGCCATATCGCCGACTCTTCGACCCAACTGGCCTCCGCAGCCGAGGAAATGAGCGCCATCACCCGCGAATCGAACGCCGGTATCCAGCAACAGAGCATGGAGACCGAACAGGCCGCCACCGCGGTCAACGAGATGACCGCCGCGGTCGAGGAAGTCGCCCGCAACGCGGTCTCCGCCTCACGCTCGACCCAGGACTCGGAACGCTCGGCAGGCCTGGGCAAGGAACGGGTCGACCAGACCATCCGCTCGATCGAAAAACTCACGGTTACCGTCGAAGGCACCCGGGTCGAGATGGCCGGCCTGGCGCAGCAGGCCCAGGACATCACCAAGGTGCTGGACGTGATTCGCGCCATTGCCGAACAGACCAACCTCCTGGCCCTCAACGCTGCGATCGAAGCCGCACGGGCCGGCGAACAGGGCCGCGGCTTCGCCGTGGTGGCGGATGAAGTGCGGGCCCTGGCCCATCGCACCCAGCTCTCGACCCAGGAAATCGAGCAAATGATCCAGGGCATCCAGGCCGGGTCGAGCAAAGCCATGCTGTCGATGCAGCAAAGCAGCCAGGACGCCAGCGAGACCCTGACCATTGCTCACGAGGCCGGCACCGCGATCACCCATATCGCCCATGCCATCAGCGAGATCAACGAACGCAACCTGATGATCGCCACCGCCTCGGAGGAACAGGCACAGGTGGCACGCTCGGTGGACCAGAACCTGATGAGCATCCGCGACCTCTCGATGCAGAGTTCGTCGGCTGCCAGCCAGACCTCGATCGCCAGCAGCGAGCTGTCCGGCCTGGCGGTCGGGCTAAACAAACTGGTGACACGGTTTTCCCTGTAATCCGCCGCGAAGGAGTCGCCGCGCAGTAAATTTTCCAGGGACAAGAACGACCTGCAGCTTTAGCAGTCAGTGATCAGGTGCCGGCCCTATACCCGGCGCCTGACGCTGGATGAAGGTGGGGGACGCACCATGCTCAAACTCATATCGATCTCGCAGTTGCAGATGGGCATGTACATCCATCAGTTCTGCGGCTCATGGCTCGACCACTCGTTCTGGAAGGCCGGTTTCGTACTCGACAGCCCCCAGGATTACCAACGCCTGCAACACTCGAACCTGACGCGCCTGTGGATCGACTCGGCCAAGGGCCGCGACCTGCTGGAGCAGCCTCCCCAGACGAGCCCGGACAGCCTGCCCCCCGGCACAGGGCCGGACTCCGCGCCAGCCACGACCCGGGTGGCCATGGGCGAGGAAATCCAGCGCGCCCTCAAGCTCTGCGCCCATTCGAAAAAAGCGGTGATGGCGATGTTCCAGGAAGTGCGCCTGGGCAATGCCATTGAAATGCAGCAGGCCGAGGCGCTGGTGAACAGTATCTCCGACTCCCTGCTGCGCCACCCCAATGCCCTGATCAGCCTGGCGCGCCTGAAAAGCGCCGATGATTACACCTACATGCACTCGGTGGCGGTGTGCGCGCTGATGATTGCCGTCTCGCGCCAACTGCAACTGCCTGCGGAACAGATTCGCCAGGCCGGTATCGCCGGCCTGCTGCACGATGTCGGCAAGCTGACCATCCCCGACAGCATCCTCAACAAGCCGGCCAAGCTCTCGGACAGCGAATTCGACCGGGTCAAGAATCACCCTGAAGCCGGGGGCCTGATCCTGCGTCAGTGCAACAGCGTCGATGCCCTGGTGCTCGACGTGTGCCTGCACCACCACGAAAAGATCGACGGCAGCGGGTATCCGCACCGCCTGGCGGGCGACCAGATCAGCCTGTTCGCCCAGATGGGCGCGGTGTGCGACGTGTATGACGCGGTGACCTCGAACCGCCCCTACAACCGGGGCTGGAACCCGGCCGAGGCGATCCACCGGATGTCGGGCTGGACCGGGCATTTCGACCAGCGGGTGTTCCAGGCTTTTGTCAAAAGTGTCGGTATCTACCCGGTGGGTTCCCTGGTGCGCCTGCAAAGCGGGAGGCTGGGGATTGTCCTGGAGCAGCATCCGAGCGCGCTGCTGACGCCGAAGATCAAGGTGTTCTTCTCCACCCGCTCGAACCTGCCGATTCCCCAGACCATCGTCGACCTGGCCCGGGCCCAGGGCCAGGAACGCATCATCGGCCGCGAAGCCCCCGAGGACTGGGACTTCAAGGACATCGACCAGCTCTGGACCGGGGTCAGCGCCTGACGCGGCTCAGGCCAGGGTCAGGCCGTTGGCCGGCAGCGGCAGCGCAGTTTTGTAGCGCACCTGCTTGAGGGCAAAGCTGGAGCGAATATTGGCCACGCCAGGGACTTTGGTCAGGAAGTCCATCATGAAGCGCTCCAGGGCCTGGATGGTCGGGACCAACACCCGGATCAGGTAGTCCGGGTCGCCGGCCATCAAGTAGCACTCCATCACCTCGGGGCGGTCGGAGATCGCCTCCTCGAACTGCTGCAGCGCCTCCTCCACCTGCTTCTCCAGGCTGACGTGGATAAACACATTGACGTGCAGCCCCAGCAGGTCGGCATCGAGCAGGGTCACTTGCTCGCGGATCAGCCCCAGCTCTTCCATGGCCTTGACCCGGTTGAAGCAGGGAGTCGGCGACAGGTTGACCGAACGGGCGAGGTCGGCGTTGGTAATGCGGGCATTCTCCTGAAGGCTGTTGAGAATGCCGATATCGGTACGATCCAGTTTACGCATGAGACAAAACAACCTGTTTTTTGTGGTTATGCAGATTTTTTATCTGCAAATAACCTAAAGCGCAATGAAACACAGATAAATATTCTCTTTGTCCCGGCCTATGATGTTTGTAGGACAAGATTTCCCCTACCCGGGGAATGACCGTCAGCTAGCGCGCCCAATACAAGAAATCCACAAGATCGAGCGTAGAAAGCCATGACCCAAGCGTATGAACCGCTACGCCTGCACGTTCCTGAACCCTCAGGCCGTCCCGGCTGCAAGACCGACTTCACCTACCTGCGCCTGAACGACGCAGGCCTGATGCGCAAACCCCCCATCGACGTAGAACCTGCCGAAACCGCGGACCTGGCCCGTGGCCTGATTCGTGTGCTCGACGATCAGGGCAACGCCCTGGGCGAATGGGCCCAGAACGTACCCGTGGAGATCCTGCGCAAGGGCATGCGTGCCATGCTCATGACGCGGATCTTCGATAACCGCATGGTGGTTGCCCAGCGCCAGAAAAAAATGTCGTTCTACATGCAGAGCCTTGGCGAGGAAGCCATCGGCAGCGCCCAGGCCCTGGCCCTGAACATCGACGACATGTGCTTCCCCACCTATCGCCAGCAAAGCATCCTGATGGCCCGCGAAGTACCTCTGGTGGACCTGATCTGCCAGCTGCTGTCCAACGAGCGCGATCCGCTCAAGGGCCGCCAGTTGCCGATCATGTACTCGGTACGCGATCACGGTTTCTTCACCATTTCCGGCAACCTGGCCACCCAGTTCGTTCAGGGCGTGGGCTGGGGCATGGCCTCGGCGATCAAGGGCGACACTAAAATCGCCTCGGCCTGGATCGGCGACGGCGCCACAGCTGAATCCGACTTCCACACCGCCTTGACCTTCGCCCACGTGTACCGCGCGCCGGTGATCCTCAACGTGGTCAACAACCAGTGGGCGATCTCGACCTTCCAGGCCATTGCCGGTGGCGAAGCGACCACCTTTGCCGGACGCGGCGTGGGTTGCGGCATCGCCTCCCTGCGGGTCGACGGCAACGATTTCATCGCGGTCTACGCCGCCTCCGCCTGGGCTGCCGAGCGCGCCCGGCGCAACCTCGGCCCGACCTTGATCGAGTGGGTCACCTACCGTGCCGGCCCGCACTCCACTTCCGATGATCCGTCCAAGTACCGGCCGGCCGATGACTGGAGCCACTTCCCCCTGGGCGACCCGATCGTGCGTCTCAAGCAGCACCTGATCCGCATCGGCCAGTGGTCGGAAGAAGAACACAGCGCCGTCAGCGCCGAACTGGAAGCCCAGGTGATCGCCGCGCAGAAAGAAGCCGAGCAGTACGGCACCCTCGCCGGCGGGCAGACGCCCAGCGCCGCGACCATGTTCGAGGATGTCTACAAGGACATGCCCGAGCACCTCAAGCGCCAACGCCAGCAACTGGGGATCTGACATGAACGATCACAACACCTCTATCCAGTTGGAAACCGCCATGACCACGACCACCATGACCATGATCCAGGCCCTGCGCTCGGCCATGGATGTGATGCTTGAGCGTGACGACAACGTCGTGGTGTTCGGCCAGGACGTGGGCTACTTCGGTGGCGTGTTCCGTTGCACCGAAGGCCTGCAGAACAAATACGGCACCTCGCGGGTGTTCGACGCCCCGATCTCCGAAAGCGGGATTGTCGGCGTGGCGGTGGGCATGGGTGCCTACGGCCTGCGTCCGGTGGCGGAAATCCAGTTTGCCGACTATGTGTACCCGGCCTCGGACCAGATCATCTCCGAAGCGGCGCGCCTGCGTTATCGCTCGGCCGGTGAGTTCACCGCGCCCCTGACCCTGCGCATGCCTTGCGGCGGCGGCATCTACGGCGGCCAGACCCACAGCCAGAGTATCGAGGCGGTGTTCACCCAGGTCTGCGGCCTGCGCACCGTGATGCCGTCCAACCCGTACGACGCCAAGGGCCTGTTGATCGCCTCGATCGAAAACGATGACCCGGTGATATTCCTCGAGCCCAAGCGCCTGTACAACGGTCCGTTCGACGGCCACCACGACCGCCCGGTAACCCCCTGGTCGAAACACCCGGCCGCGCAAGTCCCGGACGGCTACTACACGGTGCCGCTGGACGTCGCCGCCATCACCCGCCCAGGCAAGGATGTGACCATCCTCACCTACGGCACCACGGTCTATGTGTCGCAAGTGGCGGCCGAGGAAAGCGGGGTCGACGCTGAAGTCATCGACCTGCGCAGCCTGTGGCCGCTGGACCTGGAAACCATCGTCAATTCGGTGAAGAAAACCCGCCGCTGCGTGATCGTCCACGAAGCCACCCGCACCTGCGGTTTTGGTGCCGAGCTGGTGGCCCTGGTGCAGGAACACTGCTTCCACTACCTGGAAGCGCCGATCGAACGCGTCACCGGTTGGGACACCCCCTACCCGCACGCGCAAGAGTGGGCGTATTTCCCTGGCCCGTCCCGAGTGGGCGCGGCTTTGCATCGGGTCATGGAGGTCTGAATGGGCACGCACGTTATCAAGATGCCGGACATTGGCGAAGGCATCGCAGAAGTTGAACTCTCGGTCTGGCACGTGAAGGTGGGCGACCTGGTGGTCGAAGACCAGGTCCTGGCCGATGTCATGACCGACAAGGCGATGGTCGACATCCCCTCCCCGGTCCACGGCAAGGTGATTTCCCTGGGCGGTGTGCCCGGCGAAGTGATGGCGGTCGGCAGTATCCTGATCAGCATCGAAGTCGAGGGCGCGGGCAACTTCAAGGAGTCCAGCCAACCCGCGGTGCCTGCCAAGGCGCCAGCGGCTGAACAACCGGCGCCCCAGGCGGCGGCCCCTCAGGTGCAGGCCAAGCCAGCACCAGCACCCGCCAGTGCTGCCGTCAGCCGTGCCGCCGCCCCGGCACCGGTGGCCCGGGATGCCGACGAACGTCCGCTGGCTTCGCCGGCAGTGCGCAAACACGCGCTCGATGCCGGGATCCAGCTGCGCCTGGTCCAGGGCAGCGGCCCTGCCGGGCGCATCCTGCATGAAGACCTGGACGCCTATCTGGCCCAGGGTTCCCGTGCGGCCTCGACGCCGGCGGCGTATGCCCAGCGCCACGATGAAGAGCAGATCCCGGTGATCGGCATGCGCCGCAAGATCGCCCAGCGCATGCAGGACGCCACTCAGCGTGCCGCCCACTTCAGTTATGTCGAGGAAATCGACGTCACCGCCGTGGAAGAGCTGCGCGCCCACCTCAATGAAAAACACGGCGCCAGCCGCGGCAAGCTGACCTTGCTGCCGTTCCTGGTGCGAGCCATGGTCGTGGCCCTGCGTGACTTCCCGCAGATCAATGCGCGCTACGACGACGACGCCCAGGTCATCACCCGCCTCGGCGCGGTGCATGTCGGGGTCGCCACTCAGAGCGACATCGGCTTGATGGTGCCGGTGGTCAAGCATGCCGAGGCTCGCAGCCTGTGGGACAGCGCCGCGGAAATCGCGCGCCTGGCCAACGCCGCGCGCACCGGCAAGGCCGCCCGCGATGAGTTGTCCGGTTCGACCATTACCCTGACCAGCCTCGGCGCGTTGGGCGGAATTGTCAGCACACCGGTGCTGAACCTGCCGGAAGTGGCGATTGTCGGGGTCAACAAAATCGTTGAACGGCCCATGGTCATCAAGGGCCAGGTGGTGATTCGCAAGATGATGAACCTCTCCAGCTCGTTCGATCACCGGGTGGTCGACGGCATGGACGCGGCGCAATTCATCCAGGCCATTCGTGGCCTGCTCGAACAACCCGCCACCCTGTTTGTGGAGTAAGCAATGCAACAGACTCTAAACACCCGGCTGCTGATTATCGGCGGCGGCCCTGGCGGTTATGTGGCGGCGATTCGTGCCGGGCAGCTGGGCATATCGACCATCCTGGTCGAAGGCCAGGCGCTTGGCGGCACCTGCCTGAACATCGGTTGCATCCCGTCCAAGGCGCTGATTCATGTCGCCGAACAGTTCCACCAGACCCTGCACCACAGCCAGGGCTCGGCCCTGGGGATCAAGGTCGCGACGCCGACCCTGGACATCGGCCAGAGCGTGGAATGGAAAGACGGCATCGTCGATCGCCTGACCACCGGCGTCGCGGCCCTGCTGAAAAAGCACAAGGTGCAGGTGATCCAGGGCTGGGCCAAGGTGATCGACGGCAAGACCGTGGAGATCGAAGGCGCCAATACCCGTATCCAGTGCGAGCACCTGCTGCTGGCCACCGGCTCGAAAAGCGTCAATCTGCCGATGCTGCCGATCGGCGGGCCGATCATTTCCTCCACCGAAGCCCTGGCGCCCAAGGCGCTGCCCAAGCACCTGATCGTGGTCGGCGGCGGCTATATCGGCCTTGAACTGGGGATCGCCTACCGCAAGCTGGGCGCCGAGGTCAGCGTGGTCGAAGCCCAGGATCGGATCCTGCCGGCCTATGACACGGAACTGACCCAGCCGGTGGCCGACTCCCTGAAAAAGCTGGGGCTCAAGCTGTACCTCAAGCACAGCGTCGAAGGCTTCGATGCTGCGAAAAACACCCTGCAAGTGCGCGACCCGAATGGCGAAACCCTGCACCTGGACACCGACCAGGTACTGGTGGCGGTCGGCCGCAAACCCAACACCCAAGGCTGGAACCTGGAGGCGCTGAACCTGGAGATGAACGGCTCGTCGGTCAAGATCGACAACCGCTGCCAGACCAGCATGCGCAACGTCTGGGCCATCGGCGACCTCAGCGGCGAGCCGATGCTGGCCCACCGCGCCATGGCCCAGGGCGAAATGGTTGCCGAGCTGATTGCCGGTGAACACCGGGAATTCAACCCGGCCGCGATCCCGGCGGTGTGCTTCACCGATCCGGAACTGGTGGTGGTCGGCAAGACCCCGGACGAAGCCAAGGCCGCTGGCCTGGATTGCATCGTCTCGAGCTTCCCGTTCGCGGCCAACGGTCGGGCCATGACCCTGGAATCGAAAAGCGGCTTCGTGCGGGTGGTGGCGCGGCGCGACAATCACCTGATTCTCGGCTGGCAAGCGGTGGGCGTCGGCGTGTCCGAGCTGTCCACGGCCTTCGGCCAGTCCCTGGAAATGGGCGCGCGCCTGGAAGACATCGCCGGCACCATCCACGCCCACCCGACCCTGGGCGAGGCGGTGCAGGAAGCGGCGCTGCGGGCTTTGGGACATGCGCTGCATATGTAAGGGGCAGCGCTGCGCCGATTGAACACCGCACAGCACGCTGACATTCCTGTGGCGCCTATCCTGGCCAGCGCAGCCTGACGGCAGCGGCTAGGGGTCGGGATGGCCCAGGGCGGGAATTTGCTCCCGTATTCCGGACAATGGCGAAACGATTCATGAGCAAGCTACGTTTTTTTGCTCCCCTCCCATCGTCCGGGATGCGGTACACCCCCGGAATGCAGTATTGTTGTGCCCATCCAAAAAAACGTCAGAAACCTTGAGCCGTTCCGACGGTCGTCAAGTGATAGAGGGTGTCATGGGTAACGAAAGCATCAATTGGGACAAGCTGGGTTTTGACTACATCAAGACAGACAAGCGCTATCTGTCGCACTGGCGCAATGGCGAGTGGGACGCAGGCACCCTGACCGAAGATAACGTGCTGCACATCAGCGAAGGCTCCACAGCCCTTCACTATGGCCAGCAATGCTTCGAAGGCCTGAAGGCCTACCGCTGCAAGGACGGCTCGATCAACCTGTTCCGTCCCGACCAGAACGCCCTGCGCATGCAGCGCAGCTGCGCCCGTCTGCTGATGCCGCATGTTTCCACCGAACAGTTCGTCGAAGCCTGCAAGGCCGTGGTCAAGGCCAACGAGCGTTTCATTCCGCCTTACGGCACCGGCGGCGCGCTGTACCTGCGCCCGTTCGTGATCGGCGTGGGTGACAACATCGGCGTGCGCACTGCACCCGAGTTCATCTTCTCGATCTTCGCCATTCCGGTCGGCGCCTACTTCAAGGGCGGCCTGACCCCGCACAACTTCCTGATCTCCAGCTTCGACCGTGCGGCGCCTCAAGGCACTGGTGCGGCCAAGGTCGGTGGCAACTACGCCGCCAGCCTGATGCCAGGTTCGGAAGCCAAGAAGAAAAGCTTCGCCGACTGCATCTACCTGGACCCGATGACCCACTCCAAGATCGAAGAAGTCGGCTCGGCCAACTTCTTCGGGATCACCCACGACAACAAGTTCGTCACGCCGAAGTCGCCTTCGGTGCTGCCAGGCATCACCCGCCTGTCGCTGATCGAACTGGCCAAGAGCCGTCTGGGCCTGGAAGTGGTCGAGGGCGATGTGCTGATCGACAAACTGGCTGACTTCAAGGAAGCCGGTGCCTGCGGTACCGCCGCGGTGATCACGCCGATCGGAGGCATCGAATACAAAGACCAGCTGCACGTGTTCTACAGCGAAAGCGAAGTCGGCCCTGTGACCCAGAAGCTCTACAAAGAGCTGACCGGCGTGCAGACCGGCGACGTTGAAGCGCCAGAAGGCTGGATCGTCAAGGTCTGATTTGACGCTGTACCCAACAGGCCCGCCCTTCATCACTGAACGGCGGGCCTTTTTGGTTTTTGTTGCGGGGCAATGGCAACGATCTATATGATAAGCATTATCATTCATGACCTCCCCTGCCCCGGTATCTCCCCGCCATGCCTTCAAGCGCCCAAGTCAGTGCCTGCGATGTGACCGAGCTGTATCGGCAACAGCACCAATGGTTGAAAAACTGGCTACGCCTGCGGTTGAACTGCTCCCACAGCGCGGCGGACCTGGCCCAGGACACCTTCCTGCGCTTGTTGAACAAGCCTGAGCCGGTGGAGATCCAGGCCCCGCGCAGCTTTCTGGCCAAGGTCGCGAAAAGCGTGCTGAGCAATCACTACCGGCGGCAGAAACTGGAACGTGCCTATCTGCAAGCCTTGCAGGCGGTCCCGGAACAGTTGGTCCCCGATCTGGAAACCCAGGCCATCCTCCTCGAAACCCTGTTAGAACTGGACGCCGTGCTCGAACGCCTGGAGCTGCCGGTGCGCAAGGCGTTCCTCTGGTGCCAGCTCGATGGCCTGAGCCTTGGGGAAATTGCCGAGCGCCTGGAGGTTTCCGTGACGACGGTGAAGCGCTACATCGTCAAGGCGGGAGCCCTGTGCATCATGCTCGACGACAGCCTGGACCTGGTTTGAGCCCGCCGCTGCCCACCCGCGCCGGCGCCGAGGCCCAGCCGATTACCGCGGCCATCGCGGAACAGGCGATGCAATGGCAGCTCGACCTGCAGCAGCCGCCCATCAGCGAGGCCACCCTGACCGCCTGGCGCAACTGGCGCCAGGCCCATCCGCTGCACGAAAAAGCCTGGCTGCGGGCCGAAGCCTTTGCCCAGCGCATGGACCAGGTGCGCCAGCAAGGCCACAGCGCCCTGGCCAGCGCCACCCTGGGCCCGAGCCTGCGCCCCACCCTCAGCCGCCGCACTGCGCTCAAGCAATTGGGGGTGCTGCTGGCCGTCGGGGCCGGGGCCTGGAATGCCCGGGACCTGGCGCTGGTGCAGGACTGGAGCGCCGACTACAGCACCCGCGTCGGCCAGCAACGCCGCCTGACACTGGTCGACCAGACCCGGGTCCAGCTCAACACCGACAGCGCCATCAAGCTGCGCTTCGACCAGGACCTGCGCCGCATCAGCCTGCTGCGTGGGGAAATGCTGGTGACCCTCGACCGCCAGTCCGGCCTGCCGCCCCTCAGCGTGGACACCGCCGAGGGCCGCATCGAAACCGTGGCGGCTCGCTTCAATGTGCGCCAGGCCGCCGGCGTCACCCTGCTCGGGGTCTATGAGGGCAGCGTGCAGGTGCAACCGCGCAACCCGGGGCAGCCGGCCCTGACCCTGAACGCGGGCGAGCAGCTGCGCTTCGATCGCCAGGGCCTGCTCTCGCGGCAACCCCAGGGTGCGTCGCAGCCGGCCTGGAGCCAGGGCATGCTGGCGGCCCAGGGCCAACGCCTGGCGGACTTTCTCGAAGAACTGGGGCGCTATCGCCCCGGCCACCTGGGGTGCGATTCGAGTCTGGCCGACCTGCCGGTCTCGGGCACCTTTCCCCTGGCCGATACCGACCGTGTCCTGAATGCGGTGGCCGAGACCCTGCACCTGGAAGTCCGCCCCTTCACCCGCTATTGGGTGACCCTCAAGCCCCGCACCCTGGCCGGCTGACATTTATTTTGCTCAAGGGTGGTCCGATTTGCTCGCTCGCGAGACTTAACCCCCAGAACACTGACATTCATGGGGATCCACACATGCAACTCGTCGTACGCAAGGGCCGGGGCTGGCACGTTTCACTCAAGCAAAACCTGGCGGGCGCGGTCGCCCAGGGCCTGGCCTGCATGACCACCGCCAGCGTGGTGCTGCTGGCACCGACCTGGGTCCAGGCTGCCGAACAGGCGCAACAGGATTTCGACATCCCCGCCGGCAGCCTGGCGAGTGCCCTGACCCGCTTTGGCCAGACCGCCCATATCCTGCTGTCGTACCCCACGACCCTGACCGACGGCCAGCAGAGCGCCGGACTCAAAGGGCGTTTTGACATCGACTCAGGGCTGGCCCTGCTGCTCGCCGGCACCGGCCTGCAAGCGACTCGCGACGCCACGGGCAACTACTCGTTGCAGGCGCGCAAAGCCGGCGACAGCAGCCTGGAACTGGGCGCGGTGTCGATTTCCGGCAAGGCGCCGGGGTCGACCACCGAAGGCACCGGCGAGTACACCACCTACTCTTCCAGTAGCTCCACGCGCCTGAACCTGACACCCCGGGAAACCCCGCAATCGATCACGGTCATGACCCGCCAGCGCCTTGACGACCAGAACCTCAGCACCCTGACCGACACCCTGGAAGCCACCCCCGGGATCATCGTCACCCGCGACGGCCTGGGGGCGGAAACCGACAGCTACTGGTCCCGCGGCTTCGCCATCCAGAACTACGAGATCGACGGCGTGCCGACCAACACCCGCCTCGACAACTACTCCCAGAGCATGGCCATGTACGACCGGGTCGAAGTGGTGCGTGGCGCCACCGGCCTGATCAGCGGCATGGGCAACCCGTCGGCGACCATCAACCTGATCCGCAAGCGCCCGACCCGCGAGGCCCAGGCCAGCATCAGCGGCCAGGCCGGGACCTGGGATCGCTACGGCGGCGGCCTCGACGTCTCCGGTCCGCTCACCGACAGCGGCAATGTGCGCGGGCGCCTGGTGGCCGACTACAAGACCGAAAGCGCCTGGGTCGACCGCTTCAAGCAGCAGACACAACTGATGTACGGCATCAGCGAGTTCGACCTCAGCGAAGACACCCTGCTGACCCTGGGCTTCAGCTACCAGCGCACCGATGTCGACTCGCCGCTGCGCACCGGCCTGCCGACGCGCTTCAGCAGTGGCGAACGCACCGACTTCAGTCGCTCGACCAACACCTCGCCGACCTGGTCCTACAACGACCACCAGCAGACCAGCTACTTCGCCTCCATCGAACAGCAACTGGGCAACGGCTGGAGCGGCAAGGTGGAGTTCACCCACGCCGAGAACCAGTTCGACGAGCTGTTCAACTTCGCCATGGGTTCGGTCAACAAGGACGGCAGCGGCCTGACCCAACTGCCGGTGCGTTTCTCCGGCACCCCGCGCCAGGACAACCTCGACCTGTACCTCACCGGCCCCTTCAGCCTGTTCGGCCGCGAGCACGAGTTGATCGGCGGCGTGACCTTGTCCCAGTACAAGGAAAGCACCCCGAGCTGGGGCGGCTGGCGCTATGACTACGCCGGCTCACCGGCCGGCCCCATCGACAATCTGTTCGACTGGGATGGCCACTCGCCCAAGCCCAGCCAGAGCGTAAGCGGCAAGTCTTCGATCGATGAAAACCAGTACGCCGCCTACCTGACCTCGCGCCTGCGCCTGACCGATGACCTGAGCCTGATCCTCGGCAGCCGGGTGATCAATTGGAGCAGCGACACCTCCGACCGTCCATACGGCGGCGACGAAACCAAGGTCAAGCGCGAAGAAAACGGCGTGTTCATCCCTTACGCCGGGGTGGTCTACGACCTCGATGACACCTGGTCGGTGTACGCCAGCTACACCAGCATCTTCAACCCCCAGGCGTCCTGGGTGCGCAGCGAAGACAACAAGCCACTGGAGCCGATGCAAGGCAAGGGGTATGAGATCGGCGTCAAGGGCAGCCACTTCGACGGCCGCCTGAACTCCAGCCTGGCGCTGTACAAACTGCAGCAGGACAACCTGGCGATCTGGCAGCACGACAACGTCTACAGCGCCGAGCAGGACACCACCTCCAGGGGCGTGGAACTGGAGTTCAACGGCGAACTGGCCGAAGGCTGGCAGGCCTCCGCCGGCTACACCTACTCGGTCACCACCGACGCCGACGACCAGCGGATCGTCACCGGCCTGCCGCGCAACAGCTTCAAGACCTTCACCAGCTATCGCCTGCAAGGCCCGCTGGACAAGCTGACCGTGGGCGGCGGGGTCAACTGGCAGAGCAAGGTCGGCGGCGACCTGCACACCTTCACCCAGGGCAGCTACGCGGTGACCAACCTGATGGCGCGCTACGACATCAGCCGCAACCTCAGTGCCTCCCTTAACGTCAACAACCTGTTCGACCGCACCTACTACAGCAACGCCGGTTCCTACGGTAACTACGGCGCGCCGCGCAACCTGATGACCAGCTTCAAGTACAACTTCTGACCCGCAACGATCGGCAGCGCGCCCAGCGCGCCACCGGCCATTAAAAACCCGCCTTTCGCAGCTGCGATCGGCGGGTTTTTTATGCCGGCGTGGTCTCAGACCACGGTCAGTTGATGGTTGGCGAGCAAGGTGGCCAGGTCCGTGTGCACGTTCTGCAAGGTGGCCAGGGTGGCGCTGCTGTAGGTGCTGGCGCTGCCATCGCGGTCGATGCTGATCACGGTATTGGCCCCGCTCTGGGTCACTTGCAGGTAGTTGCCGATATTGCCGGCACCGGCGCCCAGGGTGGCGACGCCGCCCTGGTAGCTGGCGCTGCCATCGCCGCTGTAGCCCACCAGCAACGCATGCACGTCCAGGCGTTGGGTGCCGGCGGTGCCCTCCCAGGTGCCGACCTTGAAGCCATTGACGATATCGCTGCCATTGCCCCCGGTGTTGTTCGCCGAAGCCCCGGCCAGCACGTTGTACAGCAGGGTGTCGTGGCCGCCGTGGGTCAGGTTGAAGGTGTCGTTGCCACCCCGGCCCTCGAAGGTGTTGTCGCTGCCGCTGTCGGTGAAGGTGTCGTTGCCCGAGCCCCCGGCCAGGCCTTCGATGTTCTTGAAGGTGGCGGTGTTGAAGCCGGTGTTCTGCGCGGCCGCGTTGCTCAGGTCGATGGTCAGCGCAGTGCTGCCGGCCAGCTTGTAGTCGACGATGTCGGTGCCCAGCGTACTGTTCCAGACCGGGGTGCCGGCGATGGTTTCCCAACCGCCCGAGCCGCTGTAGGTGTTGGTGCCGGGCCCGGCAAAGAACGTGTCGTCATAGCCGCTGCCGACAAAGGTGCCGGTGGTGCTGTCGGTGCTGGCGTCGGCGGTCAATACATAGGCGTGGGTCGCCGCGCCAGGGGTCAGGCCGGTCCAGGTGCTGTTGACCGTGGTGCCCCCACCCAGCCCGGCGACCCCGGTGACGCTGCCCTCGCCGCCGTCGATGCCGACAATCGCCGCCTTGACCAGTACTGCGGTGTAGGTCATGGCCGGGTTCAGGCCATAGAAGTCGACGATGCCGCGGTCATCGGTGGTGCCGTAGCCGTACTGGCCATTGAGGATCCGCGTCTCCACCAGGGTGCCGCTGCTGTCGTAGAGGTTGACGGTCTGCGAGACGTAGGTGTTGTGCCCCGCCGGGTCTTCGATCTTCAGGTGCAGGCTGGTGCCGGCGGCGATCACGTTGGGGTTGACCACCAGTACGTCCTGGCCATTGGCGTTGATCAGCAGGTCCTGGGAGCCGTCGTAGTTGAAATCCGCGGCTACCGCACCGGTGATCGAGGTCGCCGTGGCGACGCTGCTCACACTCAGCAGGGTGCGGCTAAAGGTCGGCGCGGCGCCAATGCTGGCCGTGGTGTTCTGCCAGTACTCGTAGCTGGTCTGCAGTTTCAGAGTCGTACTGTCGGTCAGGTTGTCCTGGAACTCGAACACATCGAGCTTGCCGTCGCCATTCCAGTCGGTATTGAGGGTGACACCGCCGGCCAGGGTGCTGCTGGACAAGGTAGTGGCCAGGGTGAAGTTGCCCGCGCCGTCGCTGGTGTACACGCTGCTGGCGGTGCCCGCGGTACTGGTCTGCCCCAGGAACAGGTCGAGTTTGCCGTCACCGTTGAAATCGGCGACGTCCATGCTCTGGGTGCCGGGCGGGTAACTGGAGGTGTTACCGGCCGATGCGTTCACGTGGTAGAGCACGTTGGTGATGGTTTTCAGAGTGCCCGCCGCCGTGCTCGCGGCCAATGCCGAAACCAGGCCATTGCTGCTGGTCAGCAACACCGTGAGGTTGGTCACCGCACCGCCGAAGCCGCCCCAGAATTGCCCCAGCAGATCGACCCGGCCGTCGCCGTTAAGGTCGAACGCCCCTATGTCCTCGTTGATGTTGCCGTTGCTGGTGCTCCCGCTCAGCGGGTCGCTGGTACTCCCCAGGTCATAGCTGGTGAAGGTGCCGTTCTTGTTGTTGAGCTCGTAGACCCCGGAGTTGTCGGTGTACTTGTCGCCGCTGACGAGGTCGATGTAGCCGTCGTTGTTCAAATCGATACCGACCTGCCCGCCCCAAGAGATCAAGGTGCCATAGCTGTAGTTGAGCAGTGTGTAGCTGGCGCCGTTACCGTTGTTGATGAAGTCGTTGTTGCCCTGGGAGGTATTGGCTTGCTCGGTCATCACCGACAGGTTGCCGCTGCGGTTGATATCCAGCAGTTGCACGCTGCTGACCTTGCCCAGTTGCCCGGTGCCCGAGCCTTCGGTGTACAGCAGGGTGCCCCTGAAATTATTGATGTTGCTGCCATTGCTGGCGAGCTGGGTGTAGATGCTGGTGGCATTGAAGTAGTCGAACAGGCCGTCGTTATTGACGTCGCCCACGGCCATGCCCATGGCACTGATGTTCGAGGTTTCGCCGGTGACCGTGGTGGTGCCGGTGGGCGGCGACAATACCGTCAGTTCATTGGTGCTGTGGTCCTGGACCGCCACCGAGCCGTCACTGTTGAATATCGCCGCGACCACCTCATAGGTGCCGCTGGTCAGGGCATTGGCGTTGGGCACCTGGACGTACCAGGTGTTGTTGGTTGGGTCGACCACCACCGCCCCCGTGGCCGAGCTGTAGATGACGCCGTTGAGCATCACCTCCAGGTGCATGCCGCTGGCGAGCGCATAGGGGATGGTGCCGCTGATGATCGGCGTGCTGTCGAGGATGCTCTGGGTGTTGACCCCCACCGAGGCACCGGCACTCGAGGACGCCAGGAGCAACTGGTCGTTGCCCAGCAAGGTGGCAAGGTCGGTGACCACGCCGCTGAGGGTCAGCAGGATATTGGAGGCGCCGAAGGTGCCGCTGCCGGTCAGGTCGACCGACACATAACTGTTGCTCCCATCATTGCTGACGCTCAGGTAATTGTTCAGTGCTTGGGAGGCCGCATCGAGCACGAATTTGCCGCTGATGGCGTCCTTGTAGACATAGGCGGTGCCGATGTAGCCGGACAGCAGACCACTGAGGTCGATCACATCGGCGGTGGCGCTACTGACCAGATTACCGACCACAAAACCGCTGGCCAGGTCGCTGCCATTGCCGCCGGTGGCATTGCCGCCGGTGGCATTGCCGCTGTTGAGCAGGTTGTAGACCAGGGTGGCATGGCCGCCGGTGCTGCCGAGGACGAAGCTGTCGTTGCCGCCACGGCCCTCGAACAGGTTATTGACCAGGGCCGTGGTGCTGGCGGTGAAGGTGTCGTTACCTGAGCCGCCGCGAAGGCCCTCGATGCTGGTGAAGGTTGCGGTGTTGAAGCCGGTGCCCTGGGCCGTCAGGGTATTGAGGTTGACGTTGATTGCGGTACTGCCGGCCAGCATGAAGTCGACCACGTCCTCGCCACCGGTGGCGCTCCATACCGGCGTGCCGAAGCGCCCATTGCTCCAGCCGCCGGAGCCGTTGTAGCTATCGGTGCCGGCGGTGGCAAAAAAGGTGTCGTTGTAGCCGGTGCCGACGAAGTTGCCGTTGGCGTTGTTGCTGCCGGTCTCGGCCGACAGGACATAGGCGCTGGTGGCCGCGCCCGCGACCAGCCCGGTCCAGCTGGCGTTGACGCTCTCGATGCTGTTCCCTCCTTCGCTTGCCAGCCCGCCGACATCGGCCGATACGCCGCCCAGGTTGCGCAGCAGTACCAGGGTGTAGGTCTGGCTGGCGCTCAGGCCATAGAAGTTGACGATCGACGAGCTGTCATTGGTGTTGCTGCCCGACTGCGGGTTGATCATTTGCGTACCCACCAGCTTGCCGCTGGAGTCGTACAACTGCACGGTGTTGCCGTAGTAGGCGGTCAGGCCGTTGGCATCGAGGAGGCGTAGATGCAGGCTGGTGCCGTACTGCACCACGTTGGTGTTCTGAATCCAGCGGGCGCTGGTGTTGCCGGTGCTGAAGTAGAGCAGGTCCACCGCGCCATCCCAGTTGTAGTCGGCGGCAACCGCACCGCTGACGTTGCTGATGGCGGTGGCCAGGATGCTGGTGGCAAAGGCGGTACCGCTGCCGTTGTTGGTGTAGAGGTTGATCGACGACGAGGCTGCACCGATGTTCGGCAACTCGATCACGTCCATGGCGCCATCGTGGTTCCAGTCCACCGCCAGCGAGGCGCCACCGTTGAGGTTGTCGCCAAAGCCCAGGGGGCTGGCGCTCAGGCTGCCGGCCTGGTTGTTGAAGTACAGGCGGCTTTCGTTGGCGGTGGCCGTGGTGCCGTCCGAGCCGATCAGGCCGGAGTTGAGGTACAGATCCATGTAGCCGTCGCCATTGAAGTCGGCCCAGGTCATGGAAATGGTCTGGGAGTTCTCCACCGGGCTGGCAAACACACCGGCCAGGGTCGCGGTGACGCTGAGGCTGCCGGTGCCGCTGTTGCTCAGCACCACCAGGGTGTTGTTGCTGGCGTAGGCCGGGTTGTTCTGGTGGAACACCAGGTCGACCGTGCCGTTGTTGTTGATATCGACCCCCGACAGTTGCGAATACGGCTGGCCGGTAGTCGAAGAGGCGCCGCCGGTGGCTGGGGTCTGCACAAAGTTGCTGTCCTTGATCAGCACCCCGGCGTTGTTGACCAGCAGTTGCGAGTCGATGCCGCCGGACGCATTGGCATCCCCCGGAAGGGAGGAATCGCCATAGGCCAGGTCGATGTACCCGTCGCCGGTCTTATCATAGGCCACCACCGTACCGTGCCCGTCATAGACGCCGCCGCTGGCGCCACTGATCTGGAACGCGGTGTAGCTGCTGCCGTTGTAGGTCCAGGACTGCTGACCGTCGGTGTAATTGAAGTCGACGCCCAGCACATCCATGAAGCCGTCGCGGTTGTAGTCAACAAAGGTCACGTTGTTGACCGAGGTGGCGGTGGTGCCGCTGGCCAGGGAGGTGGCGCTGTAGCTGGTCAGCCCCGTGGAGTTGTACACCGACAGGTTGCTGTAGAACTCCCACAGGCCATTGGTACCCAGGGTATAGGCGGTGCCCTTATTTTCAGTGTCACCCGCGGTATTAGCGCCGCCCCAACCGGTGTTGGCCAGGGGCGCATGATCATTGGCGCTGACCACATCGACCTCGGTAGTGGCGCTCAAGCGCGAACGGTTGCCGGCCGCGTCCACCTGCATCAGGGCCAGGTGATAAGAGCCGGTCGCCAGGCCGCTGGCACTCAGGCTCCAGCTGCCATCGGCAGCCACCGTGGCGCTGCCGATCAGGCTGTCGATGCCTTCGGAGTAGACCCCGTCATTGTTTACGTCGTTGACCAGCAGCACCGTGTCGCCCGCACTGCCGGTGTGGCTTTGCGCGCTGGTAAAGGTCATGGATGTGTTGGTGGTGACATGGTCACCCGGCACCCCGCTGTCATAGGCACTGCCCAATGCGGGTGCCAGCAGGCTCTGCACCGGCGCGACGGTATCCACCGTGACCAGTTGCGAGGCGGTGACGCTGCCGATGTTGCCGGCCAGGTTGAAACTGCGCAGTTGATAGGTGACGGAACTGGCGTGGCTGATGGGGTCGAGGTAGCTCCAGGTATGGGTGCCGGTGTTGACCGTGGTGCTGTTCCAGGTGCTGCCGCCGTCGCTGCTGATCTGCAACACGTCGCTGGCCAGCAGCGTGCCGCTGTAGGTACCGGATACGGTAAGCGAGGTGTCGCGGGTCACCAGGTCACTGTTGGTGCCGCTGTTGGTGGTGCTGGCGGTGCCTGCGGCCAGCGCCGAGTTGGTGTCGGTACTGACACTGGACACGGCCAGGGCGGTGACGGCCGGGCCGGTGGTGGAAATCAGCACCGCCTGGGTTCCGGCGCTGCTGGCGTTGCCCGCGCTGTCGACCACCCGCGCCTCAAAGGTGTAGCTGCCGGCCGCCAGGGTATTGCCGGTGTTGTCCAACTGGTAGGTCGTGCCGCTGACCAGGGTTGCGTTCTGCCAGGTGCTGCCGCCGTTGAGCGAGATCTGCAGCGCCTCGCCACTGCCCAGGGTGCCGCTGAGCGTGGCGTTGACCAGCAAGGTCTGGTCATTGGTGATGAAGTCGCTGGCACTGGTGCCGGCATCCTGGCTGATGGCGCTGATGGTCGCGGTGGCGGTTGGCGCGACACTGTCGATCACCAGGCTTTGGGTCGCCAGGTTGCCGATATTGCCCGCAGCGTCGATCACCCGAGCCTGCACGCTGTAAGTGCCGTCGGCCATGCTGTTGGCGCTGTTGTTGAAGGTCCAGTTGGTGCCGGTGGTACTTGCGGCCTGCCAGGTGCTGCCGCCGTCGAGGCTGATCTGCACGCTTTCATTGGCCCCCAGGACCGCGCCCAGGCTGCCGTTGAACACCAGGCTGTGGCTGGCGGTGACAAAGTCGCTGCTGCTGGTGCCGCTGTCCGGGCTGACCGAGGTAATGAGAATGCTCTGGGCCGGCGCGCTGGTGTCGATGACCAGCGTCTGGTTGGCGGTCAGGCCAATGTTGCCGGCGGTATCGAACACCCGCACCTTGATGTTGTAGTTGCCATCGGGCAACGCGCTGCCGGTGTAGTCGTAGCTCCAGGTGGTGCCGGAAACGCTGGCCACCAGGTAGGTGCTGCCGCCATCGATACTGAACTGCACGCCCTCGCCCGCCGCCAGGGGCGCGCTGAGGGTGCCCTGGAACACCAGGGTGTTGTCGCGGGTGATGAAGTCGCTGGCACTGGCGCCGGTGTCGTTGGTGATCGACACGATGCTGGGGCTGGCAGTGGGCGCCACGGGGTCGACGATGACCGTCTGGCTGGCGCTGTTGCCCAGGTTGCCGGCGCTGTCGATGACCTGGGCAATCACGCTGTAGCTGCCGCTGGCCAGGCTGCTGGCGCTGTTGTCGTAACTCCAGGTGTTGCCGCTGACCAGCGCAGTGCGCCAGGTGCTGCCGCCATCCAGGCTGATGCGCACGCTTTCGCCACTGCCCAGGGCCGCGCCCAGGGTACCGCTGAACACCAGGGTGGTGTCGCTGGTGTTGAAGTCGCTGCTGCTGGTGCCGGTGTCCTGGTTGATGCTGACGATGGCGATGCTTTCGGTTGGCGCAATGGTGTCCACCACCAGCACCTGATTGGCAGTGGCGCCCTGGTTGCCGGCGCCGTCCACCACCCGTGCCTTGAGGTTGTAGACCCCATCGGCCAGCACGCTGGCGCTGTTGTCGTAACTCCAGGTGCTGCCGCTGACCGTGGTATTGAGCCAGGTGCTGCCGCCGTCCAGGCTGACCTGGGCAATATCGCCACTGGCCAGGGTGCTGCCCAGGGTGCCGCTGAGCACCAGGGTGTTGTCGCTGGTAATGAAGTCGCCGCTGGTGCCGGTGTCGCTGCTGACTGCGACGATGCTGATGGTTTCACTGGCCGCCGGCGCAGTGGTGTCCACCACCAGGGCGAAGCTGCCCGAGGTGGTGCCCTTGTTGCCGGCGCTGTCGGTAATCGCGGCGGTGTAGCTGTAGGCGCCTTCGGCCAGGGTGCCGAGCTGATAGGACCAGGTACTGCCGCTGACGCTGGCGTTGCCGAGCAAGGTGGCGCCCTGGTAGATCTGCACCAGGTCGCCGGCCTGCAGCCCGCTGACCACACCGTTGAGCTGCGGCGTGGTGTCGTTGGTGCTGCTGCCGCTGCCGAAGTTGCCGACTTGTTGCAGCACGTTATCGGTGTAATTGCTGATGGCAACGCTGTTGCCGCTGGTGGGCGCGCTGGTGTCGATCACCACCACCTGGGCGTTGCTCAGGCCGGGATTACCCGCCGTGTCCAGCACCCGGGCCTGGAAGCTGTAGCTGCCATCGGCCAGGACACTGGCGCTGTTGTCGTACTGGTAGGTGCTGCCACTGACCAGGCTCGCGGTGTGCCAGGTGCTGCCGTTGTCCAGAGAGATCTGCAGCGACTCGCCACTGCCCAGGCTGCCATTGAGGGTGGCGTTGACCAGCAGGGTGTTGTCGTTGGTGATGAAGTCGCTGGCGCTGGAGCCGCTGTCGTTGCTGATCGCGGTCACCGTGGCCGTGGCACTGGGCGCACTGGTGTCGATTTGCAGCCCGTGGCTGACCGGCACGCTGCTATTGCCGGCGCTGTCGATGATGCGCGCCTGCACCGTGTAGCTGCCGTCGGCCAGGACGCTGGCGCTGTTGTCGTAACTCCAGGTGCTGCCGCTGACCGTGGCGCCGACCCAGGTGCTGCCGCCATCCAGGCTCAGTTGCACGCCCTCGCCGCTGGCCAGGGCACTGCCCAGGGTGCCGCCAAAGTTCAGGCGGTTGGCCGAGGTAATGAAGTCGCTGCCGCTGACGCCGGTATCAGGGCTGAGGCTGTTCAGGGTGATGCTCTCGACCGGGGCCGTGCTGTCGATAACCACCGCCTGGCTGCTGGAGGTTCCGGGATTACCGGCGGCGTCCACCACCCGCGCCTGGAAGCTGTAGCTGCCATCGGCCAGGCTGACGCCGCTGTTGTCGTAGCGATAGGTGTTGCCGCTGAGCAGGCTCGCGGTGTGCCAGGTGCTGCCGTTGTCGGTGGAGATCTGCAACTGATCGCCGCTGCCCAGGGTCCCGGAGAGGTTGGCGTTGATCAGCAACGTGTGGTCGCTGGTGAGGTAGTCGCTGGAGCTGGAGCCCGTGTCGCTGGTGATTGCACTGATGCTGGCGGTGGCGCTGGGGGCCGTGGTGTCGATCACTACATTCTGGCTGCTGATCGCACCGATGTTGCCAGCCGCGTCGACGACGCGGGTCTGGAAGCTGTAGCTGCCATCCGTCAGGCTGGTGCCCGTGGCATCGTACTCATAGGTACTGCCGCTGAGCAGGCCACTGTTGTGCCAGGTCGCGCCGCCATCAATGGAAATCTGCAGCGATTCTCCAACCCCCAGGGTGCCGCTCAATGTGGCATCGACCAGCAGGGTGCTGTCGTTGGTGATGAAGTCCGTGGCGCTGCTGCCGCTGTCGTGGCTGATGGCACTGATGCTGCTGGTGGCGCTGGGCGCGCTGCTGTCGATCAGCAGGTTCTGACTGGCCTCCTGGCCGATATTGCCGGCGGTGTCCACCACCCGGGCGAGCAAGGTGTAGCTGCCATCGGCCATGGCATTGCCGCTGTTGTCATAACTCCAGCCTGTGCCGCTGACACTGGTACTGACCCAGGTCCCCCCGCCGTCGAGGCTCAATTGCACGCCCTCGCCCGCAGCCAATGCCGTGCCCAGGGTGCCACTGAAGACCAGGGTGTGATCGCTGGTAATGAAGTCGCTGGCGCTGCTGCCGGTGTCGCTGCTGACGGAGGTGATAGCGAGGGTTTCGCTGGCCGCCGGGGCCGTGGTGTCGATACGCAGGGTGTCGCTGGTGGTCTGCTCGACGTTGCCAAAATCGTCAATGATCCGGGCTTGCATGGCATAGCTGCCATCGGCCAGGGTCTGGGCCGTGTTGTCGTAGCTCCAACTGGTGCCGAGGCTGGTGCCGGTGTGCCAACTGGTTCCGCCGTCCAGGCTGACCTCCACATGCTGGTTGGCCGCCAGGGGCGAACCCAGGTCGCCGGAAATGATCAGCGTCGGGTCGTTGGTCACGAAGTCCTGATTGCTCAAGCCACTGTCATTGCTGATGGTGAGGATTTCGATCAGGTTGCCGCTGGCCGCGCTGCTGTCGATGACCACGGTCTGGGCCGCCAGGCTGCCGACGTTGCCGGCGGCGTCGATGACCCGGACAAATACGGTGTAGGTGTCGTCAGGCAACACATTGGCGGTGTTGTCGTAGGTCCAGCCCGCGCCATTGACCTCGGTAGCGTGCCAGGTGCTGCCGCCGTCGAGGCTGATCTGCACGCTCTCACCGGTGGGCAGGTTGGTGCTGAGGGTGCCGAAGAACATCAGCGTGCTGTCGTTGGTCTGGAAGTCGTTGCCGCTGATCCCGCTGTCCTGGGAGATCGAATCGATACTGACCAGCGCGGTCGGCGCGGTGGTGTCGACCACCAGGTTGTGGTTGGCAACCTGGCCGACGTTTCCGGCGGCATCCACCACCCGGGCCTGCAGGGTGTAGCTGCCATCGGCCAGGGTGCTGGCACTGTTGTCGTAGCTCCAGCTGCTGCCGCTGACGCTGGCGTTGAACCAGGTGCTGCCGCCATCCAGGCTCAGTTGCACGCCCTCGCCGCTGGCCAGGGGGGTGCCCAGGCTGCCGCTGATCAGCAAGGTGTTGTCGCTGGTGACAAAGTCGCTGCCACTGCTGCCGGTGTCGCCGCTGATGGCGGTAATTGCCAGGGTTTCACTGGCGCTTGGCGCCGTGGTGTCCAGGGTCAGACTGAAGTTGCCAGAAGCCGTACCGAGGTTGCCGGCGCTGTCGACGATCACCGCGTGATAGGTCGTGCTGCCTTCGGTCAGGCCGCTCAGTTGGTAGGTCCAGGTGCCAGCGCTGATGCTGGCGGTGCCGAGCAGGGTGCTGCCTTGGTAGACCTGCACGCTGTCGCCGCTGTTCAAGCCGCTGACCGTACCGTTGAGCAACGGCGTGCTGTCGTTGGTAAAGGTGCCGTCGCCGAAGCTGCCGACCTGGGGCGCAACATTGTCGGTGTAACTGACAATGGCCAGGCTGTTGCCGCTGGTAGGCGGCGTGGTATCGACCACCAGGGTCTGGCTGGCCAGGCTGCCGATATTGCCGGCCAGGTCTATCACCCGCGCCTGCAAGGCGTGGTTGCCATCGGCCAGGACATTGCCGGTGTTGTCGTAGCTCCACTGGGTGCCGCTGCTGCTGGCCGCCAGCCAGGTGCTGCCGCCGTCGAGGCTGATCTGTACCGACTCGCCGCTGCCCAGCGCCGAGCCCAGAGTGCCGCCGAGCACCAGGGTCGGGTCATTGGTGATGAAGTCACTGGCGCTGAGGCCCGTGTCCTGACTGACGGTGTCGATGCTGATACTGGCCGTCGGCACGCTGGTGTCGATCAGCACATCCTGGCTGCTGACCGGGCCTTTGTTGCCGGCGGCATCCAGGACCCAGGCCTGGGCATGGTAGGTGCCGTCGGCCAGGGCCGTGCCGGTCAGGTCCAGGCTCCAGGTGGTGCCGACCACAGTGGCGGTGGCCGGGTTGAGCCCGCCATTGAGCGCCAGTTGCACGGTCTCGCCAACGCCCAGAGGGGCACTCAGGGTGCCGCTGATCAGCAGCGTGTTGTCGTCGGTGATGAAGTCGCTGGCACTGGCCCCGGTGTCGCTGCTGATGCTGCCGATCACCAGCCCCTGGGTCGGCGCGCTGGTGTCCACCGTCAGGCTGAAGCTCGACGATTGGGTGCCGAGGTTGCCCGCCGCATCGCTGATGGCCGCGTGCAAGCTGTAGCTGCCCTGGGCCAGGGTCGGCAGGCCATAGGTCCAGACGCCACCGGTGACCGTGGCATTGCCCAGCAGCGTGGCGCCTTGATAGATCTGCACGCTGTCGCCGCTGTTCAGTCCGCTGACCGTGCCGTTGAGCAGCGGCGTGGTGTCGTTGGTGCTGCTGCCATCGCCGAAGTTGCCGACCTGGGGCGCTACGTCGTCGGTGTAACTGCTGATGCTGACGCTGTTGCCGGTCAATGGCGCGCCTGTGTCGATCACCACGGTCTGGCTGGCCAGCGGGCTGGTGTTGCCGGCGAGGTCGGTGACCCGTGCGGCAAACTGATAGGTACCGTCAGACAGGACCTGGCTGCTGTTGTCCAGGGCATAAGTGCTGCCGCTCACCAGGCTCGCCGTCTGCCAGGTGCTGCCGCCGTCCAGGCTGATCTGCACCTGTTCGTTGCTGGCCAGGGTACCGTTGAGGTGGGCGTTGATCACCAGGGTGTTGTCGGCGGTGATGAAATCGCTGGCACTGCTCCCGGTGTCGCCGCTGATGGCCGTGATGCTGGCCGTGGCGGTCGGCGCCAGGCTGTCGATCTGCACCAACTGGCTGGCGCTCTGGCCGATATTGCCGGCGCTGTCGATCACCTGCACCTGAATGCTGTAGCTGCCATCGGCCAGGTTCTGCGCGGTGTTGTCATAGCTCCAGTTGGTGCCACTGACGGTGGCGCTGCTCCAACTGACGCCACCGTCCAGGCTGATCCGTACCCCCTCTCCCGCCGTCAGTGGCGCCCCCAGGCTGCCGTTGAACAGCAGCAGGTGGTCATTGGTGATGAAGTCATTGCCGTTGTCGCCGCTGTCGCGGGTAATCGCCAGGATCGAAATGCTTTCACTGGCCGCTGGCGGCGTGGTGTCGACCACCAGGGTCTGGCTGGTGATTTGGCCGATATTGCCGGCCGTGTCGATCACCTGAACCTGCACTGCGTAAGTGCCATCGGCCAGGGTGTTGGCGCTGTTGTCATAACTCCAGGTGCTGCCGCTGGTGTTGGCGGTGACCCAGGTCACGCCGTTATCGAGGCTGATCTGCACCGATTCGTTGCTGGCCAGCGGCGCGCCGAGGCTGCCGTTGAACACCAGGGTTGGATCACTGGTATTGAAGTCTGTGGCACTGGCGCCGGTGTCGCTGTTGATCGCGGTGATGAGCACGGTTTCGCTGGCGCTGGGCGCGCTGCTGTCGATCACCAGGGCCTGGCTGGCGCTCTGACCGATATTGCCCGCCAGGTCGATCACCCGTACCTGCACCGTGTAATTGCCATCGGGCAACGATTGCCCGGTGCCGTCGTAACTCCAGCTGGTGCCGGAGACCTGGGCGTCATGCCAGGTGGCGCCGCCATCGGTACTCAGTTGCACGCCCTCGCCGTTGGGCAGTGTCAGGCCCAGGCTGCCGCGATACAGCAGGGTGTGATCGCTGGTGATGAAGTCGCTGGCGCTGGCGCCGGTATCGCGCGCGATCGAATCGATGCTCAGGGTCTCTCCCGCCAGCGGCGCGGTGCTGTCGATGACCACGCTCTGGCTGGCGCTCTGCCCGAGGTTGCCGGCGCTGTCGATCACCTGCACCTGCACACTGTAGGTGCCATCGGCCAGGGCATTGGCACTGTTGTCAAAACTCCACTGGGTGCCGCTGACACTGGCGCTCTGCCACGTGGCGCCACCGTCCAGGCTGATGCGCACGCCCTCGCCCACCGCCAGCGCCGTGCCCAGGTTGCCGTTGAACACCAGGCTATTGTCGCTGGTGATGAAGTCGCTATTGCTGATGCCGCTGTCGGTGGTGATCGAGGCCAGGGTGATGGTTTCACTGGCCAGCGGCGCGCGGGTATCGACCACCAGGCTCTGGCTGGCGGTCTGGCCGATATTGCCGGCGGTATCGATCACTTGGACCTGCACGCTGTACGTGCCATCGGCCAGGTTGTTCGCCGTATTGTCGTAGCTCCAGGAGTTGCCGCTGACCGTTGCGTCATGCCAGGTGCTGCCGCCGTCCAGGCTCAGGCGCACGCCCTCGCCCGCCGCCAGGCTGCTGCCGAGGTTGCCGTTGAACAACAGGGTGCTGTCGTTGGTGATGAAGTCGCTGCTACTGCTGCCGCTGTCGCTGCTGATCGAGGCGATGGTGATGGTCTCACCGGCCGCCGGTGGCGTGCTGTCGATCAGCACATTCTGGCTGGCGCGCTGGCCGATATTGCCGGCGCTATCGATGACCTGCACCTGCACGTTGTAGGTGCCGTCGGCCAGGGTATTGGCGCTGTTATCAAAACTCCAGGCGGTGCCACTGACGGCCGCCGCGTGCCAGGTGACGCCGCCGTCCAGGCTGATGCGCACCGACTCATCCGGACTCAGGGCCGCGCCCAGGCCACCGTTGAACACCAGGCTACTGTCGCTGGTGATGAAGTCGGAGGCACTGGCACCGGTGTCCGTGACGATCGAGATAATGGTGACCGTCTCGCTGGACGCCGGTGGCGTGGTGTCGATCACCAGCGCCTGGCTCGCGCTTTGACCGATATTGCCTGCCGTATCAACCACCTGAACCTGCACGGTGTAAGTGCCATCGGCCAGGGTGCTGGCGCTGTTGTCGTAGCTCCAGTTCGTGCCGCTGACCGTTGCGACTTGCCAGGAGGTTCCGCCATCCAGGCTGATACGCACGCCTTCATCCACCGCCAGGGCCGTGCCCAGGGTGCCGCTGAATATCAAGGTGTTGTCGCCGGTGATGAAGTCGCTGCTACTGCTCCCGGTATCGCTGGTAATCGATGCGATGGCGATGGTTTCACTGGCCGCCGGGGCGCTGCTGTCGATCACCAGGGGCTGGCTAGCGGTCTGGCCGATATTGCCGGCGCTGTCGATCACCCGCAGCTCAATGGTATAGGTGCCGTCAGGCAGCGGCTGGCCGATACCGTCATAGCTCCAACTGGCGCCGGAGAGCGTCGCGTCGTTCCAGGTGACGCCACCATCGACGCTCAGTTGCACACCCTCGCCACTGGGCAGCGCCGTGGCGAGATTGCCGAAGTAAAACAGACCGTGGTCGCTGGTAATGAAATCGCTGGCGCCGATCCCGGTGTCGAGGAAAATCCCGGCGATACTCACCGTCTCGCTGGCCGCTGGCGCCTGGGTATCGACCACCACCGTCTGGCTGGCGCTTTGGCCAAGGTTGCCGGCACTGTCGACCACCTGCACCAGCAGGTGGTAGGTGCCATCGGCAACCGCAATGGCGCTGTTGTCATAACTCCACTGGGTGCCACTGACAGCGGCCGCGTGCCAGGTCAGGCCGTTATCCAGGCTGAGGTAAACCCCCTCGCCCGCCGCCAGGGCCGTACCGAGGCTGCCACTGAGCACCAGGGTGTTATCACCGGTGATGAAGTCGCTGCTGCTGGCGCCGGTGTCGGTGGTGATGGCATCGATGCTGATGGTTTCACTGGCGACCGGAGGCGTGCTGTCGATCTGCACATTTTGGCTCGCACTCTGGCCGATATTGCCGGCGGTATCGATCACCTGCACCTGCACCGCATAAATGCCATCGGCCAGGGTGTTGCTGGTGTTGTCGTAGCTCCAGGCGGTGCCGCTGACCGCCGCGTCATGCCAGGTAGCGCCGCCGTCCAGGCTGATACGCACGCCCTCGCCCGCTGCCAGGGCAGTGCCCAGGGTGCCGTTGAGCACCAAGGTGTTGTCGCTGGTAATGAAGTCGCTGCTGCTGGCGCCGCTGTCGGTGGTGATGGCGTCGAGGCTGATGGTTTCACTGGCGCTGGGGGTCGAGGTGTCGATCACCACGGCCTGGGTGCCGGCCGGGCTGGGGTTGCCTGCCGCGTTGATGACCCGGGCTTCGAACAGGTAGCTGCCGTCGGCCAGGGGGCTGGCGGTATTGTCGAAGGCAAAGGTACTGCCGCTGACCAGCGCCGCGTCGTGCCAGGTGGCGCCGCCGTCCACCGAGATCTGCACCTTGTCGCCCAGGCCGGGGTTGAGTGTTCCGGTCAGGGTCGCGCTGACCACCAGGCTGGAGTCGCTGGTCAGGTAATCGCTGGTGCTGCTGCCGGTGTCCGAAGTCACGGCACTGATGGCGGCGGTCGCCGTCGGCAGCAAGGTGTCGACATAGGGTGCGCTGGTGGACGCGCTGCTATTGCCGGCGGCATCGGTGGCGATGGCGCTCAGGCTGCCGCTGATCTGCGGTGTGCCCGAGGTGGTGGTGTAATGCCCGGTCCCGTCGACCAGCGCGGTGCTGGTGCTGCCGTCGGGGTAAGTGATGGTCACCGAACTGCCCGCCTCCGCCGTGCCGGAAACGCTCAAGGTGCCGTCAGGATTGGCGCTGACACTCTGGCTCGGCGCCAGGGGTGGCGCAGTGTCGGTGTAGCCGGAGGTGGTGGAGGCACTGGTATTGCCTGCGGCATCGGTGGCACTGACCGCCACACTGCCGCTGGTTTGCGGCGTGCCCGAGGTGGTGCTGTAGTGGCCCGTGGCATCGACCAGGGCCGTGCCCGAGGTGCCATCGGGGTAGGTGACGCTGACCGTACTGCCGGGTTCCGCCGTACCGCTGACTGTCAGCGTGCCGTCCGGGTTGCTGGAGATACTTTCGACCGGTGCTAGTGGCGCGGTGGTATCGATATAGCTACTGGCGTCCGCGGCACTGGTATTACCCGCGGCATCGGTCGCGGTGACGCTTACCGTGCCGCTGGTCTGCACGGTACTGGAGCTGGTGCTGTAGTGCCCCGAGGCATCGACCAGCGCCGTGCCCGAGGTGCCATCGGGGTAAGTAACGTTTATCGTGCTGCCCGGTTCGCCGCTGCCGGCCACCGTCAGCGTGCCATCAGGATGGGTGGTGAGGGTCTGGCTGGGCGCTTGCGGCGCCGTGGTATCGGTATAGGCGCTGGTGGTCGGCGGGCTGGTATTGCCCGCCACATCGGTGGCGCTGACCGACACATTGCCGCTGCTTTGCGCCGTGGTCGAGGTGGCGCTGTAGTGCCCGGTGGCATCGACCAGCGCTGTACCCGAAGTGCCATCGGGGTAGGTGACGCTGACCGTGCTCCCAGCTTCCGCCGTACCGCTGACTGTCAGCGTGCCGTCCGGGTTGCTGGAGACGCCCTCGCTCGGTGCCTGTGGCGCAGTGGTGTCGGTATAGGTACTGACCGCTGCCGCGCTGGTATTACCGGCAGCATCGGTTGCGGTGACGCTCACCGCGCCGCTGGTCTGCACGGTACTGGAGCCGGTGCTGTAATGCCCGCTGGCATCGGCAACCACGGTGCTTGAACTGCCATCGGCGTAGGTCACCGTGACCGTACTGCCCGGCTCGGCGCTGCCGGAAACCGTCAGCGTGCCATCAGGATTGGTGGTGAGGGTCTGGCTAGGCATTTGTGGAGCGTTGGTATCGGTATAGACGCCGGTGCTCGGCGCACTGGCATTGCCCGCCGCATCTGTCGCGATAACGCTCACGCCACCGCTGCTCTGTACCGTGCTAGAGCTGGTGCTGTAATGCCCGGACGTATCGGCGACCACGCTGCTTGAGCTGCCATCGGCGTAGGTCACCGTCACTGTGCTGCCCGGCTCCGCAGTGCCGGTGATCGCCAGCGTGCCGTCGGGATTGGCCGTGATGGTTTGAGTCGGAGATTGCGGGGCCGTGGTGTCGGTATAGACGCTGGTGGTCGCGGCGCTGGTATTGCCCGCCGCATCCGTTGCTGTGGCGCTGACGCTGCCGCTGCTCTGCGCCGTGCTGGAACCGGTGCTGTAGTGCCCCGAGGCGTCGGCGACAACGGTGCTTGTACTGCCGTCGGCATAGGTCACCGTCACCGTGCTGCCCGGTTCCGCCGTGCCGCTTACCGTCAGCGTGCCGTCGGGGTTGGCCGTGACGGTTTCAGCCGGAGATTGCGGGGCGTTGGTATCGGTATAGACGCCGGTGCTCGGCCCACTGGCATTGCCCGCCGCATCTGTCGCGATAACGCTCACGCCACCGCTGCTCTGTACCGTGCTGGAGCTGGTGCTGTAGTGCCCGGACGTATCGGCAACCACGGTGCTTGAGCTGCCATCGGCGTAGGTCACCGTCACCGTGCTGCCCGGCTCCGCAGTGCCGGTCACCGCCAGCGTGCCGTCGGGGTTGGCAGCGATGGTTTGAGTCGGAACTTGCGGTGCGCTGGTATCGGTATAGGTGCTGACGTCCGTTGCGCTGGTATTGCCCGCCACATCGGTGGCACTGACCGACACATTGCCGCTGCTTTGCGGGGTGCTCGAGGTGGTGCTGTAGTGCCCCGAGGCATCGACCAGTGCCGTGCCCGACGTGCCATCGGGGTAGGTGACGTTTATCGTGCTGCCCGGTTCCCCGGTACCACTGACCGTCAGCGTGCCGTCCGGGTTGCTGGAAACGCTTTCAATCGGTGCTTGTGGCGCGGTGGTATCGGCATAGGTGCTGGCATCCGCTGCGCTGGTATTACCTGCGGCATCGGTCGCGGTGACACTCACCGTGCCGCTGGTCTGCACGGTACTGGAGCCGGTGCTGTAGTGCCCGGTGGCGTCGGCGACCACGGTGCTGGAACTGCCATCGGCATAGGTCACCGTCACCGTACTGCCCGGCTCGGCGCTGCCGGAAACCGTCAGCGTGCCATCAGGATGGGTGGTGAGGGTCTGGCTGGGCGCTTGCGGCGCCGTGGTGTCGACATAGGTACTGGTAGTCGCCGTGCTGCTATTGCCCGCCGCATCAGTCGCGGTGACGCTCACGCTGCCACTGCCTTGGACCGTGCTGGAACTGGTGCTGTAGTGCCCCGCCGCATCGGCGACCACGCTGCTTGAGCTGCCATCGGCGTAAGTCACCGTCACCGTGCTGCCCGGTTCTGCCGTGCCCATGACCGTCAGCGTGCCATCGGGGTTGGCCGTGAAAGTTTGAGTCGGAGATTGCGGGGCGCTGGTGTCGGTATAGGTGCCGGTGGTCGCGGTGCTGGTATTACCTGCCGCATCGGTACTGGTGGTGGTGACGCTGCCATTGCCTTGTACCGTACTGGAGCTGGCGCTGTAGTGCCCCGAGGCATCGGCAACCACGGTGCTTGAGCTGCCATCGGGGTAGGTCACCACCACTGTGCTGCCCGGTTCCGCGTGGCCGGTTACCGTCAGCGTGCCATTAGGGTTGGCCGTCACGGTTTCAGTCGCAGGTTGCGGAGCGACCGTGTCAGTGAAGACGCTGGTGGTCGCGGTGCTGGCGTTGCCCGACACATCGGTCGCGGTGACGCTCACGTTGCCGCTGCTTTGGACCGTGCTGGAACTGGTGCTGTAGTGCCCCGTGGCATCGGCGACCACGGTGCTTGAGCTGCCGTCGGCGTAGGTCACTTTCACCGTACTGCCAGGTTCTGCCGTGCCCGTGACCGTCAACGTGCCATCGGGGTTGGCGCTGACGGTTTGAGTGGGTGGTTGCGGCGCCGAGGTATCGACATAACCGGTGGTGGCCGAAGTGCTGCTATGGCCACTGCTGTCCGTGCTCTGCGCACTGACCGGGCCCGACGGCTGATTGGGCCCGGAGGTAACGCTGAAGTGGCCATCGCTGCCCACCAGCACGCTACTGGAACTGCCATCCGGGTAGGTCACCCGTACTGTGCTGCCGGCGGGCGCCGTACCAGCCACGGTCAACCCGCCGTCGGCATTGCCTTCCACACTGAACACAGGCGCCGCAAGGGGCTCCGGGCCCTGCGCTGCCGGGTGTTTGTTGCTGCTGGCATTACGCCCCGCGAGCGCGGCGGCACCGGCCCCGGCCAATGCCAGCCCACCGACGATCCAGGCCAGGGTCGACAGGTCGAAATGGGCGTAGACCAGCAACGGATCAATCGAGTCGATGGGCACAAATCGCGCGCTCACCAGGCCATCGTCGACCGACTCCATCTGCAACAACTGCTTGCCGTCCTGCAGCACCAGTTGGTTTTGCTGAGGCCCCTGGGTCGGGAAAAACCCGTGAACCTTGATCACCGCTCCGGATGCCAGGGTCAAGTTCAGGCTGTCGCCTTCACGCACCACTTGGTGCAGCTCACTGCGTTTGCCTGTCAGGCGGATAACCGACGGCCCGTGCAACGACACTTCCTGCCCGACCACCGACAGCTGTTTTTGAGTGGCTTTATCGATAATGGAAATTGACA
This sequence comes from Pseudomonas sp. QD4, assembly GCF_049199125.1. Lineage (NCBI taxonomy): Bacteria > Pseudomonadati > Pseudomonadota > Gammaproteobacteria > Pseudomonadales > Pseudomonadaceae > Pseudomonas > Pseudomonas sp. QD4. The sequence continues at coordinate 1,553,165 of NZ_JBLZOM010000001.1, forward strand.
TGTCCACTGGATCTACCTCGTTGCAATAAGGGCTTAACAGCACTTGAAGTTGAGGTAAACGTAGCAACGGCGGCTGCACTATCACGGCGTACGTGACAATTGTTCACAAACAGGAAAACATCATGAAAGTTCGACAACTCCAACAACACCCGTCTTTTTTATACGAATCGACCATAAACTAAAGTTATCGAACAATAACCCATTCAAATAGATATAACCCAGCAGAACAACCCTCTTAAAAACACCAACAACAAAAAATAAATCAATAAAATTCAAATAGTTAATAAAATCAATCCGACCGGCATAACTCCACCGGATCAATTGTCAACAATTGACACACAACCCCATGCACGCTCAAACGAGGTGCTAGCCTCGGTCCGGCACATAAACCCACCGATCACTTACGAACCACGCTGAACATGCCGCTTCTCCAGGATACAAATACCGTAAATATCCGGACAACCTATTGAAAGTTATCTATTCCGCACCGTACCAAATCGATCACTTTCCTTATTAGCCGGCACCCGCAAGTGCATGTTTAGTTATTGACCAGGACATCGGAGCATATGCCCAGACTGCACTACTGGCCCCTCGGCTTATTACTCGCTAGTGTCTGCGATACGCCTGCCCAGGCAATACAAGCCAACCTGCCATGGTTGTCGCAGGGTCCCTCGAGGACGGTCCAGACACCAGGCGCGCAGGCGCTGGCGACCGAGCTGGGACAAGACGCCCCTGCCCTCCAACCCTTGACCTTCAACACGCTGCCAGCGGCGACCCTGGGCCTGTTCGAAGCTGTCGCCATCGCCGTCAGCCGTCACCCTTCGATCATTTCCGCGGTCAGTGCCATCGAGCAGCAGCAAGGCCAGGTCGATGTGGCCAGGGCCGGTTACTACCCCAAGGTCAATGCCGGGATGAACTCCGGGCGCGTCAACACCTATGGCTATGGCCAGGTGGCGACGGTGTCGCTGTCGCAGATGCTGCATGACTTCGGCAAGGTCGAGGGCTCGGTGACCCAGGCCCAGGGCCAGGTGTTCAAACAACAGGCGCTGCTGCTCAAGCAGGTCGACAGCATCGCCGGGCAGACCGCCGAGGCCATCCTTGAAGTGCATCGGCAACAGAGCCTGCTGCAGATCGCCCGGGACCAGGTGGTCGCGGTCGAGGATGTGCTGCAGCGGGTCAAGCTGCGGGCCGACTCCGGGCTGACGCCGCAGTCGGACTTCATCCAGGCCACCACGCGCCTGCAAAGCGCCCAGGCCAACAGCCAGCAAGTGGGCACCTCGCTCAATCAATGGCGGGCGCGCCTGAAAACCCTGGTTGGCGCCGCGCTGCCGGCCAGGGTCGCCGATTTGCCGCCGGACCTGGAGCGCCTGGCCCAACTCGACACCTCACCCGACTACGGCTTGCTGCCCGATGTGCTGGCCGCCGAGGCGGATCGCCGCTCGGCCTACGGGCAACTGCAAAACGCCAAGGCCCAGCGCTATCCAACCCTGGCCCTGGAGGCCACGGCGAACCAGGCCCTCAGCGGCACCAACCCGAACAACGGGATCCGCCACGGCAGCTACAACACCCTGACCCTGACCGGCTCCATGGCGTTATACGAAGGGGGGGCGATCTCGGCTCAGGTCCGAGGCGCCAACGCCGCCATCGAGCATGCCGAATCCACCATCAACGAAAGCCGCCTGACGGCCGAAGACGCCCTCCTGCGCGCCCATGAACTGGCAATCGGGGCCCGGGCCAGGCTCGGCATCCTCGCGCAACGCATGGCCAGCATGAGTGAAACCCGTGCGCTGTACCGCGAGCAGTACAGCGTCGGCACGCGCTCGGTGCTCGACCTGCTCAACGCCGAGCAGGAGGTCTACCAGGCCGCCGCCGACCAGGAAACCGCGCGCCATGATTTCTGGCTGGGCCTGATCACCTACATCGGCGCGGCTGGCCGCAGTCGCCAGGCCTATGGCCTGGACACCCCACCTACCGCACAGGGCGAAAACCACCCATGAACAACGCCGCAGCCTACCAACCCTGGCTCGAAGCCATGCTCAACATCGCCCGGTTCTACCGCATGGACGTCTCCGAAGAAACCGTGCGCGTCTCCCTCGCCTGGGAGCATGGCAACGACCCGGATGCGGTGCTGCGGCGCATGGCCGGGCAAATGGGTCTGATCTTGCGATTCGAGGCGTTCTCCGAGGCGGCGCTCGACCCCTGGCGCCTGCCACTGGCGGTGGAACTCGAGGACGGGCAGGTGGCGATCATCGACAAGGCCGACACCGCGGGCAATATCAGCGTGCTGAAAAGCGGCGAACAGGGTCTGTTCATCAACCTGCGGCTCGGCCAGTTGCGCGAGCGCGCCGTGCGGGTGGCGATCCTGCGCCCGGAATCGTCGGTTGACGACGCCCGGGTCGACGACTACATCAAGCCCTACCGCCCCGACTGGTTCTGGCGCATCGCCCTGCGTGACTGGAAGCGTTACGGCGACGTGCTGCTGGCGGCAACTGTGGCCAACATCCTGGCCCTGGCCGGGGTGATTTTTTCCATGCAGGTCTACGACCGCGTCATACCCGCCCAATCGGAACCGACCTTGTGGGTCCTGTTTATCGGGGTGCTGCTGGCGATCGGCTTCGAGTTCCTGTTGCGCATGGCCCGTTCGAAGGTCGCCGACATGATCGGCAAGCGCGCCGACCTGAAAATCACCGACCAGGTCTTCGGCCATGCCCTGCGCCTGCGCAACGATGTCCGCTCCAAGTCCACCGGGACCTTCATCGCGCAGATTCGCGAGCTGGAACAAGTGCGCGAACTGATCACCTCGACCACCCTCGGCGCCATCACCGACCTGCCCTTTGTCCTGTTGTTTTTGGTGATCCTCTACCTCACCGGCGGGCCCTTGGTGTACGTGGCCCTGGCCGCTCTGCCGCTGCTGATCCTGCCCGGGCTGCTGGTGCAGAAACCCCTGGCCCGGCTCTCGGCCGAGGGCATGCGCGAGGCGGCGCTGCGCAACGCCTTGCTGGTGGAAGCGGTGCAAGGCATCGAAGACATCAAGCTGCTGCGCGCCGAACCGCGCTTTCAGAATCAGTGGAACCAGATGCACGCCGTCGCAGCGGATATCGCCATCAAGCAACGGCACCTGACTAACATGCTGCTGACCTGGACCCAGGAGCTGCAAAGCCTGGTCTACGTCACGGTGCTGCTGGCGGGCTGCTACCTGGTGATGCGCGGCGAAATGACCACCGGCGCCCTGGTCGGTTCTTCGATCCTGGCCTCACGGATGATGGCGCCCCTGGCGCAGATTTCCGGGATCTTTGCCCGCTGGCAACAGGCCCGCGTCGCCCGCCAGGGCCTGGACGAACTGATGAAACGTCCGGTGGACCAGCCCGAACGCTCGCGGCGGGTGCACCGTCCCTTGCTGCGTGGGCGCTTCACCCTCAAGGACGTGCAGTTTCGCTACAGCGAAAAGGACAAGCAGCCGGCACTGGATATCCAGCACCTGAATATTCACGCCGGCGAGCGCGTGGCGATTCTCGGGCGCAATGGCGCCGGCAAATCGAGCCTGCTGCAATTGCTCGCCGGCCTGCACCTGCCGCAACAGGGGAACGTGGTCCTGGACGGCCTGGAACTGACCCAGATCGACCCGGCAGACGTACGCCGCGATATCGGCCTGCTGACCCAGAACTCGCGGCTGTTCTTTGGCTCGATCCGCGACAACCTGACCCTCGGCCGGCCCATGGCCAGCGACGCCGAAATCCTCCAGGCCCTGACCCTGAGCGGCGCCCTGGCACTGGTGCAATCCCAGGAAGGCGGCCTGGACTACCTGATCCTCGAAGGGGGCATCGGCCTTTCCGGTGGCCAGAAACAAGCCCTGCTCCTGGCCCGGACGCTGCTGCGCGAACCCAACACGCTGCTGCTCGACGAACCCACCGCGACCCTCGACGAAGTCAGCGAGCGCCAGGTACTGGAACAACTGAAGCCCTGGCTCGACGGCCGCACGCTGGTGGTGGCCACCCATCGCCTGGCGGTGCTGCAGTGGGTCGATCGGGTGCTGGTGATCGATGCCGGGCGCATCGTCATGGACGGCACCAAGGAACAGGTGCTGGCCCACTTCGGCAATCAATGACTGTCTTAACTTTCCCTGTGTGAGCGAACCTCTGCCATGCCTCATTCAATGCCGATCGGACCGCATCAGGTCGATCCCCCCAAACCCTTCCCACACGTCACCGACACCCTGCCGGCGGACGGCTTCAACCACTCCGAACAGGAGCTGCCGGGGGCTTCACGGTTGATCGCCTGCCTGGCGCTGGCGGTCCTGGCTTTCGGCCTGTGGGCCTGGTACTTCGAGATCGACGAGGTGTCCAGCGGCACCGGCAAAGTGATCGCCTCTTCCAAGGAGCAACTGATCCAGTCCCTGGAAGGCGGTGTGCTCGCCAGCTTGAGCGTGCAAGAGGGGCAGATCGTCAGCAAGGGCCAGGTACTGGCGCGCCTGGACCCGATCCGGGTCGAGTCGGCCGTGGAGGAAAGTGCCTCCCGCGGTCGCGCCGCCCAGGCCACCGCCGCGCGCCTGATGGCCGAGGTCAACGGCACGCCCTTGCAGTTCCCGCCGGAGGTCGTGGCCGACCCCAGCCTGGTCGCCGCCGAAACCGCGCTCTATCACTCGCGCCGCGAAAGCCTGGACAAATCCCTGGAGGGGCTCGACGAGGCCATGCACCTGATTCGCAGCGAACTGCAACTGACCGCGCCCCTGGTCGCCCAGGGAGCCGCCAGCGCTGTGGAGGTGCTGCGCCTGAAACGCCAACTCAACGAACTGCAAAACCACTACACCGACACCCAGAGCCAGTATCTGGTCAAGGCCCGCGAGGAACTGGCCAAGGCCAACGCCGAGATCGACGCCCAGGAATCAGTGACCCGCGGGCGCACCGACTCGCTGACCCGCCTGACCTTCACTTCGCCAGTGCGCGGGGTGATCAAAGACATCGAGATCAATACCATCGGCGGGGTCATCCCGCCCAATGGCCAGTTGATGCGGATCGTGCCCCTGGATGAACGCCTGCAAGTTGAAGTGCGCATTTCGCCCCGAGACATCGCGTATATCCATCCAGGGCAAGTGGCCAGCGTCAAAGTCTCGGCTTATGACTATTCGATTTATGGCGGGCTATCGGGAAAGGTCATATTTATCTCACCTGATACTTTGCAGGACGATGTACACCGCGATGTCTATTACTACCGGGTACACATATTGACCGACAGCGACTCCTTATTGGACAAGGCTGGCAGACCCTTACCCATAGTGCCCGGGATGATTGCCACGGTGGACATTCGTACCGGCAGGAAAAGCGTGCTCTCTTACTTGATCAAACCTTTCAACAAGGCCAAGGAGGCATTAAGGGAGCGCTAGGAATTTCAAACTTTTTGACATTTAACAGCAAGTAATTCTGAGCAATTGTCAACTTGCATAACAGCTGAAACGCAAACACATAACATGGAGTTAACCCCCTTAATACAGCGAACTCAAAAATGTTGGTCGAGGGTCAGTTCTGGCGAGTCCTGAAGATATTCATGCTGCAGACAGCCCATATCACGCATCACCTTGGAAATGCCTTATCCCCTCTCAAGCATGGTGTGCTTATCAGCTCACCGCCCCCTGTCACCGATGCCGAATTTGGGCCGCAACCGCGGGTTCCCGCCTTGGGCCCAGGCAATCCGCTGACGCTCGCGCCGTTACTTTCAACTCGCTGCGGCACCCACTCCAACCAGATCATCACCGGCTATGCCGGGCGCATGGGGCCGCCGCGACGTGAGGAAATGGGACCGATAAAACGTGAGCTGGAAGCCGCCAGGATACTCGCCCGCTCACCCGCTGCCGCCAACCTGCTCAACGTCCGTAAACAGGTGTGCGACGACGCCTTGAACCCTCCTTCAGCAACAAGCCGCCTGGCAGCGCCGCGCACGCCAAAACCCTGAAAAACATGACCTTTCAGGCATTGAGCGCTTCGAGCCGATAGCCGTAGCCATAGACCGTACTCAGTACCCAACCGTGCTCGGCCGTCAGCTTCAGTTTGCTGCGCACGCGGTAGATATGGGTATCGAGGGTCCGGGACGACAACACTTCATCGCGCATCCACAGGTGTTCATACAGATAGCTGCGCGACAAGGGCCGGCCCTGGTTACGAAACAGCAGCAACGCCAGGTTGAACTCGCGCAGGGTCAAGGCCACCGGGGTCCTGCCAACGCAGACCTGCCCCTCATGCACGTTGAAACGCAGATTGCCGAAGACCACCGCCCCCTCATCTCGGCCCTTGTCGCCCTGGCGCTGGCGCAACACGTTATTCAAGCGCGCGAGCAGCTCGGCCTGGCGGAAGGGTTTACTGATGTACTCGTCGGCGCCGGCGTTCAGGGCCTGGACCACGTCACGCTCAGCGCTGCGTGAGGTCACCATGATCACCGGGGGCTCGGGCCGCAGATGCTCCTTGATCCACAGCAGCACCTGCAAACCGCTGACTTCGGTGGCCTGCCAATCGAGGATGACCAGGTCAAAGGTCTCGCGCTTGAGCCGGCGCAGCAGATCCGGACTGTTGGAAAACGCGGTACAGAGTGGGGAACTACCGTCAGACAAACTGTAGGAACTCAGCGCCTCGCACAACCGCTCAAGCTCCAGCGGTTGATTATCGAGAATGGCAATGCGCATGACGTAATACTCCGGGTCGACAGAGTGGCACCAACTCAAGCTCGGACTAGTTAGAAATGCACTAACAATCGGTGAATGACTGACAACTAAAAACCGAACATGCCACTTATTAATCAATAAGACTTGTCTTATCAAGAGCTAAGATAGTTCTTATTCTTAATCCGCTAGTTGGTTACGGACAGCCCACGCACGATTAAATTATTATTTTCCCAATCAAGGCGAGGGGTGTTTTCATCATGCCAACTCAATGTCGCAGCGTAAACTTAAAGTTCAAAAACCACCAAAATCAACATAAGAAAACGGACTAACACGCCATTACACGACCCTTCAAAAACCGCACTAAGCCAACTTGCAAAAGGTGCTATTGCAGGAGTTAAAACCTGCCTGAATATCGGAACCCAGCGACCGAATCACGGTCTCAAACGCTGACCTGAAACAACGCCAGCACCTGCCTGAAACCCTCCACCAGCAACACCGCTGCCTTGGATACCGTCAGGGTGTAGACGAAGCTGGCGATCAACACGCACAGCTCGAACCAGACGAACATCCCCCAATTGCTGGCCCGCATCGGCCGCTGTGTCATCACCCATTCGACCTGGGCCCGTGGCAGCCGATAGACCAGCTCGAGGATGTTCAACTCGCGAAAATTCCTCAATACCGCGATCACCAGGGCCAACAGGATTGCCATGGCAAACACGCTAAAAAATACCTGTTCAAGGGGCCCGGCCCCCTGGCCATTGAAGCTGCGCAGGACTTCCAGGAAAAACACGCTGCCGATCGCCGACACCACCGGCACTACCACCCCGATGTAAATCAGCAACCCCAGGCACGCCACGGCAACGCTGGTGCCGTTGACACAAATCCTGATCACGGCCGCAAGAAAGCCCGGCGAAAACTTGGAATAGGCGCGGTGCGTCTCGATTACCAACAGTGGAATCAACGCCGTCAGCACCGCGACGCTGATATCCAGCACCTGCAAGCCGGTCTTGGGCAGCAACAGCGCCGCCAGGAAGGTGATGCCCCGACTGCCCACCCGCCACAGCATCTTGGCGTCATCACTCACCTGTTGCGACCAGAACGCCTCGGTAATGCCCTTGCCATCATCCATCGTCAATGCTGCTCCTGGTCCGTTTCAAAGGGTGTCTGGTTGCGCTGGGCCGATACGTTTACCCGGACGATTCGCCACCTGGCTGGCCTGCCCGTCGCGCTGCTTGCCGTGGCGCGCTTCGCTGATCAGCGAAGGGATCAACGGGCCTTCCGGCAGATTCTTCCAGAACCGCGCTGGCAAGTGACCCTGCATGACCTTGGGGTTGAGCCGCGCAGGATTGAAAATATGGCTGTAGTAGGCCAGCCACATTTCACCGCCGGGGTCTTGCACGCCTTGCGCCAGTTGCTGCCAGGCCACGGGACAGCGGCGCTGGTGAATCAGCGTCTGGCCGTCGTAATAGACGCCGTCCCGGGGGGTGGCGATCATCCAGCGATGGCGGCCCATGCGCCCGATAAAATGCTCGCTGGCGCTGGCCAGGATGTCATGGGCAGGCTCATGCCAGGCCACGTACTGCGGCTGTTCGGCAGTCGCCCCCTGCGCGCCCTCCGGCCCTGGCGGCACCTCGACAAATCGTACAAAGGCATGCAGGTGATGGGCCTCGCGGTCCACCTGCTTGATCCGCCGCTGCAATTCGCTGCCCAGGCGGTCGCCACTGAGCATGGCCGTGCGATCGCCGTGGCTGACCCGCCACAGCACCTCATACAGCAGGCTCCAGCGCTGCTCGCCGTGATAGCGCGCGGCGTGTTCCAGCAAGCCGAGCAAGGCCTTGGGTATACGCGCCTGCACCGGTCCCATGTGTGGCGGGTACGCTTCATCGGTGGCGAACAGGTCGGCCACTTGGGTCCCACACCAACTGACCCGGCTCGGGTCAATGCCGTGGCTGAGCAACCAGCGCGCTTGCTGGCGCCAGGTTTCGAACAGCTCGTCGCAGTCGAGGCAGATCATCCCCACAAGCCCATCTGTTGAGGTTGCGGACGCTCCCGCAACTGCTGGTAAAGCAGCGCGCTGCTGCTTTCGGCTTGCTGCGGGTGATAGTCGCTGGTGATAAAAAACGGCTTGGCCTTGCTCAGCACGCAGCGCATGCGCGCCAGGTCTTCGTAACGGATCCGCCGCTCGCGGCGCAACTCCACCAGGCGCTGGGTGGTGCGCAGGCCGATGCCGGGGATCCTGGCGATCAGCGCCGGCTCGGCGCGGTTCAGGTCCAGGGGGAACACGCTGCGGTGTTCCAGGGCCCAGGCCAGTTTCGGGTCCATGTCCAGCGCCAGGTGCCCCGGCCCCTTGAACAACTCATCGGCGCTAAAGCCGTAACTGCGCAACAGGAAGTCGGCCTGATACAGACGGTGCTCGCGCATCAGTGGCGGCGCGGCCAGGGGCACGCTTTTCGGGCTGTTGGGAATGGGGCTGAAAGCCGAGTAATACACCCGGCGCAAACGGAAATTGCCGTACAGCGCTTCGGCGCTGTGGAGGATGGTGCTGTCGTCGGTATCGTCGGCGCCGACGATCATCTGGGTGCTCTGCCCTGCCGGTGCGAAACGCGGCGCCCGGGGTTCGTTGAGCACCGTCTGCTCGCCGGTGTAGATGGTCTGCATGGCCTGCTTGATCGAGCCCAGCTGCTTCTCCGGAGCCAGGGTCTGCAGGCTCAGGTCGGTCGGCAACTCGATGTTCACGCTGAGACGATCGGCGTAGCGCCCGGCTTCGGCGATCAACAGCGGGTCGGCCTCGGGGATGGTTTTCAAATGGATATAACCGCGAAACTCGTGCTCTTCGCGCAGCAGCTTGGCCACCCGCACCAACTGCTCCATGGTGTAGTCCGCCGAGCGAATGATCCCCGAGCTGAGGAACAGCCCGCTCACGCAATTGCGCCGATAAAAGTCCAGGGTCAGGGTCACCACTTCCTCGGGGCTGAACCGCGCCCGGGGCACGTCGCTGGAACGACGGTTGACGCAGTACTGGCAGTCATAGAGGCAGAAATTGGTCAGCAGGATCTTCAACAGCGAAACGCAGCGCCCGTCCGGGGTATAGCTGTGGCAGATGCCCATGCCATTGGTCGAGCCCAGCCCTTCCTTGCCGGCGGAACTGCGCTTGGGCGCACCACTGCTGGCGCAGGACGCGTCGTACTTGGCGGCGTCGGCGAGGATGCTCAGCTTGTCGATCAGCTGCATGGCTAAACCCTATACTGTTTGCATATACAGTACAGAGTTGAACCTGTCCCGTTCAAGAGGCACGTGGACCTGGCTCGAAATAAACTGCGACCGATACCGGGAAAGCCCTGGAACCGGCCATGAATTTACTTAAGATACGCAGCCCCCCCAGAAAGGATTCCCTCAATGCGCTCCGCCCATCGCCTCTGGCTACTGGCTATTACGCTGTTCTCGGCCTTGCACGCCAACGCCGATCAAGACCCGCTCAAGCTCAGCGCCAGCCTTGCGGCCCGGGTCCAGGCCAACGCCGCCTGGCAGGCCCAGGCCAAAAAATGCCCGGCCGAATCCATGCCGGCGCGCGCCACCCTCCAGCCACTGCGAGCCGATCCCTGCCAGGGCCCGGGGCGCATGGAAAGCTGCCTGGCCCACTGCGAAACCGGCGACGCCAATGCCTGCTACTGGCTGGCCAATGGTTTGCAACCGGCCGGTGGCGCCAACGAGGGTTATGAGCCGCTGTACCAGCGGGCATGCAGCCTGGGCTTGGTCTCCGGGTGCACCAACCGCGCCGCCGGCATGCTCGCGGCGGATGCCGACAGCCCCGAGGCTCGCCAATGTGCAGTCCAGACCTTTGCTGGAGCCTGTGACCTCGACGACCCCTGGGCCTGCACCATGTACGGCTTCCACCTCAGTCGCGGGATCGGGGTCAAGGCCGACCTTGAGCTGGCGCTCAAGGTGCTACAAAAATCCTGCCGCTTCGGCCCGCAGGATCCGGCCTGCAGTGGCGCAGAAAAACTGCGCGAGGAGATTCTCCAGGCCCGGCGCGCTGCCGAATCCTGAACCGGCACCAGGTGCCGGCTGATACAGAACTGCCTGCGCCTGCTGACCGCCAGTGCAGTGTTGATGAAGGCGGTACTGGTTTTGCGGGCACGGTTCACGATAAGCGCCGTCGTTGATGGCTCAGGCTCCGCCCAAACTTGGCCACCCAGCCCCGGCTGCTACAACCGGCCCTGGCCCGCCAATGCGCGGCGAGCCAGGCGCTGCTGCAACCACTCATAACCGCTGACCAGCACGAGCCCCGCCAACACCAGCAACGAACCGAGAATAAAGTTCGACTCCAGGGGTTCGTCCAGCAGCCACACACCAAAGCCGACGCCAAACAGGGGGGTCATGAACGACAGCACCCCAAGGCGCGAGGCCAGGTAGCGACGCAACAGGCTGAACCACACCAGGAAACTGGCGAACGACACCAGCAGCACCTGGAAGGTCAGGCTGGCGAACACCATGGGCGTGAAATGCAGGGTGGTCTGCCCGGTCCACAGGGCCGCCAGCGACAGCCAGACAAAGGCGCCGAGCAACTGGTATTGCAGGGTCCGGGTCACGGGGCTGGCCGCCAGGCGCGAGCAGCGCACCACCACCGTGGTCGCGCCCCAGGCCACGCCGGCCAGCACCGCCAGCAAATCCCCGAGCCAGGTACTGGCGCCCTGGGCCGGGCCGGAGTGTCCGCTGAATGCCACCACCACCCCGGCGAAAGCCACGCCGATGCCCAGCCATTGCACGGCCTGGAGCCGCTCGGCAGGGAGTTTCCAGTGCAACCCGAGGGCGGCGAAGATCGGCGCGGTGTAGAGGAAAATCACCATGTGCGAGGCCGTGGTGTAGCGCAGGCCCTCGCCCACCAGCAGAAACTCCAGGGCGAACAGCCCCCCCACCAGCAACCCCGGGCGCCAGTGGCCCTCGCCCACGGCCAGGGTTTCCCCGCGCCAGCGCATCAAGGCCCCGACCAGCAACGCAGCGAGACCGGAGCGCAGGGCAATCTGCAGGATCGGCGCGATGTCGGGCGCCATGGCTTTCAACGAGACCTGCTGAAAACCCCAGACCGCGCACAGGCCGACCATCAACAGAGTGGCATTGGCATCGAGCGCTTGGCGATTGGCCATGGGGCGTCCTTGATTGGGGGGGAAGTGAGCTGGCATTGTCCGACTGACAGATTTGATTGATATAGTCTTTATCCGACAATCCATAACACTTATCCGCCAAGCAGGTGTTCCATGCGCCACACCGCCCAGCATTTGCGCATCCCACCCTTTACCGAGTCGCTGCCGGCGCCGATCTTCTTTCGCACCGAGTGCATGCCGGCCCAGGCCACCTACCCGCGTCACAGCCATGCCTGGGGTGAGTTCGTCTACTCCTACAGCGGCGTGATGGAAATCGAACTGGGCGATCACCATTACCTGGCGCCGCCCCAATACGGCATCTGGCTGCCGCCGAACGTCGAGCACGTCGGCTTCAACCGCCATGCGGCGTGCCATTGCTCGCTGTACCTGAGCGCCGAGCTGTGCGGCGCCCTGCCCAGCCGCCACTGCGCGCTGACCCTGAGCCCGCTGATCCTGGCGCTGCTCAACGACCTGCGCCGCGACCCGCCGAGCCAGCCCCAGACCGAGGAGCAGCAACGCCTGTTGCAGGTGCTGGTGGATAAACTGGCCCGAGCCTCATGCGCCGGCAGTTACCTGCCATCCTCCGACGACCCGCTGCTGGGCCCGGTGTTGCGTGCGCTGAAAGCCGCCCCTGGCGATCCGCGCTCGCTGCCACAGCTGGCCCGCGCCGCCAACACCACCGAGCGCACCTTGATGCGCCGTGCCCATCGCGACCTGGGCATGTCGCTGATCGAGTGGCGCCAACGCCTGAAAGTGGTGGAAGCCCTGGCCCTGCTGGAACAAGGCCAGACCGTGGAAACCATCGGCCTGGACCTGGGCTACAGCAGCGCCTCGGCCTTTATCAGCATGTTCCGCAAGATGATGGGCGCGACCCCGGACGAGTACCGAAAAAGCTACCTGCCGCCCTCATGAGGTGCGCCATGGCGGCGGTTTTTCTTATACTGCCCGCCCCCTTGATGCACAGGACTGCCCATGACTTCCAGCACGGATACGGTGGAGCGTTTTATCGCTTCCGGCCAAGACAGCTTCGATCAGGAACTGAGCTACAACGAGTATTACAACCAGCATCACCCGGCTATCACTCCACTCAGTCGCAAGCCGCCCCGGGACCTGCCCGAGGCCACCCTGCAGGCGTTTTATTACCACCTGCTGCTCAATGGCCTGACCCCGCCTGTGAGCAAGGACGCCCATTGGCCACTGCTGACCCAGGCCGCCGGGCAGGCCGCCGAGGTTCTGGAGCAACACGGATTTCCGCGCTGCCGCCTGAACCGCTGGGTCATGCGCCTGTTGTTTACCGGCGACGTGTCGTTGACGGGGTATACGCGCAAGCTGGCGCTGCTGACACAACTGCGGCGCTTCTCCCATCAGCCCGGGATGCTGAGCAAAAAAGCCAAGCTCAAGACCGAGTTCGCCGACGATCCCTGGCTGCATGGAGAAATCGCCGCCCTGCTACGCAGCCTGCCCCTGGCCGAGGTGGCCTTTGACAACCCGATGCTGAGCTGGAACCTGGACCTGATCGGCCTGGTGTTCGTGTTCCTGCTGGGGGCCGACGCCGATGCCCAGCGCCTGCTGGAGCAATGGTTCACCCAGCGTGCCGAGAGCATCGTTGATGTCCCCGGCTACCGGACCCGCGATCAGTTGCTGCGGCCGCTGGTGTGGACCCTGTTCCGCGTCAGCGAAACCGCCGACAGCGAGCAACTGACCCAGGCCCTGCTCAGCCGCTACGGCGACGCCTGGTGCCGGGACTACCAGCATCCCGGCTCCAACTGACGCCCAGGCTCGCTCCTGGGTGGCCCTTACCGCTGCACCTGCACCATCGAGCTGACCTGGACCCGCGCCTGCATGCGCTCGGCGCCGCCGCCACGGCGCATGCCGCGCACCGGACAGGCGTCGAGGTAGTCCAGGCCGAGCGCCAGTTTCAGATGGCGTTCGGGCCGGGTCAGGCGGTTGGTCACGTCGAAGCTGTACCAGCCATCGTCGAGCCAGGCCTCGGCCCAGGCGTGGCTGGCCAGGTGGCTTTCATCCTCGGTGCACAGGTAGCCCGAGACATAGCGCGCCGGGATTCCCAGGCTGCGAGCACAGGCGAGAAACGCATGGGTGTGGTCCTGGCACACCCCGACCCCGCCGGCAAAGGACTCGGCGGCGGTGCTGTCGACCGCCGTGGCCCCTGGGCTGTAAGGCATGTGGTCGGCCAGGGCGTGCATCAGGTCGGTGAGCGCCGCGCGATCACGGCGCGCACCGCAATGCTGCACAGCAAAGGCGCTCAAGGCGGTGTCGCACTGGGTCAGGTGGCTGCTGCGCAAAAACGGCAGCGGCGACTGGCTGTCAGGCTCGACCTCCCGGGAGCGGTCGATTTCCACTTCGCCATAGGCAGTGAGCACGATGGCGCCGTGGGGTTCGTCCAGGGTCAGCACATGCAGGATGTTGCCGTAGGGGTCGATCTGGCTGCGCACCAGGCGCGGCAATTCCAGGTGCCATTGCAGGATGCGTTGGCGCTGACTGTCCTGGGGCGTCAGGCGCAAAAACTGGATGCTGGTGCAGACCTCGTCGGCGTAGCTGTAGGTGGTGTCGTGACGGATGGACAGTTTCATACAACCTCCAGATAAGACTCGTGCACGGTCTGCCCCAGGTGGCGAACCCGGGCGATGAAATCGCTCAGCCACAGGTGCAGCCCCGAGGCCAGGATTTCGTCGATCCCGGTATAGCGCAGGCGTGCATTCAGCTCCGCCGCCAGGCGCTGGGCCGGGCGCCCGTTGGTGCCGGGCAGGCTGGCGAGAATGTGGTCCAGCTCTTCGATACAGGCGTGCAGCGAACGCGGCACATCGGCACGCAACAGCAGCATTTCCGAGACCTGTTCGGCATTCGGCGCATTGCGGTAGATCTCGTTGAACGCCTCGAACGACGACAGGGCTCGCAACAGGGCGCTCCACTGGTAATAGCCGCGGGCCGAGTTGTCGCTGACCTCCTCGGACTCTTCGCCGAACATTTCGTAGCGCGCGTCCAGCAGGCGCAAGGTGTTGTCGGCCCGCTCCAGGAAAGTCCCGAGGCGAATGAAGCAGTAGGCATCGTTGCGCATGATGGTGCCCGAGGTGGCGCCGCGAAACAGGTGCGAGCGTTCCTTGACCCACTCGCAGAAATGGCTGATGCCGTAGCGCCCCAGACCGTTGCTGGCGATGTTGCGCATTTCCAGCCAGGTGGCGTTGATGTTTTCCCACATGTCGGCGGTGATCCGCCCGCGCACCGCATGGGCGTTGCTGCGTGCCGCCCGCAGGCAGCTGAAGATGCTGCCGGGGTTGGTTTCATCGAGGGCAAAAAAATGCAGCATGCGCTCGGTATTGAGCTCACCGTAACGCTCGTTGTAATCGTCCAGAGTGCCGGCAGCCAGCAGCGACATCGCCAGTTCGGCGTGGCCGTCGCTGCGCCCGGCCTGGGGCATCAGCGAAAGCGAGTAACTGACCTCGAGCATGCGCGCCAGGTTCTCCGCGCGTTCCAGGTAACGGGACATCCAGTACAGATCGGAAGCGGTTCTTGAAAGCATGTGTCAGTCCTCCACTACCCAGGTGTCTTTGGTGCCGCCGCCCTGGGACGAGTTCACCACCAGCGAGCCTTCGCGCAAGGCCACGCGCGTCAGGCCACCGGGCACCAAACGGGTTTCGCTGCCCGACAGCACAAAGGGACGCAGGTCGATATGCCGCGGCGCGATGCCGTTTTCGACAAAGGTCGGGCAGGTCGACAGGCACAGGGTCGGCTGGGCGATATAGGCATGCGGGCGCGCCTTGAGCCGGGCGCGAAAATCCTCGATTTCCGCCGCCGTGGCCGCCGGCCCGACAAGCATGCCGTAGCCGCCGGAGCCCTGGGTTTCCTTGACCACCAGGTCCGGCAGGTTGGCCAGCACATGGGACAGTTCCGCCGGCTTGCGGCATTGCCAGGTGGGCACGTTCTTCAGCACCGGCTCTTCGCTGAGGTAGAAGCGGATCATCTCGTCGACATAGGGGTAGATCGACTTGTCGTCGGCGACCCCGGTGCCCACAGCATTGGCCAGCACCACATTGCCCGAGCGGTAGGCGGCGATCAGCCCGGGCACGCCGAGCATCGAATCGGGGTTGAACGACAACGGGTCGAGGAAGGCGTCGTCGAGGCGGCGGTAGATCACATCCACTGCCTGGGCGCCGGAGGTGGTGCGCATGAATACCCGGTCGTCACGCACAAACAGATCGGCGCCTTCCACCAGCTCCACGCCCATCTCGCGGGCCAGGAATGCATGCTCGAAATAGGCACTGTTGAAGCGCCCGGGGGTCAGCACGACCACCGTGGGGTTGTCCAGCGGGCAGGAGCTTTTCAGGGTTTCGAGCAGCAGGTTCGGGTAATGGTCGATGGGCGCCACCCGCTGCGCGGCGAACAGCTCCGGAAACAGGCGCATCATCATCTTGCGGTCTTCAAGCATGTAGCTGACGCCGCTGGGGGTGCGCAGGTTGTCTTCGAGCACGTAGTAACTGCCGTCGCCATCACGCACCAGGTCGACCCCGGAAATATGCGAATAGATATTGCGATGCAGATCCAGGCCCTGCATCGCCACCTGGTAACCCTCGTTGGCCAGGACTTGCTCGGCCGGGATGATGCCCTCCTTGAGAATGTGTTGCCCGTGATAGATATCGGCCAGGAACATGTTCAGCGCCTGGACCCGCTGGATACAGCCGCGCTCGACCGTCTGCCATTCACTGGCCTTGATGCTGCGCGGAATGATGTCGAACGGAATCAGCCGTTCGGTGCCCTGCTCGTCCCCGTACAAAGTGAAGGTGATGCCGGCGCGATGGAACAACAGGTCGGCTTCGCGCCGACGCTGGTCCAGCAACTCCAAGGGAGTGTCCGCCAGCCAGCGGGCAAACTCCTGATAATGTGGGCGGCAGCCACCACTCGCGTCATACATTTCATTAAAAAAAGCACGGGACATACCCCACTCCTCGCCGTGGTTTAAACGGCTTTTTATTTACGCTCTCTATTTCGATAAATCGGGCCTTGCGCTGTGCGGTCAGTACTGGGTTGTAAAGCACCTCATTGTGCGTTGCAGCTATCCGGGGACGATGCACACGCAGCACGGCGACGCGTGACGCGAACGTTGCGCTGGACTGTGTGCAGTTTTTTCGGCAAGGGCGGCAGCGCCAGGACAGGCAATGACGTCGTGACCTTGCTGATGGGTAAGAGGGGAATTTAAAGAAGACAACGGACCGGCACTCAGGCATTGGCATGCCCCCGGTCTCTTCAGGGCTTTTGCAATCGCTATGCCCAAATGCCGTGCCTTGGGGATTTTGCCGAGACGGCCCGCAATATCATCTATAAAGCGACATTTTTATTCACATATGAGACATGAACACCGATCTTCACTGAATCGGTTGAGCCGGCAACATCATCCCCACGGATCGCCCACCCCTGGAGCGACCGAAAAAAGTGCAGAAAGCGCGGCTGACGGTTTTTTTGCCCCTTAACCGGGACTTTTTTACCCAACTTGCCTGACCACCCGACGTAACCCTGGGCGCCCGGTGCTGAAAACAGCGGTACTGCACGCACCATCTGCGTCCGAAAAAGCGCAGCACCGCGGCAGTCACCGCTCTTTTCGCCCGTATCCCGGGCAAATGCGCTGTAACTGACTGAGCCGTGGCTACCCTCGTTGATACTGCTGCGTGGCCCCTATGGAGTTGGGGTATTGGCCGGGGGATCATCGGCGAAACGGCGGGCAATCTGCCGGTAACGGGTCACGGCAGAACAGCCAGCCAACACCGCTTCCATCCTGAAAAAGCCCTGTTGGCGCCCCCTGTACAGCGCGTGTTGAAACAGCTTGCAACATACCGCTTCACTGACCGGCGGCGAGCTGCTCGAGGATCAGTTGCACTGCCTCTTCCGGTAACAACTGGGCGCTGTCCAGACGCAATGGCGGCACAGTCCAGGGCTGGTAGTCATGCTCGCACACCGACTGCCAGCTCGCCGGCACCAGCCCCGGCACATCCAACTCCCGGCCTTGCACCCGGCGCCGGTGTTCATCGAGGTCGGAGCACAGCACCTCGATATCCAGCAGCCCTACTCCCTCGCCATCGGCGATCGCGCGCCAGGCCTCACGACTCTCGGCCAGCGGATTGACGCAGTCGGCGATCACCTGATTGCCCAGGGCCAGGTTGCTGCGGGCCAGGGCATTGGCAATGTCATAGCCAGTCTTGCCCACCTCGCGCATACCGTTGTCACGCAGCGCCTGCTCGATGTTGTCGATACGCAGGTAAGTGGCGCCCAGGCGCACGGCCAGCAAGCGGGCGATGGTGGTTTTACCAGTGCCGGGCAGGCCGCTGAAGACAATAAGCATGGGGGTTGCTCCTGGGACGGCTAAGCAGCATACGCAAACTAAAAGTGTCCATCACCCAGAGAGACGGCTGCCGGGGTGTCGCAGCGCCACCTGACGCTTTCTGCTCACGGCGCCGTCCGCGACTCACGATCCATCTCGGCCGGCCACTTCACCTTCGGTGCCAGGCGCAGGGCCAAGTTGTACCAGGGCACATCGTTAGGGTCGCGCGGTGGTCCTGGCGGTGGCAGGGCCGAGGGACCTTGCTGCATGTAAGTGCAGATATAGGCCCAGGCAAACTCATCGGCGCCCATGGTGCTTAGTGGAAAACGGTCGATGACTTTATTGGTGCCGGGCTCGACGATGGACAGGACCACGCCCCATTTGATGATGAGCGCGCCTTGGGCAGTGGCGCCGCGTTTTTTCCAGCGTTCGGCGCGGACTTGTGACCAGTCGTAGGCCACGGGGATAACGCGCCAACGTTCGAAAGGGTTCCACCAGCGGTAGTTGAAGTTGTAGGCGTAGATGCGTTGGCGGGCTCGGTTGAAACGCAGTGGTAGATCACGTGGTATTGATAAATCTAGCCTAATGGCTAGTAGAGAAATCCAAAAAGATACTAGGGTAGAAACTATGCCAATCAATAAAATTGATGGTTTTGTAGAGTGAATAAAAGAGAATGGCCCTATGGTTAACGTCACCAACCATAACAACATAATTAGCCCCATCCACAACATAATCCCTCTTGCCCGGAACGAGGCCCTAGGCAGTTCTAAATAATAATCACTCAAGTGATTGGACCCATTATTATCAAGTGAGGCTATGGCAGGCGGAGGTGCGTTTGGCAGTGGAAGATCCTCTTGCCAGCCAGAGCAAGGAGGGTTGAGATTAGGTGCGGTCAATTTCATATGTCCTTGCTTAATAGTCCAGTTTGTCATCTGTCAATTTCAAATGAGCAACGCCGAGCTCATCATTTTTTTCGGGCCAGTAAGAAACCTTTAGCAAAATCGCATGGATGCTGTGATTTACATTTAGTGCAATAGCTCCGCTGATTTCAAATGTTTGCGATACAGTATTTTGATTCAGTGCAGGAGTCGTCGTTTGCGGGTTGTAGTCCAAATTTCGTGAAGAGGACGACGGTAATAGTGGCCCATTTGACCCACCAGTCTGTCCGCATGCAATGGTACTTCCGCTATCGTCGCCAGGGCGATAGACCTCCAACTCCCACTGGTAGCGCGATGCGTTAGTATCATGGCCCGGAAGTCTAATTTTGTAGTCTAAATAGATACCAGATGGAATGTTCTCGCTATCGTAAACAACTCCAGTCTGGCCCGCTGCTTGTAGATCACTTTGTCTTTGAAAACGCACACTTATCGCTGCTTCAGCCGTCATGCCGAGCACTGCGGCATTTAAGGTGCCGATGGCATAATCCATATCATGAGGATGTTTCCATCGGCGATGCGTTTCGGGTAAACCCCATGTTGAATATCGTGCCCATAACTCAAGTGGTTGCGACTCAAGTTGTTTTGCCCATGTTGCAAGAGCGTATGCGGTTAGCCCAAGCGCAAGAGCTATGCCAATCGGGCCAAGTAGCGTTGCTTCAACTGCGAGTGCACCCATTGTGCCGGCTATTGCCGAACCAAAGGCCAAACTACTAGCAACTCCGTAGATTTGTGCTGCTTCACTGTCACCTCTTGATGAAGTCCGAAGTAATGCAAATATATATTGCGTTCCATCCATCACCCCCGCGACCGCAGCAATCGCCCCCCCATACTGCGCAATTCGCACCCCCATCATCACCGTCTGCACCTGACCTGCCACCCGCACCGTGGTCGTCAGCCCCGGCCGCAATAGCTGAGTCCCTACACCCGCAATCTCGACCCCCACCCCCATTACCCCGATGGACGACGACCACACCGCCGCCAGCGCCTCGGGATTGCCGCTGCCCGGGGTGTTGAGGAAGGTCTCAAAGTTTTTGCGCAGGCTGTCTTGCTGGAACCAGAGGCTGCCCAGGCCCAGCAGCAGGTCGGCGCCGGCAGGGGCTGCGGAGATAGCGGTATTGCGCATCCGTTGCATGGCGCCTCTGGCCAGCGCTTGGGCGTCGTCCATGCTGATAGCCAGCGTATGCAGCAGCCGGGTGCTGCCGCTGTGGAGCGTGGCGGCGCCGATGCTGATGCTGCGCAGCGCCTCTGTAACGTTGGTGCTGGCATTGGCCCGCAGTTTTTCCAGGCGGGCTTGCAGGTCTTGGGCGCTTTCCAGGGACCAGAGCATGACGTCGACCAATTTGCCGTGGTTGCCGGAGACGGCGATGGCAATGGCGCCGCTCACCACCATGGCGCGGATCTTTCGCTCTGCGGGTTTGCGAAATTTCTGGTCGAGTTGGGTGATGAATTGATCGGTGCGCTCTTGCATCGCCTCGTTGAGCAGGGATAGGTATTCGCCAAGCCTCAGGGACACCACAACCTGGGTCACCTGCTGGCCGGCGTAGCGCAGAAAGGCCGCGCTGTGCACATGGCCAATCAGCGTCTGGGTCTGTGCCGACAGCTGTTGCGTCAGGGCGTTACTGGCATTGGTGGTGGCCGCCAGTATCTGGCCGATGGCGTGCTTGACCGGCGCGATCATCAGCTCCTTGCCTTCGTGGGTGGCAATGATGCTTTTCAGGGTGTCGTAGAGCTTGCCCAGATCATCGCCCGCCAGCGCTGTTTTCAATTGGTCGAACAGTGCCTGGTCCTTGGCCAGCAAGGCCTGATAAAGCAGGCTCTGGCGGTCTTCGAGCAGGGTTTTCCAGAGGCGCTGGGTCGCGCCCAGGGTCTCGGTGTCTGGATGGATGACTTCGCTGGGGCCGCCCACTAGGCACAGGCTCATCATGCGAATAAAACCTTCTACGGAGCGTGTGGAGGTCACGCTGTAGTCATACCGGGCGGCGAGCTGGAATGGCGCGGCCTGGTATTCCCGGGCGTACAGCTCGCCCTCGCGGTCGATGGCCTGCTGCCAGGCCTTTTGCTCGGCCAGGTAGGCCCGTTCGAAACTCGCCCGTTGGGCTTCGTCGTACCGCTCTTCGAGCCGCTCGCGGGCCTCGGTCTGCTTGAGTCGGGTCCCGCGTTGGGTTTCGGCCTCGACATCGATGGGCGGCAGCGGTGCCCTGAGCCCTGCCGCGCTGTTGTTCCAACGGCGATGGTGTTCGTCCAGGGCCTTGGCCTCTTCGCTGGCCTCGGCAACCGCCCAGGCATCGCGCAGCTCCTTGATGCCGAGCAGTGCCTGGGAGGTGAAGAACTCGAAACGCCGCTTCGGCTCGGCGCGCCACTCCTGCAGGGCCCTGACCCCGCTTACCCGCTGGGCATTGCATTCCTGCACCCGGCCAATCGGGTCGGGCAGCACCACCGCCAGCACTCCCCCCTCCTGCAGGTTTTCCCGCTGAACCAAGTTCCGCACATGGCGTAAAAAGAGCCCACCTCGGTGATGGCGGCTGTAGAAGCCGTGGACGCTGACGAAGTCCCCGGGGTTGGCCTCCGAGTACTCCAGCACTTGAGTGATCTCGAGGTGTTGCTCGGTCATCACGGTGCCGACGCTGCTCGGGTTGTCGCGCGCCGCCTTCAGATCGAGCTTGTGGAATCGGCCGTCCAGCGCCGTACCGTCATCCGCCGTGCCACGCCGGTACTGATCCAGCACGCTCTCTGGCCATGGATCGTTGGCGAACGCAATCCACGCAGTCGAGTAGGTGTCGGCGTCGATATTGATAAAGGACGCACTGAAGTCGTGGTCCTGGGCGATGCAGGAAGGGCTCAGCGACCTCGGTTGTTCGCGCGGGACCTGGTAAGGGCGGAACTGGCGCAACGCACCTTCCGGCGTCACCTGGTAGGCCTGCCATTCTTTTTGGTCCAGCAGCACGTAGAGGTAGCCCTGACGAAGTATCCGCGGCTGGTCGAGGATCATCGGGATCGACGCCGGCCCCGAGCCGGACACGGGCGTCTTCTTGTGCATGGCAAAACGCGTTGGCGCATAGGCCGCCCGCAGCGGCAGGATCGGCAGGCCGGTGCGCTGGCAGGCATTGCAGGCCCCGGTGGGATTGGGCGCGGCTTCATTGATGGCAATGCCGAGGGCGGTGCTGGTGCTCATGAGTAGTTCTCCGCGCGGGGCAGGGAGGTCGCGATGTGGGTCCAGGCCGCGTCGTCATAGGCTTGGGCGATGCCGTGCTGGACGCCCGGGGCGCAGGGTTTTCTCGAGTGCGGGAATTTAGGAGGGAGAACACGCGGGGGGCTATAAGGGGAGTCTGAAACTCACCCTGGTCGGGAAGACAATGAACGGATGATGGGAGCGGCCCCTGGTTATCGCACCAGGGACCGCCCGCTGGCGCTTCATGGCCTCGTCGGCGATTCGCCGTGCATTTCCGACAAGGCCAAGCCCGCCTCGGGCAGTTGCAGGGCGAAGCGTGTCGACAGCTGCTTGCGCCCCTTGGTAGTCAGGGTCAGGGCGCGGCTGTCCAGGTCCTGGCTCAGCCACTGACATTGCAGTGCGTGTTGCAACAAGGCCGCGCCCAGGGCCCCACCCAGGTGCGGGCGGCGCATGCTCCAGTCCAGGCACGGGCAGGCAAAGCGTCGGCGCAAGGTCTTGAGCCCTTCGACCTCGATCCCCAGCCCCGCAAAGAACGCCTCGCCGGACGCGCTTAGGTGGTACTGCCGCGCGCTGTCTTGCAACTCCTGCAACCAACCGGCTTCGCACATCCGATCATGCAGCAGCACAGCCAGGGTGCCGGCCATGTGGTCGTAGCAGGTGCGGGCAAATTGCAGGCGGTCCGGGGTGCGCGGGCTGAAGCGCGGAGCGCTGTTGTGACCGATCACCATCAGGGCTTCCAGGGCCTGGGCCACGCGCGGGTCGGCCAGGCTGTAGTAACGGTGGCGGCCCTGCACTTGCAGGCGTACCAGCGACAGCTCCTTGAGCTTGCCCAGGTGCGCGCTGGCGGTGGAGGCGCTGACATCGGCCAGTGCCGCCAACTCGGTGCTGGTACGGGCATGGCCATCCATCAGCGCACAGAGCATTTTGGTGCGTGCCGGTTCGGCGATGGCTGCGGCCACCTGGGATACCGCGCTGTCGTGTTGTTGCGCACTCATGGTTCGCTCCGGAACGAAGGGTGATCGGCATCGGGAAGTGGATAGTAGCAAGGCGCGGTTTCCGTAGCCGCAGTTGCAGCCCCCCACTGAGAGCGCTGGGGGGAGGATGAGGTCTGGCTGCAACGGTGTCTGCCGAGGAACGGGTCATGAGCGCACTTCCAGGCAGATAGAAGCTCCACGGCCTAGCGGCGGATCCTGTCGAACATTGGTCTGGGATGTGCGCAAATCGGCTGAAAAAATGCACTTTCAGCCCATTCTGTCGGGGTGGCCTGTTTATGATGGGCCGCTGCCATCGACTAACCCTCAAGGAGGACAGGCCCCATGCCCTTTCAGGTTCGCGACGCGCTTTACGCCGACAGCCCGCGCATCAGCCAGATCGCCGCCCAGACCTTTGCCCTGGCCTGCCCGGCCAATACGCCGCCCGCGGAGATCACGGCCTTTATCCAGGACCAGTTGCAGGTAGAGCATTTCAATGCGGCCCTAGATGACCCGGAGCAACAGCTGCGGGTGTTGGTGCACCAGGGCCAGGTCATCGGCTACAGCCTGGTCAAACTGAGTCCGCAGGCCCTGGGTATCGCCGAGGCAGACCAGGTGCCAGAGTTGACCCGCTGCTACCTGGCGGCGGATTTTCACGGCAGCGGCGGCGCCCAGTACCTGTTGCAACAGACGCTGGAATCGCTCACCCAGCCCATTCGGCTGACGGTCAGCGAAGCCAACGCACGGGCGATCCGTTTCTACCAGCGCAATGGCTTTATCAACGTCGGTGAAACCACCTTCCAATGCGGCGCCGACCTACACCGCGACTGGGTCATGCTGCGCCAGCCACCCGCCACGGTCTGATCCG
Organism: Pseudomonas sp. QD4; assembly: GCF_049199125.1. Classification (NCBI taxonomy): domain Bacteria; kingdom Pseudomonadati; phylum Pseudomonadota; class Gammaproteobacteria; order Pseudomonadales; family Pseudomonadaceae; genus Pseudomonas; species Pseudomonas sp. QD4. The sequence goes on from NZ_JBLZOM010000001.1 coordinate 1,577,229, forward strand.
GCGCCAGGCGCGCACTGCGCCTACACCGGGGGCAGGTAATTGAGGTCGATGCCGGCGAGACTTGGCAGGTCGCCGATCAGGAAATCCCGCAGGCGGAGGATTTTCTCCCGGCGCGGGCCGGCCTTGGGCCAGACCAGGTAATAACCGTCCCCCGAGGCCACAGCGCTGTCGAATGGCAAGCCGACCTGGCCGTCACGAATGTCGTCGGCCACCAGGTGCAGGTCACCGATCGATACCCCGTGGCCGCGCATGGCCGCGCTGATGCCCTGATCGAGGGTGTCGAATACCTTGCCGCGATCCAGCCGTACCTGCTCCAGCCACCCTTGCGCTGCGAGCCAGCGCCGCCAATCGCGGCGGTCTGGCGAGGGATGGATCAATTGCGCTTCCTGCAAGCGCTGCAGGTTCCAGGGCGTGGTTGGCGCGGCTTCGGGGGCGCAGATCGGGATCAGCCATTCATCGAACAGCTTGCAGCCATCAACCCCGGCGCCGAACTGCCCGTTGCCCAGCAAAATCGCGCAATCGTAGGGCTCGGCCTGGAAATCCACCGCGTCCACATCCATCCACACACTGGCCAGTTGCACTTCCAGCTCAGGCTCGGCCTGCCTGAGGGTCTCCAGGGCGCGCAACAACCAGCGCATGGTCAGGGTCGACGGCGCCTTGAGCCGCAGTTGCAGGGCGTTGCCGCGAAACGGCAGGCAGGCCTCTTCGATAATCCGAAAACCCACCTTGAGTTCCTGGGCCAGGCGCTGGCCGGCATCGGTGAGCGTCACCTTGGGTCCCTTGCGCTCGAACAGGCGGCAATCGAGGGCGCTTTCCAGAGTGCGGATATGGCGGCTGATCGCGCTCTGGGTCAGTGCCAACTCGGCCCCGGCCTGGGTAAAGGAGCAGGTCCGGGCCGCCACCTCAAAGGCGCGCAGGGCATAAAGCGGAGGAATACGTTCGGCCATCAGCGGCTCCGACAATGATAAATACTCATGCAAGGTTACAGCTTTATCGGTTTTTAAACCCGCCGTCAGCCGGTCAAGCTGTGCCGGACCATGACGCATCGGCCGTTCGATGCACCTCTCACTCGTTACAAGGCGGGCCGTTCGTGCAACTCCAACTTTCCCTGGTGGGGCTTTATGTATTCAGCGTGCTGCTGCTGGTGGCGACACCGGGGCCGGTGGTGGCGCTGATCGTCAACACCAGCCTGCGGGCCGGTCCACGGCGCGCCGTGCTGACCGCCCTGGGCACCAACGCTGCGTCCTTGCTGCTGGCCCTGGTGGCGGTGCTGATTCTAGGCGGCAGCCTGAAGCTGGCGCCGTCCCTGCTCAACTGGGTGAGCCTGCTGGGCTGCTGTTTTATCGGTTACCTGGCATGGCAGGGGCTGCGCAGCCTGCGGGCGCCAGAGCGCTCCGCCAGCCCCGAGGGATCACGGCCGCAGCGGGCAGGCGGGAATCTGCTGCAAGGTTTTCTCGTGGGGGTTTCCAACCCCAAGGACATCCTGTTCTTTGTCTCGTTCTTTCCTCGGTTCATCCAGGTCAGCCCGTCGTTCAGCACCAGCGTGAGCGTGCTGATCGGGCTGTGGGTGGTGATCGATTTCGCGGTGCTGGCGGGCTATATCCTGCTTTCGCGTCACGCCCTCACGCTCAAGTACCAGCGGGCCGTGACCTGGGCTTCCAGCCTGGTGCTGCTGGTGGTGGCGCTGAGCGGGATCGCCTACTCGGCCCACGGGCTGTTGGCGCCCGACAATGCCTGAGGGCGCCGGGCGCGATTACAGGCTGCGGTACTCCAGGGTCAGGTGCGCCAACTCGTGCACCGCGGCCAGGCGCTGGCGCAACGCCTCGGCACTCAGCGACGGCTGGGCCAGGACGCTGACAATGGCCGCCCGCGCCTGGGGCCCGACCTGCCACACATGCAAATCGGTGATGCTGGCGTCCCCGCTCGACTCCACCAATTGCCGAATCTCTGCGGCCACCTGCTCGTCGCTGGCGTCGAGCAGCACGGCGGCGCTGGTCTTCATCAGGCTGTAGGCCCAGCGGGCGATCACCACCGCGCCGACGAGGCCCATCAGCGGGTCAAGCCAGACCCAACCCAGGTAACGCCCCGCAAGCAACGCGGCAATCGCCAGCACCGAAGTCAGGGCATCGGCCAGCACATGCACATAGGCCGAACGCAGGTTGTTGTCGTGATGGGCGTGGGCGTGTTCATGGGGATGGTCATGGGCATGTTCATGCCCGTGTCCGTGCTCCGCGTGCTGCCCATGCCCATGCTGGGTGTGATGGCCGCCCAGCAGCCAGGCGCTGAGGATATTCACCGCCAGCCCCGCCACCGCAATCAGTGTGGCCTCGGTAAAGGCCACCTGGGTCGGCTGGAACAGGCGCAGCAGCGACTCGGCAGCAATGCCCAGCGCCACCAGGCCCAGGATCATCGCCGAGGCAAAGCCTGCCAGGTCGCCGACCTTGCCGGTGCCGAAACTGAAACGCGCGCTGCCTGCATGGCGTCGGGCATAGCCGTAGGCCGCCGCCGCAATGCCCAGGGCGCCGGCGTGGGTCGCCATGTGCAGGCCATCGGCCAACAGGGCCATGGAGCCGGTGATATAGCCGGCGGCAATTTCGCCGACCATCATCACCAGGGTCAGCGCCACCACCCACAGGGTTCGGCGCGCGTTATCGTCGTGGCCGGCGCCGAGAAACAGGTGAGGATGAGAAAAATGCCGGGCTTGGGCTGCAATGCTCATGCGGGAGTCCCCTGTCAGGAATAGCGGCGGATGGCTTCGAGCAACTCGTCGACGCCCTTGGCCCGCTCTGCATCGCTGAGCTCGGGGTTGGCCACATGCTCCAGGGCATGGGCCTCGATGATCTCGCCCATCAACCCATTGATGGCGCCACGGGTCGCGGCCACCAGGTGCAGGGTCTTGGCGCATTCGGCGCCGGACTCCAGCGCCCGTTCCACGGCCTGGACCTGCCCGAGAATGCGCCGGACCCGTTTCAGCAGTTCATCTTTCTGTGCATGCGTGTGCGACATACCTATACCCCCTACCCCTATGTGGCGAGCATCTTCACCCCTGGCCGGCCAGCCTGGCAAGCATGCCGCCAAACATTTGGATGGGTGGCAACGCCTGCCCGTTATAGAGCAGCACGGCAATGGCAGGGTGGCCCACGGGCAATAGCCGCCCGGGCCACGGAGTGGAGGTAACTGCGGGTCGGATCAGTCGTCGCGGGTCAGCACTTCCAGCAATTCGATCTCGAAGATCAGATTGGAATGGGGCTTGATATGGGCCCCCATGGAGCGTTCACCGTAGGCCAGGTGCGCCGGTACCAGCAGCTTGCGCTGGCCGCCGACTTTCATCCCCATCAGGCCCTGGTCCCAGCCCTTGATCACCCGCCCGGTACCAATCACGCACTGGAATGGCTTGCCGCGCTCGTAGGAGGAATCGAAGCTCGTGCCATCTTCCAGAAAGCCCCGGTACTGGGTGGTGATCAACGCCCCCTTGACCACGGCCTTGCCGTCGCCCAACTGGGTATCGATCACCTGTAATTGGTCGCTCATCTGCTCGTTCATCATTGCCCCTCGTTCAACGCTCCCCGCCGCCGGGGAATGCGCGCAGGGTTTTCGCAGAATTGCTCGCGCTTGGCAAACCCCGCGACGCGCTGGCGACGTCCGGCCAGTGCCTCAGCGCTTGACCGGCGCCATGTCGAGGATCTTGCCGCTGGTGATTTCCACCAGCACGTATTGGTCCTTGATCTGCACCCACTGGCTTTGCTCCTGGGGTGCCTTCAGGCCTTTTTTCTTCCAGTCGTGGATGGCCGAAACCTCACGCTGATACAAGTCCGGGGCACGGTCGCCGACCACCAGTTCGCGCCCGTTGAAGGTCGAGGACACGCTTTTATCGGCGGCCTCCTGGGCCTGGGCCAGGGCACCATGGCAGACAGGCAGGCGGTCAGGGACAGGCAGGCAATCAGTGGTTTGACGATCATGAGGCACTCCAGAATTCAAGGCATACCCTGGGTCGGACCGCGGCGCGGGGAAATCATTCACAGCCCTTGCCGATGGACGTCGGGGCCAGCGCTCCGACGGCAAAAAGCGATCCCCAGGCGACCAACGCGGCGCGTGAAGAGAAAAAATTCGGTTACCATGCGCCCCACAAAAACCACCTGGATAAGGACATCACCATGGCTATTTCCACCCTCGTCGCCTTGGCCATTCTGGCCGTGCTGGTGATCGGTGCCATCAGCATCTACAACACCCTGGTCAACCGCCGCAATCGCTATCAGAACGCCTTCGCCCAGATCGAAGTCCAGCTCAAGCGCCGCTATGACCTGATCCCCAACCTGGTGGAAACCGCCAAGGGCTATCTCCAGCACGAGCGCGAAACCCTCGAAGCGGTGATCGCCGCGCGCAACACCGCCCTCGCCGGCCTCAAGGCGGTCGCGGCGCAACCGGGCAGCGCCCAGAGCATGGCGCAACTGGGCCAGGCCGAAGGGGCCCTGACCAGCGCCATGGGCCGCCTGAACGTGACCATGGAAGCCTACCCGGACCTCAAGGCCTCGCAGAACATGCAGCAATTGAGCGAAGAGCTGAGCAGCACCGAAAACAAACTGGCCTTCGCCCGCCAGGCCTACAACGACTCGGTCATGGCCTACAACAGCTATCGCCAGAGCTTCCCGCCGGTGCTGCTGGCCGGGGTCCTGGGCCATGGCAGCGACGCCAGCCTGCTGGAATTCGCCGACAGCGCGGCGATCCAGCAAGCGCCCAAGGTTGCGTTCTAACCCGCTTTCACCACGGACGGTCCGATGAATTTTTTTGAACACCAGGCCCGTGCCAAACGGCGCACCCTGCAGCTGGTACTGCTGATGACCCTGGCGGTGATCTCGCTGATCGCCGTCACCAGCGTGGTGCTGATCGTGGGTATGCAGCAGCTCCAGCAGGAAATGAAAATCGAGGCAGGCATCAACTGGCAAATGGTGCCGAGCATCGCCGCTCTGGTACTGGTGGTGGTCATCGGTGCCAGCCTGAGCAAGCACGCGCAATTGCGCGCCGGCGGCAAGGTGGTGGCCGAGCGGCTCGGCGGCCGCTTGATCAACCTCGAACCCCGGGGGCTGGAGGAGCAGCGACTGCTTAACGTGGTCGAAGAAATGGCCCTGGCGTCCGGCACCGCAGTGCCCCAGGTGTACGTGCTGCCGGATGCCGGGATCAACGCCTTCGCCGCCGGGCTCACGCCCCAGGACGCTGTGGTCGGGGTCACCCACGGGGCGATCATGGTCCTCAACCGCGATGAACTGCAGGGGGTCATCGCCCATGAATTCAGCCACATCTATAACGGCGACATGCGCCTCAATACCCGGCTGGTGGCGATCGTCCACGGCATCCTGGTGATCGGCCTGGTAGGCAATGTGATTGCCAGCGGCTCCAGCGCTCTCAATAGCAAGTCCGGGCGCAACCAGGCGGGGACCGTGGGATTGTTTATCGGCATGGCCCTGGTCCTGCTGGGGTCGGTGGGCACGTTTTTCGGCAATCGAATCAAGGGCGCCATCAGCCGCGAACGCGAGTTCCTCGCCGACGCCTCGGCGGTGCAGTTCACCCGCAACCCGACCGGCATCCTCGGCGCCCTGAAAAAGATCGGCGGCTACTCCGCCAGCTCCAAACTGGACGCCGCCCACGCCGCCGAATTCAGCCATCTCTACTTCAGCGAAGGCGCGACGCTATCCGCCAGCGGTGGCTCGGCGACCCACCCACCCCTGGGCGAACGCATTCGCCGGATCGAGCCGAGCTGGGACGGCAACTTCCCCAGCGTGGCCCTGGTCGAGCTGCCCGCCGCCAGCGGCAGCAGCGACCTCGATTTTTCCGAAGTGCTCAGCTCCCTGCCCAGCGTCGCCCCTGCGCCGGCGGCACTGGTGTTTGACCTGGCCGCCGTGCAGGCCTCGATTGCCACCATCGGCGCGCCGCAACAGGGCCACCTGCACGCGGCGCAACAGACCCTGGCCAGCCTCGACCCACGGCTCAAGGACAGCGCCCGCAGCAGCACCGGGGCCCAGGCCCTGGTCTACGGCCTGCTGCTGTCGCCAATCGCAACGGTCCGCGACCTGCAACGGCAACAGCTGGCCGGCAGCACCGACGCTGCGCTACGGGGCGCCGTCGACTCCCTGAGCCCGGCTCTGGAGCAGCTTGATCCGGGCCTGCGCCTGCCATTGCTGGACCTGGTCATCCCGGCCCTCAAGCAACTGGACAAGGGCGCACTGCAGGTCTTCATGGACAACCTCCGGCACCTGATCGAGGCCGACGCCAAGGTCGAGCTGCTGGAGTGGACCCTGTTGCGCATCGTGCAGCGCAATGTCGAAGGCCTGCCGGCCGCCGAGTCCAAATGGACCCTGGCCCAGTGCAGCGCTGAACTGGCGGTATTGCTCGGGGCCCTGGCCAACGCCGGCCAGGCCGCCCCGGAGCAGGCACGCCTGGCCCTGACCTGTGCCTGGGCCGAGCTGCCATTCGAGCGCCCGCAAGCAACTGAAACCGACCTTGAACACCTGGACCAGGCCCTGCTCCGCCTGCGCCAGCTGACACTGGAACAACGCCCGACGCTGCTCGGCGCCATGGCCCGCTGCATCGGATACGACGGCGAAGTGACAGTGGCCGAAGCCGAGCTGATGCGCACGGTGGCCGACCTGCTGGATTGCCCGATGCCACCCCTGCTCGCCCAGGCCCCGGCGCCCCATACTGCCGCTGCCCCCCAGGCCACGGCGTGAGCGGCCAACACTGCCGCACCTCCGGTGCCGAACGCCAGGCCCTCGACCTGCAACGACTGCGCAGCCTGATCGGCAAGCGCCTGGCCGGGCTGGACAACGAGCACTATTTTTTTGCCGGCGAGCGGGTCATGGATGACTGCGGCGACCTGCAATGGCGCTGCAGCGATGCCAGCCTGCTGTCGATGTTCCTGCTCAGCGACGGCGAAAGCGTCGGCACCGACCATCAGCCCCTGCACCTGACGCCCGCCTTCGAGCTGGACCCGGGGCAACGCTGCGAATGGCGTGCCGAAGACCTGCTGGCCACCCTCGGCGCCGGCCATCTGGCGGGTCAACTGATCACCGATGTTGCCGCGCTGTTCGATACATGGCCGCACCTGGACACAAGCATTCTCAGCGGCTTCATGGTCTGCTTTGAACACGGCGACTTCCTGGTCTATTACAACCAGGGCGACAACGCGGTGGCCCTGCTGAACCGCCTGCCGCCGGCGGCCGCAGAATTTACCAGTACCTGGCGCAGCCAGTTGTGACGCCAGCGGCCATCGATCGGTCGTAACCTTATCCCCCTATCCTGGGTCGCGCCCTGCTGGCCAAGGTCAACCAGCGCTGCCCATCCCCCGGAGTAAGCCCATGCCCCATGAAGGCAACCTGTTACAAGCCGCCGTCGTGTTTCTGTTCGCGGCGGTGCTGACCGTGCCCCTGGCCAAGCGCCTGCAACTGGGGGCGGTCCTGGGCTATCTGTTTGCCGGGGTGATCATCGGCCCGTCGGTGCTGGGGCTGATCGGCAATCCGCAGAGCGTCAGCCATATTTCCGAACTGGGGGTGGTGCTGCTGCTGTTCATCATTGGCCTGGAGCTGTCGCCGCGACGGCTATGGGTGATGCGCAAGGCGGTGTTCGGCGTCGGCCTGGCCCAGGTGCTGCTGACCGGGGTGGTGATCGGCAGCATGGCCCTGCTGGTGTTCGGCCAACCCCTGAACAGCGCCATCGTCCTCGGCCTGGGGCTGGCGTTGTCCTCCACTGCCTTCGGCCTGCAAAGCCTGGCCGAACGCAAGGAACTCAACAGCCCCCACGGGCGCCTGGCGTTTGCCATTCTGCTGTTCCAGGACATTGCCGCCATCCCGCTGATCGCCCTGGTACCGGCCCTGGCCGGCGGCGACCACCACACCAGCACCGCCCAGGACATCACCCACGGCCTGCAGGTGCTGGGCAGCATTGCAGTTGTGGTGGTTGGCGGGCGTTATCTGCTGCGCCCGGTGTTTCGCGTGGTGGCCGCCACCGGGCTGCCCGAGGTGTCCACCGCCACCGCGCTGCTGGTGGTCATCGGCACCGCCTGGCTGATGGATCTGGCCGGGGTGTCCATGGCCCTGGGCGCGTTCCTCGCCGGCCTGCTGCTGGCCGACTCGGAATACCGCCACGAACTGGAAGCCCAGATCGAACCGTTCAAAGGCTTGCTGCTGGGGCTGTTTTTCATCAGCGTCGGCATGGGGGCCAATATCAGCCTGCTGTTCAGCGCACCGCTGGCGGTGCTCGGGCTGACCCTGTTGCTGATCGGCCTCAAGCTGCCGTTGCTGTACGTGGTCGGGCGCCTGGCCGGGGGGCTCGGGCGCTTGAGCGCCGTGCGCCTGGGGGTGGTGCTGGCGGCGGGCGGCGAATTTGCGTTCGTGGTGTTCAAGATCGGCCGTGACCAGGGCCTGTTCGAGGCGCGGCTGTATGACCTGCTGGTGCTGACCATTACCTTGTCGATGGCCATGACCCCGTTGCTGTTGCTGGCCTGCTCGCGTCTGCTGGTGCCCAAGAGCAAGCCGGTGGAAGTGCCGGCGCACCTGCGGGACATCGACAGCGACGCGCCGCGGGTGGTGATCGCCGGCATGGGCCGCATGGGGCAAATTGTGGCGCGGATTCTCAAGGCGCAGAAAGTGCCGTTCGTGGCCCTCGACACTTCGGTGGAAACCATCGAACTGACCCGCAGCTTCGGCGGTATGCCGGTGTTCTACGGCGACCCGATGCGCCCCGAGATCCTCAATGCGGCCAAGGTCGGCGAGGCCGAGTTTTTCGTGATCGCCACCGATGACCCGGACACCAACATCCAGACCGCCGCCCTGGTGCGCAAGCTGTACCCGCACATGAAAATCATCGCCCGTGCCCGCAACCGCCAGCACGTGCACAAGCTGGTGGACCTGGGCGCCGAAGCGGTGCGCGAAACCTATTATTCGAGCCTGGAAATGAGCCGACGGACCCTGGTCGGCCTCGGTTTGAGCCAGGCCCAGGCCGACTCGCGCATCCAGCGTTTTACCCGCCACGACGAACAAGTGCTGCAAGCCCAGCACGCGGTGTACGACGACGCGGCCAAGGTACTGCAGACCGCCCAGGAGGCGCGCAATGAACTGGCGCGGCTGTTTGCCGCCGACCAGTTGGACGAGCAGGTCGAAAGCCCATTGCCGCCACCGCGTTAAACGCCCTGGCGTTGACTCCCGGGCAGCGCGGTGTCCGGGTTTGCAAGGGCTACGCCGCGCCACCTCTCTCCAGCCTGCGGCTCCTGACATAAACTGTCAGGGCCCTGCTGTAGAGTGCCCGGGCCTTGCCACTGAACGGATCTGCCGATGACCACCGCCGAGCAAAGCGCACCTGCGCTGAAAGAAATCTTCAACCAGCAACGCCTGGAACATATCGCCGACGAAATGCTGGCGGTGTATCCGGGGTTCGATCGCCGGGGGTTTCTCAAGCACGCGAGCCAGGGCCTGGCCGAGTTATCGGTGATGCAGCGCCTGGCCCGGGTCAGTGACAGCCTGCACAGCGTGCTGGCGCTGGACTACGAAACCAGCCTGGGGTTGCTGGAAGCCCTGGCGCCGCGCCTGGACAGCCGGTTTGTGTGCATGTTCCTGCCGCACTACGTGGCCAGTCATGGCACCCATGCCTTCGAGCGCTCGATGCAGGCGCTGAAGTTTTTCACCGGGTTCGGCTCCTCGGAATTTGCCATACGGCCTTTTCTGCGCAGCGACCCGCAGCGCACCCTGGCGCTGATGCAGCAGTGGGCGCTGGACCCGGATGAGCATGTGCGGCGCCTGGCCAGTGAAGGCAGCCGCCCGCGCCTGCCCTGGTCCTTTCGCCTGGAGCAGATCCAGGCCGACCCGACGCTGGCCGCGCCGATCCTCGACGCGCTCAAGGCCGACCCCAGCCTGTACGTGCGCAAATCGGTGGCCAACCACCTCAATGACATCACCAAGGATCACCCGAGCTGGGTCCTGGACCTGATCGAAGGCTGGCCCCTGGACAACCGCCACACCGCGTGGATTGCCCGGCATGCCCTGCGCAGCCTGATCAAGCAGGGCGACCGCCGGGCCCTGGCAATCATCGGCGCCGGTGCCCGGGCCGAGGTCGAGCTGCTGGACCTGCGGATCGAACCGCCGACCATTCGCCTGGGGGAGCGGGTGAATCTGTCCTTCACCCTGGCCTCGACGGCTGCCGCCAGCCAGAAGCTGGTGGTCGACTACGCCATCGATTACGTCAAGGCCTCGGACGCCACGTCGGCCAAGGTGTTCAAGCTCAAGGCGCTGACCCTCGCTGCCCATGCCCGCGAAACCCTGAGCCGCGCCCAGCACATCCGCGAACTGAGCACCCGCCGGCATTACGCCGGCAGCCACCGGGTGCACATCCTGGTCAATGGCGAATGCCTGGGCAGCACGCAATTTGAGTTGTTGGGGGAGGACTGAGCCGTGCGAGAACGTACGAACACCTGACACTCTGCGGCGTTTTAGAGGGCCCGCCAGCCTCGCGGGCTCGGCAGCGGCTACAGAGGTGGGGGCCAGGCGCGACGCAAGCGGTCAAAGGCGGGGTTGCCGGTGCGACGCGAGGGCACCGACTCCAGCGCCAAAGGGTGCAGGGTGCGCTTGACCATAGAGGTCGCCAGGTCCTGGCAAGGCCCCGCCTCGGGAAAGTTGCGCTCCAGGGTTGCAACCCGGTACCCGGCTCTTCGATCCCACTGGCTGAAGCGGACCACGGTACTCCCCTCGATAATCACCGCGCCTTCCCTGCGCTCATCATCAATAAAATAAAACGCCAGGGCGCCCTGGTTCGGTTGCTCCAGACCCCTGAGCCGTAGGTAGCACGCCAGCAGCGAAGTCAGGCGCAGGCCCTTGCCCAGTTCCAGGCCGGAGCCAAGGCGGCGCTCGGCATCAAAGTAGACCTTCAACAGCACACCCAGCTCACGCCCCTTGTGGGTGAGCACCGCCGGCTTTTCGTAAAGATGAAACTCCAGGGGTTCCCCCACCCGATCAAAGCCCCGGGCAAGCAGCTGTGTCGGGCTCAGCGCGGCAAGCTTCAGCAATCTGGGGCCAGCGTCGAATGCCCCTTGCACCAGGCCGGCGAACAGCGATTCAAACTCCATCTCAAGCCTCCTGCGCCAGGGTCATGGGCCGAGCCTCGCGCACGGCCCCGGCGTCGACACTCGACATCGCGCCCGAGTCGGCTCGGCAGACCCGGAACCCGCTCGCCCTCTCAAGGCGATCGGGCAAGCCGCGATGACGACTCATCCGCCATCCGCCGAGAGTTCCACCAGGTTGTCGTCACTCTCACCGCAGCCAAACCCGACAATCGAGTCACCCGTCCAGTGCACCTCGGTCATCGCCACGCAACTGTTGTAGAACTGCCCCTCCAGAGTCCCGTCGGCCCTGAACACCCGTACATAGCCACCGGTGTTGTACAACGACTGCGCGCCATCACCGGGCATGCCGATGCTGGGGATCCAGCGGCTCCAGCTGAACAGCCGGTACTTCTGGTAGTAGAACGCCTTGTTCGGGCTGTAGTCCGGCTTCTGATAGGTGTAGCCGTAATAGAAGGCGTAGTACCCCTGAAACGCCAGGAACACAGCGACCACGGCGCAGAGAATGCGGGTGCGTTTTTTCATCGAGCAGGTAAGTCCTTTTACAGAAAATGACTGGGCCTAAGCCCTGGGTACACCGAGCATGCGCAAGCAGGATTGGATGATGACGTCGGCCAGGGCCTGGCTGTCACCTTGACGGGCGGCGATCACATCGTCAGTGGCGCCATGCACCCCGGCATAGATCAGCGAGGCCACGATGCCGGGGTGCGACAGCGACCAGGTGCCGGCCTGCTGCCCACCTTCAAGGATGCCCTGCAGTTGGGTGAGGATCGCGCCCTTGTCCGGGTTGTCGCGGTCATGGTGGTGATGGTTGGTGTAGACGATGTCGTGAATCCGGTAGGTCGCCAGGTACGTGTCGACGCTGGCGCGGATCCAGCTCGACAGGCGTGCCACCCAATCGTCGGCGGCGCAGGCCTCGACCGCCTGCTCCAGGCGCTGGAGAAAATGCGCGGTGTAGCGCTCGCCAAGGGCCACCAGCATCTCGTTCTTCGAAGCAAAGTAGTGATAGAAGGTGCCCTTGGCGACCTGGGCCCGCTCGACGATTTCACTGATGGTGGTGGCTTCCACACCCTGGCTCAGGAACAGGCTTTCGGCGGCTGCCATCAGTTCGTCCAGGCGCACTTCGGCAGGTTTGGTTCGGGGGCGCGGCAGGTCTGGCGCCTGCTGTTCATCCCTGGTGCGTTTCACGGTCATCGGCGGGTCCGGCCTGGCAGACAAAGGTCGACAGTTTAGGGGAATCGCCGTGCGCTAGCGACAGCAGCGCACTTCATAACCAATTGACCGACGGTCAGTCGAATACTTATGATGCCGTCACTCACTTCCCTTCCCCCCTCCGGGAGTTGTCTCATGCAGCGTTATCGCCGCCCGGCCCTGGTGGCCGCCGCCTACCTCGGCACCTTCCTCGCGACACTGGATATCAGCATTGTCAACGTTGCCCTGCCGACCTTGCAGCACGCGCTGAACACCGACCTTGCCGGGTTGCAGTGGGTGGTCAATGCCTACGCCATCTGCCTGTCGGCCTTCATGCTGTCAGCCGGCCCCCTGGGCGATCGCTACGGTCACAAGCGCTGCTGGCTGATCGGCGTGGGGTTGTTCAGCATTGGCTCGGCACTCTGCGCCTGGGCCGGCGACCTGCCGCAATTGCTGGCCGGGCGCGCAGTGCAAGGGCTGGCCGGGGCGCTACTGATCCCCGGGGCGATGCCGATTCTCAGCCATGCCTTCCCCGACCCGAAGCAGCGCGCCCACGTGATTGGCGGCTGGTCGGCGTTCACTGCCATGGCCCTGATCCTGGGGCCGCTGGTGGGCGGCGTGCTGCTGGACTCGCTGGGCTGGCCGAGCATTTTCCTGATCAACCTGCCGCTCGGCTTGCTGGCCATCGTCCTGGGTTCCTGGGGTATCAGCGAACGCAAACACCCCGAGCACGCAGCACTCGATCCAGCCGGCCAGGTGCTCAGCGTGCTATGGCTGGGGGCGCTGACCTATGGCCTGATCGTCGCCGGAGATGAGGGCTTCAGCGGACCCACAGCCCTCACGGCCCTGGTCCTGGCTGGCGTGCTGCTGGTGCTGTTCGTGCTGGTGGAGCGCCGGGTCAAACGCCCTCTGGTGCCGGTGCAACTGCTGCGCCAGGGCCCGTTTGCCGTGGCCAACCTGGCCTCGTTCATGCTGGGGTTCTCCAGCTACAGCAGCCTGTTTTTCTTTTCGATTTTCCTGCAGCAGATCCAGGGCTGGTCGGCCTCGGAAACCGGGGTGCGCATGCTCCCGCAATTTATCGTCACCGGTTGTGTGTCGATGCTTTTCGGCCGCCTGGCGGGGCGCCTGCCGGTGCCGCAATTGATGATCATCGGCTATGGCCTGATTGGCCTGTCGATGTGCGCCATGAGCAGCTTCGACGCCCACACGCCCTACGGGTGGGTGGGCTCGCTGTTTGCGGTATTGGGCCTGGGCATGGGCCTGGCGGTCCCGGCGACCGGGCTCAGCGTGATGGCCACGGCGCCCGCGGAACGCGCGGGGATCGCCTCGGCCACCATGAACGCCCTGCGCCAGACCGGAATGAGCGTGGGCATTGCCCTTCTGGGCAGCCTGATGAGCGCCCAGGCGGTACGCCGGCTCAGTGAGTCGGCTCGGGCCAACGGCTTTACCGACGCCTTGCCGATGGCCCGGGCAGCGGTCAACCAGCACTATTTCCCCAGCCATTGCGGGTTGTTTGCCGAGCTCTACAGCAGCGCCATGAGCAGCGGATTTCGCCTGGCCATGCTGCTCGCCGGCGCCAGCAGCCTGATCGCCATGGGCCTGCTGCTGCACACCCACCGCCGCCAAGAACGACGTCCAACCTCCCCGTAGCCGCTGCGGCCAGGCACGGGCCGCGTGCAGACGCGGGCCCCAACCCGAGCCCGACAACCCAGCGCCGCCGCTGGCCCATTCAGCGCAACCTCCAGGTCAAAACCGGCAGCAGAAAGTCTGTGATTTAAACCACACAGCCACCGAGCGAAAGCTACCCTTGCAGGGCAACGCAACGAATCAGGACGATTCACCACAACAAGAATCCACACGAGGTCATGGATGCTGCCTGCCTTTGATCAATACGACTACATCGTGGTCGGTGCCGGCCCTGCCGGCTGCCTGCTGGCCAATCGCCTGTCGGCCAACCCGCAACACCGGGTCCTGCTGCTGGAAGCCGGTGGGCGCGATAACTACGCCTGGATCCATATCCCCGTCGGCTATCTGTTCTGCATCGGCAACCCGCGCACCGACTGGTGCTTCAAGACCGAGGCCGAACCCGGCCTGCAAGGGCGCAGCCTGAGCTACCCACGGGGCAAAGTGCTGGGCGGCTGTTCATCGATCAACGGCATGATTTACATGCGCGGCCAGGCCGGTGACTACGATGGCTGGGCAGCCGACGGCAACCCGGGCTGGAGCTGGCAGGAGGTGCTACCGCTGTTCAAGAAGAGCGAAAACCACTTCGCCGGGGCCTCGCCCTTGCACGGCGCCAGCGGTGAGTGGCGGGTCGAGCGCCAGCGCCTGTCGTGGCCGATACTCGACGCCTTTCGCGACGCCGCCGAGCAAAGCGGCATTCCTCGCATCGATGATTTCAACGGCGGCGACAATCAGGGCTGCGGCTACTTCCAGGTCAACCAGAAAGCCGGGGTGCGCTGGAACGCCGCCAAGGCCTTTCTCAAGCCGATTCGCCAGCGCCCCAACCTCACCGTGCTCACCGATATCGAGGTAGAACGGGTGCTGCTGGAAAACGGCCGTGCGGTGGCCGTCCGGGCACGATGCCAGGGCCGGCTGCACAACTTCAAGGCGCGCCGCGAGATCATCCTCTGTGCCGGTTCGATCGGTTCGCCATGCATTCTCCAGCGCTCGGGCATTGGCCCCGCGCCGCTCCTGCAACGCCTCGGCCTGGGGGTGGCCCACGAGCTGCCCGGGGTCGGTGCCAACCTGCAGGATCACCTGCAACTGCGGCTGATCTACAAGCTGGAAAACGCCCGCACCCTGAACCAGATCGCCGGCACGCTGTGGGGCAAGATGGGCATGGGCCTGCGCTACCTGTACGACCGCAGTGGCCCGCTGTCCATGGCCCCGAGCCAGCTTGGCGCGTTTGCCCGCTCCGGGCCGGAACAGACCTCGGCCAACCTCGAATACCACGTGCAACCGCTATCCCTGGAGCGCTTCGGCGAACCGCTGCATGCCTTCCCGGCGTTCACCGCCTCGGTCTGCGACCTGCGCCCGCAGAGTCGCGGCCAGGTGGCAATCAGCTCCCTGGACGCCGGCGCGGCCCCCGTGATCCAGCCCAATTACCTGAGCCATCCGCAAGACCTGCGAGTGGCAGCCGACGCCATCCGCCTGACCCGACGCATCGTCGCCGCTCCGGCCCTGCAAGCGTTCAAACCCAGCGAATACCTGCCCGGCGCCGAGCTGCAAAGCCAGGAGCAACTGCAGGAAGCCGCGGCGCGCATCGGCACCACCATCTTCCATCCGGTGGGCACCTGCCGCATGGGCCAGGATCGCCAGGCGGTGGTGGATGCCGAACTGCGGGTGCATGGCATCCCGGGGCTGCGCGTCGCCGACGCCTCGATCATGCCGCGCATCACCTCGGGCAACACCTGTTCACCCACCCTGATGATTGCCGAAAAAGCCGCCGAGCTAATTCTGGCCCCGGCCACCCGGAACATCAGCCAACAGCCGCAACTTGCCTGACCCGTACCAGCGGCTGACCGGCGAGCACGACCCGAAGCATGGAGCCCGGGCCGTGGAACAAATCGCCGGCACGCCGGCTCCTACCAAGAAGCTGTGACGCGCTAACCGCGCCGATACTGGCGTTGGCAGTGGAACAACAAAAATAATCACTGTGAGGGACACCTGTATGTCAGACCACGCTCAGCCCCTGAACCCGCCCCTGGCCGCCGCCACTGGCAAAGGCAGCCGCAAAGTCATCTTCGCCTCGTCCCTGGGGACGGTATTCGAGTGGTACGACTTTTTCCTGTATGGCGCCCTCGCGGCCGTCATCAGCAAGCAGTTCTTCGCCGGGGTCAACGACACTACGGCCTTTATCTTCGCGCTCATGGCGTTTGCCGCCGGCTTCGTGGTGCGCCCGTTCGGCGCGCTGGTGTTCGGGCGCCTGGGGGACATGATCGGGCGCAAATACACCTTCCTGGTCACCATCATCCTCATGGGGGTAGCGACCTTCGCCGTGGGCCTGCTCCCGACCTATTCGAGCATCGGCATCGCCGCACCGATCATCCTGGTGCTGCTGCGCATGCTCCAGGGCCTGGCATTGGGCGGTGAGTACGGCGGCGCCGCGACCTACGTCGCCGAGCACGCGCCGGCCGGCAAGCGCGGCTTTCACACCAGTTGGATTCAGTCCACCGCGACCCTCGGCCTGTTGCTGTCGCTGCTGGTGGTGCTGGGTTGCCGCTACTTCACCGGCGATCAGTTCGAAGTCTGGGGCTGGCGCCTGCCATTCCTGCTGTCGATCGTGCTGCTGGGGATTTCCACATGGATCCGCATGAGCCTGCACGAGTCGCCGGCCTTCCTCAGAATGAAAGAGCAAGGCCGCGCCAGCAAGGCGCCGATCCGCGAATCCTTCGGCAAATGGGAAAACCTCAAAGTGGTGCTGATCGCCCTGTTCAGCATCAATGCCGGGCAAGCGGTGACCTTCTACGCCGCACAGTTCTACGTGCTGTTCTTCCTCACCCAGTTCCTCAAGATGGACCCGGCCCTGGCCAATATGCTGTTGATCATCAGCGTGGTGATCGGCGCGCCGTTCTTCATCTTTTTCGGCTGGCTGTCGGACAAGGTCGGACGCAAGCCGGTGCTGATGGTCGGCCTGTTGCTGGCCACTGCGCTGTACTTTCCGATCTTCAAATCCCTGGCGCACTACGCCAACCCGGCCATCGACCAGGCCAGCCGCCAGGCACCGATCAGCGTGATCGCCGATCCGGCCACCTGCACCTTCCAGTTCGACCCGGTGGGCAAGGCCAAATTCGACAGCCCGTGCGACAAGGTCAAGACCTTCCTGGTCAAACAGGGCCTGCCCTACAGCAGCGTCGCCGCCCCGGCCGGGAGCTCGGTACAGGTCAGCGTCGGTGAGTTGAAGCTCGACGGTTTCGACGAAGCGGCCCTGCGCGGCGCGGTGACCCTGGCCGGCTACCCGCAACAGGCTGACGCACAGAACGTCAACAAAACCATGGTGGTGGTGCTGATCGTGGCTCTGATCCTGATCGCGGCCATGTGCTACGGGCCGCTGGCAGCGCTGATGGTCGAGCTGTTCCCGACCCGCATCCGCTACACCTCCATGTCCCTGCCCTATCACATCGGCAACGGCTGGTTCGGCGGCTTCCTGCCCACTGTGTCCTTTGCCCTGGTGGTCTACACCGGCGATATTTTCTACGGTCTGTGGTACCCGGTGCTGGTCACCGGGGTCAGCCTGGTCGTAGGGCTGATCTGCCTGCGGGAAACCAAGGATGTCGATATCGACAATAACTGAGGCCGTTTTGACGCCGCACCGGGCCAGGAGAACCTTGGCCTGGCCCGGCGTTTTTTTGCCTAGTACTTGGCCCTGAGGGCGAGGTTGAAGTTGCGCGGCTCGCCGTAGAAGTTCCAGTAATTGGTGTTGCCGGTGGTCTGGATGTACTTCTTGTCGAAGACGTTATCCAGGTTGTACTGCACTTCCAGATTCTGGTTGATCTCGTACACCGCGTGCAGGTTGGTGAGGGTGTAGGGATCCTGCTGGATCTTGAAGGACCTGCCGGCCTCGGTATAGGTCATGCTGCTCTGGGCATAGAAGCTGCCACCAACCCGGGCCTTGTTCAACACCCCCGGCAGGCGGTAGTCGGTGCTGACCTTGAACAGGTGACGTGGCGATGAGGCCGAAGAGTCCTCACCTTTCTGACTGCCGCCGATGTACTTGGACTGGGTGTAGGTGTAGCCGGCGGACAGGTTCCAATCAGCGCTCAAGGCTCCGTTCAGCTCCAGATCCAGGCCACGGCTGCGGACTTTGTCCGAAGCACGGTAGCAGCCGTTGGGCAAGGCCGGACACAGGGTTGCCGCTTCATTACCGTCAATCGCTTCGGCGCGGCCGGTCTGGTCGGTCTGGAACAGCGCCAGCGCCGAGGTCAGGCGCTTATCGAGGAATTCACCCTTGAGGCCGATCTCATAGTTGCTGCCGGTCATGGGGTCGAGGATCGAACCATCCACCCCGAGGTTGTTCTGCGGCTTGAAGATTTCGGTGTAGCTGGCGTAGGCCGAGAACTGTTGGTTGAGCTCCTGAACCAGGCCGGCATAGGGCGTGAACTGACGGTTTTTCGCGTAGTCGCTCTTGTTGCGTGTGGTGACCTGGGTCAGGTTTTCGCTCTTGAACCAGCTGACCCGGCTGCCGAGGATCAAGCGTGTGGAATCGCTCAGGCTGAAACGGCCGGCAGCGTATACCCCCTGCTGTTCCTGGGTGATGTTGTACTTCCATTTATTGACGCTCAGGGCCGTAGGCGCCGGCGGGTTGAAGGCACCCGGGTCGTTGACGTCAAAGACGTAGTTGTAGGTCAGGTCGTTGCCGCCGTGGTAGTCGAAGTCGTCGATCCGCGCATTGCTGCCCAGGATCAGTTCGTGCTGTTTGCCGAACAACTGAAACGGGCCGGTCAGGTAGCTGTCGACGCTGGTCTGGGTGTCGTTGTAGCGGAAATGACGGGGTTGCAGGCGAAAGCTGCTGTCGGTGTTGGCGACCTTGGTCGTGAAGTTGCCGAGGAAGTCGGACTTGGCCCAGGTCTGGTTGGCGGCCAACACCAGCTTCCAGTCGTTATCGAAGTCATGCTGGATATCACCGAACACCGTGGTGTTGCGCTTGTCGAGGTGGTTCCACTTGCCGGTCAGGGAAGTGGAGCGGGACAAGGGGTAAAACGCACCGTTTTCCTGGGTCGGCAGGCCGGACCAGTCGTAGCCGGAGTTGCGATCCTTCTGGTAGGTGAAACCCAGCGTCGCCATTGTCGAATCCGACAGGTCGGCTTCGACGATGGCGTAGAACACCTGGTTTTCTTTCTGCGCGGTGTCCAGGTAACTGTTGGCGTTGTTGTAACTGATCACCGTCCGCCCGCGCAGGGTGCCCGGCTCGTTGAGCGGCGACGACAGATCGAGCAGGGTGCGGTAGTCATCCCAGGAACCGACCGAGGTTTCCACCAGCACCTGAGGTTCGACAGTCGGGCGCTTGCGCACCAGGTTGATTGCCGCCGATGGGTTACCCGCCCCCTCCATCAGCCCCGTGGCGCCCCGCACGATCTCGACCCGATCGTAGATCTCGGTGGTCGGTTTGGCGATCGCATCCATCGAGTAAGCGTTGCTGATATTGGTGGGGATGCCGTCGATCTGCAGGGTCTCTACCAACTGCCCGCGGGCCATGTACATCGAACGCTCGGCGCCGTTCTTGAGCACGGTGATACCGGTGGCGTTCTGCAGCACGTCATCGAGGTTTTTCATGCCTTGGTCATCCATCCGCTGGCGGGTGACCACGGTGACCGACTGCGGGGTTTCACGCAGCGACAACGGCAGTTTGGTTGCGGTCGCCGAGCGCCCCGTGGTGTAGGAGTGGGTACCCTCGGTAGTCGCCCCCAAGGCACTGCCGTTGACCTGGGTCGCCTCCAGTTGCACGGCCCCGGCCGGCAGCGCCTGCAAGAACCAGGTGCCCTGGCTGCCGAGACTGGCCATCAGGCCGCTGCCGCTCAACAGGCGCTGGAGCGCCGAATCGACGGCAAATTGCCCCTGCAAAGCTGCCGTGCGCTTGTTTCTGACCAGCGCCGGATCAAACGACAAACTGATGGCCGCCTGCTCGGCAAACCGGTTCAAGCTGTCTTCAAGGCTGCCGGCTGGAACATCATAGGGGCGGGCCTGCACCGCATCAGCCGCCTGGACACAGAACGGGGCCGCCAGCAACACGGCGCCCGGGGTGAACAGAGCCACGCGCAGGGCGATTGCCAGGTGACTGCGGCGGGTTTTAATCGGGGTTACAGAACGGGACTTCAATGCAGCGCTCCTTACGATTGGCAGGTGTTATTCCTGTTTGTCGAAGGAGCGGAAAAAAGCCGTAAGTCTTTTTGATAATTATTCCTGTCTGCCTCTGTCGCGTCCGCTCAAGCCGCAACAATGCGCACCCAATAGCGAGTCCGGCGCTCGATACGCACCGGCAGCGACTGGCTCAACCCAGCCAGGGCGCGGTCGATGTCCTCAAGCTGGAACACCCCGGAAATGCGCAAATCGGCCACCGCCCCATCACACAGCAACCACCCCGTGCGATAGCGCCCCAACTCCTCGACCAACTGCTGCAGGCGCATCTGCCGCGCCACCACCGCACCTCGAGTCCAGGCACTGGCCTGCAACACGCTGCCCTGGACCTGCTCGACCCTGCCCGCACGGATCAGGCACTCGTTGCCAGCCGTGATCAGCGGCCCCCGGCCACTGGCCAGATGCACCGCCACTGTGCCCTCCTCCACGCTCAAGCGCGTGCATCCGGGCTCCTGGCGCACGTTGAACGCGGTACCGATCGCCTCCAGACGCGCCTCTGCAGTCTGAACGTAGAACGGCCGACGCCCCTGGAGCCCGTCGGTGTCGGCGCCGGTCCGGATGAATATCTCGCCTTCACGCAGGATAATCAGACGCCGCTCGGCACTGAACTCAGCGTCGGCGCGGCTATGGGTATTGAGTTGCAGCAGCGTGCCGTCGACCAGTTGAAAACGCTGGCGCTCGCCGGTACGGGTGACGTAGTCGGCGCTGGCCCCGCGCCAGGTCTGCTGGATCGCCACAGCCCCCAGCCCGCTGGCGCAGATCCCCAGCCCCAACAGCTTCAAGGCCTGGCGGCGGCTGTGGCTCGCCGCCGCGTTGGCCAGGGTGTCGCGCGCGAGCCCAGCAGTCAGTTGCGCGGCTAACCGAAAGCGCTGCTCGTTGACTTGCAAGGCTTGCCAGGCATTTTCGTGAGTGGGTTGCGCACGCCGCCACTGTTCGCAAGCGGCGTGCATGGCCGGGTCGGCCGCACCGGATTGCAGGCGCACCAGCCATTGGATCGCCTGGTCGAGCACCGCTTCGGGAATATCGTCCCGTGGCAATCCGCTCACATCAGGCCCCGAGCCAGATAGCAATGTCGGATCGCAGTGGCCATGTATTTCTCCACCGAACTTTGACTCACACCCAGGCGCTCGGCGATCTCCCGATACCCCAGGCCTTCAAGGCGCGAGAGCAGGAAGGCGGTACGCACTTTGGGGCTGAGGCCGTCGAGCAACGCGTCGATCTGGGTCAGGGTTTCCAGCAGGATCAGGCGCTCTTCAGGCGACGGATGTTCGGGCTCGGGGAGCAAGGCGATGGCATTGAGGTAGGCGCGCTCGATCTTCTGCCGCCGGAATCGATCAACCATCAAGCCCTGGGCAATACTGCTGAGCCAGGCTCTGGGCTGACGCAGTTCCGCGACCCGGTCGGGTTTGCCGAGCACGTAGAGAAAAGTGTCCTGGGCCATGTCCGCGGCGTTGTCGGTGTCGCGCAAGCGGCGGCGCAGCCAGGCGAACAGCCAGCCGTGATGATCGTGGTAAAGACGGCCGATGTCCTGATGCAACCTAAGCGGGCCGGGGGAAGATGGCGGCACTGGAACCCTCAGCTCATGGCAAGCGCGAAAATGCGGATAAGAATTGATCGCAATCATAGGCACTCGCCGCTGCGGACTCAAGGCATGTGTGTACCGATGCTGCCCATGCACAGGGCCCGACCTCTTGAACAATCCCGCCAGTTGCGCCACTGTCAGCGCACTTTTTTGGCTGATGGATCGCCTGCATGCCGTTTATTCTCCCTGCTGTCCTTGGACTGGTGCTGCTGGCGATGCTTTGGCGGCGCCAGAAAGCCCTGACTGCGCTGCGCCGCGAAGCCTATATCCGCAGTTTCACCTTGCCGCCCAGGTTGTTCGAACCGCTGCGCGCGCAGCACCCGCACCTGGACCTCAAGCACTGCCAGCTGGTGGCCCAGGGCTTGCGCCAGTTCTTCATGGCCTACCTCAAGAGCGGCCAGCGCTATGTGTCGATGCCGTCCCAGGTGGTCGACGATCTGTGGCATGAGTTCATCCTCCACACCCGGGACTACCAGGAATTCTGCGACAAGGCCTTCGGCCAATTCCTGCATCACACGCCGGCGGCGGTACTGGGCCAGGGCGCCGAGAAAAAAAGTGACATCGGTTTGCGCCGCTGTTGGTGGTTCGCCTGCCACGACGAGAACATCAACCCGAGCAAGGCCACGCGCCTGCCGTTGTTGTTCGCCCTCGATGCCAAGCTGAAAATCGCCAACGGCTTTCACTACGTGGTCGATTGCCAGTCGCTGCAGCGCGTGACCGAGAGCGGCGCCCAGACCACGATTGTCCATTGCGGCAGCGAGCTGTACAGCGTCAGCAGCGACAGCGATTCCGGCTCCAGCTTCGGCAGTGACGACTCCCGATTCGATGGTGACTCCGGCAGCAGTGATGGCGGAGGCGACAGCGGTGGTTGCGGAGGGGGCGGTTGCGGGGGCGGCGGCGGTGATTGAGCAATGGCCGCTGCAGTTTGATGAACGAACACCCAACGTGGCACGCGCTACGCTTTGAGAATCCATCTGCGCCCAAGGAGTCTTGCGATGAAAAAAATCCTTTCCCTCGTCACCCTGTTGCTTGTAGCCGGTGGTGCCCATGCCGAAGGCGTTCCCGCATTCAACGTCGACTGCCCGGGCAATCTGGCGGTCAGCGCCGACCAGGGCGGGCCGGTGTTGATCAATGGCAAGGAAGCCAAGACCCGTACCGTCAACGAGCGTTTTTTTGAAGCCAAGGCGGCGGACGTGACGATTTCCATCAGCCTCTCCGACGATGACTCGGTGATCGTGAGCTACACCGGCAAGCACGGCGCCAATGGCATCTGCACCTCGGTCGATGACTGACCCCTTTCCCCTCCACACCTGAACAGATGAGTGATCGATGGATATTGCTGGCATCCCTTTTGGCACCACCGACTGGTCCCATATCGAGCCCACCGAGCACCGCGGCGAGACCGGCTGCGCCTACTGGCGCACCCGGCAGTTTGGTGCGATCCGGGTGCGCATGATCGAGTACAGCGCGGGTTACCTTGCCGATCACTGGTGCTCCAAGGGCCATATCCTGTTTTGCCTGGAGGGCGAGTTGCACACTGAACTGGAGGACGGCCGGCAGTTTGTACTCAGCCCGGGCATGAGCTACCAGGTGGCCGACAACGCCGAACCCCATCGCTCGTTCACCGCGGTCGGCGCCAAGCTGTTCGTGGTCGACTGAGGCCTAGAACAACCCCAACTGCCCGCCGATCAGGGTGCTGAAATCATCCTGCACAAAGGGCAGGATCGCATCCGCCACCGGCTGCAATTGCCGGGTCACGTAGTGGTCGTAATCGATGGCGGCCTGGCGATTCTCCAGGGGCTCGGGGCCGGCCAGGGTGATCACGTAGCTGATCGAACCGCCATTCTGGTACTGCCGTGGACGGCCGTGCAGGTCGTTGTATTCATCCGCCAGGCGCGCGGCCCGCACATGGGGCGGGACGTTGCGTTCGTAGTCGTCGAGCCGGCGGCGCAGGCGCTTGCGATAGACCAACTGCTGATCCAGCTCGCCGGCCAGGGTACGCCGCACATAGTCGCGCACATAATCCTGATACGGCTGGCGGTGGAAGATCCGCTGGTAGAGCTCCTTCTGGAACTCCTGAGCCAGGGGCGACCAATCGGTGCGCACGGTTTCCAGGCCCTTGTACACCATCTCCTCGCGACCGTCGGCGTGCAGCACCAGGCCGGCGTAGCGCTTCTTGCTGCCCTCCTCGGCCCCACGGATGGTCGGCATCAGAAAGCGACTGAAGTGGGTTTCGAACTGCAACTCCAGGGCACTCTCCAGCCCGTACTCCTCACGCAGGTGATCGCACCACCACTGGTTGACCTGCTGCACCAGACCGCGGCCGATGCGCGTCGCGTCCTCCTCGGCATGGGCATGACCGAGCCAGACGAAGGTCGAGTCGGTGTCGCCGTAGATCACGGTGTGGCCCTGGGCCTCGATCAGTTCGCGGGTGCGGCGCATGATTTCGTGGCCGCGCAAGGTGATCGAAGACGCCAGCCGCGGATCGAAAAACCGGCAACCACTGGAGCCGAGCACGCCGTAGAAAGCGTTCATGATGATTTTCAGCGCCTGGGACAACGGCTGGTTGTGCTCGCGCTTGGCCTGCTCGCGGCCTTCGGAAACCCGGGTGACGATGGCCGGCAGGCAATGCCTTGAACGGGAGAACCGCGCGCCGCGAAATCCCGGCACCGACTCGTTGTCCCCGGGGTGGCGCAAGCCGTCCACCAGGCCCACCGGGTCGATCAGGAAACTGCGGATGATCGATGGGTACAGGCTCTTGTAGTCCAGCACCAGCACCGACTCGTAAAGCCCCGGCCGCGAGTCCATGACAAAGCCGCCGGGGCTGGCCTCCGGCGGGCGCTCACCCAGGTTCGGCGCAACAAATCCCTGGCGGTGCATCAGCGGCATGTACAGGTGGGTAAAGGCGGCGACCGAGCCGCCATTGCGGTCGGCGGGCAAACCGGTAACGGTGGCGCGCTCCAGGAGAAAAGTCAGCAGCTCGGTCTTGGCGAAAATCCGCGTCACCAACTCGCAGTCCTTGAGGTTGTAGCGGGCCAGGGCCGGTTTGTCCTCGGCGAACATGCGGTTGATTTCATCCATGCGCTGGTAGGGCGTGGAAATCGCCTTGCCCTCACCCAGCAGGGTCTGGGCCACGTTCTCCAAGCTGAAGGACGGAAAACTCCAGGTGGCCGAGCGCAGGGCCTCGATCCCATCGATGATCAGGCGCCCCGCCGCCGAAGCGAAGTAATGGGTGCGCGTACCGTGCTCGCGCCATTGCATCTCCTCGCCCCCACGCCCCAGGCGCAGCGGCACCGCCAGGCGCCGGGCATGTTCGTGCAGCACCCGCAGGTCGAACTGCACCAGGTTCCAGCCAATGATCGCGTCCGGGTCGTGCCGGGCCAGCCACTGGTTGAGCCGCTCGAGCAATTGCACGCGGTTGTCGCAAAACTCAAGGTCGAAGTCCACAGCGCTGTCGCTGTCCGTGGCACGCCCGAGCATGTACACCTGGCGCTGGCCACAGCCTTCGAGGGCGATGGAATACAGCTCGCCCTGCTCGCTGGTCTCGATGTCCAGGGACACCAGCTTCAGCGTCGGCCGGTATTGCGGGGCGGGTTTCATCTGCGCCTCGAGCAACAGGCCATTGGCGTCCGCCTGGCCGCCGAACCATACCGGCGCCGTAATGAAACGCTCCATCAGGTAGCGCTCCGGCGGACGGATATCGGCCTCGAACACATCGACACCGGCACGCCGCAGGGTCTTGTCGAGACGAATCAACTGATTGTGCTGCGGGCAATACAGGCCGAGCACCGGACGGTGCTGGAAGTCGCACAGCTCCAGGGGGCGCAACTCGACATCGGGGTCATCGACCAGCAGGCGCTGGGCCTGCTCACGCTGCTGCGCGGCAATGAACGCCACGGAATTCTGCACGGGCAGGCGGATCTGTCGGGGACCGTTGTCGGTCGCCAACCAGAATTCGACTTGCGTGCCTGCCGGCGTGTCACGCCAGTGCCGGGTCAGGACGAAGCCCTGCTGTAAATCCACCGCTGCAACCTCGAGAAGACGTTTTCAAGGGCGCGATTCTACCTGTCATCGCCTGCGATAGCCCGCGCCGGTGATGGCATTCCAGCTTTGTCGGACAATATGTAGTGCTCTAAAATTTTCACTACAAAACCGTTGACGAGGGGAATTTGCCCTTGCATGATGCAGACGTCTCCCCGATCGGGAGACGCGGCAAAGGTGTTATGAGCAAGCTCGTCTGACCGCCGAGCTGTGACCCGGATGTGTACTGCCCACAAGGCAGATTGATGAAACTGACCTGGCATGAACGTCCAGTACAAGGACGAGACGCTAGCGAGAACTCTTCAAGATGCTTGTGGCCGATGGCGGAAATATCGGCAGCTTCATCCAGGTTTGCGCTGCTTCTCCTCGTTGTGACGCTATTGCGTAGCAGTTAATCAAGGCAACTACACGCATCAGGCTCTGGGCCTTATCTGTATCCGACAGACACCCTCTGTCGCCCTGTTTCCGGTATCAGGGTTCAACTTACCGACGTAGCAACATGAATTAGCGACTCAACTAGATAGATCGATAAATGGTCAAGGGGCTTATAAAATGAATCTGAACAACCAACCCACTATTGATGAACTGGCTCACCTCTTTGCTAAGCAGAAGGACAGCCTGGACAGCCATATTCTGTGGATAGCCAAGTCAGGTCAGGTGCATATCGACTGCCTGTCGCCCCACACCCATGAACAAGAGTTCGACCAGCACCAACAGGACCTGGCGGCCCGCCTGAAGATGTACCGTCGCGGCCAGGGTTATGTCGGCAAGAAAGCTGCAGCAGACAAAGACTTCATCGGGCAGGTACTTGAAACCCTGAAGACTGAATGGCAATCGCTGCAGAACAAGTCGGAAGTTCGGGTTATCGATCGTTTCTGTTAAGTACAACTATCGAGCCTTTCCAGGCTGATATGACAAGGGGCCACTCGGCAAATGAGTGGCCCCTTTTTAATGGCTTGATTGTTTTTTAAGCACGTATCGAAGTTGCAGTCGTCACCCCGCCATCAACAGCGTTATCCGCTGCCTCCACCGCCCAACACCACATAAACCCACCTCGGCTTTGCTGAAAAATTCCCGGGCTGTTCGCTCGGTGCCTGATGGACTTGGTCACGACCTTGCCTGCCAACGCATAGGGCTCATTTCCCCACAGAATGGAAAGCTCGCCATGCAACGTTTTTCCCTCAATACCCTGGCCCTCGCCATGACCCTGGCCACCGCGTGCGGCACCTTGAACGCCGCCCCGCTGTTGGACCCCAGTCCACAGCTCGCGCCCTCCGCCACCCATGCGAACCCGGCCAACAGCTGGCTGGAGATCGACCAGGCCGCCTTCGAAGGCAACATCGCCAAACTCCAGCAGCGTCTCGCCGGCCGCAGCCAGCTGTGCGCGGTGATGAAAGCCGACGCCTATGGCACCGGCATCGGGTTATTGATTCCCTCGGCGATCCGCATGGGGGTGTCCTGCATCGGTATCGCCAGCAACGAAGAAGCCAGGGTCGCGCGGGCCCAGGGTTTTACCGGGCGCCTGATGCGCCTGCGCAGCGCCACCCTGGAAGAGATGGAAGGCGCCCTGAGCTACAACCTCGAAGAACTGGTGGGCAACCTGGAGGCGGCGAGGCAGATGAACGCCCTGGCCAATCGGCACGGGACAAAGCTGTCGGTGCACCTGGCCCTGAACTCGGCCGGCATGAGCCGCAACGGCCTGGAAATGAGCACGGTCGAGGGTAAGCGCCAGGCCGTGGCCATGACCCGGCTGGACCGGCTCCAGGTGGTGGGGATCATGACCCACTTCCCGGTCGAGGAACGAGAGGACGTGCTGCATGGCCTGGCGCTGTTCAAGGAGCAGTCGGCCTGGTTGATCGAGCACGCCCAACTGGACCGCAACCGCCTGACCCTGCATTGCGCCAATACCTTCACCACCCTTGAAGTGCCCGAAGGCTGGCTCGACATGGTGCGCCCGGGTGCCGCGCTGTACGGCTACCCGGTGGGTGGCCACCAGGAGTTCCAGCGGGTCATGCAGTTCAAGTCGCGGGTGGCGGCGGTCAACCCCTACCCGGCCGGCAGCACCATCAGCTACGACCGGACCTACACCCTGAGCAAGGACTCGCAGATCGCCAACATCCCGGTCGGTTATTCGGACGGCTACCGCCGAGGTTTTTCCAACAGGGCCTCGGTGCTGATCCATGGCCAACGCGCGCCGGTGATCGGCAAGATCACCATGAACACCCTGATGGTCGATGTCAGTGCCATCAAGGGCGTCCGGCCCGGCGACGAAGTGGTGCTGTATGGCAAGCAGGGTGATGAGGAAATCACCCAGGGCGAATTGGAGACCATCAACGGCGCCCTGCTGGCCGACCTGTACACGGTCTGGGGCAACTCCAACCCGAAAGTGCTGAAAGGACGCTAGGCAAAGTGCACCCTCGCGCCCCCTGCACAGTACCTTGACCCGCAGGGGCTGCGAGGGCGTGCTGGGGCACCATCAGCCCACGGGCCGCGCTTGCAGCCATTGGCTGAATAAGCGGGTCACGCGGGGCATGAACACATACACCACCAACAGCACGATGCTCAGGGTGATCAGCACATTGGCCTGGACATAACCACCCAGCCACGGCCACCCGGCGAACAGCGGTTTCCACAGCAGCGGCACAAGGAAGGTCAGCGGCAGGATCACCAGGAAGGTGACACAGGCCTGCTTCCAGCGCGGTGGCGGAGTCGGTGCACCGGATTCAGGCGGAGTGAACCAGAACTCGCGTTCGGCGTTGATCTCAGTCTGGTCGCCATCGGCCAGCAACGGCCGGGCCTGCTGCACCAGGTCGCGGCGATCGTCGGAATCCAGCCAATGCTGCAACTGCCCGGTGCTGGCAAAACGCAGCACACTGGTGAACAGCGCCAGCCCGGCGTGGTGTCCGCGCACCACATCAATGCCCAGGTGGCCCGGGTAGGTGTGGGCCTTGGCGATGATCTGGCGCAACCAGGTTTCGTACTCCTGGTCGCGGCCCTGCTTGATCCGGTGCCGCACCAGCAGCGTGACCACGCCATCGGCAAGTTCGATATCCATGAAAGACTCCAGCGGTAGATGACACTGCACACGCGTTTGGGCGCCACCCGGGCGCCCATCGCGGCCTGGCCTTACTTGACCTGACGCTGCGGCGCGCCGTGGACCATGGTGTAGGCGTAGTCCACGCCCATGCCGTAGGCGCCGCTGTGTTCCAGCACCAGGCCCATGACCGCGTCGTAGGTTTCCTTGTGCGCCCAGTCACGCTGGTATTCGAGCAACACTTGCTGCCAGGTCACCGGCACCGCGCCGGCCTGAATCATGCGCTGCACCGACATGTCGTGGGCTTCCTTGGTGGTACCGCCGGAAGCGTCGGTGACGATGTACACCTCATAGCCTTCGGCCAGGGCTTCCAGGGCCGGGAAGTTCAGGCAGACCTCGGTCCACAGCGCGGCCATGATCAGCTTCTTGCGCCCGGTGGCTTTCACCGCCTCGACCAGCGCCTTGTCTTCCCAGGAGTTCATCGAGGTGCGCTCGATGGGCTGCTGGTCCGGGAACACCGCCAGCAGTTCCGGCCAGATGTAGCCGCTGAAGCTCTGGGTTTCCACCGAGGTCAGGATGGTCGGCACGTTGAAGATCTTCGCCGCCTTGGCCAGGGCCACGGTGTTGTTTTTCAGGGTCTGGCGATCGATCGATTGCACGCCGAAGGACATCTGCGGCTGGTGGTCGATCAGGATCAGGGTGGAGTTGGACGGGTTGAGCAATTCACGAATGGACATGGCGCGTTCCTTTTGATGTCGGTGTGTTCGGTTCGATGAGTGAGCCGCGGCGTGCTTCGTGGAAGACTGTTTGCTGCCGGCTTGGTGGCTAATTTAGGCGCTCGACAAAAAAGGGACAATCCCACAAAATCGAGAATCATTGATTCTAAATAAGGGACAATCATGGACCGCATCGAATGCATGCGCGCCTTTGTCGTCACCGTCGGTGAAAACGGCTTTGCCGCTGCGGCCCGGGCGATGGACGTGCCGCGCTCGAAAGTCAGCAAGCAGATCCAGGCGCTGGAAGACGCCATCGGCGTGCAGTTGTTGCAGCGCACCACCCGCAGCCTGCACCTGACTGAAGCCGGCGCCGAGTACTACGACGCGGCACGCGAAGTCCTGGCCTCGCTGGATGAAGCCGAGCAGCGTGCCCGCGACGGCATCGGCGAATTGCGCGGCGTGCTGCGGGTCAACGCGCCAATGTCCTTTGGCTTGCGCCGGCTCGGGCGCCTGGTGCCGCTGTTCCATCAATTGCACCCGAACATCGAACTGCAACTGGTGCTCAGCGACCAACAGGTGGACCCGGTACGCGGCGGCTTCGATGTGACCATCCGCATCGCCAGCCTGCCGGACTCTTCGATGGTTGCCCGGCTGCTGGCGCCGGCGCCGAGGATCATGGTCGCCGCGCCGGCCTACCTGGCCCGCGCCGGCGTCCCCCAGGTGCCCCGCGACCTCAGCCAGCACCAGTGCCTGAACTATGGCTACCTGCAAAGCGGAGTCAGCCTGCAACTGAGCAACGGCAAGGACACCCAGCGCGTGACCGTGACCGGCCCGCTGCACGCCAATAACGGCGATCTGCTGGCCCAGGCCGCCGAGGCCGGAATGGGCATTGCGCTGTTGCCCAACTTTATCGTCGAGGACGCCCTGGCCGCCGGACGCCTGGTGCCCGTGCTGTGCGAATGGCAGGCACCGCCGATCACCATCAACGCGGTCTACCCTTCGGCGCGCCGGGTGCCGCAAAAGACCCGGGCCTTTATTGATTTCCTGGTGGAGCAGCTCGCGGAAAAACAGCCGGTGCCCTGACCGGCGATGAAATTCCGATCGGCAGCGAACGGCCTCCTACACTGAACAAGTAGCCCTCGCGAAACAGGAGCGCCGTGATGAAAATCTCCCCCAGGCTGGCTGTTTTCACTGTGCTCGGCACCCTGCTTTACCTGGGGTTGGCGATCATTGGCAGGGGCGGGTTTGCTGCATTCTTCGCCCACCCGGCGTTGTGGGTGTTGGTGCTGGCCACCCTGGCGATGACCGGCGCGACGTTTTTCAGCGAGGGCAACCTCAGCTCCGGCGAACGCGAAGACACCGGCAACCGCTGGGTGCTGCCCGCCTTTGCCGTGATCGGCCTGCTGCAGGCGTTCGTTCCCGCCTACAGCGACCGGCTGCACCTGTGGACATTCAATGAGGGCGATGTGCGCTGGGTAGGCGTGGTGCTGTTCGTCGCCGGTGGCGTTCTGCGGCTGTGGCCGGTGTTTGTGCTGGGCAAGCGTTTCAGCGGCCTGGTGGCGATCCAGCCCGGGCACCAGTTGGTGACCACCGGTCTCTACGCCACCCTGCGCAACCCCAGTTACCTCGGGCTGCTGATCAACTCCATCGGCTGGGCCCTGGCGTTTCGCTCCAGCCTCGGCCTGCTGCTGACCGCGCTGATGCTGGTGCCTCTGGTGGCCCGTATCCATGCCGAAGAGGCACTGCTGCGCCAGACATTCGGCAAGCGCTACAACGCTTATTGCGCCCACACCTGGCGCCTGATTCCGTGGGTCTACTGAACGCACCCGGCACACCGGCAAGCCGGATATTTCACCCTCTCCCCCTTGGCAGCACGGCCCGGCCCCGGTAAAACGGTGTGCCTGTGTTCAGCATTCCCCGACCTGAACCGACCACGAGACGCCTCGGCTGATGCAGCCCTGCCCCCTGCGAGACGCACCGCAAACCTTCGTGCAACTGGCCCAGCCCAGTGGTCGCAGCGTGGGCGTCGGGCTTGGCATCAAGAGTCGCCTGCTGGTCAACCTGCCCATGGCCCTGTGCCGTTCCCGCCTGCGTCATTCCTCGCGCCCTCCGGATCATCCGCAACACGCCTGATCGCCCTCCCGCGCCTCCTGTCTGGCAGCTCCCGTTACCCATTGGTCACGGTCGACGCCGATTGTCGCGGATAGCGCCTCAGGCCTGATTCGGCGGCCGGTTGCCCTGGGCATCGGTCGATTCCCTGTATTGCCGAGGATCACCCATGACTGCTATCCAGAACCCGCTGGCCGCCAGCCAGCGTTGCCCGTCCTACTACAGCGCCACCCTGAATGACCCCACCGCCTACCCCACCCTGCAAGGCCAGGTCGCGGTGGATGTCGTCATCATCGGCGGCGGTTTCACCGGAGTCGCCAGCGCCGTGGAGCTGGCGGAAAAAGGCCTGAAGGTCGCCATCGTCGAAAGCCACCGGATCGGCTGGGGCGCCAGCGGACGCAACGGCGGCCAGGTCACCGGCAGCCTTTCGGGCGACCAGGCGATGCGCAAACAGATGCGCGCCAAACTCGGTGCCGAGGTCGACGATTTCATCTGGCACCTGCGCTGGCGCGGGCACCAGATCATCCAGCAGCGAGTGGACAAATACGCCATCGCCTGCGACCTCAAGCACGGTCACCTGCACGCTGCCTACAAGCCCAGCCACCTGCCCGAGCTGCGGGCCGATCACGAGGAAGCCGTACGCCGCGGCCTGGGTGACCAGGTCAGCCTGCTGGACCGCGAGCAAGTGCGCAGCCTGCTTGGCAGCGAGCTGTACCACGGCGCATTGAAGAACACCCGCAACATGCACCTGCACCCGCTGAACCTGTGCCTGGGCGAGGCGCGCGCAGCCCACAGCCTGGGGGCGCTGATTTTCGAACACAGCCCGGTGCTGGAAATCATCCACGGTGCCCAGCCGGCAGTGATTACCGCACAGGGTCGGATCGACGCCAAGCAGGTGCTGCTGGCCGGCGACGTCTACCACAAACTGGAGCCGGGCCAGCTCAAGGGCAAGATCTTCCCCGCCATGGGCGGCATCGTCACCACCGAGCCCCTGGGCGACCTGGCGCAACGCCTGAACCCCGAGGACCTGGCGGTGTACGACTGCCGCTTCGTCCTCGACTACTACCGCATGACCGCCGACGGGCGCCTGCTGTTCGGCGGCGGCGCCAACTACAGCGGCAAGGACTCGCGGGACATCGCCGGCGAACTACGACCCTGCATCGAGCGCACCTTCCCGGCGCTCAAGGGCGTGGGCATCGATTTCCAGTGGAGCTGCGCCATGGGCATCGTGATCAACCGCATCCCGCAACTGGGCAAGCTCTCGGACAGCGTCTGGTACTGCCAGGGCTACTCCGGGCATGGCATCGCCACCAGCCACATAATGGGCGAGATCATGGCCCAGGCGATCACCGGGCAATTGGAGCACTACGACACCTTCGCCGCCTGCCGCCACATCCGCGTGCCCTTCGGCGACCAGTTGGGCAACCCGATGCTGGCCGCTGGCATGTGGTACTACCAGATGCTCGAACGCCTGCGCTGACGACGCGCTGCCCCCAGGGCCGGAGTCATCAAGCCGGGATCGCAGACGCTGCTTGATGACTCGCCCTGTTTTTCAGTAGGCTGCGCCCCGTCAAAGGCATGGATCGCCCCCACTGACGGGAGGTTCAGGCGCACCCTTCAACCTGCACCCGCCACTGGCCGGTGCCAAGCGAGCTCCCCCGTGACCCGAACCCTGGACCAGGCAACCATCGAGCGCATCAATCAGCACCTGATGCGGACCAGAAGGGGTGACGCGCTGGGCGCCTGGTTCAACTTGATCTTTTACCTGCCCCCCTGCCTGTTCGGTATTTACCTGCTCGACGGACCGCTGTTTGCCAAGGTAATCCTGGGTGGTTTTATCTGTTTCCTGGCCGTCGCCTGGTGCCTGGTCAAGCGCACGAACAATCAACAGCGGCCAGCCAGTGATGTCAGCGGCATCGAGGTGCAACAACTGGAGGGTTACTTTGACCGCCAGAGGGTCCGTACCAGCACGGGCCTCGATTACAAGTACAGCTTCGGCAACTACACCCTGCACTTGCTGACCTTGCCCGGGAGTTTTTTCAGCGGCGACGACCAGTTGAAACTCAACCGCCGCTACCGGGTCGATGCGCTGTATCTCACTGAACCGGTCGCCTACGAAAGCGGCTACTACCTGCTGCGGGAAACCTTTCAGGAAATCACCGACGACAGCGACCTTTCAGCCGAACAAAAAGCACAGGTCGCCGAGCGTGAAACGCGCATCAACCAACAACTCGAAGCCCAATACAAGCGCCTCTACCGTATCTACCAAAACCCTCAGGGCGAATTGGAAGCCATAGGCGAAGGTTTCAACTTCGCGGCGTTTTTTCTCGGCGTGTTGTGGTCGTTCTCCGCACGCGTCGACAGAGCCACCTGGATAGCCCTCGCGGCACTGGGCCTGGCCCTGTTCGCCGCGTGGGCTGACGACAACTACCACTGGTTAACCCTCTGCCTGTTTATCATCGCCGCAGTCTTTGGCGCGTGTGGCAACCTGTGGCGAGAAAAACAGGCCCGAGACAAAGGCTTTGTCGAGGTCGACAGCGTGCTGTCCTGCAACCCGGATCAGGCCAAGGTCGCCTATAAACGCAAGATCGAAGAAGCCCAGTGGCACGTGACCGACCTCACTCCCGAAGGGAGCCCACAAAAGCCCGAGGCTTGCACTCAATGAGCAGCCCCGTGACCCGAACCCTGGACGCGGCAACCATCGAGCGCATCAACAAGCAATTGCTGCGCAACAATTACACTGATGTGGGGGAAGTCGGGGTGGTGTCGACCATCGTCCTGATCCCCTGCCTGATCCTTTTATCGCTGATGGACGGGCCACTGTTTGCCAAGGTCATCCTCATCGCATTTCTCTGCGCCCTGGCCGGCGCCTGGTACCTGGTCAAGCGGGCCGAAGCCCAGGAGCGGCCAGCGCCTGATGTCAGCGGCCTCGAGGTGCAACAACTGGAGGGTTATTTTGACTGGCAGCTCGCACGTCTAGGCGGCAGGCCCATTTTCAAATACAACTTCGGCCCCCACCACCTGCATATGGAGACCTCGGCCGCGAGTTTCTTCCATGGCGACGAGCAGTTGAAACTCAACCGCCGCTATCGGGTCGATGCGGTGTTTATCACCGGCCGGAGCTGGTACGACACCGGCTACTACCTGCTGCGGGAAACCTTCCAGGAAATCACCGACGACAGCGATCTTTCAGCCAAGGAGAAAGGGCTGGTCGCCGCGCGTGAAAAACGCCTCAACAGCATGCTCGAGGCTCGATACAAGCGCCTCCACCGTGTCTATCAAAAACCCCAGGGCCAACTGGAAGCGATTGGCGACGGCATCAACTTCGCGGCGTGCCTGTTTGGCGTGTTCTGGTTGTTTTTCGTCGGTCTCTACGGTCTCGCCTGCATTGCCCTGATGGTGCTGGGGGTGGCCCTGTTCGCGGTGATAGCTGACCCTGACAGCCACTGGTTTGCCCTCGGCATGCTCAGCATCGCCGTCATCTTTGGCGCGTGTGGCAACCTGTGCCGAAAAATGCAGGTGCGGCGCAAGGGGTTCGTCGAAGTCGACAGCATCGTCTCCTGCAACCCGGATGAGGCCAAGGTCGCCTATAAACGCAAGATCGAAGAAGCCCAGTGGCACGCGCCCGTCCACAACCCCGAAGGAAATTCGCAATGAGCGCATCGACTTACCACGGCGGTTGCCTGTGTGGACGCATCCGATTCCAGGCCCGGGGGCCTGCCGAGAACCCGCACACCTGCTCCTGCAAATACTGCCAACGGCACACCGGTTCGCTGACCGCATCCTGGGTCGAGTTCCCCCGTGAGCGGGTAAGCTGGACCGGCCCGGGCGGCGCGCCCTCCACCTTCAGGTCATCGGACTACTCGAGCCGGGCTTTCTGCGCGAGCTGCGGCAGTTCCCTGGGTGCGATCGACGATGCGCCGACCATCGCCCTGCTGCTGGGCTGTTTCGATGACAACCAGCACCCGGCGCTGATGCCGACGGCTCACTCCTACAGCGATGAGCGCCCTACCTGGTGGCATGTCGGGGACAGGCCATGAGCGAAACCGGCCTGGAATCCGCAGAAAAAATCGCCTCGCTGATCTGGACCTGGTACGGCCAGGACGAGTGGCGAAAAATCATTCTGGTGGGTGAACTGGCGCCGACCCTGGTGTTTTTGAGCAGCGATGCCAACGCCCAGCAGCAAGACATCGGCTGTTGCGCCGAATGCAACCTGTGGTCGCACTTCCTCGAATACCTCGACACCTTTGTGCAACGCTTTCCCGCGCACCTGCAACCGCAGTTGTACCTGCTGCTGCGCAGGTTATTGAGCGCCTGCGAAGCCTTGAGCCCGGCCGCCTACGGCACCCTCGAGAGCAATGGCTTCGAAGACCCGCAATGGGCGCCGTTGCGCGAAATGGCCAGCGAAGCGCTCGAGCAGATGGGCTGGCCGGAGCTGGCCGAACACCTGCCCGCCCTGCGCAAATGGCCGGACTGAAACGCACCTTTTGATCGCCGGAGCCTGACATGAGCACACCCCAAGAACGCCTCTTCGCCCTGGCGCTGTACCACATGCGCCAGCAGCTGTCGCACAAGTTCGGCGCCTGCACCGACGGCGACCTGGGGGTCAGCCTCGCCGCCAACCTGGCGTATGCCCTGCACAACAACGCACTGGATGTACTCGAAGGCCGGGCCTTTGATATCGAACAGGCGCTGGAAAGAATCGAAGGCATCGACCGCCTCCTGGGCACCCGCGACTGCCGCCAACTGGCCGAGCAGATCCGCACCGACCTCGCCGCCCAAAAACCCGACACCCTGTAGCGTTGCGTAGCCGCTGCCGAGCAGCGCGAGGCGGCGCTGGCCCTCGAGGACGCCGTGGGGTGTCAGGTACATGAGGCGGTGTTGGTGAGGGCCAGCGTCCGAACGCGGCCCGAGCCTTCGGCAGCCGCTACAAACTGCTGTTCGGCGTGCGTGGCAGTTCGCGTTTGTGGGCGGTGTTGCGGTAGGCGGTTTCGATGAGGGTGCGGCTTGGTTCGGTCACCGGGCGTCCCATCAGGTAGGCATCGATCTCCTCGTAAGTGCAGCCGTAGGCCTGCTCATCGAGTTTGCCGGGGGCCAGTTCCTCGAGGTCGGCGGTCGGCGCCTTGCGCACCAGTTGCGTAGGCGCGCCGAGTGCATCGGCCAGCAACCGCACCTGGGTCTTGGTCAGGCCGGACAGCGGCGCCAGGTCACAGGCACCGTCCCCGAACTTGGTGAAGAACCCCATCAACGCCTCCGCCCCATGGTCAGTCCCCACCACCAGGCCCTGGCTGAAGTTGGCGATGGCGTACTGCGCCAGCATCCGTGCCCGGGCCTTGACGTTGCCCTTGGCGAAATCCGT
Organism: Pseudomonas sp. QD4; assembly: GCF_049199125.1. Classification (NCBI taxonomy): domain Bacteria; kingdom Pseudomonadati; phylum Pseudomonadota; class Gammaproteobacteria; order Pseudomonadales; family Pseudomonadaceae; genus Pseudomonas; species Pseudomonas sp. QD4. The sequence continues at coordinate 1,614,216 of NZ_JBLZOM010000001.1, forward strand.
CAGCTCAGCACTGGGCCGCAAGCCCTCGATCTGAATGCTCGCCATCAGCCCATCGACACAGGCCGCAATGTTGCTGGTGGTGATCAGGTCCGGCTGGATAAAGTCCAGGGACGCCTGGGCATCGCGCTCATCGGCCTGGGTCTTGTACGGCAGGCGCACCGCGATAAACCGAGCCTCGCCGCCCTCCCCACGCAGCTGCTCCACCGCCAGTTGGCACAGGCGCCCGGCGGTCAGCGAGTCCACCCCGCCGCTGATGCCCAGCACCAGCGCCTTGCAGCCGGAGCCGCGCAACACCGACTTGATAAACTCCACTCGCCGGCTGATTTCCTCCTGCTCGCCGCCCGCCACCAGTTGCCGATCGATGCCCAGCTCCAGGGCAATCCTGTCTTGCAATTGCGTGCTCATATCCAGCTCCCGTTACTGATTGTTCAGATCGACGTTGAACACCTGCGCCGCATAGCGCAGGAACGACACGTCCTCACAGACGTTCTTGATCGGGTCATCGGAGAACTTCACCACCGGCTCGCCGTGTACCCTCACCAGCTTCATCACGATGCTCAGCGGCTCGACGCCATCGACGTCGCAGGCCAGGCTGGTGCCCATGCCGAAACCGAACCGGGCCTTGCCCCGCACGTGACGCAGGATCGGCAGGCATTTCTCGAAGTTCAGGCCGTCGGAGAACATCAGGTCCTTGGTCCTGGCGTCGATACCCAGCTCTGCATAGCGCCCCAGCACTTTGTCGGCCCAGACGATGGGGTCTCCCGAATCCTGGCGCAAACCGTCGTACAGCTTGGCAAAGTACAGGTCGAAATCCTTGAGGAAAAAGTCGGTGCTGATGCAGTCGGTCAAGGCAATCCCCAAGCGGCCGCGGTACTCGTGCACCCAGTTCTCCAGCGCCGCATTCTGGCTCTCCCGCAAGCGGCCCAGTTGCTGGTGCACCATCAGCCATTGGTGAGCCATGGTGCCAATCAACGGCAGGTCGAACTCATAGGCCAGGTGCGCGTTGCTGGTGCCGACGAACACCCCGGGGAAGTCGCTGCGCATCACATTGACTACTTCGCGCTGGGCCCGGAACGACAGGCGCCGACGGGTCGAGAAATCCGAAACCCGCAACTCGGCGAGTTCTTCGCGGCTGGCGTTTTTTTCCAGCCATTCGAATTTCTGGTACAGCTTGCGGGTGACATCGGCCAGCTCCACATCCGGGTATTTGTCCCGGTTGCGCAACTCGCTGACCATCGCCAGCACCGGCTGCTCGAACATGATGCAGTGCAGCATCGGCCCGCGAACCCGGATATTCAGCTGGCCGTCGACCTCCGAGACATGGATGTAGCGCAGGTTGAAGCGAAACAGACCGAGGAACTGTTCGAAGTCCGGCGTCAGGTACTCGCGAAAGCGCTTGTTGAACAGAAAGCGTTGCTCACCTTCGCGCATCTGCAGGCCGGCGAGCTTTTCCAGCTCTTCGCGGATCTCCGGGATCAAGTGCCCGAGCCGCTCCTTGGAGCGCACGATAAACAGGTACTCGACTTCGACATTGGGGTGCTGGTGCAACACTGCCTGCATCATGGTGAAGGTGTAGTAATCAGTGTCCAGCAGGCTCTGGATGACGCCGTTGCTGCGATCGAATGCACTTTCCATGGTGGTTCCTTATGCGCTTGCCAGTTCGGCGGTCTGTTCACGGGTCTCGCCCATCGAGATACCCGCTTGCTGCATGTCACGAATGGCCTGTTCGGCGCCCGGCTCGCTGATGGCGCGACAGGCCGGCAAGTGGATGATCACCTTGAACCCGGCGGCGGCCAGTTGCAGGGCGGTGGTCTTGACGCAGAAGTCCAGGGCCAGGCCGCCGACTATCACCTGGGCCACACCCTGGCTGCGCAGGTACTCGATGACCCCGGTGGACAGCTTGCCGTGCAGGTCGTGGTAGCAGGCGCCGTAGGGGTGCAGGTCGGGTTCCACGCCCTTCCACACGAAGTAGTCGTAGTCATAGGGCGTCGGCAGCTCGTCCAGCAGGGTGAACCCCTCGGTGCCGGGAACACAGTGGCTGACCCAGGTAATGTCGGCATGTTCCAGGCCAGTGGGCTGGAGCATCTGCGAGTGCTCGGCCACGACCCACGGTGCTTGCGGGCTGTGGGCATCCTTGCTGCCGACCCGCAGGCCGGCCAGGCTCGCCATGAAGTTCAGTTCGCCGCCGATGCGATCGCCACCGGCTACCGGCAGCTCGTCAGGGCACAGCGGGGTGAAGCTCTTTTGTGCATCGACATCGAAGGAAGCGGTTTTCAGGGTTGAAGCGTTCATGGCGGGTCTCTCCTCTGCATGGAACATAAGGTACACGTCATGTACTTTCATATCAACAGTTCGCGCCAACTATTTTTCATGCCGCTCACAACCGAGCATTGATTATCCAATACATGGGGCAACCTGAGGCATATCCCTTTGCAAAATTCGATGCTAAGGTACACGTCATGTACCAGCAGAGAGAGAGCCCACGATGTACGAGATAGCCCTTTATGGCGGTGCGTTCAATCCGCCCCATGCCGGCCATGCCCAAGTCATGGTCCAAGCCTCGCATCAGGCACGCCGGGTGCTGGTGGCGCCCAGCTTCCGCCATCCTTACGGCAAGCGCATGGCCGATTTCGAGCTGCGCATGAATTGGCTGCAAGCCATCGTGGCCCATGTGCAAAGCCGTTGTGCTGCCGAGGTCAGGGTGAGCCGCATCGAGCAACAGCTGGCGCGCGACGTTGAAGGCGCGATCTACAGCTACACCCTGCTCGATCGCCTGGCCGCCGGCCTCGACATCCCCGACAAGCAGATCGCGCTGGTGGTGGGCGAAGACGTGCAGGCCCTGTTGCCCAGCTTCTACCGCGGCGCCGAATTGCTGCAGCGGTTTTCCGTGCTCTGCGTCGGGGAACAGATCGGCGTACGCAGCACCGCCATGCGTGAACGCCTGGCCCAGGGTGAAAGCTTGCCCAGCCACTGGATGGCACCGGGCATGGATCCGCTAAACTACGGCCTCTACGCCGCCCACGGGAACTGACATGCAAGACCGCACCACCAAACAAAGCGCCTACCTGCACACCATCGACCTGTGTGTATTGCGCTACTGCCGGGACACCCAGGCGCTGGAAATCCTCCTCAACAAACGTGATGGCGAACCCTTCGCCGGGCACTGGGCCCTGCCCGGGATCGTGGTCAACGGCGACGTCGTCGACCTGAGCCTGGAGGACGCCGTGGAACGCCTGCGCGCCTCGAGCAAAGTCGACATGCCCCTGGCCTGGATCGAACAGGTCGGCACTGTCGGCGACGCCTTTCGCGACCCCCGCTGCTGGTCGTCCTCGACCTTTTACCTGGCCATCGTCAGCGACCCGGTGCCGCTGGCCGAGCACCAGGTATTCCAGCCCCTGAACGAGGTGGCCAGCGCCAGCTTCAAACTGCCCTTCGACCACAACCGCCTGGTGGCCGCGGTGCAGGAACGCCTGCTGTCGAAGTCGCTCTACAGCAGCCTGCCACTGATGTTTCTCGGCAACGAGTTCAGCGCCCCGGAAGCAGTGAGCATCTTTTCCCTGGTGCTGGCTCGCCCGGTACTGAAAACCAGCATCCGCCAACGCTTGCTGAAGATGAGTGAAGCCGGCCACCTGGCAGAAACCGGACGCAAGAAAAGCGGCGACGGTGGCCGCCCGCAAGCCACCCTGGCCAACCTCAAGCCTGCCCAGCTGTACCTTTTTGATCGCTGCTTTCTGGAGTAATACCGCGCATGAAGCCCGCTGACGAAACCCTGCTGCAAACCCCGTATTTCAAGGTCGTGCGTGAAAACGGCTACTTCATCATCAAGGAACCCCAGGCGGTGAATGGCGTGGTCGCCGTGCCGACCCTGGCCGATGGCCGCCTGATGCTGGCCCACCTCAAGCGCCGGGCCATCGGCGGCATGTCCCTGGAGTTTCCCCGGGGCGCCATCGACCCGGGCGAAAGCCCGCGTGACGCCGCCGTCCGCGAACTGCTGGAAGAAACCGGTTGGCAGGCCCGGGAGGTCAAGGACCTGGGTCTGTTGCACAGCAACACCTCGCTGATCGCCAGTGCGGTCGCGGTGTGCCAGGTGTTGATCGACGACCAGACTGCCGGCGACACCGACGGCGAAGTGGATGAGTTGCTGTGGGTGACCCGCCAGGAGCTGATGCGCCTGATTGCCAGCGGCAAGATCACCGACGGCCATACCCTGTCGGCGGCCATGCTGCTGCTCGCCAGCGAGTCGGTCCAAGAACCTGTTCACGATCGAGCGAGCGACGCTCAAGGAAGCCATCTTTAACGCCCCATGAGCCAAGTGCAGCGGATCGTGAACCGGTGCTAAGGCGCCCTACCCCACTTCTCTAGGGCAAACTCGACGAAACTGCGCAGCTTGGGCAACCGGTAGCGGTCCTGGGCGTACAGCAGGTGGGTCGCGCGCCGGGGCAGTTGGTAGCCCTGCAGCACCGCCACCAGCCGTCCCTGCTCCAGGTCTTCCTGGACCAGGGCGTCGGGCAGCATCACCACCCCCAGCCCGGCGCGGGCCGCCTGATACAAGCCGGCCGACGAGTTGATCACCAGCGAGCCGGACACCGGCACCAGCACCTCGCCTTCGGGTCCGCTCAGCGGCCACTGGCGGGCTGTGGAACTCCACTCATCCCCGGCCGGATAGGCGAATGCCAGGCAATTGTGCTGCTGCAGATCGCCAGGCGTCTGCGGCGTACCGCAGCGTCGCAGGTAGTCCGGGGCGGCGCAAATGGTCAGGGTGTAGTCCTGCAGCGGCCGGGCGATCAGCGCCGATGGCTCGAGATTGCCCAGGCGGATCGCCACGTCGAAGCCACTGTCGATCAAATCGTGGCGCTGGTTGGCCAGCACCACGTCGACCTTGACCTGCGGGCAGCGCTGCAAGAACTCGCTGAGGGCCGGCGCCAGGCGTTCGGTGCCGAAGGTCAGTGGCGCGGTGATGCGCAAGATCCCCGCCGGCTCGCCCTGGGCCTGCTCGGCCAGGCGTTCGGAGTCGGCCACCAGCCCCAGCACCGCGAGGCAGCGCTGGTAGTAATCGGCGCCGAACTCGGTAAGCCGTTGGCGGCGTGTGGTGCGGTTGAGCAGGCTGACGCCCAGGCGCTCTTCCAGTGCCCGCACGTGGTTGCCGACCATGGTCGTCGACAGCCCGCACTCATTCGCAGCAGCCGTCATGCTGCCGCTCTCCACTACCTTGACGTACACCGACATCGCCAGGAACACATCCATTATCAAGCCCTGATTGAAGATCATTAAAGGTTTAGCGCGTTTATCCATCACTGGTGGCCAAAGATACTGGAAAACCCCCACCCGAGATGGAGTTTCAGCCCATGCCCGCCACCAGCCTGATGCACACCTACCAACCCCAGCCCCTGAGTTTCATCAGAGGGCTGGGCACCCGTCTCTGGGATCAGGCCGGCCGCGAATACCTGGATGCGGTGGCGGGCGTCGCGGTGACCGGTGTCGGCCACTCCCACCCGAAGCTGGTCCAGGCCATCAGCGAACAGGCCGGCTTGCTGCTGCACACCTCCAACCTCTACACCATCGACTGGCAGCAACAACTGGCGCAAAAGCTCACCGCCCTGGCCGGCATGGAGCGCGCGTTCTTCAACAATTCCGGGGCCGAGGCCAATGAAACCGCGCTCAAGCTGGCGCGCCTGCACGCCTGGAACAAAGGCATCCAGCAGCCCCTGGTGGTGGTCATGGAAAACGCCTTCCACGGGCGCACCCTGGGCACCCTGTCAGCCAGCGACGGGCCTGCGGTGCGCCTGGGGTTCGGCTGCCTTCCGGGGGATTTCATCAAGGTGCGGTTCGGCGACATCGTCGCCCTGGAACACATCGCCAGCGAATACGGGCAACGCATCAGCGCCGTGCTGATGGAGCCGATCCAGGGTGAAAGCGGTGTGCAACTGCCGCCGCCGGGTTACCTCAAGGCGGTCCGCGCTTTGTGCCATCGGCGCGACTGGTTGCTGATGCTGGATGAGATCCAGACCGGTATCGGTCGCACCGGCCACTGGTTCGCCTGCCAGCATGAACAGGTGGTGCCGGATGTGATGACTCTGGCCAAGGGCCTGGGCAACGGCATTCCCATCGGCGCCTGCCTGGCCCGGGGCAAGGCCGCGCAACTGTTCACCCCCGGCAGCCACGGCAGCACCTTTGGCGGCAATCCCCTGGCGTGCCGGGTGGCCTGCACCGTACTGCAGATCATCGAGGAACAGGGCCTGCTGGCCAACGCCCGGCGCCAGGGCGAGCAACTGCTGCAACGCTTGCGCAATGAACTCAGGACCCATCCGGAGGTGCTTGAGGTGCGCGGCCTGGGGCTGATGATCGGCATCGAACTCAAGCGCCCGCAGCCTGACCTGGTGGGGCTCGCGGCCCGCGAACAAGGCCTGCTGATCAATGTCACCCGGGGCCAGACCATCCGTTTGCTGCCGCCCCTGGTGATCGATGCCGACGAGGTGGAACTGATCGTCCAGGGCCTGTGCCGGGCTCTGGGTCGAGCCTGAGCACGGCGCCTTACCTGGATTGCAGCACCGCCTCCCCGGCCTTGGCCGGCAGGCGCAAAGTGCCCAGCAACGCCAGCAAGGCGATCAGCGCAACCCACAGAAAGCTCAGCTGAAAATCCGCCGTGGCGGCCTGCCCATCATTGCCATGGGCAGTCATCGCCAGACGCAGCAGCAAGGCACCGATGGCCACCCCCAGGCCCATGCTCAGCTGGAAAAACATACTGAACAGGGTCGAGGCATCGCTCATCTGCACCTTGGGCACATCGGCAAATCCCAGGGTGTTGAACGCGGTGAACTGCATCGAGCGGGACAAGCCGCCGACAAACAGGATCAACATAATCAGCGGCCACCCCATGCGCGGCTCCAGCCAGGCGCAGGCGGCAATCGCCAAGGCGCCGAGAATGCCGTTGACCAGCAGCACCGGACGAAACCCCCAGCGCTGCATCACCGCCGTGGTGAAGGGTTTCATCGCCAGGTTGCCGGCAAACACCGCCAGCACCAGCAGCCCGGCATCCAGCGCCGAAAGGCCGAACCCGAGCTGGAACATCAGCGGCAACAGAAACGGCAAGGTGCTGATGGCGATGCGAAACAGCGAACCGCTGAACAGGCTGACACCAAAGGTGCGCACCCCGATCACCGCCAGGTGCAACAGCGGCTCTTCACGGCGGCGCATATGGGCCCAGGCCAGGGCCGCCAGCAGCAGCCCGGCACCGGCCAGGATCAGCCCCGGCCACCACTGGGCGCGCCCCAGGCCGAGCAGCTCGACCCCATACAGAATCGCCGCACAGGCGCCGCCCACCAGCACAAAGCCAGCCAGGTCGAAGCGGCGCGAACGAAGCTCGTCGCGCCTGGGCAACAGCACCAGGGCGGCGATCAGGGCCAGCAGGCCGAGGGGCAGATTGAGGTAAAAGATCCAGGGCCAGGAGGCATGGGTGACGATCAACCCGCCCAGCGGCGGCCCCAGGATCGGCGCCACCAGTCCCGGCCAGGTAATGAATGAAATCGCCCGCACCAGGTCCTTCTTTTCAGTGACCCGCAACACCGCCAGGCGCCCCACCGGGACCATCATCGCGCCGCTGATGCCTTGCAGCACCCGGGCCGCGACAAAGGTCTGCAGGCTGTCGCTCAAGCCACACAGCAGGGACGAGACACTGAACAGGACGATGGCCGAACCGAAAACCCAGCGCGAACCAAAGCGATCGGCCAGCCAGCCACTGATGGGGATAAACACCGCGAGCGCCAGCATGTAGGCGCTCATGCCGATGTTCAGGTCCACGGCGGCCACGCCAAAGGTGCGGGCCATGTCCGGCAGAGCGGTGGCGATCACCGTGGCGTCGAGGTTTTCCATGAAAAAGGTTACCGCCACCAGCAGGGCGATCAGGGTGGAGCGGCTTGAAGACATGGGAGGCGGTACCCGGCCAGAGAAACGAGTGGCCTAAGGTACCCGATGGGGTTGGTTGCCGGTCAAGGGGCGCACGGCCTCGCCCCTGCCCGCGTTTGGCGTTCAGTCATCCAGGGGCTTGGCCGGGCCCGCCGGTTTCGCGGCCTTGCCCGCCTTGCCGGCGTGGGTCGGCTTGGCTTCGGGTTCCGGCGCTGGCGCGGGGGCAGCGGCTTCTTTTTCCGCCATGGGCATCTGGTCGATGGTGGCGAAGACTTCCTTGAGTTCAATGGCGCCGGAGTGTTCGAGCTTCTTCTCGCCGTCCTTGCCCACCAGGATCACCTTGGTCTGGGCCCCCGCCCCAAGCTTGAGGCTGCGGATCAGGGCCATGGTGGATTGCGGATCGAGGTCCTTGCCGTCGCGCTGGCCCATGGTGTTGATCACCGTGTAGAGCACCATGTTGCGTTCGGTAAAGGCCTGGCGATTGGCCGGCTCGTCCAGCGACTTCTTCAGGCTCATCAGTGTCGGATCGACGCTGCTGGGGGCGATGACTATCAGCGGGCGCGCCTTGCCCAACTCCTGGGCCAGCGGGCCGTCATTGTCGGCGGCCAGCAGGGGACCGGCGACAGCAAGCAGGGTTGCGAGGGTCAATGACCGAATGAACATGCGTCTCTCCTGTTGATTTTCCACGTTCTAATGATTGCGCATTGCGGGAAAAGGTCCAGGCCGCGACTCAAAATCTGACATTTTAATCGGCCAAAAGCGCCTTCCCGGCCTGAATCGACGGCAGCGCCTGGCCCACGAAATCGATAAACGCGCGCACTGCCGGGGCCATCTGCCGCTGGCTGAAGTAATACAGATAGAACCCGGGAAACGCCGGCGTCCAGTCGGCCAGCAGGTGCACCAGCCGCCCCTGCTCCACCAGGGCCTGGACCTGATGGGCGAATACATAGGCGATACCGGCCCCCGCCAGCACGATCGGGGTCAGCAGTTGCGGATCACTGACCACCAGGGCGCCCTCCACCGCCACTTGCAATGAGCGGCCACGCTTTTCGAACTCCCAGCGATAGACGCTGTTATCGGTCGGCCAGCGGTAGGACAGGCACTGATGCCCGCGCAGGTCCTGGGGAGTGCGCGGTGTGCCATGGCGCTGCAGATAGCCGGGGGCGGCCACCACCATCATCCGCAGCTCACCGCTCAGGCTCAGGGCGTGCATGTCCTGCTCCAGGCACTCGCCCAGGCGGATGCCGATATCAAAGCCGCCGGCGACGATGTCCACCAGGCGATCGTCGACCTCCACATCCAGGCTGATCAGCGGATGGGCCTGCATAAACCCGGCCAGCAGCGGCGCCAGGTAATGCACCGCGGCGTCCCGGGTGCTGTTGATTCGCACCCTGCCGGCCGGCACAGCGTGGGCTGCGCCCATGGCCGTCGCTACCGCCGCATCGATATCGGCCAGGGCCGGCCGCAGCCGATCCAGCAGGCCACTGCCGATCTCGGTCAGGCTCACGCTGCGCGTGGTTCGGTTCAACAGACGGGCGCCGAGACGCTCCTCCAGATGACGGATGGTCTGGCTCAGCGCCGAGGCCGAAACGCCCAGATGGGCCGCCGCACGGGCGAAGTTGCCCTGCTCGGCGACTGCGACGAATGCCCGCAGCTCGGCATGTTCACTGCCACGCATTATGTATCTCCAGCTTAATAAGCCATGGCGATACTACGGCATTCTCTAATCAATCCAAGGGTGAAATCCTGGCGCTTCCGCTATCTATCGAGGAGCTCCAGGACCATGGGCAGGTTTGAAGGGAAACGCATTCTGATTACCGGCGGCACCCGCGGCATGGGCCACGCCGCCGCCCAAAGCATCATTGCCGAAGACGGAGAAGCCTGGGTCACCGGGGTCGATCCACAGCGGGTGGAAGCCGTTGCCGCAACCTTGGGCGCCCATGGCCGAGCCCTGCGCAACGACGCCGCAGCCGCCGACACCGGCCAGGCACTGGCGAACTGGGTGGCCGGCGCCGGCTTGCTCGACGGCCTGTGGCTGAATGCCGGTTACGCCGAACTGGGGCCGCTGGAACAGGTTGACGCCCAGGCGTTCGACCGCATGCTGGCGACCAATGTACGCGGCCCGGCCTTGCAGTTGGCGGCCCTGTTGCCGCTGCTCAAGCCAGGGGCGTCGGTACTGGTAAGCGCCTCCAGCTCCGCCTACGAAGCCGCCGCCATGGCCAGCCTGTACGCCGCCAGCAAAGGCGCGCTGGTGTCCATGGCTCGCTGCTGGGCCAGTGCCTTGAGCACACGGCGGATTCGGGTGAACGTACTGCTGCCAGGGCCCATCGCCACCGGCTTTCGTGATTTTCTCGGTCCCCAGGCGCAGCAGGACTTTGATCGACACATCACCCGCCAGGTGCCGCTCGGACGCATGGGCAGCGCCGATGAAGCGGCAGCGGTGGCGTTGTTCCTGCTGTCCGATGCCGCCTCGTTCGTCACCGGCAGCCAGTACCCGGTGGATGGCGGGCTGATGATGCGCTGAGCGCCCGTTACTGCAACTGCCACTCCAGCCCTTTGAAGCCGGTCAACCGGTATTCACCGGCCTGCGGCTTGAGGGTGCGCAGCAACTCGTCGAGGCTCGCCGGCGTCAGGGTCAGGGTCAGCAACTGGTCTTCGATCTGCAACTGGTCCTGTTCCCCGGCCACGAAACGCAGTTGCCAGTCGGCCCCCGCCACCAGGAACGGCTTGCCGAATGGCAGGCGCAATGGCAACAGGGCCAGCAGTTCATCGGCTTGGCGCGCCGCCAGGGTGATGCGGGTCTGGGTCGAGCGCAGCAGGCGTTCCTGCTGGGTCACTTGCAGCAGGTCGGTGTACAGGTAGCCGCTGGCGGATCCGTCGCGGCTCAGGCCTTCGGCAATCTGCTGGCGAACCTGGCCCCGGTCGAGCAGCGACTCACGCTCAAGATCGGTGATCCAGAGCGGCATATAAGGCAGCAGAACATCCAGTAGCTTGTGGGTTCGCCAGCGCTTGGCGGCCTGCTCTTCGTCATCGGTCAGGCCCACCACCTGCAGGAACTTCAGGCTGCCATTGGCGGTGTCCAACTCGGGCAATTGCGGGTCGCTGATAAAAGCCATGGAGCAGATCTGCGTCGGCTGGTCGCGAGCAATCGGACCGTTGGCCGGCATCCAGTCGCCATCACGGAACACATTGCCGCTGCCGAATACGTAGCGCGCCAGGTTCTGCAAAAAGTTCATCGCCCAGGTCGGCGGATGGGCTTCATCCGCGGTGCAGGCCAAGCGAAAGGTCAGCTCGAAACCAAAGCCGCTGGTCTGCGCATTATCGTTTTCCTTGGCGTACAGCTCGGAAAAGCCGTAGGTGATGAAGTGCCAATGGGGCAGCGGCTCTAGGTTCTTGTAGACGCTGATGCCGTCCAACGGATCATTGCCGCCGAGGCTATAGGAAATGATGGTGCCGAAATGCTGGGGTTCCTGGCCGGGATACAGCGCTTCCAGGCGCTGGGAAATCCCGTCCCAGCCCACGGTCGATGGCAGCTCGTCTTGCTCGAGGGGGGTGTCGGACATCATGTCGCTCCTTGGGGTCGATCGTACGGGTCCGCCTATTGACGGCATCGACGGTGAAAAGTGCCGGCAATCTTAACCTGCGGCCCCAGGGTCGAGCACGGGCGTGTCCCAACAACTCGCGCATATCGACCCGAACCCGGCCACCCATAAAGTAAACAATTGCATTACCCGAGCACCACAAGAGTGCAACACAACTGTGCAACGCCCATGAACAACTCACGAACGGTAATTGCCAACAATTGCCAGGGAAAGTTGCTGTTCAATCAATAAAGACTGACTCAGCTCAATCGCTTCATTTCAAACTTTTGTTAATCGAAGTTCCTCCTCCAGTGCCAGCCGCCAATTGCCTGACGCCAGAGAATACGCACCATTCACACGCCTGACCCGACACTTGCGGCGCGGAATAAACCACGCGACTAAACAAGCCGATTGGCACTCCTTATATAAGCCCGATACAGCGTCAAACTGGCTTGTTCTATAAGCATCGGCCGCTCTATAGTGCGCGCTGCATAAAAAAACCCGTTCAAGAAGTGGCCGCGCAAGGACCGCACTGCACTTCCTGAAACAGTCCGCGGCTGCCTGGATATTTCGCAATGAAACCTGCCTCCCCATGATCCCGTTATTGGTCTGTGATGATTCGAGCATGGCCAGGAAGCAGGTGCTGCGAACCCTGCCCAGCGAATGGCGAGTGTCCGTCACCCAGGCCTGCAACGGCCAGGAGGGGCTTGAGGCATTGCGCCAGGGGCTGGGCCAGGTGGTGCTGCTGGACCTGACCATGCCGGTGATGGATGGCTATCAGTTGTTGAGCGCGGTCCAGGCCGAAGGCATCGAGGCGCAGATCATTGTGATCTCCGGTGATGTGCAGGAAGAAGCCATTCGCCGGGCCCGCGAACTGGGCGCCCGGGCCTTCCTGAAAAAGCCCTTCGACCCGGACCAGTTGCGCGCGCTGCTCAGCGAACTGCGCCTGCTCGACGGCACGGTCCAGGTCCCGGCCCTGGCGCCCTCCCCAGCCCCGCAAGTGACCTTTCGCGACGCGTTCCGCGAAACGGTCAACGTATCCATGGGCTACGCCGCGGCGCTGATCGCCAAGGTGCTCGAAGTGTTCGTGCACCTGCCGATTCCCCACGTCAATGTGCTCGAAGCCGGCGAGCTGCAGATGCTGCTGGCCGACGCCAACCGCGCCCAGCAACTGACCGCCATTTGCCAGAGCTACATCGGCAGTGGCATCGCCGGCGAGGCCTTGCTGATGTTCTATGACTCGGAGGTCGCCGACATCGCCAAGCTGATGGAACACGGCACCGCCGAGTACCAGGAAATGGAAGTGCTGATCGACCTCTCCAGCGTCCTGATCGGCGCCTGCCTGAGCAGCATCGCCGACCAGCTGGATGTGTTCTTTTCCGTCGGCCACCCGCAGGTGCTGGGGGAGCAGACCTCGATCGATGAATTGATCCGCCTCAATCAGCAACGCTGGGCCAAGACCCAGGCCGTGGAAATCAGCTACAGCCTCGAAGAACAGAACATCCACTTCGACCTGTTGCTGCTGTTCACCGAAGGCTCCATGGAGCTGCTGGAGCAAAAACTTTCCTACCTGATGAGCTGAGCCCATGCGCAACCGAATGGATTTTAGTGAGCTGCACTGGCTGCTGGCGATCGTCCAGAGCATTGACGTCGGCATCGTGGTCCTGGACCTCGAATGCCAGGTCCAGGTGTGGAACAGCTTTATGGAGAACCGCTCCGGGGTGCAGTCCAAGGACGCCATCGACCGCTCGTTCTTCGAGCTGTTTCCCGAGGTCGACCAGGAGTGGTTCAGCCGCAAGCTCGGCCGGGTGGTGGCCCTGGGTACCCCGGCCTTCACCATCTGGAAGCAGCGTCCGTACCTGGTGCGATTCAAGAACTACCAGCCAATCACCGGCCAGGGCGAGTTCATGTTCCAGAACACCACCCTGCTGCCGCTGCGCTCGTCCAACAGCGAAATCCACCACGTGTGCCTGGTGATCTATGACGTCACCGATGTGGCGATCAACAGCCAGGCCCTGCAAGGCGCCAATGCCCAGTTGCAGCACCTGTCGCGTACCGACCACCTGACCCAGCTCTACAACCGTGGACACTGGGAGCAGAGCGTGGAGTTGGCCTACCAGCGGCAGAGCCACGGCATGTCCCTGGTGATGCTCGACATCGATCACTTCAAGTCGATCAATGATCGCTACGGCCACCCCGCCGGCGACGCCGTGATCCGCCAGGTCTCGACCCTGATCCGCCAGCACGTGCGCGCAGGTGACGTGGCCGGGCGCTATGGTGGCGAAGAGTTCGCCCTGCTCCTGCCCCACACCGACCATGACGGCGCCTGCAAACTGGCCGAGCGCCTGCGCCAGGCGGTCGAGCACCAGGAAGTCATCCATCAGGGCCAGAGCATCCGCTTCACCATCAGCCTCGGTGTCGCCAGCCTCGACCGCCCGACCCAGGACCACCGCTGCCTGATCGGCTGGGCCGACCAGGCGCTGTACGCCTCGAAACATGCCGGACGCAATCGGGTGTCCAGCTACACGGGCTGACTCCGGGCGCCAAGTGCGGCGCCGGGCTAAAAAAAAGCCCGGGCTGCGGATATAGTGCGCCAGCTCGCGGTCCACATTGGCTGCATCAATGCGACCTCTCCCCTGAATTGCCGGAACAAGGAGTCCTCTGGCCATGGCCGATCCTCGAACAGCCTCCCCTCAACAGCAGTGGCACAACGCCGTACTGCAATACACCCGCGCCATCAACCAATACGTGCAAGACGGCATGGCCCAAGGCTGGGACGGGCTCGAAGAGCCGACACTGCCGGAAACCGAACACCTGCTGAATGCCTGGCAAGCCGCCCTCGAAACCCTCAACCAGCAACCCCGGGATGCCGCCGCATTCGCCGCCTGGCGTGAAGAGTGGCCGCCGGCGCACTTCCCGCTGCATTCGCGCCTGGAGCAGGAGGGCCGCTCGATCCCGGCCCTGGCACTGCTGGACGACGGCACCCTGCTGGCACGCATCGGCGCGCCCTATGAAGGCGGGCATGTGGTGCATATCGACGGGCAGCACATTGAAAAGGTCAGCCAGGGCGAGTTCTTCGGACGTTGCCCGCAGCGCCGATTCTTTGCCTGGTCGGTACCCAGCGGCGTGCGTGTCACCGACGGCTGGAATGGCCCGCAAGTGGCCGAATTTCCCTGGCCCACCGGGCGTGAAGGCTTGCCGGACAGCCTGGTACTGGAAGAAGAGGCGCAAATACTGCCCAGCGCGCTGATCCCCTTCCCCGATGGCCAGCGGGTGCTGCTGGTGAGTTCGGACGGGATCTTCGTGCTGCACGCCGAAGGCGCCACCCGGGTCCTGCGGCGCCCGGAAGAACTCGACAAAGACCTGGCCGACGGTGTCGCCCCCGATGACCTGGCCGTGGGCCTGTCCATGGAGCACGGGGCGATCTCCCCTGACGGCCAGTGGATCGCCATCGGCGAACAGTGCGGGCATCACCTGGTGCTCAACGCCCAGCTGGAGGTGGTGGCCGAGGTCGGCCCGGCCGGTGAATACCCGCACTTCGCGATGTTCAACCAGGCCGGCGACCGACTGATCCTCAACGCCTGCCACTTCTACAACGGCGGCACCCTGGGGGTGGCGGTGGCTGATCTGCCGGGCCTGCGCACCGACTTTTACAGCGATGACCCCCGTACCCCGGTGTTGCAGGAAGGTGCCCGGGTCTATGCCGGCGCGGCCCGCCACGATGAGCTCATCGTCGGCGACGCCTACGGCTACCTGCGCGCCTTCAGTGAAACCGGCGAGGAGCGCTGGCAGCACTATGTCGGCTCGTCCTTTAGCGCGATGGACATCAGCCCCGACGGCAAGACCCTGGTGGCGGCCACCTGCGCCGGGATCATCGTGCAGATCGACCTGGACGCCGGGCGCCCGCAATGGCAGATCGGCACCGGCGATCACCACGAAGTGCGGCGCTGGATGTTCTGGAAGAGTTTCGCCAAACCCCTGGTCTGCTAAGCCTCGGCCGGCGCGCGGGGGTTGCCGCCCGCGTGCCGGAACAAGGGCGCCCTACAGGGTGTAGGCAATCCCCATCTGCACCGTACGCGGCGCGCCCGGGTAGGCGTAGACGTTGCCGAAGGCACCTTCGTCATAGTCGGCGTTGAACAGGTTCTTCACGTCCAGGTTCAGGCGCACGTGCTGGTTGAGCTTGTAGTAGCTGAGCAGGTCGAACACCCGGTAGCTGTCCATGCTGAAGGCGTTGGCCGCGGTCTGCCCGGCGCGCTCGGCGACGTACTTGGCTCCCAGCCCCAGGCCCAGGCCCTTGAGCCCGCCGTCCTGAAACTCGTAGACATTGAGCAGGCTGAAGCTGTTGCGCGGAATGTTCAGCAGGCGGGTTCCCGAGGCCAGGCGGTTGTCTTTGGTGACCTCGGCGTCGACATAGGCGTAGCCACCGATCATCCGCCACTCCGGGGTCAGGTTGCCGGCCACGTTCAGGTCCAGGCCACGACTGCGCACTTCGCCGGCGGCGACGCTGAACGTCGAATCCACCGGATCGGCCGTGAGCACGTTGCGCTTTTCAATCTGGTAGAGCGCCGCATCCACACTCAACTGGCGCTCCAGGGCTTCCCACTTGACCCCCACTTCATAAGACTTGCCCTCCTCCGGCTTGAAGCCGCCACCGGTACGCGCCGCGCCGGTGTTCGGCTTGAAGGAACGCGCGGCGTCGGCATACACCGCCACGGTCGGCGTCAGGTTGTAGAGCAGGCCGGCGCGCGGGGTCACCGCGTTGTCGCTGTTGGTCCAGCTCGGCGTGCCGGCCAGGTAGCTGTCGTAGTCATGTTCGAAACGCTCGAAACGCGCCCCCACCAGCGCCTTGAGGTTCTCGGTCAGGCTCACTTGGTCCTGGATGAAGGCGGCGTAGGTCTTGAGGTTTTCCTGGTCATGGGTGGTGGTGCGGGTCAGCGCCGGACGGGCCTGGCCGTAGACCGGATCGAAGATATCGATGGGGTAACTGATGCCGCCCGCGGAGCGCTGGATGATCGACTGGTAATCGTAGTCTTCGTACTCGACGCCAGTGAGCAGGGTGTGCTCGAAACCCGCCAGGGAGAAATGCCCGGTGAGGTTCAACTGGTAGTCGCGGTCACGCCACTCCAGCTTGCGGTAGTTGAAGTTGCGCCCCAGGGTGCGCCCGTCGGCGGCAATGCCATTGGCCTCGATGCCGTTGCCGGCCAGCGAGCCGTCGAGGATCTGCGCACCGCCACCCAGGGTCCAGTCGTCGTTGAGGAAATGCTCGAAGCGCAGCTGGCCCATATTGTTGTCGTTGTGCAGCTTGCCGATGTCCTTCTCGCCAAAGAAGGTCTCGCGCGAGGCCACGCCGATCTGCGCCGGATAGCGGGTGACGCCGCGATCCAGGGGCGCATTGTTGCGCATGAAGTCCCCCTCGAAGGTGATTTTGGTGCGGTCGTCGACCTGCCAGCTGAGCACCGGGGTCACGCCGTAACGCTCGGTCTCCACATGATCGCGGAAGGTGTCGCCGCCCTCGCCGATGACATTCAGGCGGTAAGCGAAACGCCCTTCCTGGTCCAGCGGCCCCGAGGCGTCCAGGGTGCCACGACGCATGCCCTGGTCGCTGAGCTGGCTGCCCAGGGTCACCGCCGTCTCTTTCAGCGGCTGCTTGGATACCACATTGAAGGTGCCGCCCGGGTCGCCACGACCATAGAGCATGGTGGCCGGGCCGCGCAGCACTTCCAGGCGCTCGATGGTGTTGGCGTCGGGCATGTTCGGGTAGCCGCGGTTGATCGGGAAGCCGTTGCGGTAGAACTCGCCGGTGGTAAAGCCGCGCACAGTGAAGGTGGTCAGGCCCTGGCCGCCGAAATTGTTCGCCCGGCCCACGCCGCCGGCGTAGTCCAGGGCATCCTGCAGGCGCGTGGCGCCGAGGTCTTCCACGGCGTCGCGGGTGACCACGCTGATGGACTGCGGGGTTTCATGAATCGAGGTGTCGGTGCGGGTGGCGCTGGCGGAACGGGTGGCGCGATAACCCTGGACCGGACCCTGGGCCTGCTCTTCGGTGGTGCCGTTGATATCAATCGCCTGCAGCTCGATTGTCGACCTATCAGTGGCTGCCGATTCAGCCCAGGCGGCCTGGGAAATGGCTTGGATCACACACAGAGAAACCAGAGTTCGACGCATCAACGGACTGCCCTTAAAGAGATGCCGGGCACAACAGGAGCCCGACAAGAATTGGTATCGAATATTATCAATACTCATTCTCAGTTGATACTTTTTATGGTTACTTTGTCCTACAAAAATACCGTTGTGCCATCACTCGAACCCTGATATCGCGCGCCTGCCAAGACCGCTGGCGAGCGTGTCTTGCGCGGCGTCTCAGGCGTTCCCGGCAGAGAACCAGGCCTCGATTTTGAGGTTTTCCGGATCGTTGATGGCGGCCAGGTACTCGTCGAGGGTGACTTCACCGACACAGGCCCGGGCCCCGGGTTGCGGCACGTAGCCGTCGAGCAGTTTGCGGGTCAGGGCCACGGCGGCGCAGCTGGGAATCTGCGGTCCCTTGTCGTTGGCGGCGGTCAGTTGTGCGGTCATGGACAGGGGTTGGCCGTCGACGCCCTGCCCCTGAACGTCGATATACATCGCGCTCTGGCCGTCGCCGAGTTTTTCGAACCACAGGCCGCACCGGTAGAGCCGGGCCGCCCAGGCTTGGGTCGAACGCACCAGCCCGAACCGCACCGCCTGGGCCAGCAGCGCATTGGCCAGGCCGGCGATCTTCAGCCCGGCGCCGGCCTTGAACACCAGGGTGTGGGCGCCGTAGCGCTCGGCGAACAGGTCCAGGTCCGGCACGTCGACGTTGGCCAGCAAGCGGCTGCCCAGGTACGGCATCTTGCGCAGGGTCAGGCCCTGCCAGGCGATCACCGGGTACGGTCGGCCGTCCTTGAGTTGCTGGATCGGCTTGCCGGCATAGGCCAACACGCCTTCGATGGTCGACAGGCCGGGCATTTTCGCCGAGGAGGAAATACCGTGTTCGATGCGTTCGATACGGGCAAAGCGCGCCCGATGCTGGTCGATGATCGCCGCCGCCAGGGTCGGCACCGAGCTGCAGCCGCTGAGCAGCGTGACCCCGGCCTCGCGCGCCGCCTGGTCCAGCACGCCGATGCCGCCGACAAAGGTCCGGCAGTCGGCCAGGTCGCAGTAATTGACCCCGGCCTCGATACAGCCCCGAGCCACGGTGTAGGGCTGGCCCTGGAAGGGCCCGCCGGTATGGATCACCAGCTCGATGCCCAGGCTGCCCAGGGCCGCCGTGAACTGGGGCCCCATGGCATCGCCGCACCAGCTGCTGCAATCCTGGGCGCCTTGCTCGCGCAGTTCGTCGAGCTGTTGCGCTAGCTTTTGCCGGTTGCGCCCCGCACTCACCAGGCTCACGCCCGGCATCTGGCCCAGATGACGGCAGACGATGCTGCCGAAATTTCCGTAACCACCGATCACCATTACCTTCAACATCATCTATGACTTCCTTGCATCAGTGGCTCAGACGGTCCCTTTTCTGGCTTGGGGGCCGGCGCGCGGGAGCTTCCCCGATTTATCCGGCAGGGGCAAGCACAGTAGCCCTCCCGGGCCGGAAAGTGCCCGTTTTTAGCCCGGAAAAATCCGACTGACCTACAAACCAAGAAAAAAATCCAATGCCGCTGCGGCATAATGCTATGCAAACTCGTCATCATCCCGACTTTAAGAGCGTGATAGCCTTCCGCTCCTCTGTGGCTTCGTACAACAAACCTGCCTGTTCGCTTCGAACACCCGCGCAGGATAAAGAAGCCTTGTACATGCTTGCTTCGATCTTCTCTGCCCAGCTCAGCGTTTCACTCTGGGTCTATCCACTACAGACCTTCAGGAAAACCGACAGCAAATATTGACTCGGCCCTAGTGTCGGCACCTTTTCGTTTCAAATTCGGAGCTGTTATGTCCAGGCTTTCCCATCAAGATCTGCGCCGCGCCTTCCGTGAACTCATGGCCTCCAACGCCTGCTACCACACCGCTTCAGTCTTCGACCCGATGTCCGCGCGAATCGCCGCCGACCTGGGTTTTGAAGTGGGGATTCTCGGTGGTTCGGTCGCCTCGCTGCAGGTCCTGGCCGCACCCGACTTTGCCCTGATCACCCTCAGCGAATTTGCCGAACAGGCCACCCGCATCGGCCGCGTCGCCCAACTGCCGGTACTCGCCGACGCCGACCACGGCTATGGCAACGCCCTCAACGTGATGCGCACCGTGGTGGAACTGGAGCGTGCCGGCATCGCCGCCCTGACCATCGAAGACACCCTGCTGCCGGCCCAATTCGGCCGTAAGTCCACCGACCTGATCTCGGTCGCCGAGGGCGTGGGCAAGATCCGTGCGGCACTGGAAGCCCGGGTCGACCCGGAGCTGTCGATCATCGCCCGGACCAACGCGGCGATCCTGCCGATCCAGGAAATCATCAGCCGCACCCAGCATTACCAACGGGCAGGCGCGGATGCCATCTGCATGGTCGGCGTGCGTGACTTCGAACAACTGGAGCAGATCAGCGAACACCTGACTGTGCCGCTGATGCTGGTGACCTACGGCAACCCGGCCCTGCGCGACGACGCACGCCTGGCCGAACTCGGTGTGCGCATTGCAGTCGACGGCCACGCCGCCTACTTCGCCGCGATCAAGGCCACTTACGATTGCCTGCGCGAACAGCGCCAGATCTTCACCCAGGCCTCGGACCTGAGCGCAACGGAACTGGCGCACACCTACACCCAGCCCGAGGACTACATCGTCTGGGCCAAGGAGTACATGAGCGTCAAGGAGTAATCAGCGGGCCATTGCCTTGCCGAGTGCACCCTCGACACAATCGACAATCTGGCCAATGGTCCAGGGCTTGCGGATAAACGTCACCGGCTGACGAACCCCGGAACTCTCCGGCGTTTCGTAGCCGGACATCACCACCACCGGCATCGCCGGCCAGTGTTCCCCCACCAGGTTGGCCAGGCTCGCACCGTTGAGCCGGCCGGGCATGGTGATATCCGTCAGCAGCAGGCACACGTCATCGGCGTGCTGTTGAAGAAAATCCCACGCCAGGTCGGCACTGGCGCACGCCTGGGTGGCAAACCCTTCGTCCTGCAGAATCTCGCACAGGAACTCCAGCACCGTCGGCTCGTCCTCCACGATCAGGATCAATCGGCGGGCGGTATCGGCGCGGGTGGACGAGGCTGGATTCATGAGGTTGTTGCTCCCTGACTGCATGGACGACTGAGCGGATGAACGACGCTATCTGCTCTTATGAGCCACGACCGGCGCAGAAATTCATTCTTGATTGTCTGGATTGATACGGCACTGACCAGCGCCCAATGATGCCATTGTGCCATTTAGCCGGCAAAGGCTTCAGCACCCGCGCTTCGCCGCCCTCTCTTCTGGCACACTGCGTGCCGCGGCGCATTTCCCTTCCCGGCGAAAAACGCTATACCGAAGTGAGATCCGCCGCGCGACAGATCCCGCGCCGAAGTTTGCTTTCGCGCACCGCCACCGGAGAAAATCCCCGGTGCACGCGGTCAGATTGGATGTGCAACTTTTTTCGCCATCGGCCCCAGCCGGCCCGGTGGCTCCGCTTTCAGGGAATTTTAGAATGCCCCCAAGACAAGTCATCAACGCCTCGGTCAGCCCCAAAGGCAGCCTGGAAACACTCTCCCAACGCGAAGTCCAGCAATTGAGCGCAGCGGGTTCAGGCAGTATCTACACCCTTTTTCGCCAGTGCGCCCTGGCCATCCTCAATACCGGCGCCCACGTCGACAACGCCAAGACCATCCTCGACGCCTATCACGATTTTGAAGTGCGTATTCACCAGCAGGATCGCGGTGTGCGCCTGGAGCTGCTGAACGCGCCCGCCGATGCATTCGTCGACGGCGAAATGATTGCCAGCACCCGGGAAATGCTGTTCAGCGCCCTGCGCGACATCGTCTACACCGAGAACGAACTGGACAGCCAGCGCATCGACCTGAGCGACTCCCAGGGCATCACCGACTACGTGTTCCACCTGCTGCGCAACGCGCGCACCCTGCGTCCCGGCGTCGAGCCGAAGATGGTGGTGTGCTGGGGCGGCCACTCGATCAATACCGACGAATACAAGTACACCAAGAAGGTCGGCCACGAACTGGGCCTGCGCAAACTGGACATCTGCACCGGCTGCGGCCCGGGCGTGATGAAGGGCCCGATGAAGGGCGCCACCATCGCCCACGCCAAGCAGCGCATGAGCGGCGGCCGCTATCTGGGCCTGACCGAGCCGGGCATCATCGCTGCCGAGGCACCGAACCCGATCGTCAATGAACTGGTGATCCTGCCGGATATCGAGAAGCGCCTGGAAGCCTTCGTCCGCGTCGGACACGGCATCATCATCTTCCCCGGTGGCGCCGGCACCGCTGAAGAGTTCCTGTACCTGCTGGGCATCCTGATGCACCCGGACAACCGCGACCTGCCGTTCCCGGTCATCCTCACCGGCCCGAAAAGCGCCGCAGCCTACCTCGAACAACTGCACGCCTTCGTCGGCGCGACCCTGGGCGATGCCGCCCAGCGCCACTATGAAATCATCATCGACAACCCGGCCGAAGTGGCCCGGCAGATGACCGAAGGGCTCAAGCAGGTCAAACAGTTCCGTCGCGAGCGCAACGATGCGTTCCACTTCAACTGGTTGCTGAAGATCGACGAAAGCCTGCAACGTCCCTTCGACCCGACCCACGCCAACATGGCCGAACTGCAACTGAGCCTTGATCTGCCGCCCCATGAACTGGCAGCCAACCTGCGCCGCGCGTTTTCCGGGATTGTCGCCGGCAACGTCAAGGACAAAGGCATCCGCCTGATTGAGGAGCAAGGCCCGTACAGCATCCACGGCGACCCTGCGATCATGCAGCCGCTGGACAGACTGCTTAAAGCCTTCGTCGAGCAGCACCGGATGAAACTGCCCGGCGGCGCGGCGTATGTGCCGTGCTATCGAGTGGTGAGCTGAGACTGACTGCGCGCTGCCCCTGACCGGGCCAGCGAATCAACAGAGACGCCATGCCCTTTAAGCGGGACATGGCGTTTTTTACCTTGTGGCGAGGGGCAGTGCTGACCCGGTCCCCGCGCCAAACCACCCCTCTTTCACCTGCAACCTCCCGCACGCCCCGGCTCACCCTGTATATTCGCCGCGGCGCTGACGCCAGGGACCCGGATCAGAAAAAAAGGAGTCACGATGTTCTTCCGATTTGCCGCCGATGGGCTGGTGCTGTTTCACCTGCTGTTCATTCTGTTCGTGCTGTTCGGCGGGCTGCTGGTGCTCAAGTGGCGCGGCGTGATGTGGCTGCATTTGCCGGCGGCGGCCTGGGGTGTGGCGGTGGAGGTGTTTCACCTGACTTGCCCGCTGACCCGCTGGGAAAACCTGCTGCGCCATTACGCCGGGCAGGAGGGGTATGCCGATGGGTTTATCGAGCACTACCTGATCCCGCTGATTTACCCGGCCGGGCTGACCAATGGCATGCAGTTGGTGATGGGCAGCGTGGTGCTGCTGATCAACCTGCTGGTCTACCTGCGCCTGGCTCGCCAGTGGCAACTGCACAGAGCGGCTTAGGCCTCGACAGTGACCTGGCCGGCACTGGCACGCTCGTAGGCTTCGCCCATGATGCGCCAGGTCGCCGGGTCGGCAGGAATCAGGTGCTCGATACGCAAGGAGGCCACGGTGATATCCAGCGGCATGCCAAAGGTGGTGAAGGTCGACAGAAAGCGCAACTCGCCCACTGTCGACGCCACTCGGGTCAGCAACAGCGGAGCCGACGGGCTGGCGCTCGAAGCCGGATCGACCTCGGCAGCCGAAGGCAGGCTCGTCAGCAGCGCAGCCAGGGCCGGACAATTGAGCGCCTCGCGGGATGCACGCTGCCAGGCGACCTGACGGATTTCATCGGCATTGAGCAAGTGGTCACCCAGGCCGCCGGGCTCAAGCAACGTGCGCAGCAGGTTGAACTCGCCCGGGGCCGCACTCGCGGGCAACCCCACCAACCCGAACAGCACCCCGGTCGCGGCATTCGCCGCCAGCACCTGCCAGGCGCTGTCGAGCACAATGGCCGGGGCCGGATTGTTGGCGTGCAGCAAGTGCATCAGCGCGCTGTGCACCGCCTGCATATTCGGATCAGCCAGGGGCAAGGCCTCGTAGCGCGGCGCATAGCCGGCGGCGAGAAAGGCCGCGTTGCACTCTTCCAGGGGCGTGTCCAGGGCGGTCAGCAGGGCATGCAGCATCGCCGGGCTGGGCTTGGCGCGGCCAGTTTCGACGCAGCTTAAATGCCGCTGGGAAATTCCCGATTGCAGGGCCAGCTCCAGCTGGCTGAGGCGCGCCCGCTGGCGCAGGCGGCGCAGTTGCGCACCGACCGGTTGCTGAGGATCAAGGAGTTTTAGCATGGCGCGACTCTGGCAGCTGGTCGCGGGCGTGTCTATGACCTGGGAGGTCATTGAGTGTCGGCGCGCACCCCGGCTAGCCTGTGCTCACCCTTCGCCACGCCAGCCTTGAACCATGAAGAACCTCGTATTCATCACCTGCCTGAGCCTGTTCTTCGGCCATGAACTGGACGCCGTCAGCCAGGCCGAATGGCGACTGTTGTATGGCTTGCGCGAGCTGCAGGCAGACAGCGCCCGGGAACTGTTCGTGGCGCTGCATGTGCCCTTACTGGGCCTGGTGCTGTGGCTGGGCTGGCACCCGGCAAGGCGCTGGCGCGAATCCAGCCGCAGGCTGCTGGCCGGTTTTGCCGTGGTGCACGCTGGCCTGCACTTCAACCTGCGCCTGCACCCGCTCTACAGCTTCGATTCAGTGCTGTCGCAACTGCTGATTTTCGGCTGCGCGGCCATGGCAGCGCTGTACCTGCTGCTGACTCTCATGGATCGCCTCTCGACCCACCGCCGCCCCCTGACCGCACAAGGAAAGTGAAATGCGCCGCCCCACCCTCGCCCTCGTCACCCTGCTGGCCTTCAGCGCCTACACCCTCTTCACCCTGGCAACCGCCGAGCAGTCGCTGCTGCAATTCGGCCTGC
Organism: Pseudomonas sp. QD4; assembly: GCF_049199125.1. Classification (NCBI taxonomy): domain Bacteria; kingdom Pseudomonadati; phylum Pseudomonadota; class Gammaproteobacteria; order Pseudomonadales; family Pseudomonadaceae; genus Pseudomonas; species Pseudomonas sp. QD4. Next base: position 1,638,740 of record NZ_JBLZOM010000001.1, read on the forward strand.
AGCTGATGTCACGCCCCGACACCGCCCAGGTGGTGATCGACCTGTACCTGATGGCGCTGCTGGCCGGCATATGGATGCTGCGCGATGCCCGGGCCCGGGGCCGCTCAATGAGCAGCGTGCTGCCGTACCTGGCGCTGACGGCGCTGTTCGTGTCCATCGGCCCGTTGCTGTACCTGGTGGTCAATGGCGGGCACAAGGGACGCTGAAAACCCGGCGTGGCGAATCAAGGTGCTGCGCAGTTACCATGGGCGCCCTTACAGCGCCACGCACGGATGCAGCTTGTGCGGCAGGCGATTCATTGATTGATCTGCACGAGCGCCCCGACCTTGTCCCACCTATTGGCAAAAGCCGCCGAGAGCGGCAACCTTCCTGCCCTGCTGCGCCTGCTCGAAGGCGGCGCGGACCTTGAATGGACCCACAAGGGCACCGGCCGCACGGCCTTGCTCAGCGCAGTCATCGCCGAGCAATGGGAAGCGACCGTGGCCCTGCTCGATCGCGGCGCCCATATCGACCATCAATGCACAGCCCTGGGCTACAGCGCCCTGGCCTGGGCCAGCCATGCAGGCAACGCCTCCCTGGCCACGCTGCTGATCGAACGCGGCGCCGCCCTCGACCTGGCGTCCCCGGAACTCAAACGCACGGCGCTGATGTGCGCCGCGCAGGCCGGCCATCCCGCCTTGGTCGCGCTGCTGCTGGATGCCGGCGCCAATCCGCAGCTGCTGGATTTCAAGCAGCAAAGCGCCTGGTCCCTGGCCCAGGACAAAGGCCACCAGGCGGTGCTGCAACGCCTGGAGCAAGCCGGGCTTGGCGCGCCGCCTGCGCCTGCGCCCACCCCGGTCCTGCCGTGGCCGGACCCGGTCGATGACCGCACCGATCCGATCAGCGTCGTGCGCGGCTACACCCTGGCCATGCACGCCTGGGAACAACGGGGCAACGCCCTGAGCGCAGCCGACCCCGGGCATGGCAGCGATGGCAGTTTCTGGGCCGCACAGGAGCAGATCGTCGAGCGTTTTTGCACCCAGCGCCAGCGTGTCTACAAACATCATTCCCACGGCTGGCCCACCACCTACGCGCCCGAGGATCAGTTGCTGGCGTGTGACCCGCTGTCGGCCAACCAGACGGCGGTCATCATCCGCGATCCGGCCGAACGCAGCCTGTGCTACGAGCACCGCTTCCTGCTCAAGCGCACGGCCGGGCAATGGCGCATCGACAGCGTGAAACGCCGCCTGGCCGGCACCGAGAAATGGCAATCGAGCATTCTGTAGCGCCCTGCGCGCCCCTTTCCCCCCAGGACCTGAAACATGAAATATGACGACGCCGCCTGGCACTACGAAGGCGATTATCCCAAGGACCTGCCGGACACCGCAGCCGCGACCCATATCGGTATGTTCCTGGCCTGGATGCTGCTCAACGGTTTGGCCAGCGAGGAATTGCTGGAGGATGCCGACAGTGACATCGACGACCTGCAGGCGCGGCGCATCAGCGGGCCGGCCTTTGTACGACGGGTATTGGACGAGAAGCTCACCGATCAGGAATTCAGCGAGCAAGGCAACGCCTTTACCCTTGCCTATTACAAAGGCCTGGATAATGACAGCCGCTACATCGACGACTACTTCCAGGTGTTCGAGGTCGACGAGGCGTCGCTGTATGGCGTCGAAGACAGTTGGGAAAACTACGAGCGCCTGGCACCGCTGATGGATGCCCGCTTCGCGGCCTGGAAGGCGCAAGGCCAGCCGCTGTATATCGTTTGAAAGCCCGCGTTCGAATCAAGCCCCGGCGCCTTTGACAGCGTCGGGGCATCAACCCTGCGGCGGCGGGTCAGACCGCGCTCAAGTGCTCATAGAGAATGGTGCCGCCGACGATCATCAACACGATCCCGCCAAGGATCTCGGCGCGCTTGCCCACCAGGCTGCCCAGTACACGCCCGAGCAGGGTGCCCAGGGTCACCATCACCATGGTTGCCAGGCCGATGGCCGCAGCGGCCACCAGGATATTGACCTCGACAAAGGCCAGGCCCACGCCCACCGCCAATGCGTCGATGCTGGTGGCCACGGCGGTGACGGCCAGTACCCAGAACGAGTGCTGGGTCGACTTTTCGACTTCCTGTTCGTCGTCAGGCTTGAGGCCGGCATAGATCATGTGCAGGCCCAGACCCAGCAGCAGGACGAAGGCGATCCAGTGATCCCACTCGGTGACATAGCTGCTGGCGGCCTGGCCGATGGCCCAGCCGATCACGGGGGTGATGGCTTCGATCACACCGAAGATCAGGCCGGTGCGCAGGGCTTCGCTGAAACGGGGTTTGTTGAGGCTGGAGCCTTTGCCGATGGCCGCCGCAAACGCGTCGGTGGACATGGCAAACGCCAGGAAGATAAGGGCTACTGCATTCACGGTTATGTACCAGTCGGGCGTGAGTCAACGACATAGCCCTGCGCGCCCGACTTCAGCACAGGTATGTCGTTGGTCTCGCCAATCCCGACGGATGCTGTGGCCACGGCAGGTTGCCGAGAATGTTGACCAACAGCGCCATCACTCACGTGACGGCCGGCTACTCCCCAAAGAGGTTGCGGAGAATACCAGCCATGCGTGAAAAAAACGTGAAAGTGTTTTTCAGGCTGTTGCAGGCTCGCCCAGAGGGCTGGCGAACCGGGTCACCGGCCCTGCCCTACTGCAGCCCCTGCCCCGGGTTTGGCTCGGCGGCGAGGCCCAGGTGCTCCTGGACAAAACGGGCAGCCTGGCGGGTCATCTGATCCAGTTGCCGATCGCGTTTTTTCTCGGCCTCGAGCATGGCCTTCCTGCCGTGCTGCGCCAGCAGGTAACTGTGAATCTGCCGCACCTCCAGCGAGCTGTAGATCGGCGCCACGTCCAGCACCGGCAGCAAGCCTTCAGTGCTGTGGTCGCGGGTATTCATCAACACCTGGGGGCCGCGGGTGCCCAGCACCTGAAACCCCAGCGCCTCGAAATACGGAACCTTGGCAACGCTGCAGGCCAGCTCCGCGTGGGGGTAGCGCGCGAGCATCTGCGCCAGCATGGCCCGGGCAATACCCTGGCGCCGATGGCGGGCGTGCACGGCCATATAGGGCACTGCGCAAGCCTGCGGATCGTCCTTGACCGGCAGGCACAGCAGGAAGCCCAGCACCGTCTCGGGCTGCTCCGGGTCCAGGGCCACGATCAGCTCGACGGCCATGCCGCGCGAGCCGTCCATGGCCGCCAGGTACAGGTGTACCTCGTAGCCGACGCCGTATTGATACAGGTTGTAGAGGGGGTTGCTGGGGGTGATGGCGAGCAGGCTGATATCGCTCAGGTAGTCCACCACCATTTGCAGGATCTGGCTGTTGACCGACTCGGGAGGCGGGGCTTGGAAAAGGCTGATAGTGCACATCGAACGTCTGACTCCGGGGGTTGAGGCGTGCCCGCCGCCACAAGGGGCGGCGCCGGGCCGGCCCATCATAACCCGAGCGCGGCCCAGGGCATGCCGCGGCAATCGGTTCGCGGCTTGCAGGCATTTGTGCAAAAGCGCTTTGCATTCCTGGCGATAACCTCGGCCGCGAGGGCGTCTTAGACTGGCCGCCGGTGCAATTCGCACCGTCTCCGGGAGCGACAGGTGCAGCACATTTTCGACATCAACTGGGCCCTTTGGCTTTCGACCATGGCCCCACTGACCCTCAGCGCCGGCCCCGGCAACCTGATGGTCGCGACCTCCGGCGCGCAGAGTGGCGCACGCCGCTCCCTGGGTTTTATCGCCGGGCTCGACCTGTGTTATTTCCTGCTGGCACTGCTGGTGGGGCTGGGGCTGTCCCACAGCCTGATGAACCAGCCGCAGTTGCTGTGGCTGCTGCGGGTCGCGGGCAGCCTGTACATCCTCTGGCTCGGCCTGCGCTTGTTGTGGCGTGCACTGCCCGCTCCGGGGGCCGAGGCCCGGCAACTGCGCTGGCGTGACGGAGTCATGGTGCAGCTAGGCAATGTGCAGGGCATGGTCATGCTGCTGGTGATGTTCTCGACCTTCATGCCCAGCGGTGACAGCCGCAGCATCGCCCTGGTGCTGGCCCTCAGCGCGGCGCTGATCAGCCTCAACTTCTGCGCGCACCTGATTTGGGTCTCCATGGGCTCGAGCGTGCAACGCCTGCTGCGCACCCGGCCGCGATTGCTGGTGGCCCAGAACAGGCTATTCGGTCTGATGCTGATGGCAGTGGCGGTCTGGATCTTTATGCGCAGCGGGACCCACTGAGGGGCACGATCAAGGCCGCGGCGCCAGGCTGCGCTGGAACTGCGCCACCAGGTGCTCCACCACCCGGTCCACACGCTCCAGGCCCTGGGTCGCCAGGTTGCGCAGCAACCAGATATCGGCGCCCTGGGGCGGCAGGTCATCCAATACCGGATGCAAGCCCTCGCCCTGCCCGACATAGGCCGGCAACGCCGCGATGCCGAGGTTGGCCTGCACCGCCTTGAGCTGGGCCGTGAGGTTGGCGGTGCGCATCCAGGGTGTCTGCCCGCCGCTGATCTGCTCCAGCCATTGCGCCAGCGGCATATGGGCCATGGCCGTGCTCCAGCCGATCAGCGAGTGCTGCGCCAACTCGGCCGCCGAACCCGGCACCCCGTGCCGCGCGGCATAGGCCGGGGAACAGAACAACCCCTGGGCCAGCCACCCCACCCGGCGCAGGGTGAAGTTGCCCTGGTCCGGACGGTGCAGGCGCACGATGACATCGCTGTGGCTTTGCGTGAGTTTTGCCGAGGACGCGCTGTTGCTGAAGTCGAAACTGATCTGCGGGTACTGCTGACGAAACTCATCGAGCCCCGGAATGATCAGGTGGGTGCCCATCAACTCCGGACAATCGATACGCACCTGCCCGGCCAGGCCCGCGCCGGGTTGCGCCAGCTGGCGCTCGATCAGGCGAAAACGCTCCTCGGTCTCCAGGGCCAGGGGCACCAGCGCCGCCCCGGCTTCGCTGAGGAAATAACCATTGGTTTTCTTCACGAACAGGGTGCGGCCCAGGGCCTGTTCGAGGGCGGCGATCCTGCGCGCAACGGTCGAGGCCGAGACCTTGAGCATCGCTCCCGCGTCGGTGAGGCTGCCGGATTGTGCAACGGCAATGAAACACTTCAGATCATCCCAGTTCACTGTTTTACACGCCCCAAAACCCATCCTGTGGCGGGCGATCTTATGCGAATTCACCCAATGACCCAGCAGCTTTTTCCACGGCCCCTCAGCGGCTGGGCCGGGCACGGTGCCCACATCCGCCGTCATGGCGTGCGAAGGCCTTCTATGCTGTGTGCTCGAACTTATGGATCGCTGCCTCCCTCCCTACAGGATCGCCACCGATGAAAACCTTGGGTTATGCCGCACAAAACGCCGGGGCGCCGCTTGCGCCCTTCAACTTCCAGCGCCGCGCACTGCGGCCCAACGATGTGGCGATGCAGATCCTGTATTGCGGGGTCTGCCATTCCGATCTGCACCAGGCCCGCAACGATTGGGGCGCCAGCCGCTACCCCATGGTCCCGGGTCACGAGATTGTCGGTCGGGTGACGGCGGTCGGGGCCGAGGTCACGCGCTACAAGGTCGGTGATGCGGTCGCCGTAGGCTGCATGGTCGACTCTTGCCAGGAGTGCGACCAATGCCGCAAGGGCGAAGAGCAAATGTGCCGCGAGCACAACACCCAGACCTACAACGGCGTTGACCGCATCAGCAAGGAAGCGACCCAGGGCGGCTACTCCAAGCACCTGGTGGTCCGCGAAGAGTTTGTGCTGCGGGTGCCGGATGGCCTGGACCTGTCCAAGGCCGCGCCGCTGTTGTGCGCCGGGATCACTACCTACTCGCCGCTGCGCACCTGGAATGTCGGCCCCGGCAGCCGGGTCGGCGTCATCGGCCTCGGCGGCCTGGGGCATATGGCGGTCAAGCTGGCCGTGGGCCTGGGGGCGATTGTCAGCGTGCTCAGCCGCAGTGCCGACAAGACCGCCGACGCCCTGGCCCTGGGCGCCGACCGCTTGATCGTGTCCAGCGATCCGGCGGCCATGGCCAAGGCCCAGTCGAGCTTCGACCTGATCATCGACACCATCCCGGTACGCCACGACGTATCGCCGTACATGCCGCTGCTGGACGTGGACTGCACCCTGGTGATCGTCGGCCAGGTCGGCCCGATCGATGAACAACTGACCCTGCCCATGCTGCTGGGTCGGCGGCGGCTGGCCGGGTCGCCCATCGGCGGGATCGCCCAGACCCAGGAAATGCTCGATTTCTGCGCGCGCAAAAACATCCTGCCGGACTGCGAGATGATCGCCATGCAAGACATCAACCACGCCTTCGAACGCATGGAGCGCGCCGATGTGCGCTACCGCTTCGTGATCGACATGGCGTCCCTGGCGGCCCCGGCCGAAGCCTGAGTCGCTGGCCTCAAGCCGCCCGTCGCTTGCGCGCCGGGCGGCTTTTTTGCGCCTGACGACCCCATGAGCAGTCAAAAATCTTCGCCGATCACGAGCCGAAAAACCCTGAAACCTATGCCTTGAAGGCCTGCGAGGACAGATCGGCGATCATCTGCGGTCCGGGTCAAGTACCTGGCTAATAACGCGACTGAAGGTCGCCTTGACAATGTACGATTACTTTCGTACAAATGGAGGCCAACATGGAAAGAGGCTTCAGACAAGCAAAGCGCGACCTGATCGCGGCATTGCAAACCGGCAACTATCTGCACGCGGTGCGTGGTTCGATTGAGGTCAAGAACCTGCTGACCACCGCCTAAGTCTCGGTGCCGGAGCTGATCGAGATCATCGAGCAATGCACGGGCCGGCATCACAGCAGCAGCCCGCACCATGCAGCGCCGCAAATCGAGGTCCATGTGCTGGCCAGAAGGCCGTGGTACATCAAGTTCTATTTCATCGAACCGGATGCCTGGTTTATCAGCGTCCACCAGTGAGGGCAGCCCATGAAACTTCTCTTCGAAGGCGATCACGGCCAGGCGCTGTGCGAGCCATGCCAACAACTGGTCGCCACGACCTATGTCCGTCGTGACGTGCCATTCAGTGACGGCCATGGCGAGGCCAAGGATATTCTGGTGGGGGTCTGCCAGGTGTGTGACACGGTGGTGGCCATCCCTGCCCAGTCCACGCCGGCGATCAAGGAGTCACGCAAACTGCCGCAGACCTCGATCGAGGCGCGCCTGCCGGCGATCTACCTCGATGCCCTGGATGCCGCGATGCATTCGGTCACCGCAGAGGCCGGCGTGCATATTCGCAAGCTGTTCTTCAGCTACTACTTCCACGAACTGGCAGGGCACGTGGCCACCGCCGCCGCGAACTTGCAACGGGTGCACGAAGCCTTCAGCCAAGCCCTCGCCGAGCAGCTCGGCGCACGCCAGCTGCCGCCTTCGCCGTCGATGAAGCGCTTGTCGATGAAGGTCAATCCCCATGTGGCCGAGGACTTTACCCGGCTGTTGCAGGCCACCCGCATGAGCCAGACCGAGTTGCTCAAATCGGTGATCTCGCAGATCCAGGCCGACGTACTCGAAGCCAGAAATCCCAGCGTCATCGACGCGTTGCAACGGCTGACCCGGGTCGCCCTGTAACCATCAGGGCCCAATCGGCCGGGGTGTTGTTGGCCCTTGGCCGACTCGCCCAGTCACGTTCACACGCCTGCGCCAGCCCGCGCTTCGCGAACAAAATACTGCTCGATCACCGGCCCGCCCCACTGCTGGCCCGTCTCTTCACGGGCCAGGGTAAACCCGCAGTCTTCATAGAGTTTGCGCGCCACATCCAGGCCCTTGAAGGTCCACAGGCGAGTCCGGGCGAACCCCCAGCCGTCACAAAAATCCATGGCCTCTGCCAGCAGGCGTTTGCCGGCGCCCCGCCCTCGCGCCGCTTCGTCGAGAATAAAACAGCGCAACGTCGCCTGGTTGTCTTCGCCTTCACCGTCGATGGCGATCGAGCCGACAATCCTTTCGCCGTCCATCGCCGCCCAGACCTGGTTGCGCGGGTTGTGCAGACGCCCCATCAACTCGGCCATATCGGTGGCCACCAGGCTTTCAAATGGCTGGCCGAACCGAGCATGGTCGGCGTAATAGCGGGCGTGCATTTCAACGATGCGGCCGATGATCCCGGGCTGATAGCCCGCAACAATCCGCAGAGGCGCCAGCACCGCTGCCGAGGCGCCCAGGCGCTGGGTTTGCAGAGCGCTGGCATAGTGGGCCAGGCCTGCACCGACGGTTTGTTGCTGCTCCGGGCCCAGGTGGGCGATGGCGTTGCCCACCTGCCCGGCAGCAAAGCGATCGATGGCGCGCACGGTCTTGCGCCCCCGCGCCGTGAGCCGCAATGGCTTGGCGCGCCCGTCCTGGGTGCTGGTCAGTTCCTCGATCTCGCCGGCGTCGATCAGTTTGCGCACCATGCGGCTGACGCTGGATTTTTCCAGGCCCAGCAATTGCGCCAGCTCCGCACCGGTCAGGGCCCCGTGCTGGCCCAACTCCACCAGGCTGTGCACCGCCGAGGGCGGATAGTCGGTGGCGGCCAGGGTCGCATTCATAAAGCCAAGCTCACGCACCATCAGGCGTGAGGCCGAACGAATCTGCTGAATCAGCGCAACGGGAGATGAGCTCATGGCCAGGCCCTCGAAATCCGCGAAAACATAGTTGTATCGCGCAACCATAATCCCGTCAATCGGCGCTTGACCCGCTGCGCCTCGACCTCAGTCCGAAAACACCTCGAACATCAATTGCCGCAGCCAGCGATTGGCCGGGGCCTTGGGATATTTGGCGGGCCAGAACAGGTTGATGACAATTTCCGGCAACGCCACCGGCGTGTGGCAGCCCGGCGTGATCGGCGTGCTGGCGATGCTGGTGTTCAGCGGGGCTTTTGTTTTCGCCGGCCAAGGCGATTAATATCGCGGCCGGTCCAGGCCCGGTTCGCGGGCTGGTGGCCGACCTGATTGATCACCCCTTTGCCCAAGAGGCCCAATGCAACTGATTCCCTGGTCTTACGCCTGCCCTGAAGGTTTTACCCTGCGCGGCTGGCGTTGCCCGCCTTCGGGCAAACCGCTGTTGCACTTTCTCCACGGCAACGGCTTTTGCTCCCTGGCCTACCGGCCGATGCTGGCGCTCCTGGCCGAGTCCTTCGACCTGTGGCTGTGCGATATCCAGGGCCATGGCGAAACCGAACATGGCGGCCGCTTTGTTGGCTGGAACCGCAGCGCCGAGCTGGCCGCCGACGCGTTCGAAGCCGGCATCGCGGCCTATGGCGATGTGCCGCGCCATGCCTTGGGCCACAGCTTCGGCGGTGTGCTGACCTGCCTGATCGTGGCGCAGCGACCGCAGCTGTTTGCCAGGGCGGTGATGCTCGATCCGGTGATCTTCCCGCCGTCGATGCTGCGCATGCTCGGCGCGCTGTCGCTGGTGGGCCTCAACCGCCGTCACGCCCTGGCGCGCAAGGCCGCGGCGCGCCGTCACAGCTGGCCGGACCGCGCCACCGCAAGCACCGCACTGGCCAATCGGGGGATCTTCAAGGGCTGGTGCGACGAAGCGCTGCAGGCTTATGTCGAGCACGGGCTGAAAGACGTTGCCCACGGCGTGACCTTGAGGTGCCTGCCGGAACGGGAGGTCGATATCTACAGCTCGTTCCCACGCCGGCTGTGGCAGTCCCTGCGTGCCGTGCAGACCCCGAGCCTGGTGCTGCACGGCCGCGACAGCTACCCCTATGTGGCGCATTCGGTCAGGCGCTGGGCCGCGCTCAACCCGCACCTGCGGACCCAGGTCATCGACGGGCAGCACTGCTTCATGCAGGAAAACCCGGCAGCCAGCGCCCAGGCCGTCAGGCACTTTCTGCTCGAAGAGAACGCCTGACGCCGCCAGCGCAAAGCCCCATCAGGCGTCCTGGATCACGCCCTTGAGCACATTTTTGAAATGCTCGATCTGCCCCGGGGCGAACTGACTGAAGACCTTGTCCTGCTGCTCCTGGGCAATGCTCCACAAGCCTTCGGTTTCATCGATGCCTTTGGCCGTCAGGCGCACCCGGCCGCCGTCGTCACTCACCAGGCCCTTGCGCCGCAGGTTGGCCACCGCCTCCTCGATCTCGCGAATCGGCATGGCGACTTCCCGTTGCAGGTCGGCCAGGTCCAGCCCGGCATCGCTCTCCAGCACCATCAACATGCGCGCCTCGCTGGTGCGCAGGCCGGTGGACAATTGCCGAGGCTGGTAACTGGCCTGGTAGGCCCGCAGCGCCTGGGTCATCAGGTAATACAAGTTGTGGCTCAGGCGCCCCTGGAAGTGGCTGCTGGGCAACTGCCCTTCTTCGCGCCGGGTCATGCGGGTGTGGGGCAATACCATGGAGTAGGCGCCCTGGTGATAGAGCAACGGCGAGCGGCCGAAATCATCAAAGGCCACCACCTTGCCGATCATGATCCAGTGATCGCCGCTATCGACCTGCTGGTACTTTTCACAGTGAAAACGCGCTGCGCAATCGGCCAGCACCGGCGCGCCACCGGCACCGGCGTCGAATGCGATCTCGGCAAAGCGGTCTTCCCGGGGCCGGGCGAAGTTGTTCGAGGTGTCGATCTGGTCGGCCGCCAGCACGTTCACCGCAAAATGGCTGGCGGCCTCGAACACCTCATGGCTGCTGGAGCGCTTGTCGATGCTCCACAACACCAGGGGTGGGTCCAGGGACACCGAATTGAAGCTGTTGGCGGTCACCCCGACCCGGCGCCCATCTTCGGCCGCGGCCGTGACCACGGTAACGCCGGTGGCAAAGTTGCCCAGGGCCCGGCGAAAGGCGCGGGTGTCGAAGGCGATTTCAGAAAGGTCAGGCATGCAAGACTCCTGGGCCGGCGCAGTGGTCGGCCTCGATTTGTTGTTATGTGCAAGGGCTGCCCGCAGCGGGGCGGATCAAACCATGGTCGGGTCGGGCTCCAGGCCCATCAGCTCGCGACCGAGAATTTGCGCGCACACGTCATAGTCGGTGTAGGCATGGGCACCGGTCAGGTGGGCGTCGCGAAACAGCCGTTGCAGCTCGTTGCTCTCGAACCAGGCACCGCCACCCGCCGCTTCCATCAACCGATCCACGGCCTGGATGCACATCTTGGTCGCGTAGCCCTGGTTGGTGCGCCAGAAGGCCAGGGTCTCGCGGCTCGGGTACTCATGGCGCGCGCTGTGGTCGGCGTGTTCTTCCCAGGTCTTTTCCAGGAAGGCCCGCGCCGCCGCCACCTGGTGGGTGGACTCGGCGAGGCGCATCAGGGCCGGCGTCGCGGCCCCCACGGCAGCGCCGGTGTAGGCGCGCACGCGGTTGCGGGTTTTCTCGCGGAACACCTCGAGCATGCGCTCGGCCACCCCCAGGCTGACGGTGGAGAAGCCGCTGGCGAAATAAGGGCGATACGGTGAATAGAAAATCTTGCTGTCGGGGTACAGGCCAAAGCCGCCGGAGGTGCCCTCCATCATGTCCCGGGCTTTCTGGATGCGGTGCTCGGGAACAAACGCCTGGTCGATGATCAGGGTCTTGCTGCCGCTGCCGCGCATGCCCACCGCGTACCAGTCATCGCGGATCTGGTAGTCGCTGCGCGGCAGCACGGCAAAGCAATAGTCCTGGGTGCCTTCGGCGTTCTTGCGCCGGAATCCGACAATCGCCCACTCGGCGTGGTCGCAACCGCTGCTCCAGCCCATCTCGCCACTGAATGTCACCCCACCCTCGACTTCCTCGGTACGGCCGAAGGGCGCGATGCTGCTGCTGGCCGTGGCGTCGGGGTCGTCGCCCCAGATTTCCTGCTGGGTTCTGGCCGGGAACATCGCCAACTGATGGCTGTGGGTGCAGAGCAGGCTCATGGCCCAGGAGGTGCTGGCGCAGGAGCCCGCCAGCAGGGCGATGCAGTCGGCGAACTGAGGCAGGGAAATTTCCATCCCGCCGAATTTCTTCGGCTGGAAGGCGCGGTGCATGCCGATGCTTTTCAGCAGCGCGATGTTCTCGGCGGGCAGCGTGCGGTCCTGTTCCGCCCGAAAGGCGTTGGCGGCAATGGCGGGCAAGATCGACTTCAGGTCTTCAAGCAGCGGGTTGGGCTTTTTCATGGACTGACTCTTTTATTATTGGCGTCTGCTGATCTCGCCTCAGCGCGTCGTGCAAGGCAGCCGACAGCGGAGCAATGGCGAAGATCAATGATCTGTGCCGAGTCAGTATGGGTAAGCGCAGGGCGATGAAAAATGCACGTTCCACCTGGAAGATTGCACTTTTCATAGGCAGGAGCCTGGCGCGAGCCGCCGTCCATTGCAGACGGCGGCCGAGGTCGAAAAGGACCTCAGGCCTGCTCCCCCGAAGCGTTGCGCAGTTGCTCTGCAGGCCTTACTCCACGTAGCGCAGCCACAGGTACGTCCGCCCGAGCACGGCCTGGGCCACGGTGTCTGCCAGCCCTTCGCGCTGCTCATCGGTGACGTTGTACAGCGCGCAAAAATCCGCGGCGACGGCGCGGGCGGTCTCCGGGTCGGCAGCGGTGGCCCGAAGAAACCCGAGGTAGGCCGCGCCGACCCCGATCAGTTGATAACCATGGTGCTGCGCCAGATGGCGCGCCACCGCGAAGTTGTGCACCGGCCCCAGGTCGCAGCTGAAGTATCCGTTGGGAAAGGCCGCCAGGGCCTCGCAGGCTTGCGCGACCGGCACCACCAGGGCCGAAAGCGGTTGATCGAGCAGCGCCAGCGGCTCCTGCTGATAGCCGACCCACTCCGCCAGCCCCTGGGCATCCAGGGTCAAGCCATGGCTACAGGCGTCGCTGAACGACGCCCCGGCGGTGAGTGCGGCGAAGTTGCGCACACAGATCGGGAACTCGGCCTTGGTGGTCATAAAGCCCACGTACTCGCCGTCCTCAAAGCACTCGGGCGGCAGGCCCGCGAGGTCGAGTTCGGTCACCTGGTCGAGGTCGATACTCTGGCGCGCATGGCCCGAGGTGTAACGGGCCTGGGGCAAATCATCCAGCGACACCAGCGGCCGGCAGCCCGGGTGCCTGGCGAGGATCTGTGCGCAGGCCGCGAACAGCTCGTCGATATGGGTCATGGTGCTCAAGCGGTACTCGTCGCACAGCCCTTCGGAGGGGTTGCCCGGGGCGGCATTGCCGCAAAACTGCATGTCCATCGGATCGTCCTGTTCTCAATGTGATCGCCCACTCGGGGCTGGAGGGTGATACCGGCGCGCTTCAGCCGCGCAACAGGCGCTTGCGCGCCAAACGTTGCTGCCAGTTGCCGGCGTTGGACCGGGCGCATTGCTCTTCGTTGTCGAACTGCACATGGGCGGCCACCGCACTGACCTGCACCTGGGCCGCATCCAGGGCCTGGGCCGTCAGCTCGACCAGCCGTGCGCCCTGCCCGTCGGCCAGGGCCTGGTCCTGGCTGGCCTGGGTGTCGAACACCCACAGCACCAGCAGGCTGGAGGCGAATGCCGCGTAATCGACCTTGTGGGTCAACCAGCAAAAACCCGGCACTTCAGCCTTGGCGGTTTCGCAGGCCTCGGTCAGGGTCGCTGCCAGGTGCCGTTCGGTGCGGGCCTGCTCGCGCTTGCTCAAGAGCATGGGTCGGTCCTTGAAGGGCAAAAAAAGACGCCAATCATACCCGAGCTTCCGACCATGGCGACGCCAGAGGCCGATTGCGGAGGTGATCCCGGGCCGGTTACTATTGCGAACGATTCACACTCACACCTGGAAAGCCAACCGGTGCAACCAACTTCAACCAGCAAGCTGGGGTTCTTTTTCAGCGACCATCACCGGTGGCTGCTGAAGCATATCCACAAGCGCCTGCGCAACCGCGCGGACGCCGAGGACACGGCTGCCGATACCTTCTGCCAACTGCTGGCGGCCCAGGTCGACCCCGATAGCATCGAGCAGCCGCGGGCCTACCTGTCGACCATCGCGCGCCGGCTGATGTTCGATCGGCACCGGCGGCGGCAGCTGGAGCTGGCCTACCTGGAGCGCCTGTCACTGCTGCCCGAGCCGCTGGCGCCCTCCCCCGAGGAACAACTGCTGCTGCTCGAAGCCCTGGTGACCATCGACCGCGTCCTCGACGGCTTGCCGCACGTGGTCAAGGCCACTTTCCTCTACAGCCAACTGGACGGCCTGAGCTACGTGGCCATCGCGCAAAAGCTCGGGCTCTCGGAGCGCACCGTCAGCCGCTATATGAAGCAGGCCCTGTGCCAGTGCTACCTCAGCGAACTGACGCCATGAGCAAGGTGCGCCTGGACCCGGCCGCCGAACAAGCCATTGACTGGATGGTGCGCCTGCGCGCTGGCACCGCCGACAGTCGGCTGCAGGAGCGCTTCACCCTGTGGCTGAACGCCGACCCGAGCCATGCCCAGGCCTGGGAACGCTTGCAGCAGCGACTCGGCGGCGCCTATCAGACGGTGCGCAGCCTGGATCGGCGCCTGCCGGGCCAGGCCGGTGAGGCGCGCCAGGTCCTGCTCCAGCCCCAGGGTTCACGACGCGACGTGCTGCGCGCAATGGCCGGCCTGGGGCTGCTCGGGGGTGGCCTGTGGCTGGGGGCTCGCAGCCCGCTGGGCGACTCATTGCTGGCCGATTTGCACGCCGGCCGCGGCCAGCGCCAGGACTTCACCCTGGCCGACGGCAGCCGCCTGAGCCTGAATGCCGACAGTGCCGTGGACCTGCGTTTCGACGCCCGGCAACGGCTGGTGATCCTGCGCCATGGCGAACTGGTGATCCAGGTCGCGCCCGACCCGCAACGGCCCCTGCGGGTACGCACCGCCCAAGGCGAAGTGCAGGCCCTGGGCACACGTTTTCTGGTCAACCAGGAAGCCGCGGCCAGCCGCGTGGTGGTGCTTGAGCACTCGGTGCGTGTGCAGTTGTTCGGTGGCGCCGAACGCACGCTGCAACAAGGCCAGGCGGCCCTGCTCTACCCGGACCGCATCGCTCCCCTGAACGACGACCAGCGCTACCGCGCCGACTGGCTCAGCGGTCGGCTCAACGTGCTGGATGACTCCCTGGACCACGTGGTGGAGGCCTTGCGTCCCTACAGCCGAGGGTTTGTCCGGGTCGCCCCCGAGGTGCGCAACCTGCGGGTGCAAGGGGTATTCCCGCTCAACGATCCGGATCGGGCGCTGTTGGCCATGACCGAGACCCTGCCGATCCGGGTCGATCGCTACGGTCCGTGGCTGACCCTGATTCGCGGTAAGTGACGCGAAAACTATTTTTTGAAAATCTTTCTTATTTGTGTCTGGTTTTCATTTCTCGTCCCACCTATCTCCTGACGAGTTCAAACAATCAGGAGAATGCCGTGCTCAACCCTTGGCCTAAAGCCCTTTGCGTCGCCGTTGCCCTGGCGACCCTGGTCAGCCCTGCCCTGGCGCAGGAACAACGCTTGCCGTTCAACCTGCCGGCCGGCCCGCTGGCGGCCACGCTGAATGCCATCGCCAGCCAGAGCGGGCGCATTGTGTCCCTGGAACCGGCGCTGGTGCAGGGCAAGCAGGCCTCGGCCGTGATCGGCCAGATGAGCCCCGACCAGGCCATGCACACCGCACTGACGGGCACTGGGCTGCAACTACGGGTGACCGAACAGGGCAACTTCAGTGTCGAACCGGCTGCCGACAGCGCTACCAGCCTGCAACTGGGGGCGACCCACATCGTCGAACACAGCGTGGACGACCCCAGCATCACCGAAGGCTCGGGTTCCTATGCGGCCAAGGCCGTGACCATCGGCAAGGGCAGCCATAGCCTCAAGGAAATCCCGCAGTCGATCAGCGTCATGACCCGCAAGCAAATGGATGACCAGGGCCTGACCGACCTCAAGGACGCGGCCAACCAGACCACCGGCCTGGTGGGCGTGCAGGGCATCGGCAAGGGCATGATCCTGACCTCCCGCGGCTTCCAGATCGATGATTGGCAATACGACGGCGTGCCGATCCCGCGCAATATCTACGCCCTGGGCAACTGGGCGACCCAGGACCTGATTTTCTTCGACCGCATGGAAGTCCTGCGCGGCGCCTCGGGCCTGCTGCAAGGCACTGGCAGCCCAGGCGGCGCGATCAACCTGGTGCGCAAGCGCGGCCAGGCCAAGCCCACCGTGACCCTCACCGGCAAGGCCGGCTCCTGGGACCACTACGGCCTGCAACTGGACGCCGGCGGCCCGTTGAACGACAGCGGCACCGTACGCGGCCGCATGGTGGCCGATGAAGACCAGAGCCATTCGTTTATCGACTACGAGTGGAGCAAGACCCACTCGCTGTACGGCTCGCTGGACTTCGACCTGAGCGACGCCACCACCCTGGGCCTGGCCGTCAGCCGCACCGAGGCCGAGGCTCGGCCCATGGTGCGTGGCCTGCCGCGCTTTACCGACGGCAGCCCGTTGAACCTGCCGCGTTCCACCTACAGCGGCGCCACCTGGAACCATTCGCAGATCAATGTCACCACGCTGCAGGCCGATATCGAGCATCACTTCAACGACGACTGGGCCCTCAAGGTCGGTGCCGTGCGCATGAGCGAAGACAATGAATCGACCCACCAGCGAGTGCAATCCACGGCTCAAGGACTCAAGGCGGACGGCACCGGCATGACCTATGCCGACTGGTACACCGATTTCAACCACGAGAAGTTTGGCCTCGACATGAACCTCACCGGTCGCTTCGAAGCCTTGTCCATGGCCCAGGAAATCACCCTGGGCGGCAACTACTCCAAGCTGACTACCGACGACCGTTACGCCAGGACCTTCAACAACAGCAGCGATAGCGTCTTCGACATCGACCACCACCGCCCCGCAGTCAGTTTCGGCGGGCTGCTGGAAACCGCGGGCGGCCGCGCCACTTACGCCGAGTACGAAGTCCGGCAGAAAGGCCTGTACGGCAGCTGGCGGGTCAAGCCCATCGATCGCCTGACCCTGGTCCTGGGTTCGCGGGTCAGCTGGTTTGACTACTCCTACAAAGACGCCAACGAGCAGGCCATCACCCACGCCTACACCGTCAACGAACCGAGCACCATGACCGAAACCGGCGAGGTCACCCCCTACGCCGGCGTGGTCTACGACCTGAGCCAGGAATGGGCGGTATACGCCAGCTACACCGACGTTTTCGAGCCACAGACCGCGCGTACCGCCAGCGGCACCGCACTCAAGCCGGTGATCGGCAGTAACTATGAAGTCGGCCTCAAGGGCGAGCTGCTGGATGGCCGGGTCAACACCTCGGTGGCGCTGTTTCGCTACGACCAGGAAAACCGCGCCATCGAAGACCCCAACACCAATGGCGCCTGCGGCGGCGGCAACTGCTCCGTGGCGTCGGGCAAGGTCCGCAGCCAGGGGGTGGAAGCGGAGATCAGCGGCGAGGTGCTCGATGGCCTGCAACTGTCCGCCGGCTACACCTACAACACCACCAAGTACCTCGCAGACCCGCAAAACAAAGGCAAGGTGTTCAGCACCTGGACGCCCAAGCACATGCTGCGGGTCTGGGGCGACTATCAGTTCAGCGGCGACTGGAGCCGGGTCAGCACCGGCCTGGGCTTTACCAGCCAGAGCCACACCCTGGGTTATGAACGCACCTTCGACGTGCCGGGCAGCACCCTTTGGAACGCCCGCCTGGCCTACCAGTTGAGCCCGGAAGTGGGCCTGGCGCTGAACGCCAACAACCTGTTCGACAAGCACTACTACGTACCCGGCTACAACCAGCTCAATGGCAGCAACAGCTTCGGCGACCCGCGCAATTTCATGCTCAGCGTGAAGTACACCCCGCAGTTCTAAGCATCTGTTCACGCTCTGACGGGCGAGGCTCAGGCATTGTTGACGCCCCATGAGCCAAGCGCAGCAGAGCGTGAACAGGCTCCAGGCCCTCGCCCCCGGCCGGGGTAATGGCAGGCGTCGAGTCGCCCCGGTCCTGTGGTGCGCGCGTGATCTGAACGCGCGAGCACCACTTCCCGTCGAAAGGATCGTGCCGACCCCGTAGACTTGCACGCCCTGATCGTCGCCGAGCGACGTCGCCACTGGCCTGGAGTGCCCATGATTGACCCCGCCGAAACCCTGCTCGAACTCATCACCAGCCATGGCCTGGAGTGCGCCACCGAGGACGAGTGGGTCCTGCCCTATGGCGAGCTGCCCGCGATCCGCGCCAATTGGTATCCCCAGGAGACCCTAGGGCGCCTGTCGATCGATGTGCTAGTTGAAGCCGGCGTGCTGATCAATGAAAGTTTTGCAGGCCTGGGCGAGGGCGAAAAAGGCCTGGCCGATGCCTGGGCCAACTTTATGCGCAACTCGTTGCATGTGTTGCTGTCAGCCTTCTGGGACCAGACCGATGAAGAGCAGGTGCAACGTGCGGACATCACGGTCGCCGGCCAACCCCATCGGCTGTACCTGGGCAACATTGGCGTGCGGACCTCAGCCGGGGTCGAGGTCTCGCCGCCCCCAATGCTGTTCGACCTGATCCAGCGCACCCTTGAACAGCAGACCAGCGCCAGCCGGGTAACGGCGTGCCGGGTGCTCTATGTCAATGTGAAGGGCGAGCCGACGTACGAGGC
The DNA here is from genome assembly GCF_049199125.1 of Pseudomonas sp. QD4. Lineage (NCBI taxonomy): Bacteria > Pseudomonadati > Pseudomonadota > Gammaproteobacteria > Pseudomonadales > Pseudomonadaceae > Pseudomonas > Pseudomonas sp. QD4. Next base: position 1,657,179 of record NZ_JBLZOM010000001.1, read on the forward strand.
GCTGCTCAACAACCAGCCGTGGCCCCAGGCCCTGGAGGCGCTGCAACAGGCGCAGTGGCCGGAAACCGAAGGCTTCTACAGCTTCCGCCATTTTGCGCTGTGCATTGCACAATGATCTGAGCCAGCACGGTAGCCGCTGCCGAGCAAGGCGAGGCTGCGCTGACCGTCCCCAGCGCAGCCCCTGCCCCTGATATGCCCCGACGCCCTCGGCGGACCAGCGTCCAGCCTGCGCCAGCGGCTACGCCGGTTCGCAGGCCCTGGGCGATTAAGCTGGTAATGATAGGGATTCTCATTAGAATACCGCCGGTCATGCAGATGACGCATCAGGTCATGGGGGCAGAGGGTCATGGACACCGGGGACAATCAGCAAGAACTCAGCGTGCTGTTTATCGATCAGCGCGGGGCGTTGATTCGCATGCTGTCGCGGGTGGTCGGCTGCGCCAGCCTGGCCGAGGACCTGGCCCAGGAAACCTACCTCAAGGTGGCCAAGGCCCTGGGCACCCGGCCCATCGAACACCTGCGGCCGTTTCTGTACCAGACCGCCCAGTACCTGGCGTTCGACCACCTGCGCAACCAGCGCAGCAAGCGCCGCTTCGAATGCTCCTACAGCGATGAAGATCGGGTTGCCGAAGTTCCCACCACGGCTCCGGGCCCGGAAAGCCACGCCCAGGGCCAGCAGCAATTACAGCGTTTCCAGCAGGTGCTCGGGACCCTGCCCAAACGCCAGCAACAAATCCTCGTTTTGCATAAACTCCAGGGCCTGGCGCAAAGCGAGATTGCCCAGCGCCTGCAGGTTTCCCTGAGCACCGTGGAAAAAGACCTGCGCCACGCCCTTGAGGCCTGCCTCAAAGCCACCGACCTGCAGAGCCCCCATGACTGAACAGCGCCCCCATGCCCCGCCCAGCGCAGCGCTGCGAGCACAGGCCAGCCACTGGTTCAGCCAACGCGAGGCCATGGCCCACAACCCGCTGCTGCGTCAACGCTTCGAACAGTGGCACGCAGCCGACCCGCAACATGCCGCGGCCTATGCCGAGCTGCAAGCCCTGTGGAATGCCAGCGCGTTCGAGCAGGCCCTGCAACACCTGGCCCTCGACCTGGAACTGCCTCCGGCCCGCCCCCGGGTGCGCCACCACCGCCGTTGGCTGGCCAGCGCAGCGACGCTGGTGTTGATGCTGGGCGCCGGCTGGATGGCCGATGTGCCCCTGCGCCTGCAAGCCGATCACCTGACCGCCGTGGCCCAGGTGCAGCGCCTGGAGCTGGCCGACGGCTCCCATGTCGTGCTCGGGGGCGACAGCGCCATCAGCACCGAGATCAACGACAGACAGCGCCACATCCGCCTGTTGCGCGGCGAGTTGTACGTCGAAGCCTTCCACGACACCACGCGCCCGCTGACCATCGAGGCCGGCGAATCCACAGTGACCGTGGTCGGCACCCAGTTCAGCGTCAGTCGTCGTGAACAAGGGGTGACGGTGGCGGTGCGTGAAGGCCGGGTGCGCTTTGCCAATCACGGCGGCCAGCAGGCGCTGTTGCAGGCCGGCAACTGGCAGCAACTCAGGGACGGGCAGCTGCAAGCCTTGAACCTTGAGGGCGGCGAACGGCAGATGGCCTGGGTCAATGGCCGCCTGTCCTTCCAGGACCGGCCCCTGGCCGAGGTGCTGGGGGAGCTGCGGCACTATTACCCGGCGCCGATCCTGGTGCTCGACGACCGCGTAGCCCAGAGCCGGGTCAGCGGCAATTACCAGCTGGACGACCCGCTGGCGGTCGCCCAGGCCTTGAGCAAGGTGGCCTCGGCTCAACTCACCCGCCTGCCGGGTGGAATCCTGGTGATCCGCTGAAAAAGCCGGTCGTGAAATTCCTGAAAAAAGTTTTACGGCTTTGGTGATGCCAACCCGTCAAGGAGTTTGCTTTTGCAAATAATTCTTATTAGCACGGTGTCCGCATGCACTTCCCAACACTCAAGCCCAGCTACGCCACCTCCACTTTGGCCCTGGCCATCTGCCTGGCCTGCGCCCAGGCTGCGGCCGTCGAGCCGGCGACCGCCACCTCGGACGATCAGGTGCTCAGCACCCATGCCTTCGCCATTGCCCGCCAGCCGCTGGCCAATGCCCTCGACCAGTTGAGCGAGCAGAGCGGGCTGCAGATTGCCTATGCGTCAGGCATGGCCCAGGGCATCGAGTCGCCGGGGGTCAATGGCCGCATGAGCACCCAGCAGGCCCTGCAAGAACTGCTGGCCGGCAGCCGCCTGGGCTTTGAGCGCAATGGCCCGAATGCGGTGCTGCTGACCCCCCTGCCCGAAGGCAGCGGCAGCCTGGAACTGGGCGCCACCAACATCGTCAGCAACCAGCTGGGCACCGTCACCGAGGGCAGCGGCTCCTACACCCCCGGCACCATCGCCACCGCCACCCGGCTGGTGCTCACGCCCCGGCAAACCCCGCAGTCGATCACCGTGATCACCCGTCAGCACATGGACGACTTCGGCCTCAACAACGTCGACGACGTGATGCGCCACACCCCGGGCATCACCGTCTCGGCCTTCGACAGCGACCGCACCAACTACTACGCCCGCGGTTTCTCGATCAACAATTTCCAGTACGACGGGATTCCTTCCACCGTGCGCAACGTGGCCTACTCGGCGGGCAACACCCTGAGCGACATGGCGATCTACGACCGGGTCGAGGTGCTCAAGGGCGCCACCGGCCTGCTCAGCGGCGCTGGCTCCCTGGGCGCCACCATCAACCTGGTGCGCAAGAAGCCCAGTGCCGATTTCCAGGGCCACGCCACCCTGGGCATGGGCTCCTGGGACAACTACCGCAGCGAGCTGGACCTGGGCGGCCCCCTGACCGAAACCGGCAATGTCCGCGGGCGTGCCGTGGCGGCCTATCAGGACAAGAACTCGTTCATGGACCACTACTCGCGCAACAGCTCGGTGTACTACGGCATCCTTGAATTCGACCTCTCGCCCGACACCCTGCTGACCGTCGGCGGCGACTACCAGGACACCAACCCCAAGGGCTCCAGCTGGTCCGGCAGCTTCCCGCTGATCAACTCCAGCGGCGGGCACAACGAAGTCTCGCGCTCGTTCAACAACGCCACCGACTGGAGCCGCTGGGAGCAATACACTCGCACCGCCTTCGCCACCCTGGAGCACGACCTGGGCGATGGCTGGATCACCAAGCTGCAACTGGACCACAAGATCAACGGCTACCACGCGGTGCTCGGCTCGATCCAGGGCGACCTGCCCAATGCCGACGGCACGGCCAAGATCACCCCGGGCAAATACATCGGCGAAACCACCAGCGACTCCGGCGACCTGTATGTCAGCGGCCCGTTCACCCTGTTCGGACGCGAACACGAACTGGTGCTCGGTGGCTCCATCGGCACCTCGCACTGGACCGGCAAGAGCTACTGGGACGTCACCTACCAAAACGGCAACGTGGTGGATTTCAACCACTGGAACGGCAAACTCGCGGAGCCGGACTGGGGCCCGCTGCAATACCGCATCGACGAAGTGGTGCGCCAGACCGGGGCCTACATGAGCACCCGGCTCAACCTCAGCGACGACCTGAAACTGCTGCTGGGCGGGCGCGTGGTCAATTACCACCTGACCGGCCTGACCCCGTCCTACCGCGAGTCGGGGCGCTTCGTGCCTTACGTCGGTGCGGTCTATGACCTCAACGACACCTATTCGCTGTATGCCAGCTACACCGACATCTTCATGCCCCAGGAAAGCTGGAACAAAGACCGCAACGACAAGATCCTCGAGCCCGACGAAGGGCAGAACTACGAACTGGGCCTCAAGGGCGAGTATTTCGAAGGCCGCCTCAACACCAGCCTGGCCTATTTCGAGATCCACGAAACCAACCGCGCGATGCCCGACGACGACTACAACAACCTGCGGCCCCAGCCGACCAACTACGCGTTCAAGGGCACCAAGGCCACGACCAAGGGCTATGAGCTGGAGCTTTCCGGCGAACTGACCCCGAACTGGCAGGTCCAGGCCGGCTACACCCACAAGGTCGTGCGCGACGAGAACGACGCCAAGATTTCCACCTTCGAACCAGAAGACCAGGTCAGCCTCTACACCAGCTACAAATTGCGCGGCCGCCTGGACGGCTTGACCGTGGGCGGTGGCGTGCGCTGGCAGAGCGTGGGCTGGCAGCCGATCTACAACGCGCCACTGGGCAAGTACGAAGATGTGTCCCAGGACGCCTACTGGCTGGTGGACCTGATGACCCGCTACCAGATCAGCAAAAACCTCTCGGCGACCCTCAACGTCAACAACATCTTCGACAAGTCGTACTACACCAACATCGGCTTCTATAACTCCGCCGCCTACGGCGAGCCGCGCAATTTCATGCTCAGCACCCGCTGGGACTTCTGAAGGCCCGGCTCGCCCTCAGCGACTCCACGCCTGCCGCTGCAAACGGTACAGCCGCACCGGCCGGGCGTGGAATTCCAGCGCCTCGAACTCGCTGAAACCGACCTTCTCGGCCACCCGCTGCGAGGCGCCGTGGGCCGGCTCGATAATCGCCACCAAGGACTCGACCTGCCCGGCGGCAAACACGTGATCGATCACGCCCCGCGCCGCCTCGGACGCCAGCCCCCGGTTCCAGTAGCGGGTGGCCAGGCGATAACCCAGCCCGGCCTCCTCGACCCCGGCCACGGTTTCCGGGGCCACTCCGCAAAATCCCACCAACTCGGTGCTTGCCTTGTCTTCCAGGGCCCAGGGGCCCATGCCATGGCTCGCATAACACCCCAGGCACCAATCGATAAACTGCGCCGTGGCCTGCTCATCGCACACGCCACGGATCGAATACTGCATCACCTGCGGGTCACTCAGAATCGCGGTCAATGCCGGCAGGTCATGGTGCGACAGCGAGCGGACGATCAATCTCGGGGTTTCAAAAACAGGCACAGTGGGCTCCTTGTGCACCAGGTCGGTGGGGGGCAAAGACTAGCAACTTCAGGCTGCATTGGCCGACCCCGGCGTTGCACAAACAGCCAGGCCCGTCGGTATCCGGCGCCCGGCCCGCTCAGTGCCAGTCGCGCAGGCAATGCATGCATTGCCGGGCGCGCCAGGTTCGCAACGGCCCGGCGCAAAATGCGCAGAAGGCGACTTTGACCCGGCAGGTGGGCTGCATGCGATGGTCGTAGTACTGGGTCAGGGTCGGCAAATCCACCCCTTCCCATTCGATAATCTTGGCCAGCACCGCGTCCCGGCCCTGGTCCAGAAAAGCGCCGATGGCGGAAAACGTCTGCACCGAAGGGCAGTAAGCGGTGATCTGCTGGCCGCAGCGATCGCAGGTACGCTGGCCGTAATCGCGGGTCATCCCGCCTTGTCCGACGCCTGGTAACACCGCCTCGCCCTCACTGCAAACCGTAGGAATAGATCCCGAGGTCGTTGCTGTTGTACCAGTTGCCCTTGGCCCAGATCACCCGGTCCTCGGCCCCCTGGAAACCCAGGGTGCCCAGATAGCCGTCGATGGCCAAACGCTGCCAGGACTGACCCCAATCCTTGGAGTAGAAGGTCGCGCTGGCGGAAATGCTGGCGTCCGACCACCCGTAAAGCCAGCGCGGCGGCCGGTGTTCGCTCCAGGTGTTGACCACCAGGCTGTTGCGTCCGACCCAGAAGTTGCCGCCCCGCAGGTGACTGTCCGAGGCCAGGGGCGCAAACACACTGGGCAGCTCGCTCAGCACGCGCCAGGCAAAGGTGGTGGTGTCCAGCTCGGCCACCCGATCGCGGCTCCCGGTCCCCTGGTCGATCACGCCGACGATCCGGCCGGCGCCGTTATCTTCCAGGGCGTCGACGTACAGGCCGTCTTCGCGCTGCAGCGACGTCACCTGCCAGTGCCCGCCGCTGCGTTGTAACTGGGCGCGGGTGGTGACAGTGGCCGCGATGTGGTCGCTGACGCCGTCCGGGTGGCTGCCCCAGAAACGTTGGGAAACCCAGAGCACCGCGCGCTGGGCATCGAGCTGCACGACATGGTTGCGGATCTCGCCATAGGGGTCGCCGCTGTGCCACTCCCGCACTTCGGGCCGCGTACCGTGGGCGTACTCGGCGGGCACCAGCAGCGACTCGGCGGCGACGATGGGCGTGCTGCTGGCCCCGCGATCGGCCGAGTAGAACAGCCCGGTGGCAATGGCACCGGGGCGGTCGGTGCCATCTTCGTTGTCCAGGCCGCTGGGGGTGCCCAGGGCCCAGATCTCATCCGGGCCATGGAAATACGGCCTGAGGTTCTCAGCCAGTGATTCGACCTGGGGAAACAGCCCCTGGCGCAGCCAGGTCCAGCTTTTGCCCTGATCGTCGCTGCGCAGGACCACGGTCTGGCTGATTGCATCGTCGCGGCCAGCGGTCTGCGGCCGTTTCAGGCCGGTCAGCAGAAACACACTGCTGCCGTCCGGGCTGGCCACCAGGCACGCCACCTCGCCGACCTGGGCAATTCGCTGAAACTGCCCGTTGGCGTCGAGCCGGGAGATAAAGGAAACCTCCTTTTCGCGGGGCTGCATCAAACTCGCAAAAGCCCCCGAGCCCTCCTCTTCCTGGGGCTCGCCGACCTTGCCGTAGACCAGCGCATCCAGGTCGAGCGCCTCGGGTGCAGCCGGCAACAGGTTGGAGCGCGCCTCAACCCGCCCCACCAGCCAGGTGCCCTGGGGCGTGGCGACCACGCCGGTGCAGTACTGGGTCATGGCGCGCTGCTGGGGGTCCTGCACGCGGCCCAGGGTTTGCCGGTCGGGGCTGGCGCCGCCCAGCTCAAGCCTGGCGCTGACGAGCATCCACACGTACCACAGCGCCGCGGCGCCGATCAGCACGACAGACAGGGTGACCAACAGTTTTGATCGAGGCATGGGGCGTCCGTATCCAGGGGGGGGATGCCGAGGGTGGGGTCTCGGTCGAGTCAGGGCCGGTCAATATTCACGGCGCATCGGATGATAGGCCCCAAGCGCCACGGACGCGATCTGTCTTCAGCGAAATTGCGACCTGCTCGCCGATTCCCCGCGCGGATTCGTGGCGCAATCAGCCGGTAGGCTGGCGGGCCGCCTGTCCGCCGCGCTGATTATTTGCAGGCATGGGCAGCGCCAGGCCAATCGAACAATTATCATCCCCGACTCAAGGGCGCTCAGCGCGAACGCGCGACTCGCCGGCCCCGGCTCAAGGCCGAGGCAACCCTTTCCAAAAACAACAAGGTGCATCCATGGACGATCTCCCCCTGCAAGACAGCGCCGCGCCTGAAGGCGTCTGCTACGGCTGCGGCAGCAGCAACCCCCACGGGCTGCACATCAAGAGCCACTGGCACGAGGACGGGGTGCACGTGCTGGCCGAACATACCCCCGAAGCCAAATATTGCGGCTGGCCCGACCTGGTGTATGGCGGGCTGATTGCGATGCTGGTGGACTGCCATTCGAACTGGACCGCCATGGCTTACCACTACCGTGCGCAAAACCGTGAGCCCGGCAGCCTGCCGCGCATCGACTGCGTCACCGGCAACCTGGGCATCAAGTTCATCAAGCCGACGCCGATGGGCGTCGCCCTGACCTTGCGCGCCCGGGTCGACGGCCCGGTCGGGCGCAAGAGCCGGGTGATCTGCGAGGTCTACGCCGGCGACGTGCTGACGGCCATCGGCGACTCGGTGTTCGTGCGGGTCGATACCAACCAGTTGGCGGCAAACGCCCATGGCCGGGAGGAGTGAGGCGCGGTCAGTGCCGGCTCACCAGTCGCGCGGGCTGATCAGCTCTTCAATGTCGGCATCGAAACCGTAGGCCGTGGCAATCGCCGCGACGTCGGCGCCGATGCACTCACGGGCGACGGTTTCGATCTCACTGCCTTGCTCGTCGAACGCTTCGGCGAGGCTGTTGAACTGCTCGGTGGTGGCGTGAGTGAGGGCGTACAAGGCGTCCAGGTCCTTCGGGGCCTGGGCTTCGATGCTGGCGCACAGGGCCGCCAGCAGTTGCTGGCCCTTGGCGACCAGGTGCGGCGGGTAGTACGAGTCCCCGGCCATCTCGGCCAGGAACGGATAGTGCTGCAGTGCCGGGTTGCTGATGCTCATGGCGGGCGCCTCTCCCTGGAGTTGAAACAGTACGGTCAAAGGGTGCCGGCGCACGTTAAACGCCCGGCTCCGTCCTGCCAAGAAAATAAGCGCCGTAACGCCCTCACAACTGCCCGAACGTGGCGATCAGATGATCCATCACCACCCGCACCGCCGGTGTTTTACGGATATCGGCGTGCACCGACAGCCACAACGTGCGCGTCAGCGGCGCGGCATCGACCTGGAGCCGGACCAGTTGCTCGTCCGCATCGCCCAGCAGGCAGGGCAACAGCCCCAGGCCGAGCCCGGATTTCACCGCCTGGTACTGGGTCTGCACATCGTTGCTGCGCAGCACAAAGGGTCGCGCGCCCGCGACGTCCTGTAGCCAGCGCTGCTGGGCAATGTGCTCCAGGCTGCGCTCGAAACCGATAAACACCCAGTCCTCGGGCGCGGTGCCGGCATGGCCCACATGCCCATAAAGGGCCAATGGCAACTGGCCCACCTTGCGCACGACACGGCCTTGCGCCTCGGGCCGCACCAGGCCCAGCGACAGGTCGGCCTCGCCCCGTTCAAGGGACGCCAGGGCCGGGGTCGCACTGAGCACCACCTGCAATTGCGGGTGGCTGCAACGCAAGCGCGCCAGGCTGGGGGCGATCACCAGGGACGCCAGGAGTGGCAGCGCGCTGATCACCACCGTGCCGCAAATGCCCGGGCCCTGGCCGCGCACATGCCGCTGCACATCGTTGGCGATAACGGCCATCGGCGCCGCCGCCCGCACCAGGGCCAGCCCCTGTTCGGTGAGCCGGGTGCTGCGCGGCAAGCGGTCGATCAACTTGAGCCCGGTACCGGACTCAAGGCTCGCCACCCGCCGGCTGACGGTGGTGTGATCAACCCCCAGCGCCTGTGCTGCCGCGGACAGCGAGCCGTGTTCGGCCACCGCCAGAAAATACTGAAGATCCTGCCAGTTCAACATGGCTGCATTTGCGCACGCTTGGTCTGCGTTTTCACGGGATTCACCGGATCCAGAGGTTTGAGAAGATGCGGCTCTGATGACTTGAGGAGCACCACGATGCTGAATTTATTCTATGCCGCCGGCGCCAGTTCCATGGCCGCGCATATTCTGCTGCATGAAGCCGGCGTGCCGTTTCGCGCCGAGCGGGTCGACCTGGCCAGCAAGACCTGGGCCCAGGGCGACTACCACCTGATCAATCCGAAATCCTGCGTGCCCGCACTGACCCTGGACGACGGCGACCGGTTGACGGAGTGCCTGGCCATCCTGACCTGGATCGCCGACCAGGCCCCCGAGAAAAACCTGCTGGCAGCCGCCGGCGAGCGGCGACGTTATCACGAACTGGAATGGCTCAGCTTTATCGCCACCGACCTGCACAAAAACTTCATCACCCCCGAGCGCCACAACGGGGTCGCCGCCAACTTCCTGTCCAGGACCGCCGAGGGCCAGGCCCAGACGCGGGTCCATGTGGCGCCGCGCCTGGCCTATGTCGACCGGCATCTGCAGGGCCGGCAGTTCCTGATGGGCGATGCCTTCACCGCGCCGGACGCGTACCTGTTCGTGATGCTGACCTGGGCCCGGCGCATCGGCCTGGATCTGGCGCCCTGGGCCCACCTCCAGGCCTTCGCCGCCCGGGTGGCCGCCAGGAGCTCGGTGCAGCAGACCGTCGCCGTCGAGGGGCCGCCTCATTCTTTGCACGTGGCGGGTGACACGTGCGTCTGATCGTCTAGGGTAAATAGGCCGTCCCCCCTCCCCCGACCCAGAGCGCACCGCCATGACCCGAGACCTTCTGGTTCTGATTGAATTGGCGCCACCCAGCCTTGCCCGCCTCGAGGCGGCGGGCTTCACCCTGCACCTGGCGCTCACTGCCCGGGAGCGGGCCCAGGCCATCAGGACCCTGGGGCCGAAGGTCCAGGGCGTATTGACCAACGGCTCCACCGGGCTTGCCGCGGCGGAAATCGAGGCACTGCCGAAGCTGGGCATCATCTGTGCCCAGGGCGCCGGTTATGAACAGATCGATCTGCCCGCCGCCCGCGCACGCGGGATCCAGGTCAGTCACGGCCCGGGGACCAACGATGAGTCGGTGGCCGACCATGCCATCGCGCTGCTGATGGCCCTGGTGCGCGGCATTGTCCAGGCCGACGCGGCGGTGCGCCACGGCCTGTGGAGCCAATCGCGCCAGCCGCGGCCGCTGCTGTCGCGCAAGAACCTGGGGATCCTCGGCCTGGGCAATATCGGCCAGCAGATTGCCCGGCGCGGCGCCGGCGGGTTCGCCATGGCAGTGGCCTATCACAGCCGGCATCCACGGCCGGATTCAACCTTGCAGTACTTCCCGACGCCGCAGGCGCTGGCGGCCTGGGCCGACTTCCTGATCGTCGCCACCCCCGGCGGTGCCGGGACCTTGCACCTGGTGGATGCGGCAGTGCTGCAGGCCCTGGGGCCGGAGGGTTACCTGGTCAACATCGCCCGGGGCAGCGTGGTCGACAGCAGCGCCCTGGCCCAGGCCCTGCGGCAGCGGCAGATTGCCGGCGCGGCCCTGGATGTGGTCGAAGGCGAACCCGAAGTACCGAGCTCGCTGCTGGGCCTGGATAACCTGATCCTGACCCCGCACATCGCCGGGCGCTCGCCCGAGGCGGTCAGCGCCACCCTGCATTTGGTGATCGACAACCTGGAGGCGTTTTTTGCCGGTCGGCCGTTGCTGACGCCGGTGCCGGAGCAGGTTCAGCCCGGGTAGAAATGCCGCACCGCCAGGGCCGGGATTTCCATGGCGACGTCCCACAGCTTCGCGTCCAGTTCGACGCTGATCAACTCGTGCTCGTCATCGCTGAGCAGCCCCGGAATGTCCCACAGTTCCTTGAGTTGCGGATGGCCATCGAGGTGATCGATCAGTTGCCGCTGGCGGCTCACCAGCTCCCGGGTGCGCTCGGCGCCAATGGCCTGCAAGGCCGCCACGGCCAGGTCGTAGGTCTGGTCGCCCCAATTGCAGAAAAACTGCAGAAAACCGCCGTTGTAGCCATCGGCCTCCAGGCGCCAGAGGGCGACGATCGCCTGATCCTTGGCACTCACCTGGTCCAGGTGCCACTCCAGGGCATGCAAACGCCCCAGGGCCTGGTTGCACAGGTGCTCCCAGATCCAGTCGATGCCATCGATGGTCACGCCGTCGGTAGCCAGGCGCGGCCAAACCACCGAAGTGCCCTCGTCAATAATCTGAAAATCGGCGCGCTGTGCGGCGCTGGCTTCTCGCAAGCGGTCGAAACGGGTCAGGTGCTGGCGCAATTCCAGGCCATCGGCCCAGCCCACGCAGAGCATGGTGTCGTCGAAGGTGATGCGGGTGATGGGGTTGTGGGGCATAAGGCAAATCCTGACGGGCATTGAAGGGGCTGTGGTGACGGGGTTGAGCGCGGGTACTATAGCGAGGCCCCAAGGGGCAGGCGCCTCTCGGATAGGCGCGCACCAGGCGGCCATGGCGGCGCGCCGAAGGAGAATCGCACACGGGCCGGCCCTGTGTCTGGAGACTGCAATGTATTGGAACCAACCGAACTTCGAAGGGCTGCTGACGCTGGCGGCGCACTTTGAGGCCCAGCCCGGACTGCAAGCGCTGGCGCAGTATTGCCGCATGCGCGAAAAAGGCCTGCGGCGTGAAGCGTTCAGCGCGCTGGAACAGTTCCTCGCGAGCGCATCGTCGTTCGACACCGCCACCCAGCGTGCTCTGGCCGTGGACATTTTCGAAGCCAACGCCCGGACCCACGAGGCGCATCATCTCCTGAACCAGCCGCTGATGAGCCGGTTCCTGCTGCCCACGCTCCAGGCCTGGGTCGACGAGCAACCCAACGCCCAGGTGCCGTTGCGCTGGCTCGGCTTGCAGCGCAATGAGCATGAACTGCTGCTCAGAGCCCTGGCCCTGAATCCGGCCGATACTCCGGTGCGCATGCGCCTGATCGACCATCACTTGTCCAGCGCCGACCATGCCACCCACCACCTCGATGAAAGCCATTTCATCGGCGAGGTCCAGTACGCGCTGGATGAGCTGGCCCGCGCCCAGGCCCTGATAACCGGCGCCACCGAGCCCGAGCGCTTGCAGCACCTGCACACCGAACTGCTGGCGTACCAGGACCTGATCGCCGACTGGATCGCCTACTCCAGGGCGCCGAGCGGCAGCTTCCCCCAGTGGTGCGCCGATCAGGGGCGCACCTACACCTACCCCGCCAAGTACTACTACCGCTGAGGCGCCCTACCCGGCACTCAGGCCGCGCAAGACGTGCAGCACGTGCTGGGTCGAGCGCTCGATGTCCTGGTCGCGGTGGGCGATTCCCAGTTGCCGCCAGAGCAAGGGCTGCAAGGGCCGCATGGCAATCCGGGTGTCCGGCAGCGGCGTGCTGGCCTCGTGGGGCAACAACGTGGCGCCGTAGCCGGCCGCCACCAGGCTCTTGATCGCATCGTTGTAGTTGAGCTGGATCCGCGGCGTGGGCTGGGCCGCGCTGCTGGCGAACCAATCCGCGGTCAGGCGCGCCAGGCGGGTGCTGTGGTCATTCAGAATCAACGGCTGGGTGCACAGCCATTCGGGGGTGACCACGGCCGGCAATTCCCAGCGCGCCGGCAGAAAGGCCATGACCGGGTCCCGGCGCCAGGGCTCGATCAGCAAGCCCTTGACCGCGGTCTGCGGCAGCGCCACCAGGCCGATTTCCAATGAGCCCGCGGCCAGTTCCTGCAAGCTTTCCTGGGAGGTCAGGACCCGCACCTGCACGTCGATATCCGGGTGGCACTGGCTCAGGGTTTCCAGGGCCTGGGGCAGCAACTGGGCGATGGCCCCGGTGGAGGCCCCCAGGCGTACCCGGCCACTGAGGCCCTGGATCTGCCGCTCCACTTCCTGTAACGCCTGCTCGGCATCGGCCAGCAGCCGGCGCGCGCGCTCCACCAGGGTGGCGCCGATCACCGACGGCTGGACCTGCCCCCGGGTGCGCGACAGCAGCTTGCCCCCCAGCCGCGCCTCAAGGTCGGCGATATGCAGGCTGACAGTGGGCGGCGCCAGGTTCAGCACCCGCGCCGCTTCGGCAAAGGAACCCAGGTCGGCAATCGCCACCAGGGTGCGCAGCCGGTCGAGGCTGATCTCACGCATGACCTGCTCCTCATTCAGAAAAACTGAATCTTATCGTTATTAAATTCAACTTTTCCTATCTTACTCGCTGACTGACCATGGGCGCCTCTTCTCTCCACTGTCCGAGAACCCCATGAGCACTCCCCTGGTATTTATCGACGGCGACCAAGGCACCACCGGTTTGCAGATCCAGCAACGCCTGCACTCGCGCCGCGATCTGCAGCTGGTGACCCTGGCGCCTGAGCACCGCAAGGACCCGCAGCACCGCGCCGAGGCGATCAACGCCTGCGACATCGCCCTGCTGTGCCTGCCCGACGCCGCCGCGCGCGACGCCGTGGCCTCGATTGCAAACCCGGCGGTGCGCGTGATCGATGCCAGCTCGGCCCACCGCACGCATCCGGACTGGACCTACGGGTTCGCCGAAATGCACCCGCAACAGGCGCAGCGCATTGCCCGCTCGCGGCGGGTCAGCAACCCCGGCTGCTACCCCACTGGCGCCATTGCCCTGCTGCGTCCGCTGATCGAGGCAGGGCTGCTGCCCCGGGATTACCCGGTCACGATCAATGCGGTGTCGGGTTATTCCGGCCAGGGCCGGGCCGGCGTCGAGGCCTATGAAGGACCGAACGCGGCCCAGGCCACGCCGTTCCAGGTCTACGGCGTGCAACTGACCCACAAGCACGTGCCGGAGATCGAGCAACACAGCGGCCTCAGCCAGAGGCCACTGTTCGTGCCGGCCTACGGTGCGTTTCGCCAGGGCATTGTGCTGACCATCCCTCTGCAACTGCGGTTGCTGGCACCGGGAGTCGACGCCCGGCACTTGCAGGCCTGCCTGGATACCTACTACGCCGAGACACGCCACGTGCAGGTGCTGCCCGCTGCCGAGGCGCAGGCCTTGACCCACCTCGATCCCCAGGCGCTGAACGGCACCGACGATGTGCGGCTGATGGTCTGCGGCGACGAACAGAGCGGCCAGGTGGTGCTGGCGGCGGTGTTCGACAACCTGGGCAAGGGCGCGGCTGGCGCGGCAGTGCAGAACCTGGATTTGATGCTGGGCGCGCTTTGATCGGCTCCGGCGTGCGCTTGTCGGCGCACGCCGGACGGGCAAAAAATACCCGCGTCATCGATCCGGCTGCTATTGTGCCGCGCTGTAAAAATCAGCCGCATGACTGTGAGGAAATGGACGTTGAGTAATGACGAAAAAATGACCGGGGATCTGTTCGAAGTCGATAAACGCCTGGCACTCAAGCCGGTGGTGGACTTCAACACCTATCTGCGTACAGCGTTCGGCAACGGCCCTTGCACCTGCAGCCGCTGCCTGGCCAGCGCCGGCGACGAAACCGGTTACGAGCACGCGCACAGCTTTAACTTCGACGGGCAGCAGGCCAACCGCCGCTTTGCCTCCACCGCCGGCAGCGACGTGTTGCAGGCCCTGAAGAAGGCCTGGTTGTCCTACACCAAAGCCGAGCTGGAAGTCAGCGGCGAACTGGCCCTGGACACGGTCAAGGAATTTGTCCAACCCGAGCTGCACAAGCGCCTCAAGCCCTTGTTCGTGGCCAGTGGCCTAGTCAAGGACGTGGATGGCAGCCTGCAGTTGCAGGCCCAGGCCGCCGCCTGATCCGCTTGGCATGGGCGGCGCCGTGACTCTGCGCCGCGAGGCGCAAAGCTGAGGCAAAAAAGGCCGATGCAGCGCCTGCTGCCAGGGCAGTCAGGGCTGCAATCCGCGCACGGCCTAGACCGGAGAAATGGTCGCCAGCATCCCGATCAGGATGGTTAAAGCCAGAAATCCACCGAGGAACATCGCCATCTTGAACATTGGGCATCCTAAATTATCAGTGCGGGTGACGGCGGCTGCGAGGCCGCGAAAGTTCGCGCTAGTGTGAGGCGATGGCTGTACTGATTACAGACGCAGATAGCCCGCAAAAATACGGATCAGATTGAAAAATACGGATCAGGCCGCAGACAAAACGCCGTCGATCAACCAGGGAGTGATCAGCCACCGATGAAAATCTACCTCGACGATGAGCGCCAGACCCCCGAGGGCTGGGTGCGGACCTACTGGCCGGACGAAGTCATCGCGCTGCTCAAGGCCGGCGGCGTGACCGAGATCAGCCTCGACCATGACCTGGGGGATGATGAGCGGGGCACCGGCTACGACGTGATCCTGTGGATCGAGGAAGCTGTGGCCCTCGACGGTTTTTGCCCACCGCTGATTCACGTGCATTCCGCCAACGCCTCGGCCGTGGAAAAAATGCGTGCCGGCGTCGGCTCGATTCTGCGTCTGGCCAAACAGAACTGAAGGCCCGCGAGGTTTCTCCAATGCGCTACCGCTCATGAGCAGCATCCTGTATGGGTTCATCCATTGCTTCAGCCGCGCGGAAGACGCTCAAGCCCATAACCAGGCGGTGCTCGACCGTTTGCCGGTATCCGGCGCACGGCTGACCAGGCCGCTCTTCGCCCTGACGCCGAACGCACGAGGCCAGTGCTACTAAGGCCATCTGCTGCATTTCGCCGCCTATTACAAGGACGCCTGGCGTTTCGAGGATGACTGGCTGGTTGAGTTCGAAAGCCTGCTGCAACAGCTGTTCTGGGACAGCGCCGAAGTGATCCACACCTACAGCGGCGAACGCCGCAGCTGGCAATCGCCAGGCACCCAGGCGCACCCCGGCGCCTGCGCGCTAACCGTCCAGCACCGGCAACGGTTCGCCTCCTATCACCCGCCGGACGCGAGCTAAATAGCAGGCGGGCGCCTGCGAGCCTAGATGGGCCCCAGGCGCTGACGCAGAAAGGCCAAGGCGCCCTGGAACAAGGGATGCCACTGCGCAGACGGCTCACTGGCCAGGGGATGCCAAAAGAATCTGAATTTATGGCCACCGTCGTCTGCGGCAAAGTGCGTCCAGGTGTCAGGCAGGTCAGGTGCAACCCGACACTGATGGAACGCCCAGCGCTGGCCGGTCTGGGGGGCAACCCAGAGTCCCAGGTCAGCGATCACTTCGCCCTTTATCCCCGCCTCTTCCGCCAGCTCCCGGACCGCCGCGACCGCACTGGCTTCGCCCGGTTCGAGGCTGCCCTTGACCAGCTGCAAGCCCGCCAGGGGGTGGGCAAAGGCCAGGACCTGCAACGCCGCGGCATGCCGCAGCACCACGGGGCAGGCTTTATCTATTCGTGACATGCACACCTCAAGCCCGCGCCCCATCCCGATCCAGACCGCGCTGCACGAACCACGACAGCGGCAGCGTCAGCAGCAAGGTCGCCGCCAGCAGCATCACCGCATCCGGCACACCGGTCAGGTCGCCCAGCCTGCCAAACAGCACCGGTGCCAGCGCCCCGCCGCCGATGGTGCCGGTGTAGAAAATCGCGAACGCCTGCTCGCGCTTGCCGGCGCCCGCCAGGTCCGGCACCGCGCCGTACAGCACCGACGAGGTGCCATTGAGCGCCAGCCCGAGCAACGGCAGCATCAGCATCAGGCCAAACAGCGGCAGGTACACCGCGAGCACGATCAACAGCGCGGTGCTGAACTCGGTGAGCCACACGGTTTTCATCATGCCGATGCGCGCCCCCAGGTAACCGCACAGCAACTTGCCGAAGGCACCGCCGACAAACAGCAGGGTCAGCGCCAGCCCGATGCCCGCGGTGCCGGCACCCTTGGCTTGCAGCAAAAATGGCAGGAAGGTCAGGAAACCCATGCGCACCGCACTGTCCAGGGTGCCGGTGAGAATCAGCGCCCGCAGCCCGCTGGCCGAGCCCTGGCCGACGACCGCCTTCGGCACCTTGGCCGCCATGGAGGACGTGGCCGCCCGGGACGGAATCAGCCACCACAACAGGCCGGCGGCAGCCAGGCCCAGCAGGCCCATCAGCGTGACGCTCGCGCGCCAGCTGAGCACCGTCAGCAACAGGCCGACCAGGCCCGGGATCAGGGTCTTGCCGATGTCGCCGGCGAAGTTGTATTGCGACAACGCTTGCTTGACCCCACCGCCCGCTTCATGGGTATCGGTGATCAGCGACGACGCCAGGGGGTGCTGGGTACTCGCCCCCAGCCCGCCCAGCAGCAAGGCCAGGAACAACACGCTCAAGCCCCCGGCCTGCCCCGCCAGCAGATAGGCCAGACCGGCCAGGGCCGTGCCGCCCACCAGCATCCGCTCACGGCCCCAACGTCGCGCCGCGCGACTGGCCAGCAACTGAAAGCCGGCCATCATCCCCGAGTAGGCACCGCGCAACAGCCCGACCTGGGCGAAGCTCAGGCCGAATTGCGCCTGCCAGATCGGCAGCAGGACATAGATCAGATCAGTGAGACCATCGTGCACCGCGTGGGCACCGCAGCCGGCGAACAATGAGCGGCGACGCACCGCTGCATCCGTGGAGGGCGGCTCGCCGGCAGCGACCTGGGCTTGGGAATTATTCATGGCGGGGAAGCGCTGTATTGAAAGGGCTGCGGCATTAAATCAGTAAATATCGACCCTCGCCTAGATCGGCCGATGGTCTTTGCTGGGCCTGCGCGCGGAGAAATAAAGCGCGCGGGTGGTTGATCTCTGCTGCCGTGTCTGCCAAGTTTCGGCCATGAATTTTCAACGCCCAGCTGTACACCGCCTGATTATTACCACCGCTGACCAGTCGGTGGGATAGCGCTTTAATCAGCACCAGACCCGCCTCCCCAGGCGGGTTTTTCATTCCTGCCTGGCCCGGCGTCCACCCCAGGAGAGCAAGCATGAACAGCACCCAGCACCTGTTGCAGCAAACCATCGAAGCCGCCGACCGGGCGATCAACGCCGAAGACTTCGACGCCCTGATGGACTTCTACGCCGACGACGCCACCCTGGTGGTCAAGCCTGGCCTCAACGTCACCGGCAAAGAAGCTATCCGCCGGGCGTTTGTCGCCATCGCCGAGCACTTCAACCACAGCATCCACGTGACCCAGGGCCAGATGCAGGTGATCGAAGGCGGCGACGTGGCGCTGGTGATCATGGAAACCCTGCTGCACACCACCGACCCGGCAGGGGCCAGCAGCGAAATCACCCGGCGCGCCACCTATGTGTTCCGCCACATCGCGGGCCGGTGGCTGTGCGTGGTCGACAACTCCTACGGCACCGACCTGCTGGGCGGAGAAAGCAGCCCAAGCGACGCTCTCTGACTGAGGGTTGTCGATACAGCTGCGCGGGCTGTCCACGTAGCTGTATCGGTAACTCCGTCAGTCGCAGCGTGCGGCCGACCTGATGCTCCCCTTATACGATTGCAGCCACCGCCCCGGCGGGCTGTCCGCCTCGCGAGCATCTCGCTCCTGAATCGCCCATGTAAAGCGAGCTTTACATCCGCACAAAACTGCATAATCATGTAAAGGACGTTTTACATACAGGAGTACACGGATGAAACGCTACTACTACGAAATGGCCGCCTCCCTGGGCCTCTATGCGCTGGCATTGGTCAGTTCGCTGATCCTGCTGCGGCGCCCCGAGGACTTCAGCATGGCGCTGCGCATCATCATCACCCTGACCCCGGTGGTGCCGGCCGGGCTGATGTGCTGGGCGATCGTGCGCCAGTTGCGGCGCCTGGACGAAATGCACCTGCGGATCCAGTTCGAAGCCCTGGGCTTTGCCTTTGCCGCCTCCGCGCTGCTGACCTTCAGCTATGGGTTTCTGGAAAATGTCGGTTTCCCGCACATCTCCTGGCTGTGGGTATGGCCGGTAATGGGCGTGATGTGGATGGTAGGCCTGCGCCTCGCCAGCCATCGCTATCAATGAAAAACCAACTCAAGGAACTGCGCGCCGAGCGCAAGTGGTCACAGGCCGACCTGGCCGAACTGCTGGATGTCTCGCGGCAAACCATCAACTCCATCGAAAACGGCCGCTACGATCCGAGCCTGCCATTGGCGTTCCAGATTGCACGGGTATTTCAGTTGCCGATCGAAACTATTTTCGATGATGGCTTTCAGAGTCAGGATTGATTTTGCCCGCGGGCCTAAACTGCCCACCGCTACAGGATCAACGCGCTCAACCTTCGTTGAGCGCACCTCGCCCCCGCAAGGACGCCACACCCCATGAAAACCCTCGCCAACCTGGCTTTCGATTACATCTGGCACCTGATGTTTACCGACGACGACTACCTCGACCCGGACTTCGCCATCCGCCTGCAGGAGTCCATGCCCGACTACTTCGCGATCATGTCCGACGCGGAAAAAGCCGCGCTGGCGCAAGTCGCCGAAGAAACCCAGGCACGCCTGCTCGCGCCCCCCGACGAACACGGCTATTCCCCACGCAGCCTGGTGACGGCCGATCAAAAGCAGTTTTTGCAGGACCTGATCTCCGGCGAGTTTTTTACCCAGTTCGATTGAACGCCATCAACGGTTGCGCCGTCCGGAATAGGCACCACGATCCATCGCAGGATAGTGAGCGGTTGCAAGGGACTGCGCAGCGTCACGGGCTCGGCAGCGGCTACGGGTCTTCTGTAGCCGCTGCCGTAGGCTTGATCCTCAGCGTTGCCCCGGATCCGCCTGCACCAGGTGCCGCCAAGGGAAGACATCCCGGGCGAAATGGCTGACATAGCCACCATGGGTCGCCTGTACCACCTGGAATTGCAGATTCGGCCGCAAGGCGTTGAGGGCCTGCAACTGCTCCAGGCTCAAGCAACTGTTGCGCAGCACCAGGACTCGCAGCACGTCGCAGACCGGGCTGGCAAACAATGCCTGATAGGACGAAAAGCGGGTCACCAGGCCATCCTCGCGCACGTCGGCCCAGGTACTTTGCAGTTCGGTGGATTCGGTGAAGTCGAGCAACCGCAGATTGGGCAGATTGCTCGAGGCTGCCAGGTTGTCGATGAATTGCTGGGTGTCGAAATTACCGCCGATCCGCAACGTCGCCAACTGCGGCAACGGCACCTGGAAAAAATCGCGGTTGGGCGAGTTGGGCAGCACCAGCTGGGTCAGGTTCGGCGCCTTGGCGCAAAAGCGCGCGACTTCGCCACCCTCCTCCATGATGCTGCCGGCGCGCTGGATCAGTGACGCGTTATGGTGCTGCGGCTCGGTCGGGCTGATGACCAGGGAGCGCAACGCGGGAAAGCGCACATCGCTGTTGAGCAAGGACGTGAATTCCCATTCACGGGTGCCATTGGCGCCCGAGTCGGGGCCGGTGAAGGTCAGGGACACCAGGGTATCCGCCACCTCTTGTCGGCTCAGGCACTCCAGCGTCCAGAACAGGGGCTCGTCATACACCTCGCCATAAAACTCGACGTGCAGCCCACCGTGCAGCGGAGCCAGGGCCAGGTATTGCAGGGTGCCGACGTAAAGCGGTGTGTCGTGGCGGGCAAAATCGGCCTCCAGTTCTTCGGCGGCAGCCACCGTGAATTGATGGATTCGCTGCTGCAATTGCAGAAGTTGCTGATAACCGCGAGTCGCAAGCTGAGCTGACATTTTCAGGGCTCCTGTGTGATCGGTGACGGCCTTCGCCTCAGTACGCTTCGCCTTCGTCGCCCTCGACCCGGGCACCGAGGGCGCGGGCAATGTCCTTGGCCTTGATGATCAGTTCATCGTCATGCACAAACGAAATGCGCCCGCGGCGATAGTCGAACAGGTACTCATCACCGCTCACCGGAGACCGCCAGGACGCCGCATCGGTCTCACCGAGAACGATGGTTTCACCGGTGCGAGGGTTGATTCCGACCAGTTGCTCCTGCAGCTCCAGCGAGGGGTCGGCGGCACATAGCGCGTGCCACTCTTGCAGACTGATCTCGCCCGCGTCGGCGGTTCTGAGGATATGAATTTCGTAGGCCATCGAGGGGTCGTCCTTGGGTCGGCGCGGGTGGGCGGAGAATAACTGGCGGCGACATTAGCAGAAAGCAGCCGCTCTGCGAGCCTCTGGCCCGCCCCCGCGAAGTCGACCAATGGTCAGCCAAACAGCGAAATAGCGAACGATTGCTAATTGCGTTATCAGGCAGCGAACGCATAAGATGAGAACGATTTTCAATAACAACCCCCTGGGGCAGGACCCGATCCACGATGCACACGAGAGACACCCTGAATTCCTCTGAAGTGGACCTGCTCTATCGCTCCCACCATTCCTGGCTCACGACCTGGTTGCGCCGTCGCGTCGGCTGCCATGCCAATGCCGCGGACCTGGCCCAGGACACCTTTGTGCGCCTGCTCAAGGCGAGCCATGCGCACCCGCTCAAGGAGCCCCGGGCGTACCTGAGCAGCATCGCTCGCGGGCTGATGATCGATCAGTACCGGCGCCGTGCCCTGGAGCAGGCCTACCTCGAAAGCCTGGCGCTGATGCCGCCCAGCGAAGCGCCGTCGGAAGAACAGCGCTGGGTGATCCTCGACACCCTGGAGCGTCTCGATCAACTGCTGATGCTGCTCAAGCCACGAGTGCGCCAGGTGTTCCTGCATGCCCAACTCGATGACATGAGCTGCAAGACCATCGCCGAGCACCTGGGCATCTCCCGCGCCACCGTCGAGCGCGACCTGGCCAAGGCCATGGCAACCTGCTACCGGTGGCGCTATGCACAGTCCTGAAATCAGCCCGGGCCAGGCCCACGTCGAACAGGCCATCGAATGGCTGGTGCAACGGCGCTACAACCCACCCAGCGCCGAAACCGAACAAGGGTTCCAGCACTGGTTGCAGCAGCACCCGCATAACGCCCTGGCCTGGACCCAGGTCGAGGCCATGTGCGATGAGTTCAGCGGTCTGCCCCGCGACCTCAGCCGGCGTACCCTGGAAGGCACCCAGCGCCACCACACCAGCCACCACACCAGCCGCCGACACAGCCTCAAGCTGCTGGGCGTGCTGTGCGCCGTCGGCAGCCTGGGCTGGGTCGGACGCGAACAGCTCGGGCTGCCCTCGTTGCTGGCCGACCGTCACACCGCCACCGGCGAGCGCCGCACCTACCACACCGCCGACGGTGCAAAAATCCAGCTCAACACCGCCAGCGCCATCGACCTGCGCTTTGACAAACAGTTGCGCAACCTGAGCCTGGTCCAGGGCGAAGTGGCGATCGACACCGGCAAGGATCCGCGTCCGTTGCGGGTGATCACCCGCGACGGCATGCTCCAGGCCCTGAACGCCCACCTGCTGGTGCGCCAACGGGGCGAAGACACGGTACTCGCCGTGCGTCGCGGCGATGTGATGCTGTATGCCGCCAGCGGCCGCGCCCTACGCATAGCCGCCCCCGGCGAACAGTTGCTGCTCAGCGCCAGCGGCCAGGTGCGGCCGGCGATCACCCATGGCGATCCCTGGGGCTGGAGCGAAGGCGTGCTGAGCGTGCAGCAGATGCCACTGGGCGAGTTCATCGCCGAACTCTCGCGTTATCGCCCGGGCTTGCTGCGCTGCGCCGAAGAGGTCGCCAGGGTGAAGGTGTCCGGCACCTATCAACTGGCCGACACCGACCAGATCCTCGCCCTGATCGCGAAAACCCTGCCGGTCCGGGTCGACTACCGCACCCGCTATTGGGTCAGTGTTTCAGCGAGTTGAAATTTTTCACAGATAAATGAGGTACTTTCTCATTCGCGTTCGGCCTGTAGGAATAAAGGCAATTTTCGCCCCCTTCTTCCGCAGGAGTTCCGAATGATTCACCCAAGCGTTGCTCAACCCGACCCGCTGCAGCGTGCCATTCGTGGCGCCCTGTTCGGCCTGGCCATGGCCAGCGCCGGTCTGCCCGCGCTGGCACGTGCCGAGCAACCCGCAACCGCGCAACAGGCCCGCACCTGGAACATCGCCCCCGGTCCCCTGGACCAGGCCCTGGAACAACTGGCGCGCCAGGGCGGGCTGAACCTGTCCTATGACGCCGCGAGCCTGCAAGGCAAACAGACCCGCGGCGTCAGCGGC
This sequence comes from Pseudomonas sp. QD4, assembly GCF_049199125.1. Taxonomy (NCBI): domain Bacteria; kingdom Pseudomonadati; phylum Pseudomonadota; class Gammaproteobacteria; order Pseudomonadales; family Pseudomonadaceae; genus Pseudomonas; species Pseudomonas sp. QD4. Next base: position 1,680,114 of record NZ_JBLZOM010000001.1, read on the forward strand.
GCCCACGACAGTGCCCAGGCGCTGTCGCTGCTGTTGCAGGGCAGTGGCGTGCAGATCCAGCAGCAGTCGGCCAACAGCTTTATCCTCGTGCCGGCCACCACCAGCGGCGGCGCCCTGGAACTGGGCGCGACCACCATCTCCAGCGAACTCCTGGGCGCCACCACCGAGCACTCCGGCTCCTACACCACCGGCGCCGTGACCATCGGCAAGATGCCGCAAACCCTGCGCCACACGCCGCAATCGGTATCGGTGCTGACCCGCCAGCGCCTGGACGACCAGAACATCACCAACCTGACGAGCATGATGGAGCAGACCCCGGGCATCGTCGTCGACTACACCGACAGCGAGCGGGTCACCTACTACTCGCGCGGCTACCAGATCGACGCCATCCAGTACGACGGCGCCACCGTGGTCCAGGGCAGCGGCGGCGGTTCGTTTATCCAGAGCGACTCGGCGATCATCGACCGCGCCGAAATCCTGCGCGGCGCCACCGGCATGCTGCGTGGCGCGGGCAACCCGTCGGGTACGGTGAACCTGGTGCGCAAGCGCCCCACTCGCGACTTCCAGGCCTCGGCCACGGTCACTGCCGGCTCCTGGGATGCGCAACGCTACGTCGCCGACCTCTCCGGCCCGCTCACCGACAACGGCGCAATCCGGGGACGGATGATTGCCGTGCACGACGACAAGGACTCGTTCCAGGACAGCCGCATGGAACGCAAGAACGTGTTCTACGGCGCCCTGGCCGCCGACCTCGACGAGCGCACCACCTTCACCACCGGCATCGAATACACCGAGCTTGAGGCCACGGGGTCCTGGGGCGGCCTGCCGGCCAACTTCGACGGCTCGCCGCTGAAGCTGTCGCGCAGCACTTACCTGGGCGCCGACTGGAACCGCTGGAACCGCAGCAACCTGCAGACCTTTGGCGAGCTGGAGCACAACTTCGACAACGACTGGACCCTCAAGCTGTCGGCCACCCGCACCCAGTTCGAGCTGGACGACAACGGCTTCAAGCAGACCTATTTCACCCGCGCCAGCACCACCAACCCCTACCTGATGAACTACCAGGTCACCGAAGGCGACGGCGGCGAAAGCCAGCAGACCAACCTCAGCGCCACCCTCAACGGCCCCTTCGAACTGCTGGGCCGCGAGCACGAGCTGATGGTCGGTGTCGAACGCATCCGCAACGACTCCTATGCCTCGGCCACCAACTTCGTCACCTCCGGGGTCTTCGACATCCGCCAGTGGGACCCGAAAACCAGCCTGGCCGAGCCCTCGATCAATATCACCGCGCACCCGGTGCGCACCCGCACCACCCAGGAAGCGGCCCACGCCACCTGGCGCATTTCCCTGGCCGACCCGCTGACCGCAATCATCGGCGCGCGCCTGAACTGGTACGACTACGAGCAGGAAAACAACACCAAGAGTTCCGGCCAATACAGTGTCGATCAGCAAGTGGTGCCTTACGCGGCGCTGATCTACGACCTGAACCGGAACTTCAGCCTGTACGGCAGCTACACCGAAATCTTCAACCCGCAAAGCGCCACCGACGCCGCCGGCTCAGTGCTCGAACCAGTCACCGGCGAAGCCTATGAAATGGGGCTCAAGGGCGAGTTCTACGGCGGCCGCCTGAACACCTCGCTCGCGGTGTTCCGCATCAACCAGGTGGGCAATGCCCTGGACGACCTGAGCAGTCCCAACCCCTGCCCGCCCAACTACACCGCCGGTTATTGCAAGGTCGCCGCCGGCAAGAACCGCAGCGACGGCGTCGAGCTGGAAGTGTCCGGCGAAGTGCTGCCCGGCTGGCAGGTCAGCGGCGGCTACACCTACACCACCACCGAGTACCTCAAGGACACCGTCGGCAACACCGGTAACGTCCTGCGCTCCACCGACCCCAAGCGCCAGTTGAAGCTGTTCTCCAGCTACCGCCTGCCGGGGGAATACGCTGCCTGGACCGTCGGTGGCGGGGTCAGCGCACAAAGCGACATCTACTCGCGCAACGGCAGCGCCGAGGCCACTCAAAGCGGCTATGCGGTGTACAACGCGCTGCTGGGCTACCGCTTCAACGAGCAGTACTCGCTGCAACTCAACGCCAACAATATCTTCGACAAGCACTACTACAAGAAGGTGGCCGCGACCGCGACCGGTTACTACTACGGCGACCCGCGCAACGTCGCAGTGACCCTGCGCGGCACCTTCTAAAACCGTTGGCACCGGTGGCCGGACGCGAACCGCGTCTGCCGCCGGCCCATGGCCGCCGTGCCGAAAGCGGCCTCATCCCATCAGAATCAGGACCGCAGCACGATCCCTGGCACGCTGGTCGCCTCGCCTGCCGGCTCGGCCGTGGCCATCCGCTCGAACAGGTAACGCGCCGGTGGCTTGCCGAGGGCTTTGCGAAACATGGTGACAAAACCGCTCGCACTCTCGTAGCCAAGCTCCAGGGCCACGCTCTGCACGCTGTCGCCCCGGGTCAGGCGCTGCAAGGCCAGGATGATGTGCAACTGCCGGCGCCAGCGGCCGAAGCTCATGCCGACCTGCTGTATCAGCAGCCGGCTCATGCTGCGCTCGCTCAGGCCAATGCGCTTGGCCCAATCGCCGAGGGTCGCCTTGCAAGACGGGTCGGCCAGAAGCAGTTGCGCCAGCTGGCGCAGCCGCCGGTCCTGGGGCATCGGCAGGTGCAGGTCTTCGACCGGGGCCTCGCACAACTCGTCGAGCAAGGTGCCGATCAGGCGCGCCTCCCGGCCCTGGGTCGGATACAACTGGGGAAAGCCCGCGGCCTTGAGCAGCAACTCGCGCAGCAGCGGCGACACCGAGATCGTGCAGCAGGCCTGGGGCAGGCCGGCGACCGCAGCGGGCTCGACGAACAGGCAATAGCAGTGGGTCTCACCCGAGCCGCGTACCGAATGCTCCAGCCCGCCAGGGATCCAGACCGCGCAGTGCGGGGGCACGATCCACACCCCACCGTCCACCTCGCACTTGAGCACGCCCCGCAGCGAATACAGCAACTGAGCCTTGCGATGCCGATGGCTGGCGTGCTCCCAGTCCCTGGACACCAGGGACGCACTCAGGGCACTGACCGGGCGCGGGATGTTGTCCACGTCCCAGGACGGTGCCAGGTCAGGGGAAACCATGATGACCACGAACGAAGCACCTCATCTTGAGAACCATGGGTTTGGCCGAAGCGAAAAATATCGTGCGAGGGTTGCTCAATCTCGTCAAGCACCCGCGCCCGGCGCTTATCGAGCGCGCCAGTCACGCAGCAACTGGATGAAGTGCCGGGCCGCTTCCGAGAGCGGGCGATCGGTGGGTGTGGTCAAGCCTACCGGGGCCCGCAGCAGCGGACTGGCAAACGGCAGCGCGCGGACCACGCCCAGGCGCAGGTCAAGGTCGACCACCCCGCGCTGCACGAACCAGACCGCGTCGTAATCCTGCAGGTAGACCCGGGAAAAGGTTTCGCTCAGGGATTCGAGCATCTGGAAGCCACTCGCGGCGCCGCTGGATAGCAGGAAATTATCCACGCTGATGCGCACCAGGGTGCCTTGGGGCGAGGCCAGCAGCACATAGGGCAGCAGGTCATCCAGCACCAGGTGTTCCCGTTTGGCCAGGGGATGGTCGTGGCGAACCACCAGCAGCAGGTCTTCTTCGTACAGCGCTTCAAAGGCCACGCCGAGCATGTCGCGACCAATCAGGCGCCCGACGATCAGGTCGATGTCATGGGTGCGCAACTTGCCCACCAGAAAATCGTAGACCCCGGACAGCACCTGGATCCGCACCTGGGGATAGCGCTCGCGCATCTGCGCCACCACCGGCGCCAGCATGTAGCCGGCCGCCGTGGGCAACGCCCCGACCCGCAGCAGTTGCGGGGCCTGGGTGTCGACCCGGGTCGGGTCCATGGCCTGGTTGAAACTGGCCAGGGTCTGCGCCGCGTGTTTATGGAAGGCCTCCCCGGCTTCGGTGAAGCGCACCCCCTTGCGCCCCCGCACCAGCAACTGCACCCCTAACTCCTGTTCGAGCTCCTTGAGGCTCTTGGACACGGCGGAAAGGGTGATGTGCAGCAGTTTCGAGGCGGTGACCAGGCTGCCGGAGCTGACTACGGCGGTAAAGACACGCAGATGACGCAGGTTGATCGAGGATTGGCTCACGGCGAGAACACACCTTTTTAGTCAACCCACAGGTTAATTAACAGAGGATTTTATATCAATTTAATCAACCAAATCTTTGATTTAGCATGCCTCCTGACTTCACCGACTGACCTTGCGAGGACCCGTTCCATGACCCACCCCGAGCCGCGACTAGGCGCCTCCAGCGCGTCCCTGCCCAGCCTCAGCCCCGAGGCGCTGGCAGACGAACTGGCCCGCCTGGGTTACCAGGGGGTCGAGTGGCGCGTGGCAGATACCCGCCCGCTCGACCCGAGCCAACCCTGGAACGCCCGCAGCAACAACCGCTGCACCATCGCTCCCAACGCTGCGGCGATCGAGGGCATCCAGCGCCATTGCCAGGCCCTGGGCCTCAAGGTGTTTGGCCTCAGCCCTTACCTGACCGTGGGCGACCTTGACCAGACCCTGCGCATGATCGACCTCGCCGCCCTCGCCGATCAGGCCCGGCTACGGCTGTGGGCCCCCGGCTATGAAGGCGAACGCTACCCCGAGGCCTACGCCCGGATGCGCCGCTTCCTCGACCAGATCCTGCCGCGGGCCCAGGCCCAGGGCGTGCGCCTGGTGCTGGAGGTGCATCAGCGCACCATCTGCTCCAGCCCATCCCTGGCCATGCGCGTGGCCGAACACTACCCGCACCAGCACCTGGGCATCATTTATGACATCGGCAACCTGGCCATCGAGGGCCGCGAGGATGTGCAGTTGTCCCTGGACCTGATGGGCCCGCACCTGGCCCATGTCCAGATCAAAAACGTCGCCTACCGCCCCCTCGGCCCGGGCCAGGGCTGGCAGTGGGACTGGTGCCCACCCGACGCAGGAGTGCTGCCGTTGCAGGCGATGCTCGCCACCCTGCGCGCCAGTGGCTTCAGCGACTGGGTGTCGATCGAGGACTTTTCAAGCACCTACAGCGACCTGCAGAAACTGTCGCGCAACCGGGCCCTGGTCCGGCACTACATGGGGCTCGACAACGAGCCCGCCGTCTCTTCCCGCCACGAGGCCATCAGCCAATGAACAGCCCCCACACTCACCGCCGCGTGGCCCTGGTCACCGGTGCCGCCGGCGAACTGGGCCGCGCCATTTGCACGCGCCTGTGCCGCGACGGCCTGGACCTGGTCGCCGTGGACCTGAACCTGGATGCCGCCCAGGGACTGCTGCGAACCCTGCACCTGGAGCCGGGCCAGCGCGCCCTGGCGATTCAGGCCGACCTCGGCGATGAGTCGTCGATCGTCGCCATGGTCGCCCAGGCCGGCGCCGCATTCGGTCGCATCGATGTGGTGGTGAACAATGCGGCGGTCAACCACCGGGGCTCGATCTACGACTTCGACGTCGCCCAATGGGACCACATGCTGGCGGTGAACCTGCGCGGCCCGGCCCTGCTGTGCCAGAAGGTCGCGCCGTACTGGCAGGCCCAGGCCAGCGGCCGGGTGATCAATATCGTCTCGCGCTGCTGGGTCGCCGGCGGCCCGCCCGCCTACGTCGCGTGCAAGGCCGGGCTGGTGGGCCTGACCCGCTCCATGGCCAGGGAGCTGGCGCCGCACAACGTGACGGTCAATGCCATCGCCCCGGGGCTGTTGCCCTCGGCCTTTACCCTCGATGGGCGCGATGCCGAGAGCTTCCAGCGCATGGCCGACAGCTCCATCGGCGACACCCCGCTCAAGCGCCTGACCACCCCCGAGGATATCGCCAACACCACCTCGTTCCTGGCTTCCAGCGACGCTGCGTTCATTACCGCCGAAGTCATTCATGTCTGCGGCGGCAGCCAGCTGGCGCCCTTCGGCACCCGCTGAGCAGCACATGGTTCAACCACCACAATCACAATAAAGGTTGCTTATGAATACCCCTCAACCCGACAACCGGAGCATGGCCCGCCGGGCCGCCTTCGGCAGTTTTCTCGGCAGCGTGGTCGAGTATTACGACTTCTTCATTTACGGCTCGGCGGCGGCGCTGGTCTTCAACAAAATCTTCTTCCCGTCCGATGACCCCATGGCCGGCACCCTGGCGGCACTTGCCACCTTTGGCGTCGGCTACATCGCCCGGCCCATCGGCGCGCTGCTGTTCGGGCACCTGGGGGATCGCCTCGGGCGCAAGCAGGTGCTGATGATGACCCTGCTGTTGATGGGCCTGGCGACCTTCACCATCGGCCTGCTGCCGACCCACGCCAGCATCGGCGCCTGGGCCCCGGCGTTGCTGGTGCTGTGCCGGTTGCTGCAAGGCCTGTCCGCCGGAGGCGAACAGGTCGGGGCCAGCCTGCTGACCATGGAACACGCACCCGGCAAGAACAAGGCGTTCTACACCAGCTGGTTGATCAACGGCGCCTCTATGGGCTCGATCCTCGCCACGTCGGTGTTTATCCCGCTGTCGATGCTGTCTGAAGAACAGCTGCTGGCCTGGGGATGGCGCATCCCGTTCCTGCTGAGCGCGGTGATGGTGGCGATTACCTGGATCATCCGCCGTGGGGTGGATGAGAGCCCCGAGTTCATGGCGAAAAAACACGACGCTTCGCAGATTCCGGTGCTGGAGATGTTCAGCAAGGAATGGCGCGCCTTTGTCGTGGTGTTCTGTTGCGCCCTGATCTGCTCGGTGTCGTCGCTGGTGATTATCTTCGGCCTGTCCTGGGCCACCAATAACCAGCAGGTGGACCGCGCGTCCATGCTCTCGGCGATTGCCGCCAGCCAGGTCGTGGCCCTGGTCTGCCAACCGCTGTTCGGCCTGCTGGCGGACCGGATCGGCAAGAAGCGCATTTTCGCCGCGGGGTCCCTGGCCTGCTGCGCCGGGGTGTTCCTGTTCCTGTGGTCGATCACCACCGGCCAGATCGGGCTGATCATCTTCAGCACCGTGTTGCTCAAAGGCATCGTCTACAGCGCCCCCAATGCCCTGTGGCCGTCCTTCTACGCGGAGATGTTCAGCATTCGCGTGCGCTACACCGGCGTCGGCCTGGCCACCCAGTTGAGCTTTATCGTTGCCGGCTTCTCGCCAAGCGTGTGTTATGCGCTGCTCGGCGACGGCCATGCCTGGCTGCCCGTGGGCTACTTCATCGGTGGCCTGGCCCTAGTGGCCGCAATCGCTGCCCTGCTTTCACGCCCGGCCAGCGAACCTGCCGCCGAGCGCCCGCACGCAGCGCTCGCCCAGCGCGCCTGATCCCCTACCTGCGGGTACTGCGCGATTGCCGTGCCCGCCCCCACCTCGGAGACACCGCCATGCCCTTTGCCCTGATCGCCCACGACTATGACGATGCCCTGGAACGCCGCATGGCCTGCCGCGAACAGCATCTGCAGCGCCTGCAACAGCTCGCCGACCAGGGCCGACTGCTCGGCGGCGGCGTACTGCTGGACCCCCAAGGCAAAATGATCGGCTCCAACGTGCACCTGGGTTTTGCCCGGCGCGCGGAACTGGACCAATGGCTTGAGGACGAGCCCTACATCACGCAACGGGTCTGGGAAACCGTGGAAATCCTCGAGATCAGGCTGCTGAATCTGCCGCCCCGGGCTTAAGCGGGAAGCGCTCGGGCGGCAGGCCCTGACCAATGTCGGCAAGCCGCTGCCACCTGCTCGCCCAGCGCCCAGGCCACGCCCTTGCCGGGCAAGGCTGCGCCGCCATGGCCCGAGTTTTGCTGAGCTCCACGGATACCAACCAGGGAGCACCACCATGATCGGAAGCAGTTCATTTTCATTGCCGGCTGTCGACGCCCTCAGAAAGTCGCTGGAAAACGGCACCCTCAAGGCCGGCAGGATCGAGGTCGCCAACGCCACGCCGCAACTCCAGGCCCAACTCGACGCCAGCTTTCTCGACAGCCAGAAAGCCACGGCCGAGATGACCGCCCGTTACCGCGCCAACCCCAGCTGGGCGACCTTCGATCCCAGCAGCAACAAGGTCGAACTGCCCGACGTGCAGTCCCTCGGCAAAAGCGACGCCACCCATATCGCCAACGGCTTGCAGTACCTGCTGGAGATCGGGCGCCTGGAGGGCAAGACCCTGAGCGCGAAAAACGGCGATCTGGCGACGGACAGCCTGGCGCAGTATCAGGACTGGCTGCAGGCCCGGATCGGCGTCAACGCCCAGGCCTGATCGCCTTAGAACCGGGCTTGCAGCCCCACCCGCAGGGTGCGTCCGGGCGCCGGCATGAAACTTTGCGCCAGCGGGTCCAGGTAATAGCGGTCGGTCAGGTTTTGCAGCGAGACATTGAGCTGGGCGTGCTCCTGCAACTTGTAGTTGAGGAACAGATCGAACAGCGCCACTTCGCGGTAGTTCAGCTGTGGCGTGGTGGCGCCGGTCTGCCACGGTTTGTCGGCGGTCACCGTGGGCCCCGAGGTGTAAGTGATGCGGGTGCCCAGGGTCAGGCTCTGGTCGAAGAAGCGCAGGCCGGTGGTCAGGTTGCCGGCGAAGCGCGGCGGGTTCTGGGTGTTGGTGTAGGAGCCCATGAAACTGCCCGGGGTGCAGTTCGGCGTGTCGCTGGTTTTCTGGTAGGGGTTAGCGGTGGCGCGCAGGGTGGCGGCGAAGGCCGCGTCGCAGGTTTCGGTCTTCAGGTAGTAGGTGGATGACAGGTCGGCAAATACCCGGCCGGCGTCGTAGTGGGTCTGCAGTTCCAGGCCGCTGGTTTTATAGCTGTCGGTGTTGCTGAAGCGCATCAGGCCCCACAGGCCCGGGCTCGGGTCGTAGTAGCGGGTGATGTAGTTCTTGATGCTGTTGTTGAAGTAGGCCAGCTTGATCGCCGCCGAGTCGTCATCGAACAGCAAGCCTTTTTGCAGGGTGCTGGCACCGATCTCCCAGTTGCTCGAGCGCTCGGGTTTCAGGCCCTTGCCGGGGGTCGTCTGCTGCACGCCGTGACCGGTTTCGAACAACGAAGGCATGCGAATACCCTGGGTGTAGGAGGCATAGACGAAGGTGTCCGGCAGCACTTCGATGTTGATGCCGAAGGCCGGGGCAAAGGCGCCGCCACTGTTGCTGTCCTTGCCGGAATAGTTATAACCGCTGACCACGCTGCCCACTTGAGCGTCGCCGACGTCGGTATCGGTCGCGCCGTATTGGTTATAGGGCGTGCCCTCGAACGGGTAGTTGGTGTTGTTGAAGACGATCCCGTTGTTCAGGCGAGGGTCGGTGGCGTCGGTGTACAGGCCGTTCTGGTCCGGGAACCACATCAGGTAGCCATAGTCACCGGGCTTGTTGACCGTCACGTACTTGTGCTCGCGCACCTCCTTGCGCGCCGTCGCCTGGGCGACCTGATCCTTGCTGCGAAAATGGGTGTATCGCCCGCCCCCCCACAGTGTCAGTTGGTCCAGTGGCTTGTACTCCAGCTTGCCGTTGAAGCTGAACTCCTGCCGGGAACCCTCGCGCAAGCTGCGGTTGGCGTTGATATCGTCCTGGGTGGTGAGCACGCCCTTCTGCGGGCGCAGCTCCTCCAGCTGGAACGAGCCGCCCAGGTCCAGTTTCAAGTCGCCGTAACCGGTCTCGAACCGCGAGGTGTTGGCCAGGCCACCGCCCGTGCGGCGGTTGGCCTGGCGGCTCCAGGCGCGGTCGGTACGAAAAGCCTGGGAGGCCGGTGCCGACCATGAGGTCAACTGGCTGGTTTGCGCGTCGGTCATCCACAGGTCGGCAGTCAGGTCCACCAACGGGTTGCCCGAGGGCAGGTAGTTGTAGCGCGCGGTGTAGGTGTCGATCTTGGTATGGCCCAGGGGGTACTGATAAATGCCGCCGGTGCCGAAGCGGAAAATATCCGAAGGCATGATCTCGCCGATGCGTCCGTCATAGCGGCGATAACCGAAATCGAAGGTGTGGTCGTCCGCCGGGCGGATCGTGGTCTTGAGCAGGAACGACTCGGTCTCGGCCGACGAGTTCAGCACCTCTTCGCCAGCGTTGTAGGTGGTGGCCACGCTGGTTTCTTCCTGGTCATAACGGTCAAAGGTGCGGTAGCGGTCCTGGCCCTTTTTGCCGGAGAAATAGTTGCCCTGCTTGCGGTGGGCATAGGCTGCCACCACGTCGAACCGTTCATGGGAATAGGCGAACGCGGCGCTGCCGGCCTGCGCCTCGGAGCCAAACAGGCCGCCCCGGCTCTGGTGCGGTTCCGAGTACAGGTCTTCGGTCCGGGAGTGCGGGTCACGGGAGGCCGGGGCCACGCCGTTGTTCCAGACGTCACCCTTGAGGCGCAGGCCGATGTTCTGGCCGTCCTTGAGGATGTCGCCGACGCCCAGGGTGCGCATCTTCACCGTGCCGCCGATGGCGCTGGAGGTCAGGCTCGGGCCCTTGTCGATGCTGATGTCGCTGATCATGTCCGGGTCGATGTAGCTGCGCTGCTGGGTGCCGGCATAACCGCGATACACATCCAGCGCCTGCTGCGAACCGTCCACCGTCACCGCCACCCGGCTCTGGCCCTGGATCCCGCGGATATTCACATCCAGGCCGCCGCCATTGCGGCTGTCGCCCACCTGGACCCCGGGCTGGCCCTTGAGCACATCCCCCACCGAGACCACACCAAAGCGCTGCATGTCTTCGCCGGAGATGTACACCGACGAGCGCGGCGCCCGGTAGACCTCGGCCTGCTCGGGGTTTTCACCCTTGACCTGCTGCGCCGGCAGCACCACCGCGCCCTGCCCCTGGCCAACGCGCAAGGCATAGCCGCCATCGGCCTGGCGCTGATAGCTCAGGCCGGTCCCGCTCAACAGTTGGGTCAAGCCCGCCTCCGGGTTGAAATCCCCGTGCAGCCCGGGGCTGGTCTTGCCCGCCGTGAGCAGCGCGCTGCCGGCCATGCTGATGCCGGCCTCGGCGCCAAACCGCGACAACACCTGATCCAGCGGGCCGGCCTCGATGCTGTAGTGCTGGCGCTCGGCAGCGGCGAACGCCGCCACGCTGTACAGCGGCTGCACACTGAGGAAAAGCACGCCAAGGGTGTGAGTGCACAAGGCACGGGCGGGGAAAATCATGCAGGGCTCCTAGGGGTCGAGACCCACCTGTTTCGGTGGGTAATACCTAAAGGCCAAAGCACATCTGAAAAACTATCGTCCCGACGAAAAAAAAGTTTCAGGCCGGCACCACCGTCACCCAATAACGGGTCCGGCGCTCGATACGCACCGGCAGCGCCAGGGCCACCAACGCCAGTGCGGCATCGGTGTCGTCCAGTTGAAAACTGCCGGTCACGCGCAAGGCCGCGACCTCGGCACGGCAACGCAAAATGCCTGGGCGGTAGCGCGACAGCTCCGCCAGCAACTGGTCCAGACGCATGCGCTCGGCAGGCAAGATGCCCCGCAGCCAGGCCTGCGCCAGGACCGTATCGACGGGGCTTGGCGTAGCGACGCCCCGGCCGTCGACCCGGGTTTGCCAACCGGCGTGCAGCGGCACCGGCGCCGAATGATGGCGCGCACTGACCTGCACCAACCCGCGCAGCACCCTGACCTGGGTGCCCTGCCGATCCTGGCGCAACAGCAGATGGGCGCCATGGCTGTAGAGCACCGCGTCCTCGCTCAGCAGTTGCAGCGAAGCCGACGCAGCCGGCATAGCCAGGGCCATTTCGCCCTCGACCAACTGCACCCTGCGCTGCGTTGCGCTCAACTCCAGGTTCACCGCACTGGCAGTGTTCAACCACAGCGCGCCACCATCCGCCAGCGCCCAGCGTCGCCGCTCGCCGATACGGGTGCGGCAGGTCGCCAGCGCCGACCGCACCAGGGTCGACTCCGCCCCCTGCCAGCCAACCCCGCCCAGCAGCCCCAGGGCCAGCAGGCACTTGAGCACTTGCCGGCGGCGCTGCGGATCGGCCCCGGCCGCCTCCAGCGCTTGGCGCGCCGTGGCATCGCCCAGCAGATTCGCCCCCGGCTGCAACATGAGCGGCAAACTGCTGACCCGCTGCCAGGCGTATTCATGTTCGGCACTCGCCTGCCGCCACTGCTCCAGTGCCTGTTGATCGGCAGTGCCCATCAGTCCGGATTGCATGCGCACCATCCAATCGATGGCGCAATCGCGCACCCGGGGATCAACCACCGCCTCACTCATTCGAAACGGCTCGCATAACAGACACTGAACGCCTTGCCCATGGCCCGCTGCACCTGCGCGACGGTCAGGCTCAACTGCGCGGCGATCTGCGGGTAGGTCAAACCGTCGAGCTGGGACAAAAAGAAAATCTGCCGCACCCGCATCGACAACCCCACCAGCAACGAATCGAGCTGCAACAGGGTCTCGATCATCAAATGCCGCTCTTCCGGCGACGGCTCGTACGCCTCCGGCCGTGCGGCCAACGCCTCCAGATACGCCTTCTCGATGGCCTGGCGTCGCCAGCGATTGATCAGCAAGCCATTGGCAATGGTCGCCAGGAACGCCATGGGCTGGCGCAATTCACGCACATCCTCCTGGGAGCGCAACACGCGGATAAAGGTGTCGTGAGCCAAATCCTCGGCATCGGCACTGTGCCCCAACCGCCGATGCAACCACCCCCGCAGCCAGCCGTGATGGTTCACATACAACTGGGCGACGGGGGAGAAAAGGCTGTTGTCGTGCATGGGAGATTCGCATTAATGATAATGCTTCTCATTTTATGGTTTGCGGGTGGGGATTGTATAGAGCGCTGAAACAAAGCCCTGCCCGCCGTTGAAAAGGTGCCGCTCACTGCCGTCACCCTCGGCTCGGAGCTCAAGGCTCGCGGGGGCTGATGATGAGTGGGAAATGCCGCCACCATTGCCTGCCTCACGCTTAGTCATTTTCGTGACCAGGTCGAGCCGGCAATGATCCGATCCACTCATCATCAACACGGCAATTCCGGCTGATTTAACTGTCGCCCCGCAGCGCCCCTCTGAAACCGTCAATAGCCAAACAGCGACTTGTTCTCCAGGTACTCGTCAAACCCCAACTCCCCCCACTCACGCCCGTTACCCGACTGCTTATAGCCGCCAAACGGCGCGGCCTGGTCGGCGCGGGCGCCATTGAGATGGACCATGCCGGTGCGCAATTGCCGCGCAACCCCGCGGCTGCGTTCGAGGCTGGTAGAGGTGACGTAGCCTGACAAGCCATAAGGGCTGTCGTTGGCGATGGCTATTGCCTCGGCTTCACTGTCGTACGGCATGATTGCCAGGACCGGGCCGAAGATTTCTTCCCGGGCCACCAGCATGTCCGGGATGACGTCGGCAAATACCGTCGGCTGCACGTAGTAGCCACGCTCCACCCCTTGTGGTCGTCCCAACCCTCCGGCGATCAAGCGCGAACCCTCGGCGATGGCCTGGGCGATCATGGCCTGTACCCGTTCGAATTGCAGGGCATTGGCCACGGGACCGATGGCGGAGGTCGGGTGACTGTCGTCGAAGCACACCTGGGCCAGCACTTCCCGGACGATATCAATCACCGCCGGTTGCTGCGCGCGCGGTACCAGCAGGCGTGTTGGCGCATTGCACGACTGGCCGCTGTTGCGGATACAGGCCTGTACCCCGTGGCGCACCGCGCTAGGCAGGTAGGCGTCGTCGAGCAGGATATTTGCCGATTTGCCGCCCAGTTCCTGGGACACTCGCTTCACTGTATCGGCCGCCGCCTTGGCCACGGCGATGCCGGCGCGGGTCGAGCCGGTAAACGACACCATATCCACCTCGGCATGGCTGGCCAGCGCAGCGCCAACCCCCGGCCCATTGCCGTGGACCAGGTTGAACACCCCCTTCGGCACCCCGGCCTCATGCAGGATTTGCGCGACGATATGCGCTGACAACGGCGCACACTCACTGGGCTTGAGTACGACGGTGCAGCCCACTGCCAGGGCGGGTGCGAGCTTGCAGGTGAGTTGATTGAGGGGCCAGTTCCAGGGGGTGATCAGGGCGCACACGCCGATAGGCTCACGCACCACCAGCGTCTGGCCCAGGCGCCGTTCGAAGCGGTACTCGCGCAGCACTTCCAGCGCCTGCGCCAGGTGGCCCAGGCCTGCCGGGACATGAGCGCTTCGGGCCAGGGACAGCGGCGCGCCCATCTCCAGATGAACCGCCTCGATCAACGCCTCGCTGTGGCGTTTGTAGGCTTCGATGATGCGCTGCAGCAAGTCGATACGTGCCTCGAGCGAACTCGCGGCGAACGCCGGAAAAGCCCGCCGGGCCGCTCCGAGCGCACGGTCTACATCGTGCGCGTCGCCCAGGATGATGCGCGCAACCCCTTGCTCGGTGGACGGATTGATCACCGTCTCGACGGTTTCGCCGTGGGGTTTGACCCAGGCGCCGTCAATGTAGAACTCAAACAAATCGGACATACCCTCGACTCCCTTCAGGCCACCTGATTCAAGGCAGCCGCCAAGGTGTCGAACACCTGGGCGATCTCCTGCTGGCTGATCACCAACGGCGGTGAAATCACGATGGTGTCACCCGAACCGCGCACCAGCACGCCGTGCTCAAAGCACCACTGCGCAACGTCACTGCCACGCGCGCCGGCGGCACCGGGGCGCGGCTCGAGTTCGACGGCGCACAGCAAACCGATGGTGCGTACGTCCAGCACCGGCCCCACACCCCGCAGCGCCAGCGCGGCCGACTGCCAGAGCCCGCTGACCGCGCTGACGTGTTGATTGATGCCCAGTTCGCGATGCACCTCGATGGTCGCCAACCCGGCCGCACACGCCAGCGGATGCGCCGAATAGGTATAGCCGTGCATCAGCTCGATGACATTCGCCGGCCCGGCCATGAACGCTTCGTATACCGCACCGCTGACCAGCACGCCGCCCATGGGCACGGCGCCGTTGGTCAGGCCTTTGGCGGTGGTGATCAGGTCTGGCGTTACGCCCAATGCCTGGGCGGCGAAGCTTTCGCCGACGCGGCCAAAACCGGTGATCACTTCGTCGAAAATCAGCAGCACGCCGTGCCGGCTGCAGATCTCGCGCAAGCGTTGCAGATAGCCCTGGGGCGGCGGGTACACCCCGCCGGAGCCGGTCACCGGTTCGACGATCACGGCGGCCACAGTGCTCGGATCCTGAATGTCCAACAGTTGGGTCAGCGCGTCGGCGTAATGGACGCCCTGCTGCGGTTGCCCCGCGCTGAAACGCATACTCGCGTCGTAAGGCAGCGGCAGGTGTGACACCTCGCCCAGCAACGGACCGAAGTCACGCTTCTGCCGGCCGATACCCGACACCGACAGCCCGCCGAAACCCATGCCGTGATAGCCCTTGGCACGCCCGATAAACTTGGTACGGCGGCTGTCGCCGCGGGCCTGGTGATAGGCCCGGGCAATCTTCAACGCGGTGTCGACAGCCTCGGAACCTGAGTTGGTAAAAAACACCTGTTGCATGCCGGCCGGGCTGATGTCGATCAGGCGCTCGGCCATCTCCAGGGCGTGGGGGTGGCTCATCTTGAATGACGAAACAAAGTCCAGGCGCCCCGCCGCCTCGCGAATGGCCTCGACGATTTTCGGCTGACCATGTCCGGCATTGACGCACCAGAGCCCGGCCATTGCATCGAGTACACGACGCCCATCGGTGGTGGTGTAGTACATGCCGTCAGCACTGACGAACATCATCGGTTGCTGTTGGAACTGGCGCATCGGGGTAAACGGTGCCCAGAACGCGCCACACTCGGCACCTGTCGGGTTGGAAATATCGTTCATAGCGACTCCTGCAAAGCGGTTCTTGGATGGCCGGTCAGCGTCGGGCGCTGCAACGGGCCTGCGTTAACGTTGACGCTGCGGTCCACGTACAACATGCCGCGCTCGATACGGCAGCTGACACGGTCACAAAACGCCATCTCGACAAACTGCCAGGTCATGCTCAATGCCCCGTCGTCGGTCCAGCGCGCCTGCGCCACCACCGGGGTGAGCTCGGGCTGGTATTGGTGATGCAAATAATGGCCGGTCATGCTGGTCTGGCTTTCGATGCCGTCGGCCAGGCCGGCGCGAATGCAGTGGGTGCCACGGGGGTCGGTGAGGTAGAAGTCGCAATGGTCAGTACCCAGCACCAAGCGTATTTCGCTGACGTGATCGTCGTTGGCCTCCATCACAAATGTGCCGTTGAACTCGGCATGACGCGGCGAAGTCGACGCCCCTGAAAGGGACGGCCGCCGCTGGCTTGCCAACAACGCCGCCAAATCGGCATCCGCCGCGCCGTCGGCGGGCACGCCCAGCGCCGGCAACAGGTGTTCCCAGAGCAGGCTGTGCAAGCGCCGCTCGCCCAAGGGCAGCCCGGCGGTAAACGCAATCACCGCGTTGTGGCGTGGCAAGACGATGCACTGCTGGCCAAATACCCCGGAGGCGTAGTAACCACCGTGCAGGGTCATCCACCACTGGTAGCCGTAGCCTTCACGGCGCGTGACACCGGCGTCGCTCGAGTCGCGGCCCTGGTAGCGCTTGCCGTCGAAGGCGCCCATCCATACATCATCGACATGCCCACGGGTGGCTTCGGCCACCCACTCCCGTGACAGCAACTGCTGCCCTTCCCAGTGGCCTTGTTGCAAATGCAGCACACCGAACTTGAGCAAGTCCTCGGTGCTGCAACTCAGGCCATTGCCGCCCGTGTTGAAGCCGCCAGGTGCCAGGTCCCATTTGATGGTCCCCATGGCCATGGGTTGGAAAATACGTGCGTTGCACAACTCAAAGGCCGTCTGGCCGCTGACCACGCTGACAATCGCCGAGAGCATGAAACTCGAGGCACTGCTGTAGATAAACTGCTGCCCCGGTGGGTCTTCAACCGGTTCATCGAGGAACAGCTTGACCCAGCTTTCACTGCGCCCACGCCAGGCCCCGCCGGAAATGCCCTGGCGATGGCCGGTGCGCATGGTCAGCAAATCGCGCACGGTCATGGCTGCCAGATTGGCGCTGATCGGTGACGGGCAATCTGCGGCAAAAAAATCCACCACCTTGGCCTCCAGCGACAGCACGCCGTCATCCACCAACAGCCCGATGGCCATGGATACCCAGCTCTTGGTGACTGAATGCTGAACATGCAAGCGTTCGGCGCGATACGGCGCCCAAAACGCTTCGGCCACCACCGCACCGTCGCGGTACAGCATGAAACTGTGGAGCTCCAGGCCCGCAGCGTTCACCGCCTCAATGAAATCGCTCACGCCACGCGCCGATACGCGCTGGTGGCTGGGCAGTGCCCGCCGCAACGGCAAACTCGTCATCTGATCTATCCCCTCATTTCCACTGCCTTGGCGGGCAACAGGCTGACCCGGCTGCCCGCCGTTACTGCTACCAGAGCGCCACGGTGTAACCCAGGATCACTCGGTTCTCGTTGGTGTCACGGGTGAAGTTGCTGGTGGCGCTGGCGTTCTGCCAACGCACAGACACATCCTTGAACGTGCCGCTTTGCACCACGTAGCCGAGGCTGAAATCGCGCTCCCACTCGCGCCCTTCGCCCTTGAAGCCGATGACCTTGGCGTTGTCGCCCTTGGCGTAACGCGTCGAGAACAGCAGGCCCGGCAGGCCCAGCGAGGCAAAGTCATAGTCATAGCGGGCATGCCACACGCGCTCGCCGGTCTGGGAGAAGTTGGCCAGTTGGTACTCGGTGAACAGGTAGGTGTTAGTGCCGTCCACGTAGGTGAACGGCGTCGAGCCGTACTGTGCCTGGTAACCGCCGCTGAGGTTGTGGCCATAGAGGCTGTAGCCGATACGGGTACTCAACGCACGGTTATCCACCTTGCCGGCCAGGCCCGCAGCGTCTTCACTGGCGTTGAAGTAACGGATGTCGGTCTTGAACGTACCGGGGCCCCACTTGAAGCTGTTTTTCAAGCCCAGGTAGTGCTGTTGGTAGAGGCTTTCCAGTTGCGCGTACTGATAGGTCACGAGCGTGGTTGGCGTGAGCTTGTACTCGCCGCCGGCGTAGCGGAACTCATCACTTTTGGCGCTGCTTTTGTAGGCACCGTACTGGCTGGTAAGACCCATGTCCTCGTAGTGGGTCGAGTCGCGCTGCTTGACCTGGTCCAGTTGGCCCACGGTCAGGGTCAGCTTGTCGATGTCTTTGGAGGTGAGCGCGGTGCCACTGAAACTCTGGGGGAACAGACGGCTGAGGTTGGGTTGCAGGGTCGGCAGGTCCGGCACCATGTAGCCCACTCGCAGCTCGCTCTGGGCCATGCGCGCCTTACCGGTGATGCCGAGTTTGGAGTAATTGTCATGGGCGCGGCGTGCGTAGCTGGGAGAGCCCGGCTCGGCCACGCTGGAGCGCGCCAGCAGCCCGGTGCCGGAGTTATCCGGGCTCGAGTCGAGTTTCACGCCCAGCATGCCCACCGCGTCCAGGCCAAACCCCAGCGTACCGTCGGTAAAGCCCGATTCGAGGTTGAGAATAAACCCCTGCGCCCATTCGGCGCGCTTGTTCTGCCCGCTGGACTCGCGGTAGTCGCGGTTGAAGTAATAGTTCTTCAATTCAAGCGAGGCCTTGCTGTCGGCGACAAAGTCGGCCTGGGCAAACAAGGGCATGAAACCGACGCCCATGACGCTGGCACTGGTGACAACTTTGTTGATGCGGTTATTCATGTGGAGGTTCCTGGCAGACAGGTTGAGTGGGGTTGTTTTTGTTTTCTTCGGCCATGGCTTCGCCCGCTTCGCCAATCACCGATTGACGAAGGTTTGGGTTTCAAAACATGGCCTGGGGTGCAGCAGTACCTAAATCACACCGGCGCGGAGGCGGTAACTGCCATCCGCACGTTTCTCCAAGGGGCTGGCCGCTGCGAGCAGCCGCCGGGTATAGGGATGTTGCGGGCTGTCGAAAAGGGTGTCGCGCGGCCCCATCTCAACCACTTCGCCCTGGTTCATCACCGCCACGCGATGAGCGATGCGCTCCACGGCCGACAGGTCGTGGGAGATGAACAGGCAGGCGAACCCGTACTGGCGTTGCAAGCGCTCGAACAACTCAAGAATCTGTTTTTGAATGGTCATGTCCAGTGCCGAAATCGGCTCGTCGGCAATCACCAGCTTGGGTCGCCTGACCAGCGCCCGGCCAATCGCCACGCGCTGGCGCTGGCCACCGGAGAGTTGATGGGCAAAGCGCTCACGGAACTGCTCGGGCAGGCCGACGTCGACCAGGGCCTCGGTGACCCGCTGGCGTTTTTGCGCGGCCGTCAGCCCCGGCTCATGGCGCAGCGGCTCGGCAATGATCTGGCCGACGGTCATGCGCGGATCCAGGGACGAATACGGGTCCTGGAATATCATCTGGCATTGCAGGCGGTGTGCCCGGTTGGCGGCCTTGAGGATATCCACGCCCTGGAACAGGATGGCCCCGGCGCAGGGCGTGACCAACCCGACCACTGCCCGCCCAAGGGTGGTTTTACCCGAACCGCTGCCACCGACCAGGGCCAAGGTCTCGCCCGGTGCGATGCTCAGGTTCACCGAATGCACCACGCGCTTGGGCACGCTGCGGCCCCAGAAACTGCGCGGCCCCGGGTGTTCGATGCACACATCCCGGACCTGCAACAACGCGTGGTCGGCGGCCGGCAATGGCACCAGCTCGCCGCGCCGTGGCAGCGCTTCAAGCAACTGCCGGGTGTAGTCGGCCTTCGGCGCGAACAGGATGTCTTCGATACGGCCCTGCTCCACCGCCTTGCCTGCACGCATCACCACCACCTTGTGGGCATAACGCGCCACCAGGGACAAGTCGTGGCTGATGAACAAAATCGCCGTGCCTTGCTCGCGCGTCAGCTCCAGCATCAACTCGATCACGTCCAGTTGTGCCAGGCAATCGAGCGCCGTGGTGGGCTCGTCGGCGATCAGCAGCGCCGGACGCAGCAACATCACCGAGGCCAGCATGATGCGTTGGCGCATGCCGCCGGAGAACTGATGCGGGTAGGACCCCAGGCATTTCTCGGCATCCTTGATCCCGATGCGTTGCAGCATGGCGCTGCAGCGCTCGCGGATCGTCGCCGCATCCAGTGTGGTATGCAGTTTGAGCGCCTCGCTCATCTGCCGGCCAATCGTCAGCGCGGGGTTGAGCGAGACCATTGGTTCCTGGAACACCATGCCGATCCGCGCACCGCGCACTTCACGCATCGCCTTGGCATTGCCGCTGTCCAGCGGTTCGCCCTGGAACATGATGCGCCCACCACACACCTGCATCGGCGCCGGCAGCAAGCCAATGGCAGCGCGTGCGGCCATGGTCTTGCCGCTGCCCGATTCGCCGACCAGCGCGACGATCTCGCCAGGGGCCATGGTGAAGCTGAAATCATCGACGGCCAGCGGACCGTCCGCACCGACGCGAATCTGTAGATTTTCAACGGCCAGTAATGGCACTGGAACGCTCATGCTCATTTCCTCATGCGCGGGTCGAGACGATCACGCAAGGCATCGCCGAACAGATTGATAGCCAGCAACGTCAGGCTGATAAAAATGCCCGGGAAGATCCCCAGCCACGGTGCCGTCGAGATGTAGGTGCGGCTCGCCGAGAGCATGCTGCCCCAGGTCGCGGCCGGCGGCGGTACGCCCAGGCCAAGGAAGCTCAGCGCACTCTCCGAGAGCAACGCCCAGCCGAACATGCTGGTGCCCAGCACGCACAGCGGCGCCAGGCAGTTAGGGGTGATATGGCGGAACATGGTGTACAGCTCGGAGTTGCCGATCACCCGAGACGCCTCGATGAACTCCAGCTCACGCAACGACAACACACTGCCTCGCACCACCCGCACCACTGACGGGGTATAGGCAATGCCCAGGGCGAGCACGATGCCGTACTGGCTGGCACCAACGATTGCCATGATGCCCAGGGCCATGAGAATGCCCGGAAACGCCAGCAGGGCATCGTTGAGCATCATCAGCACGCGGTCGGTCCAGCCACGCAGGTAGCCAGCAAGCATACCGATTACCGTGCCGCAGATAACCGCCACGCTCACCGAGAGCAGGCTGATCCACAGGCTGGTGCGTGCACCAATGATCAATCGGCTGAACACGTCACGGCCGAATTCATCGGTGCCCAGCCAGTGCACAGTATTGGGCGCGTGCAGACGCGACAACAGGTCCAGCTTGAGCGGGTCAAAAGGTGTCCACACCACGCCGAGCAATGCCAGCAATACCAGTGCCGCGAGCAGGCTGCCGCCGATCAACGCATTCAACGGCGGGTAACGCCAGGCACGTCGCGGCTGGGCATCCAGCCCTGTGGGCAAGGCAGGAGTCTTGAGG
Organism: Pseudomonas sp. QD4; assembly: GCF_049199125.1. Classification (NCBI taxonomy): domain Bacteria; kingdom Pseudomonadati; phylum Pseudomonadota; class Gammaproteobacteria; order Pseudomonadales; family Pseudomonadaceae; genus Pseudomonas; species Pseudomonas sp. QD4. Next base: position 1,701,290 of record NZ_JBLZOM010000001.1, read on the forward strand.
TTCATAGCTTCACCCTTGGATCGAACAGCGGATACAACAGATCCACCAACAGGTTGACCAACACGTAGATGCAGGTGACCAGCAGCAGGCAACCCTGCAGCACCGGGTAGTCACGGGAGAAGATCGAATCGACCATCAGGCGGCCAATACCGGGCAAGGTGAACACGGTTTCCAGTACCGCAATACCGCCGAGCAAATTGCCGAGAATCAGGCCAATCAAGGTCCAGGTGGGCGCAAACGCGTTGCGCAGAGCGTGTTTCCACAGCACCGCTCCCTCCGACAACCCCTTGGCCCGCGCATGGGCGATGTACTCCAGGCGCAGCACTTCGATGGTGCTGGCCCGCGCCATCCGCGCAATCGCGCCGAACTCCACCAGGGTCAGGGTGATGATCGGCAGCACCACATAGGTCAGCGCTTTCATCGGGTCGCTGGCAAAGCCGACGTAACCGATCACCGGCAACCAGCCGAGCTGAATGCCAAACACATAGAGCAACAACAAGCCCAACCAAAAACTCGGCACCGACAGCAGCAAGGTCGCCGTAGCCACCAGTCCCAAGTCCAGCGCGCTGTTTTGCTTCCAGGCCGCGAGCAAACCCACCGGCACCGCGAGCAGGGTCGCCAGTAACACTGCGACGAGCACCACTGTGGCGCTGACGCTGAAGCGTTCGATCAGCAACTCCACTACCGGCTGGCGGCTGCTGATGGACATCCCGAGATCGCCACTGAGTACCGATTTGATCCAGATCAGGTACTGGGTCACCACCGAGTGGTCCAACCCCAGGCTGCTGCGCATGTCGGCGAGGCTTTGCGGGTCGGCCATATCACCCAGCATCAGCAACGCCGGGTCGCCGGGGATCAGGCGAATCAAGGCAAATACAATTACCGAGATCAACAGCAGGGTCGGCACCGCCATGCCGAGCCTGTGCAATATGAATCGAAACATAGCGGTACGCCTTACTTGGAAGTGTCGGCCAGCTTCACGCCCCACAGGCGCGGTTTGGCAACGGGCCAGGAGCGATAACCTTCAACGCGCTTGCCCATGGCGCCTATGGCGGTGCCGTTGTAAATGACCACCATCGGTACATCCTTGAGCATCAAGGTGTGCAGCTTGTCGAACAGCGGCTGGCGCTTGGCGGGGTCAACTTCACGCTGGGCCTCGCGCAATATCGCCAAGGCTTCGGGGTTGTCCCAGACCTTGCGCGGCTCTTTCTGCTTGTCGCCAATCACTGATTCGTAGCTCTGCGCCGCATCGAAACGCCCCGAGTAGGAGAACGACATCATCTGGTAGCTGCCGGTCTGGTAGCGCTCCAGCTGCGTGCCCCACTCCAGGGTTTCCATCTCGATATTCAGCCCCGCTGCCTGAGTCATGGCCTGGCTGAGCAAACCCATGTCGAACATCTGCGGGTAGCGCTTGTTGACCAGCATGCGGATTTTTTCGCCGCCGTAACCGGCCTCTTTCAACAGGCGCCGCGCCTCATCGAGGTTGTAGCTGTAGCCCTGGTGCGCGGTGTCGTCGTAGTACGGGCTGGCGGTGGGGATGACTGAGTTGTTGACCACCGACAAGCCATCGGACAAGGCCGCCACCATCTGCGCGTAATCCAGGGACAACGCCACCGCGCGACGAATGCGCACGTCCTTGAGCAACGGGTCACGGGTCTGAAACAGCAGGCCGCTGATGGTCATGATCGGGCTGACCTGGATCTGCAGATTCTTGACCTGCTTGAGTTGCGCGGCGTCCATCGCCGTCACGTCCGGAAGCAGATCGACGCCACCCGAGAGCAGTGCGGCCTTGGCCGAGGCCGAATCAGGGATCACCTCGAAACGCACCTTGTCGACAAACGCCTGCTTGTTGCCGGTGTACCCGTCCGCCTCGGCCTCGGCACGCGGCGTGTATTCCTTGAAGCGATCCAGTTCGACGTACTGGCCCTTCTGCCATTTGCCCAGGGTGAACGGCCCGGTGCCAATCGGCGCACGCCAACTGCCATCGGCGGCCAGCGAGTCCGGGTGCAGGATGCCGCTGCCGGCGCAATCCGGGCGAGCCATCGCGGCGAGAAACAAGCCGTTGGCCTGGTCCAGCGTGAACACCACGGTTTTCGGGTCAGGGGTGGCGACATCGACAATCTTGGCAGCACCACGCCCGTCGAACTCCGCCAGGCAACGCCATTGGGTCTTGGGGTCCAGGTAGCGCTGCCAGGTCCATTGCACATCCTTGGCCGTCAACAGCTGGCCATTCTGGAAGTGCACGCCGTCTCGCAGGCTGAAGGTGTAGCGCAGGCCATCTGGCGATATCGCGACGGCACTGGCCAGCATCGGCGCGATGCTGGTGTCTTCGCGATACGCAACCAACCCTTCGACGATATGCATCATCACCGCATCGGTATTGTCGTCACGGTTGACGCCCGGGTCGGTGCTGCGGATATCACCATTGAGACCCACGCTGATGACCTTGTCTTGCGCGACGGCCATGGAAAAGGTGCACGCCGACATCGCGACGGCCAGGGCCGTCTTTACGTAACTATTCACGGGAGAAAGACTCCTTGAAGAAATTTTCCGGTCAGTGGCGAGGGCCAAGGCAGGACCGGCATCAGAATGAGTGAATCCTTGGTTATTGTTATACGGCCTGTTCTGAGTGCATCTACCAACGGTGTATCAGCCAAGGCTGCGCTTGCGGCGCAACACCTTGGCGAAGAAGTCCTGGGCAGCCGGCATGGCCTTGATGCCCTGATGAGCGACGTTGGGCAGCAGGTCGAAGTGCACGTGCACGCCGGCGGCTTCGAAACTCGCCTTCAAGCTGGCCAGGCGCTCCGGGCGCGTGCGTCCGGCCGCGTTGGCACCGGCCATGTAGTGCTTGCCCCCTTCGCGGTGGGTGATTTCCCAGGTTTCGAGGTCTGAATCGCCGACCACCATGTGCACCGGCAGTTGCTGCAAGGCTTGCAGGTTCAACGGTTTGCCAAAGCGCGTCGCGAAGTCCCGCACGCCGACCCACCAGTCCTGCTCGGCGTCCAGCAAGGTCACCGAGCCCGGCGCACCGATGGACGCCGCCCAGAGTTTCTCCGGGTGCAGGTAGCAGAACCGGTGGGTGAATTGCCCGCCGCCGGAATAGCCGAACAGCGCAAAGGTATCGAAGCGCCGCCCGTAGCGCTTGCCGACGCTGGCGATCATGTCGAGCAACACCTGGTCGTAACGGATATCGCCCTCGACCAGTTGCTTGTAGCCATCGCCATTGCTGTCACCCAGCACGCCGACCGGGAACAGCGGCGACAGGATCACACAATCGTTCCAGCGGCCAAACTCCGCGAAGCCATTGCGATAAATCTCCATCGCACGGGTCGAGCCGTGCAGCGACACCACCAGGTCCACTGGCCGGGAGCTGTCTTCGATGGTTTCAGGCACATAGAGGGTGTAGGCAAAACGGCTGTCCTCGTGGTGCGAGTACACCGTGGTAGCGCCGAGGTGATACACGTTTTTGGCCGCACGCAAGGCCGCGTCGATGGGGTTGGTGTCTGGATGGGTATCTGGATTGCTCATGGAAAGTTCGCCGAGTCAGTTCGGACTTGAGTATTGGCCGGGCGCTATAAAAAGAAAAACTAATTAAACTTTAGCCTGAGCAAACAAAACCTTTACGATCACGCCCTACCCCTGGTTGCGAGTTGACCCATGAGCAACATTCGCTTTTTCAAGACGTTTATCGCCGTCGCCGAGTACGGCAGCTTTGCCGCCGCTGCCGACCGCGTGGCACTGACCAACGCCGCCGTCGGCCAACAAATGCGCGCACTCGAAGAAGAAATGCGCCGCCCGCTGTTCGACCGCAGTCAGCGGCAGATCAAGCTGAGCCGCGACGGCGTGTTATTGCTGCCCAAGGCCAAGCGCCTGCTGGCGGACTACGAACAAATGATCGCCGAAGCCCCCGATGGCGAGGCCATGGAGGGCGAAGTGTCGATCGGCGGCATCACCTCTGGCATGGGCCTGCTCGCCAATTGCCTGGTGCAACTGAAAAAACTGCACCCCCGGATCTCGGTCAACCTGATGACCGCCCGTTCCGACGAAGTGGTCAACCTGGTGCAGGCCGCCAAACTCGACGCCGCGCTGCTGATCGAGACTGCGCGGCAAAACTTCAGTGGTTTGAGCTGGACCCTGCTCTACAACGAACCCATCGTCATGCTCGCCAATGCCACGCAGACCGCCGGCATCAACGACGCGGTGGAGTTGCTGAGAACCCAGCCGTTTATTCGCTACGACAGGTCCACGGCAGTGGGTCGCAAGGTGCAGTCGATCATCAAGAGTGAATCGGTAGAACCGCTGGAGATTCTGGAGCTGAACTCGATCATCGGAATCGCCGATCTGGTGCGCCAGCAAGTCGGGGTGGCGATTGTGCCGCTGCTGAAAAATTTCGACTGGCACAAAGACCCAAGCCTGCGGGTGCTGCCATTGCCGGGCGACCTGGCAGTACGCCGGGTGGGGATATTGGAACAAGGCACCAAAAGTGCGATTACCGGGGAAATTCGCAAGTTGCTGATGTCGGCGGTGTCCCAGTAATTCTTCCTTGGTGTGGTCATGCCGTGAACTGCGCCCCTGTCCCTCTGGAAGAACGTCCCGCACTTGCCAAGCAAGCACCTTTCGCCCCTGAACAGACATTCGTCAACGCCCGTTCAGGGTTAAAAGCCGCCTGTTCCGCTATTGCAGCGGAACGTACACATCTGTTTGCCATTGATCCTGAGGTGTCTCGGGGTAGGCGCTCAGGTAGTGGAAGAACAGCGGATGATCACGCAGTTCCTCGCCACTGGCCGGGAGCCAATCGCGGTAAATCGGATAGATCGTTTCGCCGATGTGATCCGGCGACCCGGTGTGTCGCACCACGACGCAGCGACCGGCCGGAATGACCATTTCGTGCACGCCGAACTCATTCGGCGCCACGGCCTCGTGAATCTCGCCGCAGATTGCGAAGCGGAATGCGTGGGCAGGTGTCGTATCGGGGTTGTTGTAGGGAATGCCAAAGGTGCGACTCGATGCCACCGGCGACTGTCCGCTCTGCATACGCCATTTGATGAACCTGCCCACGCTCTCATTGACCAGCCCGGCGGGTCCGCAGTGCTCAAGCGCTGCGACTGTGACTTCAGGGAAATCTACGATTCGTACTTGCATGATGATCGTCCTAGAAAAGTGAGGGATGGCTAAGACCGCATTCCAGACCTGCCAGTTCGGTTCCTTCCTGAACGCGCTGGGCGTCATACCGAACGCCCTTCTGAACGCCCTGCAAAATGCCTCGGGACTTTCAAAGCCGGCACCAAGCGCGGCCTCCAGTACCGAGTGATCCGCAGCGGCGGCCAGGCGATGTGCCGCGCGCCTTAGTCGCATCAGTTGCACATAACGTGAGACAGGCACGCCAACGAACGCGGTGAATTGCCGATGGAAGTGAAACGCCGAAAAGTTCGCCACCTGGCTCAACGTCTTCACCGACAGGTCACCTTCAAGATTGGCGTCAATGTAGGCGAGTACGGCGTTGAAGCGTGTTGTGTAAGCGAAATGGATCGGCATGTCTGACACTGGAAAAGCTCCTGGAAGTTCGGTCGCCAATAGAGTCGTCTATCGCCGCATCAACACGCCTAGCCGCGTTTGCTCAAGCTACGTTTGGGGTTGGGCCGTGATGCCTGTGTCTGGCCGGCGGGTCGCTGAAGCACGCCGCACCTCATTCCACTGTCTGCAACCATTTGAGCAGATCCATTTCCAGGCTGCCCTGCTTGAGCGCTGCGGGAGAGAACAGGCAATAGCGCGAGCCATCCTCGACAAATCCCAGCGGTGCGGCCAAGACACCGCTCTGAACATCATCGCGCACCAGATGCCACGGACCGATGGCAACCCCCAGGCCCGCGACCGCCGCCTGGATGCTGAAATAGAAGTGCTCGAAAGACTGCCTCTGCGCCACGCAAAGACTGAGTCCACTTGCACCGGCCCACTCCTGCCAGGCGTCAGGCCTGCTGGCGGTCTGCAGCAATGGCGCCGTGGGGCTCAGGCTCTTTCTGGCTTTGCCAAACCATTGGCCGACCTTTTCGGGCCGACATACAGGGCCAACCCTTTCAGTGAACAGTGTCTCGGCATGGTAGGTGGGCGGCCGAGGAAAATCGTCGCGGCGAATGGCCAGGTCTATGCCCTGGTCAAACGAAAAACAACCACCGCCGGCTACCAGGTGGATGTCCTGCCCTTGATGTCTTTGTTGGAAGTCGCTCCATCGAGGGATCAACCAGCGCATCAACAACGTTGGCTCGCACGACAGGACAAGCACCCGAGTACGCCGGGCTTCGGTGCGTATCTCGCGAACTGCCTGGCTCATTATCCCGAGCCCCTCACTCACTGCGTTCGCCAGGCGCTTTCCCGCGTGCGTCAAATAGACCCTACGGCTGCGGCGCTCGAACAGATCAACGCCCAGGTCCTCTTCAAGCACACGTACGGCACGGCTGATGGCGCCGGGCGTCAGGTGCAGTTCGCGGGCGGCGCGGGCAAAGCTCTCGAAGCGTCCGGCTGACTCGAAGCAACGCAATGCCAGCAGAGAAGGCATTCGCGCCTCACCGATTCGTGAGCTTGAGTCATCATTTTCATCAGAAATCATCGTTAGTGCCCAGGAATATGATCTGTAAACATTGCTTTCCATCATAACAACGCAAGGGCTCAGCATGAGCGAATGGATAGCAGTGATCACCATTACCTTACTCGCCTGCATCAGCCCGGGGCCAGACTTCGCCATGGTTTCACGCAACGGATTGCTGCTGTCTCGCCGGGCTGGCTTGCTGACCGCAGTGGGAATTGGCACGGGGGTTCTGGTCCACGTTTGCTACACACTGCTCGGGCTGGGGTGGGTCCTGCAGCAGACGCCCTGGCTGTTCAATGCGCTCAAGCTCGCGGGTGCTGCTTACCTGGTCTACCTGGGAATCAAGATGATCCGTTCCGGGCCGGCGAGCGAACAGCCAAACGTACCGCCACCGGCAATCTCGGATCTGGCCGCCCTGCGCACGGGGTTTCTCACCAACGCGTTGAACCCCAAAACATCGATCTTCATCGTCAGCCTGTTCATGGGCGTAGTACGACCGGATACCGCGATGACGGTGCAAGTGGCATACGGTCTGTTCATCGCGAGTGCGCACATAGCCTGGTTCAGCCTGGTCGCGCTGTGCTTCTCAAGCGGAAAAATGCGCGAGACGTTGATGGCATCACGGCAATGGATTGACCGAGGGTTTGGCGGCCTGCTTGTGAGCTTCGGCATATTCCTGACCATCACTCAGCGTTCCGCTTGAGTGGCCTCGGCCCTTGAGCAGAGACAACGCCCTGTTGCCCAACTAACGGCACTCTGTCGTGAGCATGAATGTACTCATCACTGCAAAACCGCCGCCTGCTACACTCCCGCCCCCGAACCCACCTGAAGATGACCACGGGTTCTGGTCGCCCATTGAAAGGACTCTCTAATGAATAAGGTGCTATTCAGCCTTCTCGCCTCAACACTGGCCATGTCGCTCAACACTGCCCATGCCGCTTCCGTTGCCGAAGTCTTTACCGGCGACATGTTGGGCACCAATCAGCGTTACTTTGAATCGGTAGCCGGCATTCCCCGGGAGTCCAACGGCAACGATCACCATTTCAAAGTCCAGGGTTGTGACATCACCGCCACGGTCGAAGGCGGCAAAGTCAGCAAGCTGCGCCTGGAACTGACGCCAAAATGCCAGGCTGACTTGACCCAGTTCGTCGACACCTACGCTCCCGCTCCAGGCAAACCCCTCACCGTCGGTGCATTTACCGCCTCGTCCGGTGGTGGCCTGAGCTTCTCCGCCGACTGCCTGAGCATGTGCGGCAATGCCGCAGATCCTTCGGTCTACGCCCACTGGGAAGGCCCCCATGCCGTCGGATTCAGAGAAGTCCTGCTGGAGGTGGTCCTGGTATCGGATGCAGCGCTTGACGCCTCCGGCCAGTGGGAGTCTCACATGCGCAAGGCCGAAGGCGATGACTACGTGATGGAAACGCGCTTCAACTGCGACCAGAAATACGCCTCCATCGCGCAGAAGGCCTTTGAAAACGTGCCGGTCACTGCCGTCACCATCGGCTCGGAGCTCAAAGCGCCCGGGTGCTGATGATCAGCGGAACATATCGGGCCCTCGCCGGAGGTGGACAGCACCCGGCGGGGCTTTCCGGGTTGGTGTGGATCAAGCCGTAACGCATTTTATCCGCCCTGACTAAACCACCTATTCAAACGCTACATCTACAAAGGGCGGCGGGCACCCAACGGGTGTGCCCGGCAATCAGCCTCGCTCCAATCACAAGAGCGAGCTCACGCCGAGCCCCCCTTAGCCGCCCTGAAAAAATCTCGACCGTGGATTCACCTCAGTCATCCACACCCCCTATTCCTCCCCCACCCAATACCAAACGCCACCGCTCTGCGGCATCACCTCCCCCGACTCAAAATACTCGCGCGTCTCAGTCTCCAGCGGCGCAAACCAATACCCCGTCCGACTACAGGCCTGGCCCGCCGGCAAAGGCGCCACCCGCCCCGCATCAACTGGCCGAACATCCCTGGCGTAGGCCACCAGGTCCCGGGGATAGACCATCGACTCAATCGCGCCGTCATCGATCCCATACAGAAACGCCACCGCCGCCGCCTCCAGCGCCCAGTACCCGCAGTAGCTGCCCTCATCCCCTTGCAGGTGGCTGTCGTGCCAGGGCGCCTGCTCGAACGCCGGGTACCAGGCGTCGCAGTATTGCTGCAACAGCGTGGCGGCCTGGGTCGGGTCTTCTTCATAAATGGCCTGGACCAGCGGGGTGTAGAGGTCGTGATACCAACGATCGACGTCATAGCGCTCAGGCAGCAGCTTGCACAGCAAGTCTTCGTAGAGGGTGTCGTCGCCGGCGTAACCGGCGGGGTCGATCAGGGCGACAAAGCGCTGCAGCAGGTCGGTGCGGTGCAGCAGGATGCACAGGCTGAAGACCTGGACGCACTCTTCGTACTGGTCGAGCCAGTCGTCGATGGTCAGCGGGGTGATGTTGGGGATGCCCTGATAAATCGCCAATTGCCGCTGCAGCCCTTCGTAGCTGTCGACCAAGGTTTCCAGCAAGGGGATCAAGGATTCGATGGCATCACCCGCGGTGTAGCGGATGAGGATTTCCTTGAAGATCAGCTTTTGGAAATAGCGGGCCCTGACGGACTTTTCCTGGGCCTCGGAGTCGGCCTGGAAGGTGTTTTCTTCAAAGAAGCACACGCTCTTGCGGTAGTTGATAAAGAAGTTGTCGAAGCGTGCTGCGCTCAAGAATGTTTGTCTTTTGTCCGTGATCACCGGTCTTCCCTGCTAAACGTGGCTGCGATTGGCCGGCGGCACGCTATCAAAGCATCAGTCACGCTGTCCACGGGTCACGCACCAGGCGACAGGGACATGGCCTGGTTGACAAGCCCCTGCGCGCCGCCCTTTCATACTCCCCGTTCGCGCTGGTAGCGACTTTCCAGCGCCAGGCCAGATAAGGATCAATCCATGGCAGTGCAAAAAAAGGGCAAGTACTGGTACGGCACCAGCGCCCACGACACCGAGGCCGAGGTGCTCAGGTACAGCACGCGCAACCGCTACCCGGCCACTGGCTTCCGGCATGCGGCGTGCCCCTGCGGCAGCCAGGCATTCCGCCTTGCCAGCGATGAAAACGCCGGTGCCGCCCGCCGCACTTGCACCCAGTGCGGTACCGAACACTGGATGGGCGACAGCGAGCTCTATGCCAGCGAGGCCGAGTTGGAAAGCCACGAGTGCATCTGCGACGGCGATGCGTTCCATCTGCTGTCAGCCGTGGCGCTCTACCCGCAAAGCAATGATGTGCGCTGGTACTACATCGGCTGCTACTGCCCGAACTGCCACTTGGTGGGTGTGTTCGCCGACTGGAAATGCGAGGCCGGCGAAGCACAGGCCTTTTTGGCCAATACCTGACCCAGGCGTTGGCGGCCAGCGCGTGTATCGACACAGCAATGGACCTTCTGCCGCCAACCCCGATCAGCGAACGATCCCAGCCCCGGAATCTGCCAAAGACCGCTTTACTGCACCGCGTGCCGCCAGGTAAAAAGGCCGTCGATGCAGTCCCACACCCTCACGCCAAACATTGAATGTGGAGCCTTACATGGATACTTACCCCACTGGAACCCATCTGGTTGTCGGTCGAGGCGTGTACACCCACCACGGGATTTACGTCGGTAGAAAGCGTGTAATCCATTATTCCGGCATGGCCTCGGGCATCGACAAGGGCTGCATCGAGTCCACCAGCCTTGCGGCGTTCTGCCAGGACAAGAAACCGCGGATCAGAACCTACAAGAAAACCTATTTCAGCGGCCCCGCCATTTGCCGGCGTGCGCGCTCCCGACTGGGTGAAGATCAGTACAACATCCTGTTCAACAACTGCGAGCACTTTGCCAATTGGTGCGTCACCGACCTGCACAGCAGCGCGCAGGTCGAGGCCGCGAGCATGCGTGTCGGCGCGGCGCTGGCCTCGCAGCTGTTTACACGCAAAGCCGCCGAGGATGCGGCGAAGCAGGCAGTAACCTCATTGGCCGCCAAGGGGACAACGGCCGCTGCGCGCAATCTGATTACCGGGCAAGCGAGCAAAACCATCGCCAATCAGGCTGCTCGCTCCCTGGTCGGCCAAACCCTGGCCAGGGGCGCTGTAGGCACCGCAACCGGCCTGATCGGCACGGGCGGCGTTTCCGGCCTGGCTGCCACAGGACTTGGCGCAGCAGGCATTGCCAGCGGCGCGGCGCTCGCCCCGGCCGTTGCAACCATTGCGCTGGCGGCGGGCGCGGCCTACGCGGCCGGTCGACTCTGGGATTGGTTGGTGGATTGAACGCGGGCGGTGCCCGCTGCCGAATTGGGTGGTTGAATAGGCGGCTTTTTTCAGAACCCGCACCGAGGGCAGCACCCCCTCACCCCAGGTGCCCCTCATTAAGGACGATGCATGTCACTGATCTCGCAACGTGTAGCGCTCGCACGCCATGGAGCCAACGATAAAGTCATTTGCCGGATGCCCTCGGGCTGGGCGGTCATGGGCGATGTGCAGTTCCTGCCGGGCTATTGCCTGCTGTTGCCCGACCCGGTCGTCGCCAGCCTGAACGACCTGAGCATCGAGGCCCGCACCGCCTATCTGCTGGACATGGCGCGCATGGGGGACGCGGTGTTGGCGGCCACCGGCGCCCTGCGCATGAACTATGAAATCCTCGGCAACTCCGAGCCCGAACTGCATTGCCATATTTTCCCCCGATACGCCTCGGAGCCGGAACAGAAGCGCAAGATGCCGGCCTGGTTCTACGACTGGAAAACCGCCATTCCCTACGCCGAGGAAACCCACGGCGACTTGCGCAAGCAAATCGCCCACCTGCTGCAAGCGTCGAACCCAAGCGCCTGAGCAGTCTGCTCGGCCCTCACCCTGCCCGACTGAACGGCGCAGTGACCCGCCCCGCCAAGGTGATTACAATCGCCGGCTTTTTTGCAGCAAGGACCGGCTCATGCAACGCATCTTGATTTTGGGCAACTCCGGCAGCGGCAAATCGACCCTGGCGCGAACATTGGGCGCGCGCCTGGGCCTTCCCGTGGTGCACCTGGATACGCTGTTCTGGGAGGCCGGCTGGGTCGAACCGGATGCCGAGACATTTCGCACCCGGGTCCGCCAGGCGGTGGCGGCGGACGCCTGGGTGTGTGAAGGCAACTATGCGCGACGCACCTTCGACCTGCGGCTGCCCCGCGCCGACCTGATCATCTGGCTCGACACGCCGCGCCTGACCTGCTGGCGTCGGGTGCTGTTGCGCAGCCTGTTGAACCGCCCGCGGTCCGATCTTCCAGCGGGCTGCAGCGAGAAGCTGGACCGGGAGTTCCTGGGCTTTCTGAATTACGTGTGGAATTTTGATCGGCGCCAACGGCCCGGGATCGAAGCCGCGCGCCAGGCCATCGGCCCAGGCATTCCGGTGGTTCGCCTGCGGGGTACCCGGCAGATTCGCCAGTACCTGGCGGGCCTGCCCAGCCGTGCCTCGTCGACGGCCACCGCGAATCGCTGAAACGCCCTGGGTACCGGGCCTGGACCCGTTCCGCAGGCGTGCCGCACGGGTTGTACACAAAAAACGGTTAAAGATTTACCCCGCTCGGGCCGACATAACAGTGATAGCACTTGGCCACGCAGTTTATTTTTCGGCCATTTGCGCTGCCCTCCCCGCTGATGGTTGTCGTCATGAAAATAAAAAATAAGCTCGTGCTTGCGTTCGTCTCAGTCGCCTTTATCCCGGTCAGCCTGGTGGCGCTGATTTCCGTGCTCAACACCCGGACCCAGGCGGTGGATCAATTCATCGATGGCAGCACCCGGGAAATTCGCCAGATTGACGGCAATATCCGGCAGTTTTTCGACGCCAGCCAGCAGAACGTCGATCAGATGGCGGCCGATCCTGTATACACCTCGGTGGCCAGCCTGAAGGACTACCAGGCCGCCGATGCCGCCAGCCAGCCCCTGCCTGAAGCGGCCCGACAGGTCATCGAGCAGTTTGCGCGCTTTGGCAAGACCCACCCGGCGGCGGCGATCCTGTCCATCGGCCTGGAGGACGGCACCTACGCCAAATGGCCGGACGACCCGCAACTGGCCAAGTACGACCCGCGTGCACGTCCATGGTACAAGGCCGCCATGGCCAGCCCGGGGCAAACCGTGCGCACCCCCGCCTATTACTACGACAAGGACGATGTGGCCCTGGTCGGCACCGCCCGGGCCCTGCTCGACAACGCCGGCAAAGCCAAGGGCGTGTTCGTGGTCAGCGTTTCCCTGAAAAACCTCACGGAACTGGTCAAGAGCATCAAGCTCGGCGAAAGCGGCTACGTGATGCTGATCGAAGACGGCACCGTGCTGGTCGACCCGCGCGACGCCAAGCACAGCTTCAAGCAGCTCAAGGACCTGGGCGCGCCCTATGCGCACCTGGCGGCCACCCCGCAGGGCTCCACCGAGGTGGAAATCGATGGCGTGCGCTACATGGCCAATATCTGGACGTCACCGGGCCTGGGCTGGCGCTACATCGGCCTGATCGAGTACAGCGAAGTCATGGCTGCGGCGACGCGCATGACCTACCTCACCGCCATTATCGTGGTGGTGCTGGCACTGATCTTCGCCCTGCTGGCGGCGGCGTTCTCCAAAGTCATCGTCAAGCCCATCGGCCAGGTCAGCACCGGCTTGCAGTCCATCGCCCAGGGCGAGGGCGACCTGCGCCGGGACCTGGTGGTCCAGGGCAAGGACGAAACCGCGGAACTGGCCGGCTGGTTCAACAAGTTCCTGGCCGCCATCCGCCAACTGATCCAGCACATCGGCGCCGCCTCGACCAATCTGCAGGATGCGTCCCGGGTCAACAGCGAGGTGGCCCACAACATGAACGACGCCGCCGGGCGTCAGCGTGAGGCGGTGGAGCTGGTGTCCACGGCCTTCAACGAAATGGTCGCCACCGCCAACGAAGTGGCCCGCTCGTGCAGCAATGCCGCCGAATCCGCCGAGAGCGGGCACCGTCGGGTGGCCGAGGGCAAACAGCAGATCGAGCTGACCACGGAAAACGTCAACCGCCTGGGCAGCCGCCTGACCGAGTCGTCCCAGGCCATGGTCGAGCTGGAAGCCGGTAGCCGCAGCATCAACCAGATCCTCGGCACCATCCGCGCCATCGCCGAACAGACCAACCTGCTGGCCCTGAACGCGGCCATCGAGGCCGCCCGCGCCGGCGATCAAGGGCGCGGCTTTGCGGTGGTGGCCGACGAGGTGCGGGCCCTGGCCAAGCGCACCTCCGACTCCACCGGGGAAATCGACCAACTGCTGGGCACCCTCGGCAGCAAGACCCAGGAAGTCTCGCAGAAGATGGAAAGCTGCCTCGACCTGTCCCGCGCCAGCGTGTCGTCCATCGAAAATGCCCGTGACAGCTTTGAAGGCATCCAGCTGTCGGTCAATGAAATCAGGGACCAGAACCTGCAAATCTCCGCCGCCGCCGAGGAACAGCACAGCGTTGCCGAAGAGATCAACCGGCACATCCAGCAGATCTACGACGAAGCGCGACTGGTGGAAACCCTGGCCCATTCGGCGCAGGAAGATTCGGGTCGGCTGTCGCAACTCTCGGAAGAGTTGAATGGCCTGGTGGGGCGGTTCAAGTCGTAGGTTGCCCTTCCCCCTGTCACCGGCGGGTGCTGCAAAACGTGCCTGATCATCAGGCATCGGTTGCAGGGCCGCCGGGTCCTCCTGCTGAACGCCTGCGAACGCAAGCCATGTAACTCAGCACAGATTTCGTCCGTCATATTCCTGTTGCGCGATCCCCAGCTCTCGCCCCATGCCGCCCATTCCCTGGGCCGACATAGGCGCAGAGCCTGGAAACCGGCTCGCCTGCGCATGATTTCCAGCAGCCGAACCGAGGCCTGAAGTGCTCATGCCTCGGATTATGCGCCGCTGTTCAAGGCCTACTGAAAGCGCCCGGCAGCGGCAGTAAAAAGCGAATTTTCAAGGAGCAACACATGGGTTTTCTCACGGGCAAACGCGTTCTGATCGTCGGTGTCGCCAGCAAGTTATCCATTGCATCGGGCATTGCCGCGGCCATGCATCGCGAAGGCGCCGAGCTGGCCTTCACCTACCAGAACGAAAAGCTTCGCGGGCGCGTGGAGGAGTTCGCCACTGAGTGGGGCTCCAACCCGGGGCTGTGCTTCCCCTGCGATGTGGCCAGCGATGAGGAGATCGCCCAGGTCTTCGAAAAGCTGGGCCAGCAATGGGATGCACTGGACTGCATCGTGCACTCGGTGGGCTTTGCGCCTGGCGACCAGTTGGACGGCGACTTCACCGAAGCCACCACCCGCGATGGCTTCCGCATTGCCCACGACATCAGCGCCTACAGCTTTATCGCCCTGGCGAAGGCCGGGCGGCCGATGATGAAGGGCCGTAACGGCAGCCTGTTGACCCTGTCTTACCTGGGCGCCGAGCGCACCATGCCCAACTACAACGTCATGGGCATGGCCAAGGCCAGCCTGGAAGCCGGCGTGCGCTACCTGGCCGGCAGCCTCGGCCCGGAAGGCACCCGCGTCAACGCGGTATCGGCGGGACCGATCCGCACCCTCGCCGCTTCCGGGATCAAGAACTTCCGCAAAATGCTCGCCGCCAACGAAGCGCAAACGCCTCTGCGGCGCAATGTGACCATCGAAGAAGTCGGCAACGCCGGTGCCTTCCTCTGCTCGGACCTGGCCTCGGGTATCAGCGGGGAAATCATGTACGTGGATGGCGGGTTCAACACCACGGCCATGGGCAACCTGGACGATTGACCCAAGGGATGTGCCGCTTCAGGTGGAAGCGGCATTCCCGTCAGGCACGTGGCATGCCTGATCGCGCGCGGTGCCTGGATTGAGGGCGCCGGGCGCCCCAGCGGGAGCAAGCTCCCTCGCCACAGAAGCCCTGCCCAACCCTACCTAGAAGTTCGCCGGCGTATTCGCGCTGATGATTTCCGCCTCATCCTGCCCGATATTGCGAAACCTGTGGGGCAAGGTGGTGGGGAAGTAATAGCCATCCCCCGGATTCAATATGCTGACCTGGCCATCGACGGTGAGCTCGACGGTGCCACGGGTGACAAGACCACACTCCTCGCCTTCGGCATGCACGATCGGTTCTTCGCCGGAGCTGGCGCCGGGGGCGTATTGCTCCCGCAGAAAGCGCATCTGGCGGCTGGGGATCGGTGCGCCCACCAACAGCAGGCGCAGGCCGTCGCGGCCCAGGTCGGGCTGTTCGTTGGCGCGGAAGATGTATTGGTGTTC
This sequence comes from Pseudomonas sp. QD4, assembly GCF_049199125.1. NCBI lineage: Bacteria > Pseudomonadati > Pseudomonadota > Gammaproteobacteria > Pseudomonadales > Pseudomonadaceae > Pseudomonas > Pseudomonas sp. QD4. The sequence continues at coordinate 1,717,084 of NZ_JBLZOM010000001.1, forward strand.
CCGTGGCGGCTGGTCGAAGGTGAAAAAGTCCGCCAGGGACATGGGGATGCTTTCCAGCAGCTTTTTCAGGGAGCTGACGGAGGGGCTGACGCGATTCTGTTCGATCAGGGAGATGGTGGCGTTGGTCACGCCGCTACGACGGGCCAGCTCGCGCTGGGAGAGTTTGTAGCTTTCGCGAACGAGTTTGAGTCGGGTGCCCGTGTCCATAACAGCCTTATGTGAGAGGAACTTAAGGGTATTTTGCGGCGGTTGGGTCGCGAACTTCGCGATTTGGCTGCCCCTGGAGCCTGAAAGGCGGCTATTTAAACATGTTTGACACAGGTGCTGTAAAGACTGGCGATGAGGGGAATGACGGGGGAATTTCGGGCTGGGTTGGCGCGGGCTACAGCCCCCTGAAACCCTGCCTTTTTGTGGTGAGGGAGCTTGCTCCCGCTCGGCCGCGCAGCGGTCGTCAATCAGGCGCTCGGGTTGTTTGGATTGATCGCGGTCGCCCGGTTTGGGAGGGTTGTGCCCTCCAGCGGGAGCAAGCTCCCTCGCCACAGGAAGCGCTCAGCACTGGAGGGCGGCGGCGTCAGATACCGAAGCGGTCGCGCAGGGCGTAGTAGGCGGCGCCCATGGCCGTCAGCGGGGCCTGAAAGGTACGGCCGCCGAACATCGGCATGTGCGGTAGGGAGGCAAAGGCGTCGAAGCGTTCGGCGTCACCACGGATCACTTCGCTGATCAGCTTGCCCGCCAAATGCGAACAGGTGACGCCGTGCCCGCTGTAGCCCTGCATGTAGTAGGCGTTCTTTTCGATACGGCCAAACTGCGGCATGCGCGACATGGTCAGCAGGAAGTTGCCGGTCCAGCGGTAGTCGATCTTGACGTCTTTCAGCTGCGGGAAGGTCTTGAGGATCTTCGGCCGGATCAGTTGCTCGATGTCGTCCGGCTCGCGGGCGCCGTAGACCACGCCACCGCCATACAGCAACCGGTTGTCAGCGGTCAGGCGGTAGTAGTCAAGCAGGTAGTTGCAGTCTTCGACGCAGTAATTGTTAGTGATCAGGCTGCGCGCGACTTTTTCCGACAGCGGCTCGGTGACCACGATCTGCGAACCGCAAGGCATGCTTTTGCGGGTCACCCGTGGGTCGAGGTTTTGCGGCAGGTAGGCATTGCCGGCGATCAGCAGGTACTTGGCCCGGACCACGCCCTTGGCCGTACGCACCACGTTGGGTTCGCCGTAGGTGATTTCCTCGGCCGCCGATTGCTCGAAGATCTTGCCGCCCAGGCCGATGATGGCGCTGGCTTCACCCAGGGCCAGGTTCAGCGGGTGGACGTGGCCGCCCTGCTTGTCCAGCAGGCCGCCAACGTAGTTGTCACAGCCCACTTCACGCGCCATGTCCTTGGCATCGAGCAGTTGCAGATTGCGGTTGCCGTAGCGCTCCCAGCTGCTTTTCTGTTCAGCCAGGCCCTTGAGCTGCTTTTTGTTCAGCGCGGCGAAGATCCCGCCCGGGCGGTAGTCGCACTGGATGTCGTAGTGCTGGATACGCTGGCGAATGATATCGGCGCCTTCGAACATCATGCTGCCGAGGATTTCGGCGCTCTTTTCACCGTAGCGCTGTTCGATCACATCCACGTCACGGCTGTAGGAGTTGACCAGTTGCCCGCCGTTGCGCCCGCTGGCGCCGAAGCCGACCTTGGCCGCTTCGAGCACGGTGACGCTGTAGCCGGCTTCAGCCAGGAACAGCGCCGACGACAGGCCGGTATAACCGGCGCCAATCACACAGACATCGCACTCCACCAGCTCTTCAAGCACGGGGAAGTCGCCGGTGTGGTTGCGGGTCGCGGCGTAGTAGCTGTTTACATGAGGTTGCATGGTTCGGACTCCCGGGCGACTGGCCGGCGCAGGCCGGCAATCGCCGTTGTTATTAGGGCTTAGAGCTTGATCCAGGTGGCTTTGAGCTCGGTGTACTTGTCAAAGGCGTGCAGCGACTTGTCGCGGCCATTGCCCGACTGCTTGAAGCCGCCGAACGGCGCGGTCATGTCGCCGCCGTCATACTGGTTGACCCACACGCTGCCGGCGCGCAGGCCCCGGGCGAAGCGGTGGGCGCGGCTGAGGTTGGCGGTCCACACCGCAGCCGCCAGGCCGAAGATGCTGTCGTTGGCGATCGCCAGCGCTTCTTCTTCGGTGTCGAAGCTGATCAGCGACAACACCGGGCCGAAGATTTCTTCGCGGGCGATGGTCATGGCGTTGGTCACACCGTCGAAAATCGTCGGCTCCACGTACTGCCCGCCCGTGTCCTGCAGGGTGCGCTGGCCGCCGACCAATAGCTGGGCGCCCTGCTCCTTGCCGATCTCGATATAGCGCAACACGTTGTCCAGTTGCCGCTGATCGACCACCGCGCCGACCTTGGTCGCCGGGTCCAGGGGGTGCCCCGGCTTCCAGGCCTGGAGCGCTTGCACCAGTAACGGAATAAATGCCTCGCGGATCGAGCGCTGCACCAGCAGCCGCGAACCGGCCACGCAGACTTCGCCCTGGTTGAAGGCGATCCCGGCCGCTGCCGCTTCTGCTGCGGCGCGCAGGTCCGGAGCATCGGCGAACACCACGTTGGGGCTCTTGCCGCCAGCCTCCAGCCACACCCGCTTCATATTGCTCTGGCCGGAATACGCCAGCAGTTGCTTGGCCACCCCGGTGGAACCGGTAAAGGCCAGCACGTCCACATCCATATGCAGGGCCAGGGCCTTGCCGACGGTGTGGCCGTAGCCCGGCAGCACGTTGAACACGCCCGGGGGAATGCCGGCCTCGAGTGCCAGCCGGGCCAGGCGAATGGCGGTCAACGGCGATTTTTCCGAAGGCTTGAGGATGAACGAGTTACCCGCCGCCAGGGCCGGAGCGAACTTCCAGCTGGCCATGATCATCGGGAAATTCCACGGCACGATGGCTGCCACCACGCCGCAGGGTTCCCGCGTGATCAGGCCCAACTGGTCGTGGGGCGTGGGCGCCACTTCGTCGTAGAGCTTGTCGATGGCCTCGGCGCTCCAGCGGATCGCGTTGGCGGTGGCCGGCACGTCGATGGCCATGGAATCGCCGATCGGCTTGCCCATGTCCAGGGTTTCCAGGAGCGCCAGTTCTTCCTGATTCTCGAGGATCAGCTCGGCGAACCGGAGCAGCACCCGCTTGCGCGCCGCCGGGGCCTGCAAGCGCCAGACCCCGGATTCGAACGCCCGGCGTGCAGCGTCCACCGCCGCGTCGGCGTCGGCGGTATCGGTGCTGGCGACCCGGGCCAGAAACCGCCCGTCCACCGGGCTGATGCTGTCAAAGGTCTCGCCGCTTTCGGCCCAGCGGTACTCGCCGTCGATAAAGGCCCGGCCTTCAAGGCTCAGGGACTGGAAGTGCTGCTCCCAGTCATTGCGATGCTTGGTCATATGCAGTGCTCAACGCAAAAAGTGGGAGGGCCGTCAGACCGTGTGCAGGTACCAGTTGTACTCAAGGTCGGAAATCGAATTCTCGAACTCGGCCAGCTCACTTTCCTTGCACGCCACAAACACGTCGATGTACAGCGGGTCGATGTACCTGGCCATGACTTCGCTGTCGTCCAGCTCGCGCAGGGCGTCACGCAGGTTGTTGGGCAGGCTTTGCTCGTTCTGCTCGTAGGAGTTGCCTTCGACCGGCGCCCCCGGCTCGATCTTGTTGGTCAGGCCATGGTGAATACCGGCCAGTACCGAGGCCATCAGCAGATAGGGGTTGGCGTCGGCGCCGGCCACTCGGTGCTCTATGCGCACGGCATCCGCCGAACCGGTCGGCACGCGCACAGCCACGGTGCGGTTGTCGATGCCCCAGCTCGGCGAGTTCGGCACATAGAACTGCGCGCCGAAACGGCGGTAGGAGTTGACGTTGGGGCAGAGGAACGCCATCTGCGCCGGCAGGGTTTCCAGCACGCCGCCGATGGCGTGGCGCAGGGCGTCGTTGGTCTCGGGGTCTTCGCTGGCGAAGATGTTGTTGCCCTTTTTGTCGAGGATCGAGATGTGCACGTGCAAGCCATTACCGGCCTGGCCCGGGTAGGGCTTGGCCATAAAGGTGGTGTCCATCTCGTGGTCGTAGGCGATGTTTTTCACCAGGCGCTTGAGCAGTACCGCGTAGTCGCAGGCCTTGATCGGGTCGCTGACGTGGTGCAGGTTGACCTCGAACTGCGCCGGGGCGCTTTCCTTGACGATGGCGTCGGCGGGGATGCCCTGCTCTTTCGCGCCTTCAAGGATGTCTTGCAGGCAATCGACGTATTCGTCGAGGTCATCGATCAGGTAGACCTGGGTCGAATGCGGGCGTTTGCCGGAGATGGGCGAGCGCGGCGCTTGCGGGCGACCGTTCACGTTGTCCTGGTCGATCAGGTAGAACTCCAGCTCGAACGCGGCGCAGATAGTCAGGCCCAGTTCGTCGAACTTGCTCACCACCTGACGCAGCACTTCCCGCGGGTCGGCGAAGAACGGCTGGCCTTCGAGTTCATGCATGGTCATTAACAGCTGCGCGGTGGGGCGCTTCTGCCAGGGCTCGATGCTCAGGGTGTCCGGGATCGGGTAGCAGATGCGGTCGGAGTCGCCGATGTCCAGGCCCAGGCCGGTGCTTTCCACGGTGGAGCCGTTGATGTCCAGGGCGAACAACGAGGCCGGGAGGTTGATGCCTTTTTCGTACACCTTGTGCAGCGCGGTGCGTTCGATGCGCTTGCCGCGCACCACGCCGTTCATGTCTGCAATCAGCAGATCGACGTACAGGACCTCAGGGTGTTTTTTCAGAAAGGCGTTGGCTTCGTTGAGCTGAACGGCACGCAGTGGGACCGACATGATGCACCTATTGTGTTAATTATTATGTTCAAAGCTGTTTCGTGACAGCAGTCAATCCGAAAGACAAAGTGAAGTCAATAGCGAACACCTGGGGTGTTTCGTTAATTATATTGACACCAATCAGGCCGATACAGGGCGCACACCCCGTTAATCAGCCTGATCACGCCATGCGGTGTTTATAATTTTTTACAGGAAAGTTGTTAATTAAAATCAACGAGGATAAGCTCTGGAAAAACTCGTTCCAGCGTGAATTTCGAGGTGATAAAAATGGCACTCAAGCCATTGATCGGTGTTACTGCGTGCGTCAAAGAGATTGGCCTGCACCCCTACCATGTCAGCGGCGACAAGTACTTGCGTGCTGTCAGCGTCGCGGCCCTGGGGTTGCCGGTGATCATCCCTTCCCTGGCGGACCTCTGCGAGATCAAGGATCTGCTGCGCTACGTCGATGGCCTGCTGTTTACCGGCTCGCCATCCAATGTCGAACCCTTCCACTATCAAGGCACTCCCAGCGCGCCGGGCACCGCCCATGACCCGCAGCGCGACGCCACCACCCTGCCCCTGTTGCGGGCGGCGGTAGAGGCCGGCGTGCCGGTCCTCGGTATCTGCCGTGGCTTCCAGGAAATGAACGTGGCCTTTGGCGGCAGCCTGCACCAGAAGGTGCATGAACTGCCGGGCTATATGGACCACCGCGAAGCCGACGACCCGCGCCTTGAAGTCCAGTACGCCCCGGCGCACCCGGTGGCGATCCAGCCCGGCGGTGCGTTCGAGGCCATGGGCCTGGCCGGCGAGATCCAGGTCAACTCGATCCACAGCCAGGGCATCGACCGCCTGGGCGATGGCCTGCGGGTCGAGGCCGTGGCCCCGGATGGCCTGATCGAAGCCGTTTCCGTGGAGCACAGCCAGGCGTTTGCCTTCGGCGTGCAGTGGCACCCGGAATGGCAGGTCCTGTCGAACCCGGCCTACCTGAGCATTTTCCAGGCCTTTGGCGATGCCTGCCGGCACCGTGCCGCGCAGCGTCAGCGCCTTTAACCCAAGGCAGCCCGCACAGGGTTGCAAGCACCCGAGTCACCGATTGACACGCCCTGCCCACCCGGCGCGCGCACTTCCGTGCGCCCGTCGTGCGGCGTGAACGGCAACACCTGAACAACAACAAGCAAGGCCAGGCAGCCAGGACGGCGGCGCCGAATAAACCTGCACAGCACTGACGGTGCAGGTTTGCAATCAACCTTATTAAGTCAGGCCGCATTGGCCCGACGACCTGTTGGGAGTTTCACATGGCAAACGCCTCCAGCATTTATCGCAAGGCTCTGGAAGGTCATCAGCAACCACAAAAGGTGCTGGTGAAGATCGACCGCGTGACCAAGAAGTTCGATGAAACCGTGGCCGTGGACGATGTGTCCCTGGAGATCCACCAGGGCGAGATCTTCGCCCTGCTGGGCGGCTCCGGTTCCGGCAAGTCCACCCTGCTGCGCATGCTCGCCGGTTTCGAACGGCCCACCGAAGGCCGCATCCTGCTGGATGGCGTGGACATCACCGATATGCCGCCCTATGAGCGGCCGATCAACATGATGTTCCAGTCCTATGCCCTGTTCCCGCACATGACCGTGGCCCAGAACATCGCCTTCGGCCTCAAGCAGGATCGCCTGCCGGCCAGCGAGATCGAGGCCCGGGTCGAGGAAATGCTCAAGCTGGTGCACATGACCCAGTACGCCCGGCGCAAACCCCACCAGCTCTCCGGCGGCCAGCGCCAGCGCGTGGCCCTGGCCCGCTCCCTGGCCAAGCGCCCGAAACTGCTGCTGCTCGACGAACCCATGGGCGCCCTGGATAAAAAGCTGCGCTCGCAGATGCAACTGGAGCTGGTGGAGATCATCGAACGCGTGGGCGTGACCTGCGTGATGGTGACCCACGATCAGGAAGAGGCCATGACCATGGCCCAGCGCATCGCCATCATGCACCTGGGCTGGATCGCCCAGATCGGCAGCCCGGTGGACATCTACGAAGCCCCGGTGAGCCGTCTGGTGTGCGAGTTCATCGGCAACGTGAATGCCTTCGACGGCACCGTGGTCGAAGACCTCGAAGGCCACGCCATCATCCACTGCCCCGAGCTGGAACAGCCGATCTACGTCGGCCACGGAGTCAGCACCTCGGTGCAGGACAAGTCGGTGACCTACGCCATCCGCCCGGAAAAAATGCTGGTCAGCACCGTCAAACCCGAGAACAGTTACAACTGGTCCCAGGGCAAGGTGCATGACATCGCCTACCTCGGCGGCCACTCGGTGTTCTACGTCGAGCTGCCCAGCGGCAAGATCGTCCAGTCGTTCATGGCCAACGCCGAACGCCGTGGCGCCCGGCCGACCTGGGACGACACGGTGTACGTGTGGTGGGAAGACGACAGCGGCGTGGTACTGCGGGCATGAGTACTTCGACCATGAGCACTTTCAATCAGGCGTTGATCCGTGTGCTGCCCAGCGGTCGCAAGCTGGTGATCGGCATTCCCTTCCTCTGGCTGTTCCTGTTTTTCATGCTGCCGTTCTTCCTGGTGATGAAAATCAGCTTCTCAGAAGCGGCGGTGGCGATTCCGCCCTACTCGGAGATCTACAGCTTCGTCGACCAGAAACTCCAGGTGCTGCTGAACCTGGGCAACTACAGCCTGCTGGGCGCCGACGAGTTGTACATCTCGGCCTACCTGGGCTCGTTGAAGATTGCCCTGCTCAGCACCCTGATGTGCCTGGCGATCGGCTTTCCCATGGCCTATGCGATTTCCAAGGCGCGCAAGGAAGCGCAAAACGTGTTGCTGCTGCTGATCATGATGCCGACCTGGACCGCGATCCTGATCCGCGTCTACGCCTGGATGGGCATCCTCAGCAACAACGGCCTGCTCAACGCCTTCCTGATGTGGAGCGGCCTGACCTCGAGCCCGATCGAAATCCTCAACACCAACACCGCGGTGTACATCGGCGTGGTCTACGCCTACCTGCCGTTCATGGTGCTGCCGCTGTACGCCAACCTGGTCAAGCACGACCAGAGCCTGCTGGAAGCGGCTTCGGACCTGGGCTCGAGCAACTTCAACAACTTCTGGAAAATCACCGTGCCCCTGGCCAAGAACGGCATCGTTGCCGGGTGCATGCTGGTGTTCATCCCGGTGGTCGGCGAGTTCGTGATCCCGGAACTGCTGGGCGGCCCGGAAACCCTGATGATCGGCCGCGTGCTGTGGCAGGAGTTCTTCAATAACCGCGACTGGCCGGTGGCGTCCGCCCTGGCGGTGGTGATGCTGGCGATCCTGATTATTCCCATCCTGCTGTTCAACCGCAGCCAGGCCAAAGAAATGGAGGCACGGGCATGAAGCGTTTCAGTTTTTCGACCCTGATGCTGGTGCTCGGCTTGTTGTTCATCTACCTGCCGATGCTGATTCTGGTGATCTACTCGTTCAACGCCTCCAAGCTGGTGACGGTCTGGGGCGGCTGGTCGTTCAAGTGGTACCTGGGCCTGCTCGACAACACCCAACTGATGGGCTCGGTGGCGCGCTCCCTGGAGATTGCCTGCTACACCGCCGTGGCCGCCGTGGCCCTGGGCACCCTCGCCGCCTTCGTGCTGACCCGGGTCACCCGCTTCAAGGGCCGGACCCTGTTCGGCGGCCTGGTGACGGCGCCCCTGGTGATGCCCGAAGTGATCACCGGCCTGTCGCTGTTGTTGCTGTTCGTGGCCATGGCACAGATGATCGGCTGGCCCATGGAACGCGGCCTGGTGACCATCTGGATCGCCCACACCACGTTCTGCGCCGCCTATGTTGCGGTAGTGGTCTCGGCACGCCTGCGGGAGCTGGACCTGTCCATCGAAGAAGCCGCCATGGACCTCGGTGCGCGGCCATTCAAGGTGTTTTTCCTGATCACAATCCCTATGATCGCGCCCTCGCTCGCGGCAGGCGGCATGATGTCGTTCGCCTTGTCCCTGGATGACCTGGTGCTGGCCAGTTTCGTTTCCGGGCCCGGCTCCACCACCCTGCCGATGGAGGTGTTCTCCGCCGTGCGCCTGGGGGTCAAGCCGGAGATCAACGCCGTGGCCAGCCTGATTCTGCTGGCGGTGTCCCTGGTGACCTTCATGGTCTGGTACTTCAGCCGCAAGGCCGAAGCCAACCGCAAGCGGGCGATCCAGGAAGCCATGGAGCAGACCACCAGCGAAACCTGGCAGGCGCAACCCAAGCAGCCACAACGAACGCCAGCGACGGCCTAGGCCGTCGCGTTTTACCCCACAACAAGAAATGGAGTTGGATGCATGAAAAGGTTTGGCAGGACTCTGCTCACACTGTCCCTGTTGGGCGCCATGGCTGGCGGCGCCCAGGCCGACGACAAGGTGCTGCGCGTCTATAACTGGTCGGACTACATCGCCCCCGACACCCTGAAAAAGTTCGAGGCCGAGACGGGCATCCACGTCACCTACGACGTTTTCGACAGCAATGAAACCCTGGAAGCGCGGCTGCTGGCCGGCAAGTCGGGCTACGACATCGTGGTCCCGTCCAACAGCTTCCTGGCCAAGCAGATCAAGGCCGGGGTCTACCAGCCCCTGGACAAGTCCAAGCTGCCCAACTGGAAGAACCTGAACCCGGTGCTGCTGAAAAACGCCGCCGCCAGCGACCCCGACAACGCCCATGCCTTCCCGTACATGTGGGGCTCGATCGGCATCGGCTACAACCCGGAAAAAGTCCGCCAGGCATTGGGCACCGACGCGCCGCTGAACTCCTGGGACCTGCTGTTCAAACCCGAGAACGCCGAGAAGCTCAAGGCCTGCGGCATCAGCTTCCTCGACTCGCCGACCGAAATGCTGCCCGCGGCCCTGCACTACCTGGGTTTCCCGGTGAACTCCCAGGACAAACAGCAGATCGCCCAGGCTCAGGACGTGTTCATGAAGATCCGCCCTTCGGTGGCGTACTTCCATTCGTCCAAGTACATCTCGGACCTGGCCAACGGTAATATCTGCGTGGCCGTGGGCTACTCCGGCGACGTACTGCAAGCCCGCGCCCGGGCTGAAGAAGCCAACAACGGGGTGAAGATCGACTACAGCATTCCCAAAGAAGGCGCCGGCAGCTTCTACGACATGGTGGCCATCCCCCGGGACGCGAGCAACGTCGACAACGCCTATGCCTTCATGAACTTTCTGATGCGCCCGGACATCATCGCCGAGGTCACCAACAGCGTCGGCTACAGCAACGCCAACGCGGCGGCCACGCCCCTGGTGGACGAAGCGATCCGCAACGACCCGGCGTCCTACCCGCCTCAGGAAGTGCTCGCCACCCTGTACGCGATCCCCGACCAGCCCATCACCGTGCAGCGCCTGATGACCCGTGGCTGGACCAAGGTCAAGCTCGGCAAATAACCCCGGCGCGCCAGCACTCGGCGCGCCCCTCACTTCCGTTCCCGTCGCGCCTTACCACCGCGACCTTTGCTGCGAACGGCTTCACCCGGCCCCCCTCGGTTGGGGTGAACCCCTTGGCGCCTTCACCGCCCGCGTGAAAACCACTGCGTTTTCACACGGTCTGTCAGGGCGCCTTTTTTGCGTTCAACTGACACTGCCCAGCCGCGCGCGCCGCCAGGGAGCGAAGGTCAGGACACTGAACAGCGCCAGCCCGCAGACGCTCAAGCCGCCGTACAGCATCACCCAGCCAAAGCCATGGGCCAGGGCCGCCTGCGCCGAACCGCCGGCCAGCCACGGCAAGCCCTCAAGCGCACCCTGGCCGGCGGCGATCTGCTCCGCCCAAAGGTGCACTTGCCCGGCATCCAGCACGCCGCTCAGGTGACGCTGCAGATAGGCGCCGACCCCGGCCACCAGGATCAGGCCCATCAAGGCGATATTCAGCGCCAGGGAAATCATCCGCGCGCTCATGTCGATGCCCGAGGCCATGCCCGCACGCTCGGCAGGCACCGAACCGGTGGTGGTGTTGGTGACCGGGGTATTGGTGATGCCCAGGCCGATCCCCGCCAGCAAGGCGCCGGGCAGTATCGCCAGGTCATTGACCGCCGCCCACTGGCTGGCACCGTACATCGCCACAAACCCCAGGCCGATGCAGGACAACCCCAGGGGGATCACCCGGCCGGGTTCGAAGCGCAGGGCCAGGCGCTCGCCCACCGGAGGAAAGACCAGGGTCGGCAAGGTATAGGCCAGCAGCGCCAGGCCGCTGTGCAGGCTGTCGTAGCCCAGGGCGCTGTGAAAGTAGATCGGCAGGTAGATCATGAAGGGCCAGAAACTGAAGTTCATGCCCATGGACCCCAGCAACGCCCCGCAGAAGCGACGGTTGCGCAACACCTCCCGCTCGAACATCGGTTGCGGGCTGCGGCGCTCGGCGCGGACAAAGGCGGCGCAACAGGCCAGGGTTGCCAGGACCATGAGCACGGTGCCGGGGCGGCTCAGGCTCGAGCCCTGGGTCAGGAGAAACGCCAGGCCGAACACCGCCAGGGACAGCAGCACAATCCCCGCGCCATCCAGCTTGCCGGCCCGGGCCTGGCGCGATTCCTCCACCCCGCCCAAAGCCAGCCCCAGGGTCAGCAGCGCCAGAGGCCCGTGCACCAGGAAGATCCATGGCCAACTGGACAGCGCCAGGATAACCCCGCCGATGATCGGCCCAAACCCCAGGCCGATGCCAAACACCATGCCCCAGGCCGCGAAGGCCCGGCTGCGCTCCCGTCCCTGGCGAAACTGCTGGGACAGGATCGCCACCTGGGTGATCAGCATCGCGCCACCGGCCAGCCCCTGAAGCGCTCGACCGGCAATCAGCAGGTTCACGTCCTGCGCCAGGCCGCAGAGCAACGAGGCCAGGCCAAAGGCCAGGATGCTCAGCACAAACACCCGCTTGCGCCCGAAGCGGTCGGCCAGGGCACCGGTGGCCATCAGCACCACGGTGCAGGCGATGGTGTAGGCGTTCATGATCCATTGCAGGTCCTTGAAATCACCCTGCAGGCGGCTTTCCAGGGCCGGGAGAATCACCGGCACGCTGGAGATTTCCAGGCCGAACATCAGCGCGGCCAGGCAGACCGCTGCCAGGGCCAGTGGGTTGGATGAAGGAGATGGTGACATCGAGTGGTTTCCAGAAAGAGGGTCGGCAGGTTTCAGCCGCTGGCGACTGCGGGCTCAAGTCTGGGCAAGCCCGCTTGATGACGGAAATGATTAAATTTTGTAGGATCCAGTAATTCCCATCATGAATGGCAGCCTGTCTTGAATATCGATCCCACCCTGCTGCGGGCCTTGGTTGCGGTCCATGAATGCGGCGGCTTCACCCGCGCCGGCAAACGCCTGAACCTCACCCAGTCGGCAGTCAGCCATCAGATCCGCCGCCTGGAAGAGCAACTGGGCCAACCCCTGCTGCTGCGCACCACCCGGCGCCTGAGCCTGACCGAAGACGGCCAGGACGTGCTGCAGCACGCGCAGCAGATCCTTGCCTCCCTGGATGCCCTGGCGCGGCGCTTCCAGCCTTCGCGACTGGGCGGCGTGGTGCGCTTCGGCGTCCCCGAAACCTTTATGGGCGAGCGTCTGCCGCCGCTGCTTTGCCAGTTCTCCCGGGCCTTTCCCGAGGTGCGCCTGGACGTCAGCGTCGGCACCTACCTCGACCTGCGCAAAATGCTCAAGGCCGGGGAACTGGACCTGGCGGTGGTGCTCTCGGAGACGGGGCGGCGGGACAGCGGCGAAGTGCTGCGCAGTGCCCGCTTCGTCTGGGTCGCCGCCGAGCACTTCGACCTGGCCCCGGGGGCCTCCCTGCCCCTGGCCCTGGCGCCGGCACCCTGCGTCAACCGGCAGATCGGCCTCGACGCCCTGGGCGCAAGCGCCGGCAGCTGGCACCTGGCGTTCAGCTCGCCCAGCCAGGAAGGCATTCGCAATGCGGTGCTCGCCGGCCTCGGGGTGACCGTGCAAATGGCCAGCGACCTGCGCCCGGGCCTGCGCATTGTCGACGGCGAATACGGTCTGCCGACGCTGCCCGGGGCGCGCTTCCTGCTGGCCTGGAGCAGCGGCGAGAAGAGCGCGGCGGCCGAGGCGTTCGGCCAGTTGCTGGTGCACAACGCCGAGCCCCAGGCCCGAGGCATATCGGTGGCGAGGGAGATTGCGCCCTAGCCCGCGCAAGCTGCCAGTCCACAGAAGTGGTATTTTTCCCCGCGTCTGCCATGGCTAAGGGGCATGAAGCCCGAAGCCGCCATTTTTCAGGGAGCCGTACCGATGAAGTCACCCGTTCACCCTTGCCCGCTGCCCAGTGACTCCAGCATCGCCGCCCTCGCCCCCGGCGCGACTTTCATCGATTGCCGCCAGACCCTGGCGACTGATCCCGAACGCACCGCCATGCGCCATGTGCTGAACCTGATGAGCCAGACGCCGGCCTGGATCGACCACCTGATGAGCCTGCGCAACCGCGTGGTGCAGCTGTTCGGCCTCAAGGACCTGGGGCGCCTGACCCGTATCGACCTGTCCCGCCCCGACGAGGATTACCAGCCCGGCGACCGGGTCGGCATCTTCACCCTGATCTCCCAGCGCCCCGACGAGGTGCTGGTGGTGGACCGCGACAAGCATCTGGATGTGCACCTGTCGCTGAACCTTCTGCCACTGACCGCCGATGGCCAACGGCCGGTGGTGCTGTCCACCGTGGTGCACCCGCACAACTGGCTGGGGCGCCTGTACATGCTGCCGGTGGCGCCGTTTCACCGGATCATCGCGCCTATAACCCTGTCCGCCATCAATCGCCGCTGAACCTCCCTGTCCAAGGATTTTTGCCGTGCATACACCCGATTTCGATGTTGTTGTCGTAGGCCTGGGCGCCATGGGCGCCGCCACCCTCTACCAACTGGCCAAGCGCGGGGTGAAGGTGCTCGGCATCGACCGGTTCACCCCGCCCCACGACCTGGGTTCCAGCCATGGCGACACGCGCATCACCCGCCAGGCGGTGGGCGAAGGCGCGGCCTATGTGCCGCTGGCGATACGCTCGCAGCAGATCTGGCGCGAGCTGGAAAACGAGCTGGATGTGCAGCTGTTCGAACAGTGCGGGGTGCTGGTGATGACCTCCAGCGCCACCGCGCCCGCCGCTGACAGCGCCGCGGACTTCACCGAACACAGCATCGAGCTGGCGCGGCGCAACGGCATCGAGCATGAGGTGCTGGACGCGGCGCAGATTCGCCAGCGGTTCCCGCAGTTCGCGCCGATCCACGACAGTGCCCTGGGCTACTTCGAGCCCGGCGGCGGTTATGTGCGCCCCGAACGTTGCATCGAGGCACAACTGACCCGCGCCCAAGCCCTCGGGGCGACCTGGATCGGCGGCGAAACAGTGACGGCGCTGGCCAACGAAGACGGCCTGGTGCGGATCACCAGCCAAGGCCGCAGCGTGACGGCGGGCAAGGCCATTGTCTGTGCCGGCATGTGGTCGAGCGAACTGCTGGGGGCACCGTTCGACCAGTTGCTGCGGGTCTGCCGGCAAACCCTGTACTGGTTCAAGCTCGCCCAACCGACGCCCTTCGCCCCGCGCTCGCCGAGTTTTATCATCCACGGCGCCAGCGAGGCCGAGACCTGCTACGGCTTCCCGCCGGTACCCGGGGAAGGCAGCATGAAAATCGCCACCGAGCAGTACAGCGCCACCTCGCTGCCGGACACCCTGGATCGCCAGGTCAGCAGCGCCGAGGCCGAGCAGATGTACCGCCATCTGGTGGCGGTCAATTTCACCGGGGTCACCCCGCAGTTGGTGAAGTCGGCGGTCTGCGCCTACACCGTGACCCCGGATTCGGGCTTTATCATCGACCAGCACCCGCGCCTGGCCAATGTCACGGTGGTCAGCGCCTGCTCCGGGCATGGCTTCAAGCACTCGGCGGCCATCGGCGAAGCCCTGGCTCAACGCTGTGTCGATGGCCGCAGCGATGTCGACCTGAGCGCCTTCAGCTTGCAGCGCTTCAGCAGCGGGCAGGCGCTATGAGCGGCTAAAAGCGCCGATCTTTGGGCTATTGGGCAAAAACAGCCTGGGTACGGCGTTTTTTCGTGTTTGGGCGACGTATTCAACCTTGCCGGTTGGGCCAGTCTCTACGATTCTGTAGGAACCCCTGCGGGCGATGCGTCGTCGTCCCAGGCACAACAACAGGAGCGCCCCATGAAGAGCGTCGCGCAAGTACTCAAGCTGAAGGCCCAACACAACCAGAAAGTCCACACCATCGCGCCCCACCAGATGGTGCTGGAGGCCCTGATGCTGATGGCGGAAAAAAACGTCGGCGCCCTGCCGGTCCTGGAAAACGGCGTGGTCGTGGGGGTCATCAGTGAGCGCGACTACGCGCGCAAACTGGTGTTACACGGGCGGTCCTCGGTTGGCACCCCAGTCAGCGCAATCATGAGTTCGCCGGTGATCACCGTGGACTCGCACCAGAGCGTAGAGACCTGCATGGGCATCATGACCGACAGCCATCTGCGGCACTTGCCGGTGGTGGAGAACGGGCAGTTGCTGGGCCTGCTGTCCATCGGCGACCTGGTCAAGGAAGCCATCGCCGAACAGGCCGACCTGATCCGCCAGTTGGAGCAATACATCCGTGGCGAATAGCCCGTAGCCCCTGCCCAAGTCTCGGGCTGCGCTCGGACGTTGGCCCTGATCGATGCCGAAGATGCACCTGACACACCTCCGGCGTCCTCCAGGGCCAGCGCAGCCTCGTGCCTCGGCAGCGGCTACAACCGTATGACGTAGGGCGTCGTTTAACAGCCTGAAACAGTTAATCCCCCCGATTCACCCGTTCAGCGCCTGTGCCCTGTCTGCGCGCCAGGGCTTGCAGCGCGCGGCATGCAGGCCACTTGCATCCCCGGCGAAGCATTCGCCAACACCTGCGTGGCCGGGAATATCCCCCATTTGCCCTCGTAGCCCGGTAACATCGCGCACACTTTTATGACCACTTAATGACTGGAACCCTCTTTGTGAATTTCATTCGTCACGGGTTGCAACACCCCCGCGCCGCGCTTATCGCCCTGATCGGCTGGGTGCTGGTCCTGCCCCTGGTCCTGCGCGCCGTGCTGGGCTGGTCCGAACCCCTGGGCTACGTCTCCGACCTGGCCATCGGCAGCCTGCTGGTGGTCACGCTGCATCGCCGGCCCTGGTGGCTGGCGCTGCCGGTGCTGCTGGTGTGGAGCCTGTTTACCCTGTCCACCGCCGAGCTGGTCACCGCTGTCGGCCGGTTGCCGACGCCGGCAGACCTGCACTACCTGATCGACCCGCAATTCCTGGGCAACTCCACCGGCGGCGGCATGTCCCAGCCCTGGATCGGCGTCGCCCTGCTCCTGGCCCTGGGCCTGTGGCTGGCCACCCGCTGGGCCGGCCGGGCCCATGCCGCCCCGCCCTTGCCGCGCTACAGCGGCTGCGTGCCGGTGCTGCTGTTGATCGCCCATTGGGGCACCCAGAACCTGCAGCCGTCCGAGGCTGACCAGTGGCGCCTGTTCAACCTGCCCCATCAACTGCTGGCCGCCGGTGTCGGTGAACTCCAGACCCGCGCCGAAGACTGGCTCGAAGGCGATATCGCCGATATCCCTCCACAGATGGCCGGGCTGACCCAGCTCGACCTGCAAGGGGAAAAACTGCTGGCGGCCCCTGGCCGGGCACGCAACGTATTGATCATTGCCCTGGAAGGCATCCCCGGGGCCTACATCGGCGCCAATCGCCAGGCGCTGCACAGCAGCTACCAGGAAAACCTCATGCCCAACCTCAGCCGCTGGGCCGAGCGCGGCATGAACACCCCGGACTACGTGCTGCACACCCACCAGACCATTCGCGGCCTGTACGCCATGCTCTGCGGCGACTACGACAAACTCGACAACGGCACGCCCAAGGGTGTGGAAATGCTCACCCAGAGCGAGCGCAACCAGGCCTGCCTGCCGGCCCAACTGCGCAAGAACGGCTTCGCCACCCACTACCTGCAGGGTGCGGGCCTGCGGTTCATGGCCAAGGACCAGATCATGCCGCATATCGGCTTTGCCGCGACCCACGGCCTGGAGTGGTTCAAGAACGACAACTACCTGGAATTTCCCTGGGGCAAGGACGACAAGGCCTTTTTCGAAGGCGCCCTGGATTACGTCGGCCAGCTGAAAAAACAGAAAAAGCCCTGGATGCTGACGCTGCTCACCGTCGGCACCCACCAGCCCTACTCCGCCCCCGACGACTACCTGCAACGCTACGACAGCCCCAAGCAGGCCGCCGTGGGTTACCTGGATGACGCCCTGGAACAGTTCCTCAGCGGCCTGGAACGCAAAGGCGTGCTCAAGGACACCCTGGTGGTGATCACCTCGGACGAATCCCACGGCATCGACGGCGTACGCCTGGCCTCTTCCTGGGGGTTCAACCTGACCCTGGCACCGGAGCAGGCGCAACTGCCGAGGATCAAGTCCGGGGTCTACGGGCATGTGGACCTGAGCGCATCGATCCTCGACTACTTCGCCTTGCCGGTGCCCTCCGCCCTCAGCGGCCGTTCGCTGTTTCGCGAGTACAGCAGCGGGCGCGAGATCATGTCCTACACCAACGGCAAGCTGCGTTACCACGATGGCCTGGGCACCCTGACCGAGTGCGACTTCCAGCAGCGCTGCCGCTACTACGCCAGCCCCGGCTTTATCGCCGAGCGCGCCACCCTGCTGGGGCAGTACGGCGGCCAGCGCGCGCGCCTGATCAGCGCCCGGGCCACGGCCCTGGACGGCACCCTGCTGCGCACGCCGTTGAACCAGCACTACCAGTTCGGCAGCCCGGCGGTGATCCCGTTGCAGGCGCAGATCAAGGATGACTGGGCCGACAACCTGATCGGCGCCCAGTACCTGGAAATGCCCAAGGGCTCGCAGACCAGCGTGCGCCTCAAGGTGCGCTCCCTGGACCCGCAACAGAACGCCTACATCCTGCTCAAGGCCAAGGAACTGGAGCAGGATGTGCAACTGGGCCTGCCGGACGGCGAGATGCTGGTGACTCCGGACCAGCCCCTGGAACTGGACTTCCGCTTCGCCAACCCGGAGTCGCGCAAAGCGTTCTCCTTCCACCTGCTGGGCTATGGCCATGGCGCCATTGAAGTCAGTGATTTCAGCGTGGTGACCGAAGTGCCCGGGCAGGAAGAAGCCCTGGACGATGTGCCGGACGACCACGTCGCCCAATCCAGTTGAGCCGCCGCCGTTGCCGCGCACCTCGACGCCGCGGCAACGGCATCACCACCTCGCCTCAACCCCTGCCGCTACAGTGCTGCGAGCGCGCCCTGCGCCAGCTGCCGCCCCCACCGTTACCTGCTGAAACAACTGCGCCGGCCATTCCGGCGATTAAAATTACCTGTACATGAAACTTTTTTTGTACAGCTTAAGTCCGACCGTTGATGTCATTTAAATATCAATAAGCCATCACTCGGCGCCCGCTGTGGCAAGCGCCTGTGACTTCTTCGGCCAACGGTTCAGGAACCACCTCCCATGTTTTCCAATCTGAGCATTTCGCAAAAGCTGTATGCAGGTTTCGGCCTGGTCCTGCTGATTATCCTGGTCCTGGTGCTCTCGGCGTTGCGCGGCTTCGATCAGGTCAGCAGCAGCGTCAAAAGCAACATCCACAGCTACGAAGTGATGAACGAATCCGGGTCCCTGCTACGCAGCCTGATCAATATCGAAACCGGCGTGCGCGGTTTTGCCCTGAGCGGCCAGGAGAGTTTCCTGCAACCCTTGCAGGACGGTGAAAAAGCCTTCGCCGAGTATTACGCCCGCATCAAGAGCAGCACCGCCGACAACCCGGCGCAGCAGTCGCGCCTGGAGCGCATCAAGGTCCTGCACGATCAGTGGATGCAGGACGATATCCAGAGCCACCTCAACCTGCGGCGTGCGGTGACCGCCGGCACCCAGCCGCTGTCGGCGCTGCTCGAGCAGATCGCCGCCGGCCGCGACAAGGCCAAGATGGATGGCATGCGCCAGCTGATCAGTGAACTGCGCGACGACGAACGAGCACTGCTGGAGAGCCGCTCCACCGCCATGGTCGAGGCCAAGCGCTCGGCTCTGGTGATCCTGATCGGCGGCGGCCTGGCTGCGGCAGTCCTGGCGCTGCTGGTGGCCTGGTCGCTGTCGTCGAACCTGGTGGGGCGCATCCGCCAGGCGGTGGACGTGGCCAAGGCGATTGCCGACGGGCGCCTGGACAGCAGCATCGCCAGCAGCGGCAAGGATGAAGTCAGCAACCTGCTCAGCGCCTTCGCCGTGATGCAGGAACGCCTGCGGAGCATGATCACCGGCATCAAGCAAGGCGCCGATCAGTTGGTGGTCGCGTCCCAGAGTATCTCCAGTGCCTCGACCCAGCTCTCGGCGTCGGCCCATGAACAATCCCACTCGGCCTCGTCCATGGCGGCCACGGTGGAAGAACTGACGGTCAGCATCAACCACGTGGCCGACAACGCCGGCGAAGCCCACGCCATGTCCAGCGACTCGGGGCGCCAGTCCGAGGAAGGCGGCAGCGTGATCCAGGACACCCTGGCCAGCATGCGTCTGATTGCCGACACGGTGCAGTCCTCGGCAACCCAGATCGCTGAACTGGACCAGCACTCCGAGCAGATTTCCAGCATCGTCAGTGTGATCAAGGGCATCGCCGAGCAGACCAACCTGCTGGCCCTCAACGCCGCCATCGAGGCCGCCCGCGCCGGCGAACAGGGCCGCGGGTTCGCCGTGGTGGCCGACGAAGTGCGGCTGCTGGCGCAACGCACCGCCAACTCGACCCAGGAAATCACCGAGATGATCAAGAAAATCCAGGTCGGCACCCGGGATGCCGTCACTCAGATGGACGTGGGGGTGGAGCAGGTGAAGACCGGGGTCGAACTGGCGCAGCAGGCCGGGGAAGCCATCGTCAATATCCGCCAGTCTTCAGGCAGCGTGGTGCGGGTGGTGGATCAGATCTCCCTGGCCCTGCGCGAACAGACCGCCGCCAGCCAGGACGTGGCGCGCAACGTCGAGCGCATCGCCCAGATGTCCCAACAGAACAGCCAGGCCGTGGAGGAAACCACCGCGACCGCGCGCTCGCTGCAGCAGTTGGCACAGAACCTCGAACAGCAGGTGAATGTGTTCCGCCTGTAAACCCGCCGGACCCAGCGCTTCACGCAGGTGAAGCGCTATGTCAGATCCACCTGGGGTCGATTTTCCCGGACCAGGCCAGCAGCGCCGCCAGCAGGAAAAAACTGCCACAGGCGGTTTCGACCTTCTGCTCCACGGCCGGCGCCGTGCGGTAGCAGTGACCGACAAAGCAGCCCTGCTGAAAGTCGCCCCCACGAATGATCGCCGCCAGTTGCGCCTCGGCTTGCAGGCGCATGGCCTCGCCATCGGCCGCCGTGGCCGCCAGCCCGAGCAGGGCCAGGGAGGCCATGGCCGCCGCGCAGGGATCATCCGCACCCTGGGGTTCATACAACCGATTGACCGGCCCGGCCAACGCCCGGCTGCGCAACCAGTACGCGGCCGCGCGCTGGGCATCGGCAGTGAATGGCGCGCCGTAAAGCTCGGCCCCCACCCCCAGGCCGAGCATGGCCCAGGCCTGGCCCCGGGACCAATTGCCGGGCGCATCACCAGCCTGCCACTGCCCCTGGACGAAGCGCCCATGGCTGCTCCAGGCACCGTCCGGCCCGGCACAGGCCCGAAACGAACTGTGCAGTTGCTGGCGCCCCAGGCCCAGGGAGCGTGGCTCGGCGTCCATGGCAAACAGGTGCAGGGTCGCGGCCAACGGGTCGATACTCAGACTCTGATCACCCTGTTCGCCACCGCCCATGTCGCGCCCCAGGGGAATGGCCCCCAGCAACGGATTGAAGGCCTGGGCCAAACGCTGGCTCGCCTGGCGTGCCAGCTCGGCAGCGGGCTCGCTGCCCAGCAGGCTCGCGCCAAGTCCGGCGCCGTACCAGAAAATCAGGCTGCGGTGATGGGTGTCGCTGTCGAGCTTGTCGGCCAGGCGCTGGCTGATCTGCTCGGCCTGTTGCCGATCCTGGTCCGCGGCGCGGCAATAGGCGCGCAGCCACCACAGGCCGGCCCAGAAACCGCCCAGCCAGGAACCGCCGGCGGAGACTTTCCAGGGCTGGTCGAGGCCCCGGCAATACAACGGGAAGCCCTCGCCACAGGCGGCGTCGATCAGCTCCAGGCGCGCCAGCAACTGGTCGATGGCGCGCTGCACTTCCGCCGATTGCAGCGGCGCCTGGGTGCGGCTCAAGGCGTTCATTCGACAGCCCTCAGCAGCGGCTTGGCCGCCACTACCGGTGCACGCCGATGGCGTTGCCGAGCGCGGTACAGCAGCAGGCTCAGTACGCCTCCGAGCAGCAGCACCCCAATCAGCGCCAGCCAGGCATCGGCGAAGCCCAGGGACCCGCGCAACAGTTGCCCGAACAACACCGGGCCCAGGGCGAAACCGCCAAAGAAGCCCACCGAGAGCATGCCTGCCGCCGGTGCCGGGCTGCCGAAACCCGGGTCGCGCAACACCATGCTCATGGCGATGGCATTGGTCGCCACCGCCGTCAGGCCCATGCCCAGGGCGCCGGCCCACAGCAACCAGTGGCGCTCCGGGGTGGCCAGGGAGGTCAGCCACAACGCCACCCCCGACAGCAGCAACAGCGCGAGCAATAACCAGGACTCATCGGCCATGCGCGCGCCCAGCGGGGTCAGGCAGGTGCGGGCGACGATGCCCATCACCCCGAAGCCGGCGATCAAGCCGCCGATCAGGCCCGGGCTCATGCCTTGGCGGGTGGCGAACACCCCGAGAAAGGTCACGAACGACGACAGCACGATGCCCACGCACAGCTGCACGCTCATCAGCAGCGCCAGGCGTCCATTGGGCCGGTGCAGGGCCAGGCTCATGGGCTTGGCCTGGTGCGCGCGCGGGGCCACGCGCGGCCCCAGGACCGCCAGGAGCAAGGCCGGCACCAGCATGGTGGCCAGGGCCCCGCGCCAGCCCAGGCCCAAGGCCAGGCCCGGTAGCAGCAGGCCGGCGAACAGCGCCGAAACCTGGACCCCGGATTGCTTCAGGCCGACCACCGAGGCCTTGTCCCGGGGGGCGACACGCTCGGCGATCAACAGGTTGGTCGCCGGGTTGGCCAGGGCCTGGGCAATGCCGCAGACCGCCAGCGCCAGGACCACCCCGGCAAACCCCGGCAGGCTCGCCAGCAACGCATACGCACCCGCCGTGGCCCAGAACAGCCAGGCCAGGGCACGCCGGGTACCCAGGCGATTGACCAGCGGCCCGGCCCACAGCGACAGCAGCGCGGCAAAACCAAAGGCACTCATGATCAACCAGCCGAGCCAGTGGGTCGGCACGCCGAGGTCGGCCACCAGCAACGGGCCCAGGGTGCCGACGGCGTAGAAGATCAGCATCGGCAGGGCCATGGCGGCGGTCAGTACCAGCCGCAACCCACCGCCGCGCGCCGTATTGCCCTCGCTCATCGTGGGACTCCCACCGGCCGTGATGGCCAGTCGAAATCCAGCCCCGCCTCGCCGCAATTGTCCAGCAGTTGCCGGCCCACGGCGCTGATCAGGGCATCGTCGGTGCCGTCGAGGATATGGGTGGTGCGCGCAGTGCGATAAATGCCCGACAGCGGCGACAGCTCACTCAGGCCCTCGGCGCCCATGATCTGGATCGCCGAGTCGGCCGCCATGCTCAGGGCCTGGGAAGCCGCGACCTTGGCGATATTGACTTCGACGCTGTTGGCCACCCCGGCATCGTATTTATCGGCGGCGTCCTGCAACAGCGCACGGGCGCTGGCGATGGCCTGGTAGACCTGGAACACCCGCTGCCGCGCCAGTTGCTTGTCCCCCAGCCGCGCCTGCTCGCCGCGCGGCGAATGGATGCGCGCGCACATCAGGTCGAAGCAGCGCTGGGCCAGGCCCAGCCAGTGCACTGAGCGCAGCACCCGCCCCAGGCGCAAGCGCTCCTGCATCAGCGCCAGGCCCTGCCCCGCCTGCCCCAGCACATGGCTGGGGGGCAGCTTGACCTGATCGAAGAGCAACTCGCCCTGGCCGCAAAACCGCCCGAGGATCGACAGCGGCCGCACCACGCCAAACCCCGGGGCATCGCTGGGCACCAGCAACATCGACAATGCCCCTTCCAGCGGCCCCTCGGCAGTGCGGGCGATCACCGTGACCAGCGCTGCACGCTCGGCGCGGCAGATAAACCACTTGCGCCCGCTCAGCAGCCAATGGCCATCGACCCACTGCGCGCGGCTGCTCATGGTCGCCGGGATCGAACCAATGCTGTCGGGCTCGGACATGCCGTAGCTGGACACCATCGACCCCGCCGCCAGGGGCGCGAGAAAGCGCCGGCGGATGTCTTCGCTGGCATGCCGGGTGAGCATGTGCAGGTCCAGGGTCGCGTCGTCACCGAAGATCGCCGGAGCGTATTCCGAGCGCCCTTCCTGCTCGGCCACCGCCAGGTAGCTGCGCAGGCTGCTGACCCGTCCGCCCAGGGCCTGGGGGTAGAAGCTGCCCCACAACCCCGCGGCCCGGGCCGCGGCGCTCAGCTCGGCCATGCGCCGCGCCGCCTGGCGCGGCTCACCGGCCAGTTCGGCTTCATGGGGCAGGATCCGCTCATCGACAAACTGCCGGACCTGCCGCGCCAGTTCGGCGCTGTCCTGGGGGGCGGCGACCGCCAGTGCACTCAACATGCGATGCCCGCCCCGCTTTCGAGAAACGCCACTTCGGCGGCCAGGGATTTCTTGTCGATCTTGCCCGCCGGGGTCAGCGGCAGTTGACGGTAGAAGCGCAGGTATTCCGGCAGTTTGTTGACCTCCAGCCCCTGCTCGCGCAGGTAGTCGGTCAGCTCCGTCAGGGAGAAACGCGGCGCACCGTCGCGCAGGGTCACGCAGATGCACACGCGCTGGCCCAAGTCCGGATCGGGCACCGGGACGCAGGCCACGCTGACCACATCCGGGTGGCCGGTGGCCAGGGTTTCGATCTGCACCGGGCTGATATTGGCCCCGCCACGGATGATGATGTCCTTCTTGCGCCCGGACAGAATCAGGTAGCCATCGGCGTCGATGTAGCCCAGGTCGCCGGTGTTGACCCAGCCTTCGGCGTCCCGGTATTGGGCGTCGAGTTCCGGGGCGTTGACGTACTGCATCGGGCTCAGCGGCCCCCGGGCCTTGATTTCGCCAATGCTGCCCTGGGGCAGTTCCTGGCCGTGTTCGTCGAAGATCTTGATCGCGCAGACCGCCGGGTTAGGCCGGCCGACGCTGTAGAACACCACGTCCAGGGCATCGTCCAGGGTGTTATGGCAGTTCACCCCGTCCGCCGAGCCGTAGAGGCTGATAAAGCCGCAGCCGAAGGCCTCGACACAACGGCGCACGGTGACCTCGTCGATCAGCGACCCGCCGCAGATCAGGCCCAGCAGGCTCGACTTGTCGACCTCGGCCAGGCGCGCATCGGCGGCGATGCGCTGGAGCATGGTCGGCACCCCGAGGATATGGGTCGGCCGCAACTGCTCGATGGCCTCGATGGCCGCGCCGACATCGAACTGCGACAGCAGCGCAATCGAACCGCCGAGCCAGGACAGGCTGCCAAAGGTCGCGGTGGAGCCGAACGACGATCCCAGCGGCACCAGGTACAGGCCACGGAAAGTCGCACCCTCGGGGTGGATGCGTTGCAGGAAACGGCCGCGACCGCCCACCAGCGCGTTGTGCGAATAAGCCACGAGCTTGGGTTCCGACTCGGTGCCGGACGACACCAGCAGGCGCACCGGGGAATTGGCACAGACCGTCGGCAATTGCGCGTCGCTCAGGGGCTCGGCCTTGAGCATCGACTCCAGGCTCAGCCAGCCGGCACGGGCCTCGCCCTCGACAATCAGCACCCGCAGCGACAACAGGGTCGGGCGCAGCGCTTCGATCACCTGGCACAGGTCGATCCCGGCGTACTCGGCGGGGACGATCACCGCCCGCGCATCGCAGCGGCGCACCAGGGCCTGGATATCCAGGCTGCCACGGCCCGGCGGGAATGGCGCGACCACCGCCCCCAGGGCAGCGGCGGCGAGGTCGATGGCGCAACTGCGCCAGCTGTTGGTCAGTTGGTAGGCCACCACATCACCGGCGACGATGCCCGAGGCGCGCAGGCTGGCGGCCATGCGCAGCGCCGCGTCATGCAGCTCGCCATAGCTGAGGGTGCCTTCGGCGCAGAGCACTGCGGGTTTGTGCGGCTCGCGCAGGGCGTGCTCGCGGAACAGTTGATACACCGAACGATTGGGGTAGGTGCCGTCGGATTCCCAGACACGGCGTACATCGGCGGGGACCAGATCAATAATGCCTGCGTTATTCATCGAAAACTCCAGTGAGCGTTGACCGAGGTATAGGAATTCACGCTTAAACACGTCTTCAATCGCCCGTCTTCAGCCAGCTGCGACAGGTCTTGTACGACCACGGAGGTCGGGATGTCGGCGTCGCCCAGCACCTGTTGCCAGGTAGCAGCGGATTGCGACGCCAGGGCACTGCGCAACGCTGCGTCCTGCCCTGGCGGGCCGGCGCTGAGGTCGCAGTCGAGCATTCGTGCCAGGCGCTGGAGCTGCTCCGGGGTCTGGCAGTCGATGGCCAGCAGCCCGTCCAGGGTCGGGTACAGGCCCTTGAGCACTGAGTCCGGCGCCGGTTCGGCCTGCAACAGCGGTTCGCACAACAGGTTGGCGGCGCCCAGCAGCGAGCTATCGACACGCACCGCCTGGCCACTGAGGGCACGCTGGAGCAAGGCGGCGGTGACGCCCTGGGCCGCGACCACGCCACCCAGCACATCGAGTACGGTGAACAGCGAACCGCCCGGGGTGGCCGAGGCCTGGCCGATGCACTCGCCTACACCCGACCAGGCCTGGACCATGAAGTCGGTGCCCGGCAAGGGTTCGCCCGGACGGTCATGGCCCCAGCCACCGGCATAGGCGTACACCAGGCCCGGATTGATCCGCGCCAGGTCGGCGCGGTCCAGGCCCAGCTCGGCGGCCTTGCCCGGCGCCCAGTTGTGCAGGAACACCGCGGCGTTGCGGACCCGCTCAAACAACTCTTCACGGCCGGCCGCCGACTTGATGTCCAGCTCGCGCACCTGCTTGAGGCGGTTGAGCGCATCAAAGCGCACCGATACCCCATCGACACAGGGCGCCATGGAGCGCAACGGGTCGCCGCCAGGCAGTTCGATGCGCACCACCTCGGCCCCGAGCATGGCCAGCAAGTGGCCGGCCAGCGGGCCTTGAATCCGACGGCAGGATTCGATCACCGTCAGCCCGCTCAAGGGCAAGCCGCCCTGGGCCAGGGCCGGCCAGCCGGCGTCACTGCCAAGGCCGGCGCTGAAGGACCAGGGGCCCTGGCTGCGCTGGCGTGACAGATCGGTATCGGTGGCGCGCTGTTGCAGGCTGCGCAACGGGCATACGGCCATGCCGCTCAAGGCGCACAAGGCCTCGATGCGGGCCATCGACAAGCGCGACAGCGCCTGGCGAAACGCCGGCGGCATGGGCGCGATGGCCTTGGCATAGCGCAGCAGAAAAGCCTTCCAGCCCTGCCCCGCCAGCTCGCCGTCGATGCCCACGGCGGACCAGAAGCGGCGCCAGGGTTCGGCGTCGAGGG
This sequence comes from Pseudomonas sp. QD4, assembly GCF_049199125.1. NCBI lineage: Bacteria > Pseudomonadati > Pseudomonadota > Gammaproteobacteria > Pseudomonadales > Pseudomonadaceae > Pseudomonas > Pseudomonas sp. QD4. The sequence goes on from NZ_JBLZOM010000001.1 coordinate 1,743,423, forward strand.
TTTCCAGTTCGAAGTGCAGGCCGTCGGCCGAGACAAAGGGCGGGCGATTCTTGGCGCAGGTGGCGCCCGGCAGCAGGTGCTCGGCCTCGGCGCCGGCCGTGGCACCCGCCAGGTATTGGCCGATGCCCAGCACCCCGGCCGCCGCCATCGAGCTGTGCACCTCACGCCACTCACCACCGCGCAACTGGCCCAGGGCGGCGGCGAAGGCACCTTGCAAGGCCAGGCTGGCGCTGAGGTTGGCCACATAGTCCAGCCCCAGCCCCTGGGCCTTGCCACTGGCCCGACCGTGCACTGACATCAAGCCGCAGGCGGCCTGCAGCGTATGTTCACTGAACGCCTGGGAGCGGCCATCAGGCCAGGCGTGAACCAGGGCCTGCACCGGTTGCAGGTCAGGATGGCGCAAGGTGAAACCCAACCCCTGCTGCGCCGGATCGGCATGGGTGATGTGTGGCGCAAGGCCCAGCGCCGTCGCTTGATAGCGCAGTGACGCTGCCAGCGGGGCGAACCCGGTGGCCGATGGAGCAAAGCCGCCGCTGAGGGTGCAGCCCTGTAAGAGAGGAGACATAAGACAGACGCCAGAGTGATTGCATGCCACTGCGCGATGGCCTCGGGTGAGGTATGCCGCGCAGGCCCGGAGGGTTCGGCGTACCTCAGCCGCCGGCCACGGCCGGGAGGATGGTGATGGCGTCGCCCGGCTTGAGCGCGGTGGCCAGGTTGTCGGCAAAACGGATGTCATCGTCGTTGACGTAGATGTTGACGAAACGGTGCACCTGGCCATCGCCGATCAGGCGTTCCTTGACCCCTGGATAGTCGCGCTCCAAGTGTTCGATAACTTCCAGAACAGTAGTGCCTTGAACTTCGACACGCTTTTTATCGTGGGTAAAAGTGCGCAACAAAGTGGGCACGTTGACGGAAATCGACATACAGAACTCCCCGAGCTTTATACAGCCCGTTATTAATAAGTTGATCGTTAGTTAAAGTTGGCCAGTCGTGGATTTAGCGAACGATATAAATACTTTCTTCAGTCACTTTGTTATCGATTATTCGAAAACTGCGGATCGGCGCTTCAGTGTCCGCCAGGGTTGAAATAATCACGTAGTGCACGCTCGGGTCGCCGGCGTAACGCACATCGTCGGCACTCGGATACGCCACGCTGGCGGTGTGCGAGTGGTAGATCACCCGACATTCCTCGTCGCGCTCATCCAACTCGCGCCAGACCCGCAGCTGCTGCTTCGGGTCGAAGCTGAAGAAGGTCGGCGAACGCGAGGCGTTGTCCATGGCGATCAGGCGTTCGGCGGTTTTCTCCCCCAGCGGCGCGGCGATGATGCCGCAGGTTTCCAGGGGGTGATCTCGCCGCGCCTGCTCCAGCATGGCCTCCAGCAGACCGGCACGAAGACTCAACATCTCGGCTCCCCAGTCCGACTCAGTAGGACGGCAACGATGGCTCGACATCACGCACCCAGGCCAGCACCCCGCCGTCCAGGTTGCGCACGTTGCTGAACCCACGCTGCTGCAATTCCAGCAACACCGCCTTGGAGCGCATCCCGGACTTGCAGTGCAGCACCAGGTTGGCGTGCTTGCCGAAGCGGGTCTCGATCAGCTCGGCGAGCTTGGGGCCCTTGGGCAGATGCTGGGCGCCCTGGATCCGCACGATGTCCCACTCGGTGCGTTCACGCACATCGATCAACAGCACGTCCTGGCCGCTTTCGCGCAGTTGGTGCAGTTCGCGGGCGCTGATCGAAGGGATGTCCGAAGGCTGCACGCCGACCGGCGCGGTCAGGCCGCAAAAGGCCTGGTAGTCGCTCAGGGCCTCGATAGGCCGGCGGTTGGGCAAGCGTCGCAGGGGCATTTGCCGGTAAGACATTTCCAGGGCGTCGTAGACCATCAGGCGGCCCAGCAGGCTCTCGCCAATGCCGGTGATCAGCTTGATCGCCTCGGTGGCCATGATCGCGCCGATGGAGGCGCAGAGAATCCCCAGCACCCCGCCTTCGGAGCACGAAGGCGCGAGTTCCGGCGGTGGCGGCTCGGGATACAGGTCGCGGTAGTTGAGGCCGACGCCGCCCGGGGCGTTTTCCCAGAACACCGAGGCCTGGCCTTCGAAGCGGAAGATCGAGCCCCAGACATAGGGCCGATTGGCCAGGACGCAGGCGTCGTTGACCAGGTAGCGGGTGGCGAAGTTGTCGGTGCCGTCGAGGATCAGGTCGTACTGGCTGAACAGCTCGACCGCGCTTTCCGGCTCCAGGCGCTGGTCGTAGACCTGGACCTGGACATGGGGGTTGAGATCGTGGATCGCGGCGGCCGCACTGTCGACCTTGAGCTGGCCAACCGTGGCCACCCGGTGGATCACCTGGCGTTGCAGGTTGGACTCGTCCACCCGGTCGAAATCGATGATGCCCAGGGTGCCGATACCGGCCGCGGCCAGGTACAACAGCGCCGGCGAACCCAGGCCGCCGGCACCAATCACTAGCACTTTGCTGCTCTTGAGCCGACGCTGGCCATCAAGGCCGACATCAGGGATCAGCAAGTGGCGGCTATAACGGGTTATTTCTTCGTTACTTAAGTTCGCTGTAGGTTCTACAAGTGCAGGAAGTTTCATAAGTAATACCTGTTTATGAATGCAATCGATTCTCAACTAGCAACTTGGATTAAGCAATTCAACCACCGGCGTTTTTCATATTCGAAGGGGACGAATTCGTATTCAATCGAACATCGGGCGCAACTTTCCGGCCGGTGCCCGGCCCTCTTCCGCGGGCCGGCCGCCTGCGCGATTAATCAGGCGAGAAAGGTCGACATGTCCTTGCACACGGCACTGAAGGCTTCGACAAAATGCCGCGCCTCGGCGTCGTTGAGCACCAGCGGCGGCTGGATGCGCATCACCCGGTTGTTGTTGGCGGTGACGAAGGTCAGCACCCCATGCTCGCGGGACAGCTTGCTGACAAAGCGCAGCACGAACATCTCCTCGAAGTTCTTCTCGACCTCGCTGATGGCTTCCTCGATATGCCGCTTGGCCTTGCCCGAGAGCATGCGGTAGGTGCCCGCCGCGTTGCCCGGGATACGGCTGGCGAACTCGCGGACAAAGGCCTCGACCCCACCGTCGAAGCTGTATTGGAACTCGATGGCGATCATCAGCCCCACGCCGCGCACCTCGCGGATAAACGGGTAGCCGCTGACCGCCTCGCGCAGGGCCTCCTTGAGCTGGCCGCCGACCCGGGCGGCATTGCCGGCCAGGTCCTGGTCGGCGATCACATCCAGGGTGACCAGGGCCGAGGCCGAGGCGAAGTTGCCGCCGCCGAAGGTCGAGGTGTGCAAGGCAAAGGTGTCGATGCTGCCGTAGGCGCGGTCCCAGAGCTGGGCGCTGGACAGCGTGGCGCCAATGGGCACGGCGCCGCCGGACAAGGATTTGGAGAGCACCATGATGTCCGGCACCACCTGTTCCCACTCACAGGCGAACAGCTTGCCGGTGCGGCCGAGGCCGGTCTGGATCTCGTCGAGAATCATCAGGCAATCGTGGGCATCGCACAGCGCACGCACCTGCTTCAGGTAGCCTGGCGGCGGCAGGATCACCCCGCCCTCGCCCTGGATCGGCTCCAGGATAAAGGCCCCGACATCGCCCTGGCCCAAGGCGGCTTCCAGTGCATCGAGGTCGCCGAAGGGGATCGAATCGCAGCGCGACAGCAGCGGCTTGAACGGGTCGCGGTGCTTGTCGCGACCGGTCACCGACAGCGCGCCCAGGGTCTTGCCGTGGTAACCGTTATCGCAGTACAGCACCCGCGGCCGTTGCATCGCGGCCATGGCCAATTTCAATGCGGCCTCGATCGCCTCGGTGCCGGAGTTGCTGAAGAACACCCGCTCCAGATTGCCCGGCGCCAATTCGCTCAGGCGCTGTGCCAGGAGGCTGGTCTGCAGCGGCACCGAGACGTACTGGACGAAGGTCGGGTGCTGCTGTTGCAGGTAGTCCTGCAACGCCTGGTTGACCCGGGGGTGGTTGTGCCCGGTGTTCAGGCAGCCGTAGCCGGCGACGAAATCCAGGTAGCGTCCGCCGTCCAGATCAGTCAGCCAGCAACCGCTGCCATGGGTGAACACGCGCTCGATATGGTTGAACTGGTAGAACTCGCGCAGCACCGGGTTGATGTGCTCGCCAAAGCAACGCAGGGCTTCGGCGCGCAGGGCCGCCGGCTGATCGATGGGGGTGGCCGCCACGCTGCGGCGATGGAAACGGCGCAGGGCCTGGAAGTCTTCCTCGCGCAGGCGCTCGCCATAGGAGGCCATGGGCGACGGCGAAAAACCATGCAGCTCGGCGATGCGGCCGATTTCCAGGACCCGCTCCTCGGGCAGTTCGCGGCCAATGGAGAACGCTTCGGCTCGGCCCTCCAGGGCCAGCACCAGGGTTTCCGCCAGGCAGCCGTTGAGGAACTTCTTGGGTGCCAGGCCCAGGGTCTCGGTGCCGAAACGCAGGGCTTCACTGGCCGACACCAGGCCACCGTCGATGATCAGGATGTCCTTGCGGTCGTGCCGGTACGGCAGCACATCGCGGGGCAGCGCGGCGTCCACCACCACCGAGCCCGGGGCCAGGCGGTACGGGTCGATGACCCCGCCGCTGGAGGTGGCGGCGACGTAGAAACGCAGCTCGTCGTAGCAGCTGTCGATGTCCGAGGTCAGGCGCACCTGGCCGTGCATTTCTGCCGGCAGGTAGGCCAGGCTTTCACGTCCCTGCTCGGCGCTGCCCCGGTGCACCAGGCGCAGACGGCAGCCGTCGCGGGCCAGGAGCTTGGCGATCACCAGGGCAATCGAACCCGGGTAACCGACCACCGCCACCTCAGCCTCGTCCGGCGCCACTTCCAGGCGCGCCATGGCCTCCAGCACGTTCTTGTAGGCGGCATAGGCGGTCAGGGAGTTGCCGGTGGTCACCGCCACGCCGCTGCGGTCCAGGGTCTGCAAGCCACGGTTGCCGACAATCGCGGTAAAGCCCCCCAGGCCCACCAGTTGCGCGCCCTGCTGTTGCAGGCTGTGCACGCCTTCGAGCACCCGGCCGGCAATGGTGCGCGGCTGGCTGAGCATCTGCTCGGCGGTCAGTGGCAGGTAATGCAGGATACCTTCGCAGGTGGCGCCGGTGGCACTGACGATGCGCCCGAAATCGGCGAACGGCACCAGGTTGCGCGGCTGCCACAGGTGAGGCTGATAGCCGCGATCCTGCTCGGCCAGGGTGCGGTCCAGCAGATCAATGATCTTGACCTGGCGTTGCAGGGCAATGGAGGTCGGGTGAGCGATAAAACCGAATTTCATGGTGGGTTGTCCTTGGTGCTGACTCATTGACGGTTCCAGGCGGTTTCGGAGACCAGGCTCAAGCCGTCGCCTTCCGAGTTATGGGCCAGCAACACGTCGAAAATATTCAATTGGCCGGGGCGCGTCAGGGCGCTGCGCAGGGCTGCTTCGTCGAAACGCACCAGGCGCTCGCGGTGCACGCTGATGGCACCAACCTGCTGCAGCGGCGCGGCCTGGAGCGCGCGGTGGGTGATGGTCACTTGCTGCGCGCCGTTGTGGGCATAGCGCTTGTCGAGGTAGGTCTGGATCAGCGAGAGCATGCCGTTGGTGAGGTAGAACAGGCTGACGTTGCGTGCGCTGGCCGTCGGGTCCCGAGACAGGCCTTCGGCCAGGCGCGTCTCGATGTCCGGCACCAGGGCCCGGGCGCCGTCACCGACAAAGGCCAGCACATTGCGCTCGCCGGTGATGGCGATATAGGGCAAGGCCATCAACCCGTCGCCCATCAGCGCGCGGCCATACCAGCCGGAGAACCCGGGGTCGGTGCGCGGCACGTTGCGTACCGCGGAGATCCCGCAACGGCCGACGTCGTAGACCCCGGTGTAGCGATAGCCCTGCTGCTCGATCAGCTCGCGCACCAGTTGCCCCAGGCGCTGGAAGAAGTAGTTGGAGGTCATCGGCAGGGTTTCGATGTGGTCGGCCGCCACGCTCTCGCTGCTGCGGGCCATGGCCTGCAACTTGTCGCGGCGCAGCTGGAGAATCTGTGGCTCGACCTGCAGGCCGCCCTCGATATGGTCGAGGAACACATCCAACGGCACATCCAGGGCCAGGTCGGTGAACGGCGACAGGTGACGCGGCTCATGGTTGACCTGGACCACCCGCAACTGGCGCTTGAGCTTGCCCTCGGAAAACGGCGTGGAGGCCTGGTCGACCTTGCCCTTGAGGAAAAACACGCAGTGCTCCTGGGGCCCGTTGAGTTCGTGCTCGGTGTGCACGAAGCGATACACCCGGCGACTGAAGCCATACAGCGACAGCGGCCCCAGGTACTCGGCCACCGGCCGGCCCTGGTGATAGGGGCCGATGCTGCCGGGCTGGGTGATGCTGTCGGCCAGGCCGATGGCGCCGCGTTCGGCCAGGGCATGCACGCGCAGGCGTTGTTCGGCGCTGAGCTTGCCGCACTGCCAGAGCAGGTGCAGCGGCTGGTGGTTGATCAGGTCCAGGGCCTGGTCCAGGGCCGCACGCTGGCCAGGCTCGAGAACCCGGGCCAAGGGCGCCGCGGGCTCCGGCAGGCGCACATCCAACGGCACCTGGGGCCGCGATTCGAGCACGCCCTGGGTGGCCAGGATAAACACCGGCTCGGCCCGCTCGGCGAGCATGGCGAAGGCTTCTTCCAGGCGGGCGCCGATCTCCTCGACCTTGCGGATAAACACCTGGCGCAAGCCCCGCGCCTCGATCACCCGCCGCCCGTCGTTGTCCACGTCCTGGGTACCCTGGAACGCGTACCACACGCTGTCCGGGCTGTCGGCGCAGATGATCAGCCCCGGCGCGCCCAGGCGCTTGAGGTTGGCCAGGGTGCCGCGAAACTCGTCGATCATCCCCGAGGTCACGGTGATCACATAGGCCCGGCCAAACAGCTGCCAGCCGGCCATGGCACTCACGGCCAGGCTGTGTTCGTTGCACCCGCCCAGGCAACGGATGCCGCTGCCGGCGACGTTGTCCTGCATCGACTGGATCAGCCCGGCGACCATGGAGCCGGTGTAGGAATGAAAGTCCCAGCGCTCCTGCCAGCGGCTGCGCATAAAGCGCGTGACCTCAGTGGCCAGGCTGACCGAGAGCAAGGGGCCGCTGATGGAGCGCGCCAGCAGCCGGTTGAAGTGGGCGTGCTCCAGGTGATCGAGGACGATCCGCAGCAGGTCGGCGCGGCGCGCTGCACGGTCCTCCCCCGCCACCCGCAGATGACGGTTGCCGCCAATGCGGTTCATCCACCCCGGCAGCGCCGGCAAGGCGCAATACAACAGCGCCGAATGGGGTGACAGGCGCGATTCGGGCGCGGCTTCGATCAGCTCGTCGAAGGGGTCCTCGGCACCGGCCTCGGCCTGGTGCCCGAGGTCGAGAATGAACAGCTCGTTGGACAGCGGCGGATTCTGGCAACGCAAGTGCTCTTGTGCCGCCCGTGGCGAGTCGAAGGTCAGCAGCCACAGATCGGGCAAGGCCGCGCTGTTCGCCGGGTTGCCTTGCAGATAGCGCCGGGCCTGGACCATCAGGGTTTCCAGCACCGCCTCACTGTGGGGACGGGGCCCGAGGGCACGGTGCATGGCTTCGCAATCGGCACTGGCCAGCGGCCAATCCGCGGCGTTGGCCGGTGGCTGCAAGCCGGCCTGCAACTGCTCGATGACAAATGCCACGTCTTCGATCAGAGGCTGAGCCTGGGTAATCAGACAGATACCTAAAGTAGCCTTCATGGACTCATCCCTATTAAGTCGAACTTACGCTTGAGAACCTGTCCACGAGTTGCTGCGCTTAGCTCATGCGGCGTTGAAAATGGCTTCGAAAATGCTCATTTAGCGGCCTAAACTCCGCTTCCTCAGCCATTTTTGCCTTGCCTGAGCGTCACTCGCTAAATCGTCAACAGGTTCCGAGTGGCTGACGGGGGTGGCTCAAGCCCCGTCAGCCGGAACCCGGTGGGGCGCCGACTGCCTTGTCGGGTTGCCCATACACCCCGGCCGTGGCCTGGGTAATCGAATGCCGTGCGGCCAGTGCCAGGCCGCATACGCCGACCATCGCCAGCGACAGGCCGGCGAGCATGCCCAGCGCGCCGCTGCGGTCGAGCAAGACCCCGGCACCGATCGGCACCAGCAGCCGGGTCAGCACAAACAGGCTGGCCTGCAGGCCGTAGTCGGCGGCCTGGCGGTTCTGACGCGAGAAAAACATCATCAAGCCGAAGACCAGGGTCGACACTGCGCCCATGGCGCAGGCCAGCAAAAACGCGGCGAACACTAGCCACGGCAACGAGGCCTGGAGACCAAGCGCGGCGGTCAGGACCAGCAACGCGCCCAGGGCGAAGACCATGAACCAGGGGATCGCCCGGCCCGGGCCCAGGCGCCGCACCAGGCGCCCGCCCAGCAGGCTGGCCAGGGCCCCGACCACGCCGCCGCCGATCCCGGCGACCCACGCCACCTGCTGCACCGGCATGCCCTGGTCGAGCAGCAGCGGCTTGAGGTACAGCCAGGCGGCGCCGACAAAGGGAAAGCTGCTGAGCAGGACCCAGGTCCAGAGCCGGGCCCCCGGCTGGCTGAAGTAACCCGACCAGTCCGTCAGCGAGGGCCGCACCGGCTGCGGCTGATCGGCGTCGCTGGCGCTTTCGCGCAGCAGGCCCAGGGGCAGCAGCGCCAGCAGCAGACCGCCGGCCATCAACAGGAACGGCGCCTGCCATCCCCAGCGGTTCTGCACCAGCAGCATCACCCCGGCGCCGACAATGGCCCCCAGGAACAGCGCCGCCGAACGGATGCCACCGGCACGGATCTGCTGCGCCTGGGGCAGCAACTTGATTGCCAGGGCGTTCACCGGAATATCGGCCCAGGTCGCCAGGACCCCGGCCACGAACGCCAGGCCGAACAGGTACAGGCGATGGGTATTGATCGCCTGCTGGCTGACCACCACCAGCAACAGCGCCAGCAACAGGCACAACACCCAGGCCCAGGCCCGGTAGTGGCCGCGCACCGAGCGATAGCGCTGCACGGGCAGCGCCAGCAGGAACTTGAACACCGCCGGCAGACCGGCCAGCTGGAACAGGCCGATATCGGTGCCCGACCAGCCGTGCTCGCGCATCACCAGCGGCAGCCCCAGCAGCAGGTAGATGCTGGGCACCGCGAGCACGAAGTTGAGCCAGCCGAACATCAGTTGCAGGCGCCAAGCGCGAGCAGTCGACAGCGGGCTCATGACGGACTCCGGCGCGCCACCTGGACCGCCACCGGGGCCACGGCAAACGCCACTTCGGCATGACTGTCGATGGCCTCGAAGCCGGCCTGTTCCAGGGCTTCAACCAGACCGCCGGCGGGGGTCAGTTGGCGCCCGAGCATCTGCATCGACAGGTAGTAAGGCATGACCCGACGCGCCTGTTGCGGGTCCTCGGGGATCTCGGCATGGGCACTGACCAGCACCCCGCCGGGGCGCAAGGCGGCGTGGATTTTTTTCAGGGTGGCCGCCAGGTCCGGCACGAAATGCAGCACCGAGGAACACCAGATCAGGTCGTAGCCCTCGCCGATCGGGTCGCTCGCCAGGTCGCCGCCACGCACCGTCAGCCGCTGCTCCAGGCCGGCCAGGCGAATGTTGTCGGCGGCCACGCTGACGGTCTGGGCAAAGTCGAACACCTCGCCACACAGCAGCGGGTTGTCGCGGGCCAGGGCTATCGCCACCAGCCCCGGGCCACCGCCCAGGTCGAGCATGCGCCGGGCCCCGGGGAACTCCGGAATCTGCGCCATCAGGCGCAACGCCAGGTCGACGGTGACCGCGCGCTGCTCCTGGGCGATCTGCAGGCGGGCGGCGCTGGTCCAGTTGTCGATGGTGGTCGCCACGTCCGGCGCCTGGCCACTGGGACGGCCGGCCCGGACCTGATCCCCAAGCTGCCCGGCAAAATGCCGCAACCCGCGCAGGCGAAAGCTCCAGGCATCGCCGCAGTAGTCCGGCGCCTCGGGCCGCAGGTAATCGCTGGCCACCGAGGTGTTGTGGTACTGCGGCGGCTGGCTGTCATCGCGGTTCAGCAGTTCCATGCTCCACAGAGTGTCGAGCCAGTAACCGGTGTTGGCCGGGTCCAGTTGCAGCTGGCGGGCGATCGACTGCGCAGAGGCCGGTAGGTGCAGCAGGTTGAACAGCTTCCACTCCAGGGCGATGCGCAGGGCATCGGCGCGCACGGCGGCCAATGTCAGGTCCCAATAAGGTTGCAGCGGGTGCGGGGTTGCCAGGTTGACGCCATTCATAATTCGCAGCTCACAGTTCATAGCTCACACGCAGGCCGATTTCCCGGGGCGGGCTGTAGACCCGCGCGGTGCCGTTCAAATAGCCGACCGCGTCGTAACGCTTGTCGGCGGCGTTTTTTACATAGGCGCTGATGCCGTAGTGGCTGAAGTCGTACCCGGCGTTGAGGTCGATCAGGCCGTAGCCGCCACGGCTGTATTGGTTGGCCGAGTCGAGGTAGGTCTTGCCCACGGCGCTCACGCCGCCCTGGGCCCACCAGCCCTGGGGCGCGTCGTAGCGCAGGCTGAGGTGGCCGGTCAGGTCCGGGGCGTAGGGGTTGCGATTGCCCTGGTAGTCGTTGCTGCCCTCGCGAAAGCTCTGGAAGCGGGTGCGGTTCAGGCCCACGGCGCTGACCAGCCGCCAGTTGTCGGCGAGCAGGTATTCGGCTTCCAGGTCCAGGCCGGTGGAGCGCGCCGAGGCGGCGTTGGTGATGTACACCACCCCCGGCTGGATCATTTGCTGCACCTGCATGTCGCGCACGTCCATCCAGTACAGCGCCGCCGAGTAGCGCAGGCGCTTGTCGTCCATCCAGCCCTTGGCGCCGACCTCGTAGGTCTTGACCTTTTCCGGGTCATAGCCCGGGTAGTTGGCAGCACTGGAAAACGCGTTGAAGCCGCCGGCGCGAAAACCCTCGGAGTAGCTGCCATAGAGGTAGGCATCAGGCTGCCATTCGTATTGCAGCGCCGCCTTGGGGGTCAGGCGTTGCCATTGATCGCTCTGACGGCTGCCGATGGCCGGGTCGATATGCACCTTGTCCTGCTCGGCACGGGCACCCAGGGTCAGGGTCCAGCGCTCGGCCAGGGGCATCACCCACTGGCCGAACAACGCCGTGGTATTGCCCCCCAGTTGCACATCGGTCCGGGTCAGGCGCAGGGGCAGTTTCTGCTGGTACGACAGGTCGTGGTCATCGCGATCGGCGTAGGCCCCCAACAGCCACTGGCTGTCACGCCACTGGCCTTCCAGGCGGAACTCCTGGGACAGGGTGTTCATGTGGTAGTCGCGACGCAGGTGAAACAGGTCGGCCGGCATGAAGTCGGTGTCTTGCTGGACCCGGTCGTAGAAGTCGTTGCGCGCAGTGATCGAGCGCAGCTTGAGCCCTGAGTCGAACTCATGCAGCACGTCCAGGGACAGGCTGCGTCCGCTGGAGTGGTTCCAGCTCGGGGTGCCGGAACGCACCTCGCGCCGCGAGGCATTGACCGCGCCCCATAATGAAGCGCCGTCGCGATAGTCCTGGCGGCTGTAGCGCAGGTTGACGTCGGTGTTCAGGCTCGGGGTCCAGCGCAGCACCATGCGTGCACTGTGGCGCTCGCGGTCATCGGCCTGGCCGCCCCGGTAACCGTCGTCGATAAAACCGTCCTGTTCCAGCCATTGCCCGGACACCCCGGCGTACAAGGTATCGGGCACCAGCGCGGTGCTGGCGTCGGCGCTCAGGGTGCGCTGGTCGCGGCTGCCGGTGCCGGCTTCGATCCGCGCGTAGGGTTCGGCGCCGGGCTGGCGGGTGCGGATACTCAGCACCCCGGCCTCGGCGTTGCGCCCATAAAGGGTGGACTGCGGGCCGCGCAGGATTTCTACCTGCTCCACCCCCAGCAGGTTGTGGTCGAAGCCCTGGCCCATCAGGGTCGGCACACCATCGACCAGCATCAGCATCGATGAGGAAAACGCCGTGGGGCTGGAGGTCAGGCCGCGCACCACCGGCAGGTTGGTGCCGGACTGGCCGAAAGGCTGAAAGGTGAATCCCGGGGTCACACGAGCCAGGCGCTCCAGGTCGTCGATGCCGCCCTTGCGCAAGTCTTCGGCGTTGAGCACCGAGAGGCTGGCCGGAACCTGTTCCTGGGTCTGTTCGATCTTGTTTGCGGTGACCCGAACCGGCGCCAGCTCGGTCTGTGCCGCCACACTGGCGACCCCACCCAGCCAGCAGCCGACCCACAGCGTATAACCGCCGGCTTTCAACACATGCTTGCTCATCGTGCTCCCCATCAATGAATCAGCGCCCGCTTCGTCCTGGCGATAGCAGTTGCCGTGGAAACATGCTATTCATTAATGCGAATGCTTATCATGTGTGTTCGTATGGATTCTGGATCAATCCATATGCGAGCCGGAGCCAACTCAAGGGAGGACAGCAAAAGTGGCGGCCTTACAAAGGATTTCCCAGTCGTATCGAGTCGCGTCAACGCACTCGCGGCTGGTCAGCAACGATGCCTGCGGCTGGATGCGCCATCAGTTGCCCCACGAACTGGGCGAGTGCTATTCCGAACGTTTCTCCCTGGAGGACGACCTGATGGTGGTGCGTTCGCGCTACCGCCCCACCCGCAACCTGATCGAAGAAACCGTAAGCCCGCACAACCGCCACATGCTGGTGATCACCTACGGCATCCAGGGCGACTCCGGCTACAAGGGCGCCGACGGATCAGCCGTGGTGTTCCGCGCCGGTCACACCACCATCACCTCGTTCCAGTCGAGCCTCGGCGAGCGCTGCTACGAGGCAGGGGCCACGGTTTCGCAACTGCGCCTGTTGATCGGTGAACACACCCTGTGCAAGTACCTTGGCGAGCAGCGCACCCGGCAATTGCTGGGTAACGGCAACGTGCGCCAGCTGGGCTTCGCCAAGACCTCGGCCACCAGCATCTGCCACGCCACGGCCCTGACGCGCTACCTCAACCAGGGGGCAAGCGACACCCTGGAGCTGCACATCCACACCCTCAGCCTGCTGTCCGAACAGCTCAAACTGCTGAGCCCACCGAGCACGTCGGAAAACCTGCAATTTGCCGCCGCCGATATCGAGAAGCTGGAACGGGTGCGCGAGATCATGATCGAGCAGATGGACCAGCCGCTGACCATTCCCTACCTGTGTGCCGCGGTCGGGCTCAACGAGTTCAAGCTCAAGGAAGGCCTGCACCACCGTTTCAATTCCACCCCCCATCGCATGCTCCATGAGCTGCGCATGCGCAAGGCCTACACCCTGCTGGAAAGCGGCTGCCAGGTGGCGCAGGCGGCGTATCAGGTGGGCTACAAGTTCCCCAACAACTTCAGCGCGGCCTTTACCCGATTCTTCGGCAAGCCGCCCAAGTCGGTGTTCGGCAAGCGCCGCTGAGCGCAACGGCGCGGCAGGCGCCTGGAACGCCAGGGCAATCAGCCGCCGCTGCATAAAAAACTGGCCTGGCGCCGCGTTTGCGTTTATTCCTGGGTACCGCTCAGCGCGCCTCCGTACCCGGGCCTCCAGCATGATCGACAGCCAAACTCGCAACGCCCTCGACTCCCTGGCCCGGGTGATGGCCGGGCAACCCTTTGTGGTGCTCACCGGTGCTGGCATCAGCACCCCCTCGGGCATTCCCGACTACCGCGACAACGACGGTGTGCGCCGTGGACGCCAGCCGATGATGTACCAGGAATTCCTCGCCCGGGCCGAAGCCCGCCGCCGCTACTGGGCCCGCGCCATGCTCGGCTGGCCACGGGTGCGCCAGGCCCGGCCGAACGCCGCCCACTCGGCCCTGGCCACCCTTCAGGAGCGTGGGCAGATCGCCGGGCTGATCACCCAGAACGTCGACAGCCTGCACCACCAGGCCGGCAGCCCCCAGGCCATCGAACTGCATGGCAGCCTGCACCGGGTGCGGTGCCTGGACTGCGGGCAAACCAGCGAGCGCCAGCTGATCCAGGAGGTGATGGAGCAGCAGAACCCCTACCTGGCCGGAGTCGATGCCATCCAGGCGCCGGATGGCGACACCCTGCTCGACCCGGCCTTCGAGTCGCGCTTCCAGGTGCCGCAATGCCCCCATTGCGCCGGCGAACGGCTGAAGCCGGATGTGGTGTTCTTTGGCGAAAACGTCGCCCCGGCCACCGCCGCTCAGGCCATGCAGGCAGTGCAACAGAGCGCGGGGTTGCTGGTGGTGGGGTCGTCGCTGATGGCCTACTCGGCGTATCGCCTGTGCCTGAATATCGTCGAGCAGCACAAGCCGCTGATCGCCATCAACTTCGGCAGGACCCGTGCCGACGAGCTGTTGCAGATGAAGATCGCCACCCCTTGCGAGGTGTTGCTGCCGCTGCTGGTGGAGCGCCTGGCGTGAGTGCCTGGTGACGCTCTGCTCAGGCGAGGTTGAACATGGCCTCGCCCAGGCGCGCATCGCGCAAGGTATCGAACAGTGCCTGGGCCGCCGCCGACAACTCGTGCCCGGGTTTGGTCAGTATGCCAATCGCCCGCTCCACCACCGGGTCGCCGAGGGTGATGCAGTGCGCGCCCAGCTCGCGCATCTGCCCGGCGCACAAGGCCGGCACCGCACTCACCCCCAGGCCACTGGCGACCATGCGTCCCACGGTCGCCAACTGGTGGCTTTCAAATTCCACCGGCAGCGGCATGCCCCGGGCGCGCAGGTGCTCTTCAAGCATGACCCGCACCGTGGACGGCCGCTGCAAGGTGATAAAGGGCTGCTGCAACAGGCTCTGCCAATCGATCTCGCTGCGCCGGGCCAGCTCCGAATCGCTGGGCACCACCGCAATAAAGCGGTCGATGTACAGCGGCGTGAACTCCAGGGACGAACTGTCTTGCGGTTCGAAGGCCACGCCCAACTCCACCTGGCGGTCGCGGACCATCTCCAGCACCTGCTCGTTGATCACGTCATTGACCGTGACATTGACCTTGGGATACCGGGCGCGAAACGCCTTGAGAATCGGCGGCAGCAGGTTGCCGGCAAACGATGGCATCGCCGCCAGGGTCACGCGCCCGCGTTGCAGGGTGAAGCGTTGGCGCAGGTCATCCTCGGCGTTATCCCAGTCGGCGATCAGGCGCCGGGCCAGGGGCACCAGGGCCTCGCCTTCCGGGGTCAGGGCCACGTTGCGCGTATTACGGGTGAACAACCGCCCCCCCAGCCCCTCCTCCAGGGCCTTGATGGTCAGGCTCAACGCCGACTGCGACAAATGCAGACGTTCACATGCCAGGGCAAAGCTCAGGCTGTGGGCAACAGCCAGAAAAGCCCGAATCTGTTTAACGGTCATCGGCAGCTCCAGAGGAGCAGCGGCAAGCTATAAGCTGCAGGCTGCAAGGGAAAAGCGGGATGTGAGTGGCTGTTGCTCGCAGCTTGCCGCGAGTAACTCGCCGCTTATTGTGCTGCTTTCTAAATCAATGCCCCTTAAAAAACAACTTAACAAATCAATCCAGCGGCGCAACACTGCTTCCCCATACGGCTAGCCAGCCGCCGACAAATAACAAAAGAGGATGGTCCAATGGCAGGTTTCGACAAGCGCGTGGCGTCTTATGCAGAAGCCCTTGAAGGTCTGGAAGACGGCATGACCGTACTCGCCGGCGGCTTTGGCCTGTGCGGCATTCCGGAAAACCTGATCGCCGAGATCAAGCGTCGCGGCACCCGCGACCTGACGGTGGTTTCCAATAACTGCGGGGTCGACGGTTTCGGCCTCGGCGTGCTGCTTGAGGATCGGCAGATCAGCAAGGTCATCGCCTCCTACGTCGGGGAAAACGCCCTGTTCGAGAAGCAGTTGCTCAGCGGCGAAATCGAAGTGGTGCTCACTCCCCAAGGCACCCTGGCGGAAAAAATGCGCGCCGGCGGCGCCGGTATTCCGGCCTTCTTCACCGCCACCGGGGTCGGCACTCCGGTCGCCGACGGCAAGGAAACCCGTGAATTCAACGGCCGCCCCTATCTGATGGAAGAGTCCATTACCGGCGATTTCGCCATCGTCAAAGGCTGGAAGGCCGACCACTTCGGCAACGTGGTGTACCGCCACACGGCGCAGAACTTCAACCCGCTGGCGGCCACCGCCGGCAAGATCACCGTGGTCGAGGTCGAAGAGATCGTTGAACCGGGCGAGCTGGACCCGACGCAGATCCACACCCCTGGCATCTACGTCGACCGGGTCATCTGCGGCACGTTCGAGAAGCGCATCGAACAGCGCACCGTGCGCAAGTGAACCCACGCCTCCAGCCTCAAGAATAAAAGGACAACCCTCATGGCTCTTACCCGCGAACAAATGGCTCAACGCGTCGCCCGCGAAATGCAGGACGGCTACTACGTCAACCTCGGCATCGGCATTCCGACCCTGGTGGCCAACTACATCCCCGAAGGCATGGAAGTCATGCTGCAATCGGAAAACGGCCTGCTGGGCATGGGCGCCTTCCCCACCGAGGCCGAAGTCGACGCCGACATGATCAACGCCGGCAAACAGACGGTCACCGCCCGCACCGGCGCCTCGATCTTTTCTTCCGCCGAGTCGTTTGCGATGATCCGCGGCGGCCATATCGACCTCACCGTGCTGGGTGCCTTTGAAGTGGACGTCGAGGGCAACATCGCCTCGTGGATGATCCCCGGCAAACTGGTCAAGGGCATGGGCGGCGCCATGGACCTGGTGGCCGGTGCGGAGAACATCATCGTCACCATGACCCACGCCTCCAAGGACGGCGAGTCGAAACTGCTGGCCCGCTGCAGCCTGCCGCTGACCGGCGCCAAATGCATCAAACGCGTCCTGACGGACCTGGCCTACCTGGAAATCGAAAACGGCGCCTTTATCCTCAAGGAACGCGCGCCCGGGGTCAGCGTCGAGGAAATCGTCAGCAAGACCGCCGGCAAGCTGATCGTGCCGGACCATGTACCTGAAATGCAGTTCGCCTGAGGAGGATCAATTCCATGCAAGACGTCGTAATCGTTGCCGCCACCCGTACCGCCGTGGGCAGTTTCCAGGGCTCGCTGGCCAGTATCAGCGCCGTGGATCTGGGCGCCGCCGTCATCCGCCAGTTGCTGGCCCAGACCGGCCTCGACGGGGCCCAGGTCGATGAAGTGATCATGGGCCAGGTGCTCACCGCCGGCGCCGGCCAGAACCCGGCGCGCCAGGCCGCGATCAAGGCCGGCCTGCCCCACGCCGTACCGGCCATGACCCTGAACAAAGTCTGCGGTTCGGGCCTCAAGGCCCTGCACCTGGCAGCCCAGGCCATTCGCTGCGGCGATGCCGAGGTGATCATTGCCGGCGGCCAGGAAAACATGAGCCTGTCCAACTACGTGCTGCCCGGCGCCCGCACCGGCCTGCGCATGGGCCACAGTCAGATGATCGACACCATGATCAGCGACGGCCTGTGGGATGCCTTCAACGACTACCACATGGGCATCACCGCCGAGAACCTGGTGGACAAATACGCCATCAGCCGCGAAGCCCAGGACGCTTTCGCCGCCGCCTCCCAGCAAAAAGCCATCGCCGCCATCGAGGGCGGGCGTTTTGTCGATGAGATCACGCCGATCCTGATTCCCCAGCGCAAGGGCGACCCGGTGGCCTTCGCCACCGACGAACAACCCCGTGCCGGCACCACCGCCGAAGCCCTGGCCAAGCTCAAGCCGGCCTTCAAGAAAGACGGCTCGGTGACCGCCGGCAACGCTTCGTCGCTGAACGACGGTGCCGCGGCGGTCATCCTGATGAGCGCGGCCAAGGCCAAGGCCCTGGGCTTGCCGGTATTGGCAAAAATCGCCGCCTACGCCAACGCCGGTGTCGACCCGGCCATCATGGGCATCGGCCCGGTCTCGGCCACCCGCCGCTGCCTGGACAAAGCCGGCTGGACCCTGCAACAGCTGGACCTGATCGAAGCCAACGAAGCCTTCGCCGCCCAGGCCCTGGCCGTGGGCAAAGAGCTGGAGTGGGACCCGAGCAAGGTCAACGTCAACGGCGGCGCCATCGCCATCGGCCACCCGATCGGTGCGTCGGGCTGCCGAGTGCTGGTGACCCTGCTCCACGAAATGATCAAGCGCGACGCCAAAAAAGGCCTGGCCACCCTGTGCATCGGCGGCGGCCAAGGCGTAGCCCTGGCCATCGAACGCTAACCACCGCTGGCGAGGGGCTTCCCCCTCGCCACACCCCCTCTTCCCTCGCCACAATCCAACCGCTGCCGCGCCACGAGACTTCACTAACCTCGGCATTTCGGCTATTCAAAAAATGGGCTGCTGTCAGAGCGGAACTTAAAGCCGCAGCACCTGCTGCAATGGATATGTACACCAGGGTTTACGAGCGCTGCGCACTCGAGCGGGAGCAAGCTCCCTCGCCACAAGGTGGTGTGAAACCCAGGAAGCCGCTGGCGAAAATAGGCAGCGCGATAGGCCAGGAAGTAATGAGTTGTTGCGTAGGGCCAGCGCAGCCTCGGCAGCGGCGACAGAGCGCGGCACCAGGCCGGCCGGAAGGCCGCCGTCTTGCCCTTGATTTTGATGTTGATCTGAAGCGCCCCGTTAAACCACGATGGCCGAACGCAGGCAGTGAGCCGGAGCGAGGGCATGCCGAGCCTTGGCGAGGCACCGAGTGGTGGGGCAAGAGCGTTTTGCTTACTTTTGCGCTCCTCTCAAAAGTGAGCCGCCGTAAGGGCGGAACCATTACCCGCCACACCCGCAAAAATGGATATGTACACCAGGGTTTTCGAGCGCTACGCACTCGAGCGGGAGCAAGCTCCCTCGCCACAAGGTGGGGTGAAACCCAGGGAGCCGCTGGCGAAAATAGGCAGCACGATAGGCCAGGAAGTAATGAGTTGTTGCGTAGGGCCAGCGCAGCCTCGGCAGCGGCTACAGAGCGCGGCACCAGGCCGGCCGGAAGGCCGCCGTCTTGCCCTTGATTTTGATTTTGATCTGAAGCGCCCCGTTAAACCACGATGGCCGAGCGCAGGCAGTGAGCCGTGGGCAACCCGGCAGGACGCCGGGTTAGCCGCACTGGGCCAGGGATGGCCCATTGCGGCGGCCCACGGCTCAATGCCGGAGCGAGGGCATGCCGAGCCTGGGCGAGGCACCGAGTGGTGGGGCAAGAGCGTTTTGCTTACTTTTGCGCTCCTCTCAAAAGTGAGCCGCCGTAAGGGCGGAACCATTACCCGCCACACCCGCAAAAATGGATATGTACACCAGGGCTTACGAGCGCTACGCACTCGAGCGGGAGCAAGCTCCCTCGCCACAGGTGCTGTGAAACCCTGGGATACGCCGGGTAGAAGTGGGTTGTTGCATAGAGCCAGCGCAGCCTCGCAGGCTCGGCAGCGGCTACAGGGCTACAGGGCCTACAGCGGATTGCAGGTGTGCACAATCGCCTTCAACTGCTCATCCAGACGCACCGCCTCTTCCCGCAATGACTGGCAGAACCCCTCGACAAAACTCGACGACGGTCGATAGTCCGGGCGAATCAGCATCACCCGGTACGGAATCGACCACTGCAACGGACGAATCGCCAAACCCCGGCCGGCTTCGGCCATGGCGGTCAGCGGGTTGATGATCGCCACTCCCAGCTGCTCGCGAACCATGGCGCAGACTGACGCGGCATTGGTGGTTTCGATGACCACCCGACGGTCCACCGCGCCCTGTCGAAAGCGCTCGTCGAGGGTCTGGCGGTAAATATCCAGGCCGGCCAGGTTGATGAAATCGACACCGCGAAAATCCTCCATCTGCAGCAGCGGCCTGGCCAGCAACGGGTGACCGTCAGGCAGCACGCACACCATGTCAGCGCAAAACAGCAACTCGCCCTGTGTGCCCCGGGGCACATGCTGGTTTTCGGTCAACCCCAGGTCGTGGCGCTGGGCGCTCAGGGACTCTTCCAGCAACGGCGATTCCTGGGCGCTGATATTCAGGCCGATGCCCGCGTGCTGGTGCTGGAAATGCTTGAACACCCGCGGCAGCAGGGTCTGGGAGAACAGCGGCAGGCAGGTGATGCTCAACTGGCCGTGTTCGAAACGGCGGATCGATTGCGCCACGCTGTTGATCCGCTCCAGGCCGACATAGGCCCGCTCCACCTCTTCCAGCAGCATCAGTGCCTGGGCCGTGGCCAGCAGGCGCCCGCCCTCGCGATCAAACAACTTGAGCCCGGACAGCGCTTCAAGCCGCGCCAGCTCGCGGCTGACCGTGGGTTGCGAAGTGAACAGCAGGCGCGCGGCACCGGTGACACTGCCGGCCTGCATGATGGCGCGGAACACTTCGATGTGTCGCAGGGACATGCCCATCCTGGTTCTCCGTTGAGCAAAACCCATATCAAAACTGAATCGATGGACAAAGAATAGATATTTTATTGAATACACACAGCTCGGCATCATGCAGCTCTCTTTCATGCCGCAGATGAACCCGTCCATGCCGATCCCTTTCGCTTTCCCGCAACTGACCGCCGCCGCCCGCCAGTACGGCACCCCGCTGTGGTGCTACGACGCCGCGACGATCAAAGCACGCATCGCCCAGCTGCAAGCCTTCGACGTGGTGCGCTATGCGCAGAAAGCCTCGTCCAACCTGAGCATCCTGCGCCTGATCCGCGAAGCCGGGGTCCAGGTCGACGCCGTGTCCCTGGGGGAAATCGAACGTGCCCTGCTGGCCGGCTTCAGCCCGGCAGGCGACCCGGCGGGGATCGTCTTTACCTGCGACCTGTTCGACCAGGCCACCTTGCAGCGGGTGGTCGAGCTCAAGATCGAGGTCAACGCCGGTTCCATCGACATGCTGCGCCAATTGGGCCAGCGCTCGCCCGGGCATCGGGTGTGGCTGCGGATCAACCCGGGCTTCGGCCACGGCCATAGCCGCAAGACCAATACCGGCGGCGAGAACAGCAAACACGGGATCTGGCACGAACAGATGGGAGAGGCCCTGGCGGTGATTCGCCAATACGGCCTGCACCTGGTGGGGCTGCATATGCACATTGGTTCGGGGGTGGATTACGACCACCTGGAACAAGTGGGCGCGGCCATGGTGGCGGCGGTGAAGTCCCTGGACCATGACATCGAGGCCTTTTCCATCGGCGGCGGTCTGTCCACGCCGTACCGTGCCGACGACGAGCCGGTGGACGTGCAGCGCTACGCCAACGCCTGGCGCCAGGCCCGCGAGCAGATCGAAGCCTACCTCGGCCACGGCGTGCGCATGGAAATCGAGCCGGGGCGTTTCCTGCTGGCCGAGTCGGGCTGCCTGGTGGCCGAGGTGCGTGCGGTGAAAACTGCCGGCAACCATCACTTCGTGCTGGCCGACACCGGCTTCAACGACCTGATGCGCCCGGCCATGTACGGCGCCTACCACGCCATGACCCTGCTCGACGGCAACGGCCAACCCCTGGAGCGTCCACTGCAACCCACAGTGGTCGGCGGGCCGTTGTGCGAGTCCGGCGATATCTTCACCCAGGACGACGAAGCCCTGACCCCCCACCTGCTGCCCCGGGCCGAAGTCGGCGACCTGCTGGTGATCCACGACACCGGCGCCTACGGCGCCAGCATGTCGTCGAACTACAACAGCCGGCCGCTGCTGCCGGAAGTGCTGTTCGAAAACGGCACCACCCACCTCATCCGCCGCCGCCAACCCCTGGCCGACCTGCTGCAACTGGAAATCGGCCTGTAGCCGGTAGCCGCTGCCGCCAGGCTCGGGCCGCGTTCGGACGCTGGCCCTCGAGGGCGCCGTGGGGTTTCAGGTGAGGTGATAGCCCGCGAGAACAGCGTGGGCTTTCAGCTAACTGAATGGCATTGCGCAGGCACGGTACGGCCTTCGGCAAATGCCGTCAGGACTTCGCCCTGCATGCGATAGCGCACCCACTCGGGTTGGGGTTGGGCGCCGATGGATTGATAGAAGCCGATGGCCGGTTCGTTCCAGTCCAGCACGCTCCACTCGAACCTGCCGCAACCCTGGGCGCAGGCTTCGCGCGCCAGGTACTGGAGCATCTGCCGACCGGCGCCGCTGCCCCGATGTTGCGGCGTGATGTACAGGTCCTCCAGGTACAACCCCGGCTGCCCGAGCCAGGTTGAATAGCTGAAAAAATACACCGCGAAACCGATCACCTGCTCACCGCGCAGGCACATCAATGCCTTGGCCGCGCCCCCGTCGGCAAACAGCGTGCGCTGGATGTCCTCGACGCTGGCGATCACTTCGTGGCGAGCGCGTTCGTAATCGGCCAGTTCGGTGATGAGCGCGAGGATTTGCCCGGCATCGGCCGGTTGGGCGGTTCGGATCTGAAGTTCCAAGAGGGTGCATCCGTAAAAAGTCAGGAGCACCGATGCTAAAGCCCGCCATAGAATGCATGTAGTGCAACTTATTCAGCTCAAAGTGAAGACTATGCATTCCATTCTTCGACGTCTCGATCTCAACCTGCTGCTGGCGTTCGACGCCCTGTACCGCCACCGCAGCGTGACCCGCGCGGCCAATGAGCTTTCCATCAGCGCCTCGGCGTTCAGCCATGCCCTGGGACGGCTGCGCGACGCCCTCAACGATGAGCTGTTCATTCGCCAGGGCAATCGCATGCACCCGACCCAGCGTGCCGATCAACTGGCCACGGCGGTCGGCGCCAGCCTCAAGCTGCTGGGCGATCAACTGGCCGAGTGGGAACCCTTCGACCCGGCCACCAGCCAGCGCACCTTTGTCTTCGCCGCCAGTGACTACACCGCCTTCGCCCTGCTGCCGGGCTTGATCCGGCAACTGCAGAGCAGTGCGCCGGGGTTATGCCTGCGGGTGGTGTATTCCGATCGCAAGGTGTCCATCGAAGACCTGGCCTCGGGGCGGATCGACTTTGCCCTGGGCTACAGCGAAGACCGCGACACGTTGCCGGCCGGCATCCACAGCGAGGACTGGTTGCAGGACGACTACGTGCTGATCGCCAGCCAGCGCCATCCACGCATCCAGGGGCCTCCCGAGCTTTCGGCGTACCTGGCTGAACGGCATGTGGTGATCACGCCCTGGGGCGAAACCCTGGGAGTGGTTGACCATGTGTTGCAGGCCATGGGCCTGCAACGCCAGGTGGCATTGCAACTGCCGGCCGTCATGGTCGCGCCGTTCATCATCGCCGACAGCGAGTGGCTGATGACCCTCCCGCGCCCGGCCGCCGTGGCGCTGCAAGCCGCCGCCGGGATTGCCCTGTATCCGCCGCCGTTCAAGATTGCGCCCTATCGGCTCAAGCTCTACAGCCACAGCAAATATGCCCGCAGCGATGCCCATCAGTGGATGAGCGCACAGCTCAAGACGCTGTTCGCGGCGCAACGCTGCGCCGCGAACCCGGGCTGACCCCTAGCGCTGCCCCTGGCTCAGGTTCGACAGGCGCCCGGAAAGCGCCTGCATCGCCTCGCTGACTTTATCCAGGGCCTGGGCGTCGCGGGCGTTGTCTTCGCTGATGCCGTGGATACGCACCGCCAGTTCGTTGATTTCCTGGGTCACGTGGCTCTGCTGTTGCGCGGCGACGGCAATCTGCTGCGCGCGCTGGGAGATGTCGTCGAAACTGGTGACCGTGCTGGACAAGGCATCCGCCGCCCCCGCCGCTTCGCCCACCGCTTGCCGGGTGCGCGACTCGCCGGCCTGGATCGCCTCGACGGCCTGGCGCGAGGCCTGCTGCAAGGTGCCGATCATGCCGCTGATTTCATTGGCCGAACTCTGGGTCCTGCCGGCCAGGGTCCGCACCTCATCGGCCACCACCGCAAAACCGCGGCCCTGCTCACCGGCCCGGGCGGCCTCGATGGCGGCGTTGAGCGCCAGCAGGTTGGTCTGCTCGGAAATGGCCTTGATCACGTCCAGCACCGCACCCACCTGCTGGCTGTCCTGCTCCAGGCGCTGCATGACGGCGGCCGCCGCAGCCATCTCCGTGGACAGCTGCTGGATCGACTGGCTGTTGGCAGCCACGCGCTGCTGGCCGTCCTGCACCACCACCAGCGACTGGCGCGCAGTGTCGGCGCAGTTGTTGGTGTTCTGCGCCACTTCCAGGGCGCTGGAAGACATCTCGGTAATGGCCGTGGCCAGTTGGGTATTTTCCTGGCGTTGCTGCTCGGCGCGACGGGCCAGAGTGCTGCTCAGGTCCCCCAGGCGCCCGGCTTCGCTCTGCAGGCGCTGTGCCTCGCTGGCAATGTCCTGGAGCATCTGCCGCAGTTGCCCGGCGTAGCGGTTGACGGCGCCGCGCAGGGCGCCGATTTCATCCGCCCGCTCTACATGCAGCTCGGCGCTGCTGCTGGCCTGGCCGCTGCCCAGGGCGTCGATCTGCTGGGTGGTTTCTTCCAGTTGCTTGATAAATTTGCGCCCGCCGAGCCAGGCCAGAAACAGCAGCAACGCCAGCAGCGGCAACAGGAACAACAGAATCTCGGCGGTCAGCGCCCGGGCCAGGCCGGTGACCCGGGTTTCCGGCGTCACCAGGCCGATGGTCCAGCCGGTGTCGGGCATGGAAAACAGGCTGACCCGACTGGCCTGCTGCAAGCGCCCGTCATCGTCCAGGTCCAGGCTGCGCACTTCGCCCGGGCGCCCTTTGGCCTGCGCTAAAACCTGGGCCACCGGTTGCAACCAGGGCTGCTGTTTGCTCAACGCGTCAAAACCCAGCATGCCGCTCGCACTCTGCGGCGCATCGGGGAAATACAGCACGTTGCCCGCCTGGTCCACGGCAAAGGCGTAGCCGCCGGTGACCGCGCCCTGCTCCTTGAGAAACCGCGCCAGGTCTTCCAGGCGCAAATCCACCGTGGCCACCCCGGCGAACGCCCCGCCCTGGCGATACGGCACACTGCAAGTGGTCATCGGCACGTGGGTCACCGGGTCCTGATAGGCCTCGGACCACAGGCAGCGCCCCAGGGCACTGTTGCGCGCGCCGCTGTACCAGGCCTCCTGCTGATAGGCCGGGCTGCTGGCGGCGTTGTAGTCATCGGAATACACCAGTTGCCCGGCATCGCTGCGGGCCCAGAAGAAACTGCGGCGCTCGACCCCGGCGCTGAAGGCCCCCGGCTCCGGCCAGATCCCGCCGCCGGCAATCGCCTTGTCGCCCTGGTGGTCAATCACATTGGGCAAGGTGCCCATGTACAGCGGCGTCTCCCTGGGCAGCCCTTCCACCAGGTGCGCCATGCTCGCGGTCACGCCTTCGATGCCCGCCAGTTGCAAGGCCAGCTGGCGGACGATGGCGCTGCCGGTCTGCTCGATCAGCGCCGAACTGGCGGCCACCACCCGGGGCTGGCCGCGCAGGGTCATCACCGCAAAGACCGCCAGGGCCGTGCACAACAACAGCATCAGGCTGCCCAAGGTCAAACGCTGAGACAGACGAACGGGTAGCAAGGCCATGGTGAACTCCGGGTAAAAGGCTCTGGATCGATGTCGGCCGCGTGGCAGCCGGGCGTGGGGCCCAGGTCGCGGCACTGGAAGCGGCAGGCGCAGCCCCTGGCCAAAGCCGGGAGGTGCGAATGAAAAAAGCGCCTCTGACACGCCACAAACAATGTCACATTGACATCAATCAAAGTCAAAGGCATTACCGTTCAGGGCATGGGCGCCCCCAGCAGGAAATTGCCCTGGCCCTGGTCCGCCGTGTCCAGGCTGCGCACCGGCGCCTCGTCCTTGAGGTTGACCCCGGACAACTGCCGGCGCCAGGCCTCGCGCATCAGGTACAGCAGTTTGTAGGCGGCCATGGCGTAGCTCATGCCCTCCAGGCGCACATTGGAAATGCAGTTGCGCGCGGCGTCGTTCAGGCCCACGCGCGGGGCGAAGGTGAAGTACAGGCCCAGGCTGTCCGGCGAGCTGAGGCCGGGGCGTTCGCCGATCAGGATCACCACCATCCGCGCCCCCAGCAGTTCGGCCACTTCATCGGCGATCGCCACCCGCCCCTGCTGCACCAGCACCACCGGCGCCAGGCTCCAGCCTTCGGCGGCGGCCAGTTCATCGATGCGTTCCAGCATGGGCAGGCTGTGGCGCTGCACCGCCAGTGAGGACAAGCCATCGGCCACCACCAGCGCCAGATCGAACCCCTGGGGATGGGCCTGTCCCCATTCGCGCAGTTGCCCGGCCGACGCCGTGCACAGGCGCCGCCCGAGGTCCGGCCGTTGCAGGTAGATATGCCGGTCGGGCGCCGAGCTGTGCACGCTCAGGGTCTCGCGCTGGCGGGCCGCCAGGCGCTCGGCCAGGGCCTCGGGCTCGAACGGCAGGTGCACCGCGTCCCGGGCCTGGGCGTGGGCGAACTGGAAATCCAGCTGGGCCCCGGTGGGCAGGCTGGTGCCGGCATGGCCCAGGGCAATGCGCGCCGAGGTCAGGCCGCGCAATTGACGCCAGGCGCTGCCGTGGGCCGGTGAAGTATCGCGGGCACTCATGGCCGCTCCTTAAGTGAGTCGCGCCAGGGCCTGACGGAACAGCGGCGGCACGCCCTGGCCCAGATGCAGGCCGCTGTCGTCGTGGCGCAGGATGTCCATGCGCGCCAGCCACGCCTCGAACTCCGGGGCCGTGCGCAGGCCCAGGGTCTTGCGCGCGTACAGGGCGTCGTGGAAGGACGTGGTCTGGTAATTGAGCATGATGTCGTCGGAACCGGGGATGCCCATGATGAAGTTGATCCCGGCCACCCCCAGCAGGGTCAGCAGGGTGTCCATATCGTCCTGGTCGGCTTCGGCGTGGTTGGTGTAGCAGATGTCGCAGCCCATGGGCACGCCCAGCAGCTTGCCGCAGAAGTGATCCTCCAGGCCCGCGCGCAGGATCTGCTTGCCGTTGTACAGGTACTCGGGGCCGATAAAACCGACCACGGTGTTGACCAGGAACGGGTTGAAATGCCGGGCCACGGCGTAGGCCCGGGTTTCGCAGGTCTGCTGGTCGACGCCGTGATGGGCGTTGGCCGACAGCGCACTGCCCTGCCCGGTCTCGAAGTACATCAGGTTGTTGCCCAGGGTCCCGCGATTCAGGCTCAAGCCGGCCTCGTGGCCTTCACGCAGGATTTCCAGGCTGATGCCGAAGCTGCTGTTGGCCGCTTCGGTGCCGGCGATGGACTGGAACACCAGGTCCAGGGGCACGCCTTTCTCGATGGCCGCCACCGACGAGGTGACGTGGGTCAGCACGCAGGACTGGGTGGGAATCTCGTAATGGCGGATGACCCCGTCGAGCATCTTCAGCAATTCGCTGATGGCGCTGATGCTGTCGGTGGCCGGGTTGATGCCGATCATGGCGTCGCCGTTGCCGTACAGCAGGCCGTCGAGCACGCTGGCGGCGATGCCCGCCGGGTCGTCGGTGGGATGGTTGGGTTGCAGGCGGGTCGACATCCGCCCACGCAGGCCCACGGTGTTGCGAAAGCGCGTGACCACACGGATCTTCTGCGCCACCAGCACCAGGTCCTGCACACGCATGATCTTCGACACCGCGGCGGCCATTTCCGGGGTCAGACCCGGGGCCAGGGCCCGGAGGCTGGCCTCGGTGGCCTCGTCCCCCAGCAGCCAGTCGCGAAAGCCGCCCACGGTCAGGTGGCTGACCGGGACAAAGGCCGCCAGGTCATGGCTGTCCATGATCAGCCGGGTCACTTCATCGCTTTCGTAGGGGATCAGCGCCTCGTTGAGAAAGCGCTTGAGCGGCACATCGGCCAGGGCCATCTGCGCCGCCGCCCGTTCGGCGTCGCTGGCGGCCGCGACCCCGGCCAGGAAATCCCCGGAGCGCGCGGGCGTGGCCTTGGCCATCAGCTCGCGCAGGTGCTCAAAACGCCAGGTCATGCCACCGATGCTGTGGGCGAAGCTCATACAGGACCTCCGTTATCAGGCCGCCGGCAGCGCGACCGCACCGCGAGCGCGCACCACTTTGCAGAACAGCGCACCCAGTGCCATCAGGCACAGGAAGATCGCGCAGATCAGCGGGTTGAACCAGACCATCGCCACCAGGCAGACCACCGCCAGCACCAGGGCAATCGCCGGCACCACCGGGTAGCCCGGGGCGCGGAAGGTGCGCTCCAGGTTGGGCTCGCTCTTACGCAGCTTGAACAGGCTGAGCATGCTGACGATGTACATCACGATCGCGCCGAACACCGACATGGTGATCATGGCGGCGGTCAGAGTCATGCCTTGCAGGTTGACCAGGCCATCGCTGAGGATCGCCGCGATGCCCACCACGCCGCCGGCGATGATCGCCCGGTGCGGGGTCTGGAAACGCGAGAGCTTGGCCAGGCTCGCCGGCAGGAAACCGGCCCGGGCCAGGGCAAAGAACTGCCGCGAGTAGCCGAGAATGATCCCGTGGAAACTCGCCACCAGGCCGAACAGGCCGATCCACACCAGCATGTGCATCCAGTTCGAATTGTTGCCGACCACCGCTTTCATGGCCTGGGGCAGCGGGTCGTTGATGTTGGCCAGGGTCCGCCAGTCGCCGACGCCGCCGGCAAAGATCATCACGCCAATGGCCAGAACCACCAGGGTCAGGATGCCCGCCACATAGGCCCGGGGAATCGTGCGTTTGGGGTCCTTGGCTTCTTCGGCGGCCATGGCCGCGCCTTCGATGGCGAGGAAGAACCAGATGGCAAAGGGGATCGCCGCGAACATGCCGCTGATCGCCGGCAGGCCGAAGGTATCGGAGCCGGACCAGCCGCCGAGCACGAAGTTACTGAAGCTGAAACCTGGTGCAACCACGCCCATGAATACCAGCAACTCGGCCACGGCCAGCACCGTGACCACCAGTTCGAAGGTCGCGGCGATACTCACCCCGAGAATGTTCAGGGTCATGAACACGAAGTAGGCGCCAATCGCCGCCACCTTCGGGTCCAGGGTCGGGTATTGCACATTCAGGTAGGCGCCGATGGCCATGGCGATGGCCGGTGGCGCAAAGACGAATTCGATGAGTGTTGCCAGGCCGGCAATCATCCCGCCGGTGACGCCAAATGCTCGCAGGCTGTAGGCGAACGGGCCGCCGGCGTTGGGAATGGCGGTGGTCAGCTCGGTGAAGCTGAAGATAAAGCAGGTGTACATCACCGCCACCATCAGTGTGGTGACCAGAAAGCCCAAGGTGCCCGCCGTGCCCCAGCCGTAACTCCAGCCGAAGTACTCGCCGGAAATCACCAGGCCGACGGCCAGCCCCCACAGATGCAGGGTGCCCAATGTAGGTTTGAGTTGTGTAACGGTCATGATCGTGCACCCCGGAAGCCAAGCGACGGTATTTGCCTGGAGTCGAGAATAGTCACAGCGACGGCGCCAAGGCTTGACCCGGGAACGCCGCTTTTGTCGTCTGCGGTCAAGTTTTCAGCGGCGTGCGGCCTGATGCTGCACGGCGGCGCACAAATCTGGCGCAACGCATCAAATCAGGTCACCGACGCCCCCTGTGCGCTGCCACCGATCACCCCAATCGGGCCCCGGGAGCCTGGGCGCTATTGAGTCGCGAAGTAGCAAAGCGCTGTGCACCGGACCGGCCCAGCCCGAGCACCTATGCCTCGCAGCAACCGTCTGCAACCCTTGCGCTCAAGCAGCGCCAGCCCTGGGCGGAATGCGGTAGCGCAACGTCAGACGTAACAAGGTATGACAATTGCTTGAATTATTTTCATACACACCATGACGGTCCTTCATCTCCATGTTCCAGAGCCTGCTTTCGCCCTCACCGTTGAACGCCTCGGGCACCAGCAATCGTGGAGTCTTGTCGGCCGCTGCCAATGGCCTGGACGGCTTTATCGTGCAGCATGGCGGGGACCTGGACCGGGTCTTCGGCCGCTCGGGGATCGACCCCGAGCAACTATTGCACCCGACCCTGAGCCTGCCGTTGCCCAACTACTGCCGGGTGCTGGAAGAAGCCGCCCGGCAAACCGAGTGCGACAACTTCGGCCTGCGCTATGGCCAGCAGTTCCAGCCTCAGGCCCTGGGCCTGCTGGGCTATATCGGCCTGTGCTCGGCGACCCTGGAAGAGGCCCTGGTCAACTTCGCCGCCGCCTTCCCCTTTCACCAGCACAGCACCCTGATCCAGCTGGTGGACCAGGGCGACTGTTACCGCTTTGACTATCAGGTGCGCCACGGCGCCATCAGCGAACGGCGCCAGGACGCCGAATTGACCATGGGCATGGCCACCAACCTGGTGCGTCATGTGCTGGGGGCGGACTGGGCGCCGCGCGAAGTGTGCTTCGAACATGCCAAGCCCCAGGACTGGCACGAGCACCGCGAGGCCTTTCGCAGCGATGTGCGCTTTGGCCAGGCCTGCAACTCGGTGCTGATTCCCAAGCACGAGCTGTACGCCAAGGCCATGCCCGGCAGCGACCCGATGCTGCTGATGTTGATCAAGGATGCAATTCGCCAGTTGGGCGACGGCGGGCGCGAGGTCAGCCTGCTGGATCAGGCGCGCCAGGCGATCCTCGCCACCCTGCACCTGGGGGAACCGTCACTGGATGAACTGGCCCGGCGCCTGGAGCTGTCGGAGTGGACCTTGCAGCGCAAGCTGCGCGACTGCGGCCTGAGCTTCACCCAACTGGTGGACCAGATCCGCCAGGAGTCGGCGATGAACCACCTGCAACAACAGAACCTCAGCGTGACCCAGCTCGCCTCCCTGCTCGGCTATTCGGAAACCAGCGCCTTCTCACGGGCGTTCAAGCGCTGGTTCGGCCTCAGCCCCAAGCAGTGGCGCAGCGCGGCCCACGCCTGACACGGGGCTGTCAGTGGTCCTGGCGGGTCATGTAGCGGTCGAAGTTCTCGATGTAGTCGGTCAGGTTCTCTTCCATCATCAAGCGGAATTCCTCGACGAAATAATCCACCGCCTGCTGCTTGGCCGCCGCCAGTTCCTCGGCATTGCGGCACCCGCAGGCGCTGACCCAGGCACTGAAACGCGAGTTGGCGTACATCAGTGAAGCGCTGGTCTTGCCACGGCTGCTGTCGGCGATCTGGGTGTTGGCCAGTTCGATAATGGCGTCCGCGCGGTTGTAGAAATCCTGATCCGTTTCGTTAGCCGTCTGGTTGGCCGCTTCGTCAGTCATAGGGGCGTTCCTCATCAATGGGCGGAAAAAAGCGCGCCAGTATAAAGAGGTTTAGCGCCCGGGGCCGAGGGCTTTCTCGGACGCTGCGCAGGTGCCCGCTGACAACTGGCGCAGGCTGGCGGCCAGCAGCCGCTCACTGTGGCCCTGGGACAGCACCGGGCTGTTATCCGCCGCCTGCTGCGCCTGCGCAAGATAGGCCTCGGCCTGTTGCCGGCGCCCCTCAAGCAGCGCGCGCAAGGCCTGGCAACGTGGGCGCAGCCAGGGCGCGTACCAATCGGCAACGGCGCTCAGGCCGCTGTCATTCAAGGGTGTCGCATCCTGCTGCTCGCAGGCTTGGCAAAAGGCCAACTCGGCGCGCAATAACTCGATCAAGGCGCTCATGCCGTGCAATTGTCCGGCCCGGGCCTTGAGCAACCCGTCCAGCTCCTGGCTCATCTGCGCCGCTGCTGGCCAGTCGCCGCGATCCTGCGCGGCATTTAGCCGGTAGCTGAAGGCCATCAAGGGTTCGGGCATGGCGCCCTGGTCCAACAACTGAAGATCGGCCACCGGCAGTTGCCCGCTGGGCACCCCGGCCACCGTCAAGGCGGTGAGGCGCGCCTGGGCCAATGCCGCACTCTGGTCATCGCGATGCCGATACCAGGCGATCAGGAGCATGCCGTCGCTGGGCATCACGTGCCACGACGGCAGCAGATTCGCCAGGCCCATGCTGAGGTTGATGGCGGCGAACGCGAGGCAGATCGCCCCAACCACCGAGGATGCGTACAAGCCCAACCCCAGGGCCAGCAGCCCGACCACCAGATTCGATAGCGGCCCCATCACGGCCACCAGCATCCACTGCGAGCGCCAGGGACGCTGCGGATTAGTCGCCGGAATGACATAGCCGCCCAGGCGATTGCGCTTGAGCTGGGGCGACCAGCGCACCCGCCAGCCACGCCGCTGCACCTGTATCTCCAGCGCCGCGATACGCACCAGCAACACCGGCATTCCCGCCAGCCGGGCCCCCAGGTAATGCCCGCCCTCATGCACCACCAGACCGATGATCCCCAGCACAGTGGCCAGGGCCATGGCCAGGAACGGCTGCAGCCCTGACTTTATGCCGAAGCCCAGGATCAGCGCGGCGATAAACCAGCCACTGATCGATATCAGGCGCTGCAGGAGATTGAGCACTCTGTTCAGGGCCTTGAGCCCCTTGCTGCCTTGCATCGCGCGCGTCCTTGAGTGTAAAGCCGATGGTCATCCAGGCGCGCAGCCTGCCAGTTTCCGCCCTGGCGATTCAAGCGCCGATTGCCGCTGGCCGCCTGCGACGCAGGCGGTGCAATCAGGCGCTGGGCCGGCACTCCACCAGCAACAGGTTTTCGGCCTGCTGCCGGCATTCGATGCGCACCGGCAAAAAGCGCTCGATCACGGCCAGGTTGCTGCGCAGATGATCGCTCATGCGCGGCGTGGTAAAGCTGCCGCCCCCGGCCAGGGCCATCGGCAGCAGCAACTGGTCGGCCAGGTGTTCGGCCACGGCCGCTTCGCTGTGCAGCCATTCGCGAGCCTGGTCGACGACCCGGTCCGCCACGGTCTCGGCGCGCACGCTGGTCTGGCCAAAAGCACTGAAGACCTCAGTGAGGTGCTCAAAGGCGAACTCCAGCAACAGCACATTGCCGGGGCCGTGCTCCTGGTCGATCTGGCTCACCTGCAACTGCTCGGCAGCGAACCCCAGGCGCTTGGCGACCCGATCCAGCTCGCGCTCGGCCACGCGCCACGGCACGCCGGCAATCAAGGCCGTGGCCCGTTGCTCAAGCAGCTTTCCACGCTGGGGCAGGTGCAAAGGCTGCAACGACGAAGGCTGGACGAACAGGGTCAGTTCGCCACCGCCCGCGGGCACAAAACCGTGCCGCAGCAGTTGCAGCTCGACCTGCGCGCCCATGCGCCGCAGCAGCGGCAGCCAGGCCCGCTCCAGGGTATCGCTGGGAGGCGCCATCGGGTTGTGGGTGCCACCGCTGATGGTCACCCGGCTGGGTTGCGACGCATGGAGCAAGGCCGGTAGCAACGTCTGCAACACCAGGGTGCAGCTGCCGGCGCTGCCGATGGCGAAACGGTAGTCGCCACCGCGAATCGCCCCGGGTTCGAACGTCAACTGCTGCGAACCCAGCTCGGCCCCTTCGACCCGGGCCTGGCACACCTCGGCCGCCGCCAGCACCGAGGTCAGGTGCTGACGCAACAGCCCCGGCTTGCTGCGCCTGGCGCGAATATTCTTAATCCGCAGCCCACGGCCGGTCACCATCGACAAGCTCAAGGCGCTGCGCAATACCTGCCCGCCGCCGATGGCGCCGTCTATTTCAATCACATCCTGTTTCATCACCATTCCTCAGGCGTAGTGGCCAACCATCTGTCTCAGGTAGGCATCCAGCACGCTGTTGTCTTCTTGGGTGCGGGGCAGCTTGGGCACCGCACGCGCCAATTCCGTTTCGATAAACCGATGCAGGACTGGGCGTCGTGGGCCATAGGTGGCCTCATCGGCGTTGCGCTTGAGCACCAGCAGCTCGGCCACTTCCGCCAGCAGCGCCGGATCGTCGACGGTGCCCAGCAGGTCGTCGAAGGTCATCGGCGGCCGGCCACGGCCCTGGTCGATCCAGCGCACGGCGAGCAACGGCCGCAGCACGTAGAAGTACTTTTTCAGGCGCACGCTGTCGCCTTGCAGGTAGCCGCGAAAATTCTTCCTGGCCATCGACAGGTAATGGCTGCGGGCCGCCGGCGGGCTGTAGAAGGCTTCGGCCAACTCCCGCAGGCGCAGGGTGGCGACGCTTTCGCTGCGGTACACCAGGGGCGAGTCAAGCCATTCGAGCAGGGTCGGGTTGGACTTGCGCAACAGCCCGAGGGTCTTGCGCAGCTCCCAGCCGCTGACGTCCAGTTCGTCGTCCAGGGGGCGTTCGATCACGTCCCGCGGGGTGTCGACCTGGATAAACCACTCGGGCTTTTCCACGTACACAAAACGCACGTCATAGTCGCTGTCGGTGGAGGCAAAACCCCAGGCGCGGCTGCCCGATTCACAGGCATACAGCACCTTGACGTTGCGCTCGCGCTCGATGCGTTCCAGCTCTTGCAGCACCCGCTCGCGCATCGCGGCGTCGAGGGGGTGGCGCTGTTCGAAATCCATGTTGCTCTTCCTTTAATCAGTCGCGCTGGCGACCAGGGCACTGAGGGTCCGGCGCCGAGGGTTCCACACCGTCATGCACCAGATCCCCCACCACTCCAGGCCGCTGGCGAAATAGTCGCTCCAGGGCGGATTGTCGTCGCCGTCCTGCCAGTCGAGGACAAAGCCGTCGACCCAATTGATCACCTGCACCCCCTCTGCGGCTTCCAGGCCCAGCAGGTTGCACCACTCGTGAAACAGTGCCCGGGCCTCCTCTTCCCCACCCTTGAACCGGGTGCCATAGGGCGGCCGGCGAAAGCCGTGGTAGAGCTCCAGCGGTTCCTGGGGCGCCTCCTCGACCCGCAACAAACGCTGCACCTGCTCCGCCGCCAGGGGCGTGGCCTGGGCCCGATGCTGTTCCCAGGTCATGCTGGGCGGCGGACGATGAGCGTATTCCGGGTTCTGGATCAAGGCCCGGTGCCACTCCAACTGGCCGTGCATCAGGTGCTCATGCAACTGCTGCAAGGCCTGGCGATGCAGGGCCTCGTCCACCCGGGTTTCGGCCTCGGGCGCCAGCAGCACGAACTCGAAGACGCAACCGGCCGCGTCCATGCGATTTCGCAGCGAGGCGCAATGGGCCTGCTCGATGCCCTGCAGCAGGGTTGTCTGTCTGATCACGCTCAATCCTTTTCTAACGCAGGCGGCTGACCGTGCCGGGGCTCAGTTCAGCGGCCTCTTCCATTGTCTGCAGTTGTTGCAGCAACGCCTCGCGCAACGCCTTGGGCGTATGCGCGTCGGCCAGGGTGACACGGCCCCGGCACCAGCCCTGGACACAGGTCAACCAATAGGCCTGATCCGCTCCCGCCCGGGCATGACGCTGCAGCAGGTACTGCAACTGATAACCCCGGGGCCACAGCGTCATCAGGGCCGCCCGGCGTTGTGCCGGCAACCCTTGCCAGCCCGCATCCAGGCGCTGGCGCAGCGGCTCGTCGAGGTCCCGCCAGGGTTGTTCGCGCAACAGCTCCACCGCCCGCGTGAAGACCTTGTCCGACTCATCGTCCAAGGCTGCCAGCTGCTGCTCCAGGCCGCGCTCGCCCAGGGCCTCCAGTGCTTGCAGACGCACCGACGCCAAGGGCGATTGCAGGGCCAGGCACAGCAGCGGCTCGGCCGCCGGCTCATTCAGCTCCCGGGCCAGGCCCGCCAGCCCCAGCCATTCACGGCGCGAAGCCGGCGCCGGCA
Organism: Pseudomonas sp. QD4; assembly: GCF_049199125.1. Lineage (NCBI taxonomy): Bacteria > Pseudomonadati > Pseudomonadota > Gammaproteobacteria > Pseudomonadales > Pseudomonadaceae > Pseudomonas > Pseudomonas sp. QD4. Next base: position 1,778,638 of record NZ_JBLZOM010000001.1, read on the forward strand.
GGGCCAGCCGTGCCAGCAATACCTGACGCGCCTCCACCTGCCATTGCGGCGCCGCCCAGCGGGCCAGGCACCGCATGGCTGCCGAATCATCCAGCAGGGCTCGTTGCAGGTACGCCTGTGGCGCCTGCACCAAACCGAGCAACCGGCGCAGGGCCTTGACCCGGACACTGGCGCCCCGGGTGTGCAGGGCGAACTCCAGCAACGGCACGGCCTGCTCCAGGGGCAATGCCGCGCAGGCTTCCACCGCCAATTGGCGCACCATCATGTCGCGGTGGACCAGGGCCCGACGGATCAGCACCTCAGGTTGCGCCGTGGCCTCGTGCAGCAAGCCGAACAAAAAGCGCGCCGGCTTGCCTTGCAGGCTGACGAACGCCGCTTCGACCTCGGCCCGCACCTCGGGCGCCTGAAGCACCGCACGCGCCGCAGTCAGGGTCGCCAGGTGATCCACCCGCTGCTTGTCGCCCAGGGCGATCAACGGCCCCAGCGCCTGCAACAGCAGGCCGACGTACTCCCGGCGCAGGTAGGGCTCGACCGCCGCGGCGGCCAGTTGCCGAACCTGCGGCACCCAGTCATTGAGGCGCAGCAGCAACGCCGCCAGAGCCTGGGCCGAGGGCCGCTGGCCCAGGGCCCGGACCGCCACTTCGCGCACATACCCCCAACGGAACTGACTCAGGGCACTCCAGCCCTGGTGATCGTCCGGGCCTTGCAGCGCGGCGATCAGTTCGTCGAGCTGATCGGCTTCATAGGGCCGCTGCTGCCATGACTGGCTGCGCAGCTGCTTGAGTTGGGTGATGCAATCCATGTTCTTATCCCTTGACGCACACCACCTGACGCAAGGTGTGCAGCACTTCCACCAGCTCGCGCTGGGCGTGCATGACTTGATCGATGTCCTTGTAGGCCATCGGTATTTCATCAATTACATCGGCGTCCTTGCGGCACTCCACATGGGCCGTGGCGCGGATCTGGTCCTCGAGGGTGAAGGTGTTCTTGGCCCGGGTCCGGCTCATGGTGCGACCGGCACCGTGGCTGCAGGAACAAAAGGCTTCCTCGTTACCCAGGCCACGCACAATGAAACTCTTGGCGCCCATGGACCCTGGAATGATCCCCAGTTCGCCCTTCTTCGCCGACACCGCGCCCTTGCGGGTCACCAGCACCTCTTCACCAAAGTGCCGCTCTTTCTGCACGTAGTTGTGGTGGCAGTTGACCGCTTCCAGCGCCACTTCGAACGGTTTGCTGATCACCTGGCGCGTCGCCTTGATCACCGCCAGCATCATCAGCTCGCGGTTTTGCCGGGCGAAATCCTGAGCCCAACCCACGGCCTCGACATAGTCGTCGAAGTGCTGGCTGCCTTCCTCGAAGTACGCCAGGTCACGGTCCGGCAAGTTGGCGATATGTTGGCGCATATCGGCCTGGGCCAGGTGGATAAACAGGTTACCGATGGCATTCCCTACCCCACGGGAACCGCTGTGAAGCATAAACCAGACCCGGTTCGCCTCATCCAGGCACACCTCGATGAAGTGGTTACCACCCCCCAGGGTTCCCAGGTGCTTGCGGTTGTTGCTGTTGGCCAGCGCCGGGTACTTGTCGGTGATGGCCTTGAACCGTGGATCGAGCGCCGCCCAGGCCTGGTCGGCCTGCTGCGGAATCTCCCCCCAGGCGCCTTTATCGCGGCCGCTGCGGGGCGAGGTCCGGCCATGGGGCACGGCCTGCTCGATGGCGCTACGCAGACCCAGCAGGTTATCCGGCAGGTCGGCGGCGGTCAGCGAGGTGCGCGCGGCGATCATTCCGCAACCGATATCGACCCCGACCGCCGCCGGGATGATCGCGCCCTGGGTCGGGATCACGCTACCAATGGTCGACCCCTTACCCAGGTGCACATCGGGCATCACCGCCAGGTGCTTGAAGATGAACGGCATCTGCGCGGTGTTCATCAATTGCTGCTTGGCTTCGCTTTCCACAGGCACGCCCTGGGTCCACATCTTGATCGGCTTACCGTTGGCCACTTCCAGCAATTGATAGGTTTTGTGTTCCATGTTCTCGACTCTTTTCCGTGGGCCGGCGATCCGGCACAAATTTTTCAGACGCTTCGTTCAATCAGTCAGGCAAACCACTGCAAGCCGAAGCCCGCATAAACGGCGACAAGGGTCAGGTGAAACATTGCAGCACGCTCTACCGTTGAGCTAGCGCCGTGAGGCGCACGGGAGTCGAACCCGTTACCACGCTGTTCTGTAGTTCCACCGGCATTCGCCGGGTCAATCGATAAAACCTGCAAGCCGGGGCCTGCTGGCAGCGACAAGGGGACAGGCACATTTGCTCTACCGACTGAGCTACCCGTTGCCGGGGCGGGGCTCGAACCCGCGACACAATGGAGTACCTGTGGCATTCGCTGCCTCCCGCCGAGGCGGGTCAAAAGGTGCGACGACAAGGGTGTGTGGAAACAGTGGTTGGTGTTCTGCCCCTTGAACTACGGCGGTCTTTCAACCACCGGCGGGAGTCGAACCCGCATCACGAACCTGGGATGTAGTTCCACAAGCATTCGTCGCATAAAACCGCAAATAGGTGGCACGACAAAAGGTGTGACTGAGTAGCCGGAATCGAACCGGCGTATCCATGATGTACAGCCACGGGCATTCGTGCCTTCAGTGCGTGTGACAAGGGTTTGGCGAGACGCCGTCAATGTAGTCCCGCCGGCATTCACACACGCCGAAAATCAATTTCTGTTGCGCCCGCCGGGTCAGCGGCGGACGACTGTTGTTGCCACGATCAGAGCTGCATCGCTTCGATAGCTTCGACCCAGTGCCGCGCACCGTAGTGGCCGGCGGTGAACTGGGCGATCACATCGAACACCGCATCACTGAAGCCGCCGACGTTGAGGATATCCTCGCGGTCCGCTGCCTGGGTGGTGGCGCCGGGTTGCATATCGATGCACACCAGCCGCGCTTGCGGGTTGATCTTCTTGATCCGCGCCCATTGCTGCATCGTCGCGCTGGCACCACGGCGCCGGGCGTCAATCCATGACTCGTTGTCCGAGACCAGGATCAGGGTATCGACCTTGGCCTTGGTATCGGCCAGCCTGGCCAGGGGCGCCGAGCAGTTGGTCCCGCCACCGCCGATGGCCGCCAGTTTCTGTGCATTGCTCATCACGCTGTCGCGAGGGTTGAGCGAGATATCCACCACCTGCACTTCAAACGGCATCACCCGCGCCGCCGGTTGCTTGCGCAGCACCGCTGCCGCCACCAGCGCCGCAACATCGATGCAACGCACCGCCGTGCTGGCTCCCGGACGATAACCGGTGACCGGGCTGTGCATCGAACCCGAGACATCCGGGCACACCACCACTGCACCTTGCAGCGCCGGCACGTTGGCCAGCGACAGCTCGAGGGCATCCTGCAACGCCTCGCGCACCACCAGCGGCACATCGTCGCCGGCCATGCGGTAGGCCGCCAGCAACTGGTACGGGTAGACCCGGGCCTTGGCCACCGCCTCGGCATCCGCCAGGCGCGCCGCCACATACTCGGCGCAACCGGCCACCTGGAACGCACCGTTGCGCGCCAGGGTGTTGAGGTTCATGCGCAGCGCCTGCCAGCCCATGTTCCGCGCCTGGGCCACCCATTGTTCCGGGCTCAGGGTCTGGTTGCTCAGCAACTGAAACGGCACCTGCGGTATCTGTGTGCTGGCCCCGCTGCGAAACATCAGCAGCGAACGGGTCAGCTCCGGCAGCGCCGCAATATCCACCGGCTTGCCGATCAGCCAGGCGAAAAACGCTGCACGCCAGGCTTCCTTGGGTTTGGGGTGAACCATCTTCACCACATCCGCCAGCGACGGCTGGTTGCCCACCGAGGCTTGCAACAGCTGGTATTCGCTGGCGCTGTTCAACCAGTTCTGCACCAGCCGCTTGGGCTGCGAGCCCAGGGATTTGCGCCCGGTGGCCCCGCTGCGCAGGATCTGCACGAAGTTGCGCAGCATCTTGCCGTTGTCCACCACCTGCTCGAACAACTCCGGCACCAGGGCCGAACGTTGTGCGGTCAGGGCCGAGAGCATCAGCGCCGGCATGTCCTTCATGTGCCCTTTGCGTCGGGCATACAGCGCGGCCTTGGCCACATAGCGGCTGTCGAGTTCGGCCACCAGTTGCAGCACGTCGGCCAGTTGGCTTTCGGCCGAGGCGTAAAAGGTCTGGTTCAGGCAACCGGTCACTGCCAGTTGTGCCAGCTTGTGCTTGGCACTGTAGGCGTAGGCCGGGGCCTGGGCCGCGTTCAAGGTGTCGCAGGCTGGCAGGGTTGCCGGTTGGCTGTTGAACAGCTTGAAGTTGGCCATCTTGGCGTCTCGCTCTGTTGTCTCGTTCGTTGCTAGAGATATTGCAGAGCACGTGCCAGGTTTGTTTTTTTGGCTGAAATTATTTTTAACTTATTTATTTATATAGCTTTATTTTTACAAAAGAATTTAAACAGTGTTTTAGGCAAGCGTAATACCCTGGATTTATTTATCCTTTCATATCGCCTTTTATCCGAGGATATAAACATGCTCGCCAAGCGCACGGTCGCCATCGGCTTTATCGGCTCCAACCTCGACCGCGTCGGCAAGGGCGCCAATCGCTGGAGCCATTGGCGGCCCAGCGTCGGCCTGTGCCAGCAGGACGACCTGCTGCTGGATCGCCTGGACCTGATCCACGGCACCGAAGCCCGCGACCTCGGCCTGGCCGAACGGGTGCGCGAGGATATCCGCCAGGTCTCGCCGCTGACCGAGGTGCGCCTGCACCCCATGGAGCTGCGCAACCCCTGGGACTTCGAAGAGGTCTACGGCGCGCTGCACGACTTCACCACCGACTACCCGTTCGACACCGAGCACGAGGACTACCTGGTGCACATCACCACCGGGACCCACGTGGCGCAGATCTGCTGGTTCCTGCTGACCGAGGCCCGCTACCTGCCGGCGCGGCTGATCCAGACCTCCCCGTCCCGCCGGCGCAACCTCGACGAGCAGGCCACCGGCACCTACGCGCTGATAGATCTGGACCTGTCGCGCTACGACCGCATCGCCTCGCGTTTTGCCCACAAGCGCCTGGAGGGCCTGGCGTTTCTCAAGTCCGGGATCGCCACGCGCAACAGCGCGTTCAACCGCTCCATCGAGCAGATCGAACGGGTCGCGGTGCGCTCCAAGGCGCCGATGCTGCTGATTGGCCCGACCGGCGCCGGCAAGTCGTTCCTGGCGCGCCGCATCTACGAACTCAAGCGCAGCCGGCATCAGGTCGAGGGGCGCTTTGTCGAGGTCAACTGCGCCACCCTGCGCGGCGACGGCGCCATGTCGACCTTGTTCGGGCATATCAAGGGCGCCTTTACCGGGGCGCAGAATGCCCGCGACGGCCTGTTGCGGGCGGCGGATGGCGGCATGCTGTTCCTGGATGAAATCGGCGAACTAGGGGCCGACGAGCAGGCGATGCTGCTCAAGGCCATCGAGGAAAAACGCTTCTTCCCCATGGGCGCGGACCAGGAGGTGGCAAGTGACTTTCTGGTGATCGCCGGCACCCACCGCGACTTGCGCGGGCGGGTGGCCGAGGGCCTGTTTCGCGAAGACCTGTATGCGCGGATCAACCTCTGGACCTTCGACCTGCCAGGGCTGGCCGGACGCCGTGAAGACATCGAGCCGAACATCGATTTCGAGCTGGAGCGCCATGCCCGCGAACAAGGGCGCCTGGTGCGCTTCAACCTCGAAGCGCGGCGCCGCTACCTGGCCTTTGCCAGCTCCGGGGAGGCGGCCTGGCTGGGCAACTTTCGCGAGCTGTCGGCGTCGATCACGCGCATGGCAACCCTGGCCGACAGCGGCCGCATCGACGAAGCCCAGGTCGCGGAGGAAATCCAGCGCCTGCGCTATGCCTGGGGCCTGACCCAGGAACACGACGACCTGGCGCCGCTGCTGGCGGACGAGCTGCAACTGGACCTGTTCGACCGCCTGCAACTCAAGGCCGTGATCGGCGTCTGCCGCCAGGCCGGCAGCCTCTCTGCCGCCGGCCGCCAGCTGTTCGGCGTCTCCCGCCAAGCCAAAGCCACCCCCAACGACGCCGACCGCCTGCGCAAATACCTGGCCCGCTTCGACATCGACTGGAAAAAAATCAGCGAAACCCAGCCCTGAACCCGTAGCCGAGCCTATCGGCAGCCGCTACAGAGGTACGGCGAACACCGCGTTGGCGCGGGCGACGGGGCGATCGCCGACGTGCAGGCTGACGGTGGCGAACGCCATTTGCCGACCGCGTTTGGAGTGTTCCAGGCGCACGTCGATCCACTCCCCGACCCGCACCGCGCCAAGGTAGTCGAGGGTCATGCTGGCGGTGATCAGCGGCAACGGCGGATCGCTGGAGAACGCCATGGCGTAGCCCATGCCAATGTCCGCCAGGGTGGCGATGATGCCACCGTGCACCGTGCCGCGACCATTGGCGTGGCGTTGATCGGCGCGCAGGCCGATCTCCAGTTGCAGGCCACTGCCTCGGCTATAGACCGGGCCGATCAGCTCCAGTAACGGGCTGCTGCGCGACAGCGGGCTGTAACCGTGGGGAATGTCCGGGGCGTCCATGGGCTGAATCCTTTAAAAAGAGGTGCCTGATATGTAGTGCACCCAGGCTCCGCTGCCCAGCTGTATCAGGACGGCAAATCAAACCCGATAAGCCAGACGAAAGCCCTTCCCAACCTATCGATCAGCGGTAAGATGCGCGCCAGAAAAAACGCCACGACCCACGATCTCAAGGAACGACCATGCACCACCCGGATGGCAAATCCACCACCCTGCGCCGCCTCGCCCTCGTCCTGCTGAGCAGCCTGACCCTGAGCGCCTGCTCCGGCGGTGGCGACTCCTCGTCAGCCGAACTCGCCGGCGCCCGAGGCAAGGCTGGCGCCCTGCTCGCCTACGAACACCAACTGACCCTGTCGCTGCCCGCCGACCTGGTGTCCGCCCGCCTCACCGCCACCCGTGAAGCCTGCGAAAACGCCCAGTTCGGGGCCTGCAACGTGCTGCGCATCGAAAACGGCAAGTACCGCTCCCAAGTGATTGTGCGCATCGTCCCCGACGGTGTGGAGCCCCTCGTCAAGCTCGCCTCCCAGGGCGCGCAACTGGCCGAACGAGTGACCACCGCCGAAGACCTGGCCGACGCCGTCGCCGACGTCCAACGCCAGCAGGAACGCCTCAAGGCACAACAAAAACGCCTCGACGAACTGGCCGCGCGCCGCGATATCACCGTCAGCGACCTGATTGCCCTGAGCAAGGAACAGGCCGCCATCGAAAACGACCTGCAAGCCCTGGCCCAGGCCGCCGCCGGACAGCAACGACGCCTGGACACCAACCGCCTGACCCTGAACTTCGAACCCACCGACAGCAGCGAAGGCATGTCCAACCTGCGCCAGGCCTTCAGCAACATCCTCGGCAACCTGGCAGACGGCACCGCCAGCGCAGTGGAAAAAATCAGCCACGCACTGCCCTTCGTAATCCTGGCCTTCCCCCTGGCGCTGATCTGGGTCTGGCTGTGGCGCAAGTTTGTGCGTCGACGTAGTTGAGAGTGAGGTGCGAGCCTGTGGCAGTGGTTACAGAGCGGAGATCGCCTGTAGCCACTGCCGAGGCACGAGGCTGCGCTGGTCAGTAAAAGGACGGGACGCGCAGGTATCGATCCAGGCCGGCCGGAGGGCCGCCGCCTTGCTCTTGATGTTGATCTGCAGCGCCCCGTTAAACCACGATGGCCGAACGCAGGCAGTGAGCCGTGGGCAACCCGGCAGGACGCCCGGTTAGCCGCGCTGGGCCAAGGATGGCCCATCGC
>NZ_JBLZOM010000001.1:1786442-1887475 GCF_049199125.1 Pseudomonas sp. QD4
GGGGGCACCCCGGCGCTGCCGGCGTGTTTCCGCGGGGGGCCAACTGTGGCCCTGCGGGGGGGGGCCCACGGCTCACTGCCGGAGCGAGGGCATGCCGAGCCTAAGCGAGGCACCGAGTGGTGGGGCAAGAGCGTTTTGCTTACTTTTGACTGGGCCGGCATTCCGGCTGTTCAAAAGTGAGCCGCTGTAAGAGCGGAACCATAAGTAGCCGTGACCGCAACAATGGATATGCCCCCCCATAAACCCGAGGTGCCAGGTCTTGGGGCCGCTGCGCGACCCAGCGGGAGCAAGCTCCCTCGCCACAGCAAGCTCCTTCACCACAGCCAGCGCCCTCACCACAGCCAGCTCCCTCACCTCAAAAAAACGCCCTTGCCAGAGCAACGAATCAGCTCCCGCACCAAATCCCCCCGCACCACCAGCCAAAAAGCTCACCCCTGCAACGCCAAAGCCAACCGCTCCAACCCAATCCCAAACCCCGCCCCCTCCCGATAAGCCCCCGCCCCCACCACCTGCTGCTGCGCCCCCAACCGCGGACATCGCACCTCAAACCCCTCCCCACCCAGGTAATAGGTCAACCCCCGCTTGACCCCCAACTCAAGCTGATACTCCAGACCCAACCCATCAAGAAACCCCACACACAACTCCCGGCTGCGCTGCAACGCACGCTGCGGATCCGGCCCCAGAATCTCCAGCCCCAACTGGGTGAACTCGCGATAACGACCCGCCTGCGGCCGCTCATAGCGATAACAACGCGCCACATAGAAAAACGCCGCCTCTTCACGCCCCGCCAGCAAGGTGCCAGCGGTTTCCTGGAACAGCGCCGTGGCTTCCGGAATCAGGCAGCACGGCCGCCCGGCCTTGTCGTTGAAGGCCCACATCTGGCCGATCACTTCGCTGCCACCGGCTTTCTCGATAAAGGTGTCCTGGCCCCAGAGCGCCGGAACTATGACTTCTTCAGCACCCGCTTCGATGAAGCCAGCTCCGGAAGCGTCCTTCCAGGGTGCGCAGGGCGGCGGCTTGTTGGCCGGTGATCATTCGGGTTCCACGGAGCATCGTCATTGGTATTTCCTCGTTCTGGCTGTTTGCCAGGCAATAAAAAAGGCGCCTTGTGGGCGCCTTGGTTTTTTCATCGTTGGTCAGTGAGTCGTTGCAGCCACTGACGGTTCGATGCGCATAAGCGACCACGGCCCCCGGGAATGAGGTCCGTGATGATGGATGCGGGAATTCAGGTCAGAAAAAATCATCGCGCATCCTTGCACGGCGCACGGGGTACTGACAAGCGCTTCTCAACCCCGCTTCAGGCAGCGCTGATAGCGTTCATCGACCCGCTTGGCGAACCAGGCGGTGGTCAGTTTGCGGGTGATTTTCGGGCTCTTGAGCTCGATCCCCGGCAGCAGTTGGCGCGGCACTGGCTTGCCGGCGGCCTGGTCGGCCAGGGCAAATACGCGCTGGTAGAGCCGGGTCTTTTCAAAGTCCAGGCTGTCGCCCTGCTCCAGCTGATCGCGAATGCTCGGGTTGCGCATGTCCAGCTGTTTACCCAGGGCGCGCACCGCCAGTTCGGTGGTGCCGGGCATGATCGAGTCATAGCGGATCAGGTCGCCGTCCAGGGCCAGGGCAATGCCCGACGCCCGGCTCACGGCATTCTGGAAGGCGGCGTTGCGGCTGGCGTACCAGCCGGCGTTGAAGTCGGCAAAGCGGTACAGCGGCTGCGGGTAGTTGGCCGGGTACCCCAGCAGGTGGGCAATGCCGAAGTACATCCCGCCACGCCGGCTGAAGACCTCCTGGCGAATCGAACCGTCGACCGTATAGGGGTAGTCCCGCGCCTGCTTCTCGGCAAAGGCGATGCTGACCTGCATCGGCCCGCCGGTGTGCACCGGGTTGAAGGTGCCAAACAGGGTTTTGCCCATGGGCACCATGCCGATGAAGTCGTCGAAGATCGCGCTCAACTGCTTCTCGGTGCGGGCACTGGCCAGGCGCTCGCTGTAGCTCTTGCCAGTGGGTGAGCGCACTTGCAGCGCGGCACTCACCAGCAGCGCCGGCACATGCACGGTGGCCGCCCGGCGGTCGATCTCCTGGCGGGCGATCTTGCCCAGCCCCGGCACCGCAGGGTCGACCTGGAAGGTGGACTCCTGCTCGGTGACCGCCAGCACCGCACACAGGTTCTGCGTGCTGGGCTCAATGCCCTGGGCGGTGAACGCCACCTGGATATCCCGGGCCCAGCCGGCACGGTCGGCGGTCTGTGCCGGCAGCAGGCGCTCGACCCGGGCCTGGACCTGGGCGGGAGACAAGGGCACCACCTGGGGCGCGGTGCCCGAGCCGGCGCAACCGGCCAGGACCAGCAGCGCGCCGAGCAGCGCAAGGGGACGATAAACGTGCATAAGGCTCCTAACCAGGCAGTGCCCGAGAAACAGGCAGGCAAGGATATCGACTGCCCGCGCGCCCGGTGGTTCGCCAGCAGCGCCCGAAGGCGGCGCGCAACCTCGGTCGCCCTGGCCCATTTGCGATTATAGTGGCCCCCGCCCCTGCGACACTCGCCTCGCAGATTCCTCACTCCCGGCGGACCCCAGCCCCATGTTTACCCGCGAAGATTTCCAGCAACTGGCCCGGACCTCCCTGGCCAACCCCAGGTTCGTGGCGGGCTATCGTGGCCTGCATTACAGCACCTACCCGCAATACGCGTTCCAGGTGCCGGACAGCGAGCAGACCCTGCGCATCACCCGCGCGCCCAAGGCCGCCGCCGACAATGGCCTGGGGTTCTGGCTGGCCGCCGAGAGCATGGATTTCACGCCCCAGCGCGAGCGCTATTTTGCGCCCTACCTGGCCGATGCCGCCTTTGAACCGTTGTCCGAACCGGCCCTGCTCAAGCAGATTGCCGACTGTTGCGCCGAACTGATCCAACCGCCGCCGCTGCCCCTGATCAGCGACCAAACCTTCCAGGGCGCGTTGCTGATGTATTCGCTGGACACCGACCTGCTGGTGTCGCTGTTTGCCGAATACAGCCACGAGTACCTGCATTTTTATTGGACCAGCACCGCGTAAAACCCCGTGGCGGACTATTGTGTGTAGGTCGCGCACTGTGTAGGTTTTGCCCACCCCGCTCGACCTTTCCGACATGGAGTAGTGTGCAATGTTGACCCTGGATTTTTTCATCACCTCGCTGATTGTGGTGCTGATCCCCGGCAGTGGCGTGATCCTGACCATCTCCACCGCCCTGGTGGCCGGCAAGCGCGCCAGCCTGTACACCGCCCTGGGCTGTACCGCCGGGATCGTCCCGCATCTGCTGGCCTCGGTGCTCGGCCTTTCGGCCATCCTGCACACCAGCGCCCTGGCCTTTCAGGGCCTGAAGTTCGCCGGCGTCGCCTACCTGCTGTACCTGGCTTATGCCACCTGGCGTGATCGCTCGGCCTTTGCCGTCGACAGCTCGATGCCCGCCAGCAGCGCCGGTGGCCTGATCCTCAAGGCCTGCCTGCTGAATATTCTCAACCCCAAGCTGACGATTTTCTTCCTGGCCTTCCTGCCGCAGTTCATCAGCCACGATGGCGCCGCCCCGGCCATGCAGATGCTGACCTTGAGCGGCGTGTTCATGGCCATGACCTTTGCCGTGTTCGTGCTCTACGGCGTGCTGGCCAACCTGTTCCGCACGGCAGTGATCGAGTCGCCCAAGGTGCAGAACTGGCTGCGCCGCAGCTTTGCCGCCAGCTTTGCCGGGCTGGGGCTGAACCTGGCGTTCAGCCAGCGCTGAAACCCGCGGCCCGGGGCCGCACCACCGGCATGCATTGATCCCTGACCGAGGACAAGGCCATGAACCGCAGCGACGTACTGATCATTGGCGCCGGCCCCACCGGCCTGGTACTGGCGCTGTGGCTCGCCCGGCAGGGAATCAAGGTGCGGATCCTCGACCAGACCAGCGGCCCCGGCACCACGTCCCGGGCGCTGGCGGTACAGGCCCGGACCCTGGAGCTGTACCGCCAGCTCGACCTGACCCAGACCATCCTCGACCAGGGCCATCAGGTGCCGGCGGTCAATCTCTGGGTCCGTGGCGAACCCACTGCCCAGCTGCCGCTGGGGGCCATCGGCGCCGACCTGACACCCTACCCCTTCCTGGAAATTTTCCCCCAGGATCTGCACGAACAGCTGCTGATCGAGCGCCTGGCAAACCTGGGCGTCAGCGTGGAACGCAACACCCAATTGCTGGCCTTTGACGACCACGGCCACCTGCTCAGCGCCCGCCTGCGCGGTGCCGATGGCGTCGAGGAAACCTGCCAGGCCTATTACCTGGCTGGCTGCGACGGCGCCCACTCCACGGTGCGCAAGACCCTGGGCACGGGCTTCCCCGGCGGCACCTATGAACAAGTGTTCTACGTGGCCGACGTCGAAGCCAGCGGCCCGGCGCTGGATGGCCAGCTGCATATCGACCTCGACGAAGCGGACTTTCTCGCTGTGTTCCCCCTGGCCGACCCGGGCCACGCCCGGCTGATCGGCACCGTACGCGACGCCCGTGCGCAGCACCCGCAGGCCCTGAAGTTCGAAGACGTCAGCCAGCGCGCCCTGCACCACCTCAAGGTCGAGGTGGCGCAGGTCAACTGGTTTTCCGCTTATCGGGTGCACCACCGGGTGGCCGAACAATTTCGTCGCGGCCGGGTGTTTCTGCTCGGCGACGCGGCCCATGTGCACAGCCCGGCCGGGGGCCAGGGCATGAACACTGGGATCGGAGACGCCATCAACCTGGCCTGGAAACTCGCCGCGGTGTTGACCGGCAAGGCCACGCAAAGCCTGCTGGACACCTATGAAATCGAACGCATCGAGTTTGCCCGGCGCCTGGTGGCGACCACCGACCGGGTGTTCAGCTTCGCCACCGCCGACGGGCCGATTGCCAACCTGCTGCGCACGCGCCTGGCGCCGCTGCTGATCCCCCGGGTCGCGGCGCTGGAGTCGGCCCGCGAGCTGCTGTTTCGCACCGTGTCGCAGATCACCCTCAACTACCGGGGCATGCCCCTGAGCGTCGGCAGCAGCGGCCATGTGCATGGCGGTGATCGCCTGCCCTGGGCCCATGACGCCGACAGCGACAACTTCGCCAGCCTGGCGCTGATTGGCTGGCAAGTGCATGTGTATGGCGACACCAGCGATGAGTTGCAGGCCTGGTGCAGGGCCCATCAACTGCCCGTGCAGCAGTTTCCCTGGCACCCGGCCCACGCCACGGCGGGCCTGGCGCGCAACGGCTTTTACCTGTTGCGCCCGGACACCTACGTGGCGCTGGCCGAACGTTCGGCGGACCCCAAGGTGCTGGAGCGTTACTTTGCCGAACGCGACCTCACGCCCTGGAGCAACGGCGTACCCAAGCCCTAGAAGCTGGCCTTGACCGACAACATGAAGTTGCGCGGATCGCCGTAGAAGTTGCCGAAGCCTTCGGTGCCGACGGTCCGGTAGTAGCGCTTGTCGAACAGGTTGTTGCCGTTCAGGGCCAGGGACCAGGTGTCATCGATGCGGTAACCGATGCGCCCGTTCCAGATCGCATAACCGGCCTGGGTGATATGCCTGCTGCTGGTCGGCGAGGTGCGGTAGTTGTCGCTTTGCGCATTGACCCCGGCGCCAATGGAGAACTTGTCCAGCGCCCCGTCCAGGGCATAGTCGCCCCACACCCGCAGCAGGTGGCGCGGCACATAGGAGTTGCCCGCCGAACCGTTCTTGCTGGTATCGGCGTCTTCCAGGGTCTTGGTCTGGGTGTAGGTGTAGCCGGCCAGCAGTTGCAGGCGTTCGATCACTTCACCGCTGACTTCAGCCTCAAAGCCCTGGGCCCGGACCTTGCCCGAGTTCATCGAGCAGCTGCTGTCCGGGCACGCCGGGTCGTCCTGCACCGCATCTTCCTGCAGGGTGCGGAACAGGTTGAACGCGCTGTTCAGGCGCCCGTCGAACCACTCGCCCTTGATCCCCAGTTCGTAGTTCTTGCCAATCAGCGGCTTGAGCGATGAACCGTCGAAGCTGCGGTAGCTGCCCTGAGGCGTGAAGATATCCGAGTAGCTGGCGTAGGCGGTCAGGTTGTCGTTGAGGTCATACAGCACCGCAGCAAAGGGCGTGACCTGGCCGGTTTCCTTGGACTTGGCGTTGATGGGCGTGCGCGTGTCCATCCAGTAACTGAGGGAGTCATTCTCCGAGCTGTACCAGCTGACGCGACTGCCGACCACCAGGGTCAGCGGGTCGGCCAGCTTCAGGCGCAAGGTCGAATAAGCGCCGTATTGCTGGATATGGATATCCACCGGGCCGCCCCGCGTGGAGTGGGTGTCGTAGTAGCTGTCGTCGGGCTCGGGGATGTGTTTATCCGGGTTGAACACATTCTGGCGCTGGGGCAATGCCGCCACCGCGTAGAAATCGTCCTTGCGCGAACGACTGGCATTGGTCCCGACAATCAGTTCGTGCTCCTGGCCAAAGGCCTGGAATTTGCCATCGACGTAGGCATCGAAGCCGTAGTCGACCTGATCGTAGTCATAGATGCTGCCCAGCATCAGGGTGTTGCTGCTGGTGCTGCCCACCGGCACCGCGCCACTCGGGAAGGCGTACGCGATGTCCTGGGTGTTCTTGCTGTAGACCCCGGCCACCTTGAGCGCCCAGTTGTCATCGAACTGGTGCTTGAGATCGCCGAAGTAGGTGATTTTCTTGCTGCGCGAGTTGTTCCAGGCGGTGTTGAGGCAGGTGGAACGGCTGAGCTTCAGGTCGCTGCCGTCGCTGTAGCGTGGCAGGCCGCCCCAGCATGGGGTGGAATCCACATCTTCATACGCCAGGCCCAGGCCCAGGGTAGTGTCGGGGCTGAGGTCGAAGTCCAGGGCGCCGTAGTACACCTGATCGCGGCGCTCGGCATTGTCGTAGAAATACTGCCGGCTCTGCTGGGCCACCACGGCCCGGCCACGAATGGTGCCGGATTCATTCAACGGGCCGCCCGTATCGACCTGGCCCCGGTAGTTGTCCCAGGAGCCGGCCGACATCGTCAGCTCGGTGTGGGGGGTGGCCTGGCCGCGCTTGCGCACAAAGTTCACCGAACCTGCGGTGCCGCCCGCGCCCTTGAGCATCCCGGCGGCGCCGCGCAACACTTCGACCCGGTCATAAAAAGCCATGTCGCTGTTGAAGCTGTCGGCCTGCACGTAGCTGCTGCCCATGTCCAGCGGCACGCCGTCGAACTGGTACTGGCCGGTCATGCGAAAGCCCCGGGAGTAGAAGTATCTGCCGCCCATGGGCGAGTCGTAGAGAGTGATGCCGGGGGTCTTTTCCATCACCTGATCGATGGTGTCGAGGTGCTGGTCATCCATCATCTTGCGCGTGATGACCGTCACCGACTGCGGGGTTTCCTTCAGCGAATGGGCACCCTTGCTGATGGTCACCGCGCCGGTGGTGTAGGAGCCCGAGCCTTCGGTGGTGGCGTTCAGCGCCTGGGCCTGGACGCTGGTCACCCCCAACTCGAGGGCCGAGCCGGCATTGGGCGCGGCGCGCAGCACGTAGCTGCCGTTGCTCTGCGGTTCGGCCTGCAGGCCGCTGCCGGAGAGGATCCGGGCAAAGCCTTCGTCGACCCCGTAATCACCCTTGAGCCCTGCCGAACGCCGCCCTTCGGTCTGCTGCGCATCGAAGGAAATCGCCGCCCCGGCGGCACTGGCAAAACGGCTCAGGACCTCGGTCAAGTTGCCCGCGGCGATATCGAAACTGCGCACCGCGCCCTGCTGGACGGGGCTTTCGGCCATGGCCAGCGGCAGCGTGAGCGCCGAGTACAACGCAACCACTCCCCACAACCCTGCCTTCACCGCAATCGACAGCCCCGCCGGCTTCGGCTTGTGAACTTCAGACATGCTTTCCCTTCCCCAATGACAAAAATGAATCCACTGGGGGATAAGCCGAACCAGGGGCAAAAAAACTGCAAAGGCTAATGAGAATTTTTCAAAAAAACTGCTCAGGCCCCGGAAACCGTGACCCAGTAAGGCGTGTAGCGATTGATCGTGAGGGAGAAACCGCTCTGCAACGCCGCCAGCGCCAGGTCGGTGTTATCGATGGGAAAGGCCCCGGAGATTTTCAGGTCGGCGATGCGCGAGTCGCAGCGCACGACACCGCGCCGGTAACGCGACAGGTCGGCCAGCAACTCGCCCAACGGCCGATTGATGGCAATGATGCTGCCCTGGCGCCAGGCGCCCAGGGTGACGTCATTGAGCGCCACCGTGCCCAGGCCCCGAGCGTTCAACTGCAGGTGCCGGCCGGCGTCCAGGCGCAGGGGCGCACCGGCACCGCTCGGGCTGACCTGCAGTGCCTGGTCCATGGCTGCCACCTGGTCCCCCTCGGCCGACGAGCGCACCAGGAACCGCGCGCCCGAGGCCAGAACCTGGCCGTAGCGGGTGTCGACCCGCAACGGTCGCTGCAAGGGATCGACCACGCTGTTGACCAGAATCTCGCCCCAGAGCAATTCCAGCACCCGCTGCTGGCCATCGAAACGCACATTGACCGACGTGTCGGTGTTGAGCAGCAGCGAACTGCCGTCCGCCAGGCGCACTTCGCGGCGTTCGCCGACCTCGGTGCGGTAGTCGGCCAGCAGGTTCTGCGCGGTTTCGCTGCGCCAGCCGAGGGCGCCCAGGGAACCGGCCGCAGCCACCAGCACCAGCCCGCGCAGGACCTCGCGCCGCGAATGGCTGGCACCGCGCAGGGTCGGCGCGGCCAGGCGCCCCGGCACGGCGGCCATCTGCTCGCCGACCTGCTGCACGCGCGTCCACGCCTCGCGGTGCAGCAGGTCGGCAGCCAGCCACTGGTGCCAGGCCTGTTGTTCCTGCTCGGTCTGGCTGCCGGACCTGAGCCGCGCATACCAGCGCGCAGCGGCGCTGATGGCTTGCAGTTCGGCAGCTGATAGTTGCGGGCCGGACAGGCTCATGGGCACTGCATCCGGATCTGCATCAGGCAGCAATGCTCCATGGCCTTGGCCATGTAGTTGTTCACCGAACGCTCGGAGATCCCCAGGCGTTCGGCAATCTGCGGGTAGGTCAAGCCGTCGAACTGCGACAGGATGAACGCCTGGCGCACCTTGCTGCCCAGGCCTTCGAGCATGCGGTCGATGTCCAGCAGCGCCTGCAACAGGATCGCCTGCTCTTCCGGCGATGGGTACTCGGCCTCGGGCACGTTGGCCAGGGCCTCCAGGTAGGACTGCTCCAGGGAGCGGCGGCGAAACAGGTCGATCAGCAGGCCCTTGGCGACCCGCGACAGATAGGGCCGCGGCTCGCGGATTTCCATGGCATTGCGCGCCGTGATCACCCGTACGAACGTGTCCTGGACCAGGTCCGCGGCATCGCAGGCATTGCCCAGGCGCTGGCGCAACCAGCCGTGCAACCAGCTCTGGTGCTCGGAGTAGAGGGTGTTGACGGCGCTGCGAAGGGACAAGTCGTCGGCGGGCATGACACAGAAAATTCACGTTTGATAATGAATCGCATTGTCATGTAGCACTCAGGGCTTGGCAATAGCCATCAACCGGGTTTGTTCAATCGCGATGGGCTCATGACCGATCGACCGATCTCGGTAAGGGAGGTGGACCGTGACGCGGGCCCTCTATCGACTTTTTGCAATCACACCCGTCATGTATTGATTCAAATCGCGAAAATCCTGAACTTTCCACGAGAACGGCGCCAGCTTTACACCGTTCTCTTGCAAGGTCTTTGGAATCAGGTTGCCGTTGGGGCGAAGGATTACCGACGACACGATAACCCCCGGATAATCATTCAGACGCTTCTTGAACGCGGACGTCGTGAGGTCGGGTGTAGGAGGATTGCTTTTATTGGCCAGTGGCCCTGTGGCCTTGATATCGGCTCCGTGGCACATGGCGCATCTCTGCAGATAGAGCGTCTTGCCATTGGCAATATCCGCGACGGAAAGTGATGTTTGAAGCAGCGATAACACCCCTAGCGAAGCGATGAACAATCTTCTTATTTTCATGTGCCACATGTCCTTATGGTGTCAATCAGCTCTGACTCCAGGGCTACCCCGACAGCGCCACTGCAACCCTCGATGTTCTCGATGACGCTCAAACCGAGAGGGCTGATTGGCAATGGGCCGCGCCCCACAAACCTGACTTCAATACGTTGATTTAGTTGAACAAACACTAATCACGGTGATTAGAAGCGCGCCATTCTCCTTTGGCGCGTACTGGCTTGCAAGGAGCGCCCTGAGGGACTTGTGAGCCCTCAGGGATCAGCCCGGGTTTGCCGCCAATGCCTCAGCCCTGCCGGAAACGGTGCCGTGGGCACCCGGGCACCAAGTGGTCGATGGCGAACAGGTCGCCGGACTCGGGGTAGCGCGCCAGTTCCTCGGCGCTCATGGCGAAGCGGGCACTGGTGATAAACAGGGTGCGCAGGTCCGGCCCGCCGAAACAGCAACTGGTGGGACGTGGCACTGGCATCGCCAGCTCCCGGGTCAATTCGCCGTGACGGTCGTAGTGCAACAGACAGCCGCCGTTGAACTGGCAGACCCAGATCCCGCCTTCGCGGTCGATGGCCAGGCCGTCGGGGCGGCCCAGGTGCGCCGGGGTTTCGGCAAAGACCGAGACCGGCCCCAGCCCGCCCTCGCCCGCCGCGTAAGGCGCCTGGTAGATTCGCCGCGCCACCGAATCGACAAAAAACAGCTGCCGGCCGTCTTCGGACCAGACCAGCCCATTGGGCAGGCCCAGGGGCTGGTGCAGCAGGCTGGCGCCGAGCTGACGGTCGTAGCGCAGCAGTTTGCCGCTGTCCGGGCTGTGGCCCTCGTCCATCAGCCCTGTGACAAATCGCCCCTGCGGGTCGCAGGCGCCGTCGTTGAAGCGCCAGGAGGCCGGCCCGGCCAACGCCGCCGAGCGCTGAACAGGTGCCAGGCTCCGGCTATCGAGAATCGCCACGGCAGTGTCTTCGGTGAAGATCAGGTTTCCACTGTCGGTCAGGGCCAGGGCGCCAATCCGTGCCGCACTGCGGTACAGGGTGGCGAGTGTGCCCCCGGCATCCAGGCGATGGATGCGACCGCCGGAGATATCGACAAAGTACAGAATCTGCCGCTGCTCATCCCAGACCGGGCTTTCGCCAAGGTCGGCCTGGGCCTTGGCCACCCGGCGCACCCTCAAAGGCTCAGGCATGCCGTGTCTCCTTGATGCTGGCCCACAACCGGGCGACGTCGGCGGCGCTGGCGGCGTGCACCCGGGCCAGGTCCAGCGGGTAGTCGACGCCAGGATTTTCCTCGAAGCGGGTGGCGCTGAACTGGCCGTTGCTGGCCCGCAGGATATAGCCGCTGTCGTGGCAATCGGCGCTGGCCAGGTAGATGACACCCGGCGCCACCGCTTCGGGCGTGAGGTCCGGCGGCTGGCCGGAGATACCCCACATGCGGGTCTTGGCCACCGGCGACACGGCGTTGACCAAAATCCCGTGCGCGGCGCCCTCCATGCTCAACGCGTTCATGATCCCCAGTTGCGCCATCTTGCCGGCGGCATAGGCCACCAGTCCGGCCTGGGCGTAACGCTGGTACATGGCCCGGTCAGAAGTGGTCAGCACCACCCGTGGCGCCGGCGATTGCCGCAGGTGCGGCCAGGCATGCTTGCAGAGCCAGATCGGCGCCTGGATATTCACCGCCACGGCCCGCTCGATAAACCCGGTGTCCACGCTTTCGATGGGCTGGTAACCGACCCAGCCGGCGTTGTGAATCAGAATGTCCAGGCCGCCAAAGGCGTCCAGGGCACGCGCGATCAACTGCTGGCAACTCGCCTCCTCGGCCAGGCTGCTGCTGTCGCCCAGTACCGACAAACCGTCGGCTTGCAGGCTGCGTGCGGCCTCCTGGACCACGTCGGCATCGCTGCCGACTCCGCTGCGATCAGTGCCCGGATCATTGATCAGCACCTGGGCGCCCCGTTCGGCCAGCGCCCGTGCATACACCAGGCCCAAGCCGCGGCCAGCGCCAGTAACGATGGCGGTCCTACCTTTGAAATTCATGCTGGAGTCCTCCTTTTTTTCCAGCCTAACAACAATGAAATCAAGGGTTTAATACTTAATACAGGCGCTTTTGAGACGTTCCAGGTATCAGCCACAACGCCGCGCGGCGACCCGATGGCAGGGGCCCATGGTCAGGACCGGGCGAGAAAGTTATTCTGCCGCCACTCGCGCCCGAATCGGTGGCGCTCCACCAAGGATGGACACGGCGAATGAGATTCGCGATCGGCCTGTTTTTCTGCTGTGCGCTCGGCACCGCCCTGAATGCCCACGCGGCAGAAACCGTCAACGACATCACTCAGCTCAACCCCATCGTGGTCGACCAGGTGGCCCGGCCCACGACCCTGGAGCAGATCGCGCAACTGGTGGCCACCCACCCCGGGCCCATCGCCATCGGTGGCGGGCGCTACAGCATGGGCGGCCAGACCGCCACCGAGCATGCGTTGCAGATCGATATGCGCGGTTTCAACCGGGTGCTGGATTTTTCCAAAGAGCGCAAGGAGATCACGGTCCAGCCGGGGATCACCTGGCGGGCCCTGCAAGACGTTATCGACCCCCATGACCTGTCCGTCAGCATCATGCAGAGCTACGCCAACTTCACCGTTGGCGGCGCCCTGAGCGTCAACGCCCACGGGCGTTACGTCGGTTATGGCCCGCTGGTGACCTCGGTCAAGGCCATCAAGCTGGTGCTGGCCAACGGTCAGGTGGTCGAGGCCAGCCCGCAGCACAACGCCGATCTGTTCTACGGCGCCATCGGCGGCTACGGCGGCCTGGGGGTGATAGTCGAAGCCACCCTGCGCCTGAGCGACAACGTGCGCCTGTTGCGCAGCGTCGAAGAAATGCCCCTGAGCGACTACCGGCCCTTTTTCGTCAAACAGATCGAGCACGATCCCAAGGTTATCCTGCACAACGCCGTGCTCTACCCCGACCAGTATCAGACCCTGCGCGCCGTGTCCTACCGCCAGACCGAGCTGCCGCTCACCGTCGCCGAACGCCTGACACCCCTGGACCGCAACTACTGGAAAGAACAGAAAGCCTTGAAGGTCGTGAGCCAGTGGCCCATGGGCAAGACCCTGCGCCAGGATGTGATCGACCCGCTGGTGTTGAAGAAGCCACAAGTGAGCTGGCGCAACCACGAAGCTAGCCTCGACGTGCGCGAACTGGAACCCGACTCCCGGGCCAAGCGCACGTACGTGCTGCAGGAATATTTCGTGCCCCCGGCGCAACTGGAGAGCTTTATCCAGGAGATGGGCGCCACCCTGCGCGCGCACCAGGTTAACGTGATCAACCTGTCGATCCGCCACGCCAAGGCAGATCCCGGCACCCTGCTGGCCTGGGCCAAGACCGACGTCTTCGCGCTCGTGCTGTATTACCAGCAGAGCACCGCGCCGGCAGCGCGGGATGACGTGCGGGAATGGACCCGGGCCCTGGTGGACAGCGCGATCGAGCGTGGCGGCAGCTATTACCTGCCCTACCAGATCCACGCCACGCCGGCGCAGTTTCGCGCGGCCTATCCACGGGCGCCCGAGTTTTTTGCGCTCAAGGCTCGGGTCGATCCAGGGAATAAATTTCGCAATAAATTGTGGGATGCGTATGGGGTCGGAGGTTAAACCCGGGCCCACGCACACTGCCCGTTCATGCTATGGATTGCCGCCCCTTCGCCGCTTGCCCGGAGAACCCCTCGAATGATCGAAACCCGCCTGCTCAGGCAGTTTATCGCCGTGGCCCAGGAGCTGAATTTTCACCGCGCGGCGATCCGCCTGCACATGGCCCAGCCGCCCCTGAGCCAGGCAATCAACCGCCTGGAAGACAAACTCGGCTTCAGCCTGTTCACCCGGGACAAGCGCGAAGTGCGGCTGACCGTGGCCGGCGCGGACTTTCTCGACACCGCCCACGCCACCCTCCAGACCCTGGAGCACGGCGTCGAACAGGCACGCAAAGTGGCCAAGGGCATGGCCGGCAGCTTGACGGTCACCGCCATTTCCATCGCCGGCTACCCGTTTTTGCTGCACAGCCTCAAGGCCTTTCGCCAGGCCTACCCGCAGGTGCAGTTGATCATCCGCGAGATGCCGTCCGCCGAGCAGGCCAAGGCGCTGCTGACCGGCGACAGCGACATCGCCTTTATGCGCCAGTTGCCGCTGCCGGGCGGTCATCTGGCGTCACGGCTGATTCTCGATGAACCCGTGCTGCTGGCCCTGCCCCGCGATCACGCGCTGGCCACGCACAGCGAGGTGCAGTTGCAGGACTGTGCCACCGAGGATTTTGTGTTTACCCCGCAAGTGCTGGGCAGCGGGTACCACGCACAGTTGATTGCCTTGTGCGAAAGCGCCGGTTTCTACCCGCGCATCGTGCAGGAGGCGGCGCAGATCCAGACCCTGCTGGGCCTGGTGGCCTGCGGTTTCGGTGTGGCCCTGGTGCCGCAATCGTTCGCCGCCAGCGGCCTCAGGGATGAGCTGGTGTTGCGCCCGCTGGCCCCGGTCAGCCATTCGCCGAACCCGGGCATCGGCCTGTACATGAACTGGAACCGGCTGCCGGCATCGATCCCGCTGGAGAACCTGCAGGCGCTGCTGGAGCAGCACCTGCCGCCGGTTGCGGCCTGATCCGGGTCAGATCCCGTCGCGGGCCAGGTCCATGGCGAAGTAGGTGAAAATCAGGTCGGCGCCGGCACGCTTGATCGAACCCAGGCTTTCACGCACCACCCGCTGCTCGTCGATGGCACCGGCCAGGGCGCCGAATTTGATCATCGCGTACTCGCCACTGACCTGATACGCGGTCAGCGGCAGGCGCGACACTTCGCGGATATCGCGAATGATGTCGAGGTAGGCCCCCGCCGGCTTGACCATCAGCGAATCAGCACCTTCCTGCTCGTCGAGCAACGACTCGCGCACCGCTTCGCGGCGATTCATCGGGTTCATCTGGTAGCTCTTGCGGTCACCCTTGAGCGCGCTGCCGCCGGCTTCACGGAACGGGCCGTAGAGCGCCGAGGCGAACTTGGTCGAGTAGGCCATGATCGCAACGTGGCTGAAGCCGGCCTGATCCAGGGCCCGGCGAATGGCCTGGACCTGACCGTCCATGGCCGCCGACGGCGCGATCACGTCGGCGCCGGCACGGGCCGCGGCCACGGCCTGCTTGCCCAGGTTAATCAGGGTCTGGTCATTGTCCACTTCATGGCCGTGCACCACGCCGCAATGGCCGTGGTCGGTGTATTCGCAGAAGCAGGTGTCGGACATCACGATCATTTCCGGCACGGCGTCCTTGGCGATACGCGACATGCGCGACACCAGGCCGTTGTCATTCCAGGTGTCGCTGCCGGTGCTGTCCAGGTGGTGGGACACGCCAAAGGTCATCACCGACTTGATCCCGGCCCGGGCGTAGCGCTCAATTTCGCCCGCCAGCTTGGACTCGGGGATGCGCATCACCCCCGGCATGCTCTTGATCGGCACGAAGTCGTCGATTTCTTCCTCGACGAAAATCGGCAGCACCAGGTCGTTGAGGGTGAACTCGGTTTCCTGGAACAGGCTGCGCATTTGCTCGGTGCGACGCAGGCGACGTGGACGGGCTTCGGGGAACTGGCTGGACATGGGATTTCCTAACGGCAGGCCAAGTGTAAACAGGACCAAAGTCTAAAAAGGGGCAAAGCTTATGCCTTGAATGCCAAGGGCACAAACACCGCTTTGCCAAGAGTATTTTTCCGCTTTCGTAACAATGGAATTGTTGACTAGTATTGGCCTCCCCCCCGTGACAGGAGTCACTCCGATGTTCGATATCCAGAACTACGGCAGTTTTATTGCCGCCATCGTGATTTTCCAGATGATTCCTGGCGCCGGCACCCTGACCATTCTCAATGCCACGGCGCGCAATGGCGTCAACGCGGGGATCGGCGCGGCGATGGGCACCCTGCTCGGGGACATCATCTATATGGTCGCCGCCGTCGCCGGGCTGGCCGCGCTGATGCAGGCCAACCCAATGTTGTTCCAGGGCCTGCAATGGTTCGGCGCGGCCTACCTGTGCTGGATGGGCGTGCAGTTGCTGCGCACCCCGATTAAGGCGGAAGACTCGGGGCTCGAGCCCAAAACCTCGGGCTGGGTCTATTTCCGCACCGGGCTGGCCGTGGCCATGACCAACCCGAAAGTGATTCTGTTTTTCGTGGCGTTTTTCCCGCTGTTCATTCGTCCGGACGGCTCCAGCATGACCCTGCTGGTGATGATGCTGCACATCACCGCCATCAGCCTGGTGTATCAGGTCGGCCTGGTGCTCCTGGGCAACGCCGCGGCGATCCGCCTCAAGGCCCTGCCCATGGCGCGGCGCATCGCGACCCGGGTTGCCGGCCTGGCGCTGATCGGTTTTGGCATCAAGCTGGCGACCAACAACCGCTGATGACCCTGGCCCCCGGTGCGCCGGGGGCCGGGTGTTGGCTCACAGGTCGAGGCGGCCCTGGATGCAGGTCACGACCGCGCCACCGATCCAGATTTCCTCGCCCCGCTGCTGCACGTGAATCCTGCCCGCCCGGCCCATGCTCAGGCCCTGGCTCACCACGTAGCTCGACGGCGCCAGGCCCGCACCCAGCAGCCATTGGGCGATTCCGGCATTGAGGCTGCCGGTGGCCGGGTCTTCGGGCATGCCGTCCCCGGCGATAAAGGCCCGCACTTCAAACTGCGCATCGGTATCGTCGCGTTGCGGGTCGCATGGGGCGATAACGCCTACGGCCAGGCCTTGCAGCTGCGGGTAATCGGGTTGCAACTCCAGCACTTGCTGGCGTTCGGCGAGCATCAGCGCCATCCAGCCGGCGCCGTTATCGACCCATTGCGCCTCGACAATCGCCCCCGGCGCCAACCCCAGGCCACGCCGCGCCTGCTCCAGCAACTCGGGCTCGACCGCACCCGAGCGCAACAGTGGCGGCGCGAGAAAAGCCAGGTCCGCGCCCTGGCGCCGAATGCGCACCAGGCCGACCTCGCACTCCTGAATCACCTCCTCGCCCTGGGGCACGCCACCGGCTTGCAACCAGGCATGGCAACTGCCCAGGGTCGGATGACCGGCGAAGGGCAACTCTTCCAGGGTGGTGAAAATCCGCAGCCTATAGTCGGCCCGCGGGTCCCGGGGCTTGAGCACAAAGGTGGTTTCGCTGAGGTTGGTCCAGCAGGCGAAGGCCGCCATGCGCTCATCACTCAACTCATCGGCCCCCAGCACCACCGCCAGCGGATTGCCCTTGAGCGGTTGGGTACTGAACACATCCACTTGCCTGAAATCGAATTGGCTCATTGCCGGTCCCGGGTTGAATTAGCACGCTGAAGAAGGGTTATCGGATAGCGCTGTAGCCGCCAGGCTCGGACCGCGTTCGGGCGCTGGCCCGAGCCTTCGGCAGCGGCTACAGGTTTACACCGGCTTGGGGATTTCCAGCCCGCGGATCACGGCGGGCCGGGCCAGGAAGCGGTCCAGCACCCGTTGCACGTTGGGGAAGTCCTTGAAACCCACCAGATCGCCAGCCTCATAGAAGCCGATCAGGTTGCGCACCCAGGGGAAGACCGCGATATCGGCGATGGTGTAGCGCTCGCCCATGATCCAGTCACGGCCGGTCAGGCGCCCTTCGAGCACGCCCAGCAGGCGCTTGGATTCAGCCACGTAACGGTCGCGCGGACGCTTGTCCTCGTAGTCCTTGCCGGCAAATTTATTGAAGAAGCCAAGCTGGCCGAACATCGGGCCGATGCCGCCCATCTGCCACATCAGCCACTGGATCGTCTCGTAGCGCGCGGCGGATTCCTGGGCCAGCAATTGCCCGCTCTTATCGGCCAGGTAAATCAGGATCGCCCCCGATTCGAACAAGGCCAGCGGCTGGTCGCCCGGGCCGTGGGGGTCGAGAATCGCCGGGATCTTGTTGTTGGGGTTCAACGACAGGAACTCCGCGGACAACTGATCGTTGGTGTCGAAACCGACGCGGTGCGGCTCGTAGGGCAGGCCGATTTCCTCGAGCATGATCGAGACCTTGACCCCGTTGGGCGTGGGCAAGGAGTACAGCTGTATCCAGTCAGCAAACTGCGCGGGCCACTTCTGGGTGATGGGAAAGGCTGAGAGATCAGTCATGACAGGTTTCCAGTGACGGTCAGGGGGGCTGTGCCGCAGGCGCTAGAGCGGCGGCGGATCGATTATAAGCGTCACGCGGCGAGACGCATTCTTAAATCGGCAACATCCTGTGGTTAAGCTCGCTCACACCCTGGGGCCAAGGCGCATACAGTGCCATCAGCCTGCCAGGATCGAACCAAAAGCCGTGCAGGGACTCAGACAACTACCTTCGGGTGGATGCATCGCTTATGACAGGGAAAACCACAGGCCACCGCCAGGGTGCCGTGCAAAGGTTTGTCAGCCTCAATCGAATGCGCTGAAGAACACCTATTCAATGACCAAGCTGCTGAACCTCGCCAAACGCCTTAAACATCGCGGTTACATCGTGCTCCCGGCCCTGTTGCTCGTCAGCGGCCTGCTGCTGTCGCTGGAATCCGGCGAGAGCCGCGCCCAGCCGGCCGACGGTACCCAGACCCTGGTGTTCCTGCGCCACGCGGAGAAACCCGCCGGCGGTCTCGGCCAGCTCAATTGCCAGGGCCTGAACCGCGCCATCGACCTGGCCTCGCTGCTGCCCGAAAAATTCGGCAAGGCCGACTACGTGTTCGCCGCCAACCCGACGCGCAATGTCGAAGAAGGCGAGTTCGATAATTCCTACAGCTACATCCGTCCGCTTATGACCATCAGCCCCAGCGCGATCAAGCTCGGCCTGCCGGTGAACATCGAGTTTTCGGCCAACGACACCAGTGCCCTGGCCGATGAGCTGCTCGAAGACCGCTACCACAACTCGATTATCTACACCGCCTGGTCCCACGGTTACCTGCCGGAACTGATCAACAAGGTGGCCCAGGAAGCCGTCGGCGATAAGCGCACCATCACCGACGATTGGGCTTCCAACGATTTCGACACCCTGTATGTGCTGACCCTGACCTGGCACAACGGCAAGGCCACCCTGCTCAGCCGCAACTACAAGCAAGGCCTGGACAACGGCCAGGAAAGTTGCCCGAGCTGATCCCTAGGCCGGGACCTGGGTGCCCTGATGGAAGATCATCTGCCAGCGCCCCTGGTCAAAGCGCCAGATCGAACTGCGGCGGGAATCGAGTGCCGGCTGCCCGGCGGTCTCGGCGCGACGACAGCGATAGGTCGCCAGCACCAGCACGTCCGACAGACGCTTGACCGAAAAATCACTGATGCTGCGCTCGACGAACTCATCCCCCGGCAGGCGTTGCAGCACTTCGGAACGGTGCCAGGTGCCACCGCTGGCGCCGAATTCAAAAAAGTCCTCGGCCAACAGTGCCCGCAACTTTTCGCGGTCGGCGCGGACCTCGGCCTGCAGCAGGCGGTTTTCCAGATCGAGCAATTGTTGATGCAGACTCATGGGGGTTCTCCTCCTTGGATAATCGACAGGCCAGGCCTCCTGGCCACGTCATCGATGCCGCGGCATCACGCACTCAGGCGTGTTGCAGCCCGTAGGCTGAAATAAACGGCGCCCGATCATTAACCGGTGGCGCCCCCCCTGTCCAGCCTCTTACCGCGCCGCTGACAGCCCGGCCAGCACGGTACGCCGTGCCAAAGGAGCAAAAGCCCGCGGCTTTGGTTAGTCTTGCCCGGCGCCACGCGGCGACCCCAGCGAACGAACCGAGGCCCTGCATGAAATTCACCACCATCTCCATTGCCCGCAAGCTCAAATTCTACCAACTGCTGGTGTTCGACCAGGTGCTGCAAAGCGGCTCGCTGGTACGCGCGGCCCAGGCGCTGAACCTGACCCAGCCGGCGGTGACCAAGATCATCCACGAGCTGGAATCCTATTTCGACGCACCGCTGCTGGTACGCAGCAACCGCGGGGTCACGGCCACCGAGCTCGGCGAACTGGTGGTACTGCGGGCCAAGTCGCTGCTGGCCGAACTGCGCTCGCTGACCGACGAGGTCAACGCCTTTCAGGAAGGCACCGCGGGCCAGGTCATGGTCGGCACGCTGATTTCCGCCTCAACCTCGCTGCTGCCCAAGGCCATTCGCCTGCTCAAGCAACGGGCGCCAGGGGTCCTGGTGTCGTTGCGCGTAGGGCAGATGGACCAGTTGTTCCCGGCGCTCGCGGTGGGCGAAGTGGACCTGGTGGTGGGCCGGGTTCCGGACGACTGGAGCTGGCGCAACCAGTCGCCGAGCCTGGACGTCGAGGTGCTGTATGGCGAAGAGTTGAGTGTGGTCGCTGGGGCCGCGCACCCGCTGCATGGCAAGGGCGCCATCAGCCTGCACGACCTGCACGCCTACCCCTGGGTGCTGCCGACCCGCGACTCGCTGCTGCGCCGCACGTCCGACCAGATGTTCGCCGCCGCCGGGCTGTCGACACCGGACAATGTTGCAGAGTCGCTGTCGATCCTGACCAACCTCAGCCTGATGCAGGACCAGCGCACCGTGGCCCTGATGCCCTACGAGGCGACCCTGCAGTTTGTCGCGGCCGGCATGCTCAAGGCCTTCGATCTGGGGGCTCCGATGCAGTTCGGCGATATCGGCTGTTTCTTCTCCAATGCCCGCAACCTGGGCCCGGCCGCGCGCCTGTTCCGCGAATGCCTGTACCTGGCCGCCCGCGAAGAATCGGACCCACAGCAGGCCAGCCTCGAGACCTGAATCCATATATTCCAATCACTAATAGACAACCCGGAGTATTTGATTATTAACTAATACTTGGCCTGCCTACACTCGCTCCGAAACCCAAGTTCCGGAGGTTCGCGTGTCCACTGCCCTGCCCCTGTTGCGCCATTTCATCGCCGGCGAATTTGTCGCCAGCGCCAAGACCTTTGCCAACATCTCGCCCATCGACGGCCGCCAGCTGAGTCAGGTCTGCGAGGCCGACGCCCATCAGGTCGACCAGGCCGTGGCCGCCGCCCGCGCTGCCCAGGCAGGCCCCTGGGCCGCTTACAGCAGCAGCCAGCGCGCCGACATGCTGCTGCGCATCGCCCAGGGCATCGAGCAGCGTTTCGAAGAGTTCGTGGCCGCCGAAGTCGCCGACACCGGGCGCCCGGTGCATCAGGCGCGAACCCTGGACATCGCCCGCGCCGTGCACAACTTCCGCACCTTCGCCGAGCTGCTGCGCCAGTCCGGCGGCGAGTACTTCGAGATGCGCGCCGCCGATGGCAACGAGGTGTTCAGCTACACCGTGCGCAAACCCCATGGTGTGGTGGCGATCATCTCGCCGTGGAACCTGCCGCTGTTGCTGCTGACCTGGAAAGTCGCCCCGGCCCTGGCCTGCGGCAACTCGGTGGTGGTCAAGCCGTCGGAAGACTCGCCCTCCAGCGCCACCCTGCTGGCCGAGGTCATGCGCGATGCCGGCCTGCCCAGCGGCGTATTCAACCTGGTGCACGGCTTCGGCCCGCAGTCCACGGGCGAGTTCCTGACCCGCAACCCGGACGTCGACGCCATTACCTTCACCGGCGAGACCCGCACCGGTTCGACCATCATGAAAGCCGCCGCCGAAGGGGTGCGTGAAGTGTCCTTCGAACTGGGGGGCAAGAACGCAGCGGTGGTGTTTGCCGACTGCGATTTCGACGCCGCCGTGGCCGGGGTCTTGCGCTCAAGCTTCAGCAACTCGGGCCAGGTCTGCCTGTGCTCGGAACGGGTGTACGTCGAACGGCCGATCTACGAGCGGTTTGTCGCGGCCATGGCGGCCGGGGCCGAAGCACTGAAGATCGGCTACCCGGATGAAGACGGGGTCAACATGGGCTCGCTGATCTCCCACAAGCATCGGGACAAGGTCCTCGGCTATTTCCAGCTGGCCCGGGATGAAGGCGCGACCCAGGTCGCCGGGGGCGGCGTGCCGCACTTTGGCGACGCCCGGGACAATGGCGCCTACGTGCAGCCGACCATCTGGACCGGGCTCGGCGACGACGCGCGCTGCATGCGCGAAGAGGTGTTCGGCCCTGTGTGCCATATCGCCCCGTTCGACAGCGAGGACGAAGTGGTGCGCCGGGTCAACGATTGCGCCTACGGCCTGGCCACTGCCCTGTGGACCCGCGACCTGAAGCGCGCGCACCAGGTGTCGCGGCGTTTTCACGTGGGCATGGTGTGGGTCAATACCTGGTTCCTGCGCGACCTGCGCACCCCGTTCGGCGGTGCGCGGCTGTCGGGCCTGGGTCGCGAAGGCGGCCACCATTCCCTGGATTTCTACTCCGCGATCACCACCATTTGCGTCAACCCTTGAGCGGGAGCTTCCCCATGCATGCAGCACTTCTTCAAGCCGCCGAGCGCCTGCACCAGGCCCAGCTCACCGGCCAGCCCTGCGCCCCGCTGCGCGAGCTGATCGCCAGCGCCCAGGCCGACCTGCCGCAACAGGCCGCCATCGACCTGGCCTATGCCGTGCAACGCCATAATAACCAACGAGCGATCGCGGCCGGACGGCGCCCGGTGGGGCACAAGATCGGCCTCACCTCGCGCGTCGTGCAGCAACAGCTGGGGGTGGAGCAACCGGACTTCGGCCAGCTGTTCGCCGACATGGCCCGGGGCGATGGCCAGCCCATCGCCTGGACCGACACCCTGCAACCCAAGGTCGAGGCGGAAATCGCCCTGGTCCTGGAGCACGACCTGACCCATGAGCGGCACACCGTGGCCGACCTGATCCGCGCCACCGCCTTTGCCCTGCCGGCCATCGAAATCGTCGGCAGCCGCATCGCCAACTGGGACATCCGCCTGCTCGACACCATCGCCGACAACGCCTCCTCCGGCCTGTTCGTGCTCGGCAGCCGCCCGGTGCCACTGGCGACCCTGGACCTGGTGCGCTGCGGCATGCACATGACCCTGCGCGGCGAGCCGGTCTCGGTCGGCGCCGGCGCGGCCTGCATGGACAACCCGCTGAACGCCGCCCTGTGGCTGGCCGACACCCAGGTGCGCCTCGGCCAGCCCCTGCGTGCCGGCGACGTGCTGCTCACTGGAGCCCTGGGGCCGATGGTCGTGGCCCGGCCCGGCGACAGCTTTACCGCGCATATCCAGGGCCTGGGCAGCGTCACCGCCGCCTTCGCCGCCGCGCACTGAACAAGGACTGGCACATGCAACCGAAAATAAAAGCCGCCATCATCGGCTCGGGCAATATCGGCAGCGACCTGATGCTGAAGATTCTGCGCCAGGCCCGGCACCTGGAGATCAGCGTGATGGTCGGCATCGACCCCGCCTCCGACGGCCTTGAACGCGCGCGCCGGCTGGGCGTGGCCACCACCCATGAAGGGGTCGAAGGCCTGCTGCGGATGCCGCAGTTCGCCGAGATCCAGATCGTGCTCGACGCCACCTCGGCCACCGCCCACGTGCGCAACGACGCCCTGCTGCGCCAGGCCCGGCCAGGCATCCGCCTGATCGACCTGACCCCGGCGGCCATCGGCCCGTATTGCGTGCCGGTGGTCAACCTGGAACACAACCTCGACCAGCTCAACGTCAACCTGATCACCTGCGGCGGCCAGGCGACCATTCCCATGGTCGCTGCGGTGTCACGGGTAGCGACCGTGCATTACGCGGAAATCGTCGCCTCGATCGCCAGCAAATCCGCCGGTCCCGGGACCCGGGCCAATATCGACGAGTTCACCGAAACCACGGCCAAGGCCATCGAAGTCATCGGCGGCGCAGCCAGGGGCAAGGCGATCATCGTCATGAACCCGGCCGAGCCGCCGCTGATGATGCGCGACACGGTGTACGTGCTGTCGGCCGCCGCCGATCCGCAGCGGGTCGCCGCCTCGATCGAAGAGATGGCCGCGGCGGTCCAGGTCTATGTGCCCGGCTATCGCCTCAAGCAGCAGGTGCAGTTCGACCCGATCAGCGCCGACGCGCCGTTGTACCTGCCCGGGATCGGACGCTTCAGTGGCCTCAAGACCTCGATCTTTCTTGAAGTCGAAGGCGCCGCCCACTACCTGCCTGCCTACGCCGGCAACCTCGACATCATGACCTGCGCCGCGTTGGCCACCGCCGAACGCATGGCCCAGTCCATGAGCCACTGCCGCTGAGGAACCGCGCCATGACTGCAATCCCCAACACCCCGCTGTACATCAGCGACGTGACCCTGCGCGACGGCATGCACGCCGTGCGCCATCAATACTCCCTGGACCAGGTGCAGCGCATCGCCCGGGCCCTGGATGCCGCCCGGGTCGACAGCATCGAAGTGGCCCACGGCGACGGCCTGCAAGGCTCCAGCTTCAACTACGGGTTCGGCGCCCACAGCGACCTGGAGTGGATCGAAGCCGCTGCCGACGTGGTGCGCCATGCCCGGATCGCCACCCTGCTGCTGCCCGGGATCGGCACCGTGCATGACCTCAAGGCCGCCTACAACGCCGGTGCCCGCATCGTGCGGGTCGCCACCCATTGCACCGAAGCCGACGTGTCGCGCCAGCACATCGAGGCCGCCCGGGAACTGGGCATGGACACCGTGGGTTTCCTGATGATGAGCCACATGCTCGCGCCAGCCGAACTGGCCCGGCAGGCGCTGCTGATGGAAAGCTACGGCGCCACCTGCATCTACGTGGTCGACTCCGGCGGCGCGATGAACATGCAGGACATTCGCGAGCGCTTCCGTGCCTTCAAGGCCGTGCTCAAGCCCAAGACCGCGACCGGCATGCACGCCCACCACAACCTCGGCCTGGGGGTGGCCAACTCCATGGTCGCCGTGGAAGAAGGCTGCAACCGCATCGACGCCAGCCTTGCCGGCATGGGCGCCGGCGCCGGCAACGCACCGCTGGAAGTGTTTATCGCCGCCGCCGACAAGCTCGGCTGGGACCACGGCACCGACCTCTATGCCTTGATGGATGCCGCCGACGACCTGGTGCGGCCCCTGCAGGATCGCCCGGTGCGGGTCGACCGCGAAACCCTGGCCCTGGGCTATGCCGGGGTCTATTCGAGCTTCCTGCGCCACGCCGAAGTGGCCGCCGCCCGGTACGGCCTGAAAACCGTCGACATCCTGGTCGAGCTGGGCCGCCGGCGCATGGTCGGCGGCCAGGAAGACATGATCGTCGACGTCGCCCTCGACCTTCTCGCCCACCCTCAGGAGCAGCGCCCATGACCCCGGATACCGCCCGTATCGCCCACGCCCTCGACCAGGCCGCGCGCCGCGCCGAAGCCCTGGTGCAATTCAGCAGCGTCACCCCGTTCAGCCTGGAACAGGCCTACCGGATCCAGCGCGCCTCGATGCAGCACCGCTACGCCGATGGCGAACGCATGATCGGCGTGAAGCTGGGGTTTACCAGCCGCGCGAAGATGATCCAGATGGGGGTCGACAGCCTGATCTGGGGCTGGCTGACCGACGCCATGCTCGAAGAGGACGGCGGCCTGGTGGACCTGTCGCGCTACATCCACCCCCGGGCCGAACCCGAGCTGTGCTTTCTCACCAAACGCGCCATCGACGGCCCACTGACCCAGCTCGAGGCCGCCGACTACCTGGAAGCGGTGGCCCCGGCGATCGAGATCATCGACTCGCGCTACCAGGCCTTCAAGTTCAGCCTGGAGGACGTGGTGGCGGATAACTGTTCATCGGCCGGGCTGGTGGTGGGCGCCTGGTCCCGGGATTTCAGCGGCCTGGCCAATGCCGGGGTGCTGTTGCGTGTCGACGGACGCCTGGTGGAATGCGGCTCCAGCGCGGCGATTCTCGGCCATCCGCTGCGCAGCCTGGTGCAGGCCTCGCAGCTGTTGGCCAAGGCCGAAATCGCCCTGCCGGCCGGCAGCCTGATCATGGCCGGTGCCGCCACCGCTGCGGTTGCCCTGGTGCCCGGGAGCCACGTCGCGGTGGAGATCGCCGGCTACGGCGAATGTGGCTTCACCTGCAGCGGCACCCGCCCGGGAGTCGCGCCATGACCGCCAGCCGCTCGACCGTGGTGGCCGGCAAGGCCACGCCCCGGGGGCGCTTTCCCCATATCCGGCGCGCAGGGGATTTTCTGTATGTCTCGGGCACCAGCTCGCGGCGCCCGGACAACAGTTTCGACGGGGTCGAAGTCGACGCCATGGGCACCACCTGCCTGGACATTCGCGCCCAGACCCGCGCCGTCATCGAGAACATTCGCGATATCCTCGCCAGCGAAAATGCCGGCCTGCAGGACCTGGTGGAACTGTGCAGCTACCTGGTCGATATGAACGACTTCGGCGGCTACAACCAGGTCTACGCCGAGTACTTCGATGAAAGCGGCCCGACCCGCACCACCGTGGCCGTGCATCAATTGCCGCACCCGCACCTGCGGATCGAAATCAAGGCCGTGGCCTACGCCCCGCTCGATCGCGGTGGCGCCCCAGAACAACAATAAAAAAGAGCACCTCGAACATGGACAAGCATCACTACAGCCCACCCTTCAACTTCAACCGCTGGATCGACGAACACGCACACCTGCTCAAGCCCCCCGTGGGCAACCGCCAGGTGTGGCAGGACGCCGATTTCATGGTCACGGTGGTCGGTGGCCCGAACCAGCGCACCGACTTTCACGATGACCCGGTGGAGGAGTTTTTCTACCAGTTCCGGGGCAACGCCTACCTCAATATCTGGGACCGTGGGCGCTATGAGCGCATCGATTTGCGCGAGGGCGATATCTACCTGATGGCGCCCCACGTCATCCACTCGCCCCAGCGCCCGGAGCCCGGCAGCCTGTGCCTGGTCATCGAGCGCCAGCGGCCCCAGGGCCTGCATGACGCGCTGCAATGGTCGTGCGCCCATTGCGGCACCCTGATCAAGCGCTACGAGATGCAGTTGCAGAGCATCGTCCACGACCTGCCGCCGGTGTACGAACAGTTCTACGCCACCAGCGACAGCGAGCGGCGCTGCAACGAATGCGGCGAAACCCACCCTGGCCGCGACTGGCAGACCTGGCACCGAACCCTCAACGCAGCGAAGCACCCATGAAAATCGATATCCACTCGCACTTCTTCCCCCCCATCAGCCAGGCCGAGGCGGCCCGGCTCAACCCCGAGCGCGCGCCCTGGTTGCTGCGTGAGGGGCGCAAGGGCCAGATCATGGTCGGCGATAAGGCCTTTCGCCCGGTGCACGACGTGCTCTGGGACCCGCAGCGGCGCATCGAGCACCTCGACGAGCAAGGCCTGGACCAACAGGTCATGTGCGCCACGCCGGTGATGTTTGCCTACGACGCGCCCATCGCCAAAGCCCTGCCCTGGGCCCAGTTGATGAACGACCGCGCCCTGGAAATGACCGCCAGCGCTCCCGAGCGACTCAAGGTCCTGGCCCAGGTGCCACTGCAGGACCTCGACGCCGCCTGCCGCGAAGCCAGCCGGGCCAAGGCCTGTGGGCACGTCGGGGTGCAGATCGGCAACCATGTGGGCAACCATGACCTGGACCACGACAACCTGGTGAGCTTCCTCACTCACTGCGCCCACGACAACATCCCGGTGCTGGTGCACCCCTGGGACATGATGGGCGGCGAACGCATGAAAAAATGGATGCTGCCGTGGCTGGTGGCGATGCCGGCGGAGACCCAGTTGGGGATTCTATCGCTGATCCTGTCCGGGGCCTTCGAGCGCCTGCCCGAGTCGCTGCGCATCTGCTTCGCCCATGGTGGCGGCGGCTTTGCCTTTTTGCTGGGGCGGGTGGACAACGCCTGGCTGCACCGCGACATCGTGCGCGAGGACTGTCCGCAGTTGCCGTCGAGCTACGTCAAACGCTTCTTCGTCGACTCGGCGGTGTTCGACCCGGGCGCGCTCAAACTGCTGGTGGACGTGATGGGCAGCGACCGGGTGATGCTCGGTTCCGACTCGCCCTTCCCCCTCGGTGAGCAACGCATCGGTGCCGGGGTCCTGGAACACCCGCAACTGGACCGCACCCAGCAGGCGCAGATCCTCGCCGGCAACGCCCAGGCCTTCTTCGACCTGCACTGATCCCCGGGCCCCGGCGGCCCACCCCCTGTCTGACGGCGCTGGTACAACGCGCCGGGCGTGCCCGGTAACGGGCGACTGTGGCCGCCAGACAGCTTCGCTGCGCTCAACTCCAACAACAATCACAAGGAGCAAGCCATGTCCCACAGCACGCAAAACCTCACTGAACTGATCGACCAGAGCCCGCTCTCGCGTTTGCAGATACGGGTGCTGGTCCTGTGTTTCCTGGTGGTATTGCTGGACGGTTTCGACACCGCCGCCATCGGCTACATCGCCCCGGAACTCCTGCAAAGCTGGCACATCGAGCGCGCCCAACTGGCGCCGGTGTTTGGCGCCGGGCTGTTCGGCATGCTGCTGGGCAGCTTCTGCTTTGGCCCCCTGGCCGACCGCCATGGGCGCAAGAGCGTGCTGCTGGTGTGCGTGCTGATTTTCGCCCTCGGCACCCTGGCCTCGGCGCTCTCGCCGTCGGTGGAGGTGCTGGCGGTGTTGCGTTTTATCACCGGCATCGGCCTGGGCGGGGTGCTGCCCAACTGCATCACCCTGAGCTCCGAATACTCACCGGCGCGGCGGCGCATGCTGCTGGTCACCCTGAGTTATTCCGGGTTTACCCTGGGCCTGGCCCTGGGCGGCGCGGTGGCCGGGGTGCTGCTGCCCCTGGTGGGCTGGCAGGGCTTGCTGTTAATCGGTGGCCTGGCGCCGCTGCTGCTGTGGCCGGTGTTGTGGTTCGCCTTGCCCGAGTCGGTGTGTTTCATGGCCGACAGCCCGCGCCATCAGGCCGCATTGCGGCGCACAGTGGAGCGCATCAGCGGGCGCGAGGATTGGCACGGTGTGCGCTTTATCGGCGACGCCGCGCAACGCGCCGGGCACTCGTCGGTGGCGGCGCTGTTCAGCCAGGGCCAGATGGCCCGCACCCTGCTGCTGTGGCTGACCTTCTTCTGCTGCCTGTTTGTGTTCTACCTGCTGACCAACTGGCTGCCCACCGTGCTCCGCGGCAGCGGCTACAGCACGGCGAATGCGGCGCAGATCAGCGCGATGATTCCCCTGGGCGGAGTGCTCGGCGGGATCGCCATGGCCTTGCTGATGGACCGCCTGGGCGCCCTGCGCGTGCTGCCGCTGCTGTGCCTGACCGGCGCCGTGGCCCTGGCCTGCACCGGCAGCCAGTTGGAGCACGGCGCACGCTTGCTGGCGATTGTATTCCTGGCCGGTTTCAGCCTGACCGGGACCCTGAACAACCTCAGTGTCCTGGCCGCGACCCTGTACCCCACCCGCTCGCGCGCCACGGGCGTCAGCTGGGCACTGGCCGCCGGACGCGCCGGCTCGATCATCGGTTCGATGCTCGGCGGCTGGATCTTCAGCAGCGCGGGCGATCTGCCGCAATTCTTTATCTGGATCGCGGTGCCGGTGCTGATCGCCAGCCTGGCGCTGATGCTGATGAACAGCCAGGGCCGGCACCAAGAGGCGTCGGTCGAGAGCTGATGGCCAGGTACTGCTGAACCTGAAAAAAAATGCCGCTGCGCCCAACAGGCCCAGCGGCATTTTTTATGCGGCAACCGGCTTAGAAAATATCCAGCGGGTAGTCGGTGATCAGGCGGAACTCATCGATATTGCCCTCGCCCTGGGCCGCATTGGCGCGGTGCCAGGTTTGCCGCAGGCGCAGGCTCAGGTCCTTGAGCGGGCCGCTCTGCACCACGTAACGGGCTTCGAGGTTGGTCTCGCGGTGGGTGCCGTCCTTGCCGTAGAAACCAGCGTAGGGGCTGCCCACCGGCATGTGCGTACCGTCGATGCCGGAGCCGCGCAGGTAGCGCGCCATCAGCTTCAGGCCCGGTACGCCGTAGCTGTCCATCGCCAGGTCGTAGCGCAATTGCCAGGAGCGTTCGTTGGGGCCGTTGAAGTCCGAATACTGCGCCGAGTTCGGCAGGTAGATCGACGCCCCCTGGTCGCGGCCATTGCGCCCGTTGCGGTCGATATCGCCCACCCCGAGGTAGTCGAACGGCGTGTTGCCATCCACATTCTGCAGGGCCAGGGTCAGGCGATGGGCGCCCAGGCCGTAGAACACCGATGCGCCAAGGGTGGTGTTGTCGATGGCCCCGGCCTTGGCCTGCCCGGTGTCGACGGTGCGGTACAGGTTCAGGTCGAAGCCCACTTGCTGGCGCTCGTCCAGGTCGGTACTGCCGTTGAAGTTGGCGTAGTACTGGTTCCAGATGTCTGCAAAGCGTGCGGTGTACAGGCTGGCACCGAGCTTGTCGCTGAACTGGTAGTCGGCACCCAGGTAGTCCACCGACGGCGTGGTGACTCCGGCGTAGAACGCCCAGAGATCACCGTCACTGTTGGTGGTGACGTGGCCGCTGGCCGAGGTGAAGTGCCCGGCCCGCAGCTTCAGGCCTTGCACTTCCCGGCTGTCGAGGGCAAAGCCGGTGGCGGCCTGGGGAATCAGGCGGTTGTGGCCGACGGCGAACACCGGGGTGTCCACCGACTGCTCGCCGTAACGCAGCACGGTCTCGGAAATCCGCAGCTTGAGCGCCGCGCCACCCTTGGAGTATTCGTCCGCCGGCTTGCCGTTATCGTGCACCGGCAGGTTGTAGGTGCCGATCTTGCCGCCCGAGGCATCCAGCTTCAGGCCCAGGGTGCCGAAGGCATCGACCCCGACCCCGACCGTGCCTTGGGTAAAGCCGGAGCTGAAACGCGCGATAAAGCCCTGGGTCCAGTCTTTGCGGTCGCGGCGCCCGTCCTGGATGCTGCGGTTGAGGTAGTAGTTGCGGCTGAGCAGGGTCAGGTGGCTGTCTTCGATAAAGCCGCTTTCGCCCTCGCCAGCCGTGGCCCCCAACGGCAGCGAGCACAGCAGGGGCAGCAGCAACAGGGTATGGGGATGGGTTGGTTGACGCATGGGTGCCTCTTTTCTTGTTGTTGTAATAAGCCTGCACGCGCCATCGCGCACAGCCGTGAGCCCAAGCCGATAAGCGGCCCGGAACGGTCCAGGGGGGTCAGGGTGAAGGTGGGGCCGTGTCCGGCCCCGGGTACTCAGTGACGGATCGGCAACGGCTTGGGGGCGTCTGCAATGAGGGGCGCCTTGTGCCGGAAACGCAGGAAGTAAATCAGCAGGATCACCCCCAGGAACGGCAGGCCGATCCACAGGGTCAATTCGAACTCGGCGGTGAACAGCGTGGTGACCATCACCGCCAGCATCAGCAGCAAACCGCCGAGGCTGGTCCAGGGGTAGCCCCAGAGTTTGAACGCCAGCGGCTGGTCGCCCTGTTGCCGACGAAAGAACAGGTGGGTAAGGAAGATCCCGGCCCAGGTGAACATCGCGCCGAACATGGCAATCGACATCATCAGGGTGAAGGCCTTGTCGGCGTACGCCAGGTAGAGCAAGGTCGCCAAGGCAATTCCCAGGGACGACAGCAGCAGCGCCGGCAACGGCACGCCCTTGTCGCTGAGCTTGCCGAACACCGCCGGCGCCTGGCCGGCGCGCGACAGGCTGAACATCAGCCGGGTGGTGATATACAGCTGGCTGTTCATCGCCGACAGCGCGGCAATCAGGATCACCGCGTTGAACACCGCGCCCGCATAGGGAATGCCGGTGGCCGCCATCACCGTGACGAACGGGCTTTCGCCACCGCTGTTTTTGCCCCAGGGCACAATGGCCAGGACCAGCGCGATGGTCAGCAGGTAGAACACCACCAGCCGCACCACGGTAATGCGAAAGGCACGGGTCACGGCCTGTTGCGGGTCCTTGGCCTCGCCGGCGGCGACCGCGATCATCTCGATGCTCAGGTAACTGAAGAACGCCACGATCACCGCCACCCAGGTGCCCCACAGGCCATTGGGGAAGAACCCGCGGTCATTGCTGTAGTTGGCAAAGCCGATGCTCGATTGGGCCGGGGCGTCGAACACCACCCAGGCGCCGAGCAGGATAAAACCGACGATGGCGCACAGCTTGAGCAAGGAAAAAACATACTCGATGCTGCCGAACACTTTGACGCTGAAGGCGTTGGCCAGAATCAGCGCCATCGAGAAGGTGACCATCCAGTAGCCACCCGGCACCTCGGGGTACCAGTACTTCATGTACATCGCCGCCGCGGTGATTTCGGTGCCCACGGCAAACACGATGGAGGCCCAGTAGGCATAGCGGATGGCGAAGCCGAACCAGGGCGCGACGTAGAACTCGGCGAACGAGCCGAACGAACCCGAGGTCGGGTGGCGCACGGTCATTTCCGCCAGGCAGCCCATCAGCAGCAGCGCGATCACCGCGCCGATGCCGTAGCTGATCAGCACGCTGGGGCCGGCAAAGCCGATGGCGAAACCACTGCCCAGGAACAGCCCGGTACCAATGGCGCCACCGATGGCGATCATCGACAGCTGGCCACTGGTCAGGCTCTGCTTGAGGCCTTTTTCGCGGTCTGAAACCTGTTCGAATGTGCGTGTTGTTTTTGTCATGACATTCATGCTCCAGGGCTTGGCGTGGGAACTCAGGTCACCGATTTACGGGCAAGGAATTCCGGGCGATCCCATTCTTGTTGTTCAAGGATGTGTTTGAGGGCGGCCACGGCATCCCAGACATCCTGGTAACCGTTGTAGAGCGGCGCGAAACCGAAGCGCAAAAGGTCCGGCGCGCGGAAGTCGCCGATGATGCCGCGCGCGATCAGTGCCTGCATCACCGCGTAGGCCTGGGCATGGGCCAGGGACACCTGGCTGCCGCGCTGCCCGGCCTCGCGCGGGCTGCGCAGCTCCACACCGAGCCCGCCCAGGTGCTGATCACAGAGCTCGATGAACAGGTCGCCCAGGGCTTCGCTCTTGGCCCGCAGGGCGCTCATGTCGACGTCGTCGAACACCTCCAGCGCGGCCTCCAGGGCCAATACCCCGAGTTGCGGCGCGGTGCCCACCAGCATGCGGTCGATGGTCGGGTGCGGGACGTAGTCGTGGGTGAAATCAAAAGGCTTGGCGTGGCCGTGCCAACCGGTGAGCGGCTGGCGCACCTGGGGAATATGGCGTTCGGCGACAAACACGAATGCCGGCGCTCCCGGGCCACCGTTGAGGTATTTGTAGCCACAGCCCACGGCGAAGTCGGCGCCGGCCTGGTTCAGCTCGATGGGCATGGCCCCGGCCGAGTGGCACAGGTCCCAGACCACCAGCACCCCGAGCTCGTGGGCACGGGCGGTAATGGCCGCCATGTCGTAGCGGCGCCCGGACTTGAAGTTGACGTGGGTCAGCGAGAGGATCGCCACGTCTTCGCCAAGGGCGTCCAGCACCTGCTCCGGCTCCACGCAGCGCAACTCGCAGGCGGTCAGCTCGGCCACGCCCTGGGCGATGTACACGTCGGAGGGGAAGTTGCCGCGCTCGGCCAGAATCACCTTGCGCCCCGGCTGCATGCGCAGGGCCGCCACCAGCACCTTGAACAGGTTGATCGAGGTCGAATCGGCGACGATCACCTCATGACCCTGGGCTCCGATCAGCCGGGCGATTTTGGCTCCGGTGCGCTGCGGCGCCGGGTACCAGTCGGCATCGTTCCAGGACCGGATCAGGCCCTGGGCCCACTCCTGGCGCAAGACCTTGTCCATGCGCTCGGGCACATGGGCCGGCATCGCGCCAATGGAGTTGCCATCGAAGTAGATCTGGTCCCTGGGCAAATCAAAACGTGCGCGAAAACGCCTGAGTTCATCCACCTGGTCAAGATGAACGCAATAATCGCGCGTACGGAGCGGGGTCGAGCTGGACATACGGATCCCTCGGGGCATTGTTCTTATTAGTCGGTGCGGCAGACAGCCCACAGACGCCCGCGGATCCTAACTCCGGCATCCATTACCCGATAATAGAAAAGGTGACCCTGGGTATTCCAAATCGACATAGATATCGCAAGCGCTGAAGCCCTCGCGAACACCCCGCGGGGAAACCCCGCGGGAAACCCCCTGTAGCCGCTCGGGCCGCGTTTGGACGCTGGCCCGTGAGGACGCCGTGGCGCATCAAGGCACGAGGATTATTTTCTCGCTGGTGCCTTGGTTGACCTGGGCGTAGCGCTCCAGCCCCTGTTCCAGGGGCGCTTCTACCAGGCCTTCGGGCAATGGCAGCAAGCCTTGATCGAAGAACCGACCAAACTGCTCCAGCATCAGGGCGCAGGCGTCGACGCCGTACAGCAGCGAGTTGATCCCCACCAGCGAGCCGCCCCGCCGGTACAGGGCCAGGGCCGGCAGTTGCACGTGGCCGTCGACCGGTGCGGCGATGATCGCGATGCGACCAAACGGGGCCAGGGCCGGCACCGCGGCCGGCAACCAGAAGCCGGTGGTGTCGAAAATCACCTCGGCACCGCCGCTGTAGAGGTCATTGACCTGCGCCGCCAAGGCTTCGGGCTCGGTCAATTGCAAGGTGGCATACCCCTGGGCCCGCAGCGCCTCGGCCTGCTCGGGTCGACGCACCGCCGCCAGTACCTTGGCACCGCTGACCTTGGCCAGGGCCAGGGCCGCAGTGGCCACGGCACCACCGCCGATCACCAGCAGACGCGTACCCGAGCCCACCTGGCTGCGTTGCAAGGCATCCCAGGCCGTGGTGTACGGCACCCCCAGGCTGGCGGCCTGGGCAAAACTCAGGTGCCGGGGTTTAGGCGCCACGCCCTTGGCCGACAGCACCACGTACTCGGCATGGCAGCCATCGGCGAAAAAGCCCAGTTCCTTGCCGGTGCCCCAGACTTCCTGCCCCAGCAGCGCCTGCGGCCCGTCCACCACCACCCCGGCAAAATCGCGCCCGGGGATGCGCGGCAAGGTGGTGTAGGGAAAGCGCCCCAGCACGTTCTTTACATCACTGGGGTTGAGGCCCGCCGCCTTGATCTGCACCAACACCTGCCCGGCGCCCGGCACCGGAGTCGGCACCTCGACCGATTGCAGCGCCGCGAGGTCACCGGTACGGGAAAATTGCAGTGCTTTCATAAGTGTCTTCATCCAACTGAGTAAGGGGTTTCAGGACCACCAGCCACTGAGCCACTGCCGCCCGATGGGCCACAGCTGCTCCCCGGCCAACATGCCGAGCAGGCCCACCAGGGCGATGGCCGGAGGTGCCGGAGAACGAACGTTCAGGGCGCCATAGAGCAAGCCGACGCCCAGGCCGATGGCCAGGGAAATGAGGTAACTCATGACA
Source organism: Pseudomonas sp. QD4 (assembly GCF_049199125.1). Lineage (NCBI taxonomy): Bacteria > Pseudomonadati > Pseudomonadota > Gammaproteobacteria > Pseudomonadales > Pseudomonadaceae > Pseudomonas > Pseudomonas sp. QD4. The sequence goes on from NZ_JBLZOM010000001.1 coordinate 1,821,404, forward strand.
GACTCCATGGGGGGCGGGAGTGATTGGGCATGCCGCGAGTGTAGGCAGGTGCCGCCCGGGCGATCGGTCAAGGGCTTCTGAATTTCGGCCAAGATGAGGCGCGACACCGGGTCGACGCACGGCCATCGCCAGCGCCCTTGCCCTGCCCCGGCGCTGTCAGCCCGCTGCGCGCAGGCCCTGCTCCGCGCCGTACTGCGACGGCGCCACCCCCAGCTCGCGGCGGAACATGTCGCTGAAGCTGCTGGGGGAATAGCCCAACTCCCGGGCGATGCTGCCGATCGGCACGCCCTGGATCAGCTCGGCGGCGGCCGTGGCCAGTTGCACCTGGCGGCGCCACTGCGCAAAGCCCATGCCCAGACCATCCTTGAACAGCCGGGCCAGGGTGCGCACGCTGGCCCCGGCCGCATCGGCGTGCTGCTCGAAGGAAATGGCCAGGGACGGTGCAGCCATCACCGCCTGGCACAGGTTCATCAGCCGTCGCTCGCCACCGTCCGGCAGGGGGATTTTCAGCAACGAACGCCGGGCCCGGCGCAGCTCCAGCAAGGCCAGCCCCACCAGCGCCTCGTAGTACTCCGGCTGCGGCTGATCCTGTTCGACCAGACGCACGATCAACTCGCGCAGCAGGTTATCCACCTGCAACACCTGGACCTGGCTGTCCAGCGTCGCCGCCAGGGACGGGCGCAGGTAGATATTGCGCATCTGCAGGTCGCTGACCACGCGAATGCCGTGGGGCACCCCAGGTGGCAACCACACCGCGCGCTGGGGCGGCACCACCAGCGCCTCGCTGGGCGTCTCGACCCACATCACCCCGCTCATGGCGTACAGCAACTGGCCCCAGACATGCTGGTGCGGCTCGATAAACAGCCCGCGCGGGTAGGTGCGCGCCAGGGGTTGCACCGGCACATCGGTATCGCTGAGGTCGGGGGGCGTGGCAATGGCCATGACAAGGCACGTGATTGATCGAGGGGTGGCCATGGTAACCAGCCGCTCCGGGCGCCGCCAGCGCCAGCCGATCCCCCCGAACGGGGCCCTGTGCACTGTGCGACGAACCCGTTCGAATGAATCGGCGCCAAGGGCTCTACCGCTGGTGCCGCCGCCGGGCAATCGGAGTGAATTATTTGCGCCACGCAGGATCACTTAAGCATCACAGGGAGAATTAATGGCTTTATGAACAACGCAAAACTTTTCGTCATCGAATACACCCTGCACGGCACGCCGAAGTCTTTCATCATCCGCCTGGACAAGATGGACAACGCCGAAGCCTGGCATTGGGCAAGCTGCGATGCAGGGGTCGGCCGGATCGGGCGTTTCGGTCGGGAGCAGGTGAAAAAAACCAGCAAGCCGCTGGCGGAGAAATTCGGCATCGAAAACGTGACGTGGCGCCCGTCAGTCTGAAACCTCAGTCTTGATCCCGCTAAAGCAGATTCACCTTCATCACGCCAGGCGTTGAAAGCGGAGCCCTACCCGGCTCCGCCTGTCATTGGCCGTCAGCCCTCCCCGGAACCCTCGGCACATTTGCAGCCCTCGGTCGATGCACAGGGCTGGCCCTGGGCATGGTGCTCGGCACAGCCTTCGCAGCAGTAGTGCTTGCCCTGATGGACGATGGCATTGGCGCCGACTTTGCATTTGCAGCTCGGGCAGGCACAGGTCTGATCATTCATGGTGTGACTCCTTTGGCAGTGGTCGTCAGGGCGCAGGGTTTTTCCGCCCCTGAAACAGTGACTGCCTGGGGTGAAAGCAAGTTCCGGGAACTTGACGCTCGCTCACGCTCAAGCAACGCGGCTCGGCGCCGGCTAAGATAGCCGCCCCACCGCCCGCCCCGACAGGACGTCACCATGCGCAAGGAATACCTGGCCTTTTTCAGCTCGCTGTTTGTCTCGCGGCTGGCAGATCAGATTCTGCTGTTCCTGGTGCCGCTGATCGTGTTCCAGACCACCGGCAGCGCTGCCTGGGCCGGCCTGGCGTTTTTCATTGAATCACTGCCGCGCTACCTGGCCTTTCCGGTGTGCGGCGCCCTCTGCGACAAGTACTCGCCGATCAAGGTGCTGCACATCAGCCAGGTCTACCGGGCCCTGGCCTGTGTGCTGGCGATGGCGCTGCACGGGGTCTTCGGCGGGATCGGCTGGATGATCGCGCTCTCGGCGCTGTGCGGGGTGCTGACCACCCAGGGCCTGATGGCCCGGGAAGTGCTGTTGCCGCACATCTTCAGTGATTACAGCTACACCAAGACCCTGTCCTACTCGCAGATTGCCGATCAGGCCGGCCTGGTGCTCGGGCCCCTGGTGGCCGCGCTGCTGCTGGAATTCTGCGCCTGGCACTGGGTGGTGCTGTGGGTGGCCGGGCTGTTCCTGCTGGCCGACCTGGGGATGGGAGTGTGGCAGCGCCACAACCGCACCCCCCTGGAAAGCTTCGATCAACACCGGGATATCTGGCTGCAACCGCTGCGCATCGCTTTCCGGCATATCGCTGAGCAGCCACAACTGCAGAAAATCATCACCCTGGCGGTCGGGGTCAACCTGATCATCGGCGTGACCCTGGCCACCTCGGCGGCCATGGTCATCGGCCAGTACAGCGCCAGCAAAGATGACTACGCCAGCCTGCAAGCGGTCGGCGCCCTGGTGACCATCGGCATCCTGCTGTTTCTCGCCCGCGTCACCCTGCCACTGCGGGTGCTGGGGCTGGTGGCCTACCTGATGATTGGCGGCGGCGCCTTTATCTGCGCCCTGAGCCCGGGGCTGTCGGGCTATGTGCTGGGTTTTTTGCTGATTGTCGGCTTCGACAAAATGTTCAATGTCTATATCCGCAGCCTGCGCCAGCAAGTGATTCCGACCCGGGACTTCGGCAAGACCGTGGGCGTGCTGACCCTGCTCAACAACCTGTCCCAACCCCTGGCCGGTTTGCTGGTGGCGCTGCTGGCCACGCCCTGGGGCACACAACGGGTGATCCTGGCCCTGGCCGGGCTCAGTGCGCTGATCGGCATCGGCGCGCTGTGGCGCTTCGGCAGCGGCGCCAGACCTGAGCGGGGCTGATCAGTCCCAGCCCTCCAGGCGCAAGGTGGCGCGCACCAGGCGCTGCTCTTCGTTTTCGATTTCCCGCAGGTTGTCGCAGATGCTCTGGATATGGGCCACCGCCGCCTTGCGCGCCTGTTCGGGCAGGCGGCCGGTCACGGCGTTGTAGAGCCGCGCATGCTGGCGATCGATCTGGCGTTTCTGCACGTCGCGGTGGTAGAGGTTGTTGACCGAGGCGAACACCGAGCTCAACAGCAGATCGGTCAATGAAGCCAGGGTCTGCACCAGCACCGGGTTATGGGAGGCCTCGCAGATCGCCAGATGGAAGGCATGATCGAGCCGGGCGTGGGCCGAGGCCTCCAGCGTCTGCTCGCGGGCGTCGACCAGGGCCTGATAGGCGCGGCCGATCAACACAAAATCGGCCTCGGTGCCGCGCAATGCCGCCAGGCGCGCCGACTCGCCTTCCAGCAGGCTGCGCACCTCGAACAGGTCATACAGGGTCCGCGGCTGGGAGCTGAACAGGTGCATCAACGGCGAGGCCGGGCCCTGCCCTGACAAGTCTGCGACGAACGAACCCTTGCCCTGGGCGGTGTCGATAATGCCCCGCGCCCGCAGCAGTTGCAGGCCTTCGCGCAAGGCGGTGCGCGAGACGCCGAGTTTTTCCGTGAGCCGTCGCTCCGAGGGTAAGCGCTGCCCGGTCTTGAGCACGCCGTCGACGATCAAGCGCTCGATGCGCTGGCACACCACGTCTGCGACATGGGGTTGTGGCGGGGTATGGCTGGCGCTCATGGACTCTCCAACTGGTATGACCAGAAGCGACCGCTAAACCCCGGCCACCGACTGGGCGATTCAAGCCATTGAAATGCGTGGTTTTAAGTCGACCCGCAAGCAGTCACCGCTGCACAAACTGGTTCGACCACCCTGGCGCCCGATGGACAGTAAAGCCCGCTGGGCCAATGATGCAAGGCAGCCGTTGCTGACAACGCGCCCTAATAAAAACAACTCAGGGTCATTAGCCGCCCATGAATATTCTCTACGACGAACGCGTCGACGGTGCCCTGCCGACGGTGGACAAAGCCGCATTGCTCAAGACCCTGCAAGCGCGCTTGCCGGACCTGGAGCTGCTGCATCAGCTGGAAGAATTGCGCCCCTATGAATGCGATGGGCTCTCGGCGTACCGCACTACGCCGATGCTGGTGGCCCTGCCGCGCCACCTCGACCAGGTGCAGACCCTGTTGCAGATCTGCCATGAATGGCGGGTTCCGGTGGTGGCACGCGGCGCTGGCACCGGGTTGTCCGGCGGCGCCCTGCCCCTGGAAAAAGGCCTGCTGCTGGTGATGGCGCGCTTCAACGCCATCTTGCACATCGACCCGGCAGCCCGCACCGCCCGGGTCCAGCCGGGGGTGCGCAACCTGGCAATCTCCCAGGCGGCGGCGCCCTTTGGCCTGTATTACGCGCCCGACCCGTCGTCGCAGATCGCCTGCTCCATCGGCGGCAACGTTGCGGAAAACGCCGGTGGCGTGCACTGCCTGAAATACGGGCTGACGGTGCACAACCTGTTGCAGGTGGACGTGCTCACAGTCGAGGGCGAGCGCCTTATCCTGGGCAGCGAAGCCCTGGATTCCCCGGGGTTCGACCTGCTGGCGCTGTTCACCGGTTCCGAAGGCATGCTCGGGGTGATCACCGAGGTCACGGTCAAGCTGCTGCCCAAGCCGCAGATCGCCAAGGTGCTGCTGGCGGCGTTCGACTCGGTGGAAAAGGCCGGCGCCGCGGTGGCCGACATCATCGCCGCCGGCATCATCCCCGGTGGCCTGGAGATGATGGACAACCTGGCGCTGCGCGCCGCCGAAGACTTTATTCACGCCGGCTACCCGGTGGAGGCCGAGGCCATTCTGCTGTGTGAACTGGACGGTGTGGAAGCCGATGTGCACGACGACTGCGAGCGGGTGCGCGCCGTGCTGGAACGCGCCGGCGCCACCGAGGTGCGCCAGGCCCGGGACGAAGCCGAACGCGTGCGCTTCTGGGCCGGGCGCAAGAACGCGTTTCCGGCGGTGGGCCGGCTGTCACCGGATTACTACTGCATGGACGGCACCATCCCCCGCCGCGAACTGCCCGGGGTGCTCAAGGGCATTGCCGCGCTGGCCGCCGAGTACCAGTTGCGGGTGGCCAACGTCTTTCATGCCGGCGACGGCAATATGCACCCGCTGATTCTGTTCGATGCCAACCAGCCCGGCGAACTGGACCGCGCCGAAGCCCTGGGGGGCAAGATCCTCGAACTGTGCGTCAAGGTCGGCGGCAGCATCACCGGCGAACACGGCGTCGGCCGGGAAAAGATCAACCAGATGTGCGCCCAGTTCAACAGCGACGAGTTGACCCTGTTCCACGCGGTCAAGGCCGCCTTCGACCCCGGCGGCCTGCTCAATCCGGGCAAGAACATCCCGACCCTGCATCGCTGCGCCGAATTCGGCGCAATGCATGTGCACCTGGGGCAACTGCCCTTCCCTGAGCTGGAGCGTTTCTGATGACCGAGCCACAGAACGTCGACGCCAGCGCCAGCCTGTTGGAACAGGTCAACCAGGCCCTGCTGCGCCGCACACCGCTGCGGATCCAGGGCGGCAACAGCAAGGCCGGCCTCGGGCGCCCCACCGAGGGCCAGGTGCTCGACACCCGCGCCCATCGCGGCATCGTCAGCTACGACCCGACCGAACTGGTGATCACCGTCCGCGCCGGCACCCCGCTGCACCAGCTGCACGCCGCACTGGAGCGCGCCGGGCAGATGCTGCCCTGCGAGCCGCCGAGCCTGGGGGCCGAGGCCACTGTCGGCGGCATGGTCGCCGCCGGGTTGTCCGGGCCACGGCGGCCGTGGTCGGGCTCGGTGCGCGACTATGTGCTTGGGACCCGGGTCATCACCGGCACCGGCAAGCACCTGCGCTTTGGCGGCGAAGTGATGAAAAACGTCGCCGGCTACGACCTTTCGCGCTTGCTCGCCGGCAGTTTCGGCTGCCTCGGCCTGCTCACCGAAGTTTCGCTGAAGGTCCTGCCCAAGCCCCGGCAGTGCCTGAGCCTGGCCCTGGAAATGGACAGCGCCCGGGCCTTGGCCAAGCTCGCCGAATGGGGCCAGCAGCCACTGCCGATCAGTGCCGCCAGCCACGATGGCCAGCGCCTGCACCTGAGGCTGGAGGGCGGCGCCGGATCGGTGGCGGCGGCCCACGAGCGTCTGGGGGGCGAGCCATTGGCGTCCGCCTACTGGAGCGACCTGAACGAACAGCGCCTGGCATTTTTTGCCCAGGCACTGCCGCTGTGGCGCCTGTCGCTGCCGACCAACACCGGCCCCCTGGACCTGCCCGGCGAGCAGTTGATCGATTGGGCCGGGGCCCAGCGCTGGCTCAAGTCCGACGCCAGTGCCGAACAGATCCGCGCCCGGGTCCAGGCCGTCGGCGGGCACGCCACCTGCTACCGTCCGGGCCTGATCGACAGCCCGTTCCAGCCGCTGGCGCCGACCCTGCTGCGCTATCACCGGCAACTCAAGGCACAACTGGACCCGCAAGGGATCTTCAACCCGGGCCGACTGTACGCGGAGCTTTGAACCATGCAGACCACGTTGAGCGACCAGGCGCGGCAACTGCCCCGCGCCGCAGAGGCCGAACGCATCCTGCGCAGTTGCGTGCATTGCGGTTTCTGCAACGCCACCTGCCCGACCTATCAGCTGCTGGGGGATGAACTGGATGGCCCGCGCGGGCGGATCTACCTGATCAAGCAGGTGCTCGAAGGCCAGACGGCGACGGTCAAGACCCAGCAGCACCTGGACCGCTGCCTGTCGTGCCGCAACTGTGAAACCACCTGCCCCTCCGGGGTCGACTACCACAACCTGCTGGACATCGGTCGCGCGCTGGTGGACGCCACGGTGCCGCGCCCGCTGGGCCAGCGCCTGCTGCGCCAGGGGCTGAGGGCGCTGGTGCCCAACCCGCAGTTGTTCAAGGCCCTGGTCAACAGCGGCGAACGCTTGCGCCCGCTGCTGCCCCAGGCCCTGCAAGGCAAGCTGCCGCGCCGGGTCCAGGTGGCCGAGGCGCGCCCCGGCAACGCCCATGCGCGCCAGGTGCTGCTGCTCGAAGGCTGTGTGCAGCCGGGGCTGTCGCCCAATACCAATGCCGCCACCGCGCGGGTCCTGGACCGCCTGGGCATCGGCATCCGGCCCGTGCCCCAGGCCGGCTGCTGCGGCGCTGTGGACTATCACCTGGATGCCCAGGAAGTAGGCCTGGATCGGGCGCGACGCAATATCGACGCCTGGTGGCCACTGCTGGAAAACGGCGCCGAAGCCATCGTCCAGACCGCCAGCGGCTGCGGCGCCTTCGTCAAGGATTACGCGCACCTCCTGGCCCATGACCCGCGCTACGCGGCCAAGGCCGAACGGGTCAGTGCCATGGCCCGCGACCTGGTGCAGGTCCTGGGCGACGAGCCCCTGGAACAGCTCGGCGTCCACGGCGAGCAGCGCCTGGCCTTCCACTGCCCCTGCACCTTGCAGCACGCGCAGAAACTCGGCGGCGCGGTGGAGGCGGTGCTCGTGCGCCTGGGCTTCAACCTCACGGCGGTGCCCGACAGCCACCTGTGCTGCGGCTCGGCGGGCACCTATTCACTGACCCAGCCCGAGTTGGCGCGACAACTGCGTGACAATAAACTCAGCGCCCTGGAAAGTGGCCACCCCGATGTCATCGTCACCGCCAATATCGGCTGCCAGACCCACCTCGACGGCGCCGGCCGCACGCCGGTCCGGCACTGGATCGAACTGGTGGACGGTGCATTGCCCCATCAGCCCCCTGCTCCCCGGAGAACCCCATGAACAGCAAAGCCGTATTGAGCCAGACCGAAGTCAGCCAGATCCTTGCCGCCGCGCGCGACGAGGCCCAGGCCAACCAGTGGGCGGTGAGCATCGCCATCGTCGATGACGGCGGCCATCCGCTGGCCTTCGAACGCCTGGACGGCGCCTCGCCGGCCAGTGCCTATATCGCCACCGAAAAGGCCCGGACTTCGGCCCTGGGTCGCCGCGAATCGCGGCTCTACGAAGAGATGGTCAACGGCGGGCGCACGGCGTTTCTCTCGGCACCGCTGTTGATCTGCCTCGAAGGCGCGGTGCCGATCATCGTCGACGGCCAGGTGGTCGGCGCCGTCGGGGTGTCGGGGGTCAAGTCCGAGCAGGACGCCCAGGTCGCCCGCCGCGGCGCCCAAAGCCTCGGCTGAATCCCCCGTGGCTCAGGCCTGGCGGGCACTGCTGCGGTACATGAACAGCAGCGCCAAGGCCAGGCAGACCATCGCCAGCACCCGGCTGCCCGACAACTCGATGGCCGGGTTGCCGAGCCAGCCGAAGTTGTCGATCAGCATGCCCATGCCCAGTTGCCCGACGATCACCGCCACCGTGGCCACCGCTGTGCCGACCCGGGGCACCGCGCCGACCATGACCATCATGTACACCACACCGAACAGCGCGCCGGCCAGTTGCCACTTGGGCACATCAAGCAGACTCACGGCGTGCGCCGGCTCGAAAAAAACAATCAGCAGCGCCGTCACCACCGCGCCCACGGCAAAAGTCAGCAGGCTGCTGCGCAGGACCCCAACCGTCTCTCCCAGGCGCCCATTGATCGCCGCCTGCACACTCAACACCGCACCGGCGGCCACTACCACAACCAACAATAGAATCAGGCTCATGCTTAACCTCGGGCAATCAGGACAAGGGCGGCGACAATCAGCGCCAGGGCCAGCCAGCGCTCGCCGTTGACCCGCTTGCGGGCACTGCCGAACCAGCCGAAATGGTCGATCAACACGCTCTTGCCGACCTGGCCGGAGAGGATCGCGATCATGGTCATGGCGATGCCGATATGGGGCGTGGCCAGGGTCAGCACCACCACATAGATCGGCCCCAGAAAGCCGCCGATCAACTGCCAGCGCGGCAGCTCGCTGAAGGCCGGGCCCTGCTGGCGGCCGCTGAGCAGCAACAGCAGAAACAGCAGCGCCGCACCGACGCCGAAGATGCTCAAGGTCGCCCACAGATGCCCGACTTGCACCCCCAGCGGCCCGAGCAGCCCGGCCTCCACCGACAGCCCCATGCCGGCGAGGATCACCAGCGGCAGCAGCAACAGGCGCAGCCAGGGGTTGGGAACGGGGGCCGCCACGGCCGGGGTCGGGGCTGCCGCGACGTGATCAAGGGAAGAAGCCTGCATGGGAAACCTGCGTCAAGGAGTAAGGGAATGCGCCCATTATCGATTGCCGATCCTTTGCGATAAATGGGAGCATGCCGACAACACCTTTGCGTATTACGCACAGAAAGGACTGATCATGCACGGCTTCAATGAACTGGGTTTCAAGGCACTGCGCCTGTTTGTGGCGGTGCTCGACCTCGGCAGCTTTTCCGCGGTGGCCCGGCGCGAAGGCCTGGCGCCGTCGTCGATCTCGCGGCAGATCCAGCTGATGGAACAGGCCCTGAGCCAGCAGTTGCTCTACCGCCATACCCGGGCAGTCAGCCCCACCGAGGCCGGACGCCTGCTGGGCTACCACGCGCGGCGGGTCCTGGCGCAGTGGGAAGAAGCCGAACAGGCGCTGCAGGAACAGGAAAGCGAGCCCAGCGGGCTGGTGCGGATCAACGCACCGGTGGTGTTTGGCCAGCGCCACCTGTCGCCGTGGCTGGGGGAACTGTGTCGGCGTTATCCGAAATTGCAGCTGGATATCCAGCAGACCGACAGCTACGTCGACCCCTTGCAGGAAGGCGCCGACCTGCTGTTTCGCATCGGCAGCCTCAACGATTCGGGGATGCAGGCACGGATCTTCGCCCCGCACCGCTACCGCATCGCCGCCAGCCCGGCGTACCTCGCCGAACACGGCACGCCGCACCACCCCGAGCAACTGGCGGCGCACCAGTGCCTGGCCTACAAGGGCGAGACCGGCCAGCAGCGCTGGTTCTTCCGCCAGGACGACATGGACTGGACGCCCTACAGCGTCAAAGGCGCGATCACCGGCAACCACGCCGACACCCTGACCCAGGCCGCCGAGCAAGGGCTGGGGTTGGTACTGTTTCCGTCGTGGCTGATCGGCGAAGCCCTGCGCGAAGGACGGCTGGTGGCGCTGTTCGGCGACTACCAGGTAGCCACCAGCCTCGAACCCCAACAAATCGCCGCCCTGTGGCCTGGCAGCCGACGCCTGTCAGTGAAAGTACGCACCGTGATCGACTTCTTCGTCGAAAAATTCGGCCCCGTGCCCTACTGGGACCAATAACCGTAGCCGCTGCCGAGGCACAGGCTGCGCTAGCCAGTAAAAGCACCTGATTTTAGAAGTGTTGGGAACGCGCAGTTGCCAATCCAGGCCGGCCGAAGGGCCGCCGTCTTGCTCTTGATTTTGATCTGAAGCGCCCCGTTAAACCACGATGGCCGAGCGCAGGCAGTGAGCCGTGGGTAACCCGGCAGGACGCCGGGTTAGCCGCGCTGGGCCAGGGATGGCCCATCGCGGCGGCCCACGGATCACTGCTGGAGTGAGGGCATGCCGAGCCTAGGCGAGGCACCGAGTGGTGGGGCAAGAGCCCTTTGGTTACTTTGGGGCTTTTCCAAAGTGACCCGCTGTAAGAGCGGAACCCATACCCGCCACACCCGCAGCAACGGATATGCCCCCCAATAAAACCAAGGCGCCAGGTCTTGGGGGCCGCTGCGGGCCCAGCGGGAGCAAGCTCCCTCGCCACAAGATGTACGAAACCCCGGAGCCACATCCAAAGCCCCCCCAAAAAAACCCTCAACCCCACTACAGAACACTCAACCCAACCACTGCCCAATCAACCACGCATTAGCCGCACTAATCACAACAAACAACCCCCAAGCGAGAACCCGAGTCGGCCACCGATTAACAAACACCCCCATCAATTGCCGATCGTTAGTCATACGAATCAGCGGATACAACGCAAACGGCAACTGCAGACTCAACACCACCTGACTCAACACCAGCAGCTGCCCCACCGCCCCATCCCCCAACAACCAGACCCCAACAAACGCCGGAATCAGCGCCAGACCACGGGTAATCAAACGCCGCTGCCAGCACGGCAAACGCAGATTGAGGTAACCCTCCATAATCACCTGGCCGGCAATGGTCCCGGTAAAGGTCGAACTCTGCCCCGACGCCAGCAACGCCACGCCAAACAGCACACTGGCCAGGGCCCCGCCCACCAGGGGATCAAGCAGGTGATAGGCATCCTGAATCTCCACCACCTCGGTGTGCCCGGTCTGGTGAAACGCCGCGGCAGCGAGGATCAGGATCGCCGCGTTGACCAGCAGCGCCAGGGCCAGGGAGCCGATGGTGTCGATGCGCGACAGCTTGATCGCATCCTCGCGACTGGCCTGGTCGTGCCCCACCAGCCGGGTCTGCACGATCGAAGTGTGCAGGTACAGGTTATGGGGCATCACCGTGGCGCCGAGGATACCGATCGCCAGGTACAGCGGCGCGGCGTCGCTGACCGCCGCCAGCGACGGGACAAAGCCACGAGCCACGTCCGGCCAGTAGGGTTTGATCAGCAGCAACTCGATGAAAAAACACACGCCGATGGTTGCCACCAGCACCAGCATGATCGCTTCCAGGCGACGAAAGCCCCGGTTCTGCAGGGCCAGGATCAGCAAGGTGTCGAAGGCGGTAATGATGATCCCGGTGCTCAGCGACACCCCGAGCAACAGGTGGAACGCCAGGGCGCAGCCCAGCACTTCGGCCAGGTCGGTGGCAATGATCGAGATCTCCGCCAGCAGCCACTGGGTGCGCGCCGCGCGGGGGCTGTAGCGCTGGCGACAGAGTTGCGCCAGGTCGCGCCCGGTGGCGATGCCCAGCCGCGAACACAGACATTGCACGACCATCCCCGCCAGGCTCGCCAGCAGCACCACGAACAACAGGCTGTAGCCATAGCGCGAGCCGGCCTCAATGGCCGTGGCCCAGTTGCCGGGGTCCATGTAGCCAATGGAAATCAGCAGTCCGGGGCCGGCGAAACGCAGGACACGCTTGAACAACGAGGCAGTGGGGTCAACGCTGATACTGCCCGCCACTTCCGGTGGACAGAAGGGAGCGGTAGCGATTTTCGGCAAGGTCAATTTCACGGACACATCCAGCAACATGAAACAATGGCCCAGCTTAGACGTTTGCGCCGCCACGCCCAAGCCTGAAAACCGAGGCCCAGGCGCGTATGCTGCTGGCACCTCAACCCTGGCACCCAAGGATTGGCATGAACTCCAGCTCCCCGCCTTTTTTACAACCCGGTGACCGGGTGCTGCTATTCGACGGTGTGTGCAAGTTGTGCAATGCCTCGGTCGGCTTCGTCATCCGCCACGACACCCGGCGCCGGATCAAACTGGCCTCGGTGCAATCGGTGGAGGGCCAGGCCCTGCTCGCCTGGTTCGGCCTGCCCACCGAGCGTTTCGACACCGTGGCCTTGATCGACGACCAGCAGTTGTATACCCGCTCCGGGGCCTTTATCCAGCTGATGCGCCACCTGCCGCGGCCCTGGTCCTGGCTCAGGGTATTGCGCCTGGTGCCGCGACCGCTGCGCGACTGGGGTTACGACCGGATCGCCCGCAACCGCTATCGGCTGTTCGGCCGTTACGACCAGTGCCTGCTGCCCAGCGCCGAGCACCGCGGACGCTTTCTCAACCATCAGGACTGACCCGGCTGGCGGCGGAAGAACAACGTGACCTGCCCCAGTTCGACCCCGAACTTGGTCATGTAGGAGCGATTGGCCAGGGTGTTTTCATCCAGCAGGTACATCCAGTCGTCGAAGTGCACCTGATAGGTCTTGCCGTCCACCGGCAGGTTCAGCACATAGCGCCAGCGCAAGGTATTGCCGGACACCTCGCCCAGGGCTTCGCCGACCACATCGCCCGCAGTGCCGCGCCAGATACCCGGACCGTCCGGGTGCAGGGTCCAGATCCGGGTCTGGCGGGTGCCGTCGCTGTAGGTGAAGTCTTCGTGCATGACAAAGGTGTCGCCCTCGCTGTGGCTGTCGATCACGACATGGAAGCGCTTGATCACCTCCCCCGAACGCTTCTGAAACAGCCCCCAGGCCTCGACCCGTCCGCTGAAGAACTGGCGCAGCTCCAGGGGCGGCGTCTGTTCGCGGTAGTGAGTGACATCGATACCGCCGCAACCGGCGAGGCCGGCGCCCAGGCCCAACAACAGAATCCAGGTTTTCCACATGCTCATGGCCCTCGGCCGTTCAGGGTTTTGCCTGGCCCAGCAACTGCCGGCGCAATTCGGGGTTGCGCGTACGCGGGTCCAGCCAGATATCAAAAAAGGCCCGGGCAAACGCCGGGTCCCTGACCTCATGCCGCAGTTGCTGGTCGACAAAAAACTGCGCGCCCTGCCCCGGCAGAAACACCCCGGTGATGACGGTGCCGGCCTGCACATCGACAAACGACTGCTGCATCTGCGCCTGCCAACGGCTCAATTGCTCGGCACTGACCGCCGAACCGGACAGGCGCTTGATCTCGTCGAGGCTGGCCTGCACCAGATCGTCGCGGCTGATGCTACGGCGATAGGTCAGCTCCAGGGCAAACGGGGTGTCCGCTGCCAGCGGCGTGACCGGGCTCCAGAGCCGGGCGTTGTAGAGTTTGAAACCAAACCAGCTGAACTCGCCGCTGCCCACCACCCGGGCACCGGGCAGCGTCTGCTGCCAGCCGGCCGCCGCCGTGGCACTGAGCACCAGCAGCAGCCACAACCAGGGCCGCCAGGCGGATCCACCGCGACGCTTGCAGCTTCCTCCAGGCTCGGGCACAAGCGAATTCATGGCAGCACGTCCTGATAGGAGCCCGCCTCAATCTGCTTGAGTGCCTGGCCCGGCTGAACAAAGGTGGACCCGAGGTAGCCGATTGCTTGACTGGCCCAGCCCTGGCGCTGCCCGGACTTGACCTCGGGTCCACTAACCATGGAGCGGTGGATCCCATTCGCAGGGCCGCCACTCTCAATACCTATACAACAAAATTAAGAATGTATAACTATTTAGCGGATATTGACGCAAAAACCAATCAAAACCCGAAAAAACCTATACAAAACGAACAGGCCGACCTGCCCATGGTTGTGCATACGGATCAGGTCGAAGAATGGATGCACACGCGGTGCAATGATTGGCCAGGGGCTGCCCTGCTCGCCGGCGCCTTTTATCCGAACAGCCATAACCCGCTGGAGTGTCGCTCGGGGCCCGTGGGATGATGCGCGCCTGACGCGATCACTCTGGAGAATCTGCATGTCATTGTTCGGTAAAAAAGCCCTGGGCCTGGCCCTGGTAGCCTTGCTCGGCCTGGGCGCGGCGAGCGTCTATGCGGCCCAGCCAAGTGCCGCTGGCGCCACAGCGCAAAAGGTCTCGATGCTGGGCGGCAAACTTGCCTTCAGCCTGCCCAAAGGCTTCACGGCCACGGTGCTGCCCGCCGGCAGCGCGGCCAACGGCACCGCCGGGGCGACCGGCACCCTGTACTCCAACAACGACACCAAGACTGCGGTGATCGCTGCGGAAAACACCATCCCCAATGGGCAACAGGCCAAGGACAACGACGCCCCGTTCCTCGACGCAGCCGTGGCGGGGTTTCTCAAGCAACAGGCAGCGGCCCTGCCGGATTTCACCAAGCAAAGTGAAAAGAGCCTGACCATCAAGGGCCTGGGCGTACGCCAGATCGACAGCAGCGCCACCATGGGCGGCGGCAAGACCCTGAACTCGACCCTGCTGGCCGCTTCCGGCGGGCGTATCGCGGTAATCCAGGTGGTGTCGCGGATCAGCGACAAGGCCGGTCACGAGGCCCTGATGAAACAGATCCTCGGCCGCTGAGCAAGCCTGGCAGCGGTCCCGGAACCTGTTCACGAACCAGCCAGCGACGCTCAGGCATTGTTAACGCCCCTGAGCTAGGCGCAGCAGGTCGTGAACTGGTTCTCAGGGGTTGAGCCGCTGCAACCAGTCCTTGAGGTCGTGGACTTCACTCTCGCTGATGCTGTGCCCCAGGCCCGGGTAGGCATGAAATTCCGGCGCCAGGCCCAGGCCCTGCAGCAGGCTGTTGGCCTCTGAGCCATCGCTGTAGGGCAGGCGCTGATCGGCAGTGCCATGGCCGATGAAAATCGCCAGGTGCTGCAACCCCGGGTCGGGCTTGAGCTGCGACCTCAGCACCGGCAGCACACTGCCGCTCAGTGCCGCAATCCCACGCACCGCCTGCGGGTGCCGCAAGCCGACTTCATAGGACATGATCGCGCCCTGGCTGAAGCCCAGTAAAAACACCTTGTCAGGCGGGGTCTGATACTTGGCCGCAGCCTTGGCCACAAAGGCCTCGAGCACCTGGGCGCTGCTGGCCAGTTCCTCGGTCACGCCGTCATAGGCCCCGTCGCCCTTCTTGTGGAACCACTGATAACTGCCCTCCTCCAGCACCTGGGGTGCCCGTACCGAGAGGTAGGTGTAGCCGGCCGGCAGCTGCTCTTTGAGCCCGAACAGGTCCTCCTCGTTGCTGCCGTAGCCATGCAGGAAAATCACCAGCGGCTGGTTGCGGGTATCGGCGCCGGCCTGCTCCAGGTACTGCAACGGCAGGTCACTGTGCAGCGTGGGCGAGCCGGACTGAGCCTGGGCTGAGGCGCAGGCCAGCAGCAACGGCACCAGCCAGCACTTGAGCAGCGAGGTCTTGGACATGAGGCGTTTTCCTTTCACGGCGCGGCGGGTAGCCACAAGGCGGGTGACTGAAGATCGGACCGACAAACAGCGATGAGATTCAGCCGACCGGCCTCAGCGGGTTGCGCACTCCGCGCCAGGCCAGGGGGGACAGCACCAGCACCGCCAGTAAAAAGCCCAGCTGGGACAGGTAAAAGGTCTGTGTCCATTGCCCATGGGCAACGACGTAGAAACTGTTGTGCAGCACGTCACAGGCAATGATCGCCAGGGTCAGGAGCAGGCCCCAGCGCGGCCTGAACCACAGCAGCAGCGCCGCCAGCGGATCGAGCACGGTCAACGCGCCCCAGAACACCCGGCTGGCCAGCAAGGTCTGGGGGCCATAGCCGTAATCCCAGAGCCAGCCGTGATCGAGCACGGCCCGCAGGTGATTGGCGGTCGCCGCCAACAAGCACAAGGCGAACAGCAGGCGAATCAGCAGAGAACATCGGTGCATGGAGCCATTCGCCTTCAAAGAGATCGGGTCAGTCGTTGATCAGCTTGCCCGCGCGAATCGCGTCGCGCCCGGCCACCTTGGCCTGCCAGATACCCGGCTGGGTGTAGCGCCCACGGTCCAGGGCAAACAGCACGCCGCTGGTGCCGGCCCGTACCACGCTGACTTTATCCTGCAGCGGGTCGACCACCTCGAACAGCGCATCGCCCTCCTCGACCCACTCGCCGGCTTCACGCAGGAAACTGACCACGCCGTGGTGAGGGGCGAACAGGTACTGGGTGCCTTCGAACGGCATGCCTTCGCAACACGCATCGGGCGCTGGCGGCCAGTCGCCGCTGATCAAGCCCTGCTCGGCCAGGAACCCCAGGATCGCCTCGCAATTGGCCTGGGCCTGCTCGACCCGGGTGTCACCCATGCTGCCCAGCTCCAGGGTGGTGGCGAGGTTGGCCGGGGGAATCGCCGCCCGGGGAAAGTCCCGGGCCAGGCGCAACCAGGGCGCGGAGCAGGACTCATCGAACGAGCTGCCGCCGGAATCCTCGCAGAGCAAGGCCACGCCCGCCTTCAACCGCGCGGCCAGGGGTTGCCACTGCGGCCAGTGCTGGGGCAGTGCGTAGAGATGGATCGCCGCTTCGAAATCACAGTGCAGGTCGAGGGTGATCTCGGCCTCGCAGGCATGGCGCAACAGCAGGCGGTGCAAGGCTTCGAGCTGGGAGCCCGGCGCAGGCAAGCGGTCCAGCACCTGGCCCATGGTGCGCCGGATCAGCGCCACGTTGGCCGCAGCGTCAGTGCCCAGCTGGCCACCGATCAGGTCGCCCACCGGGCCGCTGAGTTCAAAGAACGCACGGTTGAAATTCTTCCCGCTGCCCAGCTCGAAGCGCCCCAGGTGGCTGTTTTGCACGTACTGGTCCAGGCCAATGGGATTGGCCACCGGCACCAGCTCGATCACGCCATGCAACTGGCCGTTGGCTTCGAGTTCGCCCAGGCGTTTTTTCAGTTCCCAGGCGGTGCGCATGCCCGGCAGCTCATCG
The DNA here is from genome assembly GCF_049199125.1 of Pseudomonas sp. QD4. Classification (NCBI taxonomy): domain Bacteria; kingdom Pseudomonadati; phylum Pseudomonadota; class Gammaproteobacteria; order Pseudomonadales; family Pseudomonadaceae; genus Pseudomonas; species Pseudomonas sp. QD4. Next base: position 1,838,573 of record NZ_JBLZOM010000001.1, read on the forward strand.
GCGTGCAGGCTGGCCTGGATATACACCTTGCGCGAACCTGCGCCAAAGCGGAACACGCTGAGCTGGCGCTCGCTGCCCAGGTGGCTCCAGGGCAATGGGTGGTCAATACGTTGCATGGCAGCTCCCTGAGGAAAATGGGGTGGCGCAGGATAAAACAGCAGCGCATAAAAAAGGTGGCTGCCGTATCAACGGGCGCCACCTTTTTTCACTGCTGGCGATTACTCACCGTAAACGTCGAACTTGAAGTACTTGTCCTGCACGGCCTTGTACTTGCCGTTGGCGCGCACTTCGGTAATCGCCGTGTTGAATTTTTCGGCCAGGGCGGTATCCCCCTTGCGCACGGCAATGCCGGCGCCGCCACCGAAGTATTTCGGATCGTTGTACTCGGGGCCGACGAAAGCGAAGCCCTTGCCGGCGTCGGTTTTCAGGAAACCGTCGTCGAGGTTGACCGAGTCGGCCAGCAGCGCGTCGATGCGGCCGGAGACCATGTCCAGGTTGGCTTCCTGCTGCGAGCCGTAGCGCACCAGGCTGATCCCGGCCGGGACCAGCACTTCGGTGGCGAAACGGTCGTGGGTACTGGCGCGCAGCACACCGACTTTCTTGCCCTTGAGCTCGGTCAGCGGGTCCTTGATCTCGATGCCCTGCTTCATCACGAAGCGTGCCGGGGTGTGGTAGTACTTGATGGTGAAATCGACGTTTTTCTTGCGGTCGTCGGTAATGGTCATCGACGACAGGATGGCGTCGATTTTCTTGACCTTCAGCGCCGGGATCAGGCCGTCGAATTCCTGCTCGACCCACACACACTTGACCTGCATCTGCTCACACAGCGCATCGCCGATATCCACGTCAAAACCGGTGAGCTTGCCGTCGGGGGTTTTCATCGAGAACGGTGGGTAGCCGGCTTCGATACCAATGCGGATCGGCTTGGCTTCATCGGCCACGGCGCAGAGGGAAAACATCGACAGTGCCAGGGCACCGAAGAACGCAAACTTGTTCATTTATAACTCCAAGGGTGGAGACTTTTATTGGCTGGGTTTCGATTACGGGAAATCGAAGTGGCCAGCAGTCTAGAGGCGCCCTCGGGAAGCAAATTGCGTTTATGCGACAAATATTTATGAAAAAGTCACGCGTGCCATTCCCCCCTGAAAGCCCCGCCCCAGAGCGGTGCAAAAGCCGGTAAAGCGCCCACCCGCCATCCGGAATCCGACCCGGCGGTCGAATTGAAAACACCCCCTCCACAAATCCTGTAACCGCTGCCGCAACGCTGTGCTGGCCTTGAAATACGCCTTGCACCTGTAGCCGCAGCCTGCGGCAGCGGCTACAGGAATCGGGGTGGGTCGCTGGCGTCGTTGGGGAGGCCAGGTTTAGCAGGCGCACTCGATCACGGTGGGTGCTGGGCGCTCGGTAGGTGCGCTCAGGTGGAACCCCTCATCCAGCCAGCCGGTGACGCCGCCGATCATTTCCTTGACCGGGTACTCCAGCGCCGCCAGTTGCACCGCGGCCTTGTTTGCGCCGTTGCAGTGGGGCCCGGCGCAATAGACCACGAACAGCGTGTCCCGGGCGTAACCCGCCAGGCGCTCGGCGCTGATCTGCCGCCCGGGGATATTGATCGCCCCCGGCACATGCCCGCGCTCGAACGCCTGCGGGCCGCGCACGTCCAGCAACACGAAGTCCAGCGCGCCCGCCTGCTGGCTGGCGTGCACATCGGAGCAGTCGGTTTCAAAGGTCAGGCGATTGGAAAAATGCATCAGGGCAATGGCCGAGGGGGCGGCGGGAACATCACGGACCAGGCTGGTCATGGGGGCATCTCCGAAAGCGAATGGGGGTGAGAGAAAGACTTTATCCGCCACGCCCGCGCCGCTACAGTGGCGCACAAGACACTGACTGGTAACTTTCCGCCAAATGCACGCCCACCCCGGTTTAGTCGCGATCCTGGCCTACGACGGCCTGTGCACCTTCGAGTTCGGCATTGCCGTGGAGATCTTCGGCCTGGCGCGCCCGGAGTTCGATTTCCCCTGGTATGAGCACCGCATCGTCGCCGTGGACCCAGGCCCCATGCGCGCCACCGGCGGGATCCAGGTGACGGCCGACGGCGGCATGGAGCTGCTGGAGCAGGCCCGCACCATCATCATTCCCGGCTGGCGCAGCCGCAGCGATCCCTTGCCTGGCCCCCTGATCGACGCCCTGCGCCGCGCCCACCGGCGTGGCGCACGTTTGCTGTCGATCTGCTCCGGGGTGTTTGCCCTCGCCGCCACCGGGCTGCTGGACGGCCGTGGCGCCACCACCCACTGGCGCTACACCGAGGAACTGGCGGCGCGCTTCCCGCTGATCGAGGTGGACCCGGATGTGCTCTACGTCGACGCCGGGCAGTTGATCACCTCGGCCGGCAGCGCCGCCGGGATCGACGCCTGCCTGCACCTGGTGGCCCGGGACTTCGGCACCCACGTTGCCAACTCGGTGGCGCGGCGCCTGGTGATGTCGCCGCAGCGCACCGGCGGCCAGGCCCAGTTCATTCCGGCGCCGGTCAGCCGTACGCCGCGCAGCGACCTGTCGAAAGTCATGCAGTGGGCGCGCGAACACCTGCATGAGCCACTGGAGGTGCGCGATCTGGCCCGCCAGGCGCTGATGAGCGAGCGCACATTCTTGCGGCGTTTCAGCGAAGCCACCGGTGCCTCGCCCAAGGCCTGGCTGCAACATGAGCGCCTGGCCCGGGCCCGGGAATTGCTGGAAAGCGGCAGCGAACACACCGAGCACATCGCCCTGCGCTGCGGTTATCGCTCGGTGGAGAGTTTTCGCGTGGCGTTTCGCAGCGTGGTGGGGGTGCCGCCCTCGGTGTACCGCGAGCGCTTTGGCCGAGGCGCCAAGACCCCGGTATAAAGCCCGCGGCGCCCGTCAGGCGTCCGGTTTGCGCAGCAGGTAGGTGTCCATGATCCAGCCATTGGCCTCCCGCGCCGCCTTGCGCACGCGCTGGATTTCATCCGCCACGTCCTGCAACCGGCCGCTGATCAGAATCTCGTCCGCGGTGCCCAGGTAGGCGCCCCAGTAGATATCCAGTTCGCGGTCCAGCACCTGGCGATAGGAGTCCTCGGCATCGAGCATCACCACCAGGCTGTCGGCGTCGCTCACCTGCCCCGCTGCCAGGCGACGCCCGGTGGTGATTTCCACGGAGCGACCGATGCGGTTGAGCGGCACTTTATGCTGCGCGGCCAGGGCCTGGACGCTGGTGATACCCGGGATGACCTCGAACTCAAAGCGGCAGCGACCGCTGTCCAGAATCGCCTGCAGGATGCGAAGGGTGCTGTCGTACAACGCCGGATCGCCCCAGGCCAGGAAGGCCCCGGTCTGGCCATCGGCCAATTCCTCGTCGATCAGGCGTTCGAAGGTCGCCTGCTTGTCGCGGTTGAGGTCCTCGACGCTGGCCTGGTAATCGACATCGCCACGCAGCCGCTCCGGGCTTTGCGCCTGCACGAAACGGTAGCCCGGCTCAGTGATATAGCGCTCGCAGATCTCGCGGCGCAGGTCGATCAATGAGTCCTTGCTCGCCCCCTTGTCCATGAGGAAGAACACGTCGCTGCGGTTCAGCGCCTTGACCCCCTGCATCGTGATGTAGTCGGGGTTGCCGGCACCGATGCCGATGATCAGGAGGGTTTTCATGGGCGGTTCTCAATCTGTGGGCAGGAGCCCGGTATGGGGGGCTTAGGGACCCGGCCACTTATGGCCGGGCATCCAGGCGCAGGCGCCAGCGCCCGTTGAAGCGTAGTTCGAGGGCCGACAGCGGCTCGACATCAATGTGATTGAAGCTGGCCAGCGGGCATTGCATGACCTGCAGCAAGGCCGCGCGAATCAGCAGCGGATGGGTCACCGCCAGTACATGGCCGGGGCTCTGGCTCACGCTCTCCAGCCAGGCCGCGACCCGCTCGCACAACTGCGCCACCGACTCACCGCCATGGGGCGCCGCCTGGGGGTCGGCCAGCCACGCCTGCAAGGCTTGCGGCTGGTTCTGCTGCAAGTGATCCAGCGCCACCCCCGCCCAATCGCCCATGTCGCAGTCGCGCAAGGCACTGACGATCTGCGGCTCGGCACCATACAACCCGGCGCTCTGCCGTGCCCGCAACTCCGGGGCACTGAGCAGGCGCGGCGGACGCTTGAACAGCGCCGCCCGCGAGCCGGCGAGTGCTTGCCAGTCAAGCTCCAGCGGCTCGTCCTGGGGGAAGCACGCGCGTTTCTGGGCGACGGTTCGGGCATGACAAATCAGGGTCAAGCGGGTGGCTTGCACGGGGCATTCTCGAAAAAGGGCCATCGACGGCCTGGGCTGAGGTTGCGTTTGTAGCATGGCCGACGGGCAATTTCCCACTGCGTTGCCAACCCCGACCTAGGCGCCCTACCGGCCAGCGTCCGCACGCGGCCCGAGCCTGGCGGCAGCGGCTATAGGTGTGGTCAATGTGGCGAGGGTGCTTGCTCCCACTGGACCGGCCGGCGCGCCGGTGCGCAGCCGTCCCATTTTTAGGGCCGCTTCGCGCCCCAGCGGGAGCAAGCTCCCTCGCCACAGGTACGGTGTTAGTTCTTAAGTGAACAGCATTACGCCCCCTTGCGGGGCATTTCACCTGCGCTGAAACTTTCGCTGGACATGTAGCGTAAATTACATAAATACTAATTTCACTAGATATGAAATAAAAACAACACACGACATTCAAGGCGCTGCCATGTCCTCGCTCAGAGAGCTGATCACCGACCCCGCACTGGAACTCACCCCCGCCGAGCGCAAGGTGGTCCGGGCCCTGCTCGACCACTATCCGCGCAACGGCCTGGGGCCCATGTCGCGCCTGGCCGAGCATGCCGGGGTCAGCGATCCGACCATCGTGCGCCTGGTGAAAAAGCTCGGGTTCGGCGGTTATGCCGAGTTCCAGGAAGCCCTGCTCAGCGACATGGATGACCGTCTGCGCTCGCCCAGCACCCTGTTGCAGCCGCGCTCGCACCTGCAACAGGACGACGCCTGGAATCACTACCTGAATGACAGCGCCCGGCGCCTGGTGGAGACCCAGGCGCTGACCCAGCCCGAAGACATCCGCATCCTCCTGGAGTGGCTGCTCGACAGCCGGCACGCCGTGTACTGCTTCGGTGGCCGCTTCAGCAGCTTCCTCGCCGGCTACCTGCTCAACCATCTGCGGCTGCTGCGCCCGGGCTGCTTCGCCCTGGAAGACAACGCGCACCTGCCCGACCGCCTGTACGACCTGCAACGCCAGGACATCGTGCTGCTGTTCGACTACCGCCGCTATCAGGCCCAGGCCCTGCGCGTGGCCAGCGCGGCCAAGGCGCGCTACGCCCGGGTGGTGCTGTTCACCGACATCTACGCCTCGCCCCTGCGCGAACTGGCGGACCTGGTGATCAGCGCCCCGGTGGAGTCGGTCTCGGCCTTCGACACCCTGGTGCCGGCCCTGGCCCAGGTCGAAGCGCTGATCGCCAGCCTGACCTTGCGCGGCGACCATCTTGAAGATCGCCTGGAGGGTATCGACGCCCTGCGGGACAGCTTTGCCACCCACCTGCTGGAGGATCAGTAAGCATGTTCAGCCTGCCCCATCGCTCGCCCCGCGACCTGCCCTTTGTCGCCGACCACACCGCCCTGCTGCTGGTGGATATGCAACGTGCCTGGCTCGAACCGCAGTTCGACCCGCACCTGCAGGACGCCGACGCACAGTACTTCCTGCAACGGACACGGACCCAGGTGATCCCCAACCAGCAACAGCTCCTGGCAGCCATGCGTGGCGCCCGGCAGAACGTGCTGCACACCCTGATCGAAAGCCTGACCGCCGACGGCCGCGACCGCTCGCTGGACCACAAGCTGTCGGACATGCACTTGCCCAAGGGCAGCCCGCAGGCGGCGATCATCGATGAACTGGCGGCCGGGGAAAACGAAATCATCCTGCCCAAGACCTCGTCCGGGGTCTTCAACTCCACCAATATCGACTACGTGCTGCGCAACCTGCAGACCCGGCACCTGATCATCGCCGGCATCGTCACCGACCAGTGCGTGGACATGGCCGTGCGCGATGCCGCCGATCGCGGCTACCTGGTGACCCTGGTGGAAGACGCCTGCGCCACCTACACCGAGGCGCGGCACCTGGCCTGCCTGAATGCGATCAAGGGTTATTGCTGGATCACCGATACCCGGACCGTGCTCGACCGCCTGCATGAGTTGGCGGCATGAGCCGGGGTAGCGGCGTGACGCCGCTGACCGCCGTGGCCATGACCAGCATCGTCACCACCGACCTGATCGGCGTGACCCGCGGGCGTTCCTTTCCCAGCGACGAGCTGGACAGCTACCAGGCTGCCGGCTGTGGCTGGGTCCCGGCCAACAGCGCCCTGACCCCGCAGGACCAGATTGCCGAGGCCAACCCCTGGGGCGCCTATGGCGACCTGCGGCTGATTCCGGACATGGCGAGCCGGGTCAGCGTCGCCAACGGCCCGGATCCCGAGGCCGCGCCCCTGGATTACGTCCACGCCGATATCTGCGAAACCGACGGCACGCCCTGGGCCGCCTGCCCGCGCACCCTGCTGCGCGAAGAGGTGGCGCGTTATCGCGACGACCTGAAACTGCAGATCACCGCCGCCTTCGAACACGAATTCAACCTGCAGGGCGCCCCCGCGCAAGCCGAGCAACTGGCGTTCTCCCTGGGCGCCCAGCGCCAGGGGGCGAACTTCGGCGGCTGGCTGCTCAGCGCCCTGCGCGCCGCCGGGGTCGAGCCGGAGATGTTCCTCCCCGAGTACGGCAAGCAACAGTACGAGATCACCTGCCGCCCGACCTCGGGCGTGGCCGCCGCCGACCGCGCGGTGAACGTGCGGGAGATCACCCGGGAAATCGCCCGGCAACTGGGGCAGCAGGTGAGCTTTTCACCCAAGGTGTCGCAGCATGCGGTGTGCAATGGCGTGCACCTGCATATCAGCCTGCAAGACCTCGACGGCCGGCCGAAGCTCTACGACCCGCAGGCCGACAATGGCCTGTCGCAACTGGGCCGGCGCTGGGCCGCCGGGGTGCTCAAGTACCTGCCGGCGCTGTGCGCCTTTACCGCACCGACGCCGATCTCCTACCAGCGCCTGCAACCCCATCACTGGAGCGCCGCCTACGCCTGCCTCGGGCAACGCAACCGCGAAGCCTCGTTGCGTATCTGCCCGACCGTCAGCCTCGGCGGGAAGGACGTGGCGCCGCAGTACAACCTGGAGTTTCGCGCCCTGGACGCCACCGCCTCGCCGCACCTGGCCATGGCCATGGTGCTGATCGCCGGGCGCCTGGGGATCCAGCAGGGGCTGGCCCTGCGCGCCACCACCGATGATGCGCCCGACACCCTGAGCCCGGCTCAGCTCAAGGAGCGCGGCATCGTCGCCCTGCCCGGCTCCCTGGCCCAGGCCCTGGAGCTGCTGGCCGCCAGCCCGGCGCTGACCCTGGCCGTGCCCAAGCCACTGCTCGACACTTACCTGGCGGTCAAGCACGAAGAACTGCGCCTGACCCAAGACCTCGACCCGGCCCAACTCTGTGAACACTATGCACGCCTCTACTGAAACCCCCGAGCTTGGCTACTACGACCGGCCGGCCTATGGCCTGCTGCGTGAAGCGTCCGAGCACCCGCTGATCCTGGTTTGCGAGCACGCCAGCCGCTATATCCCCGCGCCGCTCAACGACCTGGGTCTGGACCCGGAAGCGGCGCAGCAGCACATCGCCTGGGACATCGGTGCCCTGGCGCTGGCCGAGAGCCTGTCCGAGGCCCTGGGCGCGACGCTGCTGACGGCCAATTACTCACGCCTGCTGATCGACCTCAATCGCCCGCTGCACGCCCCCGACAGCATCCCGCTCAAGAGCGAGATCTACCCGGTGCCGGGCAACCAGGCGCTGGATGAAGCCACCCGCGAATACCGGCGCCAGTGCCTGTTCCGGCCGTTTCACTCACGCCTGGCGAGCTTGATCGACGAGCGCCTGGCCGCCGGAAAAACGGTACGGGTGGTGGGCATCCACAGCTTCACCCCGGTGTACTTCGGCGAGCCGCGCCAACTGGAAATAGGCGTGCTCTACGACCGCGCCCGGGCCTACGCCGAACGCCTGGTGGCCGGCCTGGGCCAACACCCGTTGCAGGTGGCGGGCAACCAGCCGTATCGGATCGAGGCCGGCAGCGACATGACGGTGCCGGTGCACGGCGACGGGCGCGGCCTGGACTCGGTGTTGATCGAGGTGCGCAACGACCTGCTGCGCACCCCGCAAGCGGTAAGGCGCTGGAGCGATTACCTGGCGCCGCTGTTGTAGACCCTGCTGTCGAATCACGCTGTCGCTGTTGCACCAACTGCTGTTTGCCGGACCGGTAGAACAATTACAAAAACCGCCGTGGTGTGTCTTTTAACCTGCCAGGTTCGAACACCGGGCCTTGTTCAACGTGCGCTCGCGCCACGTTGCGCGGGCCTGCACCCCACTCAATACCTGCTCAGGAGCACTGTGTCATGGAGATTGAACAATTCGGCTACAAACAGGAACTCAAACGCGGACTGACCCTCAGGGACCTGGTGGTCTACGGGATGATTTTCATGATCCCCATCGCGCCGTTCGGGGTCTATGGCTACGTCAACCAGGAAGCCCCGGGCATGGTGCCCCTGGCGTACATCATCGGCATGGTGGCGATGGTCTTCACCGCCCTCAGCTACGGCTGCATGGCCCGGGCCTTTCCCATCGCCGGCTCGGTCTATTCCTACGCCCAGCGCGGCCTCAACCCCCAGGTCGGCTTTATCGCCGGCTGGCTGATGCTCCTGGATTACCTGCTGATCCCGCCGCTGCTGTACGTCTACGCGGCCATGGCGCTGAACCACCTGTACCCGGACATCCCCAAGGTCGGGTTTATCCTCGCGTTCCTGGTCAGTGCCACCTTCGTCAACCTGCGGGGTATCACCTTTACCGCGCGGATGAACATCGTGTTTCTGCTGGCGCAACTGGTGGTGCTGGGGATCTTCCTGTTCTACGCCTGGACGGCCCTGCACGGGGGCGCCGGCAACGGTCAACTGACCCTGGCGCCGCTGTACAACCCGCAAGGTTTCCACTTCGGCATGTTGATGCAGGGGGTGTCGATCGCGGTGCTGTCGTTCCTGGGTTTTGACGCGATCTCGACCCTGGCCGAAGAGGTCAAGGGCGACCCCGGGCGCAGCGTCGGCCGGGCGGCGTTGATCACCCTGGTGGTGATGGGGCTGATCTTTGTCGTGCAAACCTGGATCGCCACCGACCTCGCGGCCGGCATGGGCTTCAAGTCCGCCGACACCGCCTTCTACGAGATCGCCGAGATCGCTGCCGGCAGCTGGCTGGCGACCCTGACCGGGGTGGCCACGGCCCTGGCCTGGGGCGTGGCGGTGGCGATCACCTCGCAAGCCGCGGTGTCGCGCCTGCTGTTCGGCATGGCCCGCGACGGCAAGCTGCCCAAGGTCCTGGCCCGGGTCCATCGCAAACACAACACGCCCCATATCAGCATCTACCTGGTGGCCGTGCTGTCGCTGCTGATCTGCTACCTGTTCATCGACTCGGTGGACACCCTGACCTCACTGGTCAACTTTGGCGCCTTGAGCGGGTTTATCCTGCTGCACCTGACAGTGATCAACTACTACTGGCGCCGGCTCAAGTCCGGCCAGGTGATCCGCCACCTGGTGTGCCCGGCCATCGGCCTGCTGATCGTCTGCGCGATCCTGTTCAACATGGGGATCGAGGCACAGAAACTGGGCGCCATCTGGATCGTCGTCGGCGTGGTGTACCTGTTCCTGCTGAACAAACTGGGCAACGGCGAACCCTACAAAATCCAGGAACCTCTGTAGCCGCTAGCGCGAGGTTGCGCGGGTCCTATCAATCGATAGGAACCGGCGCACCTGTAGCCGCTGCCGCCAGGCTCGGCAGCGGCTACAGGTGGGGTCAATGCAAGGAATTGAGCAGCACCCGCGACGGCACGTCTCCCGGTCGGCAGCTGACTTTGTTGCGGCCGGTGGTCTTGGCTTCGTACAGCGCCTGGTCGGCGTCGTCCAGCCAGTTGACCGCGTCGCTGTACTCCGGATCAAACGCCGCCAGGCCAATGCTCAGGCTGACTTGCAGCGCCGGGTTCTGCTCGTAGCCCAGGGCACCGAAGCGGGTACGCAGGCCTTCCATCAACTGGGCCGCCTGCTCCAGGGGCACGTCCGGCAGGATCACGCAAAACTCATCACCGCCATAACGGCCGATCTGATCACTGACCCGCAGGTTCTGGCGCAGGATCTTGCTCAGTTGGCGCAGCACGATATCGCCGGCCACATGGCCGTAGGTGTCGTTGATGACCTTGAAGTGATCAATGTCGATCAGGGCAATGGCCCCACCCTGCTGCTGGCGTCGGCAGCGTTGGAACTCAACCTCCAGCTGATCCTTCCAGGCGCCATGGTTAAGTAGCCCGGACAAGCTGTCGGTGCGGCTCAGGGCCAACAGCTCGCGCTTGTGCCCGGCCAGCACGCACGCCTGCTGGTAGCAGATATACCCCAGGGCCAGCGGGTACAACGTCAGCATCGGCAGGCAGGCATAGACTTGCAGTTGGCTGGTTTCGGCGATGAACAACGGGCTGAACAGCAGCAGCGAGACGCCGATCCCCAGGGCCTGGGCCAGGCTCCCGGCGAGAAAGAAACGCACACCGCCAATGGCGATATTGTTCATCGCCATCATCGCCAGGGTGGTCGTGGTCGGCAGCGGATTGAAATGCATGGCGCCGACCCAGAACCCGCCGAGGAACGAGTCCACCAGCAAATTGCGGTGTTCGCCGCGAAACGGCACCCGTGACCGGCGCGCCCACTGGTACGCCAGGTGCGGCCAGGCAAAGGCGTTGAACAGCATGAAGCCCCAGAGCCAGGCCGGGGGCTGCAGCGGTTGCATGGCTGCGGCGACGCAGAAGAAGCCCAGGGCCAGACCCAGGATCCGCGACTTGTATAGCCTCCTGGCCAATGAAAGTCCCTTCCCTGGTGTATGTGGCGTAGGGGCCAAGGCTCCTCCGTGCAAGCAGTACGAGGGTCGATGAGGCTACTGGGACTGCCGAGCAGTCTACCAGCGAAGAGTCAAATAGCCATTACCCCTTCCCCCCTGTTTACAGCGCCCTGGCCCGGCATTGCGGGAATATTTGGCTATAACTGACGGTGGGCACATAACATTACTCTGCGCCCGCTTGCCAAGTACCCCGGAGGAGGCGCATGCACAGCTATCAGGTACTGATCATCGGCAGCGGTTTTGGCGGACAGTGTGCAGCGGTCAATCTGCTCAAGGCGGGGATAGATGATTTCCTGCTGCTGGAGCGCCGCAACTTCCCTGGCGGCACCTGGTGCCAGAACACCTACCCCGGCGCCGCGGTCGATGTGCCCTCGCCCCTGTACTCCCTGTCGTTCGCGCCTTACCGGTGGAGCCAGATGTACGCCACCCAGGACGAATTGCAGCGCTATACCCAGCATCTGCTGCACCAGCAAGGCTTGCAGGGCAAGGTGCTGCTCGGGGCCGAGGTCGAGGCCATGGACTGGGACTCGGCGCAGCAACGCTGGATCGTCCAGACCCAGGCCCGCGGTCGATTCCAGGCGCAGTTCGTGATCAACGCCTCGGGGCCCTTGAGCCAACCGCTGATTCCGCCCTTCCAGGGCCTCGCCGACTTCACCGGCCACCAGTTCCACAGCAACCAGTGGGACCACCACTACGACTACCGTGGCAAGCGCGTGGCGATTGTCGGCAGTGGCGCCAGCGCGGCGCAGATCATCCCGGCAATTGCCGCCGATGTCGCCCAGTTGCATGTGTTCCAGCGCAGTGCGCACTGGGTGCTGCCGCGCCCTGACCGGCACTTCAGTGCCATAGAACGGCGCCTGCTGGGGTTCAAGCCGGCCTACACCCTGCTGCGCTGGTTGATCTATTGGCAGCTGGAAAGCCGGATCATCGCCTTCAAGTATTCACGGCCGGCAATGACCCTGGTGCAGCGCCACGCCCTGCGCCTGCTCAAACGCCAGGTGCCCGACCCGCAACTGCGCCGCCAACTGACGCCGGACTACAGCATCGGCTGCAAGCGGGTGATCCTGTCCAACACCCTGTACCCGGCGCTGGGGCGAGCCAACGTCAGCCTGCACGGTCGCGAGCAAGGCATCCAGAGCCTCGACGCCAGCGGCATCAACACCCAAGACGGCCAGCACCTGGAGCTGGACCTGATCATCTGGTGCACCGGCTTCGACACCACCGACGGCATGATCGCCTACCCGGTGCGCGGTAAGGACCGCCAGTTGTTGCGCGATGCCTGGGCGCCCTACCCGCGCGCCTACCTGGGCACCTGTGTGCCGGGGTTCCCCAACCTGTTTATCCTCTGCGGCCCCAACACCGGGATCGGCCACACCTCGCTGCTGTTCATCATCGAATCCCAGACCCGCTACATTCTCAGCTGCATCCGGGCCCTCAAGACCCAGGGCTTGCAGGCCATTGAAGCTCGCCCGGAAGCGGAGGCGCGCTACACCGCGATGATCCACCGCGAGATGCAGCGCACGGTGTGGCAATCCGGCGGTTGCCAGAGCTGGTACCGCAGCAGCAGCGGGCATGTGACGGCGCTGTTTCCCGGCTTCAGCTTCAGCTACCACTGGCTGACCCGGGGCCTCAAGCCCGTGGACCATCAACTGTCCTGACCCGTGCCCGCACAGGAGCCACCCGATGTTCGTGATTGTCGCCCTGCTCGCCCTTGGCCTGTTCTGGTGCTATCGCACCTACCCGCGCATCGGCCATTGGCTGTATGACGCCAGCAGCGCGCTGGAGGCCCGGCTCTACCGGTTGAAAAAACACCCGGTGGCCATCGATGGCATGACCCTGGCGACTTACATGGGCGGCCCGACCACCGCCAGCCAGACCCTGTTGCTGCTGCACGGCTACAGCGCCGACAAAAGCATCTGGCTGCGTTTTGCCCGGCACTTCAGCAAAGACTGCCGGGTACTGATCCCGGACCTGGGCGGCCACGGCGCCACCGGCTTCGACGCCAGCCAGGACTACAGCATCCCGGCCCAGGGCCGACGCCTGCTGCAATTGCTCGACGCCTGCCAGGTGGCGCGGGTGCACCTGGTCGGTAACTCCATGGGCGGCTATATCGCAGCGTGGCTGGCGGCCACCAGCCCGGAGCGGGTAGCGTCACTGACCCTGTTCGACCCCGCCGGCGTCAGCGCGCCCGAGCCCAGCGACCTGGAGCGCATGCTGGCGGTGGGCCGCAATCCGTTCCTGATCGACACCCGCGCCGACTTCGACACCTTCTACGGCATGACCATGGCCGATCCGCCCTGGGTGCCGGAGGTGGTCCTGGCGGCCATCGCCGAACGCTACCGGCAGCGGCGCCCGCAGCTGGCGAAAATCTTCGACGACTTCCATGGCAGTGCGCCCATGGAACCCCTGCTGGGCTCGATACAGGCCCCGACCCTGCTGCTCTGGGGCCGCGAGGACCGGCTGCTGCATGCCAGCAGCGCGCTGATCTGGGCCCGGGGCATCCCCCAGTTGCAGGTGGAGATCTGGCAAGGCATCGGCCATATGCCCATGGTCGAGCGCCCTAACCGCAGCGCCCGGCTGTATCGCCAGTTCCTGCAACAGGCAGCCCTGCGCAATAGCCGCTGAACGCTCGTGCCCACTTTGCCAGCGGCGCCCGGGCACGGCGCCCGACGCGCGGCGCCCGAACGGCAGTGCATTCATTTGCAGAATGAAGTTCAGAGGAAACTTCGTTTGTCAGCGCCCCCTACGCCGAACAGAATCGGCCCCACTCCACCCTTGATGTCACTGCACCGGGAATCCTGTTTATGAGCAACCAGAGCTTCGTCAGCCCTGACCTGATCCGCCAACGCTTTTCGCGGGCAATGTCGGACATGTACCGCGATGAAGTGCCGTTGTATGGCGCGCTGATGGAACTGGTGGCCGAGGTCAACGCCCAGACCCTGGAACAGCATCCCGACCTGGCCCGGCACCTGCGCCAGACCGGTGAAATCGAACGCCTGGACCTGGAGCGCCACGGCGCCATCCGCGTCGGCACCGCGACCGAACTGGCGACGCTGAGCCGCCTGTTCGCGGTCATGGGCATGCAGCCGGTGGGCTATTACGACCTGACCCCGGCCGGGGTCCCGGTGCACTCCACGGCCTTTCGCGCGGTGCATGAAACGGCGCTGCACATCAGCCCGTTCCGGGTCTTCACCTCGCTGCTGCGCCTGGAACTGATCGAGAACCCCGAACTGCGCGCCTTTGCCGAATCGGTCCTGGCCCGGCGCTCGATCTTCACCGCCCGGGCCCTGAGCCTGATCGCCCAGTGCGAAGCGGATGGCGGGCTGAACAAGGCAGATGCCGAGGCGTTCGTCGAGCAGGCCCTGGAAACCTTCCGCTGGCACCACAGCGCCACCGTCACCGCCGCGCAGTATCAGCAACTGAGCGCCCAGCATCGGCTGATCGCCGACGTGGTGGCGTTCAAGGGTCCGCACATCAACCACCTGACCCCACGCACCCTGGACATCGACCAGGTGCAACGCCTGATGCCCGCCCACGGCATCACCCCCAAGGCCGTGATCGAAGGCCCGCCACGGCGGGACTGCCCGATCCTGCTGCGCCAGACCAGCTTCAAGGCCCTGGAGGAAACCGTGGCCTTCACCGACCAGGAACAGAGCCAGGGCAGCCACAGCGCACGCTTCGGCGAAATCGAACAACGCGGTGCGGCCCTCACCCCCAAAGGCCGCGCCCTGTACGACCGCCTGCTGAATGCCGCCCGCGACCAGCTCAATGCCTTCCCCAACGAGTCCAACGCCGATCGCTACGACGCCCTGATGCGCGACCACTTCGAAGCCTTCCCCGACAGCCACGACGCCATGCGCGAAGAGGACCTGGCGTACTTCCGCTATTTCGCCACCGAACAGGGCCTGGCCGCACGCGAACAGGCCCAGCGGCCCACGACCCTGGCCGCACTGATTGCCGCCGGGCACGTGCACTTCGAACCTCTGGTGTATGAAGACTTCCTGCCGGTCAGCGCCGCCGGGATCTTCCAGTCCAACCTCGGCGACGACGCACAAAGTCACTACGCCGGCCAGTCCAACCAGCAGGCCTTCGAACAGGCCCTGGGCCGGCCGACCATCGATGAATTGCAGCTCTACGCCCAGACCCAGCAGCGCTCGCTGGAGCAGTGTGCGAGTGCCTTGGGCCTGCCCGGGTTGTGAATACAGGCGGCGCGTGATCCACCGCCATGGCGCTGACGTTGTCGGTGGATCCTGACCTCAGCGCCGCTTCAACCCTGCCCGCACTCCCATCTGGCGGTCACTGAAAACCGCTCCGCGACAGGCTCGGGCACAACCGCCAGCGCAACCCGCGCCTGTTCTGCCGTGATCAACGCGTGCGGGTTTGCATGGGCTTGCTGCACCTGCGCCACCAGTTGCTTGAGTCCGGCCTTGAAGGGCTCCGGCAGGCAGTTTTCCATAAGCTGCAAGTTGGCGATCACGCAGTGCCTGGCGTCGTCGAACGCCCAGTCGTCGTCAAGCAGATGCTCGATATCCTGGGCAGACTCCACCAGCAATCGGTAGGCGAACCCGGCAAACGACAGGTTTTCCACTTCGCTGGACTCTCGGTCATGCCAGACCAGGGCGACGCCGACCTGCCCGTCTTGCAGGGGAGTCAGGCAGTACGCGTCGCCGGCACCGGACTGGGCAAACGGCAAGAACCGCCGCCCGTCCTGGTAGGCCGGTTTGAGCCATTCTTCGATAACCTCGCCGGCCTGTTGCCCGTCGATCCACTCGAAGTCGTAGGCGCAGGACAACGCCGGTTGTGCCGACAGGGTGTACTCACGCCACCCCTTGCTCCAGTCCTCACGGCTATTGCCGTAGCGGGTCCGTCCCTCGGCCAGCAGCCGCCGCAGCTCCGCCGGCAAGGTTATGCCTGCGGTCTCGGCCAGCCGTTCAAAATCGCTCATGTGCATTCACTTCTGCAAAGTTCGGCGGGGTCATCCGCGCAAAAAGTCCGACGCATCTTAGGGCATGTACCAGCGCCGGTTGAACCCTGGGCAGCGAAATTCGCCGCGCCCGGATCCCTACTGCACCCGATACGCCGACGGCACCTGGGTCGCGACGAACTCGCGCATGTGCTCGACAAAGCGCTCCTGCAATCGGGACAGGGGCGCCTGGGGCGGCAGCAGCAGGCTGAAGTCCATTTCGATGGCCGGCTCGAAGGCACGGAAGACCACGCCCTGCCCGCGGTATTCCAGGGCGCTGATGGCATCCACCAGCGCCACCCCGGCGCCCTCTTCGACAAACAGGCACATGGGCAGCGACAGCTGGGTTTCCAGGCGCAAGTGGCGCTGCACGCCATGGGCGGCAAAGATCGCGTCGACGTGCTGGCGCGAGGCGATGGCATGGGGGTAGGAAACAAACGCCTCGCCCTCCAGGTCCTCGGGCACGATCAGCGCCTGCGCCTCCAGGCGATGCCCCACCGGCAAGGCGCAGAGCATGCGCGATTTCAGCAGTTTCTCCGCGCGCGGGCTGGGGTAGGTGTTGGGCTCGACGATCACCCCCAGGTCGCAGCGCCCGCCGACCACCAGGTCGACCACCTCGCGCGAGGAGTGCACCACCAGGCTGATCTGCACCTCGGGGTGTTCACGCTGGAAGGCGGTGATGGCCCGCGGCATGAATCCCAGGCCCATGGCCGGGGCACAGGCGATCTGCAACGAGCCGCGCTTGAGGGTGCGAATTTCCTGGGCGGTGCGGGCAATGCGCTCGACGCCGAGTAATGAGCGCTGCACCTCCTCATACAGCACCAGCGCCTCGGGCGTCGGCTGCAGGCGCCCCTTGAGACGCTCGAACAGGGCAAAGCCGATGTCTTCCTCCAGCGCGCTGATCAAGCGCGTCGCGGCGGGCTGGGAGATATGCAGCATCTCGGCGGCGCGGGTCACGGTCTGGCCGAGAATCACCGCACGAAAGGCTTCCAGCTGACGCAAATTCATCCCACCGCACCCCATAACAAAAAGACATGACCTGCGCAAAATAAAGCATTTTTCATCGCTGCATCAGCCCCCTAGCATCCCAGCCATGCCTCAACCGCCTCAGCCCGCACTCGATTTATCGGGATAACGCCTGACCGGCCTGGAACTGGACCCACCCATGCAAAAACCTGATGCACTGATAATCGGCGGCGGCCTCGTGGGCCTGGCGATCGCCTACGGCATGGCCCGCAGCGGGCGCCAGGTGCGCGTGCTGGACGAGGGCGACAGTGCCCTGCGCGCGGCCCGTGGCAACTTCGGCCTGCTGTGGGTGCAGGGCAAGGGCTATCGCAAAAGCGCCTATGCCCAGTGGACCCGGCAGTCGGTGGCGCTGTGGCCGCAACTGGCGGCGTACCTGCGCGAGGACAGCGGCGTGGATGTCTGCCTGCAACAGGCCGGGGGGTTCCAGCTGTGCCTGTCCGAGGCGGAAATGGCCGAGGAAAGCCAGCGTCTGGCCTGGCTGCAGCAAGCCCTGGACGGCGACTACCCCTTTGAACTGCTGAGCCCGGGCGAGCTGCGCAAACGCCTGCCCGGCGTCGGTCCGGATGTGGTCGGGGCCTGCTATTCGCCGATGGATGGCCAGGTCAACCCGCTGAAATTGCTGCGAGCGCTGTATGCCGGCTGCCGCCGCCATGGGGTGCAGATCGACAACGGCCATCGGGTCGACGCCATCCGCCAGGTCGGTGATGACCTTGAAGTGCGCGCTGGCGACCAGCGCTGGCAGGCCGGGCAACTGGTGCTGGCCGCCGGCCTGGGCAACCGTTCGCTGGGCGCCCTGCTCGGCGCCGAGGTACCGGTGCAGCCCAATCGCGGGCAGATCCTGGTCACCGAGCGCCTCGCGCCCTTTTTGCACTACCCCACCACCTATGTGCGCCAGACCGACGAAGGCACGGTGCAGCTCGGCGACTCCATGGAAGCCGTGGGCTACGACGACCGGGGCAGCGCCGAGGTGATGGCCGACATCGCCCAGCGCGGCGTGCGCTGCTTCCCCTTGCTGGCCGATGTACGCCTGGTTCGGGCCTGGGGTGCGCTGCGGGTCCTGAGCCCGGATGGCCTGCCGATTTACCAGACGCTGCCCGAGTGCCCGCAGGTGTTTGTCGCCAGTTGCCACAGCGGCGTCACCCTGGCCGCGGCCCACGCCCTGATGCTGGCGCCGTGGCTCAGCGGCCAGGGCCAACTTCCCGACGTGCAGCCTTTCGGCCTGGCGCGCTTTCAATCTGCCAGCGAGGTGCAGCATGCCGGCTGATCGCCTGTTTCAACCCATGTCCGCCAGCAACCCGACCCTGACCATCGAATTCGACGGCCAACCCCTGCGGGTGCCGGCCGGTGTTTCCCTGGCGGCGGCGCTGCTCGCCAGTGGCGTGCGCAGCACCCGCAGCAGCGTGGTCAGTGCCAGCCCGCGGGCGCCGTTTTGCATGATGGGGGTGTGCTTTGAGTGCCTGGTGGAGGTCGACGGCCAAGCCAGTTGCCAGGCCTGCCTGCTGCCGGTGCGCGAAGGCATGCGTGTGCGCAGCCAGCACGGGGTGCGTGCAGTGTCGACTACCGAGGGGGCCGACGATGAAGCCTGAACCTGTGGACCTGCTGATCATCGGCGCCGGCCCCGCCGGCATGGCGGCTGCTATCGAGGCCTGCGGCCTGGGCTTGAGCGTGACGGTGCTCGACGAACAGGCCAGCCCCGGCGGGCAGATCTACCGTGATGTGCGCCTCGCCGACCCTCAGCGCCTGGCCGTGCTGGGTGCCGACTACCAGGCCGGGCTGGCCCTGGTCGAGCGCTTCCTGGCCTGCGGCGCGCGCTATATCCCCCAGGCCTCGGTGTGGCTGGTGAGCCCGCAACAGCAAGTGCATTTTCTCCACCAGGGCCAGGCGCGCACCCTCCACCCACGGCGCCTGCTGATTGCCTGCGGGGCCTACGAACGCGCCCTGCCGATTCCCGGCTGGACCCTGCCCGGGGTGATGAACGCCGGCGCTGGGCAGATCCTGCTCAAGGGCGCTGCGCTGCTGCCGGCGGTGCCGGTGCTGCTGGCCGGCTGCGGCCCGCTGCTGTACCTGCTGGCGGCGCAATACCTGCGGGCCGGGGTCCAGGTCGCGGCCCTGGTGGACACCAGCAGCCACGCCGACCTGCTGCGCGCCTGGCGCCAGATCCCGGCGGCCCTCGGCGGCTGGCGCGAACTGCGCAAGGGCCTGGGCCTGCTGAGGCAACTGCGGCGTGCCGGGATCCGCCATTTCCGGGGCGCGCGCGACTTGCAGATCGAGGGCCAAGACCAGGCCCGGGCCCTGCGCTTTCGCTGCGGCGGGGATGAACATCGGCTCCCGGCGCAATTGATCCTGTTGCATCAGGGCGTGGTGCCCAACACCCAGATCAGTTGGTCGCTGCGCCTGGAGCACCAGTGGGACGAACAACAACTGTGCTGGACCGTGCACCGCGACCCGTTTGGAGAAACCAGTCAGCCCGGCGTGTTTATCGCCGGCGATGCCGCGGCCATCGGCGGCGCCCTGGCCGCGCGGGAACAGGGGCGGATAGCGGCCCTGGGAATCGCCCGTCAGTTGCAGCCCCATGCTGCCGCGCAGATCAATGCCCAACTGCCAGCGCTGCGCCGCGCCCTGGCCCGGCACCTGGCGGCCCGTCCGCTGATCGACGCCCTGTACCGCCCGCAGCAGCAGAACCGCATCCCCGCCGACGACGTCATCGTCTGCCGCTGCGAAGAAGTCAGCGCCGGCGACCTGCGCCACTACGTCGACCTGGGCTGCCTCGGGCCGAACCAGGCCAAGGCTTTCGGCCGCTGCGGCATGGGCCCCTGCCAGGGCCGCCTGTGCGGGCTCAGCGTCAGCGAAGTGATCGCCGAGCGGCGCCAGGTTTCCCCGGCCGCCGTCGGCTACTACCGCATCCGCCCGCCACTCAAACCCATCACCCTCACCCAACTCGCAGGTGAAGCCTGCCTCGACCGTTCCCAGGAGCACCCATGACCTCTATCCAGCGTATCCAAAGCAACCCACGGCTAAGCCGCGTGGTGGTGCACAACCAGGTGGTCTGGCTCAGCGGCATCGTCGCCGCCGATTGCAGCCAGGACATCCAGGGCCAGACCCGCCAGGTGCTGGAGCGTGTCGACCAGTTGCTGGCCGAGGCCGGCACTGACAAGAGCCGCCTGCTCAGTGTGCAGATCTGGATGAAAGACATGACCGCCGATTTCGACGCCATGAATACGCTGTGGAGCGCCTGGGTCGACCCCACGCAAACCCCGGCCCGAGCCACGGCCCAGGTGGCTTTCGACGACGCCGAGATCCGCCTCGAGCTGATCGTCACCGCCGCCGTCTGAGGTTCAGGCAAGCCGCCCGCACACGCGGGCAACCGGTCAGGGCAGCCACCTGCGAGCCGCCCGACCCTGCGTTCTCATTGCGACTGCCGATAACGGGCGCCTTGCATTGGCGAGTGCCCGATGTACAACAACACGCATCCGGAGCTTTGTATGAACCTGAAAAAAACCCTCACCGTCCTTGGCCTGGCCAGCCTCGCCAGTTTCGGCGCCAGCACCCAGGCCGCCGAGAAAACCCTGCGCGTGGGCATCGAGGCGGCTTACCCGCCGTTTGCCTACAAGACCAGCGACAACCGCCTGGAAGGTTTCGACTACGACATCGGCCAGGCCCTGTGCGCCAAGATGCAGGTCACCTGCCAGTGGCAGGAACTGGAATTCGACGGCCTGATCCCGGCGCTCAAGGTGCGCAAGATCGACGCGGCGATTTCTTCGGTGTCGATCACCCCCGAGCGCCTCAAATCGGTGGACTTCAGTGACCGCTACTACCGCATCCCGGCCAAGCTGGTGACCCGCAAGGGCAACGGCATCGAGGCCATTCCAGCGTCCCTGGCCGGCAAGCGCATTGGCGTACAGCGCGCCACCAACTTCGACCGCTACGCCTCGGCCACCTTCGAGCCGGCCGGTGCGCAGATCGTGCGCTACGGCTCGCAGAACGAAATCTACCTCGACCTGCTGGCCGGCCGCGTCGACGCCACCCTGGCCAGTTCGGTGGCCGTCGAGGAGGGCCTGCTCAAACGGCCCGAAGGCGGCGACTATCACTTTGTCGGGCCCAGCTTCACCGACCCGCAGTACTTCGGCACTGGCATCGGCATCGCGGTGCGCAAGAACGACCCGCTGAGCGCCGAACTGAACCAGGCCCTGGCGGCAATACGGGCCGACGGCAGCTATGAGCAGATCCGCAAGAAGTACTTCAACTTCGATATCTACGGCGAGTAAGCCCTACCCCTGGCGGACGCCGTTGCGGCCCGCTAGCCGGCAACGGTGAACGTGCCAGACCTAACCCCCACGAAGCTGGCCGGGCGCGTGACACGCGCCTGGCCAGTGGCGCTCGATAGAGGAAACAGCATGCGCAACAAACCGGTCCTGTCCCAGCCCGACGTCACCCAGATGCTACTTGCAGCCGAGCACGCCGCCCGTGAACGCGGCTGGGCCGTGAGCATTGCCGTGGTCGATGACGGTGGCCATCCCCTGGGCCTGCTGCGGCTCGACGACGCGGCGCCCATCAGCGCCTACATCGCCACGGAAAAAGCCCGCACCGCCGCCCTCGGCCGCCGCGACAGCGGGGCCTATGAACAGATGATCAACGGCGGTCGCCAGGCATTTCTCAGCGCACCGCTGCTGCAAGGCATGCTTGAAGGCGGGGTGCCGATCCTGCACCTGGGGCAATGCATCGGCGCGATTGGCGTTTCCGGCGTCAGGCCCGAGCAGGACGCGGAACTGGCGCGCCTGGCTGTCGCCGCGCTGGACGCCGTGCAAGGCTGAAGCTCGCGCCCCTGGCTCTGGCCGGGGATTTGCACCGAACATTCCGATACGAAAAATGCCGCCCTCCCCGCACCCTTCGCTGCTTACCTTATAGCCAGGCATTCGTTGTGAGCCGCCAGTCGGATGGCTTCATGACGGCATTGTTTTTTGTCTCTATATGGATACACTCAGCCATGGATTACACGCTCCAGCAGACGCCCGGTTTTGCGCGCTGGCATGCCTCACTTCGCGATCTGCGGGCCAGGATCGCCATCGCACGGCGCCTCGAGCGCGCGGCGGCGGGCAACCTCGGCGACGTCAAGGCGCTGGGCGGCGAACTCGGTGAAATGCGCGTCGATATCGGCGCCGGCTACCGCATTTATTTCATTCGGCGTGGCACCTGGCTGATCATTCTGCTGCACGGTGGCGACAAGGCGACCCAGGCAGCCGACATCCACAAGGCCCGCGCCCTGGCAAAGGAGTTTTAATATGGCTGGCACACTTGTTCCCTTCGACATGGCAACCCTGCTCGACAGCGACGAGGCCATCAGCGAGTACCTGTCCCAGGTCCTGGCCGACGGCGACACCGATGAACTGCTGCGCGCCCTGGGCCACGTCGCCCGTGCACGGGGCATGGCCCAGGTTTCCCGCGACTCGGGCCTGGGCCGCGCCAGCCTCTATAAAACCTTCGCCCCCGGCGCCAAGCCGCGCTTCGACACCGTGGTCAAGGTCATGCGCGCCCTGGGAATTCAACTGCGTACCCAAGTGACCCACGGCTGAAGCCGGCAGGCGGCCCTGAACACCCGGCAGCCTGTCGCCCTGGCGCAGGCATCGCGGCGAACAACCCCGGCAGGTCGCAAAAAAACCAGTGCGCCGGCTTGTAAAAAGCACCGCACCGCGACAGGCTTCGCCCTCACTTGAAAGGCCCTGGACAATGGACGTCGATCCCCCTCTGCAACAGCAAATCCGCGAGCTGGTCAATGCACTGGTGACAGCGGACTACGCCACCCTTTGCGCTGAAGGCTGGCTCGGCCGGCTGCGCCAGGACGACGTGCAACTGTGCCTGCACGAATACGGCGCCACGCTGGTGGCTCCGCCCCCCGCCTTTATCGACAGCATCGAGCGCTACGCCTATCAGGATGGGTCGGGCCTGCACCTGGACGTACCGCTGTGGACCGCCGAGGAAGGTTTGAGCGACCTGACCCTGTCGCTGCAAGTGCTGTTCGAAGGCGACCGCCCACAGCTGCAGATGCTTGACCTGCACGTGCTTTGAACCATCGCTCCAGGTGAGGACCTGCTCCATGCCAACCAGCTTGAAGATGCTGCAGATCGCCTACCCGCAGGGACTGCCCGACGCGGACTACCGGCCCTTGCTGGCGTTGCTCTACGAACACTTTTCCGACCGCAATCTGGCCGAACTGATCGCCACGCTCAGTGCCAGGGATCCGGATCGGGTGCTCAACGATATTTACCGCGTCCACGGCACCGACAAACCCGATGCCGCAAACGTGAAGCGGGTGCAGCAGCACCTCGAAGCCCTGGGACTCAGCAGCCTTTACAGCGCCGAGCAGAGCCATGGCGAGCGGCCCCATGGGCACTGAACAGCCAGGGCCCGAACAAAAACCGCCCCCGGAAAAATAAGCAGCTGATCGGCAAGCACTTACTGTGTAAAAATCCCCCGGCAGCGCCCCCTCTGCCCGGGTCGCTGGCACAAGGAAGCGTTCATTCACATCAACAGGGAACGGCATGATCGTCCTATCAGCAGGCAACGTGGTCGACCCACGGACAATCACTCAACGCGAGCCGGGTTTTTCGCAGAAAGTCGACCGCCCTACCAAGGCCTTCAGCTTCAGCGTGACCCTGGATGAATTGCGCCCGGCGTTCTTTGCCCTGGCCGATATCTTCATCGCCGAATGCCCGATCGATGACCAGCAATACGGCACCGTCGACATCCCCGAAATACAGGTTCTGGGCTACCCGGACCTACAGACCCTGGCCGAGCGCTGGCCAGACGTGGCGGCCTGGCTGATCCGCGAGTACCTGTGGCAGGAATTGCTGGAGCATCTGTTTCCCTACAATGAGGGCTGCCTGGAACTGGTGATCAACAACCTGTTCACCTCCGAGCTCAACGGCGATGTGCTGACGGTAACCGGTGAAACCTTCGATGCAGTAAAGCCGCGCCAATGAAGGTTCGTCTGTTGCAATTCCAGCCCTCGGACCCGGCCCGGGTCAGCTTCCTCAGCGCCCACGGCACGGGCCAGGCCAACTGGTCGGGGCCGCGGCCGGCGCTCGACGCCTGGCTGGAGGTCGAGCTCGACCTCGACGATGCATTCCACTGGGGGGAAAACCTCAAACCCAGTACCCACCACGACTGCCAGCTGCGCGTCCAGGATGATGCCCTGCACCTGCGCGCCGAGCTGATCGCCATCGAGGCCGACGGCACCGGGGCGCTCAACGTTGGCGGCTCGATTGTGCTGATTTCCCTGGCACCAAACCCGGAGGCTCGCACCGGGTGGGTCGAACTGGTCGCGCGCGATGTCACGTTGCAGGGTGTTGCACTATGACCCCGTCAACGCCAGGCCCGGACACCCCGTTCTGTGTCGCCGACGGCAGCATCCAACACCTCGGCAGCAGCCCCGGGCTGTTGCGCGTCGAGTTTATCGATTGGCAGCAACAGCCCTGGGTGCTGTCCTTCACCGGGCTGGTGGCCTACCAGAGCCTCGGCGCCGAAGGCACGGAGATAGCCGAATTGAGCCGCGCTTCTCTGTCGCAACTGCTGGCCCAGGTGGACCCGGGGGAGTTGTCATCGGCCCCTGACAGCTACAGTTTTATCTGCGCCTGGAGCGGCCGCCCGGTGCTGAGCATCATCGCCGACGACTGTCGGTACGATCGGGCACCGCAACCGCAACCAGGCCCTCCATCGAGCGCACAACCATGACTGACTATCAGCCCCTGATCGACGCCCTGGACGCCGGCGACGAGGAAACCTTCTGGTTCGGCCCCGCCAGCGCGGAGCAGATACAGCGCCTGCAAGGCCTGCTGAAACTGCAACTGCCTGCCGACCTGGTGGCGTTCCTGCTGACCTGCGGCGGCGGAGGCGTGGTGCAATCGGAAATCGCCGGCATTGAAGACAACGACGCGACACTCTGCAATGGCGGCAGCCTGCTCTACGCCACCACCTATTGCCGCAGCGAATTCGGCTTGCCCGAACACCTGGCCGTCATCTACCTGCGTGACGACGAAGTCTGCTGGGCCGTGGATTGCAGCGACCAGGGCCAGGGCCGGGTGCTGAGTTACAGCCTGTTCCAGCGCAAGATCGAGCGCGTGCTCAACCCGAGCTTCTCGCTGTTTTTCCAGGACTACGTGAACCTGCGACTGTGACGCCATCGAGCGTCCACACCCGGCACTTCCCACTTTCTACTACGGGCTCAGCGAACCAGACCATGTCCAGAATCAGAATTGCCTCAACCCTGCCGCTGAAAAACCTCGAAGCCACCAAGTTCCTTCACCAACGCTTGGGCCTGCCACTGTCCATGGCCAGCGCCAAACTGGCGGCGGGCGCAACCGGGTTCTTCTACGACGGGCAGGTCTACAGCAACGAGCATGTGCAACAAGCGGCCACGTTGCGTGCGATCCTGGCGTTTTTCCAGGCCCGGGAAATCCCCCTGACCATCCATGAAATCAGCGCCGAACAAGACTGGAGCGAGCTGGACCCGCAGCAACTGGACAACGTCACCCTCGACGAGGAATGCCTGGGCAACCTGCTGGACAGTTGCGAGGGCCAGTACTCATGAATCGCAGGCATCTCCCTGCCCCATCACCGGGTGTGCAGCATGGACTTTGAAATCTTTGAGCGCCTGATCGACGATGCGCGCCAACGGCAGCCGATCTGGTTCGAACTGGAGACGGACCAACCGCCGAACGCCAGCCAGATCCAGCATGCCCAGCAGCAATTGAACTGCCTGTTGCCCGACGACTACCTCAGGTTCATCAGCCGCCATGGCGGCGGCTTCTTTGCCCTGGGCACGGTCTACTCGCTGGACCCGGACAGTAGCTTGAACCTGGTCCAGCTCAACCAGCAATACGCTGCCCTGCGCGGCCAACATGTGCTGTTCTCCGATAACGGTTGCGGTGACCTGTACGGTTTTGCAATCAGGGACGGTCGCTGCCTGCCCCGGGTGTCGATCTACCGGCACGACGATGAGCGCTGGAGCAGCTTCGCCCCGGCCGACTTCCTGCAATTCCTGCTGGCCCATTGCGTCAACTATCAGGAGCGCACATGACGTACCACGACGTATTCATCAACCGCACCGAGCAGTTTTGCCTCGGTATCGAGCAGGAGTCGGGCCGGACCTATATGTCCACCCCGATACGCCCGGGCCACAGCCTGGTGGAGTTCGATCATTACTTCGAGCTGGACGCGGCGTCCTTCGAGCTGTTCCAGCGTGATCCGCAGGCGGCCCGTGCCTTCCTCGAGCGCTGCCTCAAGGGTGATGTCGCGCCGATGGTGGCCTGCCCATGAGAACCTTTTACGTGATCGCCGAAAAAGACCTGTTTCCCCAGTACCCCCATCACGCCGAGTGGCCCAAGCAGGTTGCCTACTGCTTTGAGCAGCGCCTGTTCATGCTGAGCGAGGGTAAAGGCCATGGCATGGGCGGCAGCACGATTCCCCAGGAACAGATCCGCAAGCCCGGCTGGCTGGAGGTATTGGCCGGGGCCGAGGGGCTGTGGTTTCTGGATTTTATCGAGACGGAACAGTTTGCGGACGAGGCGCAATTCGCGGCAGCGTTGAGCCGGAAGATCGGTCCGTTGCAGACCTTGAAGTGCTGAAGCCCTGCCTTGCATCACGTCGAAAAAAAGGTGTTCGCCCAGTGCTTTGGCCTCGGCAATCCATGCACTGGTAAAGAGCCTTTGCACCGGGCGAACGGGGGCTATTTTAATCGAACGTCCGAAAAAAGTCCGTGCACAGATTCTGAACAAATCTGCACACAATCACCGCGCTGAATGTTCGATTTGAGACACCCATTGCGCCTCAAACCGAACCGGGTGCGGCGACAAACCTCGATCAGCTTTCATGCTCGCTGGTGACCTTGAGCACGTCGGTGTAAGTCACCACCACGCTCTGGCCGACCTTGAGGTCCTTGAGGCGGGCCTGGACTTCCGGCTTCTCGACGCTCACGACCTTTTTATTGCCGGCCGGGCCTTCGAATGTCAGTTGGTTTTTCTTCAGGTCGATGGCGGTGATTTTCAGCTGCACCTGGACCTGGCGATAGGCCTCGCCACCCGGATTGGGGTTGTCCTTGGTGGCACGGATCACCCCGCTGCTTTCGCTGGCATCCGGCGCGCCTTTATCCACCTGGGTGTCGAGCACGGCGACCACCGAATGGGTGACCAGGACCTTGACCTGATCGCCCACCTTGAGGTTGCCCAGGTCCTTGGCCTGGTCACTGAGTTGCACATGCACCGGCTTGCCGCCTGCGCCTTCCAGAACCACCTGGTGCTTGGCCGCATCCACGGACAGGACCTTGGTCACCACCTCATCGGCTTCCACCGCGCCAGCCAGCGGGATATCCGCCGCATGGGCACTGAGGCTGGCGGCTGACAGCAGAGTGGCCAGGGCAATGGCCTTGGTTAAAGTGTGCAGTTTCATAGGGCTACATTCCTTGTGGTTGAAAACAAAACCGACCGCCAATCGAGGTGTTCGATCAGGCGTGGGGCATGAGCATAGACGCTGCTGGCGAGTGCGCCCGCCAGGTCGTCATCCCGGCCACCCACTGCACGCCACACCCGGCGCCCGATTTTGCCGCGACCTCAGTAGCCGGTCATTTCCAGGTAACCGCTGCCGCCATGGCTGCCACTGAGGCGTACCGGTCCCTCCCAGTAAGGAATGCTCAGGTTCATCCAGGCCTTGGGATTCAGTGCCTGGGTGCTGATATCCAGGCCCCTGGAGCGAATTTTCAGCTGCCAGCGGGTTGGCAAGTCGCGACCGGCGACCCGGGTCAGGTCCAGGGGCAGCAGTTCGATATCATCCTTGTGCAAGGTCTGGGTGCGGCCATCGGCGCTGATCCAGGTGCCGGTCAGGTACGGCTCCCGATCGTTCTCCCGAACCCGAAACAGCATCAGCCGCACGCCACTGTCCAGGTGCAGCGAGAACCAGTCCCAACCGCTCTGCCCGGCCGCCAGTGGCTGGCTGCTCCACTCGCGGTCGAGCCAGGCCGGGCCGCTGACCTGATAGGTCTTGCCATCGATCTGCAAGCTGCCCGCCGCCTGGAAAAACGGCTGGCTGTAGTAATAGGAGGCCTGGCCCTGCTCCGACTTGCGGCTGTAGCCGCCCTCGCCCTGCAACACCAACGGCTGGCTGGCGCGCAATTGCAATTGGTAGGCAAAGCCCGGCCCGCTGGCCTGCACCTGCAGGTGGGCCAGGGGATCGCCGACGGGCGTGAGGCTGCGCAGGCTCCAGTCGTCGATCCAGGCCTGGAACGGCTGGGCACTGACCCCGGCCTGGCCCACCCCGCCCCGGGCCAAACGCTCGGCGGCGTGATGGGCGTCGGCCGACGTAGCCGCCGCGTGCCCCAGCCACACCACCGGCGCGCCCCAGCCGGGCTGCTCGGGGCCGGGCCGCAAGGCGCTGCGAAACAGCGTCCATTGCACGCCGAAGTGCTGGCCTTGAGGGTCCACCAGATCGGCGGTGAGGTACCACCATTCGATGCGAAACCCCTCATGGGCGCCGTGATCGGCGGGAAACCCGAACGTGCGGCCCGGCACCACCTGGGCGAAGTCGGCCGCCTGGTTGCCCAGCCCGGCGAAGCCCTGTTGCGGTGCAGCGGGCTGATCACAACCGCCCAGGCACAGGCTCAACACCAGCAACAGGCGGCATGCCCGATCAATGCTCATCGGCAAACGTCCTCAGCAGGTCCACAGGTTGCGTGCGGTAAAGCGTGAACAGCGGCCAGGCCGACGCCAGCAAGGTGGCCAGCAGCG
Source organism: Pseudomonas sp. QD4 (assembly GCF_049199125.1). Taxonomy (NCBI): domain Bacteria; kingdom Pseudomonadati; phylum Pseudomonadota; class Gammaproteobacteria; order Pseudomonadales; family Pseudomonadaceae; genus Pseudomonas; species Pseudomonas sp. QD4. The sequence continues at coordinate 1,867,344 of NZ_JBLZOM010000001.1, forward strand.
CCAGCCCCAGCAGTTGCAGCAACTGCCATGGAAACACCCGCAACGGCAGGCGCCAGCCGAAGGCCTGGACGTTGATCACGGTGTCCAGGCACCAGGCCAGGGCGATGCCCAGGGGCAGTGCCAGGACCAGGGTCAGCACCGCCAGCAGCCAGGTCTGGCCCAGGTTGAGCAGCATCAGTTGGCGCCGGGTCACGCCCAGAGCCCACAGCGGCGCCAACTGGCCCAGGCGGCTCTGGCTCTGGGTCAGCAGGCTGATAAACAGCGCCACGCCGGCCACCCCCAGGGTCAGGCTGTTGAGGGCTGCCGTGGCGGCGAAGGTGCGCTCGAAGACCTGGCTCGACCAGCCCTTGAGTTGCACCTGATCGATGATCCGGCTGTCGTCGAGGGCAAACTGCTGGTGCAAGCGGCTGACCAGGGGGCCGATGGCCGACGGCTCGATCCTCAGGTTGAAACGGCTCGGCGTCAGTTGCGGCCAGTGCTGCAACAGGTGCCCGGCGTTGACCAGGATATGGCCCTTGGGGTTGCCGTAGTCGGCGTAGATCCCCACCACCTGCGGCGCCCATTGGCCTTCGGGCACCGGGATCGGCAAGCGGTCGCCGACGCGCACCTTGAGCCGACGCGCCAGCTGTTCGCTGAGCATCAGGCTGTCGTCCCGGGCCAACTGGTCCCAGGGCTGCTCGCCCAGGGCTTCCAGCAGCGGCCAGTGCTGGCGGTAGGTTGGATGGTCGATGACCCCGTACAGCTCCGCCGGCCAGCCCTGCAATTGCAACGGCACCAGCCAGCTGGGCAGCAGCGCTTTTACTTCCGGCTGCGCGGGCAGCCACTGCTGCAGCTCCCGGGCCTGGGCCGGGCTTTGGGGGTTGAGGTACAGCTCGGCGGTCAGGCGCTGTTCGAGCCAGTCAGTGAAGGTCTGGCGAAAGCCCGACGTCATGCTGCCGGCGCCGATATTGGCCGCCAGGGCCAGCAGCAGCGCCATCAACGCCAGGCTCAGTGCCGGCAGTTGCTGACGGCAATCGGCGAAAAACCACTGCCCCAGTACCGAGCGACTGCGCCCCAGCAGGCCGCCGAGCAAGGCATCGAGCAGCACCGGCAATCCCAGGGCCGCCCCCAGCAGCAAGGCCGCCATCAGTACAAAGCCGCTGCTCAGGCTGTCGCCCAGCCACCAGGCCGCGCCCGCCACGGCCAACGCCAGGGCGGCGACCCGGCCCTGGCGCCGCAGCCAGCGGGCGTGGGCCTGATGCCAGGCCTGGGGGTTGGCCAGGGCCAGCAGCGGCAGGCGCGCGGCACGCAGCAGGCTGTTGCCGCCGGCAAGCAAGGCCCCCAACAGGCTCAGGCCGATGCCGCTCAGCCACCACCCGGGGCTCAGGTTCAATTGCCCCGCCACCTCGGCGCCGTACAGCCCGCGCAGGCTGGCAGCGACATCCGGCAGCAACCACCCCGCCAGCAGGTAACCGCTGGCCACCCCGGCAATCCCGCCCAGCAGCGCCAGGCCGCCCAGCTCCACCGCCAGGCAGAAGATCAGCATCCGCGCGCTGACACCGCAGGCACGCAAGGTTCGCAGCAGGCTGCGGCGCTGCTCCAGGGCCAGGCCGATGGCGGCGTGGACGATAAACAGCCCGACCACAAACGACAGAAAGCCCAGGGCATTGAGGTTGAGGTGAAAGCTTTCGGTCAGGCGCGACAAGTCGCTCTCATCGGCGCCCTGCTTGAGCCGCAACTGCCCGGCCAGCTCGGCGGGCAACGGCGGTGCATGGGCGGCGAAGTCCCGGGGCAACAGCAGCCGCGATACTTGCCCCGGCTGGCCCAGCAAGGCCTGGGCAAAACCGATATCCAGCAACAGCATGCCCGGGGCCATGTCGGCCTGGCTGTGCAACGGCGGCAGCACCTGGCCATCCGCCGTCTGCGGCTGCTGGCCCTCGTGATAACCCAGGGCAGCCAGGGTCTGCGGCGCGACCCAGGTGCGCCCGGGCGGGCCGAAAAAGTCGACGATCTGCCGCAGGTCCAGGGCCTTGCCGGCCACCGCGGCCCCGGCCGGCAGCGACAGCGGCTCGATCCCCATCAATTGCAGGCGCACCTGCGGATGTTCCTTGAGCGTAATGCGCCCTTGCAGCACGGGCGATACCGGCCAACCGGCACGGCGCAGGCTGACGAACCAGGCTTGAGTAAAGTTGCCGGCGCTGGCCGTGCCCAGACTGGCCTGGGGCTCGCCGCCGATCAGTTGGCTGGCCCGGGCGTAGCTGTCACGGGCCTGGCTGTTGAGCGCCAGGACTCCGGTCAGCAGGCTGGTGGCCAGCCACAAACCAGTCAGCACACTGAAGAACTGCACCGGGTGCCGCCGCCAATGGCTGAGCAGCGCGCCCAGGGCGCCTGTGAAGACCCCCATCTCAGTGCCCGTCCGGGTCGGCCAGGCGTCCGCCGTGCAACAGCACAATCTGCCCCAGGCGGCTCGCGACCCGCTGACTGTGGGTAACCATCAGCAGGCTGGTGGGGCTGTCGGCCAGCAGGTCGAGCAACAGCTGCAGCACTTCGTCGCTGGTGGCTTCGTCGAGGCTGCCGGTGGGTTCGTCGGCCAGCAGCAGGCCAGGCCTGGACGCCAGCGCGCGGCCGAGGGCGACCCGTTGCTGCTGGCCACCGGACAACTGCTCCGGGTAGCGCCGCAGCAACTCGCCCAGGCCCAGGCGCTCCACCAATTGCGCCTGCCAGCGCGGATCGAAACGCCCGGCCAGGCGCGCCTGGAACGCCAGGTTGTCGTCAACCCGCAGGCTGCCGATCAGGTTGAACTGCTGGAACACCAGGCCCACTTCCGTGCGGCGCCAGTTGGCCAGCTGGTGTTCGTTCATGCGCTCCAGCGGCTGCCCGCCAACGCGAATGCTGCCGCGATCAACCTGATCCAGCCCCGCCACCAGGTGCAGCAAGGTGCTCTTGCCGCTGCCCGACTCACCCATCAGCGCCAGGCTGCCGCCCTGCCCCAGTTGCAAGTCGACACCCTGCAGCACCGCCAACGGCCCCTGGGGCGTGGCGTAACTCTTGAACACTCCTTGTACATCGAGCATGGGCTGAATCGTCCGACCGAAGATGAGGCCCAAGGATAGCGCGTGCAGCGCCCGAGGCCGGTTGAAACATTCGCCGCTCCAGGCAGTCAATGCCTGAGCGCCCATCAACCCGCGCCGCCCCTATCGGCCTGGCGCGGCGGAATATAGTATTGCAGCCCTTTTTTCATTGCAGGAAGCATCCATGACCTACACCAGGGTCCAATTGCAGTACCGGCTGTACATCGCCGCAGGCGCACTGTTGTTTACCGGCGCTTTGATCTCGACCTTTTTCTCTACCCTGAAAATGCTCTATTGGCGCCTGGACAGCTACACCACCATGGCCTCGACTATCAATCGCCCGATCAAGTACTTCGTGTACCTGGTCAACGACAACACCCAGGCGCTGAACTGGTTCTGGGACAACAGCCCGACACCCAGTTTCATCGACCTGAGCTACCCGTCCCACTGGAAATTTTTGCTGATCTACCTGCTGATCTTCGTCGGCGCGGCGCTGTTCGCTACGGGCCGGGGAATGATGCGCAAGGTCGAAGCAGTCGAGCCGCTGATCGAAGCCCAGCTCAAGGCCCCGGTGGAGGAAGGCGTACCGGCCAAGACCCTGCAACAGCTGGAAGACTCGACCCTGGTGGACAAGGCTCCGTCGTTCTTCAGCCAGGTCCGCCTGCTTGTGGTCTGGCCGCTGGGCGCCGCGGCGGTCTACCTGGGCCTACTGTGGATGCTGGGCATCATCTGATGCCCGACGCTGGCGACCGACCAGCCGGCGGAACGAAACGTACTCGCCCGGGGCAATGCGCCCCATCGCTACTGGCCAGCGCCAGCCGCAGGTTGATCACCTTGTTGTGCGGCAGGGCCAGGTCGGAGTCACCCAGCTTCCGGATCAGTTTCGAGGTGTGCGTGGCGCTGAAACCTTCGCCGCTCCAGGCAGTCAATGCCTGAGCGCCCATCAACCCGCGCCGCCCCTATCGGCCAGGCGCGGCGGAATATAGTATTGCGCCCCTTTTCTTCATGGCAGGAAGCACACATGAACTACACCCGCGCCCAATTGAAATACCGGCTGTTCATCGGCGTAGGTGCACTGATGTTCACTGGCGCCTTGATCTCCACCGTGTTTTCCACCCTGCAGATGTTCAAGTGGCGCCTGGACGACTACACCGCCATGGCCGGCACCATCAACCGGCCGATCAAGAACTTCATGTACTGGCTCTACGAAAACACCCGGCCCCTGGACTGGTTCTGGAGTAACAGCCCGGTCCCGGATTTCATTCGGCTCAACAGTTCGCAACACTGGAAATACCTGGTGATTTACCTGCTGATCTTCGTCGGTGCCGCACTGTTCGCCTCGGGCCGGGCACTGATGCGCAAAGTGGCGGCCGTCGAACCCCATATCGAGGCCCAGCTCAGCGCCCCGGCGCAGGACGGCGTGCCGGTGATGACCCGCCAGCAGTTGGAGGACTCGACCCTGATCGGCGACGTGCCTTCGTTCTTTTCCCAGGCGCGCCTGCTGTACGTGCTGCCCCTGGGCATCGCGGTGGTCTTCCTCGGCCTACTGTGGACGCTGCGGGTCCTGTAACGGCGGGTCCAGCAGCTCGTCCGCCACCGGGTACTTGACCACGACCCGGTTGCGGTACAGCAACTCCCGGCGCTCCAACTGCGGGTTCTGGCCCTTGGTCAGCACATCGCGCCAGATCTCGTTCTCACGCAGCACCCGGCTGCCCTCGCGAGTGAAGCGATGGCCGCGCTGGTAGATGTGGTAATTGAAATCCCGCGGCTGCTCGCACAGCAGCTCGCCTTCAAGCTGAGACTCGCCGACCTTCAACTTGAGCTGGAAGGTGCTTGTGCTCGGGTTATGCAGCACCAGGTCGATGTAGTTGTAGAAGATCGCCGCCCCCGAGCCGAATGGCAGCACCCGGCCCTCGTCGGGAAAGGGGTCGAAGCTGTGGTTGGAACGCTCGACCACCACCAGCGGCGAGTGGATCGCCATCCAGTGAATCAGGTTGCTCAACTGGCAGATGCCACCACCGATGCCGCTGCGCGCCTCGCCGAACGACAGCTCCATGCCTTCGACAAACCCCCGCTCGCGGCTTGGGCGACCGACCAGGCGGCAAAACGAAAAGTACTCGCCCGGGGCAATGCGCACCCCATCGATACTGGCCACCGCCAGCCGCAGGTTGATCACCTTGTTGTGCTGCAGGGCCAGGTCGGAGTCGCCCAGTTTGCGGATCAGTTTCGAGGTGTGCTTGATATAGCGGTACGCCAGGCGCTCGCTGCCCGCCTCGGGGCGCGCATAACGCCGGCGGCCAAAGCGCCAGGCCAGGTGCCGCACCAGGCGTTTTTGCCGGACCCGTAGCCAGTACAGGAGCGGGTGATACAGCGACAGGGGTTTCATCGATTGGCCCGCAGCCTTCGTCCGTGAAAAAACTGCGGCATCTTAACGGCAGCGCCCGGCGCAGCCTAGCCCAGCAGTTGGCTGAGCACCGCCCGCAGCTTGCCCGGCTTGACCGGTTTGTTCAGCAGCGGCGCGCCGAGCTGTTGCAGGGCGCGGCGGCACTGGTCGCTGCGGTCGGCGGTGATGATCACCGCTGGCAGCGGCAAACGGAAATGTTCCCGCAGGTTGTGCACCACCTCGCACCCTATGACCCCGTGATCGAGGTGGAAGTCCGCCAGGATCAGCTCCGGCGCCCGCCCTTGCAGAACCTCCAGTGCCCCCGCCTCGTCGGTCGCGGTCAGCACCTCGCAACCCCACTGCCCGAGCAGCGCGGCCATGCTTTCCAGGATGCTGACTTCGTTGTCCAGCACCAGCAGGCGTCGGCCCGGCAACGGGTTGCCGGTGCTCGGCTGCGGCATGGCCAGGCTGATGGGCAGCGGCACTTCGCCAGACAGCGGCACATCGATGCTGAACACCGAGCCGCGCCCTGGCTGGGAACGCACCAAAACCGGGTAGCCGAGGATCTTGGCAATGCGCTCGACAATCGCCAGGCCCAGGCCGACGCCCTTGCGATCGGCCGCGCGGCCGACATCCAGCTGGTTGAATTCGAGGAAGATCGAGTCCAGGCGATCGGCAGCAATACCGCGGCCGGTGTCCCAGACCTCCAGGCGCAGCATGGCCCCACGTCGGCGGGCACCGAGCAGGATGCTGCCGCGCTCGGTATAGCGGCAGGCGTTGCTGAGGAAGTTGCGCAAGATGCGCGTCATCAGCCGCAGGTCGGTGCGCATCGCGAAATCACCGATGCGCGCGCGCAAATCGAGCCCGGTCGCCTCGGCCACCGACTGGAATTCCGAGACCAGCGGCGCCAGCAGTTCATCCAGGCGGTACAGCGCCACATCCGGCTTGACCGCGGCCTGGTCGAGCTTGGAGATATCCAGCAGATCGGTGAGCAGATCTTCGGCGCCTTCCAGGGCCTGGTGCGTACGCTCCACCAGCACCTTTTCGGCAGCGGGCAACTGGCGTTCACGCAGGGTGGAAATCAGCAGCCGCGCGGCATTCAAGGGTTGCAGCAGGTCATGGCTGGCGGCGGCCAGGTATTTGTCCTTGCTGCGGTTGGCGGCTTGCGCGGCGTCCCGGGCATCGCGCAGGGCCTGTTCGACCTGTTCCCGCTGGGCGATCTGCTGCTGCAGGTTACGGTTGGCCTCCAGCAGTTCGTCGGTGCGTGCCGCGACCCGTTGTTCAAGCTGGTCATTGAGTTGTTGCAGGCGCTGCTGGGCCAGTTTGCGCTCGGTGATATCGGCGACGAAGCCTTCCACCAGTTCATCCTGGTCCGGCTTGAGCAACAGGTTCATCAGCACATCGATGCTGCTGCCGTCCTTGCGCCGCAGCTGGGTTTCATAGCCCAGCAGGCTGCGCTGGCGTTGCAGCATTTCGCCTATGGCTTCCAGCTCCGGGGCACCGCCGACAAACAGGTTGCCGGCCAGGTCCGCCAGGGAAAACAGCACCTCCTGCGGGTCCTGATAACCGAGCATCCGCGCCAGGGCCGGGTTGGCGGCGCGCATGCCTTGCAGCAGGCTGCCCTGGAACACGCCATGCACGGCGTTCTCGAACAGCCATTTGTAGCGGTTGCGCTCGGCTTCCAGGTCGTCCAGGCGCGCCGCCAGCTCCGGGTAGTGACTCTTGCGCGCCGAGTGGTTGCCCAGCCCCAGCAGTCCGGCGAGGGCGCGTTGCTGCTCCTCAGAGCGCTTCGCCATACACGACCTCGACGTCACGCTGGCTCGATTCCCGCGGGTTGGTGAGGATGCACGGGTCATCCATGGCGTGCTCCGAGAGGAACGGAATATCCGCGGTGCGCACGCCGTGCAGGCCCAGGGTTTCGTGGAAGCCGATGGCGTGCTTGAGGGCGATCAGGTGTTCGACCAAACGCCCGCAGATCTGCCGATGGTTGAGGCCGCGACAGTCGATGCCGAAGGTCTCGGCAATCACCTTGAAACGCTCCGGGGCCGAGCTGTAGTTGAAGGCCACCACGTGCTCTACCAGCACCGCGTTGCACAAGCCGTGAGGCAGGTCGAGGAAGCCGCCGAGGCTGTGGGACATGGCGTGCACCGCGCCCAGGATGGCGTTGGAAAACGCCAGGCCGGCCTGCATGCTGCCGAGCATGATTTTTTCCCGCAGAGCGATGTCGGTCGGGTTGGCGATCATCTGCACCAGGTTGCCGTTGATCAGGCGCATCGCCTCCAGCGCGTGGGGGTCGGTCAGTGGACCGTGGCCGGTGGAGACAAAGGCTTCAATGGCATGCACCAGGGCATCGATGCCGGTACAGGCGGAGAGGAACGGGTCCATGCTCAGGGTGGTTTCCGGGTCGATCAGCGACACATCCGGCACCACCGCCTTGCTGACGATAGAGAACTTCATCCGTTCCTGCTGGTTGGAGATGATCACGAACTGCGACACATCGGCCGAGGTGCCGGCCGTGGTGGGCACCAGGATCAGCGGCGGGCTCGGCACGCGGATCATGTCCACGCCTTCGAACTCAAGGATGCTGCGCCCGTGGGCGACGACGATGCCGATGGCCTTGCCGCAATCCATCGGGCTGCCGCCGCCGACCGCGACGATCACGTCGCAGCCGTTCTCGCGGTAGATCTCGGCGCCCAGCATCACCTCTTCCACCCGAGGGTTGGGCGAGACCGCGCTGTACAGGCAATAGTCGACGCCCTGGGCCTGCAGGCTGGCCTCGATATCGGCCACCCAACCGGCGGCGATCACCCCGGGGTCACTGACCACCAGCACCTTGCGCGCACCGAAGGTCTTGGCATAGTTGCCGACGTTGTGCCGACAGCCGGCACCGAAGATGATTTCCGGGGAAACGAATTTACGCAGCAGACTGAGATTCTGGCCCATGGGAAGCCTGTTTCTTGTTGTTCTGGAAGATGAACGCCAGCCTAAAGCATCCCGCTGCGAATGCAATCCGACCATCGGGTACCCCTGTAGCCGCTGCCTGACCTACGCCGTGGCAGTTCGAACACCACCCAATGCCTGTCGCCGCTGCCGAGCCGGCGAGGCTGCGCCGGCCCTGAAGCACGCCGTGGAACTGCGGTGGTTCCCGAGCCTGCGGCAGCGGCTACAGCAGGGGCTCAGAGGTGAATGTCCATCCCATCGAACGCGACCTCGATCCCGCGCCTGTCGAGCAGCGCCCGTTCGGCGGAGTCCTCATCGAGGATCGGGTTGGTGTTGTTGATATGAATCAGCACCTTGCGCGCCCTCGCAAAGCCGTCTAGCAGTTCGAGCATGCCGCCAGGGCCGCTTTGTGCCAGGTGACCCATTTCACTGCCCAGTTTGTCGCCGACTTCGCAGACGCGCATTTCATCGTCGCGCCACAGCGTGCCATCCACCAGCAGGCAGTCGGCGCGGCGCATCCAGCCCAGCAGCTCCGGGTCTACCTGGCCCAGGCCCGGCGCATAAAACAAGGTGCCGCCGCTGCGCAGGTCCTCGACAAACAGGCCGATGTTGTCCCCCGGGTGCGGGTTGCCCCGGTGCGGCGAATAGGGCGGCGCGCTGCTGCGCAAGGGGATTGCCCGCAACCGCAGGTGCTCGCAGGCCGGGACGCTGAAGGCCTCGCCCGAGAGATCGATCGGCTGCCAGTCGAGGCCGCCGTTCCAGTGACTGAGCATGTTGAACAAGGGGAAGCCGCTGCTCAGGTCCTGATGGACCATCTCGGTGCACCAGACCTGATGCGGGCAGCCTTCGCGCAGGCTGAGCAGGCCGGTGCAGTGATCGATCTGGCTGTCCAGCAGGACGACCCCGGCAATCGCCGTGTCCCGCAGCTGCCGCGCCGGTTGCAGGGCCGGGAAGGATTCGAGTTGGGCGCGGATGTCCGGCGAGGCGTTGCACAGGATCCAGTCGACGCCGTTGTCGCTCAGGGCAATCGAGGATTGGGTACGGCGCAGGGCGCGCACGCTGCCGTCGCGCACGCCGGCGCAGTTGCGGCAGTTGCAGTTCCACTGCGGGAAGCCGCCACCGGCCGCGGAACCAAGAATGCGGATATGCATGGGCAAGCTCCCGGAATCGAGGAAGACTCCGGCCAACGCAGACGATTGACCGGAGCGGAACGCATCAGCGGTTGGCGAAATACATGGTCACTTCGAAGCCAATACGCAGATCGGTGTACGCGGGTTTATGCCACATGGGTCAATCCTCTTCTTGTGCCGGGCGATTCCGGTAGAGGCATTAATGCACGGGGGGCAACGGGGCCGAATGCTACTTTGGGACAAGCTGGCGGGGTGCGTTGGTAGGGGATGAGGTTGGGGGGCAACGCAAAACGGCGCGGCGTCCACCCAAGACGTCGCGCCGTTTTATTGTGTTCCTCCAGGTCGGAGCGAGGCAGCACCCAACTGCCCTGCTACGACCCTGGCTTTTAGAAAAAGCCCAGGGGATTGATGTCGTAGCTCACCAGCAGGTTTTTGGTCTGCTGGTAGTGGTCGAGCATCATTTTGTGGTTCTCCCGACCCACGCCGGACTTCTTGTAGCCACCGAACGCGGCGTGGGCCGGGTACAGGTGGTAGCAGTTGGTCCACACGCGACCGGCCTTGATCGCCCGGCCCATGCGGTACGCGCGGTTGATGTCGCGGGTCCAGAGGCCGGCACCGAGGCCGAACTCGCTGTCGTTGGCAATCGCCAGGGCTTCGGCTTCGTCCTTGAAGGTGGTCACGCCCACCACCGGGCCGAAGATTTCTTCCTGGAACACGCGCATTTTGTTGTGGCCCTTGAGCAGGGTCGGCTGGATGTAATAGCCGCTGGAGAGGTCGCCCTCCAGGTGCTCGGCAGCGCCTCCGGTGAGCAGCTCGGCGCCCTCCTCCTGGGCGATTTTCAGGTACGAGAGAATCTTGTCGTACTGCTGTTCCGACGCCTGGGCACCGACCATGGTTTCGGTGTCCAGCGGGTTGCCGCGCTTGATCTTGACGATCTTCTTCATGACTTCAGCCATGAAGGGTTCGTAGATCGACTCCTGGACCAGCGCCCGCGACGGGCAGGTGCAGACTTCGCCCTGGTTGAAGAACGCCAGCACCAGGCCTTCGGCAGCCTTTTCAATAAACTGCGGCTCGGCCTGCATGATGTCTTCGAAGAAGATGTTCGGTGATTTTCCGCCCAGTTCCACGGTGGACGGAATGATGTTCTCGGCCGCGCATTTCATGATGTGCGAGCCCACCGGCGTGGAGCCGGTGAAGGCGATCTTGGCGATACGCGTGCTGGTGGCCAGGGCCTCGCCCGCTTCGCGACCAAAGCCCTGGACGATGTTCAGCACCCCGGCCGGCAACAGGTCGGCAATCAGCTCGGCGAACACCATGATCGACAGCGGCGTCTGCTCGGCCGGCTTGAGCACCACGCAGTTGCCGGCGGCCAGGGCCGGGGCGAGTTTCCAGGCGGCCATCAGCAGCGGGAAGTTCCACGGGATGATCTGCCCGACCACGCCCAGGGGCTCGTGAAAATGATAGGCGGCAGTGTGTTCGTTGATCTCGGCGGCCGAACCTTCCTGGGCGCGGATGCAACCGGCGAAATAGCGGAAATGGTCGGCAGCCAGGGGCACGTCGGCATTCAGGGTTTCGCGGACGGCCTTGCCGTTGTCCCAGGTTTCGGTGATCGCCAGGATCTCCAGGTTCTGCTCGATACGGTCGGCGATTTTCAGCAGCACCAGGGAGCGGTCCTGGGCCGAGGTCTTGCCCCAGGCGTCAGCGGCGGCGTGGGCGGCGTCCAGGGCCTTTTCCACATCTTCGGCACTGGAGCGGGGGAATTCGGCGATCACTTCACCGGTGACCGGCGAGGTGTTGCTGAAGTACTGGCCATTGACCGGGGCCACGAACTCGCCGCCGATAAAATTGCCATAGCGCGGCTTGAAGGAAACGACAGCGCCTGGGGTTCCGGGTTGTGCGTAGATCATGCTGGGCCTCTGCTTGGGTCGAAGCCTGTCGGTCAACAGGCGATACCCCGATGGTAGAGAGCCCCGGGCCCCAGACGAATGCGCCGTTGGCAGGGGGACTCTCGTTATTTGGTAGTAGGGCGGGGCCGCTTGCGGCCCAGTTGCAAGCCTGGAGCTGCAAGCGGCAAGTGTGGAGCGGAACGCAGTCAGCTTGCCGCTCGCGCCTGCTGCACATCCAAAGCGCTACACCAAAAGCTCGTTACTTGCAGCTTGTAGCTCACTACTGCTTCACCAAAGCCTTGGGCAATTTGAAGGTCCAGAGCATGCCGCCCTGGTTGAAGTCCTTGACGCGCTTGGCCACTTCCCCGCCCCACAGCGGCACCGCGCCGCCCCAGCCGGAGAGCACCGAGACGTATTGCTCGCCGTCCATTTCCCAGGTCACGGGCGAGCCCAGGACCCCGGAGCCGGTCTGGAACTCCCAGACTTTCTCGCCGGTCTTGGCGTTGAAGGCCTGGAGGAAACCTTCCGGGGTACCGGTGAAGACCAGGTTGCCCTTGGTGGTCAGGACGCCGCCCCACAGAGGCGCGTAGTTCTTGTGGCGCCAGACTTCCTTGCCGCTGACCGGGTCGATGGCCCGCAGCACGCCGATGTAGTCCTCATTCAGCGGCTTGATGGTAAAGCCCGCACCGAGGAACGCCGCGCCCTTCTTGTAGGCGATACCTTCGTTCCAGATGTCCATCCCCCACTCGTTGGATGGCACGTAGAACAGCCCGGTGTCGCGGTTGTAGGCCATCGGCATCCAGTTCTTGGCCCCGAGGAAGGCCGGGGCGACGAACACCGAAGAACCCTTGGCCTCGCTGCCCGGGGCGCCCGGACGGCTGGCTTCGTTGTAGATCGGCCGGCCGTTTTTATCCAGGCCGGTGGCCCAGGTGATCTTGTCGACAAATGGGAAGCCGCGGATGAACTTGCCGTTGGTGCGGTCCAGCACGTAGAAGAAACCGTTGCGGTCGGCGGTGGCCGCCGCTTTGATTTCCTTGCCGCCTTCCTTGTAGTTGAAGGAAATCAGCTCGTTGACGCCGTCATAGTCCCAGCCGTCGTGGGGCGTGCTCTGGAAGTGCCATTTGATGCTGCCGTCGTCCGGGTTCAGGGCCAGGCGCGACGATGAGTAGAGGTTGTCGCCGGGGCGCAGGTGGGAGTTCCACGGTGCCGGGTTGCCGGTGCCGAACAGCAGCAGGTTGGTTTCCGGGTCGTAGTAGCCCCCCAGCCACGGCGCCGCACCGCCGGTCTTCCACAGGTCGCCGGGCCAGGTCTTGCCGGCCTCGCCACCGGAGATGCCGTTCTCCACCGCCTTGCCGTCCTTGTAGACGTAGCCCATATGGCCCTCGACCGTGGGCCGGGTCCACAGCAGGTCGCCGTTTTTCGGGTCGTAGGCTTCGATCTTGCCGACCACGCCGAACTCGCCACCGGCGACCCCGGTGATCAGCTTGCCGTTGATCACAATCGGGGCGGCGCTGATGGAATAGCCTTCCTTGTGGTCGGCGACTTTCTTGCTCCACACCACCTTGCCGGTGTCTTTGTTCAGGGCCACCAGCTTGGCGTCCAGAGTGCCGAAGAACACCAGGTCGCCATACAACGCCACGCCCCGGTTGATCACGTCGCAGCAGGGGCGGATGTCATCCGGCAGGCGCGCGTCGTATTGCCAGAGCTTCTTGCCGGTGCGCGCATCCACGGCGAACACCCGCGAATAGGAGCCGGTCATGTACATCACCCCGTCCTTGATCAGGGGCTGGGCCTGCTGGCCGCGCTGCTTCTCGCCGCCGAACGAAAACGCCCAGACCGGCCGCAGCTCCTTGACGTTGTCGACGTTGAGGGTGTCCAGCGGGCTGTAGCGCTGACCCTGGACCCCGAGGCCGTTGGTGACGATCTGCTCGGGGTTCTGCGGGTCCTGGAGGATTTCCTGATCGGTGACACCAGCCAGCGCCGTACCGGACAGCAGCATGGCGCTGAGCAACAGGCTCACGGCGAAGGACGGGCGACGTGCGGGATGGGACATGGCGGCTACCTCTGCGGTTTTTTGTTGTACCCGGGAAATTTTCCCGGTCTGGCGCAGATTCTTGGTCCCGGCCCGCTTCCCAACAATTACCCGCAGTACGGAGTTTTCTAGTTCCTTGGTGGGGGGTGAATGTAAGAGCGCGGCTGTGAACACTCCTGTGGCGAGGGCGCTTGCTCCCGCTCGGCTGCGCCGCGGCCGTAAAACCTGGGTACGGGTTGCATCAGGCAGACTCCATGCGCCGGGGTTGGGGTTGCTTTGCAACCCAGCGGGAGCACGCGCCCTCGCCACATGAAGCCCTTCAGCAGCGCCAACACCTTCGTCACAGAAAAAGCCCTCGGCGCCTGGACTACTGCGTGTCCACACGCCGCAACTGTTGCCGCTCATAACGCGGGTACAGGTGGCTGACGCTGCGGATCAGCTCGTAACGGCTCAGGCTGATGCCGGCAAAACGCTCGGGGATGGGGCGGCGGATCATCTCGGCCATGTCATCGCCCTGGGCCGCGCCGTCGCGCATCAACTGGTCGAGCCAGCCCAGGTAATCGCGCATCTGGGCAAAGGGCGCGGCATCGCTGGCCAGCGGCCCGTGACCGGGGACGATCAGTTTCCAGGGCAGGCCCTGCAAGGTGTCCAGGTCCTTGAGCCAAACGTCCAGCCCGGGGCTGTTGGGGGTGGTCAGGGCGCGCTGGTAAAACACCAGGTCACCGGCGAACAACACCCCAGTTTTTTCATCCAGGATCGCCAGGTCCGCCCCGGTGTGCCCGCCCAACCCCAGCAGGCGCAACGGGTGGCCACCGATGTTCAGGGTGCCGGGCTCCAGCACCTGGGTCGGCAGCACCACCTCGGTGCCGCGCATCCAGTCGCCCACCATGCGGTACATGTTCTCGGCCATGGCATCGCCCTGCTGGCGCAGCAGGTCGGTGGTGCCGGCCAGGGCGCCGATCGGCACGTCGGCGAAGGCCTGGTTGCCCAGCACATGGTCCGGGTGATGGTGGGTCAGCAGCACCTGGATCACCGGCTTGTCGGTGGTCGCGGCGATTGCCCGGCGCAGGGCTTCGCCATAGCGCCGGGAAGGCCCGCTGTCGATCACCACCACCCCGCTGTCGGTGACGATAAACCCGGTATTGACGATATTGCCGCCATTGTTCTTGGCGAAGTTGTCGGTGCTGCCCTCAAGCAGCCAGGTGCCTTCGGCGATCTGCCGGGGCTTGAGGTGGTAGTCCAGCTCGGCCCACGCCGGCAGGCACAGGCTCAGGCACAACAGCAGTATCCAGCGCATGGCGCGCTCCCTTGTTCAGCGAATGGGGTGCGGCAATGGGCTCAGGGAATCGCTGCCTCGAACTCATTGCCGCTGTTGTCACGCAGCAGCAGGCGGGTCTGCCCGGCGCCCTCGAGGTCGAACCCCAGGTTGGGGTTTTCGCTGACCGCCGGAAACAGCTCCAGGCGCGCCAGCACCTGGCCCTGGGCGTCCTGCAGTTCGGCGTGGTTGAGGAAGAATTCGGGGATGCCGCTGACCATGCCGTTGTCCATCGGGTGCGCCACCTGCAAACGCAGGCGGCTGGAGTCGCCGCGGGGGTAGCGCCCGCCCAGGACTTCGCCGATGTGCTCCTCCCAGCCGGGCTGGGTGCGCACCACACTGGGCGCGGTACAACCGCCGCCGGCGGCGTCGATCAGGGTCGAGCCGACGTGCCACAGGCCGTCGCGGGTCTGCACCGCCGCCCGCAGCGGCGTGGCCTGCTCGATACGGATGCGGATCGACAACCAGGGCTGTACCCCGGGCCCGGGCTGGAAGTCGACAATCTTCGGCAACGGGTTGAGCTCGGCCCAGGCGAGGATCTTCACCACCTGCCCCGCGAAGGCCCGGGCGTCGATCTCCAGCGGCACCTGCCGTGCATCCTCGGCAAAGGGCGGCGCCAGCAGCTTGACCCGGTCATCGAAAACAAAGGGCGCATCGCCGAGCATCTGCTTGTGGTAGAAGGCCCACATCACCGAGGGCACCGGGTCCTTGCCCGGGTCGACCGTCGCCGCCTGGCCTGCCAGGGGCAGCCAGCAGATCAGCAGCCAACTCGCTCGCCAGTTCATCACACGCTCCTATTGATACATCTGCGGGACTTCGTAACGCAGGCCGTAGCCGGCGTAGAGCGCCTTGAGCGTGCCGTCGCGGATCAGCCCTTCCAGGGCCTCTTCCACGGCGTAGGCCAGCTGGCGATTGCTTTCATGCACCGCCATGCCGATCTCCCACAGCTGCTTGCCCATGTTCGGGTAGGCGTTTTCGGCGAGCGCCAGTTGCGGGTCGGCGGCCTGGTGCACCTGCCAGTCGATCTCGCCGCGCATGGCCATGACGGCGTCCACCTCGCCGGCTTTCATCGCGGCAAAGGCCTGGCCGACATCGGGGTAATGATGGGTCTTGGCACTGAGCATGCCGTTGAACACCGAGGTCAGGTAAAACGACGGCACGCTGTCGACCTCGACCCCGATCGGGTGCTGCTCGAACACCGCCACGCTGGCCACCGAGTCCAGGCGGCGCCGGTCATAGGCCACCTGCCAGCACTCGCTCTGGTACGGGCCGAACATCACCACATGGTCATTGTTCAGTTCCCCCAGCTCGTTGCGTTTTTGCGCGTAGTCATGGTCGTAGGGCACGCGCATCATCAGGTCGGCCAACTGCTGGTTGCGCAGCTGGCTGCCGCGCCAGATGTAGTCGCGCAGGTCGTCGTCGAGTTTTTCCCCGGGCGGCGCCCAGATCAGTTGCAGGCGTACGCCCAGGGCCTTGGCCAAGGCTTGCGCCAACTCGACGTCGACTCCCTTGGCCTGGCCCTGGTCCTCGAAGCTGTAGGGGGCGAAGTCCTTGTAGACAGCGACCTTCAATTCGCCGTCGGCGATCATCTGGTCGAAGGTGCGCACCTGCGCCTGCGCCGCCTGGCAGCACAGCAGCAGGCCGGTCAACAGCGCGGCAAACAGGCGCATGGCGCTTACTCCTCGACGTGCACGCTGTCCAGGTAAGTGCGCACCGCCCACAGGGCTTCCTGGCTCAGGTAGTCGGCCATTTTCGGCATGTACACCCGGCCGTCACGCACGGCGCCATGGCGCACGCGTTCGACAAACCACTCATCGCCGGCTTCGCCGACATCGAGCATGCGCAGGTCAGGGGCGATACCGCCGGACTTGGCTTCAAGGCCATGGCAGGCCGCGCAGTTCTGGTTGTAGGCCGAGGCGCCGATTTCCACCGCCTTGTCGTGTTCCGCGGAGGTGCGGTACGGGTTGACCGCCGCCCAGCCGTCGCCATCCACGGTCACGCCTGCGTCCTTGACAGGGGTCAGGCCTTTGGTTTCCACCGCCTGCGGCACCACGTTGCCATGGGCCCAGACCGCACCGGTACTGATCAACCCGGCCAGGAGCCCTACCGCGAGCAAGGCGTTGCGTTTTGTTGTCATTGTTATGCCCTCAAGATTGCACGCAAGACCTCTCTACAGAGGCTATGCCGCCATCTTATGAACACCCCCGCGCCAGCCGTATGCTGCTTTGGTGGTCGGCCCCTACTCCCTTGGTAGTAGGGCTTGTGGCGAGGGCCTAAATCATGTGCCGCCTGGGAACTTTTCCCGGCAAGGGCGGGACTTTTTCCGTATCTGCAAAACCGGCGGCAACCCACCCTATGCAGGCCAAAACCTCCACTGGGAACTGCAACCATGACAATAAGATCGCTACCCGCCCTTTCGCCCCTGACCCTGTCTGTGCAAGCCTTTTTGCTGGTCAGCAGCCTGTCGCTGACCTCGGCCGCCGTGGCCGCCACCGCCCCGGCGGCGCCTGCCACCAAGAACGTGACCTGGGAAGACATCGCCAACGATCACCTGACCACCAAGGACGTGCTGCAGTACGGCATGGGCACCAATGCCCAGCGCTGGAGCCCCCTGGCCCAGGTCAACGACAAGAACGTGTTCAAGCTGACCCCGGCCTGGTCCTACTCCTTCGGTGACGAAAAACAGCGCGGCCAGGAATCCCAGGCCATCGTCAGCGACGGCGTGGTCTACGTCACCGGTTCCTATTCCCGGGTGTTCGCCCTCGACGCCAAGACCGGCAAGCGCCTGTGGACCTACAACCACCGCCTGCCGGACAACATCCGTCCGTGCTGCGACGTGGTCAACCGCGGGGCGGCGATCTTCGGTGACAAGATCTACTTCGGCACCCTCGATGCGCGCCTGATCGCCCTCGACAAAAACACCGGCAAAGTGGTGTGGAACAAGAAATTCGGCGACCACAGCGCCGGCTACACCATGACCGGCGCCCCGGTGCTGATCAAAGACAAGGTCACCGGAAAGGTGCTGCTGATCCACGGCAGCTCCGGCGATGAATTCGGCGTGGTCGGCCAACTGTTCGCCCGCGACCCGGACACCGGTGAAGAGGTGTGGATGCGGCCCTTCGTCGAAGGCCACATGGGCCGCCTGAATGGCAAGGACAGCACCACCACCGGCGACGTCAAGGCGCCGTCCTGGCCCGATGACAAGACCACCGAAACCGGCAAGGTCGAAGCCTGGAGCCACGGCGGCGGTGCCCCCTGGCAGAGCGCGAGCTTCGATGCCGAAACCAACACCATCATCGTCGGCGCCGGCAACCCCGGCCCGTGGAACACCTGGGCCCGGACCTCGAAAGACGGCAACCCCCACGACTACGACAGCCTCTACACCTCGGGCCAGGTCGGCGTCGACCCGAGCACCGGCGAGGTCAAGTGGTTCTACCAGCACACGCCGAACGATGCCTGGGACTTCTCCGGCAACAACGAGCTGGTACTGTTCGACTACAAGGACAAGGACGGCAAGGTGGTCAAGGCCACCGGTCACGCCGACCGCAACGGCTTCTTCTACGTCGTGGACCGCAACAACGGCAAACTGCAGAACGCCTTCCCCTTCGTCGACAACATCACCTGGGCCAGCCATATCGACCTGAAGACCGGTCGCCCTGTGGAAAACGAAGGCCAGCGTCCGGCCAAGCCATTGCCGGGTGAAACCAAGGGCAAGCCAGTGGAAGTCTCGCCGCCGTTCCTGGGGGGCAAGAACTGGAACCCCATGGCCTACAGCCAGGACACCGGGCTGTTCTACATCCCGGGCAACCAGTGGAAGGAGGAGTACTGGACCGAGGAGGTCAACTACAAGAAAGGCTCGGCCTACCTGGGGATGGGGTTCCGCATCAAGCGCATGTACGACGACCACGTCGGCACCCTGCGTGCGATGAACCCGACCACCGGCAAGGTGGTGTGGGAGCACAAGGAACACCTGCCGCTGTGGGCTGGGGTATTGGCGACCAAGGGCAACCTGGTGTTCACCGGCACCGGGGACGGTTTCTTCAAGGCCTTCGACGCGAAAACCGGCAAGGAGCTGTGGAAGTTCCAGACCGGCAGCGGCATCGTTTCGCCGCCGATCACCTGGGAACAGGATGGCGAGCAGTACATCGGCGTGACCGTGGGTTACGGCGGCGCAGTACCGCTGTGGGGTGGCGACATGGCTGAGCTGACCAAGCCGGTGGCGCAAGGCGGTTCGTTCTGGGTGTTCAAGATCCCGAGCTGGGATACCAAGACCGCCCAGCGCTAACCGACGTGTGGCGAGGGCGCTTGCTCCCGCCGGGCCGGGCTGGCGTACCAGCGCGCAGCGGCCCCGAAACCCGCCCACACGCTAGCTCAGGCATAGCGCGTGGGCCGGGTTCACCACGGCTACGCCCCGGGGCGCCGGCCAGCCCGCGCCCTCACCACACCCGCCTTCACTCCAGCCGGAGAACCGCACCATGAACTATCTGCCACTGGCCCTGCTGCTGACCCTCTCCCCTGCCTTCGCCGTGAATGTCGACGACGACGGCAACGATGTCCCCCTGACCATCAACGGTTGCCTGATCGACGAATCCAGCCAGTGCCCTGGCGCCAACTTGCGCGGGGCCAACCTGGCCAACCAGGACCTGCGCAAGATGAACCTGGCCGGCGCCGACCTGCGCGATGCCGACCTGCGCCATGCCCAGCTGGACCTGGCCAACCTGGAAAAAGCCCAGCTGCAAGGCGCCAACCTGACCCGCGCCAGCTTGCAGCAGAGCAACCTGCGCCTGGCGGACTTCACGGGCGCCAAGCTGATGTCGATTCAGGGCTGGGGGATGTTTGCCCAGGGGGCGCAGTTTCAAAACGCCAATTTGAGCGGTGCCTATCTGCAATTTGCCAGGTTGTCCGGGGCCAAGTTGCACCAGGCCAATCTGCAGGCTGCCGACCTGGAAATGACCTGGTTGAGCAAGGCGGATTTGCAGGGGGCGGATTTGCGGGATGCCAATCTGCAGGAGGCCAAGTTTGGCGAGAGTAATCTGGAGCGGGCGAACCTGAGTGGGTCGCGGCAGCATTATGCGAATTTTCAGGATGCGAATATGGAGGGGTGTGGGGGGTGTCCGGGGAGTTGGGATAAGTAGGGGGTCGGTCGGGGGATTTGGGATTGGGGGCAGATCCGTTGCTGCGGTTGTGGCGACTATGGGTTCCGCCCTTACGGCGGGTCACTTTGGAAAAGCCGGAATGCCGGCCCAGCCCAAAGTAACCAAAGGGCTCTTGCCCCACCACTTGGTGCCTCGCCTAGGCTCGGCATGCCCTCACTCCGGCATTGATCCGTGGGCCGCCGCGATGGGGCCAACCCGGCCCCCCCCCGCTAAACCCCGGGGCCGGCCGGGTGGCCCCCG
>NZ_JBLZOM010000001.1:1887484-2032357 GCF_049199125.1 Pseudomonas sp. QD4
ATCCGTGGGCCGCCGCGATGGGCCATCCCTGGCCCAGCGCGGCTAACCCGGCGTCCTGCCGGGTTGCCCACGGCTCACTGCCTGCGTTCGGCCATCGTGGTTTAACGGGGCGCTGCAGATCAAAATCAAGAGCGAGGCGGCCCTCCGGCCGGCCTGGGCCGGTACCTGCGCGTCCCGTCCTCCCTAAAATCAAGGCGCCTTAACCGGCCATCTGTAGCCGCTGCCGCCAGGCTCGGGCCGCGCTCGGACGCTGGCCCTCACTGACACCCTATACACCCGATAAAAACACAGCGCCAATGCCGCCCAGCGCAGCCTGGCGGCAGCGGCTTCAGATTTTGATCTACCCGCCCCTTCGGCAGGCCGAGTGGAGGTGTTCATCAGGGGATTGGCGCGCAGCGCCCTTCGACGCAGTCGAAGACGTCGCTGGAAGCGATGCCCCCTGAGGGACACCGGAACGAGGGAACCCGAGCGCAGCGAGGGCCGTACGCTCGGGGCGAGACTTTTTGGTTCCTTTTGTGGCGTTTGACAAAAGGGACTCGCCGTAAGGGCGAAACCCTAAGTAGCCGTTACCGCAGCAACGGATATGCCGTAAGGGCGAAACCCTAAGCCGCCGTTACCGCAGCAATGGATATGTACTCCAAAATCACCCCGCCACCCTCACCACCCCCATATCAATCCCCAAATGCACCAACTCCGCATGAGAACTAACCTGCAACTTGCTCTTGAGCATGGTCAGATAGTTGGACACCGTTTTCGCACTGATGCACAGCTGCTGCGCAATCAACCGCGCCGGAGTGCCCTTGGCCAACATCACAAAAATCTCCAGTTCGCGCTGGGTCATGCTTTGCAGGCGCGGGTCGCTGGCATTCTGCTGGGGCGTGCAGGCCAGTTGCGTGGCCAGGGGTTGTTCGATGTACGCGTGCCCCGCGAGGATCCTGCGCACCGCCTCGATCAACACCTCAGGTGCCGAGTTCTTCGTCAGGTAGCCTGAAGCCCCCGCATCCAGCGCCTGACGCACCAGCGGCAGCTCGTCATGCATGCTGAAGAACAGCACCCGCAACTGCGGTAAACGCTGGCGCAAGCGCCGGGTGGTTTCCAGGCCGCTGATGCCGGGCAGGCCAAAATCCATGATCACCAGGTTCGGCACCTCTTCCTGGACCCGAACCAGGGCCTCCTCGCCCGTGGCCGCTTCGCGCACCTGGATCGCCGGCAACAAGGCCCGCAGCAGGCTGGCATAGCCCTGGCGGACCACCGCGTGGTCATCGACCAGCAAAATATTCATCACGCCTCCAAGGGAATGCTCAAGGCCAGCGCCCAACCGGCGCCGGGCTGACTGTTGATGCGCAGTTCGCCACCCAGGCTGCGGGCGCGTTCGAACATCGAATGCAGGCCCACCCCTGGCTGCTGCGGCTGCTGGGCGCCACGGCCGTTGTCGCGGATCGACAGGCGCAGGCGCCCGGCGCGGTGTTGCAGGCGCACCCGTACCCGGCTCGCCCCGGCGTGGCGGGCGACGTTGGTCAGGGCTTCCTGGAGCAGCCGATACAGGTGAGTCTTGCTCGGCATCGACAGCGGCGGCAGGTATTGGTCCACCCGCAGCTGGCAATCGATGCCCTGGCTACCCCGCCAATGCTCCACCAGCAGGCCCAGGGCCTGGTCCAGCGGCAGGTGTTGCAGCACCACCGGATACAGGTCGTGCACCAGGGCGCGAAAGCCCTGTTGCAGGTGTTCGCAGTTCGATTCCAGGGCTTGCACCGTCTGCGCCAGCAGCGCCGGCTGGTCGGTCACCACCCGCAGCAGGCAGGCCTGGGCGCGAATCCCCGCCAGGTATTGCCCAAGGTCATCGTGCAGGGTCTGGGCCAGGTGGGTGCGCTCCTGTTCCTGCACCGCCAGCAGGGCCTGGGTCAGGTGCGTGTTATCGGCCCGGGCCTGTTCCAGGGCCTCGACCATGTGGTTGAAGTGGCCGGCCAGCTGCCGCGCCTCGGGCAGGCCCTCGGCCCGCAGGCGCACCGCCAGTTGCCCGCCCGACACTTGCCGCAAGGCGCGCAGCAGGTCGTCCAGCAGGCCCATGCCGCGGCGCACCGCCCAGCGGATGGTCAGCAGGCTTAGCAACAGTGCCAGGCCACACAGGCTCAGCAGTTGCTGCAATGAATCCCAGACTTCATCGATCTCATCACTGGGGTCGACGCCGATCAGCACTCGGCGCCCGTCGCTCAAGTCCAGCACCTTGTGGCTGCGACGGCTGCCGTCGAACAATTGGCGACCGAGCCAGGCATCCAGCCCCTGCTCGGGGGCCAGTTCAAGTGACTCGCCCGGCGCCAGCCAGTGCACCCGCACATGGCGCAGGCTGCGGGTCAGGCGCGGTTGCAGGCTGGCCGGATCGCGCTCGGCCGTTTCACCCAGGTACTGCACCACCGCCTCGGCCGATTGCAGCTCGCGCTCCACATCCGCCACCGCCTGGTGCAGCAGCAGCGCCATGCAGGCCAGCGTGACCAAGGCGAAAAACGCCGTCACCCAGAGGTTGATCCGCCACAGTGCCGACATCCCTAACGCCCCGGCACTGCAGGCGCGACCAGGGTCTGCAAGGGTCGCGCCGGGTGCAGTTTGTCGACGCCGATCAGGCTCAGGATCAGTAACAGCGGCAACAGCAACGCTTTGAGAATCCGCATGTTCGGTGCTCTCCAAGGTGGCGATGCAAGGAAGGTGGCGCGCCAGGTGACCGTTGCCCTCATGCTAAAACCGCGCCGGAGCCAGCGGGGTACTACCTTGGTACTGGCCGAGCGGTACTTTCTGCATATTTCCCCGCCCGCCAGGGCTTCCTATGCTGACGCCTCCCCTAGCGGAGTGCCCCATGCGCCAGCTCGTCAGTTACGCCTTGATCTACTTGCTGGCGATTGCCAGCGCCGCGTTGCTGGCGACCCAAAGCCAGGCCGACGAGGGCACGCTGAGCGTGCGCATCGGCTACCTGGGGTATCGCCCCGACCCCGGCCCGCTGCTGTCCAACGTCATTCCCGAGCCCAATGACGCCGGTGAGCGCGGCGCGCAATTGGCGATCGAGGACAGCAACAGCACCGGGCGTTTTCTCAAGCACGACTACCAACTGCGCAGCGCCAGCGTCGACAGCCCCGAGGCCCTGCTGCAAGCCGCCCAGGCCCAGCACGCCGAGGGCCTGCGGCTGTTCGTGGTCAATGCCCCGGCGGCCAGCCTGCGCCAGCTCAGCGCCGCCCTGCCCGACAGCCTGCTGTTCAACGTCGGCAGCGCCGATGACAGCCTGCGCAGCACCGCCTGCCTGGGCAACGTACTGCACAGCCTGCCGAGCCGGGCCATGCTCGCCGACGCGCTGGTGCAGTTCATGGCCGTGCGCAAATGGCAGCGCGCGCTGCTGATCGTCGGCCAGACCCCGGACGACGAGGCCTATGCGGCCGCCCTGCGCCGCGCCAGCAAGCGTTTCGGGGTAAAGATCGTCGCCGAAAAACCCTGGAGCTTCGACAACGACCAGCGCCGCAGCGCCCAGGCCGACATGCCGCTGTTCACCCAGACCGCCGAATACGACGTGGTGCTGGTGGCCGACGAACGCGGTGATTTCGGCGAGTACGTGCCGTACCAGACCTGGTACCCGCGGCCGGTGGCCGGGACCCAGGGCCTGACGCCCACCGGCTGGCACAAGACGGTGGAAACCTACGGCGCCGCGCAATTGCAGAAACGCTTCGAGGCCCTGGCCGGACGCTGGATGAACGACCGGGATTTCGCCGCCTGGATCGCCGTGCGCAGCATCGCCAGCGCCGTCAGCAAATTGCGCCAGGCCGACCCCGTGGCCATCCAGCAGCTGGAACTGTCCGAGCAGTTGCCCCTGGACGGGTTCAAGGGCCGCAAGCTCAGCTATCGCCCGTGGAACGGCCAGTTGCGCCAGCCGATCCCCATCGTCCAACCCCGGGCACTGGTCAGCACCTCGCCCCAGGACGGCTTCCTGCACCCCTTCAATGAAATGGACAGCCTGGGCTACGACAAGCCCGAGGTGACCTGCCGCTACCCCTGATCCCAACACCACAACAACAAGGAATCCGCCATGCGTCGCACCCTGCTCTCATGCGCCCTGCTGCTCGCTGCCGGAAACGCCGCGGCCGCCACCGCCTGGGTCTCCAACGAGAAAGACAACAGCCTGAGCCTGATCGACATGCAGACCCTGCAAGTCACCGAGACCCTGCCCGTGGGCCAGCGTCCGCGCGGGTTGCTGCTGTCCCACGACAACAAGCTGCTGTACATCTGCGCCAGCGACTCGGACCGGGTCCAGGTGATGGACGTGGCCACGCGCAAGATCATCAAGGAACTACCGTCCGGCAAGGACCCCGAGCAGTTCGCCCTGCACCCCAACAACCGCTGGCTGTATGTGTCCAACGAGGACGATGCGCTGGTGACGGTGATCGATACCGAGACCTCCAAGGTCATCGGCCAGATCAATGTCGGGGTCGAGCCCGAAGGCATGGCAGTCAGCCCCGACGGCAAGTGGGCGGTCAACACCAGTGAAACCACCAACATGCTGCACTGGATCGACACCAGCACCCAGACCCTGGCCGACAGCACCCTGGTGGATCAGCGCCCGCGCTTTGTCGAGTTCAACCAGAACGGTTCGCAGCTCTGGGCCTCGGCGGAAATCGGCGGCACGGTGACCATTCTCGACGTCGCCACACGCAAGATCCTCAAGACCCTGAACTTCCAGATCAAGGGCGTGCACCCCGACAAAGTGCAGCCGGTGGGGATCAAGCTCAGTGCCGACGGCCAGTACGCTTTCGTCGCCCTGGGCCCGGCCAACCATGTGGCGGTGATCGACGCCAAGACCTTCGAGATCCTCGACTACCTGCTGGTGGGCCGGCGCGTCTGGCAGTTGGCATTTACCCCGGACCAGCGCCAACTGCTGGCCACCAACGGCGTCAGCGGCGACGTCTCGGTGATCGATGTGCAAAGCCGCAAGGTGCTGAAGTCGATCAAGGTCGGGCGTTATCCGTGGGGCGTGGTGGTTACCCCATGAATGCCCTGGAGGTCAGCCAACTGAGCTTTGCCTACGGCCCGCGCGAGGCCCTGAAACAGGTCAGCTTCAGCCTGGCACCCGGGCGTTTTGCCGCGTTGCTGGGGCCCAATGGCGCCGGCAAGTCGACCCTGATCGCCTTGCTCACCCGGCTGTATGACGTGCAGCAGGGCGAGGTCCGGGTCGGCGGTCATTCCCTGCGCGAGGCCCCGCGCCCGGCCCTGCGCCAATTGGGTGTGGTGTTCCAGCAAAGCACCCTGGACCTGGACCTGAGCATCGAGCAGAACCTGCGTTACCACGCGGCGTTGCACGGTTTGTCACGGCGCCAGAGCCATGCCCGCATCGACGCTGAACTGGAGCGCCAGGGCCTCGCCGAGCGCCGCCGGGAACGGGTCCGCGAGCTCAATGGCGGGCACCGGCGGCGGGTCGAAATCGCCCGCGCGCTGTTGCATGAACCGCGCCTGTTATTGCTCGACGAGGCCAGCGCCGGCCTCGACCCGGCCAGCCGCCTGGCCCTCAACCAGCACATCCGCAACCTGTGCCGCGAGCAGCAGTTAAGCGTGCTCTGGACCACCCACCTGCTGGACGAAGTGCAGGCCAGCGACGACCTGCTGATCCTGCATCAGGGCCGGCTGGTGGCCAGCGGACAGGCCGCAGCCTTGAGCCAAGAACACGGCGGCGATCTCGATTCGGCCTTCGCCCGCCTCACCGCCCCATCCCCTTCTGGAGTCGCAGGCCGATGAACGCCTACTGGCAGTGTTTCAGCGGTATCGTGCTGCGCGAATGGCTGCGTTTCGTGTTGCAGCGCACGCGTTTTCTCAGTGCCCTGGTGCGTCCGCTCCTGTGGTTGCTGGTGTTCGCCGCCGGCTTTCGCGCGGCACTGGGCATCGCCATCATCGAGCCCTACGACACCTACATCCCCTATGAGGTCTACATCATCCCCGGGCTGGCCTGCATGATTTTGCTGTTCAACGGCATGCAGGGCTCGCTGTCGATGGTCTACGACCGGGAAATGGGCAGCATGCGGGTGCTGCTCACCAGCCCCCTGCCCCGGGCCTTCCTGCTGGCCAGCAAGCTGTTGGCCACCTCGCTGATCTCGTTGCTGCAGGTCTATGCGTTCCTGGCCATCGCCTGGCTGTACGGCGTGCAGCCGCCGGCCATGGGCTTGCTGATGGCCTTGCCGGCGTTGCTGCTGGTGGCCCTGATGCTGAGCGCCCTGGGGCTGCTGCTGTCGAATGCCATTCGCCAGCTGGAGAATTTTGCCGGGGTGATGAATTTCGTGATCTTCCCGTTGTTCTTCCTGTCGTCAGCGCTGTACCCGCTGTGGAAGATGCTCGAAGCCAGCCAGTGGCTGTACTGGCTGTGCGCCCTCAACCCCTTCACCCATGGCGTGGAACTGGTGCGCTTTGCCCTGTACCAGCGCTTCAACCCGTTGGCCCTGGCGGTGTGCCTGGGCCTGACCCTGCTGTTCTCGCTGCTGGCGGTGCTGACCTTCAACCCGCAGCATGCGGCGCTGCGCAAACAGGGCTGAGGGCGCCGCCGGGCCCTACTGCGGGCAGAAAACAGTACTTTCGTAGCGGTTTTACTGTCTATCGTCGCATTCACAAAGCTCCATCCGTGGCATGTAATGGGCCTATAACAAGAAGGATAAAAGCCCTATGCCACGTGCCCTGCGTTGTCTGTTACGCCCCTGCCTGGCACTTGCCTGGCTGAGCCTGCTGGCCGGCCCGGCACACGCCGAAACCCCGCTGTTTTCCGCCGAGGGTTATCGCACCAGCCTGTACCGCAGCCCGACGCCGAACCAGTTGGACGGTGCGCAGATCATCGACACCCCCGCCCTGCAACAGCTGCTGCAACAGACCCCGCGCCCGGTGCTGATCGATGTCTATCGCCGGCAATGGCTGCAAGGCCGCTTCATCGAGGACGAACCCCATGCCAACCTGCCCGGCAGCCTGTGGCTGGCCAATACCGGCGACGGCGAACTCGGCGCGCCCTGGCAGGCCTACTTCGCCCGCCATCTGCAACAGGCCAGCGCCGGCCGCCTGGAACAACCGTTGGTCTTTTATTGCCGATCCGATTGCTGGTTGAGCTGGAACGCGGTAAAACGCGCCGCAGCATTGGGCTATAAAACCCTGTATTGGTACCGCGACGGCCTCGACGCCTGGCAAGCCGCCAACCTGCCCGTGTCGCCAGCCCAGCCCGAACCCTTTCCCTGAGCCAATACCCGCGTGCTCCAGCCCCACCACAATCAAAAAATAACGAGGTGAAAGGCCATGTACAAAATTCTGATTGCCGACGATCACCCCCTGTTTCGTGAAGCGATCCACAACGTTATCAGCGATGGTTTCCCCGGCAGCGAAGTCATGGAAACCGCCGACCTGGAAAGCGCCCTGGCCCTGACCCAGCAGCACGACGACCTGGACCTGATCCTGCTCGACCTGAACATGCCGGGCATGCACGGCCTCAACGGCCTGATCAACCTGCGCAACGAAGCGCCGACCATCCCGGTGGTGATCGTCTCGGCCGAGCAGGACAAGCAGATCGTGCTCCAGGCCATCACCTATGGCGCGGTGGGGTTTATCACCAAGTCTTCGCCGCGCTCGCAGATGACCGAGGCCATCGAGCAGATCCTCAACGGCAACGTGTACCTGCCGCCGGACATCATCCGCACCCAGAAGAGCAGCTCCGGGCGGCGCATGAACGAAAACCCCAGCTTCCCGCCGGAACTGCTCCAGGCCCTGACCCGCAAGCAACTGCTGGTACTCGAACGCATGACCAAGGGCGAATCGAACAAACAGATCGCCTACACCCTGGACATCGCCGAAACCACGGTCAAAGCCCACGTCTCGGCCATCCTGCGCAAACTCAACGTCCACAACCGCGTCCAGGCCATCCTCAGCGCCGGGGACATCGACTTCGGCGCCTATTTGCGTCGTTGAGCCGGTAGCCCATCGGCGTCTGAACGCGCCCCGAAACGGGAAGCCGCAGCACCTTGTAGCCGCTGTCAAAGGCTCGGGCCGCGGTCGGACGCTGGCCCTCAATAACGTCCTCAATTGACCTGAGTGCCTCGGCGCAGCGCAGCCTGGCGGCAGCGGCTATGGGTTGGGGCCCAGGAGGTGGCTCATGGCGGTTTTGAGTTTCATCGGGCGCACGGGTTTGTGCATAAGGGTGTGGCCCAGCTCGCGGATTTGCTGCTTGAGTTCGTTGCTGTAGTTGGCGGTGATCATCAGTGCCGGGACCGGCGACGCACGGCGGGCGTTGATCCGGGCCACGGCGTCAACGCCGTTCTGGTCATTGTCCAGGTGATAGTCGGCAATCAGCAGATCGGCTTCGGCGTGGTAGTTGTCGACCTGTCGCGCCAGGTCCTGCTCGGACAAGGCGGTCACCACCCGGCAACCCCAGCCTTCGAGCAGGGTGCGCATGCCGGCGCAGATCGCCGCGTCGTTATCCAGCACCCACACCCGCGCGCCCCGCAGCCGTTCGAGCATCGGTTCGCTCATGTTCAGACTGGGCAGGGCCTTGGGCGCGGTGGCGCTGAGGGGCACTTCGACGGCGAACATCGAACCCCTGCCCGGCCACGAGCACACCCGTATCCGGTGGCCGAGGATGCCGGCGATTTTCTCCACGATCGCCAGCCCCAGGCCCAGCCCGCGATCCTGGTCCGGGCGCTGTACATCGCCGCGCTTGAATTCCTGGAAGATTTCCTCGAGACGGTTTTCCGCGATACCCATGCCGCTGTCCCACACCTCGATCGACAGCCGCTGGCGCTGGCGCCGGCAGCCGAGCACCACGCGCCCGCTGCGGGTGTAGCGAATGGCATTGCTCAGCAGGTTGCGCAGGATCCGCGCCAGCAACTGGATGTCGCTGCGCACCAGTGCCGAGCAGCCGACAAAATGCAGCTCCAGGCCTTCGCTGCGCGCCACCTGGGCGTATTCCACCGCCAGGTTGTCCAGCAGCTCGCTGAGGGCGAACGGCGCGATATCGGCCTTGATCACCCCGGCATCGAGCTTGGAAATATCCACCAGGGTCCCCAACAGGTTTTCCACGTCCTCCAGGGAATTGCTGACATTGCGCACCAGCACCTGGCAGGCCTGGGGCTCGCGCCGCTCCAGCAGCGCGCTGGTGAACAGCCGCGCCGCGTTCAGGGGTTGCAGCAGGTCATGGCTGACCGCCGCGAGGAATTTGGTTTTCGACAGGTTGGCCTGCTCCGCTTCCAGCTTGGCTTCCCGCAGGCGCGATTCGACCCGGCTGCGCTCGTCGATTTCCCGCAGCAGCTGCTGGTTGAGGGTGGTCAATTCCGCGGTGCGCTCACGGACCCGCAGCTCCAGGTTCTGATAGGCCTGGTGCAGCGCCTCGGCGGTGCGCCGGCGTTCGGTGATGTCGCGGATCAGCACGAAAATCCCCACCACCTCACCCGTGGCCAGGCGGTTGGGCACGTAGGAGCGCAGCATGTAGCGCTCCTGGTTATTGATGTTGGTTTCCGGGAATTCGAAGGTCACGCTCTCCCCGGCCAGGGCCCGCGCCACGTAGGACTCCAGGCGCTGGTAGTGCTGTTCGCTGTGGACCTCGCGCAGGCTCTGGCCGAGCATCACCCCACGCGGCCAGCAGTACCATTCCTCGTAGACCTTATTGGTGAATTCGTAGACCAGGTCCGCGTTGAGGTAGGCGATCAGCGCCGGCACATGGTCGGTGATCAGGCGGATCCAGCGCTCGCTTTCGCTCAGGGCCTCGGCGTGCTGGTAGCGCTCGGTGATGTCGGTGAAGGTGTTGACGAAACCGCCGGTGGGCAGCGGATGGGTGCGGATTTCCAGCATGCGCCCGTCGTACAGGCGCTGCTCGCATTCATGGATCACCCGCCCGTTGCTGTCGCGGCTGGCGGGGGTCAGCAGGCTCAGTTCGCTGTCGGCGATGACCTCGGCGAATGGCCGGTGGGCCGCCACCGGGGCCAAGCCGCTGAGCTCCAGGAAGCGCCGGTTCCACAGCTCAAGGATGCCCTCGGCGTTGACCATGGCCACGCCCTGGGACAGGTTGTCCACCGCCCGCTGCAGCAGGTGGGATTTTTGCGCCACCGCCTGCTCCCGACGCAGGGTTTCGCTGAGCTTGACCTCGGTGATGTCGGTGAACAGGATCACCCGTCCGCCCTCCAGCGTCGGCCGTTCGCTGATCTGCAACCAGCGCCCGTCCTGCAAGCGATACAGCAGGTGTTCGTCGCCATGGCCCCGGGGTTCTTCGCTGAACATCCCGGTGCTGGTCATCAGCCGCTTGACTTCGGCCAGGCGCATGCCGGCCATGATCCGCACTCGGCTGTTGCTCCAGAACGCCTTGAACCGGCTGTTGAACAGCACGATGCGCTGCTCTTCGTCGAACAGCACAAAGGCGTCGGAAATACTCTCAATGGCATCGATCAGGTACTGATGGGCGGTCTCGGCCCGCAGCCGCGCCTCGCTCAACAGGCGGTTGCCGGCCTTGAGCTCGGCCATGGCCTGGTTCAGCGCATCGGTGCGCTCGCGCACCTGTTCGGCCAACACCACCGAATGCTGGAACGCCGCGTAGGGGTCGTTGCCCCGGGTGACCCCGGATTCGACCCGCTCGATCAGCGCGGCGTTGATCCGCCGCAGTTTGCGGTTCTCTTCTGCAAGCCGCGTGACCTGGGCTTGCAGCTCAGCGGCTGGCGGGGGTTCGGCTGCGGGCAATGGCAACCCCGGTAAAGGTCTGGTTGATATGCATGCCATTGAACTGTTCTCCGTAGGTGTTGAACCCCATCACCCGCTGCTCGCGCAAAAAGGCCCCGATCTCGTCCAGGCTGCCGCGGTCTTCGAGTTCCAGTCGACGCAAAAAGCAGTCACAGCCGATGGTCAGCAGCAGCCCGCCCAGGCGCTGTTGCAGACCGTCGAACAGCGCTTGCAGGTTGGGCAGCAACGGCCCCGGGGTCATGGCCGTGAGGACGATGCCGTTTTCCACCGCGCAGTAAAAACTCAGGCTCAGGTCCGGGTGCACCTGTTGCACCGCGCGCACGTAGTAGTGCTGGTTGATGCGCACCGCCAGCGGGTGGGCGGCGAATACCCGGTGGTCGAGTTCGTCCACCGGCACCCCGATCAGCCGCGCGTATTCCTCGGCGGCCGGCTCCGCGTTGAGCTCGTAGACCCGGCGCAAGCTGCTGTCGACGCCGGTGACCACCAGTTTTTCTTCCCGCGGCAGGATGTGGTGAGTGGTGAACACCTCGAAATCCAGCCAGGTATTGACCAGCACCACCACCGCCGCGCCGCTGTGGAACTCGCCGCCGAAGTAGACATGGGTGTGGGTCAGGTAATTGTCGTCGCCGGCCGAGCCGCCGAAATGCGGAATATCCCCCAGGGCCGCACTCAGCGCCGCCAGGACCATTTCTTCGCGGCTGGACAAGCCATCGAGCAGGGTCAGGGCAAAGCTGTTGCCCTTGATTGGCGCCAGGGTGTTGCTGCGACAGTCGCTGACCAGGCGCTCGACCATCTGCTGGGCGTCGATCAGGCTGAAGTGCTCCATCTGGTCGATCAGCTCGGTGGCGATGGAAAAGTGCCGGTGGTCAAAGCCGATCGCAGTCACGCAATTGCGCCCGTAGCCTTGGGGGGTGATCTCCCCGGCGCTGGTGCAGCCCACCAGGCGGATCCCGCCAAAACCCTGATGCAGGGCCTGGCCCAGGGCCTGCAGGTCATATTCGGCCGAACAGAAAAACAGCACGAACCCCAGGTGCGGGTGCAACAGCTGCCGCGCCAGCTCCTGGGCGACCTGCTGCACATCGGTGGCCTGGGACATCGCGCTGACGACACCCTCGCTCTGGGCTTGTTGCATCTTCGCCTCCCGCGGGTGCGCTGTATGAGGCATGAGTGTACGAAGTCGCCCGCGCCCGACGAATGCTACTTGTGTAGTGGGTGGGCGCTTCAATGGGATGAGACGCCGACCGCCGGCACCAGGCAGACGGCCCGGGCCACGCCGCGATGCGCACGGCGGGATCCGGGCCAGGGGGTTACCAGGTGAGGACTGCGCCGACGGCGAAGGTGTCGGTGTTTTCGTTCTGGGCGCTGGTGTCGTGGCCATCGATCTCGAACTGGTTGTACTCGGCCACCAGCTTGAGGTTGTCGTTAATGTCGTGGAACAGCGCGATGCCGCGGGTTTCATAGTCGGCGCCGCTGCCGACCACGCCGTTGCCGTCGTCACGGGTCTTGCCATAGGACAGGGCCAGGCGGTTCTTGCCGAGTTTGTACGAGCCCTGCAGCAGGTAGCCGTTACTGTCGACATTGCGCAGCGTGGCTTCGCCGGCGTTGTTGGTGAAGAACGGGTTGATGCCCTTGGCCTGGAACCCCGAGCCGGTCAGGGACAAGCCGCCCATCTTGGCCTGCACCCCATAGCCCAGGCCCTTGGAGGTGACTGACTTGACCGTGGAGTCGGTGTTGTCCGAGCTCTGGTAACTGCCGTTGAGCCAGCTGTAGACCTTGGCCCCGCCCAGGTCGAACTGGTAGGTGATCTCGCTCTCGGTGCGCGGGTTCTCCTGGTAGGCCTTGCCGGTCGGGCTGCTGTCGTTGGTGTCCACCGGGTCCATGATCCCCACCGCGACCCGCAGGCCGTCCATTACCGGGGTGCGATAGGTGATCTGCGAGGTCGGGAACGGGTACGGGTAGCCGCTGCCGATATTGCCGAACGACACCCCGCCGCCATCCACCAGGCCCAGGCTGTCGCTGACCTGGCCGTAACCGGCGAGCAGTTCATCGAGCAGGATGTTGGACCGGGCGAACAGCCCGAAGTCCTTGCCGATCAGCACCTCGCCCCACTCCGGGTTGGCCACGGTGCCGTAGAACTGGCGCACGTCGATGGCGGTGTCGGTGCCGTTGGTTTCACTGTCGTTGATGGTCACCCAGAACGAGGCGCGGGCCCCGAGTTTCAAGTCGTCCACCTGCTTGCCCATGTTGAAGCCCAGGTAGTTGGGCAAAAAGCCCATCTTGACCCGTGCCTGGCGCCGGTCGTACTGATCGCCGGCACGGTCGACATCGCTGTTGACGTAGAAGGCGTTGATGTAGCCGTCGGTGGAAAAGGTGGTCTGGTCCTTGTCGTACAGCATGATCTCGGCCTCGGCGATGGTGCTCAGGCCGAGGGTCGAAAAGCCGGCGATCAGGGCCGGCAGGAAAGACTGCCGCAAATTCTTATTGTTATGCATGGCGCGCTCCGCAAACGGGGGACGAGATGTCGGAGGCGATTATCAAAAGGACCTGCGGCCAGGCCCATGCTGCCTTGGCGCTGAATGGCGGCTGCTTTGGAGTGGCTGGCAGGGCCCGGCAAACTCGACGTAAGACCGGACCGCTACCGGGAGCAAAACTTAAGGCCTACAAGCCCCGGCCCGAGAGGATGAACGACTTGCGGCTCAACCCGCCAACTGGCGCAGTTTGGCCAGCTCGGCAGCGGCCAGGGGGATCCCGTGCTCGCGGGCCTGGGCGCGGCTGCGATAACGGCGGTCGCCCGGCAGGCGCTCCAGGCCTACCGCCTGCATCTGCCGCACCAGCTCGTCACTGCGGCTGGCAAAGCGCCCGCCCCCGGATTTGCTCGGGTCGATGACGATCAGCAACTGGCCGGTCCAGGGGGTTTGCGCGCCGGGGTGCTGGGACCAGTCGAACTCAAAGGAGAAGTTGCCGCCGGTCAGCGCCGCCGCCAGCAGCTCGACCATCATCGACAGCGCCGAGCCCTTGTGCCCGCCAAACGGCAACAGGGCGCCACCGTCGAGAATCGCCTTGGGGTCGCAGGTCGGCTGGCCCTGGCTGTCCACACCCATGCCCGGCGGCAGCTGCTCGCCTTGGCGCGCGGCGATTTGCACATCGCCATGGGCGATGGCGCTGGTGGCCAGGTCGAACACAATCGGGTCGGCCCCGGCGCGTGGCGCAGCAAAGGCAATCGGGTTGGTGCCGAACAGCGGCCGCTGAGCGCCGTGGGGCACCACGCAGGTCATGCTGTTGACCACGCTCAGGGCCACCAGGCCGGCTTCGGCAAAGGGCTCGACATCGGGCCAGAGCGCGGCGAAGTGGTGGGAATTGCGAATCGCCAGTACCGCGATCCCGGCACTGCGCGCCTTCTCGATCAGGGCCTCGCGGGCCACGGCCAGGGCCGGCTGGGCAAAGCCGTTGGCCGCATCCACGGCTATAAAACCGCTGGCCACATCCTCCACCACCGGCCGCGCCTGGCCATCGACCCAGCCGCTGGCCAGGGACGCCAGGTAACCCGGGATGCGAAACACCCCATGGCTGTGGGAGCCGTCGCGTTGCGCCCGGGCGCAGTTGTCGGCCAGTACCTGCGCGACCTCGGGGCTGGTGCCGTGGCGCAGGAAAATGCGCTGCAGCAACTGGGTCAATTCGGACAGCTCAAGGTGCTCGATTTCGGCGTGCACGGGGGTGGCTTCGGACATCGCAGGCTCCGGTGGAGTTGTTATTGGAAGTGGCCTGACTATCGCGTCACGCCAGTTATCTGTCAAACATTGACTTAATGACAGAAAACATTCATTTTCCACTCCACGCGCTGTCCAACCACAGGAATTCGCCGTGAGCCAGCCCATCAAACAACGCCTTGAAAGCAGTCTGTCGAGCGCCACCGCTTCGGGCCGGGCCATTGCCAGCTACATGCTGGCCAACCTCTACGAGCTGCCCTTCCAGACCGCCGCCGACATTGCCGACAAGCTCGGCGTCAGCGAATCCAGCGTTGGGCGTTTCTGCCGCGCCATCGGTTACAGCCACTTCAAAGACCTGAAAAACGACCTGAAAAATGACCTCGGCGAAGGCCCGTGGCTGGTCGGCGATCGGTTGCAGGAATTTCGCCAGCAGCCGAACCAGGCGCCCCAGGGTTTGCCGCGCAGCTTCGAGCTGGAAGTCGGCGCCCTGATGAAAGTCTATGAATACAGCCTGACCCCGGCCTGGATCACCGTGGCCCAGCGCCTGGCCACCCGGCGCAAGGTGTTTGTCGCCGGGTTCCAGACCGAGCGTGGTATCGCCGCGTCCATGGTCCACCTGCTGCAGTACCTGCGCGATGACGTGCACCTGGTGGACGGTGCCGCCGGGCATTACGCCGAGGTGCTGCTGAGCCAGCCGGGGGATTGCGCCCTGGTGGTGTTCGAGGCCCGGCGCTATTCGCGCCACGCCCTCAACCTGTGCCGCAAGGCCCGTGAGGCCGGGATCGCGGTGACCCTGGTCACCGACACGTTCTGCGATTGGGCCGAGCAGAACGCCGATGAAGTGTTCCGCGTGCCCACCGAGTTCAACCTGTTCTGGGAGTCCACCGCAGCCATGCTGTCGCTGGTGCACCTGCTGGTGAACGAGGTGTGCAAGCAACTGGGCCCGGACGTCGAGCGCCGCCTGGAAGCCACCGCCGCCCTGCATAACGAGTTCGTGGGTTACACATCCTCTGCCAGACCAAAACAATAATCGAGGTGCTAAATGAAGAATGTCGTTCGCTTTGCCAGTGCATGTGCCATGGTCCTCGCCGGTGCTACCGGTGCCCAGGCTGAAGTCCTGAAAATCGCCACCGAAGGCGCCTACCCGCCCTTCAACTACGTCGACTCCGACAACAAGCTGCACGGCTTTGACGTCGACATCACCAACGCCCTGTGCGAACGCATGAAGGTCGAATGCACCATCGTCGCCCAGGACTGGGAAGGCATCATCCCGGCGCTGCTGGCGAAGAAATACGACGCCGTGGTGGCCTCGATGATCGCCACCGACGAGCGCAAGAAGAAAATCGCCTTCACCAACCACTACTACCGCACCCCGCTGTCGGTCGCCGTGGCCAAGGACTCGGACATCACCGACGCCCAGACCAGCTTCAAAGGCCGCACCGTCGGCGCCCAGTCGTCCTCGACCCAGGCCATCTACGCCGAAGACCATTACGGCCCGGCCGGTGCCGACGTGAAGTTCTACCCGACCCTGGACGAAGCCAACAGCGACCTGGCCGCCGGCCGTGTCGACGGGGTGATCGCCGACAAGTTTCCGCTGCTGGCCTGGGCCGAAACCGCCGGCAAGGACTGCTGCAAGATCATCGGTGACGTACAAGGCACCACCGCCGACGCCTCGATCGCCGTGCGCAAGGAAGACAACGCCCTGCGCGAGCGCCTGAACAAGGCCCTGGACGAGATCGTGGCCGACGGCACCTACAAGAAGATCTCCAGCCGCTACTTCGCCTTCGATATCTACTGACCGCCCCGGGCCGCGTGGCGGCCCGCCTCTTTCGAGTACCCCAGCCCTGCACTCACCCCCTGAGTGCGGCGCCGGCGTGCAGGCTCAATTTGTCCTGAGGGTTCGAGCATGTTCGAACATCTGTCACTGTTATCGTTCGCCAGCGGCGGCTGGGGTTCGGCCTTGCTGGCCGGGGCCCTGGTCACCATCGCCCTGGCCCTGAGCTGCGTGCCCATCGGCCTGCCCCTGGGGCTCGCCGTCGCCCTGGCCGCCCGCTCGAAAAACCGCTGGGTGCGGGCCTGGGCCACCACCTTCTCCACCGTATTTCGCGGCTTGCCGGAGCTGTTGACCCTGCTGATCATCTACTACGGCTGCCAGATTGCTGCACAGAAGATCCTCGGCGCCATGGGCTACCCCGGCGAAGTGGCGATCAACACCTTCGTCGCCGCGATGATCGCCTTCAGCCTGGTGTTCGCCGCGTTCTCCAGCGAGATCTGGCTGGGCGCCTTCAAGACCATCTCCAAGGGCCAGTACGAAGCCGCCTCGGCCCTGAGCCTGTCGCGCCGTACCACCTTCACCAAGGTGGTGCTGCCGCAGTTGACCCGCATCGCCCTGCCGGGCCTGTCGAACAACTGGCTGTCACTGCTCAAGGACACCTCCCTGGTCTCGACCATCTCCCTGGTGGACCTGATGCGCCAGACCAACCTGGCCGTCAGCGTGACCAAGGAACCGATGCTGTTCTACGCCGTGGCCTGCTTCGGCTATCTGTTTTTCTCGGCGTTGTCCGGGCAACTGTTCCGCTTCCTTGAGCAGTACTTCAACCGTCATCAACGGAGCGCGCGCCCATGAGCCTGGATGAATTGCTCAACCTGTTCCTCAGCCCCGAGCTGCTGGACCGCTACGGCGCGCGCTTTATCGACGGCCTGCTGGTCACCGGCAAGCTGGTGGCGATCTCCTTCAGCCTCGGCGCCGTGCTCGGCCTGCTGATCGCCCTCGCCCGCCTGTCCAACAGCCGCCTGCTGCGCAACGTCAGCGGCGCCTATGTGTACTTCTTCCGCGGCTCGCCGCTGCTGGCCCAGCTGTTCATGCTGTATTACGGCCTGGGCTCGTTCAAAGGCTTCTGGCAGGACGTGGGCTTGTGGTGGTTCTTCCGCGATGCGTGGTTCTGCACCCTGCTGGCGTTCACCCTGAACACCGCCGCCTACCAGGCGGAAATCCTGCGTGGCAGCCTGCTGGCGGTCGCCGAAGGCCAGCGCGAAGCGTGCAAGGCCTTGAGCCTGTCGCGCTGGACCAGCTTTCGCAAAGTGATCCTGCCGCAGTCGTTGCTGGTGGCCATCGGGCCCCTGGGCAATGAGCTGATCCTGATGATCAAGGCCAGCGCCATCGCCTCCCTGGTGACCATCTACGACCTGATGGGCGTGACCAAACTGGCCTTCTCCCGCAGCTTCGACTTCCAGATCTACCTCTGGGCCGCGGTGCTGTACCTGGTGATCGTTGAAGTGGTGCGGCGCAGCCTGAAACTCCTCGAAGGCCGCCTCAGCCGCCACCTCAACTGACCGAACTCCAGCGGGACGCCCTGGCGGCCCGCGTACCAAGGATTGACTCCATGCATTGCCAAACCATCGTTCTGGGCGCCGGGATCGTCGGCGTCAGCACCGCCCTGCACCTGCAAGCGCGCGGCCAGCAGGTGATCCTGCTCGACCGCCAGCCACCGGGCAACGGCACCAGCCACGGCAACGCCGGACTGATCGAGCGCGCCAGCGTGATCCCCTACGCCTTCCCCCGGGAAGTGTCGAAGCTGCTGCGCTACGGCCTCAACCAGCAATCGGACGTGCGCTACAGCTTCAGCCACCTGCCCAAGGCCGGCCCCTGGCTGCTGCAGTACTGGCGCCATTCCGCGCCCAAAGGCCTGGCCCGCGCCACCCGCGCCATGCTGCCGCTGATCGAGCGCTGCGTCAGCGAACATATGCAACTGGCCGAACCCGCCGGGATGCAGGGCCTGATCCAGGGTGAAGGCTGGATCGAAGCCTTCAACGACCCGGCCGCCTTCGCCAAGGCCCAGGCCGACGCCCTGGCCCTGGAGGAATACGGCCTGAACTACCGGGTGCTCGACCGCCAGCAGATCCATCAACTGGAAAGCGGACTGCACCCCGACGTGGTCGGCGGCCTGCATTGGCTCGACCCCAAGACCGTCACCGACCCGGGCGGCCTGACCCGCGGCTACGCCGAACTGTTCAAGCAGCGCGGTGGCCGCTTCGTGATCGGCGATGCCCTGAGCCTGCGCCAAGTCGACGGCCAGTGGCAGGTACAGAGCGAGGCCGGGGTGATCAGCGCCGAACAGGCAGTGGTGGCCCTGGGCCCTGAAGCGCGGGGGATTTTCGAACCCCTGGGCTACCAGATCCCCTTGGCGATCAAACGCGGTTACCACATGCACTACGCGGCGCTGCCGGGCACCCGTTTGCAGCACCCGCTGCTGGACCCGGTGGGCGGCTACGTGCTGGCGCCGATGGTCGGCGGCATTCGCCTGACCACCGGCATTGAATTCGCCGACCGCGACGACCCGATCAATGAAATCCAGCTGCGTCGCTGCGAAGCCCTGGCCCGCCGCTTTTACCCCCTGGGCGAACGGGTCGACGCCGAACCCTGGCTCGGCCGTCGTCCGTGCCTGCCCGACATGTGCCCGGTGATCGGCCCGGCCGCACGCCATAAAGGCCTGTGGTTCAACTTCGGCCACGCCCACCACGGCCTGACCCTGGGCCCGGTCAGCGGCCGCCTGCTGGCGGAAATGCTCACCGGCGCCACGCCGTTCACCGACCCTGCGCCCTACAGCGCCGACCGCTTCCACTGATCGCCGGAGACCCGACCATGCTGACCCAGACTGCCCCGTTGACCACCGCGCCGATCATCGCCACCGACACCCGCAAAGTGGTGGTGGATATCAGCGGCCTGAACAAATTCTATGGCGCGTTCCACGTGCTGCACGACATCGACCTCAAAGTGCGCGAGGGCGAACGCATCGTCCTCTGCGGCCCTTCCGGCTCGGGCAAATCGACCCTGATCCGCTGCATCAACCGCCTGGAAATCGCCGAGAAAGGCCGGATCCTCATCGACAACACCGACCTCTCCCAAGCCACCCGCGAAGCGGCCCGCGTGCGCAGCGAAGTGGGCATGGTGTTCCAGCACTTCAACCTGTTCCCGCACATGAGCGTGCTCGACAACTGCACCCTGGCGCCGATCACCGTCCGCGGCCTGTCGCGCAAAAAGGCCGAGGAACTGGCCCGGGGGTTTCTGGCCAAGGTGGGGATCGAGAACCAGGCCGACAAATACCCGAGCCAGCTGTCCGGTGGGCAGCAACAGCGCGTGGCGATTGCCCGGGCGTTGTGCATGGAGCCCAAGATCATGTTGTTCGATGAGCCGACCTCGGCGCTGGACCCGGAGATGGTCAGTGAGGTGCTGGATGTGATGGTGAAGCTGGCGGGGAGTGGCATGACCATGCTGTGTGTGACCCATGAGATGGGGTTTGCAAGGCAGGTGGCGGAGCGGGTGTTGTTTTTGGATGGGGGGCGGATTGTGGAAGATGCGCCGCCGGAGGCGTTTTTTGGGGCGCCGAAGAGTGAGCGGGCTAAGGCGTTTCTTGCGCAGATTGTGCATTGATTTTTGGGATGTAGATGTGTGATCTGCGGGTCTGGCGAGCTGACTTTGTGAGGTGGTGGAGCTTGTTGGGGTGAGGGAGCTTGTTGTGGTGAGGGAGCTTGCTCCCGCTGGGCCGCGCAGCGGCCCCAAGACCTGACGCCTCGGGTTTATGGGTGTACATATCCATTGCTGCGGGTGTGGCGGCTATGGGTTCCGCCCTTACGGCGGGTCACTTTGGAAAAGCCCCAAAGTAACCAAAGGGCTCTTGCCCCACCACTCGGTGCCTCGCCTAGGCTCGGCATGCCCTCACTCCGGCATTGATCCGTGGGCCGCCGCAATGGGCCATCCATGGCCCAGTGCGGCTAACCCGGCGTCCTGCCGGGTTGCCCACGGCTCACTGCCTGCGTTCGGCCATCGTGGTTTAACGGGGCGCTTCAGATCAAAATCAAAAGCAAAAGCAAAATCAAGAGCAAGACGGCGGCCTTCCGGCCGGCCTGGTTTTGGTTCGTTCGCGTCCTTGTAGCCGCTGCCGAGCCTGCGCTGGCCCTCAAAAACACCATGCCCCCTCAGATGTACTCATTCACCCAAGCGCAACCCCAACAGCCCCCGCATCTGACAACTCAAACAGCAGCCCCTCCACCGCCTCCCCCGGAGCCGACCCCAAATCAATCTTCACCCTGTACCCCTCCTCCGTCGCCTCCGGATCCGACACAAAGTGCACCACACCTTGCAGCCCTTCTTCGGTAGGCGGGTTCTCATCCTCCCCATCGAACCACTCAAAGAACCAGGCACGAACCACCTGTGAGGCCACCTCCCCACTCAAGCCCCGCACCTCCAATGGCAACCAGTCCCAACCAAACGGAGAAATGACCACCGCCGTCTGCCCAAGCTCAAAACGTACAGGCTCAAAGGCCAGCTCGGTTTCAGAGTCGACCTGCACCAGCTGCCCAGCCGAAACGCCCTCCGCTGCAATGGCATCCACCCGACAGGGCGTGTCCATTGCGCCTTCCGTGGCCAATGAGCCATCGCTGTTTCTATAAGCCGGCTCAACGTGCGACGCGCACTGCGCAGCGACACGTGACAGCGTTTCAACATAGGGTTTACGAATAGCGGCGAACAGTTCGGAGACGGTCATAAAACGGGTTGCTTCCTTAGCGTGGGCCGTTGATGGGGCGGCCATTGACGGGAGGATGGTGGGTGACTGAAAGGTCGGCGCAATAGTGCAATGGACGGCATGGGGGCGTCCATGAAAAGCCGGTTGGGTTTTTCTGGTGTAGGAAATATTGGGAGTGTTGCGAGATGGACTGTGCGTGAATATTGAGAAACATTGACCAGCAGCCTCTGATCAATAGCCTTCTACGAGAAGGAAGACTTAGAGCCGATTTCTGCCTGTCGCGAAGGGCTACAGTCGACCCAAAAGATCCTTTGCAGTCATCACTGAGCAAGCCTACCGATTCAGGCTTTTTCCTGCATAGGATCTCTACAGTGTGAGGCGCGGTCGCTGCACAATGACTTGCCGTTTGCTGCATATCTGATGAATATCAATCAT
Organism: Pseudomonas sp. QD4; assembly: GCF_049199125.1. Classification (NCBI taxonomy): domain Bacteria; kingdom Pseudomonadati; phylum Pseudomonadota; class Gammaproteobacteria; order Pseudomonadales; family Pseudomonadaceae; genus Pseudomonas; species Pseudomonas sp. QD4. The sequence goes on from NZ_JBLZOM010000001.1 coordinate 1,908,864, forward strand.
TGACGTCATCCTGGAGGCACACAGTGAAACCCGAAGAGCTGATCAGCGGAGCCGAAAATGTGATTGAAACTATTGGTTTCTGGCCATCGTTTCACGACGCAGAGGTGATCTCTTTTTTGGTATCGCGTGCCCTGCCGGACCAAGGTTCGGCTACGATCGCGAAGCTGTGCGTGCACTATCGAGAGCATGATGCGGTTGGCGTTGGGACGGCGGACTTTGAATACGTATGCCAGAAAAGTTTACTGGTTGAGCTGATATTCAGTGATATCCATGACCTTTCACTGACAGATTTCAATCATCAAAACGTGCTCGAATCAATTAATCTGAAGCGATTACAAGACTTATCGATTCTCGTGGAGATCGTCTCGATCTGGGGAATTGGCGGAAGCATTCGTTGCAACCATGTAGCCGTTGGAGCGGTAACGAATCTAATGTCCTGATCCTCGTCTGCTCTACTTTTTACTCAGCTTTACATTGTTTGGAAGGTCGCCAAGGAAGACTGGTGCGGCTTGAGGTCGAGCATGCTCCAGCCGTTTTCCCTTGGTGCTGATCGTCTACATTGATTCAGCTTCTCGGTTTTAGCAGGCTGGGTGAAGGTCAGCTTTGGGTCGAGAGCAGTCTTTCGCCACTGGCGGCTTCTGGCCGATAGCGGTCTGTCGTGAAGGGCTGCAATCGGCCAGAAGCAGCCCTTCGTGAAAGGCAACGAACGAATAAAACGTAATGCTGGTGAAGTTGGTCGGTAAGGATAGCGAGACGGTCATCAGCGTATTCATTAATGAAATCTTGGCTAACTCGCCAAAATAGAGGGCAACCATGAAAATAAACAACATCATCATCCCCGGAGTATCTATTGGGGGAATATCGATTGGCGAGCAGATAGAGAACATAGCCAGAGCAATATTAAAAAGCGAATACCTTATTGAAAAAACAACGAATGCATTAGTCATAAATAATGGATTAATAACCGCATACCATGACAGCGAAGGTATAATTTCGGCAGTATCATGCAATGAAAAATTCCAAGGAAGGTACATGGATAAATTATGGCCTGGAATTACCGTTTCAGAAGTACTGGCCAATTCAAAAGCACAAATAGCGTGGTCGGGTTTTGTTCAAATAGACCAGCTTCGCGGAATTGGGTTATCTCTTCCCGAAGAGCTTGACGACTTTGAAAGCCTCAGCGATATCCTTGACCCTGATTATGTATTTAATGAACTATGGGTATATACATTTTGACTTCCATTCCAGCTGCCAACCCTCCCAGAGGGTCAAAGTCTACTGAAATAAATCAACATCTAACCTTGGCGTCCTTTGATTGATACATCAATCGCCCCAGTTTAGTAGATGCTATGAGTGACTCCTTTTGGCCGATAGCGGCCTCTCTTGTATGTACTCAATTCCCTAGGGCAAACCACAGCTTAATCACCTATGTCCCGTCGCCACTGTTTCCGCTGCTTCCACGACACACCTCCTCAAACAATCTCACCCGACACCCAGTTGTCGCTCTCAACCACCCACCCTATAGTTCGCCCTCGCAGCAAAATCGCGAACGACCTTGGCCGGTCGGGATTACAACGCAGCATCAGCGATCGACACACTCTTGCAGTCGCCTATCAGGTGCCCGCGACAGGATGTTATGACGGCTGTGCGCGGTGGATCCCCGGTCGTCACATACCCGCACAATCGTCATTTCCCTCGTAGCCGGCACCTCAGGTGATTGCTCCACTCACAGGAGCTGCACCGATGTATGACCAAGCACACTCGCGCTTTACTGCCGTCGACACCCACGACGCCGATCAAGCGGTTTTCTACCTCGACACCCAAGCCTCTCTGAACGATCTCGCCAGCAGTGCGGCCCATCGTTTCACCGTGGTGCGGGATCTGATGGACACGCTGTCCACGCTTAATCTGAAGGATATTTCCGACTGTGATCTGACGCGGATCACTCGTGGGGTGCACCTGCTCACCCGGGAAGGGTGCGCGGTGTTGGAGGTGATTCAGTGGCGTACGGGACAAGAGCCCTGATGCACCTGAAGTATCACGGCGCCGGCGCTGGCCGGCGCAGCCTCTTGCCTCGGCAGCGGCTACAGGCTCTGTAGCCGCTGGCGTTCGGATGACGGCCAACACCAATACGCAGCGGCTTACAGGCCTGCTAACCGGCGAGTGCGGCTTCGATGGCGGCAATGTCTATCTTGGTCATGGTCATCATGGCGTCGAAAGCGCGCTTGGCCGCCGCGGGATCGGGGTCGATGATCGCGGCGGTCAACACACGGGGCGTGATCTGCCACGACACGCCCCACTTGTCCTTGCACCAGCCACAGACACTTGCCTGGCCTCCGTTGGTGACAATCGCGTTCCACAAGCGGTCCGTTTCGGCCTGGTCGTCGGTCGCCACCTGGAATGAAAAAGCCTCGTTATGCGTGATCCCCGCCCCGCCGTTCAATCCGAGGCAAGGGATGCCCATGACCGTGAACTCGACCGTTATGACATCGCCCTGCTTGCCCGCCGGGTAGTCGCCAGGCGCGTGATGAACAGCGACTACCGCGCTGTCCGGAAAGGTCTGGGCGTAGAACTGCGCAGCATCTTGCGCAGTGCCGTTGTACCAGAGGCAGATCGTGTTTTTGCTGAGCATTTTTCTTCTCCAGAATCAGGCCTGACGCCTTCATTCCAGCCGCGCTGAACCTAGGCAAACCCACAGGCGAACCCTAAGTGTTGTACAAAGCGCTGTTTTTTCAAAAATCGCCCCCTTGCAGCCCTTTGCGACCGGCTGCCGTTGGCCGAAAGCGCTTTGATGTTTGCCAAGACGCCTGAACGACACTTTCCGATACATAACTCCAGACACATAATTCAACCTGCGTTACTATGCGCCTGGAGTTATAAAGCACCCCTCACCCGATAAGGAGATGGAGGTGCAAAGCAGACAGCTGATCAAGGAGCTTGAAGCCGCAGGATGGGTACTGGACCGGGTTACCGGAAGCCACCACCTGTTCAAGCATCCCCACCGGCCCGAGACCGTTCCGGTGCCGCACCCGAAGAAGGAACTGCCACGGGGCACGGTCAGGGCCATCCGGAAACTGGCTGGACTGATATAGCCCTTCAGCCTTCATCTATTGAGGAAATCCCCGTGCAATATCCCATCTGCATCGAGTGGGGCGACGAACAGACGGCCACCGGCATCCAGATTCCCGACATTCCTGGAGCCGTCACCGCTGGCGACAGCTTCGAGACCGCGTACGGCGCCGCCATGGAAATCGCCCACATCATGCTCGAAGAACTGGCCCGTGCAGGACACGCCATTCCCCTGCCCACCTCCATCGGCCAGCACCGCGCCAACCCCGATTTCGCGGGGATGGGCTGGGGCATGCTGGACATCGACGTCGCGCCTTACCTGGGCAAAACCGAGAAGGTCAACGTGACCTTGCCCGGGTACGTGATTCAGCGGATCGACCGGTTCGTGCGAGAGCACAACATCAAGAGCCGGTCGTCTTTCCTGGCGGATGCGGCGATGGAGAAATTGGGGCGTTGAGGATTGGGGGGCGTTCGGACGGTGGCAGTAGCAGGTGTGTTGGGCGGCGGTAAGGGCCAGCGCAGCCTCGGCAGCGGCGACAGAGCGCGGCACCAGGCCGGCCGGAAGGCCGCCGTCTTGCCCTTGATTTTGATTTTGATTTTGATCTGAAGCGCCCCGTTAAACCACGATGGCCGAACGCAGGCAGTGAGCCGTGGGCAACCCGGCAGGACGCCGGGTTAGCCGCGCTGGGCCATGGATGGCCCATCGCGGCGGCCCACGGATCAATGCCGGAGTGAGGGCATGCCGAGCCGAAGCGAGGCACCGAGTGGTGGGGCAAGAGCGTTTTGCTTACTTTTGCGCTGTTCAAAAGTGAGCCGCTGTAAGAGCGGAACCTATAGCCGCCACATCCGCAGCAATGGATATGTACACCCATAAACCCGAGGCGTCAGGTCTTGGGGCCGCTACGCGGCCCAGCGGGAGCAAGCTCCCTCGCCACAGGGGTAAGGCAGGCCGGCCGGAGGGCCGCCTGGGAGTTGCGGATTATTGCACCGGCAAAAAATTCATAAACAGCAAACTCTGCGCATAATTCAACCCAATCCGCCGATACCGCTCATCCAACATCTGCGTCAGCAAATCCAACCGCGCCACAATCTTCCCAAACTCAACCGCAAAACTCAGGTTACTGCCCTCCTCCGAAATCTCATTGGAAAACAACAACAGCACCCCATTGGCATCCTGCCGCTGGCTCAACAACCAAGTGGCCTTCTCAATATTGCGCGCCGCATTGCTGACAAACTGCGGATCAATCGCATCGGTCATATAAAACTCGGTGCGCCCGCCATGGGCCGTCACCAGCATGCTGCCGATGGCATAGATAAACGCCCCGACCCGGTCCCCCTGAAATTCCGGGCTCAGGGAATAACTCAAGGCCGCCAGATCCCGGCGATCGCCCAATGAAGGCAGCGGCTGGCGTTTTTCGATGGCGTTGCGGATTTCGCGCTGGGCGGTGGTGCCGTCGGGGTAGCCCGATTTGCGCCACTGCGCCGGGTTGCGCAGGTACAGCTTGCCCATCAGCAGGTACAGGCTTTGCAGGTTGTCGCGCATGCCCAGGGTGGCCATGCGGTCGACGCTGGTCTGGAAGAATTCGTCGGGTTTGCCTTTACGAAACTGTTCCGCGATATCGCGTCCTTGCTGCTGGCTGCAGCCACTGGAACAGAGCACCAACAGCCCTGCCAACAGCAGGGGGCGGCGCAGCAATTGCTTCATGCAAAAGAAGGGGGCGTAGGCCATCGGCACCGGGTCAATATTCACTGGCACAGCTGGGGATCAGCGCGGCCTGGCCATGAATAGAGCGGCAAAACCTAAAAAAGTGCGATGGCCACCCACGGCCATCGCCAAATCGCCCGCTTGGGCGTGCTACACGCGACCCGGTGAAACGATGATTTTCACGTTGTGTTCCTTGTTGTTGACCAGCTCCTCAAAGCCCTGGCCAACGATCTCTTCCAGTTGGATGCGCCCGGTCACCAGCGGCGTGATGTCCAGGCGGCCGTCGGCGATAAAGGCAATCACATCGGCGAATTCGCCGTTGTAGGCCAGGGAGCCCAGCACCTGTTTCTCGGTGGCCACCAGCTCGAAGAAGTTGAACTCGCTGGGCTCTTCGAAGATGCCCACCAGCACGCATTTGCCAGCCTTGCGGATCAGGTCGATGGCCAGCTTGGCCGTGCGTTTGTTGCCGATGCATTCAAAGCTGACATCGGCCCCCAGGCCGCCGGTGAGGCGCTTGACCTCGGCCAGGGCGTCGCATTCCTTGGGATCGAGCACGTGGGTCGCGCCGACTTCCAGGGCCTTGGCCTTGCGTGCGCCGGACATTTCCAGGGCGATGACCTGGGCCGCGCCGGCAGCCTTGGCGCACATGATGGTGCACAGGCCGATGGTCCCGGCGCCGACCACCACCACGTTCTGCCCCAGCAAGTTGCCGGCCTTTTTCACCGCGTGCATGCCCACCGCCAGGGGCTCGATCAGCGCCCCGGCTTCGGCCGGGAAGTTGGCCGGCAATTTGTACAGCAGGTTGGCCGGTACGTTGACCAGTTCGGCAAAGGCACCGTTGTTCATCAACCCGGTGAAGGCCAGGTTTTCGCAGATGTTGTACAGGCCGTGGGTGCAGTAATAACAGGTGCCGCAGTGCTGGCAGGCATCGGCCGCCACCGGCTCGCCGACACTGAAACCCTGGACCCCGGCGCCAAGCTCGACGATCTCGCCGCAGAACTCATGGCCGAGGATGCACTGGCCCTTGATGCCGGTCAGCGGGTGCGGCGCATCCACCGGGATGAAGACCGGGCCGGCCACGTATTCATGCAAGTCGGAACCGCAGATCCCGCACCACTCGACGCGGATCTGCACCCAGCCGGCCGGTGGCGCGCCCGGCAGCGGCACGTCTTCGACGCGGATGTCGTTGCGGCCATGCCACACGGCGGCACGCATGCTTTGAGTCGATTTGAGAGAAACACCCATCTTGGCTACTCCTTATTGTTATAGGGCTGCGCAGCCAGGGGGCCGGCGCAGCCATCACGGGCTTCAGTGCTGGCGGATAAACTCCAGCACCAGCCGGTTGACCTGTTCCGCCGCTTCCATCTGCACCATGTGCGCCTGGCCCGGCAGGATCTCGATCTGCGCCGCCAGGCCCTGGCTGTGGGCCGCCGGGATGATCGCGTCATCACTGCCCCAGATCACCAGCACCGGTTGCGCGCCGTCCTGGACCACGGCTCGCAGGTCGAGCTGTTGCCGGCCTTCGCCGAACAGGTTCGCCGCCAGTTGCCGCAGGGCGCTGTCCACCCCTTCCAGGCGCTTGTACTTGAGCATGTCTTCGAGCATCTGCCGGTTGACCAGCTCGGCGTTGGAGAACAGCTGCATCAGCGGCGCCTTCAAGGCGTTGCGGTTGGCCGCCTCGACAAACCCTTGCAGGTAGCTGCCGTTGATTTCCGTGCCCAGGCCGGCGCTGCCGATCAGGGTCAGCGAGCGCACCCGCTGAGGGGCCAGGCGCGCGGCGTTGAGGCACACCGCACCGCCCATGGAATGGCCCACCAGGTGCGCCTCGGGGATATCCAGGTGATCGAGCAGCGCCAGCAGCACGCCGCTCAGTTCATCCAGGTCGCCGCGCTGCAACTGCTTGGCCGACTCACCATGGCCCGGCAGGTCGAGGGCGATCACCCGGCGGCCGGCGGCCAGGGCTTCGTGGTTGAACAGCCAGTTGTTGAGGTCGCCGCCAAAACCGTGCACCAGCACCAGCGGCACACCGCCTTCGCCGCGCTCGAAGTAGCGCACCAGGCGCCCGTCCAGTTCGACTTTCTGGGGCTTGGGTCCGCTGTCTTCCTCGGCACCGGCACCGGGCACGAAGTCGGCCTGGAACTGCTCGATCACCGCGTCGATCTCGGCGTCGCTGACGTCGCCCTCGACCACGATGCCGAGCAAGGCGCCGACGGACAGGGTTTCGTCCTGGCGGGCGATCTGGCGCCGCAGCACCCCGGAGAACGGCGCCTCGACGCTGCTGGAGATCTTGTCGGTCTCGACGTCCAGCACTTCATCGCCCTTGGTGATGGCCTGGCCTTCTTCCTTGAGCCAGGCATCGACCCGGCCCTCGGTCATCGACAAGCCCCACTTGGGCATGGTCAGGGTATGGATCTGGCTCATCAGCGCTTGCTCCATTCGATGACTTTGAGCACGGCGTTTTCGATCTTCGCCGCGTCGGGGATGTACAGGTCTTCCAGGGCATCGGAGAACGGCACCGGGGTGTGCGGCGCGGTGACCATTTCAATCGGTGCCTTGAGCGCACCGAAGGCTTTTTGCGCCACCAGGGCCGAGATATCGGTGGCCATGGAGCAGCGCGGGTTGGCTTCGTCGATGACCACCAGACGCCCGGTCTTCTCCACGCTTTCGAGGATGCTGTCTTCATCCAGCGGGCTGGTGGTGCGCAGGTCGATGACCTCGCAATCGATGCCGCGCCCGGCCAGGCTGCGCGCCGCGTCCATCGCGGTGTTGACCGTGCGCCCGTAGGAGACCAGGGTCACGTCCTTGCCGTCGCGCAGGAAGTTGGCCTCGCCGAAGGGGATGGTGTAGAGCTCTTCCGGCACTTCGCCCTGCATGCTGTAGAGCATTTTGTGCTCGCAGAAAATCACCGGGTCGTTGTCGCGGATGGCCTGGATCAACAAGCCCTTGGCATCGTAGGGCGAGGATGGGCAGACCACTTTCAGCCCGGGGATGTGGGTCCACAGCGAGGTCAGCATTTGCGAGTGCTGGGCCGCCGCGCGCAGCCCGGCGCCGACCATGGTGCGGATCACCAGCGGGGTGGCCGCCTTGCCGCCGAACATGTAGCGAAATTTGGCCGCCTGGTTGAGGATCTGGTCCAGGCAGCAACCGGCGAAGTCGACGAACATCAACTCGCACACCGGACGCACGCCGCAGGTGGCCGCGCCGACCGCCGCGCCGACATAGCCCAGTTCCGACAGCGGGGTGTCGAGCACGCGCCCGGGGAACTGGTGGTACAGGCCTTTGGTCACGCCCAGCACCCCGCCCCAGGCATCGTTTTCACCGGGGGCACCGGCACCGCCGGCGACGTCTTCACCCATGATGAACACGCTGGGGTCGCGGCGCATTTCCTGGGCCAGGGCTTCGTTGATGGCCTGCTGATAACTGATTTTTCTCGCCATGATAGAGGTCTCGATTCTTGTTATAGGGAGTATTCAGGGGTAGGAGACGTAGACGTCGGTGAGCAGGTCGGCGGGGCTCGGCTTGGGGTCGGACTTGGCCTTGCGCACGGCGTTTTCGATCAGCAGTTCGACCTCGTGGTCGATCTGGTCCAACTGGCTGGCCTGAACCAGCCCGGCGCGGGTGCTGCGCTCGCGGAACTGCATCAGGCAGTCGTTGTGCTCGCGAAAATGCTTGACCTCATCCGGCGCGCGGTAGGTCTGGGCATCGCCTTCGAAGTGGCCGTAATAGCGGGTCAGCTTGACCTCGATCAGCGATGGCCCCTCCCCGGCCCGGGCCCGTTCCACGGCCGCACCGGCGGCTTCGTGCACGGCAAAGAAGTCAAAGCCGTCGACCGTGACCCCGGGCATGCCGAAGCCGGCGGCGCGGTCGGCGATGTGGTCGCAGGCCACCGACCAGTTGGAGGCCGTGGCCTCGGCGTAGCCGTTGTTCTCGGCGATGAACAGGCATGGCAGGTTCCACACCGAGGCCATGTTCATGGCCTCGAACACCGCGCCCTCGTTGGAGCCGCCATCGCCGAAAAACACCACCGCCACGCTGTCGGTGCCCTTGAGTTTGGCGGCCAGGGCCGCGCCCACCACCAGTGGCGCGCCGGCGCCGACAATGCCGTTGGCGCCGAGCATGCCCTTCTCGAAATCGGCGATGTGCATGGAGCCGCCCTTGCCCTGGCAGACCCCGGTTTTCTTGCCGTAGATCTCGGCCATCATCCCGTACACGTCCACGCCCTTGGCGATGCAATGGCCGTGGCCGCGGTGGTTGGAGGCGATGCAATCATCGTCGCCCAGGTGGGCCATGACGCCTGCGGCCGAGGCTTCTTCGCCGGCATACAGGTGGACGAAACCGGGAATCTCGCCGGTGGCGAATTCCACGTGCAGGCGCTCTTCGAAGGCACGGATGGTGCGCATCACCTGGTAGGCATGCAGCAACTGATCAGAGGTCAAAGGTGTCGACATTTTTATTCTCCAGGAGTGTCTTGGTGCTGAAGGTTCACGGGGTGTTGCGGGTGTTCGCGACCGATGGCCAACAGGCGCTCTTGCGCCGTGAACGCCAGGGCCGCCTGGACATCGATGCTCAGCGGGCCGCCGCCATCGAGGGTGACCGTGGGTCGGTCATGCAGGTTGAATTCGATTTCGCGCTCGCCATCCAGGGCCAGGGTGCCGCTGGGCAGGGACAGGGGCCGGGGCACCCCGGGTTGCAGGTAACCGGCGTCGCGCACCCCGCAGCCCTGCAACAACCCCGGGGCCAGGGGCACCAGCAGGGCCTGGGGCGCATGGGGGTCCAGGCGCATCCAGGCGCCGTAGGGCTCCTGGCGGGTGACCGGCAGCCACAGCCCGCACAGGGCAGACAGGCCGATGGACTGGGGCTCGGCAAAGGTCACGAAGACCTCGGCCAGGTCCGCCGCACGGCTGATGGCCCGAGCGCCGATAAAGGGCAGCGAGGACACCGCCACGTCCACCAGGGCGATCTCGTGCAGGCCCCGTACGGGCTCGCGCACCAGCAGCCGTTTGTTGCGCCGCAGGGCGATTTCGGCCGGGATCCGCCCGCTGGCGAACAGCCCGCCGGCCAGCCCGGCGCTGGTGGCTTCGCGCAGTTCGGGGAAGGCGTTGTTGGTGCCGGTGGACAGGGTCAGCAACGGAATATCGCCGACCTCGGCAGCCACCGCCTTGTGGGTGCCGTCGCCCCCGAGCACGGCAATCAGCGCCACGCCGCGCTCGGCCATCCAGCGTGCGGCCTTGCGCGTGTCTTCGACGCTCTGGCGCAGGGTCAGGTCGAGAAACTCCAGCGCCGGCCAGTGGCTGTCCCGGGCCTGGCGGCTGTGGCTGTTTTTCTGCACCGCGGCGGCGATGCCGGTCATGTCGGTGGGCATCAGCACCCGTTCGATTCCGGTGGCGCCAAAGGCCGCCAGCAGGCGCTGGATCACCGAGACTTTGTCGGTGCTGGAGAACAGCCCGGCATTGGCGGTCAGGCGGCGCACGTCGCGCCCCGAGGCCGGGTTGGCGATGATGCCCACGGTCAAGGGCAAACGGCTCATGCAGCCACCCCGGGCACAACGGCGAACGAACCTTGAGCGAACGACATAGGGCACCTCTTCTTATTATCTGGCCAGTCAGGCTGGGTATCAGAGCTAGAGCAAGGCCGGTGCCAGGTTGCGAAAAAACCCCGCAAAAGCCCGGCCCAGGGCCTCGTGCAAGCGATGGCCGAGTGGCATCGGAAGACACCGGCTGAGACGCTGCATGTCAGGCTGCACGGGGCCTGGACGAGACCTTGAGACATTGCGTCTCACCCCGACCTGCGATCAGAGGGCGCTTGTCGGCGGCCGGTGTTCGGCGCTTAATGCCCGCACAACGATAAGAAGCTGGAACCGGAGGCCCTCATGCTTTGCGCACACTCGAAGGCGCATGTGGATTGCGTCAGCCGTGTCTTGAGAAACGCCGAACACCTGCCGCAATTGCCGGTCTCGGACCTGATCCTCGATTCCTGGCGCCGCTCCATGGAGCAACATCACCTGGACCCGGGCTCGCTGCAGGGGCCACGGATCCTTTCGCAGAATGTGCTGCAGGAATGCCGCGAGCGTTCCGAGCTGTTTCTGCGCATCGCCAGCGAAGAGGTCGCGCGCCTGCACGGCCGGGTGCGCGACGCCGACTATTGCGTGCTGCTCACCGACGCCCAGGGCCAGACCATCGACTACCGGGTCGAAAGCACCATTCGTAATGATTGCCGCAAGGCCGGGCTGTACCTGGGCACCTGCTGGTCCGAGGGCGAGGAAGGCACCTGCGGCGTGGCCGCAGTCCTCACCGCCCGGGCCCCGGTGACGGTGCACAAGCGCGACCACTTTCGCGCTGCCTTTATCGGCCTGACCTGCTCCGCCGCGCCGGTCTTCGACCCCCAGGGCGAACTGCTCGGGGTGCTCGATGTGTCGGCGGTGCGCTCCCCGGACGAGCGCCGCTCCCAGCACCTGATCCGGCAGATGGTGGTGCAGAGCGCACGGGAGATCGAACAGGCGTTTTTCATGAGCAGCGCCCAGGGCTTCTGGGTGCTGCGGGCCCACCACAGCCCGGGCTATGTCGACAGCCAGCCGGACTACCTGCTGGCCTGGGACGACGATGGCCGCCTGCACGCGCTGAACCCGGCGGCGCGCCAGTGGCTGTTGCAGGGGCTGGGGCGCCTGCCGGAGCACATCGGCCAGGTGTTCGACCAGCAGTCGCTGCACCGGGCCCGGGATGAGTCGCTGTGCCTGCTGCCCTGCCTGGGCGGCCGCCAGGCGCTACACGGGCGCCTGAGTGCGCCGCGGCGCGTCAACCGCAATCGCCAGCGCCTGGCCCTGGCGCCAGCCGAACTCGACCCGCGCCTGGCCGAAAGCCTGCGCCTGGCGGTACGGGTCAAGGACCGCAACCTGCCGGTGCTGATCCAGGGTGAAACCGGCTCCGGCAAGGAGGTGTTTGCCCGCCAGGTGCACCAGGCCAGCCAACGCCGCGAGCGGCCGTTCGTGGCGGTGAACTGCGCGGCGATCCCGGAAAGCCTGATTGAAAGCGAGTTGTTTGGGTATGTCGCCGGGGCCTTTACCGGGGCGTCGAACAAGGGCATGCAGGGCCTGTTGCAACAGGCCGATGGCGGCACGCTGTTTCTCGATGAAATCGGCGATATGCCCCTGGCGTTGCAGACCCGGCTGCTGCGGGTGCTGTCCGAGGGCGAAGTGGCGCCGCTGGGGGCTTCGCGGCGCAAGGCCGTGGATATCCAGGTGGTGTGCGCCAGTCACCGTGACCTGGAGCAGTTGGTGGCGGCGGGCGAGTTTCGCGAGGACCTGTATTTTCGTTTGGGCGGCGCACGCTTTCAGTTGCCGCCGTTGCGCGAGCGCAGCGATCGCCTGGCGCTGATCCAGCGCATTGTGCAGGAAGAGTCGCAGCTGTGCGGGGCGCCGGTGCAGCTGGGCAGCGCCGCCCTGGAATGCCTGCTGGGTTACCGCTGGCCGGGCAATGTGCGCCAATTGCGGCATGTGCTGCGCTACGCCTGTGCGGTGTGCGAGGACGACCTGATCCAGCTGCGGGATTTGCCCGAACAGTTGCAAGGCCTGGCACTGGACGGCACGCCCCTCGACAGCCCGGCCGAGCGCCACGCCAGCCCGGAACGCCAGGCCCTGCTCGACGCCCTGGTGCGCCACCGCTGGAAACCCCTGCCCGCCGCCAAGGCCTTGGGCATCTCCCGCGCCACCCTGTACCGCCGCGTGCACCAGCACGGCATCGAAATGCCCGGCCGAAGCCTGTAGCCGCTGGTGACAGCCCTGATTGGCGCCGTATTGCTGCGGCGTTCGGGCCGGCCAGCGCTGCCTCGCGCCTCGGCAGCGGCTACAGGGTGTGGGGTTGGAAACGGGCGCGGTAGCGGCCGGGGCTTTCGCCGGTCCATTTCTTGAAGGCGCGGTGGAAGGCGCTGGGTTCCTGGAAGCCGGTCTGCTCGGCGATTTCGCCGATGCTGGTGGCGCTGTTGCGCAGCAGTTGCACGGCCATGCCGCGGCGCACTTCGTCCTTGATTTCCTGGTACGAACAACCCTCCCGCTCCAGGCGCCGGCGCAGGGTGCTGGGGCTCATTTGCAGCTCGCCGGCAAAGGCATCCAGGGTCGGCCACTGGCTGTAGTGGCTGCGCCGCAACCGCTGGTGAACCTGGGTCGCCAACCCGTGCTGATTGCGAAAGCGGATCACCAGCCACTGCGGCGCGCTGCGTAAAAACACCTTGAGCGAGGCCAGGTCCTGGACCACCGGCAAGCGCAGAAAGCGGCTGGCAAATTCGATCTCGGTGCGCTCGGCGCCAAAACTCAAATTCGGCCCCCAGAGCAACGCGTCGTCGCTCAAGGACAAGCGCGTCTGACGAAAATCCGCGCGGTCGATGGGGATACGCCGCCCGCCCAGCCAACACAGCAGGCTGATCATCAGCACCAGGAAGGTCTCTTCGCCAAAACGCCGCGCGTCCGGGTCCGTGGCGGTGGTGTGCAGGCTGATCACCGCACGCTTGCCGCGCACGCTGAGGCTGCCGTGAAAGTCCTTGAGGAACAGCCCGAAATTGGCCAGGCACTGGCGCAGTGCCTTGCCCAGGTCGGGCTCCTGGATCAGCGCGCGGCAGATCAGGGCGAAACTGCCGACGGGCATGCCATGGGCATCGAGCTGGAAGAACTCGTCCTGCAACTCGCGGATCTGAATCAGCCACAACGCGGCAAACGCACTGGCCGGCACCCGGGCGTGGGGCTGCTCCATCAACGCCGGGTCGATGCCGGCCTCGGCCAGTACCGCCGCCAGGCGCTGGGGCTGATCACGCAGCCCGTGGATCATGGCGTGCACGAAATACGCCGCGACCGAATCCTTTTCCCGCATCAAAGCCGGTTCTCCCCATCAGCCGAATGGCAAAAAACGCCAGCATCGCTGAACAGTTATGGCATAGGCCCGCCAGGCGGTGGCCTCTAGACTGGCGCCCAACCCCGTGTCGAGGGCCGCGCGCCATGGTACGCCAGTCGCAGGCGACCGACGATGCCCCCTCGGCCACACGCGCTCATTCGAACCCGTTTGCACAGGACTGTCCTTTATGAATCTGCACACCCTTGGCGTGATTGGCGCCGGCACCATGGGCAACGGCATCGCCCAGGTCTGCGCCCTGGCCGGTTTCGAGGTGACCCTGCTGGACATCAGCGCCAGCGCCCTGGAAAAAGCCCTGGCCACCATCAGCAAGAACCTCGACCGGCAGATCGCCAAGCAGACCCTGGCCGAAGAGCAAAAACACAGCGCCCTGGCCCGGATCCGCACCAGCACCGACTACGCCAGCCTGGCCGAGGCGCAGTTGGTGATCGAAGCCGCCACCGAGAACCTCGACCTCAAGCTGCGCCTGCTGCAACAGATTGCCGGCGTGGTCGGCGCCGACTGCGTGATCGCCTCCAACACCTCGTCGCTGTCGATCACCCAACTGGCGGCCAGCGTCAACGCCCCCGAGCGTTTTATCGGCCTGCACTTTTTCAACCCGGTGCCGATGATGGGCCTGATCGAAGTGATTCGCGGCCTGCAAACCAGCGACGCGACCCACGCCCTGGCCATGGACCTGGCCCAGCGCCTGGGCAAGACCGCGATCACCGCCGGCAACCGCCCGGGGTTTGTGGTGAACCGGATCCTGGTGCCGATGATCAACGAAGCGATCCTGGTGTTTCAGGAAGGCCTGGCCAGCGCCGAGGACATCGACGCCGGCATGCGCCTGGGCTGCAACCAGCCGATCGGCCCGCTGGCCCTGGCCGACCTGATTGGCCTGGACACCCTGCTGGCGATTCTCGAAGCCTTCTACGACGGCTTCAACGACAGCAAGTACCGCCCCGCCCCGCTGCTCAAGGAAATGGTGGCCGCCGGTTACCTGGGGCGCAAAACCGGACGCGGCTTCCATGTCTATGGCTGAGCGCTGCTCGCGTTTTGCCGAGAGCCGCGACAAGGCTCTGGAGCTGTTCGCCTGCAAGGGCTTCGGCCAGGTCGGCATGCGCGAGTTGGCGACTTACCTGGGGCTGACCCCAGGCTCCCTGTATCACCATTACCCGAGCAAGCAGCACTTGCTGCTGGACCTGATCGAAGAGTTCTACGAGGAGCTGCTGGCAACTCTGGAGCGCATCGAGCAGACACCGCGCTCGCGGCGCGGCAACCTGCAGCGGCTGATTCGCGCGCACCTGGAGCTGTACCGCGAGATGCCCTGGCATTTTCGCCTGGTGGAGCGCGACAGCAGTTGCCTTAACGACGATCAACAGCTGCGGGTGCGGCAGTTGCGCGAGCAATACGAACGCCAGTTGCTGCTGATGCTCGGCCGCCCGCGCCGCTTGAGCCCGGGCGCGCTGCAGGCGGCCGGGCATGCCATCGCCATTCTGCTCAACAGCGCCCCCAGCTGGCTGGCCCAGCAGGCGCTGGAGCCAGGCGAACGCGATGAGCTGCTGGAAAACCTGCTGACCGGGGCCATCGAGCGAGTGCTGGCGGCCAAGCCGAGCCTGCAAGTGGCGGTGGCCTGAAGCGGCCCCTCAGCGCAGTTGCAGCGGATCGACCAGGCCGGCGGCGATGGCCATGCCCACCAATTGCGGCAGGTTGTCGGCCTGCATGCGCTTCATCACCCGCGACCGGTACAGGTCGATGGTCTTGACGCTGACCCCCAGTTGCTCCGCCACCTCGCGGTTGCTGTACCCCTGCACCAGCGGCAGCAGCACATCGTTCTCCCGTGGGGTGAGGCTTTGCAGGCGCGCCTGGACCGCGCCCAGGCCCGCGTCGGGCTGACGCTCATCGCTGTGGCTCAGGGCCTGTTGCACGCTGTCCAGCAGCAACTGCTCGTTGTAGGGCTTTTCGATAAAGTCATGGGCCCCGGCCTTGAAGGCGCGGACCACGATCGGCACATCGGCATGCCCACTGACGAAAATCACCGGCAGGCGCAACTCGCGGCTGCGCATCTCTTCCTGCACATTCAGCCCGCCCATGCCCGGCATGCGCACGTCCAGCAGCACACAGGCATTGAGCCGGCTGTCACAGGCGTCCAGAAACTCGCGACCGCTGGTGAACGGCAGCGCCTTGAGGCCCACCGACTCCAGCAGCCAGACGGTGGAGTCGAGCATGCCCTGGTCATCGTCGACCACGTACACCACCTGCTGCGCCACATTCGCCATGGCCTTACTCCTGTTGTTGTGAGGTTGCCCCGCTCAGCGCGGGGGCCGGCAAGCGGCAGCACATCTGCAAGCCGACCGCCTGGGGCCGGGCCTGCAACTCGCCGCCGAAGCCTTCGATAATGCTGCGGCTCATGGACAGCCCCAGCCCCAGACCATTGGCCTTGCTGGTGTAGAACGGGGTGAAGATCTGCTGCAACTGCGCCTCGGAAACGCCCGGACCCTGGTCGCTGACACTGACCTGGACCCCGCCATCAGGCAGCCCCTGGGCGCCGAGGATGATCCGCGACGGCGCATCCGCGTGCACCTCGCGGTTGGCGTCGATGGCGTTGCGCAGCAAGTTGAGCAGCACCTGTTCGAGCAGCACCCGGTCGGCATAAATCGGCGGCAGATTATCCGGCAACTGCTGCTCGATCGTCACCTGGCAGGCCCCGGCCTCCCAGGCGCACAGGCGCACGGTTTCCCGGGCCACTTCGCTGATGTCCAGCGCCTCCATGCGCCGCCGACCCTTGCGCAAGAAGGCGCGCAGGCCCTTGATCACTTCGGCGGCGTGGGTGGCGTGGACCACGATACGCTCCAGGCCCTGGGCCACACGCTCGGCCGCCTGGGGCTGGCTACCCAGGGCTTGCAGGTAACGCTGGCTGGCGCTGGCGTAATTGACCACTGCGGCCAGCGGCTGATTCATCTCATGGGCGATGCCCGAGGCCAGTTCACCCAGGGTCACCAGGCGCGCGGTATGGGCCAGTTCGTCCTGGTGGTGGCGTTGCTCGGCCTCACGCAATTCGCGCTCGGTCAGGTCGTGGGCCACCAGGGAATAAAAGCGCTCGCCGCTGGCCGAGCGATGGGCCAGCAGCATCAGTGACACCGCCACCGATTGCCCATCGACCACGGGGTGCAGGCGGGTGTCGAGGCTCCAGCGGCCATCGCGCTCGGCGCAGGTCCAGCCTTCACGCTGCAGGCGCGCCAGAGCCTCGGGGGCCAACAGGCGGTCGAGGTTGGGCATCTCCTGGCGCGCGGTCAGGCCCAGGGTGCGCCGGGCTGCCGGGTTGAGGTAGGTGACGGCGCCACTGGGCTGGATAAACAGCACCGGGTCGGTATGGGCTTCCACCACCTCGGCCAGGCGGCGCTTGGTCTCCTCGGCCTGGACCCGGGCGGTGATGTCCCGCGACACGCTGACCACCTCCACCACCGCCCCGGTGTAGGTTTCGCGGATGGCCCGGCAGGCGGTCTCGAACCACAGGTAATGGCCGTCGCGATGGCGGATGCGGTAGGTCATGGTGTGATAGCCGTCCTGCTCCAGGGCATCGCGGGTGCGCTGCATCAGCCCGGCCAGGTCCTGGCTGTGGAACAGGCTGCGGGCCAGGCGCCCGCGCAGCTCTTCGGGCCAGTAGCCGAGCAGGGTAAAGGACGCCGGCGAGGCATCGAGGAAGCAGCCGTCGGGGGTGTGCCGGGAAATCAGGTCGGTGGTGTTTTCGGTGATCAGCCGGTACAGGCGCCGGGCCCGGGCCGACTCGCGCTCGGCGTGGATCTGCGCCGTGGCTTCACGGCAGCGGGCCAGGACCCGTTGCCGTTGCGGGTCGGGGATAAAACTCCAGAGCAGGATCCGCTCGCCCCACTGGGCCTCGACGTCTTCGATGGCCCGCTGCTGCTCCAGACAGGCCCGCACCAGGGCCGGGTGATTGACCGGCAACAGCGCCGACACCGTGCACGGCGCCGCTGTTTCCAGCCATTGCTCCAAGGCCGGGTTGAGGTCCAGGGGCTGCGCCTGGGCATCCAGCAGCACACTGGGTTGCGGGTCGTGGCCAAGCCAGGGGGTGTCCGTCAGCCGGCCTTCACGTTGCTGGCGCAACCAGCGGTTCAAGGGAGTGGAGCTGGGCATCGTCGATCAACCTGTGAGCCGGAGCAGCGAATTATGATTATAGTACAACTACTATACAACTCAGGTAGTACTTCCATACCAACCGGCAAACAGTATATAAAAGACCCCGGATAAGTCACCGAGCGCCGTTAAAAAAGCCTCGGTCCATAGAGCTAATAATCAGCCACCGGGTACCCGAACCATGTCCATCTACGAGCAAGGCCTTGCGCCGACTGCCGTCAATCACATCGCCCTCTCGCCCCTGAGTTTCATCGAGCGCACCGCCAGCGTTTACCCCGACTACCCGGCGGTGATCCACGGCTCGATCCGCCGCACCTGGGCCGACACTTACCGCCGCTGCCGACGCCTGGCCTCGGCCCTGGCCGGACGCGGCATCGGCAAGAACGACACGGTGGCGGTGATGCTGCCCAATATCCCGGCGATGCTGGAGGCGCACTTCGGCGTGCCGATGATCGGCGCGGTGCTCAATGCCCTCAACGTGCGCCTGGACGCCGAGGCCATCGCCTTTATGCTGGCCCACGGCGAAGCCAAGGTGCTGATCGCCGACCGCGAGTTCCATGACGTGGTGCAGGCGGCCATCGGCATGCTCGACCACCCGCCCCTGGTGATCGACCTCGACGACCCGGAATACGGCGAAGGCCAGGCAGTCAGCGAACTGGACTACGAGGCGTTCCTGGCCGAGGGCGACCCGGATTTTGCCTGGCAATGGCCGGATGACGAGTGGCAGGCGATCTCGCTGAACTACACCTCGGGCACCACCGGCAACCCCAAGGGCGTGGTCTACCACCACCGCGGCGCCTACCTCAATTCCCTGGGCAACCAGATGACCTGGGCCATGGGCAACCACCCGGTGTACCTCTGGACCCTGCCGATGTTCCACTGCAACGGCTGGTGCTACCCCTGGACCGTGACCGCCCTGGCCGGGGTGCATGTGTTCCTGCGCCGGGTCGACCCGCAGAAGATCCTCAACCTGATCCGCGAGCACCAGGTCACTCACCTGTGCGGCGCGCCGATTGTGCTCAATGCCCTGGTCAACATGCCGGACTCGGCCAAGGCCGCCATCGACCACCCGGTGAACGCCATGGTCGCCGGCGCCGCGCCGCCGGCCAAAGTGATAGGCGCCGTGGAAGAAATGGGCATCAAGGTCACTCACGTCTACGGCCTGACCGAGGTCTACGGGCCGGTGACCCTGTGTGCCTGGCACGCGGCCTGGGACGAGTTGCCCCTAGAGCAGCGGGCGCAGATCAAGGCGCGCCAGGGCGTGCGCTACCCGACCCTGGAAGGGGTGATGGTGGCCGACCCGAAAACCCTCGAACCCACGCCCCATGACGGCCAGACCATCGGTGAGATTTTCATGCGCGGCAACACGGTGATGAAGGGCTACCTGAAAAACCCCAGCGCCACCGCCGAAGCCTTCGAGGGCGGCTGGTTCCACACCGGCGACCTGGCGGTGACCCACCCCGACGGTTACGTGGAGATCCGCGACCGGCTCAAGGACATCATCATTTCCGGGGGCGAGAATATTTCCACCATCGAACTCGAAGGCGTGCTCTACCGGCACCCGGCGGTGCTGGAAGCGGCCGTGGTGGCCCGGCCCGATGAAAAATGGGGTGAGACCCCCTGCGCCTTTATCACCCTCAAGGCCGATCACCAGCAGGTGCGCGAAGCCGAGATCATCGCCTTCTGCCGCGAGCATCTGGCAGGGTTCAAGGTCCCGCGCAGCGTGGTCTTCACCCTGCTGCCCAAGACCTCGACCGGCAAGATCCAGAAATTCGTCCTGCGCGACATGGCCAAGGCGCTCTAGCGGCGCCTGCGACGCCAGGCTGATGACACTCGGCCTGGACCCTTTTGAAGCAGGCGGTTGCGGCCGCCTGCCCCGCCTGACACGAGGTTTTGTGCAATGCCCGAATTCAACGCTCCGCTGCGCGACATGCGCTTTGTCCTGCATGAACTGTTCGACGCCCCGGCCCTCTGGGCGCGCTTGCCGGCCCTGGCCGAGACGGTCGACGGCGCCACCGCCGACGCGATCCTCGAAGAAGCAGCCAAGGTCACCGGCAACCTGATCGCCCCGCTCAACCGCAGCGGCGACGAACAGGGCGCCCAATGGCTGGCCGGCCAGGTCTCCACCCCCGAGGGTTTCAAGCAGGCGTACCAGACGTACATCGCCGGCGGCTGGGTGGGTCTGAGCGGCAACCCGGCGTTCGGCGGCATGGGCATGCCGAAGATGCTCGCGGTGCAGTTCGAAGAGATGCTCTACGCCGCCAACTCAAGCTTCGCCCTGTATTCGGCCCTGAGCTCCGGTGCCTGCCTGGCCATCGACGCCCACGCCAGCGAGGAGCTGAAACAGCGCTACCTGCCCGCCCTGTACGAAGGCCGCTGGGCCGGCTCGATGTGCCTGACCGAAGCCCATGCCGGCACTGACCTGGGCATGATTCGCACCCGCGCCGAACCCCAGGCCGATGGCAGCTATCGCCTCAGCGGCAGCAAGATTTTCATCACCGGCGGCGATCAGGACCTGACCGAAAACATCATCCACCTGGTGCTGGCCAAACTGCCGGACGCACCGCCCGGGCCCAAAGGCATTTCGCTGTTTCTGGTGCCCAAGGTCCTGGTGGACGCCAACGGCGCCCTGGGCGCGGCCAACGCAGTGAGCTGCGGCTCCATCGAGCACAAGATGGGGATCAAGGCCTCGGCCACCTGCGTGATGAACTTCGACGGCGCCAGCGGCTGGCTGATCGGCGAGGCCAACAAGGGCCTGGCAGCGATGTTCACCATGATGAATTACGAGCGGCTGTCGATCGGTATCCAGGGCATTGGCTGCGCCGAAGCCTCGTACCAGAACGCCCGCACCTATGCCCGCGACCGCCTGCAAAGCCGCGCCCCGGGCGGGGCCCAGGCCAAGGATAAAAGCGCCGACCCGATCATCGTCCACCCCGATGTGCGACGCATGCTGCTCAGCATGAAGGCCATGACCGAAGGCGGCCGAGCCTTTGCCAGTTATGTCGGGCAACAGCTGGACCTGGCCAAGTTCTCCGACCAGGCGGCCGAGCGCGACAACGCCCAGGCCCTGGTGGCGCTGCTGACGCCGGTGGCCAAGGCGTTTTTCACCGACACCGGCCTCGACAGCTGCATCCACGGCCAGCAAGTGTTCGGCGGCCATGGCTATATCCGCGAGTGGGGCCAGGAACAACTGGTGCGCGACGTGCGCATTGCGCAGATCTACGAAGGCACCAACGGCATCCAGGCCCTCGACTTGCTGGGACGCAAAGTGGTGGGCAATGGCGGTGTGGCGCTGCGCCTGTTCACCAGCGAGATCCGCGCCTATGCCGTCCTGCCGGGCGCCGCCTACGCCGCGCCGTTGCTGGATGCGGTGCAACGCCTGGAAACCCTCAGCGACTGGCTGCAGCAGCAAGCCGCCCTCGACCCGAACGCGATTGGCAGCGCCTGCGTCGAATACCTGCACCTGTTCGGTTATGTGGCCTACGCCTACCTCTGGGCGCGCATGGCGCAGATTGCCGAGCATCGGCGCGCCGAGGACCAGGGGTTCTACAGCGCCAAGCTGGCCACCGCGAGCTTCTACTTCAGCCGCCTGCTGCCGCGCATCCTCAGCCTGGAACAGAGCATTCGCGCCGGCAGCAGCCCGTTGTTCGAATTGCCCGCCGACCAGTTCTAGAGCGCCATCCGGCGTCGGGCGCAAGGCCCGGCGCCTGCCCATGCAAATTAGCGCCGGGCACGGCATACTTGCGCCCCCAAAACACACCCAAGGAACGACTGTGTTGGCGCAAACCCTGATCGTGGCCAGTGCGGCCATTGTGCTGCTGCTCGGCAGCCTGCACCTGCTCTACACCTTTTTCAGCGACAAATTCGTGCCCCGCGATGCGGCCCTGACCGCGCACATGCAGCGCGTGTCGCCCGCGATCACCCGCCAAACCACCCTGTGGCGCGCCTGGGTCGGGTTTAATGCCAGCCACAGTCTGGGGGCGATGCTGTTTGGCGCCCTTTACGGCTACATGGGCCTGCTGCACCTGCCAATGTTGCTGGACGCGCCGTTGCTGCTAGCCATCGGGCTGCTGTTTCTGGGAGCCATGCTGCTTTTGGCGCAACGCTACTGGTTCAGAGTCCCGCTGGTGGGTATCGGTCTGGCGCTGCTGCTGTTCGCCGTCGGCACCGCGCTGTTGCTGGCCTGAGCCATGGCGTTGCTTTCCTTTATCAACCGAGCAGGTTCTATGCCCCGTCTGTTACCGCCTTCGTGGTTACGCCCGTATTACGCCCTGAGCGGGCTCACCGCCGCGATGATCGTGGCCCATTGCGTCTACTTCTGCTGGGAGCTGCTAACCCCTAGGGACATCGGCGGCACGCTGTTTGGCGGGTCCATAGGGTTTATCTGGATCGCCATGGGCTGGGCCCTGGCCTGCCTGGGCCTGATGCTGCTGGCCCTGCTGCGCCTGCCCGGAGCGCGCCTGGCGTGGTTTGCCGGTGGCCTTGTACAACTGTGCATTTCCCTGGGCTGGCGCCTGAACTTCCCGGATGATTTCGACGGCAACCTGCTATACAGCCCACCGCCGAAAAGTCTTGAACTGGCCATGTGGCTGGCGATCGGCTGGCTGGGCATCGGCTGGTTTTTCTATTGCCGCAAGCCGGCGCCGCGCCAGCGACCGCCCCTGACTCGGCGCAAGGGCCTGTTGCAGATGATCGCCGCCGGGGTGCTGCTGATCTACTTCCTGGGGTTGCCGCTGCTGGTGTTGCAGGTGCGCCTGACTCGCGATGACAAGCCGCTACGGCAGGTCTCGCTGGGGGTGGGGACGCAGGATAAAGCGCAGGGTCAGGCGGGGGGATCAGGTCACTGAGTGGTGCCAAGGGTAGCCGTTCGATTTTTCAGGGCGGCTTCGCGCGCCGACGCGAGCAAGCTCCCTCGCCACAGGGGGGGTGGCGAGGGTCAGGCCGATCCAGGCTCCAGGCCACTGGATGAGTGGATAATCGCTCAGCGCGTGCTCGCCTTGAGTGCCGCTCGTTCCTTGCGCACCGGCAGGCAGGCGGCGTAGGCCAGGGCCTCTTCCCGGGTACCGAAGGAACCCAGGCGGTCGCCCTGGGTGCAGACTCGCCAGGGCCCATTGTTCACGCTGAGCACGTCGTAGCCGTTGATATGCATTTTGTTCAGCATCGCAACGCTCATAGTCACCTCCTTATCGCCGCTCCGTCTCGACCGAGACCGAGCACATGGCCTGGACTACCTTACACCCGGCTGGTCGGGCCGTGCCCGCCAGACGTCGGGACGGCGCCGGTGCTGGCGCCTCACTTTTTCTTCAGGTTGGCCAGCGGATCGTAGGCCCGGGAGCGCTGCTCGGACGGGTCATCGTGCTCGTCCAGTGGCGCCTTGGCCGGACCGATGGGGTCGACTTGCGGGTCGGCCAGGTCCGGGGAGTCAGGGTCGAAACCCAGATCATCCTGACCTGAACCATGCTCGGACGATCGCGGCCCGGTGGGCGTTCTGGCACTCATGTGCACCTCCTGCTCAGGGCCCGGCAAAAACGCCAGCCTACAGCTAAGAGCCCCCACGGCAACCAAGGTGCGAGGCAACTGACGAATGGCCCACGAGGCTCATGGCGTCTCGGCCAGGCTCTCCAGGGCCAGGCCCTCCAGGCGCTGGCGCATACCGGCACTGGCCGCAGGCCCGGCCTGCACCGTGCACTGGTCCAGGGGCACCAGGCGCCCATCGGCCCTGTCCACCATCATCGGTTGCAGCGGGCGTCCGCTACCGCGCTCGACAATCTGCACGCTCTCGCCCTCGGGGGCGTAATGGCGGTTGCCCCAGGCCACCAGGGCCAGCAGCACCCCAGCGAAATCCTCGCCCTTGGCGGTCGGCACATACTGGTAGCGCAGCGGGCGCTGGCTGTAGGCCTGGCGTTCGAGCAGGCCGTCCTCGACCAATGAGTTGAGGCGCCGGGTCAGCATGTTCGGGGCGATTTCCAGGCTGCGGGAAAACTCCTCGAAGCGCCGCAGCCCCTGCAAAGCGTCGCGCATGATCAGGATGCTCCACCACTCCCCTACCCGCTCCAGGCTCAGGGCAATCGGGCATTCGGCGTGGATCAGGGTCTTGCGCTGCATGGGGTCTCCTTGGACGAGCGGGCGGGGTGGGCCAGGACTTTTATCGCTGCGCCATGTTACTTTCATAATGATAGTTACGTCCATAAGACGCTTCCCCCCCAAACGCTGAAGGAGCTGGACCCTCATGAACAAACGCATAGTCGTCACCGGCATGGGCGCGCTGACCCCACTGGGTTGTGGCGTCGAACAGATCTGGCAACGCCTGCTGGCCGGGCAATCGGGGATCCGTCGCCTGCCCGAGGAATTGATCGGCGACCTGGCGATCAGCATCGGTGGCCAGGTCCAGGACCGTGATCAGGACCCCGAGGCCGGGTTTGATCCCGACGCCCTGCTGGCGCTCAAGGAACAGCGCAAGATGGACCGTTTCATCCTGTTCGCCCTGGCCGCCGCCGAAGAAGCCCTGACCCAGGCGGGCTGGCATCCCGAAACCGCCGAGGCCCAGGAACGCACCGCCACCATCATCGCCTCGGGCGTGGGCGGTTTTCCGGCGATTGCCGAAGCCGTGCGCACCACCGACAGCAAGGGGCCGCGGCGCCTGTCGCCGTTCACCATCCCCTCATTCCTGAGCAATATGGCGGCCGGCCACGTGTCGATCCGCCATGGCTTGAAGGGCCCGCTGGGCGCGCCGGTCACCGCCTGCGCTGCCGGGGTCCAGGCGATTGGCGATGCCGCGCGGATGATCCGCGCCGGTGAAGTCGATGTCGCCGTATGCGGCGGCGCGGAAGCCGCAATCCACCGGGTCAGCCTCGCCGGCTTTGCCGCCGCCCGCGCCTTGTCCAGCGATTACAACGACAGCCCGCAGCGCGCCTCGCGGCCCTTTGACCAGGCCCGGGACGGGTTCGTCATGGGCGAAGGCGCCGGCCTGCTGGTGATCGAAGAACTGGAACACGCCCTGGCCCGTGGCGCGACGCCGCTGGCGGAACTGGTGGGCTACGGCACCAGCGCCGATGCCTATCACATGACCGCCGGCCCGGAAGATGGCGACGGCGCACGCCGCTCCATGCTCCAGGCATTGCGCCAGGCCGGGGTACAGGCCGCGCAGATCCAGCACTTGAACGCCCACGCCACCTCGACCCCGGTCGGCGACAAAGGCGAACTGGCGGCAATCCAGGCGGTGTTCGGCCCAGGCAGCGGCCTGGCCATCAGTTCGACCAAATCCGCCACCGGCCACCTGCTGGGCGCCGCTGGCGGCATCGAAGCGATCTTCACCGTGCTCGCGCTGCGCGACCAGATCGTGCCCGCCACCCTCAACCTGGAAACCCCAGACAGCGCCGCTGCCGGCCTCGACCTGGTCAGCGGCCAGGCCCGTCCATGGCCCATGGAGTACGCCTTGTCCAACGGCTTCGGCTTTGGCGGGGTCAACGCCAGCGTGCTGTTCAAGCGCTGGGCTTAAGTCCTCGCAGAGTTGTCGTCCGCACTTGCGGGCGACGTACCTGGAGCACCGGCACTGCGGCTCCACCCCAAGCAACGCCCGCCCTGTGCGGGCGTTGCGCATTCCGGGTATATCCATAGTGATAAAGGATATTGGTATATACCAGATTGCTCCCTTATAAATCGCCGCAATCAAACACAGTGCACGAGGCCGTCGAAGGCTTCGGGTTGGAGTCGAATGCGATGGTTTCTGTAAGGGTCATGCTGGAATATTTTCACCCCTGGCCGAATTCGGCCGGCCTGTATCTGGCGCGCGAACGTGGTTGGTATCAAGAAGCCGGGCTGGATGTGGAGCTGGTGGTGCATGACCCCTGGCGCGGCGACACCCTGGATCACTTGTTGGCCGGCGCCGTGGACTTCGGGCTGTTCCCCAGCAATCGCCTGCTGGTACGCCGGGCCCTGGGGCAGCCGTTGCAAGGCGTGGCCGCGATCAATCATCAGGGCCTGGAGTCGATCCAGACCCTCACCGACTCGGGAATCCGGCGCCCACGAGACCTTGCAGGTCGGCGTCTGGCGCTCAACCCCACACCGCGCGGCCTGGCCATGGTGCGGCACCTGGTGCGGGTCGACGGCGGCGACCCGGATGCCCTGGTCCTGGTGGACAGCGGCACCCGCGAACTGCGACCCGAGCAACTGGCCGCCGGCATCGCCGATGCCAGCTTCGGCGGCTACTGGGCCTGGGAGGCCCTGATGGACAGCCCGATCGAGGCTGAACGGCGGGTGGTCTGGCCAGTCGACCAACTGGGCGCACCGGCTTACCACAGCTACCTGCTGGGCGCCCACGAACAGACATTGCAGGCCCGACCGGAGCTGACCCGAGCGTTCCTTGCGGCCAGTGCCCGGGGTTACCTGGCCGCCGCGGCGGACCCGGCCAGCGCCCTGCAGGCCTACGAAAACGTGACGCCTTATTTCCCTCGCGAACTGCTGGCGGCATCGCTGCACAAGATCGCCCCCACCTGGCTGCATGAGGGGGCCTGGGGCCGGCAACGGGATGAACTGCTCGAACCCTACGCCCACTGGCTGCACGCCAACGGGGTGCTGGACGATGCCCAGGCCTGGCGCCAGGCCACCAGCAATGCCTTCCTGCCGGAGCCAGTCTGATGACTGCGCTCAAGGCATTGACCGCCCACGGCCTGAGCCTCGAACCGGTGGCCGCCGACTGGCCGGCATTGCAGGCCGACGACGTCGAGCAGTTGCTGCGCGGCTACCCGCAACTGGGGTCGGTGCAGCGTATCGACTGGCACAGCCCCCGGCCGTTTTCCGCCGCCAGCCTGGTCCAGACCGACGCCGCGACCCTGTTCGTCAAACGCCATCACCAGAGTGTGCGCACCCCGGCCTGGCTCCAGGAAGAACACCGTTTCATGGCGCACCTGGGCCAGCGCGGCATCAACGTCAGCCCGGTGCTGGCGGACGCAAACGGCGCCACGGCCATCGCCCAGGGCCCGTGGACGTACGAGGTGCACGCCCTGGCTGAAGGCCAGGACCTGTACCGCGACGCGTTGTCCTGGACGCCGTTTTTCAGCCAGCAACAGGCCTGGGCCGCCGGCCAGGCTCTGGCCCGCCTGCATCGTGCCGCCGAGGATTACCCGGCGCCCGCACGCCAGGCCCGTGTCCTGCTGGCCAACTGCACAGTGCTCGCCGGTGGCGACCTCAGGTCCAGCCTCAACGCAGCCATCGCCCGCGATCCGGCGCTGGCCGATTACCTGGGGCAGCGTGACTGGCACGCGCACTTGCTGCCGCTGCTGCAACCCTGGCACCGCACCTTGCAGCCGCTGCTGGCACGGCAACCGGCACTGTGGACCCACAACGACTGGCACGGCTCCAACCTGTTGTGGAGTTCCAGCGCCAAGGATGCCGCCGTCAGTTGCGTGCTCGACTTCGGCCTGGCTGATCGCACCTTTGCCTTGTTCGACCTGGCCACGGCCATTGAACGCAACGCCATCCCCTGGCTGGAACTCGACCAGGGCGGCAGCGCCCGGGCCGCCCTCGGGGATATCGACGCCCTGCTCGACGGCTACGCCAGCGTCAAGCCGCTGTCCGCCCGGGACCTGCAGACCCTGGCCGCCCTGCTGCCGGTGGTGCATGTGGATTTCGCCCTGTCGGAAATCGCCTATTTCCAGGGCGTGGTGGGCTCCACCGCCAGTGCCGATGTGGCCTACCACGCCTACCTGCTGGGGCACCTGCACTGGTTTGCCGGCGATGCCGGTCAAGGCCTGCTGGAACACCTGCAACGCCTGGCCAGCCTGGGAGGTCATGGCCGATGAAACCGATCCTGATCAGTCCCACCGAATTGGCCGGGCATCTGGGCCAACCCCAGTGGCGGGTGCTCGACGCCAGCGTCGAATTGCCGTCGCCGCGCTTCGACCAGGACTACCGCGTGGCCAGCGGTCGCGAGGGTTGGCGCCAGGCCCATATTCCGGGCGCACTGCATGCCGACCTGCTGCATGACCTGGCCCTGCCCGAGGCCCCATTCAGTTTTGCCTGGCCCGGCCCGCAGGCATTGGCCAACGGCCTGGCCCGCCTGGGGATCGCCGCGAGCAGCCACCTGGTGATTTATGACCGTGGCGACGGTTTCTGGGCCGCACGCCTGTGGTGGATGCTGCGCAGCGTGGGCATTCACGCCCAAGTGCTGGACGGCGGCCTCAGCGCCTGGCGCGATGCCGGTCTGCCACTGGAACAGGATGAATCGACGCCGGTGCCGGTCGCTCCCCAGCGCCTGGAACAGGGCCCGGGGTTCTGGATCGAGCGCCAGGGCGTGCAGGCCGTGCTGGCTGGCGAGCGCCCGGGGCTGCTGATCTGCGCCCTGTCGGCGGCGCTGTTTCATGGCACCACGGCCAGCCGTTACGCCCGCCGCGGGCACCTGCCGGGCAGCCTGAACGTGCCGGCGCGCACCGTGTTCGACGCCCAGGGCCGCTACCTGCCACGCAGACAACTGCAGCAGGAACTGGGCAGCGACTTGCTCCAGGCTCCGGGCCCGCTGGTGCTGTATTGCGGCGGTGGTATTTCAGCGGCGGCGCTCGCGCTGGCGTTGACAAGGGTCGGACGCGACGACGTCCTCTTGTATGATGGCTCGCTTCAAGAGTGGGCCGCGGATTCAGACTTGCCAATGACCACCGGAGCAACTCCGGCCTGACGCCCTTAGGGCACTCATCGCTTTTTCCTGTCTTAACAGCACGGCTCCTTCCTGGAGCGCGCCTGGGCTACTGCGCCCGGCACGCGCCTGGCCCGGGATCGCAGTCGTCGAGGAGCTTTACATGGATACGCTTTACCGGACGGCCCGCCAAGGAGTGTCCGCCCCGCGGTTCGCACTGAACCTGCTGACCCTTGGCCTGCTGCTGGCCAACGCGATGCCTGCGGCCCAGGCCAGCGAAACCGAACTGCCGGCGGTGACCGTCACCGGCGAAGACACCTCAGGCTATCAGGCCCACAGCGCGTCGGTCGGCGGCTTTGAAGCCGCGCCCCTGCTTGAAACCCCGGCCTCGATCACGGTGATCAACGACGCCATGATCAAGGATCAGCAGGCCCGCCTGCTCAGCGAAGTGCTGCGCAACGATGCCTCGGTGGGCGATAGCTACGCACCAGTCGGCTACTACGAAAACTTCGTGGTGCGCGGCTTCTCGCTGAACGCCGCCAGCAGCTACAAGATCAATGGCCGCACCATCACCGGCGAACAGAATGTCGCCCTGGAAAACAAGCAGCAGGTGGAACTGCTCAAGGGCCTGGCCGGCCTGCAGAGCGGCATCAGTGAACCCGGTGGGCTGATCAACTACGTGACCAAGCGTCCGACCGACGTGCGCTCGGTGACGGTCTCCACCGACGATCGCGGCAGCGGCTACCTGGCCACCGATGTCGGCGGCTGGTTCGGCAGCCAGCAGCAATTCGGCCTGCGCGCCAACGTGGCCCATGAAGACCTGCATTCCTACGTCGAGCACGCCAATGGCCAGCGCGACTTCGTGTCCCTGGCCTTCGACTGGAACATCAGCCCCGACGCCCTGCTGCAACTGGATGCTGAGTACCAGACCAAGGAACAGCGCTCGGTGCCGGGCTACCAACTGCTTGGCGGCACCCAGCTGCCGCACCACGCCTCGCCGAAAAAACTGCTGGCGCACCAGAGCGGCTCCAAGCCGGTCAGCAGCGAGGCGCTGAACCTCAATGGCAACTTCGAGTACCGTTTCAACGAACAGTGGAAAGGCAGCTTCAGCGCGTCGCGCAGCCAGGTGGTGATCGACGACTACAGTTCGTTCGCCTGGGGCGGCTGCACCGTCCGCTGCATCACCCCCGGCGTCGCCAACTACTTCAGCCCGGAAGGCGACTACGACATCTACGACTTCCGCAGCCCCGACGACACCCGGCGCACCGACGAGGCCCAGGCCATGCTCAGCGGCCGCTTCGACACCGCCGGCCTGGGCCATGAACTCAGCGTCGGCACCAGCGCCTTGCGCCGCGTGGTGGATAAACGCGAGCCGATCAACGAGTGGCTCGGCAGCGGCAACATCAACAGCGAACCGGCGGACCTGGAGCGCTACAGCGGCCCGCTCAACAAGTCCCACACCCGCCTCGACAGCCGCCAGTACGGGCTGTTCGTCAATGACCGGATCAGCTTCAACGAGCAATGGCAGACCGTGCTCGGCGGGCGCGAAGTGCGCCTGGACGAACAGGCCTTCGACAAAGATGGCAACGACGTCCGCCATACCCAGCAATACGTGTTCCTGCCCGAGGCGGCGCTGATCTATAAACCGGCGCC
This sequence comes from Pseudomonas sp. QD4, assembly GCF_049199125.1. Taxonomy (NCBI): domain Bacteria; kingdom Pseudomonadati; phylum Pseudomonadota; class Gammaproteobacteria; order Pseudomonadales; family Pseudomonadaceae; genus Pseudomonas; species Pseudomonas sp. QD4. The sequence goes on from NZ_JBLZOM010000001.1 coordinate 1,938,946, forward strand.
CAACCTGGCGCTCTACACCCGCTACAGCAAGGGCCTGTCCCTGGGTGGCGAAGCGCCGTGGTTCGCCAGCAACGCCTCTGAAATCCTGGCGCCCAGCGTGTCGCGGCAGATCGAGGCCGGGGTCAAGTATGACTGGCAGCGCATCAGCTTCGCCGCCGCGCTGTTCCAGCTGCGCCAGGCTTACCAGTACTCGCGGCCCAACGATGACGTCGCCAACTCCTTCACCTTCGTCCAGCAGGGCCAACAGAAAAACACTGGGCTGGAGCTCTCGGCCAATGGCTGGGCCAGCCAGCGCCTGCAGATTTCAGCGAGCGTGGCAGCGATCCGCGCCCGGGTCAGCGACAGTGGCACCGACGCCTATGACGGGCACCAGGCAATCAACGTCCCCAAGCTGCGGGCCAGCCTCTACGGTGACTACGCCCTGCCCTGGTTCGATGGCCTGGCAGTGCTCGGCGGCGTGCAATACAGTGCCCGCAAGTACGCCGACAACCTGGGCCAGGTGCAGACCGGGTCCTACGCCATCTTCAACCTCGGCAGCCGCTACAGCACTCGCATCGACGGCTACGACACGGTGTTTCGCCTGACGGTCGACAACCTGTTCGACAAGCGCTACTGGCGTGATGCCGGCGAATACATGGGCGATGCCTACCTGTTCCAGGGTGCGCCACTGACGGCCCGCCTGAGTGCTTCGATCAACTTCTGATTGCCCCCCTGACGTGTGAGTTAAGGAACCTGCTATGTCCGATCTCGAAATAGCTGCCGTCATCACCAACATCCTTGGCGTCTGGCTGACCGCCCGGCGGATCCGCTGGTGCTGGCCGGTCAACGTGCTTGCGGTGCTGCTGTACGGGTGGATCTTCTATGAGGCCAAGCTCTACTCCGACACCCTGTTGCAGGGCGTGTTCGTGGTGTTGCAGGGCTACGGCTGGTGGCGCTGGAGCCAGGGCGGCCTGGCCGACGGCAAGGTCCGGGTGGCGCGCCTGCCCCTGCGCGAAGGCCTGCTGGGCCTGTTGTGCGGCGCTATCGGCGCACTGTTGCTGGGGGCAGTGATGCACCGCTACACCGACGCTTCGGCGCCCTGGATGGACGCGCTGCTCACCGCCTTCAGCCTGGTGGCCAGCGTTTGGGCGGCGCGCAAATATGTGGTCAGTTGGTGGTTGTGGATCGTCCTCGACTGCCTGTATGTCGGCCTGTTCCTGTTCAAGGACCTGCGCCTGACGGCCGGGTTGTACGCAGGCTTCGTGGTGCTGGCGGTGTACGGCCTGCGTGCCTGGCAACAGGACCTGGCGCGCCAGGAACAACACGCGCGCCCCGTGTGAGCCCGCTCGACGGCTGGCAAGTCGATTGGTTAGTGTAGGCAGCCTATTGATGGCGCCGTTTGGCGCCATCGTCCTCTTCGCTTCGCCAACAGGCGCCAGACCGAATGCCCTTCGATCCCATCTCCCCCCACTACCAGCGGATCCGCGAGCAGATCGCCAGCGACATCGCCAATGGCGTACCCGAGGCCGATCAGAAATTCCCTTCCGAGCGCGACATGATCGAACGCTTCGGTTGCACCCGGGTCACCTTGCGCCAGGCCCTGCAGCAACTGGAAGCCGAAGGCCTGGTGTACCGCGAAAACCGCCGGGGCTGGTTCGTCAGCCCGCAGCGCATCCGCTATGACCCGACGCGCATCAGCGGCTTCATGGAATACGTCAGCGCCCAGGGCCGTACCCCGCGCACCGAATGCCTGCAGGCCGAACTGCGCCCGGCCGGCAGTTGGCTGGCACGGCGCATGGGCCTGGCTTCGGCCGACGAGCCCGTGTTCTACCTTCAGCGCCGGCGCTGGATCGACCGACGCCCGGTGCTTCTGGAGTTCAACGCGCTGCTCGCCAGCTGGTGCCCGGGCCTGCTCGACGCCGACTTGAACACCTCCCTCACCCGACTGCTGCGCGAACGCTTCTCGCGGGTGCAATCGCGCTGCGAACTGGACATGCACATCGGCACGGTCAACGAGCAACAAGCCGAACTGCTGCAACTGTCTCCCGGCTCCACCAGCGTCTACCTGGAGCGCCTGAACTTCGGCGAAGCGGATCAGCCGGTGGAGTTCGACCAGGAGTTCTGGCGCCCCGATGCCCTGTCGATCGTGATGCAGACCCGCTACCCGGGCACGGCCTGAAGCCACCCGGTACAGGGGCCCCGGGCAACAACGCGCCCTACCCATTGTGACGGGTGGCCGGCGCGCGGCTCAGCAGGCTGTCGACCCTGGCACTCGCGGCCTCGACTGAAGCGCAGTGCAACAAGGGGTAACCCCAGAACTTCTGGTAGCCGTCGGCGAAGGCCTCGACCCGGGCCTGGGCCTCGGCGTCCGGGGCAATCACGATACTGGCCTTGATCCAGCGGCGCAGCGCCTGCTTGTTCTGCTTCATCCACAGCGATGCCTGCTTGAGCGAAGCCTGGCTATCCTCTTTCGGTTGCGGCTGCTCGCCCGGCACGTCGGCGGTGACCAGCACAAAGGGCTGCTGGCGTTGCAGCAAGGCGTCGAGCTGGGCGAATGGATCGTCCTGGCCCACGGCTGGGCGGTAGTGCAACCAGACCAGGGGAAATTGGCGGTGATCGATGATCATGGGAGGCTTCCTCGGCAACTGACAAACAAGAATATCTATCATCTGCAAAAGCCAGATTGACCGCATCGTTCAACCTGGACAACTCATTGATCAATCCAGCCATCTTCCATCAGGGGACTGCACCAGTGGCCTGGCCCGCTCCTGACAGAAACTGACACCAAACCCGGTTAGGCTGACGGCGACTTCAGGCTACTCGACGCCTGAAGCAGGCCCCCATGAGAAGGACACTCCGATGACACGCTCCATCACCATCCTCAGCGAGAATTTTGCCGATTGGGAAACCGCCCTGATCAACTCCACGGGCCGCGGTTACTTCGGTTTCCAGACGCGTTTTGCCACCCCTGGCGGCGCGGCGGTGACCTCCTCCGGCGGCATGCGCATCCTTCCTGACCTGGCGATCGAGGCCATCGACCTCGATGAACTCGATCTGTTGATCGTATGTGGCGGCACGGTCTGGCAGTCCGAGCAGGCCCCGGACATCAGCGCCCTGATCAGCACCGCCCATGCTAAAAACCTGATCGTCGCCGGCATCTGCGACGGCACCCGGGTCCTGGCCCAGGCAGGCGTGCTGGATGCGGTGCGCCACACTTCCAACTCGGCAGAAAACCTCTTGGCCCTCAATTATGCGGGGGCCGCCCACTATCAGGATGTGCCCTATGCCGTGGCCGACCAGCGTGTCGTCACCGCCCCGGGCACCGCACCCGTGAGCTTTATGGCGCAGATCCTGCGGGTCGCGGGCATCCACGATGAACGCCTGGACGCCTACCTGGCGATGCACGCGGCAGAGCACCGTCACCCTGGCTGAAAATCAAAAAAAGCGTGCTCTAATGGCGCCCTTTTTTCAGCTAACCGGACCCCGCCCATGGCTGCCCAACGCATTCGTCCACTTGCCCTCTGCGTCTTTCACCACAACGGCAAAATCCTGGTCAACCAGGCGTACGACAAGGTCAAAAAGCAGCATTTCTTCCGCCCGATCGGTGGCGGCATCGAGTTCGGTGAGCTGAGTGCACAGACGGTGGTCAGGGAGGTCCGTGAGGAACTGGGCGTGGCCATCAGCGGCGTTCGGCTGCTCGGCACCCTGGAAAGCCTGTTTATGTACGACGGCACCCAGGGTCATGAAATCGTGCAGATCTACGACGCCGACTTCGACGACTCCAGCCTCTACCAACAGCCTCACCTCAATGGCCATGAAACCGACGGCATGGCCTTTACCGCAAGCTGGCATGACAGCTCAAGCTTCACCCACCAGGCGCCACTGGTGCCCGTGGGGCTGTACGAGCTGCTGAAGAAGGCCGGGCTGCTCGACTGAGCCCGCGCTGCTTCAGATATCCAGGCGCGGGTAGCGGCTACCTGTCTCGGGATTGCGGATCTTGTGCAGGCGATACAGCGCCTGCTCCTTGAGCACCTGGTCCTCGGACTCGGCAAACGCCTTGATCACCGCCACCGCCTCGCTGGTGCCAATCGCCCGTAGCGCCCAGAAGCACTTCTTGTAGTAGGCACCATAGTCGTCGTATTCCAGGTACTCCAGGAGCGGCTTCAACAACACCGCCTGGCGCAGGAACGGCACGCTGCCAGGGTCGGCGGCCTGCTGCAGCGACCAGATGATTTCTTCATGGTCCTCGTGGTCGGTCATGATGAGGCGTTCGCAGGCCTCCTTCAGTTGCTTGGCGTCCATGGGGCGTAATCCGCAAAGCGGGCGCGAAATTGCGACCGCGGGCAAAAATACAACAGAGTGGGCGTGCGACGCGATCTTCCGGGCCGTGCAACGTCCCGGCCCGCAGGTGAACGTCACAGGTCCATAAAGGTCGAAACCTTTATGAAGACGCTGCTGATACGGGCGAGAGTCAAGATGTCGTGATCAGCGATAAGCGGATTCAGACGCAGCGAAGCACTCTGACAATCGAGTACTTCGCCTGATCGAGCGAGCACCCCAGATGTTCCGGGTGCCGCCCGCTTAACGAAGGAGACACTCAATGGTTACCCACTACAAGGTCGCAGGGCACCTTGCCTGCGGCCACCACGGCACCCACCTGGTCTCAAGCTCCGAACTGACCCGGGTCAAATGCCGTAGCTGCAGAAATACCGAGGCCTACAAACAGGCCCGCAAGGATGAGCGCAACGCCACCCGTCGCGCCGCTCGCAAAGCCAGGGCCACCCACACCGCCAATGATTGGCGCGCCGCATGGCGAGAAAGACTGACCGCCATGAAGGGGCCGCAACGCTTGCCCCGGGGCTTTGCTTCACAGCCGTTTGTCTAAACATTCGGGGCTGCAGATCCAGCCTATCCACTGCGCAGCAATGACCTGAGCACTGATCCGCCAAAGCCCGCCGAGTGCGGGCTTTGTTGTCCATGCCAACCCTGCAGTTGCCTGTCTGTACGAATTTCCAGTAACGCCCCGAGCCGCGCAAATAGTAGCCTCAACCACCCACACGGCGTCTTGCTCACCTGCATGCCCTTCAGCGCATGCACGCTGCTTTGATCAGGGACGGCCATCAGAAAATAGCGCACGCGCAGAGCTGGAAACGAAGTCGGGTGGGGCACGTTAATTGCAAAAAAATAACCATAACGAGAGCACGAACAACGAGTCGCGCTCCTTTCGCCTGATGTGCAGTTCAGAGGTCGCCCTTGCATGGATCTTTCAAAACTTACCCCGTCCCTGGAGTTTCAGGACCAGCGGCTGAAGTATCTCTTTCTCAGCTATCAACTAGGGTCCATGCGCGCTGCGGCAGACCAACTGGGGATCGCCCCATCGTCGGTCAGCCGGCAAATAAATTTATTGCAGACAGAGCTGAGCATCGATCTGATCGAAGCCGGCACTCACCGCATTCGCCTGACCGAAGCGGGCCTGGTCACCGTGGATTACTACCGTGCACGGGCGAGCCAACATGAGGCGCTGCTCAACCGGCTGGACGATTTGCGCGGCCAGCATTTGGGCAAGACAGTGGTGGCCGTGGGTGAAGGGCTCTTCGGTGCGCAGCTGATCGGCAAATTGCAGAGTTTTTTCAAATCCTACCCGGGCCTGCGCACCGAGATCCTGATTGCCCCGACCCTTGAAGTTCAGCACATGGTGATGGAAGACCAGGCGCAGATCGGCGTGCTCTTCGCTCCCCATCCCAACCCTGCATTGCGCCGCCAGTTCGGTATCAAGCAGCCGCTGCGGGCCATCGTCCACCCTGATCACCCGCTGGCCCGACAGCCATCCATTACCCTGGAACAACTGGCGAGCACCCAACTGGTATTGCCCAACCACGGCTATCGGGTGCGGGAGTTGGTCACCCTGTCGTGCAAGGGCAAGCCGTTTGAAATTGAGCCGGCAATCACTGCCAACTCACTGCAGGTGATCATCGACTTCGTCAAAGCCAACATGGCCAGCACCCTGCTGGCCGAGGTGATGATCCTGCCGGAGCTCAAGGCCGGAACCCTGGTGGCCCTTGAGGTGGAGTGCCCGGAGATGAACAGCACCGAGTTGCAGATCATTCGCCGCCAGTCACGCAAACTGCCCACCGTCACCCAGGAGCTGATCCGCCACCTGGCGCGTTCAATCAGCAAATTGAGCAACGCCGGCTGAGCCGGAACCACAAAAAAGGCGGAACGTAGAAACCGTTCCGCCTTTTTTGTCAGGGCAAGGTCAGTGAGGCAAATCCGGTTTGCGCCGGATGCTGAACAAGGTGCCCGTGGTGATCAAGCCAAACACAATCAACATCACTGACACCGGCCAGGCCGAGTGGAAGGCCCCGAACAAGGCCGTTGCCGCCAACGGTGCGAGCCCACCGGAAAAAATCGACGCAATCTCGTGCCCCAACGCCATGCCGGAATAGCGCACATGGGCCGGAAACAGTTCCCCCATCAACGCCGGCTGGGTACCGATCATGGCGCCGTGGCAGAAGGCCAGGCCGACCAGCAATGCCAGGTAGACGTAGCCGCTGACATGGGTATCGATCAACCAGAAGAACGGGAACGCGAATAGCACCAGGCTGATGGAACCGATGGCATAGACCGTACGCCGGCCAATGATGTCGGACAGCCAACCCCAGAACAGAATGGTGAAGGCCTCGACAATCATGGCGACCATCACCCCGCCCAGCACCACTTGCGTGCTCAAGCCGGTCAGCTTTGCGTAAGCCATCACGAAGGCGAGGAAGATGTACGCGCAGCTGTTTTCGGCCATGCGCAGCCCCATGGCCTGGAACACTTCCCTGGGGTGCTTGCGCAGAACTTCCATCGCCGGCGGATGCTTGACCTTCGCCCGTTGCGCCGCAGCATCCTCGAAATCGCGGCTCTCCGGCAGGTTGCGGCGAATGTAGATACCGACCCCGAACACCAGGACACTGGCCAGGAACGGCAGGCGCCAGCCCCAACTCAGGAAATCCTCGGTGGGCAGCATCTGCACCAGGTAGAACGCTGCGGCCGAGAGCACAAACCCACCGGAAACACCAAGCTGGCTCCAGGCCGCATAGAAACCGACGCGATTGGCCGGCGCGTTTTCGCTGATCATCAACACGCCACCGCCCCACTCGCCCCCCGAGGCGATGCCCTGGGCGATACGCAACAGCACCAGGGTGATGGGCGCCAGATAACCCGCTTGTTCGAATGTCGGCAGCAAGCCCATCAGGAATGTCGAAACCCCCATGATGCTGAGCGTCATGACCAGCGCTTTTTTGCGGCCGTCCCGGTCGCCGATATGACCAAAGATAATCCCGCCCAGGGGCCGGGCAAAAAAGCCCACGGCAAAACCTGCGAACGCGCCCATGGTGCCAAGCACCGGATCAGTCCCGGCAGGAAAGAACAGCGGGCCGAAAATCAACGCCGCCGCCGTGCCGTACAGGAAGAAGTCATACCACTCCAATGCGTTGCCAAACACCGAGGCGATGACAATTCGGCGCATGGTGGAAGAGCTGGGTGTTTGGGTGACGCCTGCTTTGAAATTACTCATCTACTTCTCCAAACCGAGCCAGCGGCTCACCAGATCTTCCAGGTGTATGAGGTGACGAGGCGGTACTCGTCATAGTTGTTGCCGTACTTCTGCTTGGTGTTGAAGTTCTTCAGGTCAACGCTCAAGCCCTGGAGCGCACCGCTTTGAACCACATAAGACAGGAAGATGTTGCGTTCACTTTCCTGGTCATGACTCAACCCTGCACCACGGTCGATCGCGGTGCCCTTGATGTAGCGCGTGAACAGTTTCAGGCCGGGTATCCCCATGTTTGCGAAGTCATAGCCATAACGCACCGACCACGATCGCTCGTCCGGCCGGATGAACGGCAGGCCTGCCCAGTTCGGCAGATACGGTTGCGGAACATAGCCGTTGAGCGTCGGGAACACCGTTTCACCCAGCATGCGCTGATAGCTGACGCCAAACAGATGGGCGCCTTTTTGCAGGGTCACCAGGCCGCTGTAGGATCGGTTGTCGACCTTGCCTGCAAGGGCACTGCCATCTTCACTGTTGTTGAAGTAGCCCAGGTCAGTCTTCAGGACGTAGCCGTCCCCCAGGTCCAGCGCATGTTTGAGACCGGCGTAGTGTTGGCGGTAGATATCGTTGAGCACGCCATAAAAATAAGTGCCTTGCAGGGTCGGCGTGAACGAGTAGGTGCCGCCGCCGAAATCCAGCCCCTTGCTGTCCAGATCGTCGGTCGAGCCGTACTTGTAGAGCTGCTCGTGGTTGGAAGACTGCCGGGTGACGCTGGACCAGAAGCGCCCTCCCGTCAGCTCCAGGCGGTCTATTTCCCGGGAGTTGACCACCGCCCCCTGGTAGATGGTATCGAGCTGCCGACTGGGATCGTTGGAAGCGATCGGCAGGTTGGGTTTCTGGTCACCGATTTTCACTTCGGTTTTCGAGTAACGCAGCTTCAGCGTGCCACCGGCGCGGCTGTAGTCATTAGCAGCCTTTTGCTCGTAGGTGCTGTAGGGCAATGAACCATCGTTGCCCGTGGAATCAAGCCGCAACGCGTACTGCGCATTGGCATCGAAACCGATGGCCAGCGGGGTGTCGGTGTATCCGGATTGAAACTGCAGATCAAAGCCCTGGGACCAGTTGCCGACTTTGGAGGTGGGCGCCTCGCTGTTGGTGAAGTTGCGGTTCAGGTACAGGTTCCTGAAGTTCAAGGACAGGTGACTCTCGTCCATCAGGTCGGCGTGAGCCGACCACGGTATTGCTATCCCTATAAGCCCTAAGTAGTGAATTGCATGCACACGCAAAGCTCGCTTTGACATAGTTACATCCATACAGGTTTGCCACGGTTGGGGGCAGAACTTCAGAGACATGGCAGTGAATGACAGCGCCGATCTGAACGCCCGCGGCTGTCATGTTTTTTATTGTTGTTTGAGTGGTGAATCAGATATCCAGAACCAGGCGCCCGGAGCGCGCCCTTGAACAGCACAGCAGCATTTGATCGTTCGCCTCGCGCTCGTCTGCAGTCAGGTAGACGTCACGGTGATCGGGCTCTCCTTCCAGCACGTCACACAGGCAAGTGCCGCAGACGCCCTGCTCGCACGACACGTCAATGGCGATGCCCACTTCGGCCAGGGCCTGCACGATGCTTTGCCCGGCTTGCACCTGCAGGGTTTTACCGCTGCGGGCGGTGTGGACTTCGAAGGCCTCACCGGAACCGTCAACCTCAACCTGGAAATACTCGCGATGCACCTGCTCATTGCCGTAGCCAGCCGCCGTGGCCGCGTCGATCACCCAGGTCATGAACCCCGACGGCCCACAGGTGTACACATGGCAGCCTGGAGCCGCAGTGCCGAGCACGGCATTCAGGTCGAGCTTGCCGGCCGGCTCATCATCGAAATGGGTGCTGACCCGCTGGGAAAACGGTGCGCTGGCCAGTTCTTGCAAAAACGCCGCCTGACTGCGCGAGCGACCGCAATAGTGCAACTCGAAATCAGCGCCCCGGGCGTGCAGTGCATAGGCCATGGCGATCATCGGTGTGATGCCGATTCCGCCACCGATCAACAGTGAACGCTGGGCATCAACCGCCAAGGGAAACAGATTGCGCGGAGCGCTGATGGTCACCACGCTTCCCTCGCGCAACGTGGCATGAACCGCCTCGGAGCCACCGCGCGAGGCCGGATCCTTGAGCACCCCCAATCGATAGAGGCCAGGGTCTGCCGGATCGCTGCACAGCGAATACTGGCGCACCAGGCCATCGGGCAAATGCACATCCACATGGGCCCCGGCCTCGAACGCGGGCAACGGCGTGTCATCCGAGGCACACAGGTCCAGTACCAGCACGTTGCCGCCCTGCTGCCGGGCCTTGTGCACCACAACCTTCAATACACTGTCAGTCATCGATTCACGCCCATGATCAGAGGATGTAACCGATACCGGCGAGGGTATCGTCGGAGTTGATCAGGCGAATCAGCTTGCGCTGAATCTTGAAGGTGCCTGCGTCCCGTTCCAGCTCATAGACGATGTCGGCGCTGTAGTGCTTGAGCGAGTCCTTGCGAAATTCCCGCAGGTTCTGCGCACAGCGCACCGTCACCTGTTGCGCGTTTTCCGACAGCACGCGAAAGCGCGACAACGTGCGCACGGTACGCGGCTGCGGGCTGGTGGAAATCGACTCGCCGCTGGTCAGGCGCTGCACCCGCAGCTGGCGCATGCCGGCGTCGTCATAGGCGTAATTGAGGGTGTTTTCGAAGTCCTGCTCCTGGGGGTCGATCGGGATGATGTAAGTGCCCTTCTCCGCCCATAGGTCCAGCCAGGCATCGAATTCGCCATGGTCGAGCATGTCGCCTTCCTGCCAGATGAAAGCGGTGACTTCGTTCAGTAATTTCAGGTTCATCAAGGTTCTCCGCCGGTTACACCGACATCATCTTTTTCCACTGCTGGTAGGCCGCGCGCATTCCGGTCTCAGCACTGACATCACTGACCAGGCCATCCTCGGTCGCCCGTTCGCCGGGCAAACCACGGTTGAGCATGATCCAGAGGTTTTCCCCGGCACTGGCGCCCTTCTGCACCCGCTCCCAGGCTTCGGAATCGTCCGGCGTGCCAAAGCCCATGGGGCCCTGGAAGTGTTCGTGCAGCCGCAGGCGGTAGCGGTTGGCCGCAACCGGGCCACCGTCCATGGTGATCACCGAATGATGGATTTCGGTCTCCAGCACCGAGATTGGCTGCAACACACGGAAGAACGCCATGGAGCAGGCGACGTTGGGAAACAGGTTGAGGTTGAAGCCCGAACCACCCACGGCGCGAACAATGCGCCGCACCTGGTTCTCTTCCAGGCCTTCATCGCGCAACTCGGCAGCCAGCCCGGCGAAACGCTCCGGGATCGGCTTGTCGAGATCGGCTTCCAGGTCCACCAGGTCGGGAATCATCACCATCACGCTGTGACCATTGCCCAGGTCTTCGACGTAGCCCGGGCCTTCGACGAAATCGAACAGCGCCAGGGTCTGTTCATCCACGGACGACAGGAACGACTTGTGCACCAAGGGGAAGTGGTAGGCGTCGGTGGTGTTTTCCAGCTGGATCTTCCAGTTGCCAGGGAAGCGGAAACGGTGCTCGCCCGGGACCTTGATCGGATAACCGGCGCCCTGCTTCATGAACAAGTCCATCCACTTTTTCGCCGGGCCGAGAAAGTCCACCAGGGGTTCGATGTCGTCCTTGAAGGTGGCGAACAGCATCCCGGCGTACTCCTCCACCCGCAGGCTCACCAGGGGCAGTTCGCCTTTATCCAGGCAATCCCCGTAGCTCTCCGGATGCGGCACACCGCGCAACGACCCATCGAGGGCGTAGCTCCAGCCGTGGTAGGGGCAGACGAAACTGTTGGTCTTGCCCTTCTTGTGCTCGCAGACGGTTGCCCCGCGATGACGGCAACGATTGAGGTGCACGTGCACCTGCTTCTTGCGGTCACGCACCACAATCACCGGCTGCTTGCCGATGTAGGTGCTTTTGTAACTGCCCGACTCCGGGATCTCGCTGACATGCGCCACCCAGACCCAGGTGCTGTAGAAAATCTTTTCAAGCTCTGCGTCGAACAGCTTGGCGTCGGTATACAGCGAAGTGTGGACACGGTCCGGCTTGACCAGGTCAGCGGGGTTGATGCCCAGGTTCACGGCGTCGATAAGTTGGGTCACGGTCAGGTCCTATACGTTGATGTCGAGCAGCGTTTTTTATGAGTCAGGCGTTCGCGATGGCGCACAACTGCGCATCGCCGCCCTTGCGCCCGATCAGTTGCAGGCTGGTTTTCAAACAGGTTTGTGGACAGGGGATGGGCACACTCAGGGCCGGGTGGCCACTGAGGTTGAACGGGCGTAGAAAACGGGTCAGATCGATTACCGGCGCACCAGCGCGCACATCCGCCAGCAAGGGCGGCAATCGCGGCAGGCTGGGCAGCACCAGGGCGTCGAACTGCGCAAGCAACCCGTCCACCTGTCCACTGAACGCAGCGCGGACAGCCTCGGCGGCGCGCAGCTCGTCGTCATCGGTGGCGGCTGCACGCAGCAGTCGGGCTTCGATGTCTGCACCCAGCAGGCCGCGACCGGTGTATTGGCCAAATGCGGCCCAGGTTTCAGCATTGATCACGCTCAACGCCGCTTCGAACGCCGAGTCCAGCAGCGTCAGGCTGACGACTTCACACTCCCAGCCACGACGGCTGACTTCCTGGTCAATGGCGGCGCGGATGTTGGAGTCACAGGCCACATCCACCAGGCCGATACGGATCCGTTCGGGCTCCCGGGGCATGACAAAAGTGGCGTCCATGGCGAGCATCGCGGCGACCAATGTGTCGAGATCGCGGGCCATGGGGCCGACACAGTCCAGGGAACTGAACTGCGGGTACACACCTTCCCGGCTCAAGCGGCCAAAGGTCGGCTTGAGCCCATACACACCGCAGCAGGCGGCAGGCATGCGAACCGAGCCACCGGTATCAGTCCCCAGCGCTGCATCGACCGCGCCTTGGGCGACAATCACCGCAGAACCGCTGGACGAGCCACCCGCAATGCGCTCGGGAGCCTGAGGATTGATCGGCGTACCCGCCCAATCGTTGATCCCGGTGACGCCAAAGGCCAGCTCGTGCAACACGGTTTTACCGATCACCTGCCAACCCGCGTCCAGCAGCGATCGCACCACGGTAGCGTTGCGCTGGGCCGGCGGCGCCGCTTCAAAGGCACGGCTGCCACAGCGGGTTGGCCAGCCGGCCACATCCAGCGAATCCTTTACGGCCACGGTAGGCCCTGGCCCCCGCTTATGAGTTTCAACAACCAGCGGGCTCATGACTGTCCTTCCTGTGCGTGCGCAAGGGGGCAGACATCGAGTCGCTCAGTGGTGAAAGACTCTATGCGCCAGGCGCCCTCCTCCAGGCGAAAACTCAGGCTCAGCGCAGCGACAATGGCTTCCCCCTGCCCCGAGTCATAACGCGAGAGCTGCTGCAGCAACCAACGGCCAGTCACCTCAAGACCGTCAACGGCGATTTGCTCGCCCGCCAGAAAATGCGCATTGAAGCGAAAGTGCGGGTTAGGCGGCAGATAACCCGCAAGCATCGCCACAATCGCCTCACGCCCCTCAAGCCGACCGAACTTGCGGGCATAACGCGACCCCACACCCTGCCAATACGCATCGCTGCAAAACAACTGGCGCAGCGCCGGCAGACGATCTTCCTCACCGGGAACGTCGCACAAAGCCATGTAGCGATGCAGCACCCGCCGCACCGCCGACTCAGCCTCAAGCACCCTGACGCGCTCGGCCAGGACCGTAATATCTGCAAGGGATGAATTCATAAGAGAGCACCTGCCAGCGTTTACATTGCGATGACAGGAAATTAGCGATGAGCTGAAGGGGCAACAATCACAGGGCGTGAGTAACTTGTTGCGTTTTATGCAACGAGTTGAGGGTTGGGGGGCGGGTGGTGAGGGGGCATGGCGTTGGGTAGGTGGGAGCGGATCAGTCTGCTGGAAGCTGGTGCACGGCTATCCCATGAAAGAGGCAACAACAGAATTTAATTTCATGAGGGATAACCTCCAGACATAAAAAGCCCCGCTAAGGCGAGGCTCTTGAGACGTATTTCTTATCACCACCCTGAAGAATCTGAAGTCTCTTCAATAACATTTGAAGGAGCTTTGACAGGCTGAGCATCAACAGCTTTCGACATCAGTTGGGGCTGTGAACTCTTCCGACCTTCCAACGGCTGAGCTTCCTCACGAAGCTGCTTGGAATCAACCCAGTAGGACGTCAACGCCATAAAAACTTTCATTACCTCCAGCCCCCCGATCCCGCCTGCCAACTCGACGGGGCCCGTATCAACATCTGGCGAGTCCTGTTGTCGCTGTAAACGTTCCTGAACTGCCAACTGCCGAACACTCTCACGGTACTCTTGATAATCGAGCGCATAAGGCAGAGCCACCATACAAGCCTTCATTGCCGCCAAACTCGCAATCACTCCCACCAACGCGTTGGCCCAAAACAAAGGAATACGACCACGCAAACGGATGGTTATATTGGCAACCAAAGTCCAAACTAAATAAAAGAGCTGAAAAGGGAGTGCGAGTATTGCGATAGACTCAAAAGCATCCCAATGGAACAACACCCAAAGCGTCTGTAACACCGATAACTCTCCATAAACCAAATGCCGTAGGGAAGCCGGGCAGCACTTGCTTGCCTTCTAGTCGAACCGCACATATCGATAGACATTCATATCAAATGATACGTACTGCGTTCTGAACTTTTTGAAATTGAATGCGAGTTCAAAAAACTACGGGAGCCCATTGCCAGGCTGAACCTCGTCTTTTCGCTTGCCAGTCCTCCTCGCCCAGGTAACCAACCCCTTTACTCGCAATGAATACTGTCAATAGTTGCGTCGCCAGTAAATTGCATACAACTAAACGACCGATCATTCCGTTTGATCTCCTTCCGAGGACCAAGGATCGTAGCGCATCTGCAGAGCAAGCGTTACCGACATTCAAACTAAGGTGCTAGCAAAGCAGGCACCGAGAAAACTTTTAACACCAGAACTTGAGTTATGCCGCGTGTGGACTATTTGCTTATCAAACGATTTGATTCGCCCACTCCCCTGACTCTCACTCAGCGACGCCGCCAAACGCGCACCAGTGGTTCCGCATCCGGGTGCGAGCGCGGTAAGGTAATTACATTACAAAACCAATGAAGAAGCTTGTGGACAGGAATATCTAGCACACAGACTACCAACCACTCAAAGCAAGCAAACCACAGCCTCTACTGGAGCAGAGGCCGGAGTAGGGATAAGAAATCTAATAAGCCCCCCTGGTAGGACGCTGTGTCCCTGCAATTCGCAAAATTGCCGTGTGGGGGGATGTGAGAGTATTTTCTGGAAATGAAAAAGCCCAACCTGTGAAGATTGGACTAAGTCATTAAAAATATGGTCGGGACGGAGTGATTCGAACACTCGTCCCCGAGCCCCCCATCTTCTTTTTCATACTTCTTGAAAGCTTCCAAAATTTTGTACAGGATTTTTCCAAGCCAGTATTTACGTGAGTTCCAGCGGTGTTCTGCTCTACGTGAGTCCGGTAACGTCCATCAGGAACCGACGTTTTTGTGGGGGTAAAAATAGGGAGCGCCCGTTTCATGGCCAAAATCACCATCAAAGAACTCGAGTCGCTGACCGCCAATGATGCCGGCCGCATCCTCAGGGAGGATGGCAAATCCGCCGGGCGAATCTCAGTGCGTAAGGACGGTGTGTCGGTCAGCTTTTTCAATCGTTATCGCTGGGGCAACCAGAACAAAAAGTACGCCTGCGGAACCTGGCCGCGCAAATCCCTGACGGACATCCGTAAGGCGCGTAACCAGGCCAGGGTGCTCATTGATGAGCAGATCAATCCCAACGAACACAAGAAAACAGCCAAGGCACAGGCATACGCCGCGGCTACCCTAGCGCATTCAACCCATAGCCAATCGGCGAAAGACTATCCCGACGCCGATTTGCCACCCGGTTCCTAGTGTCGACACAGTAAGACTGCAGACGTTCTAAAAGTAGTATTTGGCTACCAGCTCATACTCATCAACCCCGGTACTGTCACCCTGCTTGTTCCGGGCCATATCGAACTTTCTCTCAAGGCCAATCGCAAGGCTGTCATGCAAGGTGATCAGGGCAAAACCGGCCACCGAATACCCGCTGCGACCGTCACTGTTTTTGTCGGAAAACAGATTGATCCCGCCATACGCCTTGAAAAACCCCAATTCGCCCATTTCCGGAAATGAGTAGCTGCTGTAGGACTCCACGGCCTTCGCTTCACGGTAGCCGCTGGACGTTGGCGCTGAAGCGTTGAGGTTGCGGTACTCGCCGTACACCAGCGCGTGGTACCAGGGCGCATTGGTATACGTCACCCCCGACAGCCAGCCTTCGACGTTGGGGTGACGGGTGTTGAGTTGAGCCCTGGTGTCCAGCGAGCGTTCGCTCATTTCGGTGACGCCATAGGCCAGGCGCAACGACCAATTCTGCGCCGGGCGCCAGATGGTACCGACCTGGTACAGCGAGTCCCGCGAGCTGTCGACAAACTTGCCGGGGCCCACACTGCTGGGGTTGACGGAGTTGTGCACCGGACCGGTGCCAAAGCCGTACATCACCCCGAGCTCGAAATCGCCGCTGCGCACCCGGTAGTACAGCGATTTGTTCGGTCGGGAAAAGCCCAGCAACTGGTTGCCGCCATAGCCGTTGAACGTGCCCTGGCCCTTGGTGCCATAACCCAGGTACCAGTCAGTGACGGACCCGACCATGTCGAATGTCAGGGACTTTTGCTGCCCGTAACTCAACTGCCCCCAGCGGGCATTGCGCACAAACACATACTGGAAACGTTTGATCTGGGCGGCCGTGTGATCGTAGTAAAACGGGTCGTAGGCCCATTCCTGGCGCATTCCCACGGCCCACTCAGTACTAAGCTGGTGGGTGTAGATCATGTTGATGCGGTGGCCGATGCTGCCGGTGTGGCGGCCCTGGATGTAGACCTTGTCGTTGGCGGCAAAAATGCCTTGGGCGTGCAGTTCCAAGCGGTCACTGTCGGTTTTGATCAAGTCAATTGCCAGCGCTGACTGGACAACACCCAGCGCCAGGAGCGCCGCCAGGATAAAACGATGGAGCACGCAAAAGCCTTGTCCAACACGACGAACAGAGGAAATCATGGGGGAAGCTCCCGCTGCGCCACCAGGCAATGGCGCAGACGTTCAAGAGGTAGGTAGTGCTAAAGCCTGGATATTTTTATTTTTATGGGGTGTAACGGTCAGAACGAGACGGCTTGGCTCACCCTCACATTGTCCGACGCACTGGCTAGCTTCAAGGTGCGCTCGCCCTTTGGCAGTTCCCAGGTTTGGTTGTTGACCGCCCAATACTGGAGCTTGCGCAGCGGTACCACGATGGACACGGTTTTGGTTTCGCCGGCCTTGAGGCTTACCCGATCAAACCCAACCAAGGTCTGCGGTGCGAACTCGGCACCTTCGACCGGTTGTGAGGGAGCCCCGAGGTACAGTTGCGGCACTTCATCCCCCGCTACGCGACCAATGTTGGTCAATTTGAAATCGACCTTGAGGTCGCCATTCGCCAGGCGATGCGTCTGCAAGGCGCGGTAGTCGAAGCGGCTATACGACAGCCCGTAGCCAAACGCAAACAGCGGCGTTTTGTGCTGCGATTCGAACCAGCGATAGCCAATGTTCACGCCCTCGGTATAAGTGACTACGCCGTCAAGTTGCTGGCCACGCTCGGGGTAGCGCGGGTCAGTGGCCGGGTAATCCTGCAGGCTATGGGCCCAGGTGAACGGCAAGCGACCTGCCGGATTACTGCGCCCTGTGAGGTTATTGGCGGTAGCCGGGCCGCCTTCGTCGCCGGTCCACCACATCTGCACCAGGCCCTTGACCTTGTCCAGCCATGGCATGGCTACCGGCGTGCTGGTGTTGAGCACTACCACGACGTTGGGATTGATCGCGGCGATTTCTGCGATCAACGCGTCCTGGTCACCCGGCAAACCGAACTGCGGGTCGGTGCGTGCCCAGGCGAAAAACACCACTTTCTTCGCGCTGCGCGCCGCAGCCAACGCCTGTGCCCGATTGGCTTCGAGCATGGCCGGCGTGACCCACGCCAGGCGCACTTGAACCGGCTCGCCAGAGGTGTCGCTGTAGGTGCTGACTTCGATCAGGTGCTCGCCACGGCTGAGCTTGACCATGCGTCGCACGTTGTTGAGCCCGTCCGTGGTCGGCATCAAGGCGTCTTGACCGGGATGCACAACATCACCGTGCAAGGCATTTTTCAAAGAGCTGCTTTCACCGATGACTTTGCCGTCGACTTTCAATACCGCGCCGGCGCCGAGCATTTGCAGGTTGAGGTTGTAATCGCCTTCCTGCTCGATGGTCAGGTTCGTCTTCCAGGCCGGCAAGGTGTTGGCCGGCAAGGCATTGGCCTGCGTAAACGCCAGTTGGTTGTCGCGCGGGGCCAGCCCTTCCCTTACCCACCCCGGCTTGCCTTCAAACGACACGAACTGCGCCGGAATCGCGACGCCGGTCATGTCGTTGGCCACGGCCACGCTGACCTTGGCGGTTGGCTCCAGCGCACGCAACACGATGGCAGGGCCTACTTGCAGCGCTGGCACACCGATCGCGTGCTCGGCGGACACGCCCAGCGCCACTGGCTGCAACGCCCCCGGACCGATCATGGCCAGCCCCTTGAGATCCTCCTTGGACAGCGGCAGCACGTTGTCCTGGTTTTTCAGGAGCACCGCCGAATGCTCGCTGGTCCGGCGCACGATCTGCGACAGCCCGGCAACCATGGGCGTCGACTGCGGCTGATAACTGCCCTTGTCCAGCATGCCGAAACGCTCGATCTGGCCAAGCACCCGCCGGGCGGCCTTGTCGATATCCTGCTCTTGCACGGTCTTGTCGCGCAGGGCCTCAAACAAGTTGCTCGGCTTCTCGTCGTTGGGGAACTGCCCCAGCAGCACATTTGGCCGCTGGCCAACCATCCACTCTTCCGGCATGGGGCGGGCAAATACCTTTTTCATGCTGCCCATCGAGGTGTGCAACGCCGGCTGTTGTTGCTCGGTATTGTCGTAGTAGGAACGCATGATGTCCCAGAACGGGTGCTTCTCGTCGATGCGGCCGGGCATTTCCATGTCCATGCCCTTCTTGACGTACTGGGCACTGTGCACGCCACCCCAGTCGGAGGTGATGAAACCCTTGAAGCCCATCTGGCCGCGCAGTACCTGCTCCAGCAACTGTTCGTTGCCACAGGCGAACTCGCCGTTGAGCTTGTTGTAGGAGCACATGATCGAGGCCACACCGGCATCGATCGCGTCCTGGAAGGGTGCCAGGTACACCTCGCGCAAGGCCTGCTCGGGAATGCGCGTGTCATAGCCGGTCATGTCGTAGCCGACCAAGTGTTTGGCCTGGGCCATCACGCCCTGGCCCTGGATCCCCTTGATCACCTCGGCGCCCATGCTGCCGGTCAGCAGCGGATCTTCGCCGTACGTGTTCCAACCACGTCGGAAGCCCGAGTCACGGAACATATTGATGAAGGGCTCCAGCGCGACATCGATGCCCAGGCGCTTGGCCTCCTCGCCGATCACCGCGCCGTTGTCATAGGCATCCTGCTTGCTGAAGGTCGCGGCCAATCCCATGGTCGAGGTCGGGATGATCGAGGCTTTGCGGGTCAAGATACCGGGCGGGCCATCGGCCAGGCGCAACGCAGGCACACCGAGGCGCGCCACCCCAGGCAGGTAGCCGGCCTGGCCCTGGTTGGTGCTATCGTCCTCGGTCACGCCGCGAATCAGGTTGAATTTTTCATCCAGGGTCATCTTTTTCAGCAGTGCATCCACCCGCGCCGTGTCGGCCTCAGGGCGGACTTCAGCTTGGCTGGCCATGGCCGCACCAGCCAAGGATGCGCACACCGCCGCCGCCGTCAGCATCGACAGTCGGAAAAGTCGCGGGCGAACGCGCCCGTACCGCGTAATAACGCTAGTCATGATTAGCTCCGTTACTTCTGGGTTAACGTTGAATGGGTTCTTTGACGAGCAGGAGACCCAGCAGGGAAACCAACCCGCAAACCATCAGGTAGAACGCCGGCGCACTGGGGTTGCCGGTGAGTGATATCAACAGCGTGCAGAAGAACTGCGCAAAGCCACCGAAGATGATGCTGGCCAACGCATAAGTCACTGAAAGCCCCGTGGCCCGGACCTGCGCCGGAAAAATTTCCGCGAGTAACACCAGCGACGGCACGGTATTGCACACCAGCAGGGCTGCCAGGGTGCTCGCCACGATCACCAGCACCGGCAAGGTCGGCGACGCTTGTAACAGCACGAACGCCGGGTAGATCAAGACCAGCAAGGCGATCCTCGACCACAGGATCATGCGTTTGCGTCCCCAACGGTCGCAGGCGCGCCCGGAGGCCACTGCCAGCGCCACTTGCACGGCGCCCGCTGCGCAACCGGTCCAGATCCCTGCGGACAGCGGCAAGTGCAACTGCGCCACGGCAAAGTTGGAGAGGTAATGCAGGATCACGTAGGAGCCCGAGGTGCCACCGATTGCGATCAAGATGCCGGCGACCAGCGCACGCTTGTGTTCACGCCAGCTCAAGCGATGGCTGACGCCGTGCTTCACCTGTTCGCTTTCTTGCAGGTGGCGGCGCATATAGGAACCCACTGGAATCACCAGCAGCCCGATCACGAAAGGCAGTCGCCAACCCCAGGTCATGACCTGCTCTTCACTCAGCGCGTAGTTCACGCTCAAACCGACCAGCGCCCCGAGCAAGACGCTCAAGCCTTGGCTAAAAAACTGCCAACTGGTGAAGTAACCGCGCTCGTGACTGTCGGCTTTTTCCATCAGGTAGGTGGTGGATGCGCCCACTTCGCCGCCAATCGCAAAGCCTTGCAGCAACCGGGCAAACACGATGAGTAACGGCGCTGCGATACCAATTTGCGCGTAGGTGGGCGTCAGCACAAATATCAGCGAACCAATGGCCATCAACCACAGGGTCAGCACCATCGCGGCCTTACGCCCTACGCGGTCGGCGTATTGGCCGAGCAAAATGCTGCCCAGCGGCCGCATGAAAAAACCAATACCGTAAGTGGCGAACGCCAACAGCAACTGGTTCGTACCTTCCATGGGGAAAAACTGTTTGCCGATCACCGTGGCAAAAAAGCTGTAGACCGTGAAGTCGTAGAACTCCAGGCCATTGCCGATGGTCACCGCGGCGATGTTCTTTTTCCGGCTGGGCCGGACCGGCACCGATGAGTCAACGGGCACGGCAGACGCTTCAGATGAAGGAGTGTGCATGATTGAATCCGGGCCTCATTGAGCAGACGGAGCAGGCTTCAGCATTTTTTCCACCAGCTTGACCCAATACGAGGCACCGACCAACAAACACAGGTCGTTGAAGTCGTATTTGGGATGGTGACACATGACGTTCTCGGCACTGTCACCATTGCCAATGATCAAGTAGGAACCGGGGCATTTGGCCAACATGAAGGCGAAGTCTTCACTGCCGGTCAGCGGGCGCATGTCCTGGATCAAACCCTCTTCGCCGACCCATTCCAGCGCGGCACTGCGGGCCAGTTCGGTTTGCGGCTCATCATTGACGAGTACGGGATAACGCCGGTTGTAATGCACCTCGGCGTCGCCGCCATAACTCTGTGCAATGTGCTGCGCCAGCGTGGTAATGCGCGTTTGCAGGGTGTCACGGGTTTCTGCGCGCAACGAGCGCACGCTCACTTGCAGCGTGGCCGAGGCCGGAATCACATTGGCAGCAGCGCCCGCATGAATCGAGCCAACACTGACGATGGCGGTGTCCAGCGGGTCAATGTTACGCGACACGATGCTTTGCAGGCACAGGGTCAAGGTGGCCGCGATCACCACTGGGTCCACTGTCTTGTGGGGTACTGCGCCGTGGCCGCCGACGCCGTTCAAGGTAATCGTCGCGGTGTCGGATGAGGCCATGAACGGCCCCGCCAGAAAGCCCAGCTTGCCCTGAGGAAAACCCGGCATGTTGTGCATGGCGAAGATCGCATCGCACGGAAATAGCTCAAACAAGCCTTGTTCGACCATTTCGCGAGCGCCACCCAGGCCCTCTTCCGCCGGCTGGAAGATCACATTCAAGGTGCCGTTGAAACGTCGGGTATCAGCCAGCACTTTGGCTGCCGCCAGCAGTGTAGCCGTGTGGCCATCGTGGCCGCAGGCGTGCATTTTGCCGGCCTGGGTGCTGGCGTATTGCAGGGCGGTCTCCTCGTTGATCGGCAGCGCATCCATGTCGGCACGCAAGCCGATGCGCGGGCCGCTGCCGTTACACAGCTGGCCAACCACGCCAGTGCCCGCCAAGCCGCGATGCACCTGATAGCCCCACTCTTCAAGTTTTTGCGCCACCAAGTCACTGGTGGCGAACTCTTCGAAGCCCAATTCTGGATGCGCGTGGATAGCGTGTCTGATCGCTATCATCTCCTCCTGAATCTGCTCGATTTCTGCCAGTATTGTCATTTTTATTGTCTCCTCAGACTGAACATGGCCCTGATTCTGACCCGTATTGACAGGATGAAAAGACAAGGTTTAGGCTCGATGACAACTTTTAGTTGTCATCGTGGAGCGGCATGAAAACCAATCAGTTCGTAGCATTGGTGGCGGTTGCCGAGACCGGCAGCATCCGCAGCGCAGCCAAATCGATAGGGCTGACGCAAGCAGCAATTACCCGCACATTGCGTGACCTAGAGCAGCAGCAGGGAATGGCGCTACTGGAGCGAACGCACACGGGTGTGCGATTTACCGAAGCGGGCAAAAGCCTGCTGCACCATGCACGGTTGATTCTCAGCGAGATAGACAAAGCCAAGGCCGACTTGAATTTGATTCGCAGCGGTCAAACGGAGCGTTTGCGCATCGCCATCTCGCCGATGGTCAACTTCACTTTTTTGCCGGAATGCCTGAGCCTTTATCAGCAACAACACCCGCACGTGTTCCTGGAAGTGTATGAGGGACTGCACGGTATTTCCGTGCCACAACTGCGAGACGGCTATCTCGATTTTGCGATCATCCAGGCCAGTAATTTTGCCGCCGAAAATGAGTTTTCCATCGAGCCGCTATTTTCCTACCAGGCTCATGTGGTCGCGCGCAAAAACCACCCGCTGCAACACTCCAGCTCCATCGACGAACTCAACTCGATGAAATGGCTGGCCAACTACCCACCCTCGCTGCACAACAACTTCATCAACGACCTGAACCGAGAATTCCGCCTGTCTCCACCGCCTAGTCACGTCGTCAGCGTACATTCGGCCGGAATCCTGCTGCCGATACTGCTGCAGACTGACTCGCTGACGGTACTTCCCGATGTACTGCTCAAGTCGCCGTTCTTTTCCACCACCGTAGAACCCATGAGTGCGTTCAAAGCGTCGAAGTCCAGAATCCTCGGCGCCGTCAGCCGGCGCGGTACCGTGCGCAGCAAAGCCGCTAACGGCTTCATCTCGCTCTTGAAACAGGTGATCAAGCAGCACACCCGAAACTCAAACTCGCCCTACGGTGAGATGCTGTCACCCAAGGATCTGTTTTTTTGAGCGTCGATCTAAGCTCGACCCGGCAAACCCTTTGCCGGCGGTTATGCACTGCAAACGCCGTTCGGCACGATGCCGGCGAGCAACATCACCTCCGACAAGAACGCCGGTATCGGCGCCTGGTCCGAGCAGGAGTTCAACCGCGCGGTGCGCGAAGGCAAAGGCCGGCATGGCGAAAGCCTGTACCCGGCGATGCCCTACAACGTCTTCGTGAAAGTCAGCGACCAGGACATGCACGACCTCTGGGCGTATATGCAAACGGTGCTGGCGGCGGACAACGAAGTCGGCTCCAACCAGTTGCCTTTCCCGTTCAACATCCGCCTGATGATGGGCTGGAACCTGCGGTACTTCGATAACACGCCGTTCAAACCGGTGGCTGGCGCGTCTGAGCAGATCAACCGGGGCGACTACCTAGTGCAGGGCCTCGGCCACTGTGCAGCGTGTCACACATCGAAGAATTTTCTCGGCGGCGACAAGGGCGACGCGTTCCTGCAAGGCGGCGAACTGGCGGGCTGGCATGTACCGGAAATCACCGGCAACCCGTATGTCGGCGTCGGCGGCTGGAGCGACGCGCTGCTCGTGCAGTACTTGAAAACGGGCAGCAACTACGTCGCAGTAGCCTCATGCCCCATGGCAGAAGCGGTCACCAACTCGACCCAGCACATGCGTGACGAGGACCTGTACGCCATCGCCGCCTACCTCAAAGAGCTGCCCGGCTCGGCTACCCGCAGCCCCGCAATGCCCAAAGCCAACACCTCGCTGATGCAGCAAGGCGCCAATGTCTATTCGACCAGCTGCTCGGCGTGCCACAACAGTGACGGCAAGGGCATCAACCAACTGGCCTCGAGCCTGGCCGGCACGCAAAACCTCAGGATGGGAAGAGAAAGGAGCGACAGCATTGGTACAGAGACCATGCGCGAGTGCTAAAGCCTGCGTCCGTCCGCGCGAAAGTCGTAAGGATTCCACCCAGAGCCAGAAGTTTTGCGGGGGGGAGTAAAAAGCCTTAAAAGTAAAAAGGGGTCGCGAGATAAAATCTCGCAACCCCTTGAAATATATGGTCGGGACGGAGTGATTCGAACACTCGACCCCTAGCACCCCATGCACGCAGTACCCACGCAAGACCTTTTGTTTTGGCTGTAATCATTGGCGCTCGCTGCAATCGACTGCCCATAAGAGCCTGCAAGTGCGTGAAAGAGTCACGCAAAAGTCACGCACCCTCCCCTGGCGTCCTGCCGACCGAACATACCCCCCTTCAACTGCACGACACCTTCCACAGCTGATCAAGCTTGGTGGTGTAGCTCTGACTCATCATCTCCCGTCGCATTCCCCAGTCCGGATTGGTCGGTACGCTGGCTGATCGAAGCGTCCCCCGGCCCCAGCGGCTATTGATCTGATCAAGGACGGCCATCACCTTCGTGGCCTCGGCTGGCTGAGATATGGCGAAGAGATCGTCGGTGTACTCGCCAGGCTGGCACAGGTTCAGCAGCATCACCTCCGCCTTGCTGTAGTTGAAGCCGGGCCTGAACACCCGATCGAGGGCGTCAACCGCGGCCTTGGTCAGCAGCCGAACATCGTCGGTCGGGTATGGCAGATCCACTATCACGCCATTGGCGTACTTCGCCTCCTCCGGATTGAACATGCCGGTACGGATGCTGACGCGGATCTTTTTGCACAGGGAATTCTGGGCGCGGAGCTTTTCCGAGGCGCGCATCATGTAGGTGGCCACGGCCTCTTTAATCGGTGCCAGGTCCTTGAGGCGCTTGCCAAACATCCGGCTGCAGCAGATCTCCTGTTTCGGCGGGTCAGGCTCGTCCAGCTCCAGGCACGGCGTGCCGGCCAGCTCCCGGGCCGTCTTCTCAATCACCACACTGAAGTTCTTGCGCAGCGTCCAGGGGTCGGCCTTGGCCAGGTCCATCGCGGTCTTGATGCCCATGGCGTCCAGGTGCGCTTTCATCCGCCGACCAACGCCCCAGACCTCGGACACGTCGGTGTTGCGCAATACCCAGTCCCGCTTGACCTGGTCACAGATGTTCACGACGCCACCGGTTTGAGCCTGCAAGCGCTTCGCTGTGTGGTTGGCCAGCTTGGCCAGGGTCTTGGTGTGAGCAATACCGACGCCGACCGGGATTCCGGTGCAGCGCAGCACCTGGGCCCGGATCTGCCGGCCGAGCCCGTCCAGGCCGTTGATCCCCGTTAAGTCGGCGAAGGCCTCATCGATGCTGTAGACCTCGACCGCCGGCACCATCGACTCAATCAGCGTCATCACCCGCTCGCTCATGTCGCCATAAAGCGCGTAGTTCGATGAGAACGGGATGATGCCGTGCTGGCGAAGTTTCTGTTTGATCTGGAAATACGGCTCGCCCATCTTGATAAAGGGCTTGGCGTCGTAGCTGCGGGCGATGACACAGCCGTCATTGTTCGAAAGCACCACAATCGGGACCTTGGCCAGGTCCGGCCGGAATACCCGCTCGCAACTGGCATAGAAGCTGTTGCAGTCAATCAGGGCAAAAACAGGCGGGGCTTTAGACATGACTGCGCACTGTGCTGGTAATCACACCCCATATAGAGAGCTCGTCGCCTTCCAGGACATACCGGGCCGGGTATTTAGGGTTCTCGGACAGGAGAATGACTTCCTTGCCGCGCTTGCACAGGCGCTTGCAGACGGGATCATTGTTCAGCAATGCGACGACAACATGGCCATGGGCTGGCTCAATCGAGCGGTCTACCACGGCCAGATCCCCTTCATAGATTCCGGCACCTTGCATGCTGTCACCGGTGATCGACACCAGGTACACATGGGGAGCACGGATATTTAGAACCTCATCCAATGAGATGTGTGCCTCGATGTGGTCAGCCGCTGGAGATGGAAACCCGGCAGGGACCTGGAAGAGACACAGCGGCAGCTTCCGGCCGCCCTCGGCGATAGGGCCTAAAATTGAAAAGCTCATGACGCAGACGCTCAATACTGTACGAATGTACAGTTAACTGTGAGAACGGCTTGCGGTCAATTTCCACGTAGGATTTATCTGACAGGCGGATTGATATCAGCCGAGCTCGTCAGCGTATCCAGCGTCAGCCTCTTCCATCAGCTCTTTCCACTCCCACTTGTCGATAACGCCCCGCGCCACCAGGTCATCAGCAAGGGCCAACCTGGCGTCGTAGCGATCTTCAGGGGTCCCGGCTAAAAACTCGGGATCGTTAAACAGCGCGTACCACGCTTCAAGCTCGTTGATTTTTTGGATGTCGATTTTCATGACGATGCGCACCGGTCGGGGTCTACAGTATTGAAAACGGCCACGCCGGGCCGTTCAGTACTTCCGACATGTGGAGGCAGCGATGTGCGGACGCTTCGTGCAATACGAGGGGATGGCGGTCTACATGGAAGAGCTGAGCCCGCAGCTCAAGCTGTTCAGCGGCTACGACGCTCAACCGATAAACCGGTTCAACGTCGCACCTTCGACGCGCGTGCAGGTGCTGCACGGCCAAGAGGACGGACTGCACATAGATGCGGTCCACTGGGGATGGGCGCCATTTTGGGCGAAGGGAAAGCGGCCCGACCCGATCAATGCCCGGGTTGAGACCGTTACCACCGGCAAGTTCTTCAAACAGCTCTGGCCAAAAGGCCGTGCCATCGTGCCCAGCGAAGGCTGGTATGAGTGGGTAAAAGATCCCGATGATCCCAAGAAGAAGCAGCCTTACTTCATCCGCTTGAAGAGCGGGCGGCCCATGTTCTTCGGCGCCCTGGCCCAAGTTCACCCCGGGCTGGAGCCGCACGAAGGGGATGGCTTTGTGATTATCACCGCGGCGAGCGACTCAGGGATGGTCGACATCCATGACCGCCGGCCGCTTGTGCTGACACCTGAGCAAGCGAACGAGTGGCTCGACCCAGAGCTATCGCCCGAGCGTGCCGAGGAAATAGCCAAAAACCTATGCCAGGCCACTGAAGAGTTTGAGTGGTACCCAGTCGGAAAGGCTGTAGGCAACGTGAAGAATCAAGGCCCGGAGTTGATAGAGCCTGATCAATCCAATGAGTAAATCCAAAACACAAGCGCGACCGCGCAGACCCACGCCAAAGTCAGTAGAAACGACAGGCCAGCAAGCCGCTTATCCATCAATGCACCAGCATCATCTCAAAAAGTTGATAGTTAGAGCATAGGCGGCGTGCAAGTTCCCATCATCGTTTCAGCGTGCTTATTTCCCGAGCGTATGCCTGGCATGCCCGTAAGGCGATCAGTCCTTGATCGCCGTCTCCGGCGATGGCGATAATTCGTTGAGCAGCCGCTGGGTCAAGTCGGGCGCGTGTTCTTCCATGAACCACGCCGCCGGCGCCGGAACCGGTTGGCACTGGACAACCACAGGCCGACTCGTCGGCGTCGACCAGGACTGACAGCCGCAGGTCAGCAGTAGCAAGCCGGTCACGCAGGCGAGCCTGATTGGTTTGAGCATCACGCAGCTCCTTGTAATGGGTTTCGTCATTCACCTGCAGGCGGGTTTCCAGCGCTCGGCGCTCAACCTGCTGGCGTTCTTGCCACTCAATCACCGCCACCGCCGCCTGCTCACGCTCACGCTGATGCACCTCGGCCTGGGTGGCCAACTGGCGCTCGTAGCTGTTGGCCTGCCACTTCCAGGCAGCCACCCCGCTCCCGGCCATCAGTAACAGGACGACAAGAACCACGCCACACAGGCGCCAGATTGCGCCACTCACGACAGCACCTTCGCGGCCAGGTCACGCAGTGCCACGCGATCTGCTTGGCCAGTCAGCCCGCCGTTGATCGTTCGTGTGATCTTGGCGAACTGCCCAGAGTCGGCCAGCTCATTGAGGCCGTTCGACTGCCAGAACCACCCAGCGACCAGGGCGGCAGTCTCGGGCTGCTCCACCAGTTCAGGGTGATTCACTAGGTCCAGGCCCAGGGCGGCGCCGGCGGCGCGGTAGTTGTTCGCACCGGTCAGCTGGATCAGGCCCCGGCCTCGGTACTTCCAGCCGTCGCCCGGAAGCGCATTACCCATCCGGCCTCCATACGCGATGTTCGCGATCTGCTCCGGCTTGCGTGCCACCTGCGCGGCCAGGGCGGCGTCGAAGCGATTCGGCCAAATGACCTGGAGCCGATCCGCGCTGTAGTTGAGGTTCTCGACCATCCGGGTCAACTGGCCAGACTCATGCCCGACCTGGGCGATGAAGGCCGCCATGCGCACCGGTGAGTTGATCTTGAAGCGCGCCATCGCTGCATTCAGCGCGGGCACAAAAAAGCCCGCGACTTGGCGGGCTTGGGGAAGGATCTGCAGCAACTGCTGCTGGGTAATGGGCATGGTGTTTCCTCAGGCAAAAATAAACCCGCTCGATGGCGGGTGCGGTGTATCAGGTTGGCTCGACTGGCCGGTGGGTTGAATCAGGGTAGCCCTGGCGCCTGCGGTCCACGCTCGCAGAGCGTCGGCCGAGTCTTTGACACAGCTCTGCATCAGTGTGAGCGAGAAGATCCCGCCTGAAACCGATGCCCCCCCTGGTAAATTAGTGCAAAAGATAGTGCGCCCGTTTTATACCATGTTATTTATTTCCACTAAGAGATAGGCTTAGCGAATACTATCGGGACATAGAAAGATACAGAGTTACTAACCCCAACAATGAAAGGCACAACCCTGTTATTTTCGTACTCCCAGGTGCAGTATAGTTTTGCGTATGTTGTACTAGAACTTCCAACGTCCATGCCAATCGTATTTATCAACATGTAGTCTCCGGTATCAAGGGGCGAGTAAGCCGTCCAGTTACTCCTTCTTTGACCCTGACCAACAGTAGATGAACCTATGTAAGTCCAGTTCGTTATGGTTCGCGTAAACTGTGCACAAGGCGTTCCACTGTCGAATAGAAGTTTGGAGTTACCATCCCAAATGCGAAAACCATAGGTTGCAACCTCTCTTGATTGGAACGCGGCGCAGAAGAATTTTCCTCCACCGCCCCCAATAAAAGAAAACCCCGTCCAGTTGCCAGGACCACCACTAATGGTTGCGTATTGAAACGTGGTACTTGCATCAGGCCTGACAAATACCAGGGGCGGCTCCTGCGTGGTAACTGCGGGGGAGAAACCGGCGCCCCCTGCATACCTACCGGACTGCAAAACGACTAACCTTGAAAACTCCGAATCTAAAGTGACCACGTTATTGTTGTTGGTAAATTCAACACCATAAGACATCTATCTATCCTTCATAACCAAGAGCCGTTGTGTTCCCAGGCCAATCACCGCAGTAGAGTGGGATCTATTTCCAAACCAAACATAAACCCCGCCCTCGACAACCTGCGGCTCAAACTGAACCGCATAGGCATTTTGCGCATTTGGGTCTTGGGGGTATGCGCCGATTGGAAGGCATACAGCAGAGTGTGTTGAGGGGCTGACTCCGGGAATACTTATGTAGGTATTCCTAGGCCCTGAGTTATTAGGTACGCCTCTGCTGACAAGCCCTGAATACACAACTCTTACCGTGAACGAATTCTCATCCAACTCAAGATTGCCGGTTGGCCCCCATACTCTTATCCCATAGCTCATGCGGAAAGATCTCCCCACTGGAAGCGCCTGGCATCGTTCTCGTCGAAGATTTTGCCGCCGCGGTTATTGATGTTTTGGCGCCCACCAACACCGACGGTGCTGTTCAACTCGAACTCACCAGTGACAAAATTGATCATCAGCCCTGTTTTCCCCGGGACGTAGTTTGCCGACTGGATACTCTGGGTCAGCTTTGCCACGCCAATCGAAGCGTCCTGGATGAACGCCGACTTGATGTACGCGGCGTTGTTCTGCACCACAAATGGGTAGAACACATCGGTGGTGTTGGGGTCGATGATGGCGAAGCGGCTCGCAGCGATCAGCACCTGGCTGGTGATGACCCCCTCGTCGTTCTCCACCCCGACCCCGATGCCGGCCAGGTACGGCTTGCCGTCGACGGTGAGCTGGGTCTTGATCGAGTACATCGCTGCCAGTTCGGTCTTCAGCGCTTCCACCTCCACCGACGCACCACCGCCCGAGTCGATCTTCTCCAGCAGGTGCTGGCTTAACTGAGTCTCGGTGATCTGGTCGTTGAGGTAATCCAGGATCGGACCAGCGTCCGACGATGACTGCCCGGTGACCGGCCCGAAGAACGCCCCCTCGTTGCCAATGCGGTCGACCAGGCGGGCCCAGAAGAAGAACTGCACGCCGGCCGCCAGCCCCATGATCGTCAGATCTGTCTGCGGATAGGCGTAATCGCCGAACTTTGTCGCCGTGCCGACCTGATTGGTCTGGCTGTACCAGATCTCAGTCCGTTGAAGGTCGGCCGTGCTGAGCCCTGCCGGAATGCCCCACTTCAGCTTGATGCCGAACACAATGGACTCGGCGGTGAACGAGGACGGCACCGGCGGCGGCGTGGTCTTGCCGTTCAGCACGGTCTCAACCGAAGTGGCGAACACCGAGCCGATATCGAGCGAGTTGATGGCCCGCACCTTCGCCACGTAGCGCCCGGCGTAGATACCGCTGACATCAATGGACGTGGTGCCGGTGCGGCCGGCGAAGATCCAGTCGCCATCGTTCTTGCGCCAGTAGACTTCGTAGGCGATCGCAGCCTCTGGCTTCTCCCATGCGATGGTCATCACGCTGATTGCGCTGCCCTGATCCACAAAGTGCTCATTGCTGACGGTGACGTTCGTCGGCGGGCGCTGGACGCTCGGAGGGATCACCGTCACCGGCGGCCGCTCGATGCGTGTGCCATTGTCGATCGCATCGAACTTGCTTGAGTTGTGGCGCACCGCACTGATCGTGAACTTGATCTCAGAGTCGGAGAAGTCCTCAGCAACGGACATCACGCGGAACTGCTGGGTGGCCAGGGTTGGCGAGTCAATCGCCCACATCGAGTGCTGTGGTGGCAGTTCATCCAACCTCTTCTCCAGCACCACTTGCTGGACTTCAGCAGGAAACCCAGTGGTATCCATAGTTATCCGGCCGCTTGACCACTTGATCCCATTATGGTCCCAGGTCAACGGATACCCGACCGACTTGATCTTGCTGGAGACAGCCGTACCCGTGGGCATGATCACGGTGACGGTGTCGCCGGGGTACGCCTTCACGTCGGCATCCAGTATCAGGGTATCGAGCGTGGACGAGCGCAGGCGCCCGCCAATTCGGCGCCCTGCCCGATCATTGTCTGCGATGCGGATGATCTGCCCGGGGCGTGCCAGGGTGCCGTCCAGGCCCACGGAGAACCCCACGCTTTCGGTTTCCAGGCGGTTTGTCAGCAATGACCACTTACCAATGCGCTGGGCCTGAGCCTGGGAAGTGCAGCCGGTGGCGGAGATCTCAGTCTGCTGGATACCGTAGCGAGTGATCCCGGCTTGATCGTCGACGTACTCGACTTTCTGCCGGTAGAAGTCGGCCGGGTCGTTCCAGCTCACCAGGGCCACGGTGTAGCGAGTCTTCTTGGCTGAGCCGAAGTAACCGAATTTTCCGTCGATCACGTTGGCGTTCGAGTAGGTGTACACCGGGTCTTCCGGGATATCGGCAATGGCCATGACCGAGCCGGCGGCCCAGTAGGACATGCCCCTGAATGTGGTGGCCAGATCCTGCAGCACGTCCAGCGCGTTCGACCGGGTCTGCAAAAACAGATTGCAGGTAAACCGCGGCTCCATGCCGCCCTTCCCGTCCGGGACCGGCTGGTCGCAGTACTGGCCTATGCGGTACAGCTCCCACCGGTCGACCTGGCCCTCATTCAACAGGTGGCCCAGGCCATAGCGGAAGTGCAACAACAGGTCGTAGAAGATCCAGGCCGGGTTATCGGTCCAGGCGGACTTGAACGAGCCATCCCAGACGCCGGAGTAAAGCCGGCTTTCCGGGTCGTAGTTGCTCGGCACGCGAATGATGCGACCACGCAGGTCGAAGGACCTGGTCGGAATCGCCTGGAATTGGGAGGCGTCGAACTGCAGTCCGACGACAGCGGAACCCGGATAGCGCAGCTTGGCGTCGATGATCTCGGTGATGGCGTCGATGTTGGTGGTGTCGGCGATCACGCTGCTGGTGCTGTTCGGCGTCAGGCGCGACACACGCACCTGCCAGCTACTGCTCGCCGGCGGCAGGTTCACACGGTGCGATCGCTCGTACTTCGTCGAGGTCTTGCCGCTGAACGCCGAAACCAGCACCTGGACATAGGGCCCGCCGTCGGTTGAAACCTCGATTTTGTACTGCACGGTGTAGCCGTTGGTGTCGCCGTTGCTGGTGTTGGTCTGAGCCAGACGCGGGGTGGACAAGCGCACGCGTACGGCCGACAGCTGCAGGTTCTGCACAGCGCGAACCCAGGGCTGCCCGAACTTCAGCTCTACTCCCACGGCGATCTCACTTTCAACGGCAGGAAAGCCCGGGATATGCAGCTGATCCTGGCTGCCTGTGCGGGCATCCAGGGTGACGCCGCTGAAGTTCCGGGTGCCATCGGCATTGGCCAGCGGAGTCTCGTCGAGATAGACCGAGCGCTCACCTGCGACCAGGCCCTGGATCTCGCCCTCGCTCACAAGATCGAGAATCCGTGCATAAGCGGTGCTCTGCAGGCTGTCGGGGGCCTCAACTGACGGCCGCGGCTTCGACTCGCCGCCCTTGCGGCCGGTGATTTTATTGGTGGTCATGGCGTTCCTTCAGGCGAAAAAAACCCGCTCATGGCGGGCCTGCTGGCTGGGGTTCGAGTTACATCTGGTCTTCGGAGTAGATCCCGGCGCTGATCACTGCACTGCCGACGATCATTCGACCGTAAAGCAATGGGACTGGGTTGCCCTGGACGCTGGTGTTCACTGCACCATTGAATGAGTAGCTTGGCCTGTTATTTGGTCCGTCTTGTGAACTGAGGCCTTTCGCCTGCGGACTAAGCATTTGCATTACCCCGCCCAGCGCCATAGATGCGCCTGTCGTCCCCGCGAACATCACGCCAGCAGCAGACCACCCCAAAGGGTTCCACCAAGCCAAAGCGAGAATCACAACGCCGATAACTGTTTGCAGGACCCCAGCGCGCTTCGACCCACTGATTACCGGCACAATACGAATGACATCACGTCCAGTTGGCTTCCCGAGGTCATCCTCTCCGATGTTCTCTTTGCCATTGAAGATGGCGTACCGGAGACCCCTGCCTTCACTTTCCATCATGTGCTGCTCGAAGCCGGGGAACTGCTTGAAGTAGCCCGTCACATCTCTGAATCCACCGCTTGTGGTGAATCTATGACGCCGGCCGAACTGGCGAGCAAGAGAGCCAGAAAGCAGCACCGTTTGCATTTTTTCATTGTTCAAAACGTTTTCTCCAGGCAATAAAAAACCGCCCGAAGGCGGCGACTATTAATTTGACATTTAACTGCTACAAACTTTCACCACGCTGGTGACCTTTTCTGGAGGAGACTGCCACGTTCTGTAAAAGTGGTATCGAATAGCCGAGCCTGAGCCGGCGGGACTAACATCGACAACGTGCCAAGGCGACTCGGTATTGGGCGCCACAACTGAGTACTTTTCCCCAGACTGTTGCAGAATTCCGCCAACGCTGCCACCGACCAGCGGTGTATCCTGCCACCCATCACGGATACACTCAGCAACAATCCTCGCAGACCTGCTACTGGATACATCAATCAGTGCTCGCGTTTCCCGTATTTCGGAAACGCTTGAGCAAGCTGCGAGCGATACTAAAGAAGCTATTGCTATAGCTTTATAGAAGTGACTTGCTGACGTTTCAAAACTGATCATGGCTTCGGCGCCTCGGGAATCAAAGGATCGACAATATCATCTGAAATAACAAAAAAATCGCCAAACCTATTCTTCCCAAACGTCACATATGCAGCTCGCTTTGTTGAGCGATTAATTACTTTATCACCATCATCAGGCCAAGACGGATAGGTGCGATCTGGGTCAGGCTTACCAAACTCAGATTTTAGATACTTAACAATCGCCTCATAGGACGACTTTGTTCCAGGAATGATCAAAGCCGTATAAAAAACGCCATTATAAAAGCAAATATTTATTTTTTTAACTTTAACATCACCTACCACTCCCGCAACATCACTGCCTGAATAGCAAACATCTAAACCTTCAGATTTCGTCTGCTGCAAAGATATTTCAAGATTTGGGTAAGACTCGCCAAGCTCATATCCGTATATTTTAATACGTGGCGAGCGGTCTATACGCACGGCCAATCCTTCTATCTGAAATTTATACTGTAAAGGTCCATAGCCCTTTACATCCACCTCTATGAAAAGCCTCTTTGCCTTAGTTACTGTTCCAGCAAACGAAACCACTTGGGTGGGAACAAGATGCACTCCATCGTCAGTTGAGAAATTTTCCTCCCTTACCTTCCCTTCATCAAATTTTACGCTCACTTTGCAAAAGGAACTATCAAGAGATGGGCACCCATCTGCCTTTCCTTTATCCAAGCTCAAGACAACTCCAGGATGTCCATCATCTTTATCTAGAATCATCAGGGTCACTTCAGGCCCCGTACCGGATATCGGCATTTCCGTTTGCCGAAATACAGTCGTGGTCTCACTACGCATTTCGTCTTTAATTTCAGACTTTTTCCACTCAGCTTGGGCTGACGACACCAGCCAAGGGGCAAAAGTGAGTGCCAAAAAAAATTTAATGATCATTGGGTCCCTCCGTTGAATAGGGAGAAACTTTATCACCTGAAAGAGCACATCACCAAAAGCGCTTCGCAGCCTCCGTACAGACAAAGGTAACTTCCGATAGGCAACCTAAAGAAACCAATCAGTGCTCCGCGCTTCGGTGCCGCCAATAGCTGACCGTCACTTCACCCCAGTACCCGCCATACGTGTCGCGTTTGCTGTCCCGACCATAGAGGTGGTGCAGGATCGACCCAGGCGCCGGGTAGTGCTCGGGTTCGGTCTTCAGCACGCCGTCGGCCAGGTAGATCCCGGCGTGGTTCGGCACTGGCGACCGGATCTGCATCAGCACAATGTCGCCATGCTCGAGGGTTGAGACCTTCTCGAAGCCGGCGGCCGGCAGATTCTCCAGGTAGAGGTTTCCGCCTTTGTCCCACCAGCCATCCTCGCGCTCGTAATCGCCCAGATCGATGCCCATCTCGCGCCGGTAGAAGTCGAGGATGATGCTCAGACAGTCGTGCACACCGTGGGCAAACTTGCGGCCGATCAGTGGAGCCTGGTAACCCTCCGGCGCGAAGCTCACAAGCTCGCCTGGGCGCACCAGTTCGTCATCGCCCTTGCGGACCTCAAGGATGTACCAGGGAAGCCCGGAGGCCTCGCAGGAGACGCGATCAGCCTCACTGGGGGCCGCTGGATAGTCAGGGTGGCTATGCACGACAGCGAGTACCCGGCCGCGGTCCTCGGCGGCCGCATAGTCCTCTGGCGCCAGACGGAAGTGTTCGCTCGGCGTGGACGCAGTATTGCGGCAAGGTACATAGACCTCCTTGCGCCCTTCTCGCACCAGGAGCCCGCAACACTCCTTGGGATACTCGGCCAAGGCATGCCGCTCGATTGCTGCTCTATTTGCTTTGTTCATGGTCAGCTCCGAAGCAGGCCGGCGGCCGGGAATGAACCGAAAGGCAGTGGGTTGTTCTCGCCAAAGCGCAGTTTGCAGCTCGTCAGGCGGCCGCCGCATTTGTCCTTGGCTGCATCCGTGACGATGACGTCGTTCTCATCAGCCACGGGCGGCCCGTTGTAGCCGCAGTACGGCCCGCGGTAACCGCCGCAGCTCAACCACCAGCAAACGTTGGCCACGATCTGCCGGCGCGGGAGCTGAACACCCGCGAAGTCCAAGGCCGTAGCCAGTTCGAACTGCACGGTTTCGTTGTTCTCGGCCGACTTGCGCTCGACGTACCAGATGTCAGGCGGGAGTTCTTCGTCAGGGTCCGCCTCAGGCTGACCATCCAAGTACTTGCCCAGGGTCCGATGGCGGATCAGCTTCGACCCGACCAGGTCCTCGAAGTAAAGAACTAGTGCTGTGATGAACCCGCCGACGTTGCCGACAGAAAGCGTTGGAGTCGGCTGGGCACCCTGCCCCGTCATTTCGAACCCTTCAGCCTTGATCGGCCAGGGCGAGTACTCGTTGCCTTGCCAGAAGATCGAGGCCTGCTGGGGGTAGCCGTGGAAGCGGTAAAGCTCGGCGCCCAGGGCAGTGGCGTCGAGCTCAAAAAGCTCCACCCACGCGCCAGGCTCCAGGGTCTGGATATCGGCCGTGATCGGCATGGTGTTTCCTCAGGCAAAAATAAACCCGCTCAATGGCGGGTACGGTGTATCAGGTTGGCTCGACTGGCCGGTAGGTTGAATCCGGGTAACCCTCGGCGCCTTCGGTCCACGCTCGCAGTGCCAGCCAGTAGGTCTTCCACTGCGCTGCGGTGCCTGGGATTGAATCATCGCCGAATTCGATAGCGGTCACGTTTTCGCGGGCGCGGGTCATCTCAGCTTCGCGCCATTCGTTTTCGATACCCCTGAGCGCCGATGGGCTATTGCCCCACCCAGGAAACTGCCAAGGTTGGTCGGCACGCTCTGGACCGACAGGAACTTCAAACTCGCTAAGGGGGGCGTCGTCCGTTGACCCTAAATAAACGCCCTCCTCCGAAACGTAGTAGCGTTGCGGATTACCAATGCCATCGGATGGCAATTGGTTTTCGTCAGTCCGTTCAATCATGCGTACAACTCCACTGTTAAGGTGCCAGTACTGGCGGAAATACTTAGTGGACCTCCGACAGTGGTCAATAGCGCTATCCCTGCGTTTGCCACTATGAACATGGCCTGCGAAGCGGTTGACTTGACAATTTGACACCCGAATCCAGTGTTCGCTGTTCCGTAGTAATCCGCCGATGCGGGCAAGATAATCTTCTCGCCTGCCGCGTATCCACCAAAAGCAGTACTCAGCGTTAGAGTGACCTTTGAAGCCTTAACTTCTAGCCCGAAGTTATGCGTAAGAAGGGTTGTCGCACCGAACGTAGGCGTGATTGGTGAACTCGTCCACTTCTTGGAAAACACCAGGTTCGCGGTGTCAGCCTTGGCCGCCAAGGCCGCCTGTAAATCTGCCTGACCTGTGAGAGCGCCCCACGCCCCATCAGCGCGCAGGAATTTGGCCTGGTCACCAGCTACCGAAGCCGGCACCAGACCTTTAACGCCTGCGGTGGATGCGGTAGCTCCGACCAT
Source organism: Pseudomonas sp. QD4 (assembly GCF_049199125.1). Taxonomy (NCBI): domain Bacteria; kingdom Pseudomonadati; phylum Pseudomonadota; class Gammaproteobacteria; order Pseudomonadales; family Pseudomonadaceae; genus Pseudomonas; species Pseudomonas sp. QD4. The sequence goes on from NZ_JBLZOM010000001.1 coordinate 1,976,162, forward strand.
GGTCGAGGTGTAAAACGTCGGCGGCTGGCCACCAAGCTTGTCAGAGTCCGTCGCTGCTTCACTCTTGCCCAGCTTGGCGTTGAGCTGCCCCTGCAGCTTCGCAAAGGCCTGCAGAACTGTATCGCTTGCCAAGATCGCAGCATTCACCAGCGCCCCCAGGCCCGAAAGGGTCGTCGAGCGCACCCGGGCTACGGTGAAGTACTGGTTTGTCGATCCCTCCGGGACCTGGTCAGTTGAGCCAGGTGAGGACGGGATCAGTACATACGCCGCACCGCTCCAGCGGTACTGACGTGTCGGATTTGTGGGACTGTCCCCGTCGTTGATCGCGATGTAGATCTTCCCTGTCTCGCCAATCGCCGGGAAATCGGCCCGAACTGGAAACTCCAGCACGTCATCGACAAAGCTCGGAAGCTGAGACGCCGGCACCGCCCCGTTAATCAACTGAGCCACCGAGACACCCACCGCTGCGCCAGGAACTGCAGCATCCGCTTTAGCCTTGGCCGCAGCAGCATCCGCAACACCTTGCTCAGCTTTCGCCTGTGCCGCCGCTGTTCGAGTATCCAGCTCAGCGAAGTTGGCATTGATCCTTATCCCGCCATCGCGAAGCGTGTCGCCCGTTTCGTCGTTCGGCTCTTGGCCAACGTCAATTGGAACAATGCTCATGGGTGGAATGCCTGTTCGAAGGTGGCAGTCAGGGTGTAGGTATCGCCGCCCATGGCCTTGGGCTGATACTCGGCGCAGCGGTATAACTGCTGGTCGCCAAGTGGATCGGTCCAGTAAAACGGAGTCGCGCCAGCCTGCCGATCGAGGAACGCCATGATTTCCTTGATGCGCGCCTTCTGGCCTGTGAACGTCAGTGGCCAGGACTGCGAACGGTTGTTGATTCCGTCCTGGGCACGCTGCTCGTAACCATCACCGAACTTGGCAGACTTCGTGCGAAAGTTGATGGTCGCCGCTGGGTCGCCGTTCGGTGTCCAGGTGAAAGTTTCAGTTGCCATGTTTTCTCCAGACATAAAAAAGCCCGCCGAAGCGGGCAACGCCAATCAACCACGCCCCCTGATGGCCATGTAGATCTGGCCTCCTGGCCGGAGGTCCCTCGCGATCTGCTCCTGGGCGCCCTGCTTGGCCGACTTGGCGTAAGCCTGGGCCACGGCCTGGCTATCCGTGTCACTCGCGCCACCTTGTCCTTCAGGCACTGCAAAGCTTTGCTGGATCACCACCTGGTTGTTGCTTGAGCTTTGCCCGCCCCCCAGCGCTCGCACGCCCAGCGCGCCGCCTGCGGTTCGGGTCAAAGGCATGATTGCCTCGGGCCCTGCCTCACCCATCACCCCAGCCTGCCCGCCCGCCATACCGAACGCGGTGGGCTTGCTGACGATGGAGTTGGTGAACGCCCCACCATCCGCGAACATCTGCACACCGCCCGACCACATGCCGCCATTGGCCTGGTAGCTGGAGAAGTCCGTTCCAGAGGTGTAACCGGCCTGGGTAGAGCCCGCAGAGGCAGCGCCGCCGAAATACGACCCAGCAGCGGACGCCGCCATACCAAACAGAGAGCTAAGCGCCGAGGAAGCCGCCTGTCGGGCCGCAATCCGCGCCATGTCGGCAATGATCGATTTGGCGAAGTCAGCGAACGACAGCTTCCCGGTCAACGCGAAGTTGACGATCGCGTCTTCCATCGAGCTGAAGGCGTTGGTGAACAGGCTTTTGGTCTGGCCGGCGACGTCCTTCGCAGACTCCAAATAAGTGGAGAATGCTGAACGAGCCCCATTTGCCCAGTTGCCTTGCGCCTGATCCACGTCCGAGTAATACCGCTCCTGCATCTCCAGGCGATCGTCCAGAGACCGCTGCAGCGCATCGTTCTCTTTCTGGTAAAGCCCTGGGCTGATTCTGCCTTCGTTTCGCTGCTGGAGAAGGTTGTCCATCTGTTGCTGGTATTGCTGCTCGATGCTGAAGCGTTCCTGCATGCGCTGACGTTGCTGATCCCCCAAGCTCGCACCAGCCAGGTTGCTATCGAGCCCCGCCTGGGCTTTGGCCAACTGACTGGATAGGTTTGTCTGGAACGCTGACAACTTTCGGCCCTCCTCTTCGGAAAGCTTCTTAAGCGCTATCTCCTTTTCCAGGCCAGCGTTCTTTTTGAGTTGGGCGGTTATAAGGTCCTGGCTTGCGATCAACGCCTTCTGATCCGCCGTCAAAACCTTCTTGGTTTTGATGTCTGCCAGCTCCTGCTCCCACTTGACCAAAGCCTGCCCAGCCGCTCCAAGCTTGTCCACTTCGCCTTTTTGGGCGCCGATCAGAGCATTCTGCTGCTCCAGAACTGCAAACTGCTGGCGAGCCTGATCTAGAGCCTTCATGCCCGCATCTTCTCGGTAGGCGGCAGGCTTTTTCCCTGCCGCCTCCTTGTACACCGTGTTTTCACGAATAGCCTTTAGGGCGTCTTGCTCCTGCTTGGCTGTAATCGTGTAGCCGGCTGCTCGTGCGGCGCTTATGCGTTTTTCTTCATCCTCCAGCGCCTTGTTCATCTTTTGGCGCTTGGTGAAGTTCTGCTCAAGGCTCTTTTGGAACCCTTCGTAAGCGGCCTGTCCGTCACGCTGGACACGAGCAGCATTCGCCGTGGCATCTGCGGCGTCTTGCTCCGCCTTCGACTTTTTCTGGAAGGCGTCGAGCTCTGCCTGGAGGGATTTAATCCGATCCCTTGCGTCATCATCCTCGTAGGCCGTGTCCAGCATCGATCTCAGAGAGTTGATTTTCTGCTGAATGGCTTTTACGTCTGGCCCTGAACTTGACTCGCGCCCAATCCCGAGAATCGCATCCCAACCGCTTTTAGCCGCGCCGGCCAAGTCATTCCAGGCCCGTTCGAGGGTGCCAAGGTTTGCTTTCATGGTCGCGGCGCGCTCGCTTAAAGCTTGCGCCAATGCTTCTTGAGCAATGCTGGCGGCCGCTTCCTTCTCCCCCATTTCCTGAGCAGCGCGCACCTGCTCGTACACCGAGGCAGTGAGGAAGTTGTATTTGTTGTTCAGTTCCGCGACCGCTTTTACAGGGTCATCTGCGAGCTTTACGAATTCGGCGATGGTCTCAGAGACCGCTCTTCCAGTGGCCTTTTCATAGGAAACTGCTGCGGCGGCGATTTCCTCAAAGCTCGAACTCGCGATCTTCCCTGTTCCTGCCAGCTGTGCGAGGGCTGCGGCGGCTTCGCCAGTAGTACCTACCGTTGAGCTGACGCGCTGGGCCATAGCGGCCAGCGCTGTTGTGGTGGTGCCCGCGGCATTCCCTGTAGTCACAAGCGATAGCCGAAAGGCGTCTTGCTCCTTTGAGCCCTGATAGTAGGCCAGTGCCAGCACTCCTACAGCAGCAGCTGCAAGTGTGTAGGGGTTCACCAGGCCCAGGATGTAGCCACCCATAGCCCGCGCTGCGGGGCCAATGCCGCCAAACATATCCTTCAGCTGACCGCCTTGTTGCAACAGCACCGTCAGGGGCGCTTGTCCGCCTTGAAGCGATACGAATATGTCCGTGAATTGCGCTGGCACGCCCCGCAGTGCAGCAGCGGTTTGCTTGGCAGTGTTCCCGGTCCGGCTCAGCGAATCATCAAACCTGGACAGATTTGAACGCGTTGTATCGATCTTGGATTGGTACGCGCTGAAAGTTTCGGGATCGAGACCGAGTTTCTTCTGCTGCGCAAGTTGGCGCTCTTGCTCATCCAGCCGATTGAGTGCGCGAGTGGTCGGGTCTATCTGCTCCAGCAGTTGTTGAAGCTCGCTTTGCTGGGCTGTTGTTGCTGCTGTCGCTCTTGCACTGGAAGCCGCCAAGCGGTCGGTGGAGACGACGGTCTCCCTTTGCGCGGCTGAGGCCTGGGCTTGTGCCTGAGCAGATCCAGCAGTTGAGGTGATGAGCCCCTGCTGCGCCTCAGACAGCCCTGTCGCAACATTCGAAAGATTCTGCTGGGCTTCCTTTGCCGCAACAGCGGCTTTGGCCAGTTCCAGAATTCGCGCCTGCGCTTGCTCGGAGGTCTCTCCAAGTGCGCTGGTTGATTTCTCGGCACGGCCACCTGCCTCGGTCAACTTGTCGAGATCGGAGCTCGCCTGCACCGCATCGGTCGAGTCGACCTTAATACCGAGCTCTGAGATGGAGGTCATGCGTGCTCCGCTATTTCGATTCGCTCATAACGAGCATGGCTTCGGCTTCCATAGCCCGAATGTCAGGGAATACCTCCCGCACTTCTCGACGCTTGAGGCCGATCATGCTGGCGACTGGGGGGATGGCGTTGTAATCGAGGCCTATCGCCCCGCCCATACCCACGCGCCACTGGGTGGACAAAGCCTCGAAGATCAGGAAGGCTGGCCAGTTCCCTGGCCAAACCTCGTACTCCACATCAGGAATGTCGGATCGGGACATGCCGAAGGCAGCCAAATCAGCGTCTGAGGGGCCCGGCTCGTAAAGGACACGAGCAAGGCCTGTCAGTTTCCCAGGCGAGCAGGCTGGTAGGCGGCCTGATAGGCGTCGAGGACTGCCTTCGGCGCGCCCACGCAAGTGGTCACCAGAGCAGTCAGCGACTCGTCCGACAGCTTCTCTTCAAAGCCCCAACCGCTGACGATGTCCTTGAGCTGGCTGACCTGCAGCGCGATTTCTGAAGCTGTGGCGTCTTGCCAGGAAAGACTGTCGTCCTGAACCTTGGCGGCATGCTCATCCCGGGCGGCGTTCCAGCGGTCGAAAAGGCCCGACAGCGACATTCGATCCAGGTACTTGAACTCGAAGTCCACGGTAACCGGGTCGGCCCCTACACGTGGAATTGCTACCTTCGCCTTGAAGATGGGGTTATGGGAAATCTTGATCTTGGCCATGGGTTACACCACCGCCGAGTAACGGGTTGGACGGCCAGCCAGAGACAGAGTGATGACGCGAGTCATCAGGTTGTTCCGCGACAGAGCCGGAGTGGAAGTAATCGAGACGTAGGCGTTGTACAGAATCGCATCACCATTCGGCAGATTCAGCCGAAGAACTCGAGTTGACTTGTCCTCATCGGCGGCCTCAGTGATCGGCACATAGGGCAACTCTGGATCATCGGCCACGGTGATGGTCATGCTGATCGGATTCTTGGTGGTTGGCAGTTGCCGATCATCATCGTCGGCCAAAAAGCCAAAGGTCAGGAATTGCTGCTCCCCGCCGCTCGTCGATACGTCAGTGATCTGAGCGATTTCCGCCCATGTTGCAACCTCACGAACAGAGCCGGCACCAGAGCCAGCCGGGTATGGTTGCGTGTTAACCGTGTTGATGCCCTCAAGCGCGAAGGTGCCAGTCAGGCTGTTACTTACACGAGCAGCCCGATCATTCAATCGAGTCCAGCCAGAAGTCACCGCGATTACCGCGCCATCTTCGAGCCCGTGTGCAGCCGCTGTTGCAACAGCAGGGTTGGCATTGCTAACGGCTGTCACCGGAATGGCAGTGCCATAGGTGGCCGCGATTTCAAGGGTGGCGCCGTTGGGGAGTCGAAAGCCCATGTGTATTTTCCTCTTTGCAGAAATGACAAAACCCGCTCAGTGGCGGGTTCTGGGGTTGCCCAGCGGGCGAATCAGTTGGTATCGGCTCGGTATTGGAACGAAGCCGATACCGTGAAGGTGCTGCCGTCCGGGATGCCCGGCCCAGGCGCTACCGGTGTCATAACCAGGGCTACCAGGCCAGCGCGCGGAATGCGCAGGTTGAGCGGGAACAGTGCGGCCAGTTCGTCGACAATGCCGCTCGCCTCGGTCCGATACTTCCCAGACGGTGCCACGATGTTGACCTGGAACACGCCCTGATAAAGACGGTGGTCACCGCCCAGCGTATTGCTGGCAGTAACCGCTGGCAGAGTGAAGGCCCGGAGGTACGTCTCTCCGGCAGAGGGTGTGTAGGTTTCGTTCTCCACCACTACCTTCAGCGGCTTGGTTCGAGCCTTGGCCCAAGCCAACATGCGCGACTCAAAGGCCGCGGCGATGATGTTGTGGCTCATACCTGGCTGTTCCTGATGGCTTCGAGGACGATCTGCTGGAATCGGGCGAGCGTGATTTGCACCATGCCGGCGGGTGCCTGATCGGAATGCCCGTACTCAAGCGGCACCCCGTACACCAGGTTGTTGACGATGTAGGCAACCTGCCCCGCCTCAAGGTTGCTGGCCTGGGCGACCAATTCGGCAATGGTTTCGTGACCGGACTTGTCGACTGTATCGAGGCTCTGGTTGGAGGGGGCCCCTACGGTGAACTGCCAATTTCCCTTAAATCGCCCGGTGTCCACCGGTGAAAGGCGGATGACCGAGGTGCCGATCTCGATCACCACCTCGCGGAACACATCGTCGATGGCTTCCTTCGTCTGCTCGGCGAATGCCGCCAGGCTCTCGGCAAAGCTGCCTTGCTGGCCGCCGTAGCGACTGGTCATGTGATTGGCCATTACTTGCGCACCTGCAGTTCGAAGCCAACCGCCAGGCCGGCGTAGTTCCATGGGCCGACGGCAATGACGGTGTAGCTGGTGCCGTCGAACTGGATGCGGTCATTGCTCAGCGGGATCGGCATATCCGCACCGCTGAGCTGCACCGGCGACACCAGCAGCTTGACGTCGCCGCGAACGATCAGCGTGCCATCGATGTACTTGTTGTCGTATTCCTCACGGAAGCCGGAGCCATTCACGACCAGCTCACTTGGTACCGGCGGCGCGTCTGGGTCGTACTCCCCGACGATCTCCCGGCGCAGGACCAACTCCAGCCCTTTGCCGCCCTTATTGCGCGGCGCAAGCATGCGCGTGGCTAGAGCCTTTGCGCGATCGTAGATATCTGGCATCACTGGCGCCTTATTCTGTAAATGGCGGTGCATCGGCAGTTGGCGCGATCCTCCCAGCCCGCCCCCAGGGATGAATCGCCGGGGTAGCGAAGAAGTGCACCGGTAGGGCTCTGAAATGGCTGATCCTTCTGCACGACCTGGCCGCCCAGAATCATGTGTGCGTGGCGAACCTTGTTGTCCCGACGGTCGCGCCACTCCTTCTCTACCGAATCGCGGTCCAGGCCCTGCGCAATCAGTTGCTCGTAGACCTGGTCTCGGCCGGCACCAAACGATTCCAGCGCCTCGGCCTTCGCCCGCATCTCGGCATAGTTCTTCATCAGCCGATCGGCATAGCGTCCGGCGATCTTGTCCACGTCAGCCTGGGCGACAGGAGTTCCGGCTTTGATTGCGCGGTTGACGATCCCGTCAAATCGGCGATCCCGGCGGGTACGCTGCAGGTATTTGCGCATCTCGGCGGGATTTCCGCCCAGCAGCTGCGAACGGGCGTTCAGCACGTACTGGGCATAATTGCCAGGCAGGCCGATGACGCCGCCAGACCGAGAGCCGGTCTGCGCACTTACACGCCCCAGCAGGTCAAGCGCCGATTGGCGAGGTGTGCGCACCATAGGAGTGGCACTCACCTCAACCTGGGCGACATCAGGCTGAGAAGCAGGCCAGCCTACAATGCGCCGACGACTGCCCATCACTTCGCGGATGGCGGATCGCACATCGACAGCGGCACTTGCCCGAATCTCTTCTGCTTTGGCCGCCACCCACCTCTCAGCCGCAGGTTGGCGGACATCGAACTCGAACCGCCCCAGATCGCGGGGAATGACGATCGCCTTCACTTCAAACTTGGCGCCGGCGATGAATACCGACCTGGCCAACTCGAGGAATGCGGACAGAGCGCCCAGGCTGAGCAGCGCCACCAGGCCATCCTCATCCTCATCGGCGATCAGGCGCTCGACTTCTGCAACCGTTGCCGCGCCGACCACCGTCTTGACCTGCTCCAGATAGGCCCGCTGCATCGCAGGCTCCATTCCTTCGATGGCCTGGATAATCTGCGCCGGGGTCATACCGTAAACACCGCAGGCAGCGTGTAGCGAGCCACCAGCACTGGGGCAATCATCTCGTCGATGATGCTTATCACTGGGCGGACAGATCCGGCTGCGTCCGCACCTACCGCCACGGCGAATTCAGTTTCCAGCGGCCCGACCTTCTCGCGCTTGACCAATGATGCAGACACGAAGTCAGGGCTGAGGCTTCCCGGCTCGACGATCTCACGCAGAGCCGCCTCGTACGTTGCCTGCTCAACCTCGACGGGCACCTGGTCAGCTGGGATCGGGTTGCCCTCATAGTCATAGGCACCAGTCCGCGGCCATTCCCTGGCTTGCCCTCTGCCCTCGGTCTTCACGCCCGGGAACAATGACTGCCACACACCAGAGGCCAACAGCTTCCGGTAGCGACCGTCGATGTAGACCGATGCCCGGATCAGCGCAGCCTGCTTCGCCACGTCATCGCCAGCCCAGGCGGTATTCGCGCGCGCAGCGTGATAGGCGTCGGCTTCTGCGACGTTTCCGTAAAAGTCTGGCATCGGGATATCTCGAATAGGTGGAGCGTCATGCGCTCCGGTTTTGCGGGGTGTTACGCCTTGGCGGCGGCCAGTGCGGCCTGCAGGGCTTCCAGATTCGCTTCCTTGTCGAACTCGACATTCAGCGCGGTCAGCTCGTCGATAACCTTCTGCTTTTCGGCAGCCGCCAGGGCTTCGTCCAGCTTCTTCTGGAGGGTTTCGGTCTTGCTGTTGCCGGCGGCATCGATGCCCAGCGTTTTCAACTTGGCGAACAGGTCGGTTCGCTCGTCGCCGTCGCTGGCTGGCGCTTTGCCTTCCACGCTCAGGTAAGCAAGGCGTGACGCGCCCTTGTGGCCTTCGGGGGTCAGATCGACCTCCTTGGTTTCGCCGGGCAGGATGTAGACGACACCATCCGTGGTGTGCACGCCCTGCAGCGCCTTCGAGTTATTGGTCACTTTCATGTCGACCTCCTATCAGGCTGCTGGCGGGGTGATTTCGTCGAGGTACGCCACGGCGCCCGGCAGACGAATCTCGGTACCACCAGTACGGGCGATGATGCCGGTCTCGAAGCCCATGATGGACTTCTGGCGCGGGGCCAGGACGCGGCGAGGCATTGGCAGGTGGAAGCGAACCACTTCCGGGTCCTTGCGGTACGCAACCAGACGACCACCCCCATCAGCCGAAGCGTTGCGAGCCTCGCGCAGCGGCGCGATGTCCAGCGGCAGGCCGGTTTCGGCGGTGTAGATGTTGTTGCGGCGCATGTATTCCAGCACCGTCATGAAGCCATCGCCAGCACCCATGCGCTTGGTTGCCACGGCGCGGAATGCATCAGGCGGCATGCGCAGGGTATCTGCCCACTCGACTTCGCCAGTGTTGGTGCGGATGCCGCCCAGCAAGCCGTTCACGTCAGCCATGATCAGGTCGACGTCTTTGGCAGACCAGTAGGTCGAACCAGCAGTGCCGGACGAAGCCGCGTCAACGCGCGAAACGTTGCCGTCGTTCAACAGACCAGTCCAGCGCTTCTCAACACTGCCAGTAAAGGCAATGCTGTTCAGCAGGCGCTCAACCTTGTCGGCGGCCGAATCGGCCTTGGTGCCGCTCAGGTTGATGCCGTACAGCTGCGCTTGGTTCACTTCTTCCAGGTTCCATTCCCAGCCGGAGCCGATCATGGCGAAGTCGTGCGAGGCCTGGTCGTGCGTTGCGGAGTTGAAAGGCATGTCGGTGCCGGAGCCAGACAAGAACTTGGCTTCACCGGCGGTATCGACAGTGAAGAAGGTGGTGCCGATGGCCCATGGAGCGCCTTCAGTGACCACTGGAATGCTCGCGGCGTAGTTAAACGTCGGGTAGCGGCGCGTGTAGATGCGCGTTTCGATGTTCCGGCCTTGAGCCAGAACGAACGGGAACGCCGACTGCGCGTCTTCGAAAACTTGAGGCATGTTAAGCGCTCCGATGTTTGAGGGAGATTTCGACGATGTCGCCGTTCGCACCGGTGGTGTCGAAGAAGGCGCCTGGAATCAACACAGCACCGGCGGCGGCAGTCGTCACGTAACGGTTGGTGGCAGCGACGTAGTACACGTCATCGCCTGGCACTACAGCGGCGCCAGCGGTGACATACATCTGGCCATCGGTCATGAACGCGCCGGTGAAGTCCTGCGGGTAGCCGTCGACCAGCGTCGAGCCAGTAGCAACTGGCGGTACAGCAGCGGTGAGCACGGCCAGGCCGAGGAACAACGTGCCAGTGGCGGCGATCTTGTGATCGTTGCCAGCACCCGCCACACGGAAGCCAGGCGCGCCGAAGACAATGCCTTCAGCGTTCGAGACGGTGCGGCTGATCTTGTTGCACTTCTCTTCGTTGGCGACCAGGCCGGGCACGCCCTTGGCTGGAGCGTTGGTGTACGTGGTTTGGTAAGTAGCCATGGTGTGCTCCTTATGCCTTCGGCAGGTGGGCGGTTTGCATGTCCGAAATCATCTTCAGGCGTGCCTTTTCCGAATCATCGCCGCCGGCTGCACTGTCCTGATGGATCATGTGCTGGCGGAACGGGTCATTGGCCGGGCTCTTGTCGGCGTCTTCCACCAGGATCTCGAAGCGAGCGTCGATGTAGGCGTCAGCCTTGCCAGCAACGGCCGCATCACCCAGTTTTGCGACCACGACAGCCTTGCGGATGTCAGCGTCGGTCTTTCCGGTGTAGTCGGCGTCGGCGATGGCCTTAGCCTTGCTGATCAGGTCGGCACGGGCAGTCACGCGCTTGTCGATGTCGGCATCGCTGAGCTGCTTGGCCTTGAGGGCGTCGAGCTCGGCGTCTTTCTTCGCCAGTTCGCCGTCCTTCAGCGCGATCGCTGCAGCGTGCGCATCGGCCAGGTTCTTGGTGGCGGTAGCAGCATCGGCAAGCTTAGTGTTCAGCTTCTCGATGGCCTGGGCGCCTTGTTCGGTGACATCAATGGAGATGCCATCGACAAGGAGTTTTCGCAGTGCATCAGCCATGTCATGGCCTCCTTTGGGGGTGTCTGGTTTGTGGTCACCGATGCGTAGATCGATGCCTCCCCGAGCGCGATGCTCAAGGCTGAGGTGATTCATTTTCATGGGGCCCAGATAGCAGTCGTACTGCTCGCCGTCGCCGGTTACGCCATCCTGGAACACGACTTCGGCGCCGTAGCCCATGGAGAGCTCACGCTTGCCTGACTCGTAGTCCTCGATGGCTTTGGCATCCATCAGCACCAGCGGCACCTTGACGAACTGCCCGTCGCGCACCACTTCGCCACCGGTTTGGCCGATCGCGACGTCTTTCCAGTTCTTGGAATTGACGCCATCGCCGCCCGGGTGGCCGTTGGTCATTGGCCGGTAGGCGTACGAGTGCATCGCGTCAGCGTGGAACACCGCGCTTTCGGGCCGGTAGACACGCACGATTGGCTTATCGCGCAGGCCGTGTTCGTTGTCCGGGTCAATCTCGGTGCCCAGGTAGTCCTGGATACCGGTGCGCGCCACCCGAGCTTCGGCCACCAGGTAGCCGTCCTCGGTGCGTCGCACGCCCGTGACTGGCACGGAGTCGGTGAAGATCATGACTGCTCCTTGATCTTGCCCTGCCAGTTCTCTACGACTTCTTCGAAGATTTCCGGCCCAAGCTCAATGGGTCCCCGGTATGGTTCAACCTTGCTCAGGTCAACGCTGCCAGGGTCATAGGTGAAAGTGATATGCGGCTGGTAGTCCGGCCAATCCCACGAGGCACCGGCCTCAACGATGGAGACATGCCGCCATGCCAGTTCAGAGCTGTTGAACAGCACCACCACCGCCCCCTCGCCGAACTTATCGATGAGCCGGGCACCGCCTGGGGCAATCTTCAACTGGCCTTTGCCATCGCCAGACCAGGTCTCGCCAACTTTCATCCAGTCAACCGGCGAACGGCTGTAGGCGATGGTGACGTGCAGATCGCTCGCAGGAAGCGTCGATTCGAATCCTTGGGCCTTGGCCCAGGCGACGATATCGGCACCGTTGGTGACCTTGCGGGACACGTACAGCGTGCGGGGAGCGGCGTCCGACAGGTCTTTCTTGCCAGTTGCCGGGTCGTCTGCGCTTACCGGTAGGTCGACATCAATCTCGCCGTCAGCCCCTTCGTCATCCAACTCGGCGCCGTACTTGTCGATGGCCGCCTCCAGCCCAGGCATAACGCTCAGCTCGACCAGCAGGTTCACCGATGCCGCCGAGAGGGCATCATCCGGGAACAGGCCGGAGTCTTTCAGCGCCTTGATGGTGTCAGCCGTGGTCTTGCCGATGTCTGCCCGCTCCTTGGCCGTGGCCTGCCACAGTGGCGACCAGGTGTAATGGATCTCCTTGGGCCGAACGCCCAGGGCGGAACGGATCAGGCACTCATCCAGCACGCTCATGGCTGGCTTGATCTCCAGCTTCTGGCGTGATGCGACGTTGTCGTAGTAGTTGCGGGTGTTCTCTTCGCCGTTGGCGCCCAGTCCGGTCGACGACTGGCCAAACATTCGGGTGCCGGGGATATCGAAGGCGCCGGACACACCCTGCTCCGTCTTGGCGATCACATCAGGCAGAGTGCCGAAGCTGGCCGACTTGGAGCTATGCGTCTCGGCGCCGTCGAGGATCAGGGTGCCATTGATGCCCTTGGCGGTAGCGGCCAGGCGCAGGCGCTCCAGCAGCTGCCGCTCGTAGTTCTTGTCCGCAATGCTCGACATGAGGTTGGGGATGTTGATGACGTCGATCTTGGCCTCGTAGACCAGGCTCACCACGTTAGCCACCGTCTCGTCGTAGTGACGCACAGCAGGCATGGCAGCCAGCAGGACCGAGTCACCCCAGCCAAAGGCGGCGCCCATGGCCAGCTCAGGGTCTGGGTGTGGTGTGCCAACAAAGATCACAAGGCGCGAAGGGTGGATCTCGACCAAGCTGCCCGGCAGGCGGTACGCCTTGGGCTTGCCGAAGCGCGGGCTTTGAGGATCTTGCTCGATCTCTGTCGCGCTCAGCTGCCGGCGCGTCATCACAGTCAAATACTTGATCCCGCCCTGCTTCACCCGATCCGGGCTCAGCTCAGACGCGGTATCACGCTCACCGGTGCCGATAAACACCGCGGCCCCGCCGAACAGCCTGGCCTTCAATAGGGCCTCCAGAATCTTGCCCTTGACGTTCAGGCGGTCCTCTTCGGCCTCTATCAGCTCAATCTGGCCTTTGTCGGCCTGCCAGCTGCGCCAGTTACGGCACGCATCGACGGCCGGGATGGTGACGCCCTTCTGCGCAGTCCAGGAGCCACGGAAGGCGTTCAGCAGCTGCTGATCATCCATCTCCGGGACGACATAGTGCGAATGGGATGCCTTGTCGCGCGCAGTACCCAGTCCTGCGACCAGGTTCTGCAGGCTGTCTTTCAGGTAGCTGAATGCGCTCATTGTTGGCTCACGTTTGCGAGTGTGTAGCTGCCCGCAATCGGGAAGCGCTGGACAATGAAGTAGCCGAGTGCGTCGACCGGGTCTTCAGTGCCGTCCTTGTTGGGTTGGCCATGCTCGTCGTAGGCCTGCTGCTCCAGAACCTGGGTGGTCACCGGACAGTTGTCGGTGTTCACCAGGTAGCGGCGCTTCTGTCCGATGTTCAGGAACATGGCGTTCACGGCCAGCACCCGGTCCCGAACCATTGGGTTCGACGGGTTCACCATCACCATGAAGCCAGCAGCGCGGAGCAGGCTGTGATCAGACTCGCTGCCGTTGACGCTCTTGCGGTTCTTGCCGCTGGCGTCGGGATAGACCGTGATGCTGTGCCCCGGGAAGCGGCGCTTCAGCTCGACGATCATGGCCGGGGTGTCGAACAGGCTGGTGGCCTCTTCCAGCAGCATGGGCAGACCGTCGCGGATGACGTGGACCGTCGCTGCCATCCGGTTGATGTTGAAGTCCATGCCGATGTGCAACTGCTCGCCTGGGCGGATGGTTGCATCCGTGTGGTTCTGCTTGCGGCAGAAGCTCGGGTACACGCTCCCAGACGTCAGGTTGACGAACAGGCCGTCGATGTATGCGTCCACCAGGTTGGCTGGGTATGACTCACGCAGCGACTTGATGTAGTCCTTCGGCAGGTTCTTGGCGTTCTGCCGCGTGGAGGCGTGCACGATGCCGTACAGGGGCCGCTGGCTCGGATTGGATGCCAGCTCCTTGACGAACTTGCGATAGACCCAGTTGAAGCCCTCCGGCGTCGTGGTGACGTCGATGGTGTTCATGTCGCGACCAGGCCACACCGTGGACATCCGCGCGATGATCTTCTTCCAGGCGCTATCGGCCTTCTTGATCGGCATGCAGTCGATCTCATCGACCAGGGCATGGGCGATGTTGAAACCCACAATGCGGTGCGGGTGCTCCATGCTCTTGCACACGATGGTCGATAGGCACCGGCCCCGGTTGTCACGCAGATACACACGCTTCTTGCTCGGCACGATGTCGGCGAACAGGCCGAAAGCCTCAGCGACCACCGGCATGGTGTCGTAGAAGATGTCTGCGATCTGCGGATAGGTCGGCGCGAAGTAGCCCTGGGGAATGCCTGGGTTCTCCAGAGCGTTGATGCATAGCCGCACGCAGCCCACGAATGTCTTGCCGCTACGGTAGCCGCCGACGAACGCTGAAAACTTCTTGGGGTGACTGATGAACTCGAACTGGGGCTTATTCAGCTTCAGGGTCGCTTGCATCTTCTACCCCGATGATTACTTGCTTGGGCTCGGGCAGGCCCTTATTCGGGTCTTCCAGTTCGCGGCGCAGCTTCTCGTTGAGCAGGCGCTTGTTCTCTACCTCAATTCGCTTGAGCTCTGTGTCGAGGTCAGCATGGCCTGGCGGGGAGAACATACCGAGATGGCGGCCGATATCGACCAGCGCGCCCTTCTTGTCGTGGAGCTTTACCTTCAGTCCATCTCGACCTTGCGACACTTCAGCAATGGCTGCCGCCGTGGCATCGTCAACCTCGTCCGAGTCGATCAGTGCCAGCCCATGATATGGAACCATGTCCTCTGGCTCATCGCCCTCACCGTCAACCATGCGGACCTGAGTCTCGCCCCAGCGCACTACCTTGCGGATATCGCTGAAGCCGATCTTCGCGAGCTCCTTGAGGACCATGTCCTGGGTTATCTCGGTCCTTTGCGCTCTATCCGTCTGCCGTTGTGCCAGATATTCACGAACCTTGACATTTGTTAACAGGCGACTTGCCTGCTGATCGGCGGTCTTAGCGCTGTAACCCGCGCGGATGGCTGCTTGCGTGGCATTCAGGTCTATCAGGTACTCATCGACGAAGCGCTGCTGTTTTGCTGTCAGCGCCATAGGGATTCCTTGAGACTTTGGTGCCTCGCTTGGGCAGTGCTTGAAATGGTGGCTGGTTGCCGGTATTGGTGACGCTCCAACACTCACGGAGCAGAGACATGAAGTTCAAAGTGAAGGCTTATTTCAACGAGTCGAAGCATAGAGCCCTTGCCATTCCAGAAGACAAGACACTCGAAGATCTTTCCGCAGAAACGCGAGCTTGGATTGGCCCGACTGTTACCCAGCAACTCCGTGAGCTGGACACATCCGAAAAGCTCATGGGCTTTGACCCTCAAACAGTTTGGGATGATTTCCTGACAAAGGGGTTTTCGACCTATGAGATCACCGCAACGATAAATGTGATCAACGGGTAGCCCCGTGCCGCGACACAATTTGCTGATAGGCAAAACGTGTCGCGAATTATTTGATTCGTCGGTCGATCCCGCTGGGCGACTTGTCACAGCGCAGACAGTGCTCACAGTTCAGCGTGCGGCAGAGCCATGCCTTTACTGCCTTCCAGTAGGTGACCATGAAGATGTGTCGGGCGCCGGCCAGGGCCAGGGACACATGCAGCGTCAGGCCGGCCGAGCTCGGACCGAAGAAGATGTTCTGACTGCGCGCCATCACAACAAACCCGCTGATGGCGATCGCCGAGTAGATCAGCTTGCCGAGGATGCCGTCTCTCACCTTCCCGCTCAGAACGCACCAGGTCGCCCACAAGGCGATCAGGCCGCAGGCGATGGAGTTGATCAGTTCAAGATTCATGGTGGGTTGCCTCCCCCGAACCGCTGGCGAATAAGAGCCCAGAGGTCAGCGGATTTGATAGCTCGGTTGATGGCAGCCAGAAGCGAGCCGCCGAACGCCCCCAGGAGAAAGCCGACACCCGCAACGATCTTCGGCTCGGTGACGCCAAGGTAGGTGCTGACCATGCTCGTGAGGTAGATCGAGCACGCCATTCCTGTGATCAGAAAGATCACCCAGGCTCGCCAATCACTCAGATCGTCCTTGTGCCACCAGCTGGCGATCACGGCCCCGACAAGGCCTGCAATCAGCAATTCGAACCTGTCGATCTTGTCGAGCAGGCGCTGTAGATACTCCATGCGCTCGACTCCGGGGGGCATGATTGAAGAAAAAAGGCCTGCGTCGGCCTGGGCATTGCCCAAAATGAAAAAGGCCCAGCAGAGAGCCGGGCCTTGTATATTCAAAGATCACAAAAAAGGAGATGCTCATGTTTCAACGTAGCGAATTCGATAGCTTGATGCGCATTGCGCAAAACTACCTTGATCAATCAGATACCGATCCGGTCCAACTGCGCAACGCCCTCATGATGATGATGGCTGCCATGAGCAAGCTGGCGGATAGCTGTGAGAATGATTTGAACAATCAATTGAAAGAGATGGCGGAGCAAAACAGGTCCGCCATAGAACGCTAACAAAAAACCCGGCGCGGTGGCCGGGTTCTATGTAGTCAGTCCTACACACGCAGGAATGACAGGATGGATGAATAATGCGACATGGCGACATGATATTGCAAGCCCTTTTGAGGGACTATTTCACGCAGCCTCGCACTCCAGCACTCCCACGGCCTCAAGCATGTGCTGAGCATCGACCAGCGCCTCGTCCACCATTGATTCCAGTGCTCCCTTGATAGTCTTGTTCCAGCGCTGGTAGGTGCGCTCCGTCAGGCCCCGAGAATCCCAGTTCGTCATGTCATAGTTCGACTCGGCCAGGACGATCATCTCGCCCGGCTTCGACTCGGCCACTGACCTGGCGTGCTTGTTGGCCCGCGCCACATCCGCATCTGCCGCCTTATTGCGCCAATCCCACTGGCCATCCTCCTTGTTGGCGCGGTGCTTTGGTGCCTTTACCTCGACCGCGGCGCGCTGGATACCCTTCGACTGCTGTGGAACCGCCCAGACCAGAACCGCCTGCTGAGTAAATCGCTTGGGCGCCGGCGATGGCACAACCGCAACAAGCCGGCCGATGGAATCGATCTTGCGTCCGCGGTGGGTGCTGTACTTCGCCACCAATGCATTCCAGTGGCGCGGGCTGAGCTGGGCGTGCAGAAGCTTGTGCACGATGCAGTCGGCGAGCAGTGCAGCGTCCTTTCCGGTGATCTCGCCTTTGAGCTTGCTGGTCTGCACCCGGGGCTCGACATTGCACCCGCCGGCGCTGTTGATGGTTTCCGCTGCCAGGGCACGGACGACTGCCGAAATGACATTTTGATAGTTCATGCTGCAGCCCTCTTGAGTTCTTTGGTCTTTGCCCGGTATTCGGCGGTGATGGCTTTCAGGTCTTCTATGGTGTAGCGCTTGGGTTCGCTGGGCCCTAATAGGGCCTCGACTGCTTCCTGGCCGATGCGGCGGATCAACTCTGGCTGATAGCCAAGGATGTTTCCGCTCAGGTGGTTGTTGCAGACGGAACAGGCGCGGTGCACGTTGAGCGGGTTAAACCGGTGCTCTGGCGATGAGCCAACACTGCGGAAGTGAGACGCGTGCCATTGACCGGCCCAGGTCGAAGGCTTGTCGCAGCTCACACAACCCAGGGCGGCGTCACGCAATCTCACCCAGGCGTTAAACGCAGCCTGGGCCTCACGCATGTACTGCCCCTTCGGCTTTACACGCTCCTTGGCCGCTCTCAGCTCCTTGCGGCCTACATCAGCGAGGGCCTTGCGGGCTTTGGTTTGGTTCACGTCCTTGATGGCGAGTCCACACTTAGGGCTGCACACTGCTTGACCCAGGCGCTGGGCAACGAACTTCTCGCCGCATGCTGGGTTCTTGCAGGTCTTGGGCCGGGGCTGTTTGGCTGAGAAGCTCATGCTGCCGCCTCCCACTGCTCGGGCATCTGGCCCTTCGGTTCGCTCCAAATCACGTCCTTCTCGGCGCCGAAGACGTACATGCACTCGATGACGTCTCCCAGTTCGGCCACGGTCATGCGCTTGGTGCTCTCCCCGAGCATCACTACGCCGCCGTTGATGCCCTGGGCCATGCGGATCTCCTGGCGCGCCGCAGCTGTCATCAGCGCCTTCCAGTCCTCGCTGTCGAGCTTCTGCATGACGCCATTGACCGGCCATTCAACCTGGCGGGAGATGTCGCCCAGCATCGCCCAGAGCTTCGCGTTCTGCTCCAGGGTGCGGCGGGACTTGACTGGGCGGACGATGATCTCGACGGCGCCGATGGCAGATAGCTCAGTAGCGAACAGATAGGCCAGCTTGAACACGTCGCGGATTCGGTTGGAGCCGGGTGACCAGAAGTGTCGAGGCTTGTGGATGATGTTGGTCATGGCCGACCTCCCGCTTTCACCCAGCGCCGGACGTAGAATTCACAGCCACCCGTAAGGGCCACGCCATTGGCCTTGCCGAGATGCGTTTTAGGCGCCCCGCAGCCGCAATGGCACTTAGGTTGGCGGCCGCGTCGCTTGGGGCGCACTTCCATGTACAGGATGTGTTCAGCCAAGCCGCCGACTTGCCCCCAGCCAGCAATACCGCCACGCATGGCAGCAGAACGAGCTGCTGGCGAAAGCTGATTCAAGTCAGTCATGACTAATCTCCCTTGCCCATAGCGGCGTAGTCCGATTCCCTCTTCGGTGAATAGAAGCCAGCCCCTACCACCTCCTCGTGCAGCTTCCGCATCTCGGCAATGGCGCACTCGACCATGCGGGCATGGCTAACGCCGTTGTTCGTACGACCCAGCAGCTTTTGGTCGTAGTAGCCTGGGCACCCAAGCGCATGGTCGTTTCGGATTGCCATGCTCATCAGCAGGCCTTCGGATGGAGTGACAGGCACCAGGGCCATACCTTCGCGCTCCTTACGCAGCGCCTCAACCTCAGCCTTCAGCCCCTTATTCACGGACTCATAGGCTTCGTAGCCGGTGCGCAGGCCGGCGAGTTCGGACTTGAGCTGGTCGCGCTCGGCTTGCAGACAAATCTCAAGCAGCCTCAGCTGATTCGAAAGCATCTCGATTGCATGCATCTGTGTCTCTGTCGAGATGCTCAGCACGACACCTGCTTTAGCCGCAGCTCGAACCATCTGGTCAAGCGTTTGGGTCATGGGAAGAGTCACGCCAGTAGCGGCACATACGGCCTCGCTGACGTAACTGCGAAGGCGCATTGCCTGCTCTTCGATATTTTCACGACGCATGCTCATATCCGTTGCTCCGTGGTCTTATTCTTGAATTTCGCCATCAGCAGCTCGCGGGCGGACTTGCCGTCAGTTGGGATGCCCTGCTGGAGGATTCGCGCCTGGGTCTGCTGGTCGGCCAGTTCATTGGCCAATTCGAAGGCCGTCTTCTGGCTGTCGTGGCCGATGCCGGTGAGGATCTTGCCGTCGAGCGGCTGGCCTTCCTGGGCCCGGCGAATCACCACGGCGTAGTTCCGGTCGAAGCGCTGGCGCAGCCCCTTGTCTTCCTGCTTGGCGGAACGCAGGTCAAACAGGCCCGTGGCAATGGCGGCGATCTTCACGCCTTCGTGGCTGTAGACGCCCATCAATGCCTCCACCCATGCGTCAGCGCTCGCTGGCAGGCCGAACGCCTCTGGCCCTGGCGTGCACCAACCTATGAACTGGCCGACGCTTGGCGCGAACGGTGAGCCGCTTTTCCGGCACTGCTCGATTCCATAGCGGATCTGCTCCAGCGAGCGGATGCCGGCGGCCATGAAGCCCATTGTCCAGTTGCGCATTGCGGCGGCCTTGGCCTTGTCGTCTGGCCATGCCTGCTTGTGGGCCGGGAAGATTGCCTGCAGCTGGCGGAACAGGCGCTCAACCACTTCACCGGTGGCGTCATCCACCACGCCAAGCTGAGTGCCGGGCTGCGCCGGGGCCTGATGAGGGGCGGCGGTGCCCAACGCACGCGCGGCACCGGGAATCATCTGAGTGACTGTTTTCATAGGTCATCACTCGTATCGGTGCGCCACGACTGGTCGTAGAAGTCCGGGCCGTTGCTGACAGTCCTGCCGCCAGGCAATACCTTCTCCGGGAAAAGACCGGTCCAGCCGTTGCTGATGGACTGATTGATCACTGCATCAGGGTCGTGGTGGCCGGCCAGGGTCTTGGCTTGTTTGGCGCAGGTGGTGGCGGTCAGAGGCTTCTTGATCTCGCGGCGGTGCTGACACCAATCAGCCCAAGTCGATTCACTGACATTTGACGGTCGAGCAGAATGAGGATCGAACTTCGAAGCCTTGCGCGAAGCGGACGGGGAAGCCTTGACTGAGCCGCGCTTTTCACCCTCAGTTGTACTGTTGCTCTTTGTATTGCTCTCCTGCGCCTTTTCCGAATAGGGGTCACCGCCTTTTCCGAATAGGGTCGAAGCGTTTTCCGAATAGGTATTCGACTTTCCGAATAGGTCAGTAAGGCGCACGCGGCGCTCTACAACCTGACGTCCATCGCGGATCAGTTCGACCCGTAATAGGCCCTTGCTGGTCAGCGAGCTGATGATTTCAGAGACGCGAGAATTCGACAGTCCAAAGAACCGGCCGAAGTGGTTATTGCTGGCGTAGCAGCCCCGCACAGGGTCTTGCAGACTCCCGATCTCTACCATCATCACCTTCTCGGTGATCGACAGTGATCGATCAAGCCAGACATCAGCGGGAATCCACACGCCTTTGAATTGGCGCGGAAGATCGCTCATGCCGCACCCCGCACTGCTTTGTCGTGGGTGAACAGGCCGTCCCAGGTCTTTTTCATGGGCAGTTCGCCGGCCAGGTACAGGTCGTACAGGCGCACAGCACCCTTCTTAAGCAGTACTGGCGTGAAGGAGATGAAGGGCTCGCGGCCGTGAGGGGTGACTTCGACCTGATGCTCGGTCATGTACTTGTCACGTGCGTAGGACGCCACACGCAGGCGCAAGCCGGACTTGCTCTCGTTGTAGAGCCAGTTCCGGCCTTCCAGATACTTGCCCACCTGCATGACATTGACCCCATTGAGGCCCTTGCAGAACTGGGTGTGTGTCATGCCTTCATTGAACAGGTTTTCCAAGGAATGGATCTTCGTGGCCTGCTGCTCGACCTGGGCGGTTAGCATCAGCCGGGCCTTTTCAGACTCCATGGCGATCTGCAGAATTTCTATGGTGGAAAGTTCGCGGGGCTGGGCGATCTGCCCTTCCAACTCCTGCCAGCGGTCAACAAGTGCCGCGGTGAACTCTGGGCTGAGCTGGGCGACGACTACAAAGCTGTCGCGCTTGTTTACGAGATACACCTCAACCGGGCGCGCTCCAGCCCCTTCATGGGAGGTTTCCACCGACGGTGAAAAGCTCACAACGCCTTTTTCTTGCAGGCGCTCGATGGTGCGCTTCACGCTGTCATGGCGTGACTCGACAAGATCGGCAATCTCGCGAGACGACATGGTGGTACGCGACACGTTTTCAGAAATCGCAAAACGTGTCGCGACATTTGAAGGGGTATTGATATGTGGTGTGGTTTGCATATAATCGATCCCACAGAAACGTTGTATGAAGAGCCGGGTCACTACCCCGGCTTTTTTTTGCCTGGGATTTGGCAGAGGCCCTCCGGGTTACCCTGAAGAGTCCCTGCCTGAGGCCCTCATTGGGGTCACCAGGTGAAGCACTTGAGCCTTCTTCTTTCCAACTGCTGAAAGCGCTCCTGCAGCAATCGACGCCTCCACCAATTCGTTCAGCGCCCGCTCAAGACTCCAGCCGTTGTTGTTCATCAACCGCTGGATCTCCTGTCTGTGAGCCGGGGGCAGCTTTTCGAGAAATACGGTCATTCGGCCCTCCAAAGGGGCTTCACCCCGCGATATCTTCTTGTTTGTCCTGCATGAGCTCGTCGATCACTCCGTTAGCCACTGCCCACTCGATGATTTCGTAGAGATACGTCGCGTGCTGCATACGGGTTTTGGTGGCGGCTTTACGCAGAATCCGATCAAGCACTGGTTCAAAACGAACCTTCACCGGGATGGCGCGCTTTTGATTGGGGTCCATGTACATGCTTCGTGCTCCTGGTTTTCAGAAAGGGTTAAGCGACAGCTTTCTTTGGGTGCGCCTCGGCCAGCAGCCAGGCAGGATCAAATGGCTTTCCGTTCTTGGCGGCCAAATCGGCAATTTTTCGGGCGTACTGGGTTTCGCCTGTGTACTCGGTGCGCGGCAATGCATCCGCAACAAGCCATTTGTAGATGGCGCGCGGAGTTTTCCCGCAGGCCATGGCTACAGTCGGGACACCACCAGCGTCTTCAATCGTTTTCTTGAGCGGCCGCATATGGCCTCCGAGTCAAATATGAACCTGCAGTACATATTATGTCGGAACTGAAAGTACATGCAAGCGCATGCGACTATGAACCCATGGTTCAGATCGAAGAATTACGAATAGCATTTGTTGCGCGGTTGAAAGAAGCTCTGGCAGCCAATGAGATGGCTGAATGGGGGGCCGGCGCTCGCCTTGCAAAAATGGCTGGAGTCACTCCCAAGGCATCAAGTAAATGGCTCAATGGAGAGTCAATGCCTGGAGGAGCGAAAATGCTCGCCCTGGCTAACGCTTTATCTGTGCGAGTCGAATGGCTCGAGTACGGCCGCGGGAAAATGCGCGACAAACCCGAAGCTGAAATTCCAGTAATTGTTCAGGAAGAAAAAGCCACCTACCGTGGCTTTGACTTAGAGAGTGATCAGTCATACACGGGGGTCAATCAGCACACCGCGAGGGCTGCAGCTGGCGACGGAGAAGATAATCCTCACGTTGAGATCCGAGGCGTCCTGGCGTTCAAGTCGGACTGGCTTCGCTCCAACAGGCTAAATCCAAAGAACCTGGACGTTATTTACGCCGATGGGCACAGCATGGAGCCGACCATTAATAGTGGTGACGTGCTGCTGATCGACGAGTCGAAGATCGAGCCGAGAGACGGCCATATCTTCGCCCTGCAGAGCGAATCGAAAGGCACGATTGTGAAGCGCCTGGTGAAGTCAGACTTCGACGGCTGGATCATCCGTAGCGATAATCCGGACAAGGCGCGCTATGGCGATGAGACGCTGCGCGACGGGGAGATAAACGAGATTCGCATCATAGGTCGCGTCGTTTGGCGCGGCGGGATGCTCTAGGGATGCACGCGCATCTATATGGCCGGATTAGGCAAGCGAGCCGTACATCTGGGAAGAATTAATTAAGCCTTCTAAGGGAGTAGCATGGCAAATTCGGCAATCCAGCCATCTGGATCGTGGGCTGATGGTGTAGCCTCGATAATTGACTCCATAGCAAATCTTTATCAGGTGGTTGCCACAAAATCACCAGTTATAGCCGATACTTTTGTCATGCTGGCTGCACTGCTTCCATTTTACTTGGGCCTTATGTGGTACTTGGGGCTAAAGAAAAGGGAGAAAAATGCAGACAATGTGGTCAAAGAAGCTAGAAAGGCCTCAAGTAAGCCTGGGAAAGGAAAGCCCAAAGGGAGGAAACCATGAAAGACTTTCTGATACCGCTAATTGGATCCGGAATTGTTGTCGCTTACTGGTACATCTGCCGTATCCGCTCACTCGCACATCGAGAGAAAGCTGCGGGCCTTTTGACGGACTACTTCAATCGGCATTCTGTCTCGGAAAAGGACAAGGATGACGCTGAGCGCTTTTATATGATGGCCAGGTCTTGGGCGTTTATGCCAGCCATGACGCTGGTGGTGTTCCCTGTTCTGCTCGTAAGAGCCCTGATTAGGCGTCCAGATAGGGTTTCATCCAAAGAGCGGTTAGAAATCACCGACGCTGTAATGAAGATGTACCTTTCTCGGAATCCGATCACAGGTACGATCTGCCTAGCCCTGTTCAGCTTGGCAGCCGTGATGGCGGTTTTCATTGGGTTACTTATAAACCGAGTTCGTGCAGTTCCTAGCGCCCCATCCGCCTACATGGCAGCAACACGCTTTGCAAGGCCTGTAACGTGGCGTCATCACGCATAGCATCCACGGTTATTAAGCCCGGCCCAGCGCCGGGCTTCTCGTTTCTGCCCTCCCCGATCTGAATCCGTAGCCCGCCACTGAGCGGGCTTTTTGTGCTCGACAGAAAAATATGTACTTTTGGTACTTGACCATTATGAACCACTGGTACATATTTCACCCATCGCAGCGACTCATGAGGGACTGCGAAGGGCCTCACGAGACCCGACGCTCTTTAACAGCACGGGAACCTCGCAGATCGATCCCCAGCGATGGGCACAGCGCGAGCAATAAATTCGATCTCCACGCCAGCTCTGGAACTGGCCGTGCTCACCAGATGTGAGTACGCGAAACCACGCAAGCCAGCCAGGAAGAACACCGGACACGAAATGTGTGACCTGGCCAGAGATATGAATCGGGCGAAGCGCGTGGTGGAGAAACGAACTACCGAGAAATCCTCGGGGGTTCAACTGGACAGCATCACTGAGCAGCCTTCTCGCGAGGGCTGCTTGGGATGACAACCGAGGACAAGGCAATGCGACCAGTAATGACGATGAAGACGATTCATGACTCGCTCGGGCGGCGGCTCGAAGGGCTTGATGATGATCGCGAAGGCAAGTTTCACGGCTGGGGTTCTGGCTACGAGGAATTTGAAAGCGGTCCGGGCAACTACACGGTAGCGATCGTTGAATTCCCTGACGGCAAAGTCGACACGGTGATGCCGTACCTGATCCGCTTTCTGGATAGTGATGACGCTCAGCAACAGGCACTCAACGATTTCATTTCAGATCCGATCATCGTTGGCTGAACAACCAGCGCCACGACAGCCTGTCGTTAACTGCCCTATGCCGGTGATGGTTGAGGTCCTGGGTGGTCAGGACGAACCCGGTTAACCCACCCGAGGCCCTGGTACTCCCCAGCACCAGGCTGCATCGGAGTGTGATCTGAATGTATGCGTAGGCGATGCGCTAAGCGTGATGGGTGACCGGGTTCCTAGGCCGGGTGACCAGAGCGTGACCATGTAGCTCAGTTGGTAGAGCGACCTCGAAAAAGGCGCGTCGGCAGTTCGAGTCTGCCCATGGAAGTCGGTTCGCACCCGGCCAGATCACACCCCGATGCAGATGCACGCCCAGGCTGATGGGCAGGTTTGAAAACTAACAGTTCCGAGAGTGAACGCTGACCGGCTAAGTACTATTTTATGCCCGCGCGGTACCGGCTCGTAATAACTGGCATTGCGGTAGCCGAAAGGCGCTGACCGCGGCATGACTCTCAACCCGGAGATCAGCACCGGGCATCTGCATCACCCATTCTCATAGGTGGCCACTGCCTTCCCAGTGAGCGAACTGCGGAGGGTCACCATCATGGACTAGCCAATCAACTGCCCGACGCCACATGCGCCCGGCAGGCTCAACACATACAAGGCAAAAGCCCGGTTTCAACTGGGCTTTTTTATGCGCCTCTACCCGTCAGCACTCCTCCCCCGCGCCCATCGGCAACCAGCGGGAGGCATGAGTGCTGACGAATACAGGTGAACAACCCGCCACCTTGGAGGTGACCATGCACCACAGCATCCAATCACGCCGCGAGATTGTCGACGGCTTACATCAGCGTTCCCGCCTCGCCACCATTGAGCTGTACCGGCTGATCGGTCAGCCGGAGCCAGTGGTCGCTTTCCGAATGGTTGTCAAGCCATCGGGACGTGACTTCTTCCATGTCGTGGATACCAAGACCGACAAAGTTATGGGCTTCCGCCGCAACCACAATGAGGCCTGCGCCCTTGCTCGGTGCTTGGAGCGTGCCCGGTGAGCCTCCAGCATCGTGACCACGACACCGCCGTCAGCTGGATCAATGCCGAGCTTGCGGAGCTTTGTAGAGAAGTGGGAAAGCCCAACGCCAGCGCAGCAGCGCGATCGGCGATAACCCTGGCCTTCCTTTTGCGGGCTATCAGCGACACCGAGCAGCGAGAGTTTCAAGCCCGTATCGACGACATCTACAAGTCCTATCACGCAGCAGCTGCCTGAACCCCATTCCAAACATCAAACGCGGCGCCTTCTGATGCCGTGATGGAGGCTATATGTCTCAAGAAAGTACCCGCCCCCCACTCTCCGCCGAAATGCGGCTCACCGCCTACGCAGCCCCAACCGCCGAAATTGAGCGTAAGGAAATGGTAGCGGCCAGCCAGCAGGCCGAAAGGGAGCGCCTCGCAAAACTGGCAGGATCTGCGGAAATGGTGCGGGATCTGGAATCCAGGCTCGCAGCTGCAGTCGATGATCGAAAGCGCGCCCAGGTCGAGGCGAACTACGCCAAGAAGAAGCTGGAGCAGGTTTTCGAGTCGGTCAGCACGGCGGTGGGTCGGGACGTACGCCAACTTGGAATTGTTCACCTCGGAATGGCGCTGACGGATAGCAAGTCGAAGCTGGTCACGCTGGCCGTGTACATCGATAGGGCGCTAACACTGGATGACCTGGTGGTGATCAAGCGCGTAGCAAGCAACCTCGGCGTGATTCAGCCGCAAACCATGGCGCAGGCCGCCCAGTTGATGGGCCTGAGTAGTCGGAGGGCTGTATGAGCCCCGCAATGACCGCTCATTTCGACTGGAAGAGCGAAGGCGCCTTCTCGCCCGAGCAGTTCACTGGTGATGAGCGCAAAGAGTATGAAGAAGCCGCACGCCGCATCCAGCGGCAGTGGGATAACCAACCGAACTGAGGAAAATCGCGATGTTCAAGAAAGCCGAACGCAAGCAGGCCAAGCTACGGCTGGCACTTGCAGGGCCATCTGGATCAGGCAAAACCTACTCCGCCCTTCTGATGGCTACGGGCCTTGGTGGGCGTATCGCGGTGATCGACACCGAGCATGGCAGCGCATCACTGTACGCGGACATCGCCGATTTCGATGCGATGGAGCTGCACGCTCCATACTCACCTGAGCGCTACATCGATGCGATTAATGCCGCCGAGCAGGCGGGATATGACACGCTAATCATCGATAGCTACTCCCATGAGTGGACTGGCTCAGGGGGCTGCCTGGAGCTGAACGAGACAGTCGCCCACCAGAAGTTTCGGGGCAACACCTGGGCGGCCTGGAATGAAACCACGCCGCGTCACCGGAAGCTGACCGATAAGATCCTGACCAGTTCGCTGCATATCATCTGCACCATGCGCAGCAAAACGGAAACGGTCCAGGGCGAGGGTAAAAAGATCCTCAAACTGGGCATGAAGTCCGAGCAGCGCGACGGCACCGACTACGAGTTTACTGTGGTGCTGGACCTCACCCACGACGGGCACACCGCTACCGCCAGCAAAGATCGGACGAAGCTGTTCGACCAGCCTGAGCTGATCAGCGAGGACACCGGTAAGCGTCTGCTGAACTGGCTGAATTCTGGCATCAGCCCGGAGGAGCGCGCGAAGGAACTGCTGGTGGATGCGATCGCCGATATCCATCAAGCGTTGGACATGGCCGCGCTGGAGTCGGCCTATAACGCTGGGCGCGTCATCGTCCACGGCTTCGACAACCTCAAGCCTGCGCTGGTCGCCGCCAAGGAGATCCGCAAGGCTGAACTGAACAAAGGGAGGCAGTCAGCATGATCAGCATCCTGCAGAACGAAGTCGAACGGCTGCGCCCGCTCCACGATGAGTTGGCCGAACAGATAGCCGAGTTTTTGGCGCGCGGCGGCCAGATCGAAGTCGGGCCGGCCAGCGGCTACAAGCCTAAGGAAATCACCTACAGCAACCAGATGCCGCCAGCGCCCAAGCCGTTCGTTCGCCGCCGGGTTGAGGCAGCCCCTCTGCCGCCGGCCCCGGTAAATTTGCGAACGGAAAAGCGGATGAGGAATGTCGAGCGCGCTATCGCCCTGGCCGCGACTCACACCCAATCCGAGGCTTTAGCCATCCTGGGCATCAGCAGGCGGACCCTATGCAGCATGGCTCAAGAACATGGGATCAAGTTCAAGAAGCCAACTCGTGGAGGAGCTCACGGCGCCGAGCAGTTGGAACAGCTGGAAGCCCGAGACGCGAAATATGCCGAGCGAATTCGCGCTTTCCTGGAGCTGGGCATTACCCGGCGCCAGTGCTGCGGAAGGCTGGCGATCAGCAATAAGGCCTTCGAGCGGATCATCGCCGCCCACGGCATCGACTACCCCAAAGCACGCCAGGGCACTTCATGCGCCGCATAGCCCGCATCCAGCAACGCAAACGCCAAACCTGGCTGGATCTACCCGCCAGCGCAATCGAAGAGGCAAGCCATGGCCGAGGAACAGCAGGAGCCGACAGCGGAGGCGCTCAAACAGCGCCGAAAGCGCGAGAAGGCAGCGGCGAAGGACGCTGCATTGGGCGTAGAGAAATTTACGATTGAGGTGGCCGGTATCTTCAAGAACGACCTCAAGCGCCTGATGAAGCAGCACGGCTTTAACAACCAGCAGGAAGTGCACCAGACCCTCCTGCGCAACGTGATCGCCGCTGACTTCAAAACTGCGGCGCTGATGCTCAAGTGTGTCACGACACCTTTTGTTGTTACTGAAAAGGTGTCGCAGATCATCAGGGCCGCGGGCATGAAGTCGCTCGCCGACGACCCGCCCGGGCCTGACGACGAAATCGAAACACCGGCATAACCCACCCTACTCGCTGCATCCGGTAACAGGAGGGCGGCGCCTGACTTTGCGCCTAGTCGCGCCGGGAGATTAGATGTACTGAATTCCAGGGACAGAGTTATGAATCATCAGCAAAGACGACATCCGACTCTGTATACCGGCATCAGCTATAACGGATTGCGACCAAGCATCTACAGCGTCTGCAATTTCCAGGCAGAACTTGTCAACTTGCAGTTGTAACGTGTTACCCAGCAGGTTTCTGTGAATGGATATCCCGCGACTTGGTGGAATGATGAAGTGAAAATCATCCAGCGCTTTCCGGGCTTTCTGGCTTGCTATATCTCCACCCCCCTCGTGCAAGTAGCTGCAACGAAGTGCGTAGCAGTCTTCACCGCTAAGGAAGACATGTCTTCCGACATTTGGCAGAACGCTGGTATAGCCTGGTTCCATCCATGCTTTAAACCATGCGGGATAGCGCTTTCCGCTAGGGATAGCAGGATCGATTAAACGGCCGCAAACGTCGGGTAGCGTCAGTGCTGTTGATAGGGCAACGTACCAATCGCCATTAGCGACGGATGATCTAAGGCTTTCCGTAAAACGCTTCATTCGCCACCCTTTTATCCGGCTCCATGCCGGTTACCCGTAATACCCCAACCCAAACCAAATTGCCACCACCGGTCACGGAGGGCGGCGCCTACCTGAGGTAATCGCAATGCCCATCCTCCACAGCGTAATCCACAAGATCGACAAGAAGCCCGATGGCACCCCAGCCGCTCTGCACCTGGCTGCCGCTGAGCAGGTCGATAGCTCGGCCCGTGATGAGCTGATGCAGCAACTCAACGAAAGCTACAACGCTACCACCGGCAAGGCCTGGGGCTTCTTTCACCATGAGTCAGGGGCTCACCCATTCAGCGGCTGGCTTGCCAAGTACCTGGCCGGCGGCTTCGACTTCTTCAACTTCAGCGTCATCGCCGCTAGTCATCTGACAAAGCGAATGGAAGAGTCGAACCTGACCACAGGCGGGCACGCACTCTTCTGTCACTACCAGCAAGGCCTGACCGATTACCTGACCATCGCACTGGTACAGGAAACCGAAGCGATAGCCATGACGGAAGACCTGCACCTGAAGGCAGTAAAGCGCCTGGACCTGGACCGCATCCGTCTGGTGGCGCGCATCAACATCAGCGAGTGGAAGAACAACCCACAATCGAAGCAGTACATCTCGTTCCTGAAGGGCAAGCAGGGCCGGAAGCTCAACGACTACTTCCGCGATTTCATTGGCTGCCAGGAAGGAATCGACGGCCCAGGCGAAACCCGGACACTGCTCAAGGCGTTCAGCGACTTCGTGGAAAGCGAGGATCTGCCTGAAGAGTCGGCGCGCGAGAAGAAGTTGAATTTCGTTGAGTTCGCGAGCATCACCGGGAAGTTGGGTGAGCCGATCAAGTTGGAAGAGTTGTCGGCAGTGATCGATGAGGACAGGCCGAAAGCTTTCTACGACTTCATTCGCAACAACGACTATGGCCTGTCGCCTGAAATCCCAGCGGATAAACGCACCCTCAACCAGTTCCGACGCTTCACCGGGCGCGCGGAAGGTATGTCGATCAGCTTCGAAGCGCACCTGCTGGGCGACAAGATCGAATTCGACGAAGCCGGCGGAACGCTGACGCTACGCGGCCTTCCCACGCAACTAACTGAACAGCTCAAGCGCGCCGCCGCCTGAACCCACTACTGCGCCGCGCGCCAACCAAAGCAGCGGCGCTTGACCAGAAAATCTACGTGAAGCTTTAACTTGATGAATACTTATCAAAAGCAATTTTAAATTGCACCCAATGATGCTCAATCATCTTTGATTGAATATCAAATGCCTGATAGGCGGCAAATGTAACTGCTTCGCTTTCATCACCACCGTTCACATACGTATTCACATCAGCTCGAAGCTTAACTAGCGCCGCCAAAATACCATTAAAGTGTAAAACCTGTTCATAGGATCCAAGTTCATGCACAGGAAGCACTCGCAACGAATCCAACGCTGCGCTAGTCGTTACATCAAGCGTCATTCTCCAAGCCAAAATAAGCGCAAACGGCGGAGGTGTTTTGCTTGCGAATTCGCCCATCGACTTCCCGTAATCAGCTGCGTTTTTCACTACGGCTAACTGAGCTTGAGCGCTGCGTTTGCTCTCTTGAGCTCTGATTTTTTCCTGCCTCGTTACCTGCCGATTGCTGATACTGAAAGCGC
This sequence comes from Pseudomonas sp. QD4, assembly GCF_049199125.1. Taxonomy (NCBI): domain Bacteria; kingdom Pseudomonadati; phylum Pseudomonadota; class Gammaproteobacteria; order Pseudomonadales; family Pseudomonadaceae; genus Pseudomonas; species Pseudomonas sp. QD4. Next base: position 2,006,962 of record NZ_JBLZOM010000001.1, read on the forward strand.
CCCATATCGCAGCGATTGAACCGACAGCCTGCACCCAGCTTGCCAACTCGCTACTAGTGAGTTTCAAAAGAGCGACAACAAAAATCCCCGCGAAGACCAAAACAAAATTCTGCACTGACATCCAAGGCTTCATCAGCTCCTTCCCGTGATCGTTCAGCATTTCCATACCCATCTTGAAGTTTGGCCGGTAAATATACTCGGCAAGGATCCCCTATGTCCGCACAACAGAAGAAACACCCCTTCGATTTCAAAACCCAATACGGACTCGGCTTCAACCCTCAGGACGATGAGATCGTTGTCGATTTCTTCTGTGGCGGCGGCGGTGCCGGGACCGGCCTGGAGATGGGCCTGGGCCGCACGGTGAATGTGGCGAAAAACCATAGCCCCCAGGCAATCAGCATGCACACCATAAACCACCCGGGCGCCAAGCACTTCACCACCGACGTGTTCGAGGGTGACCCAGACACCGAGTGCGGCGGCAAGGCCGTCGGCTGGTTCCATATGTCGCCGGACTGCACCCACCACAGCCAGGCAGCCGGCGGCCAGCCGCGCAAGCGCGAGATCCGCAACCTGTCGTGGATCGGGCTCAAGTGGGGCGGCAAGAAGAAGCCTCGAGTGATCAGCCTGGAGAACGTGAAACAGATCCTGCAGTGGGGGCGCCTGATCGCCAAGCGCGACAAGGCAACCGGGCGCGTGGTGACCCTGGACCAGGTGCCGCACCCGACCCAGAAAGGAAAGACCACCAACCGAGTGGCGGCGCCGGGCGAACAGGTGCCAGTATCCAACCAGTTCCTGGTGCCAGACCCGAAGCAGCGCGGCCGGACTTGGCGCCGCTTCGTGGCCCTGCTGGAGGGCATGGGCTACGTCGTTGAGTGGAAGGTGATCAAAGCGTGCGACTTCGGCGCACCGACGAGCCGCGAAAGGCTGTTCATGATCGCGCGGTGCGATGGCCTGCCGATCGTGTGGCCGGCCCCCACCCATGCAAAGACCCCAGCCAAGGGGCAGCAGAAGTGGAAAACCGCCGCCGACTGCATCGATTTCAGCGACCTGGGCAAAAGCATCTTCGACCGCAAGAAAGATCTGGCCCAGGCCACCCTGCGCCGTGTCGCCAAGGGCATGAAGAAGTTTGTCATCGACAACCCGGCGCCGTTCATTGTGCCGATTGCCAACTGGTCAGGGGAGGCAGTTCAGTCGGCCGGTGAACCGATGCGCACCATCACCTCTTACCCAAAGGGCGGCGCCTTCTCGGTGGTGAGCCCCATCATTGCCCCGGCAACCCACCAGGGCAGCGACCGGATCAATGACGCGCTCGACCCTCTGCCCACGGTGACCTGTGCGAACCGCGGTGAGCTGACACTGATCAGCCCCACGCTGATTCAGTCGGGGTACGGCGAGCGGCCGGGCCAAGAGCCGCGAGTACCTGGTCTGGATCAACCACTGGGCACCGTGGTTGCCGGCGGCGTTAAGCACGCACTGACCAGCTCAATTCTGGTGGGGGCTGGTGGGCCAGAGTATGCCAGTCACCCCGTGACAGTAGAGCAGCCAGTCGGAACGCTCATGACTCGTAGTCACCGCGCGGTGGCCACCGCCTTCATGGCCCAGATGAATGGCGGATTCAACACCACGGCCGCCAAGAGCATCGAAGACCCAATGACCACGGTGACTAACACCGGCAGCCAGCAGCAACTGGTGGCAGCGAACCTGGTGCACTTGCGCGGTAACTGTGACGCACGGGACGTAAACGACCCGCTGCACACCATCAGCGCCGGCGGCCAGCACCACGGGCTGGCCAGCGCATTCATGGAGCGGGCGTTCGGCGCCAGTGTTGGCCAGGGCCTGGAAGAACCGGCGCCTACCATCACGGCCGGTGGCGGCGGCAAGAGCTCGCTGGTATCGCTGACACTCTCGCCAGAGCATGAGGCGGGCGCCCTGCGTGTCGCCGCATTCCTGATCAGCTACTACGGCACCGAGAACATCAGCGCCTGCGACTCACCAGCACCGACCATCACCACCAAGGATCGCTTGGCCATGGTCACCGTAATGCTCCAAGGGACGCCGTATGTGATCGTCGACATCTGCCTGCGGATGCTGAAACCGGCTGAGCTGTACAAGGCCCAGGGCTTCCCGGCCGACTACATCATCAGCCACGGCGCCGACGGCAAGCCGTTCACCAAGACCCAACAGGTGCACATGTGCGGCAACAGCGTCAGCCCACCGCCGATGGCGGCACTGGCGCGGGCCAATGACCCGTGGCGCGTTACTGAACGGGTGTCGGAGGCGGCTTAAGCCCTGCCGGCTACCAGCTTGGCACCCAGCTCTCGGCCGGCCACCTGCGCCAGGCCACGGTCAACGTAGGTGCGATCACCCGCTACAACCGGCACCACCACTTCGCCGCCCCGCTTCACTTCGACGTTGATCCGCCAGGTCTCCCGGCCCTCCTCGTCCTTCTCGCACTCCATGTAGTTCCAGAGCTGAAAGCCTTCGTGCTCATCATAAATATCGTGCTTTGTCATGGGCTTGCTCGTTTGAGTGAGGCGCCATCGTAGCACCCACCGCCTGGGCCTGGCCCGGCAAGGACTCACCATGCCTACAGAAAACAAACCGACCACACCGCTGCAGGTCGTGCGCTCGACAGTCACAAAGCTGGTGATCACCGGCGCTCCGCGGCTGGACCCTATCACCGTCTTCCTCGAGGACTTCGGCCGGCGCGACTGCCCGACCGAATCCGACCCGAACTACCAGACGGCCCAGGGCAAGATCACCATCAACTGCTGGGACAATAGCTGGAACGCATACTGGGGAGGCATGGGCCCTCGCACCGTCGCCGGGTTTGTCGCCGATTGCGGCTGGGACTACATCCTGAATTGCTTGGATCGCGGTATCAGCCCTACGGTGTTCAGCGGCAAAGCGCTGCACGCCCTGGCCCAGAAGTGCATCGTGCAACGCCGCCGGCAGCAGACAGGCCGCCATGACTGGGAACTGGGCGAGCTGACCAACAGCGAAGCCCGACAGCTCTGGGACGACATCGATATTCTGCGCAGCGTGGAGAGATCGAGCGAGTGCTGGCATCACAGCGCGCTGCTGACCGAACTGTTCGGGGACGAATGGCACTACCCGCTCGATGGGAAGGCTGTCGAGGAAAACCACGAATACACATACCTGCGCCGGGTTGTCGAGGCCGTGCAACAAGCCCTGCGCCAGGAACAGCAGACCGCCGAGCAGCCCGCGCCGGTTGCGGTGGCTCCAATTCCGGATTACTTCGTTGAGGCTTGCGATAAGTTCGACTGGACGTCTGAAGAGGCGCTGAAATTCTACGCCGACGGCAAGCACTTCGACACCGAGAACGGCAAGACTCGCATTCTTTGTACTGGCGCGATTGCGTCTTACGCACTTAAAAATCTTGGCACTGAATACGCCGCCATGAAAGGTGCGCTTGAGCCTATAGCGTGGAAGATTACATACGCTGATGACGGGGAACTTCACCGCATAGGACTTTCTGCTGAGCAAGCTGAGCGCCTCGGAGCTGACCCGTATTACAACGTCCAACCGTTATACGAGCATCCGCCCGCGCCGGTAGCGGTGGTGCTGCCTGAGCACCGTGATTCTAGCCTGGACAACCCTAATTACAGTCACGCACGCGGCTGGAACGCCTGCCTCGACGAAGTAACCCGCCTCAACCCTGGGGCCAAGCCATGACCGCCCTCGCCTACATGCTCTACCTGATCTACACGGGGCCAAGGCCATGAGCGCCGCGGCGAAGGTTCTCGACCCCTGTAGCGCCAGCCGCATGATGTGGTTCGACAAGCAAGACCAGCGGGCCCTGTTCGGCGATATCCGCGATGAGGAACACCTGCTGTGTGATGGTCGGGTGCTGCGGGTCGAGCCGGACGTTCTGATGGACTTCCGGCAACTGCCCTTCGCCGATGGTGCCTTCCGCCTGGTCGTGTTTGACCCGCCACACCTGACCCGGGCCGGCGTCGATAGCTGGATGCGGGCGAAGTACGGAATGCTCACCAGCGACTGGCGCGAGGATATCCGTCAAGGCTTCGCAGAGTGCTTCCGAGTGCTGGAGCCGGAAGGAATCTTGATCTTCAAGTGGAACGAAACCCAGGTGCTGGTGAGCGAACTGCTGGCACTAACCAACGAAAAGCCCCTGTTTGGCCACAAGTCCGGCAAGCGGGAAAAAACGCACTGGATCACGTTCATGAAGCGCTAGAGCTCGCCCAGCCCCTAGAGCAGTCAGCGGGGTGGCCAGGACATAGGCCGGGCGAGCCACCCAACCATCCCACGGCGCAAAGCCGGCGGCCATCAGCACCATCTGAAACAACCCACTCAACAATCTGAACAGCCTGCCGGCCGGCGGGCGAGGTATGCACGCATGCTCGATAAAGCAGTTCCATTCAGCGCCTGGGTTCTCACGCCTGGCTTTTCGCCAAAAGAAGTTGAGATTGTCGAGGCCGGTTACTACGCAGGCTACTACTCGACCGCAGCGAGAAAACATTACTTCCACACCGAGCTGTACCAATCAAAGCGAGAGGCAGTTGAGTCGGGATGGCGAAAGCTGGACGACCAGATGAATGCGCTGCGCAAGCGCGAGGCCGCGATCATCAAGAAGAAAGCCACCCTCACCAAAAACTCGCAAGACCTGCAACCACCTTCTGCCGCCCAGCGCGGCAAGGACATCAAATGACAATCAATTCAGCGCGGCCCGGAATGGGCTGTGGGAGATAGCTATGGGCGCTCAACAGCTGATCCCTCGATTCATCAGGGCAAAGGAAGCACCTGGATACCTGGGCATGTGCCGGGCAATTTTCGACGAGACAGTCAGGCCGTTTGTAAGTGAGTTCCCCATCGGCGGGCGCGGCGTCGGGTTTGATCGGCAGGAGCTGGACGACTGGGCCACGGCCTACGTCGAGGCAAAGGCGATTGATAAAAAAGGCGCAACGGAGCAACAATCGCCCCGCAGCGAGCGCCAGAAAGGAGATAAATCATGGCGCGAAAATCGATCACAGGCCTCTCCCAAAGGAAAGGTATCTGGCATATCGACAAGAAAATCAACGGAGAACGACTTTACGAAAGCACTGGAACTGGTGACCGGGAAGAAGCGGAACGCTACCTGATCTACAGGCTGGAGCAGATCCGGCAGCAGAAGGTGTACGGCGTGAAGAAGGTCAGGACCTGGCGAGAGGCAGCGACTCGCTTCCTTCTAGAGTTCAAAGACCAGCCGTCAATCAAGCTGTCGGCCCACCACCTTTCACAGCTGGACCCATTCATTGGCGAAATGCCGCTCACCCACATTGATGATCAGGCCCTGGTGCCTTTCATCAAGGACAGGCTGGCGACAAAGAAGCTGGAATGCGGAAAGGTGAAGAAAGGTGTCAGCAACAGAACGGTGAATATCTCGATCGAGCGTGTTGTTCGGGTTTTGTCGTTGTGTGCCAGGAAGTGGCGAGACGATGAGCGCAGGCCGTGGCTGGATAGCGTGCCGATGCTCACAAAGCTGGAAGAGAAGAAGTCGAGCCGCAAGCCGTACCCGATGTCATGGCCGGAGCAGTCGATTCTTTTTGGAGAGCTGCCGGCCCACCTGCAGACGATGGCGCTGTTCAAGGTGAACACCGGCACGCGTGAGCAGGAAGTCTGCAAGCTGAGGTGGGATTGGGAGATTGCTGTGCCGGAACTGGGAACCAGCGTATTTCTGATACCAGCCGACTTCGGTGGCAGGCATGAGCGCTCCGGCGTGAAGAACGGTGACGAGAGGCTGGTAGTGCTGAATAGCGTGGCCAGGTCGATCATCGAGAAGCAGCGCGGAATCAGCAAGGAATGGGTTTTCCCATACAACGGCACCGCGATGCACCGCATGAACGACTCGGCCTGGAAGAAGGCGCGGGTGAGAGCGGCGAAACTCTGGCAGGAGGAAAACCTTCGCCCCGCTCACCCTGGGTATGCATCCATCAGGATCCATGACCTTAAACACACGTTTGGCCGCCGGCTGCGCGCAGCAGGTGTAACCGAGGAAGACCGCAAGGCCCTTCTGGGGCACAAGAACGGCAGCATCACCAGTCACTACTCGGGCGCTGAGCTCGGGCATCTGATCGAAGCTGCGAACATGGTATCAGCAACCGATTCTCGCGGACCGGTCCTGACAATTTTGAAGAGGAAGCAGGCGTGAATAAACGACAAGTCACGCAAAAGTCACGCACATGAAAAAGGCCAATGCTGTGAACATTGGCCTAAGTCATTGAATAATATGGTCGGGACGGAGTGATTCGAACACTCGACCCCTAGCACCCCATGCTAGTGCGCTACCGGACTGCGCTACGCCCCGACTAGGCGTGATACTGGGTTCGCTTCTAACGAAGCGATGAAGAATATATCGCAAGCTTTTGAAATATGGAAGTATTTTAAAAGCAAAAAATCACTTCTTGAGCACCACCAAAACATCCTCCAGCTCGGAGATCATCTGACGGATCAATTGTTTGTATTGGGTGGTGTCGTCTTTGGCCTCATCACCGGAAAGACGCAGGCGCGCACCTCCGATAGTAAACCCTTGATCATAAAGCAACGCGCGGATCTGCCGGATCATCAGCACATCCTGGCGCTGATAATACCGGCGATTTCCGCGGCGTTTGACGGGGTTGAGTTGAGGAAACTCCTGCTCCCAATAACGCAGCACATGCGGTTTGACCGCACAGAGCTCGCTGACCTCACCGATGGTGAAGTAGCGTTTACCCGGGATGACGGGTAGCTCGTCGTTATGACTTGGTTCCAGCATAAGCCTCAACTCGGGCCTTCAACTTCTGCCCTGGACGAAAGGTGACCACACGGCGAGCCGTGATCGGGATTTCTTCTCCCGTTTTCGGGTTGCGGCCAGGACGCTGGCGTTTATCCCGAAGGTCGAAGTTACCGAAACCGGACAATTTGACCTGTTCGTTGTCTTCGAGAGCGTGTCTGATTTCTTCAAAAAACAGTTCGACCAATTCCTTGGCCTCACGTTTATTCAGACCCAGCTCTTCGTAGAGACGTTCGGCCATTTCAGCTTTCGTCAGAGCCCCCATACGTCACTTCCTTAACGTGGCGTTCAACCTTTGTTCGAGCGAGGTGAGGATATTTTGTGTCGCAGAATTCACCTCATCATCATTAAGAGTGCGCGATGGATGCTGCCAGGTCAAGCCAACTGCAAGGCTTTTTCTATGCGGATCAATGCCTTTACCCTGATACACGTCAAATAGCCTGAGGTCTGTCAGCCATTCACCTGCATTTTCACGGATTACATCCAACACAGCGCTGGCTGCGACGTCTTTGTCGGCCACCAGTGCAAGGTCACGACGCACTTCAGGAAAACGCGACAACTCCTGGAATTTAGGCATTTTACCCAGAGCAACTTCGGCCAGAACGAGTTCGAAGACGAAGACCGGGTGATCCAAACCGAGGTTTTTCGACAGCTCGGGGTGAATGGCGCCCACATAACCCAACAAGCGACCTTCACGCTCAATGCGGGCCGTTTGCCCCGGGTGCAACGCTGGGTGGCTACCAGGCACGAAACTGAACGAATCCAGAGCACCGGCAAAGCCCAATACCGCTTCGACATCAGCTTTGACGTCAAAGAAATCCACGACGTCGCGACCTTGCGCCCAGCCTTCAGGCAAGCGGCTGCCGCAAACCACACCAGCCAGCATTGGCTCTTGCTTCAGACCTTCCAACTGACCGACAAAGCGCAAGCCGCTTTCGAACAGACGGACACGATCCTGCTGACGATTCAGGTTGTGCTGAAGTGCCTTGACCAGACCAGGCCACAGGGAGGCGCGCATGGCTGCCATGTCATTCGAAATCGGGTTGGCCAACAACAGCGGCTCAACGCCAGGGCTGAACAATTCGAACTGCTTCGGATCGATAAAGCTATAAGTAATCGCTTCCTGATAACCACGAGCGACCAGAAGGCGACGCAACTCAGGCAGGTCGCTACGCGCTTCCGCCTTGGCTTGAGGTGCCAGACGAGCCTGCGGGTAACGAACCGGCAGACGGTTGTAGCCGTACAGGCGGGCCAACTCTTCGATCAAATCAACTTCCAAGCTGATATCGAAACGATGGCTTGGCACCTCAACACGCCACTGCCCTGCCCCATCAGCGGAAACTTTCAGACCCAAACCAGTGAGCAGACGCTCGACTTCAGAAGCGTCGATTTCCAGGCCAAGCATTTGGGTGACGCGCTCAGCACGCAAGGTAATTGGCGCAACCGAAGGCAGATGCTGTTCGCTAACGGTTTCGATGATCGGACCAGCTTCACCACCAGTGATTTCCAGCAGCAGGCCGGTAGCACGCTCCATGGCTTCACGGGCCAATTGCCAGTCCACGCCACGCTCGTAACGGTGCGAGGCATCGGTGTGCAGGCCATAGGAACGCGCCTTGCCAGCGACCGCGATCTGATCGAAGAACGCGCTTTCAAGGAAGATATCGCGAGTACCAGCGGTAACACCGCTGTGCTCCCCCCCCATGACACCGGCAATCGCCAGGGCACGAGTATGGTCGGCGATGACCAGGGTATCGCCACGCAGAGTAATTTCCTGGCCATCGAGCAAGACTAGTTTTTCGCCTTCGTCAGCCATGCGCACGCGGATGCCGCCATTGATTTCGGCGAGATCGAAAGCGTGCAGCGGCTGGCCAAGTTCCAGCATCACGTAGTTGGTGACATCCACGACCGCATCAATGCTGCGTACGTCGCCACGACGCAGGCGCTCGACCATCCACAGCGGTGTAGGCTTGGACAGGTCGACATTGCGGATGACGCGGCCCAGGTAGCGCGGGCACGCAGCGGGCGCCAGCACTTCAACCGGACGCACTTCATCGTGCACCGCTGAAACGGCAGCCACAGCTGGGCGTGCAACCGGCTCGGCGTACAAGGCGCCGACTTCGCGAGCCAGGCCCGCCAGGGATAGGCAGTCGCCACGGTTCGGGGTCAGATCGACCTCGATGCTGGCATCGTTCAGGTTGAGGTAGGCACGAATGTCTTCACCCACCGGCGCGTCCGCAGGCAACTCCATCAAGCCGGAGTTGCCCTCGCCCACTTGCAGTTCTGCCTGGGAGCACAACATGCCGTTGGACTCGACGCCGCGCAGCTTGGCCTTCTTGATCTTAAAGTCGCCAGGCAGCTCGGCACCGATCATGGCAAATGGAATTTTCAGGCCTGGACGCACATTGGGCGCCCCGCATACCACCTGAAAGGTCTCCGCGCCATTGCTGACTTGGCATACGCGCAGCTTGTCAGCATCCGGGTGCTGCTCGGTGCTCAGCACCTCGGCCACTACCACGCCACTGAAATCACCGGCGGCCGGCGTTACGCTATCGACCTCAAGACCGGCCATCGACAGACGAGCAACCAGCTCGTCGCGACTTACCTGCGGGCTTACCCAGCCACGCAGCCATTGTTCACTGAATTTCATCCTGCTCTCCTAAAGATCCGTTACGACTAGCGAAATTGCGCGAGGAACCGCAAGTCGTTGTCGAAGAACAGACGCAAGTCGTTCACGCCGTAACGCAGCATGGCCAGACGCTCAACGCCCATGCCGAAGGCAAAACCCGAGAACTCTTCCGGGTCGATCCCGGACATGCGCAGCACGTTCGGGTGCACCATGCCGCACCCCATCACTTCCAGCCAGCCGGTCTGCTTGCAGACGCGGCAGCCTTTACCGCTACACATCACGCACTCCATATCGACTTCGGCGGAAGGTTCGGTGAACGGGAAGTAGGAAGGACGGAAACGTACCGCCAGCTCTTTTTCGAAGAACACCCGCAGGAACTCTTCGATGGTGCCTTTCAGGTCGGCAAAGTTGATATCGCGATCGACCAGCAGGCCTTCGACCTGATGGAACATCGGCGAATGGGTGATATCGGAATCGCTGCGATACACACGGCCCGGGCAGACGATGCGAATTGGCGGCTTGGTCGACTCCATGGTGCGGACCTGTACCGGCGAGGTATGGGTGCGCAACAGCATGTTCGCGTTGAAATAGAAGGTGTCATGCATCGACCGGGCCGGGTGATGGCCTGGGATGTTGAGCGCCTCAAAGTTGTGATAGTCGTCTTCGACCTCAGGGCCTTCGGCAATGCCGTAGCCGATATGGGTGAAGAACTGTTCGATACGTTCCAGAGTCCGAGTAACCGGATGCAGACCACCAGAGGTCTGGCCGCGGCCAGGCAGGGTCACGTCAATGGATTCGGCGGCGAGTTTGGCCGCAAGATCGGCCTCCTCGAACAACGCCTTGCGCGCATTGAGAACCTCTGTGACACGCTCCTTGGCAACGTTGATCAGGGCGCCGACTTGCGGACGCTCTTCTGCCGGCAAATTCCCCAGGGTCTTCATCACCTGAGTCAACTCACCCTTCTTGCCAAGGTAGTGAACCCGGATTTGCTCCAGGGCATTGATATCTTCAGCGCTTTGCACAGCCTCTAGTGCTTGAGAGACCAGCGCATCCAGGTTTTCCATGTACAGACTCCAGATACAAAATAGGGGAAGAGCTTGAAGGCTCTTCCCCTATTTATGACGTTTAACACCTTAGCCCACAGAGGTGAGCCCAGGTGACTGTCGGGGGTACTTAAGCCAAGGTGGCTTTAGCTTTCTCGACAATCGCAGCAAACGCCGCTTTTTCGTTCACTGCCAGATCAGCCAGAACCTTACGGTCGATCTCGATGGACGCTTTTTTCAGGCCAGCGATGAAACGGCTGTAGGACAGACCGTTAACACGTGCACCAGCGTTGATACGAGCGATCCACAGAGCGCGGAACTGACGTTTTTTCTGACGACGGTCACGGTAGGCGTATTGGCCTGCCTTGATTACCGCTTGCTTGGCAACACGGAATACGCGCGAACGTGCACCGTAGTAGCCTTTAGCAAGTTTCAGAATTTTTTTGTGACGCTTACGGGCAATGACGCCACGCTTTACACGAGCCATGAGTTACTTCCTCTATTCTTGACTAAAATTAACGAAGGCGCAGCATGCGCTCGACTTTTGCCACGTCGGACGGATGCAGCAAGCTGCTACCGCGCAGTTGACGCTTACGCTTGGTCGACATTTTAGTCAGGATGTGGCTCTTGAAAGCGTGCTTGTGCTTGATACCGTTAGCAGTTTTCAGAAACCGCTTAGCAGCACCACTTTTAGTTTTCATCTTTGGCATGTTCGGATACTCCGCATTCAGTTGATAAACATAATCAGAAGGCCTGCCGTGCCCTATTGATTACTTCTTCTTTTTCGGGGCGATGACCATGATCAGCTGGCGTCCTTCCATCTTAGGATGCTGTTCGACCGAACCGTACTCGAGCAGGTCAGCTTCAACCCGCTTGAGGAGTTCCATCCCCAGCTCCTGGTGGGCCATCTCACGGCCGCGGAATCGCAAGGATACCTTGGCCCTGTCCCCATCACTCAGGAAACGTACCAGGTTGCGCAGTTTTACCTGGTAATCCCCTTCCTCCGTCCCTGGACGAAACTTGATTTCTTTTACTTGAATCTGCTTCTGGTTTTTCTTCGCTGCGGCAACCTGTTTCTTCTTTTCGAAGATCGATTTGCCGTAGTCCATCAGTTTGCAAACAGGGGGCACTGCATCGGCGGAAATCTCCACCAGATCCAGTTTGGCCTCTTCAGCCTTAAGAAGCGCGTCTTCAATTGACACAATCCCAAGCTGTTCACCTTCAGCTCCAATTAACCGAACCTCGCGTGCCGAGATATTCTCGTTGATCGGGGCTTTCGGTGCAGCTCGTTTATCTTGTCTCATTTCACGCTTAATAGTAATTACTCCGAATCTGGGCGACCACGCCGGGAAACCGCTTGTGCGAGGAACTCCGAAAACTGGGCGATGGGCATCGAGCCCAGGTCAGCACCTTCACGGGTACGCACAGCGACAGTCTGCATCTCGACTTCCCGATCTCCGATAACCAAGAGATAAGGAACCTTGAGCAAAGTATGCTCGCGGATTTTAAAGCCGATCTTTTCATTTCTCAAGTCGGACTTGGCACGAAATCCGCTTTGATTGAGAGTTTTTTCGACTTCAAGGGCAAAATCTGCCTGTTTATCAGTGATATTCATGATCACTGCCTGAGTCGGAGCCAGCCACGCAGGGAAAGCCCCCTCGTAGTGCTCGATCAGAATTCCGACGAAGCGCTCGAACGAACCAAGAATCGCCCGGTGCAACATGACCGGATGTTTACGGCTGTTGTCTTCGGAGACGTATTCGGCACCCAGACGGATCGGCAGGTTGAAATCGAGCTGCAAGGTACCACACTGCCAGACACGGCCAAGGCAATCTTTCAGCGAGAACTCAATTTTCGGACCGTAGAACGCGCCTTCGCCCGGCTGCAAGTCGTAAGGCAGGCCCGCGCTATCAAGCGCCGCAGCCAAGGCCGATTCGGCCCGATCCCACAACTCATCGGAACCCACACGCTTTTCAGGGCGAGTGGAAAGCTTCATTTCGATGTCTTTAAAGCCGAAGTCGGCATAGACATCCATGGTCAATTTGATGAATGCAGCGGATTCAGCCTGCATTTGCTCTTCAGTACAGAAGATGTGCGCATCGTCCTGAGTGAAGGCGCGCACGCGCATGATGCCGTGCAGCGCACCCGACGGTTCATTACGGTGGCAAGCACCGAACTCGGCCAGGCGCAGCGGCAACTCGCGGTAGCTTTTCAGGCCCTGGTTGAACACCTGCACGTGGCACGGGCAGTTCATCGGCTTGATCGCGTAGTCGCGGCTTTCCGACTGAGTAGTGAACATGTTTTCAGCGTAGTTGGCCCAGTGCCCGGATTTCTCCCACAGGCTGCGATCCACGACCTGAGGTGTCTTGATCTCCAGGTAGCCGTTATCGCGCTGAACCTTGCGCATGTACTGCTCGAGCACTTGGTACAGGGTCCAGCCGTTAGGGTGCCAGAACACCATGCCCGGTGCTTCTTCCTGAGTATGGAACAGACCGAGACGCTTGCCGATCTTGCGATGGTCGCGCTTTTCAGCCTCTTCGATACGCTGGATGTAAGCCGCCAGTTGCTTCTTGTCGGCCCAGGCGGTGCCGTAAACGCGCTGTAATTGCTCGTTCTTGGCATCGCCACGCCAGTAGGCGCCGGACAGCTTGGTCAGCTTGAAAGACTTCAGGAAGCGTGTGTTCGGCACGTGTGGACCGCGGCACATGTCGACATATTCTTCATGGTAGTACAGGCCCATGGCCTGTTCATTCGGCATGTCTTCGACCAGGCGCAACTTGTAATCTTCGCCACGGGCCTTGAACACATCGATCACTTCGGCGCGCGGAGTGACTTTCTTGATCACGTCGTAATCTTTTTCGATCAGCTGCTGCATGCGCTGTTCGATCGCCACCAGGTCGTCCGGAGTGAAAGGACGCTCATAGGCGATATCGTAATAGAAGCCTTCATCAATGACCGGGCCGATAACCATCTTCGCAGTCGGATACAACTGCTTGACCGCATGGCCGACCAAGTGGGCGCAAGAGTGGCGAATGATCTCCAGCCCCTCTTCATCCTTTGGCGTGATGATTTGCAGGGTCGCGTCGCCGTCGATCAAATCGCAGGCGTCGACCAGCTTGCCATTGACCTTGCCGGCCACGGTGGCCTTGGCCAAGCCTGCACCAATGGATGCGGCGACCTCGGCTACAGAAACCGGATGATCGAATGAACGTTGACTGCCGTCGGGAAGAGTAATGGTGGGCATGGCGCCTCCTCTCCTAGTGGTGACCCCTACCAAAGGTCACGTGGGTTGGGATGAGCCAGTACGCGGTTCAATCCAGGCCGTTGTCTGACAACGCCTGCCGCACAGTGGCAGGGGCCTTGGCGGCCAACCGGAAAATCGAACCAGAGTGACTGGGATTCAAATCAAAAGATTGGGGCATAAGGGGCAAGGACAATTGAATTCGTCCAAAGCCGGTAAATACCCAAGCCGGGCATGCTAGCACAGATGAACGGTCATCGCGCTGCGGCCACCTGGTTAATAGGCTTTTGTGCAAGAAAGTGAACTTGATGTGTACCGGCGGCCTCAAATAATCGGAGAATCGCCATTCTTGCTATCGACCTCAGGAGAGCCCGACTCATGCGCCTCACTAAATTACTCGCCCTAGCCGCCCCCTTTGCCCTGCTTTTGCCTCTTAGCGCCCAAGCTGCCTGGCCCACCGGTCTGCGCGCCGACTATATGAAGGATTGCACCGCCGCTGCCAGCCAGAGCGTCGATGCCAAGACCGCTGAGAAGCACTGCGCGTGCGGCGCGGACAAACTGAACGAAAAATTCACCGGCGAGCAAATCAAAGAACTGATGAGCAAGCAGAACCCGCCCAGCGCAGAACTCAGAACCAAGGCGCTGGATGCAATCGCAGCTTGCCGGGTAGTGAAATAGCTCGAAGCTATCGGTGAAGGGACACTTTTTCAGGGCTAAAGCAGGTTGAAAAAGTGGCTTTTTTCACAATTTACGCAGCTTTTACGGCTTTTTTTATAACCGATTATTTTCTGCAAAAGCCCCTTAAACCGGGGGTTTCAGCCGATCAGAGCAACAAAAAGCATGCAACTACCAGGTAAACAGCACCGCCGGGGGGCTCCCAAGTCGAACATTTCGACTATGATAGCCCGGTGTGCCCAGTTGGCCTGAGCAGCACAGCACTACTGAAAATATATGTTTCTTGGAGATACACCATGTCTAATCGCCAAACCGGCACCGTAAAATGGTTCAACGATGAAAAAGGCTTCGGCTTCATCACTCCTCAAGGTGGCGGTGACGACCTGTTCGTACACTTCAAAGCTATTGAAAGCGACGGTTTCAAAAGCCTGAAAGAAGGCCAAACCGTTTCCTTCGTGGCTGAGAAAGGCCAAAAGGGTATGCAAGCTGCACAAGTTCGCCCAGAGTAAAATCTACGCGAGCTAAAAAAACCCCGTCCATGTGACGGGGTTTTTTATGTGCGCTGACAATGTCTTGAAGCAATCAGCCGCAATTGACCCGGGTAATCACCAGGTTGGCATCGGTATTGAGGTTCAAGCGGTCAGAACGGTATTCCAGGGTGATCATGTCATTCGGCTTGAGAATTCGTGCGTTCTGCGCCCCCGCACGGGTACGGGCCTGCTCCAGCAGTTCAGGGGAAGCCTTCTTGCCAATAGCGAACTCGGCGGCTTTCGACTCACAACGACTGTTACCGGAATCGGCAACCACTGGGTCCTTTTCCGCTCCCGAGGTGCTGCACCCAGCCAGGGTGATCGCGGCCAGCAGGGTGGCGAATGATGCAAGCTTCCAAGGCATGAAGCCTCCTTTTCAAAAATAAGCAGAGATCGTGCGACAGCGGCAGGGACGTTTGGTTTCAAAAAATGGCCATTTGCCCTGTGGCGGACAAGTCTGCCTCAGACGCGACTCAAGCCTGAGCACACAATCGTCACTGAATATGAACAGCGTTCAATAGATGTCGATGTAGTCGAACGGCGGCTTGGGCCAGTTCTGTTTCAACGCGTTGAATATCTGCATGACCCAGACTTCATCGCTGGCCGCCACCAGGCCTACATAACCAGAGCCGGCGGCCCAGGTTTCGAGCCGGAACAGCAGGTCATCGATATCAACGCCTCCCACCACTCCCGAGGAAAGGTAGGCAATGCCGCCTTTGGTAACCCGCAATTGGGTATGAACGTTGTCACTGGCCGACGCCAGCAACTGCCGAACCGCCTCAAGGGTCAAGGCGTCAGGGTTATTCAAATCGATCTGCACGCGAGCTTCCTTGAAAACAGACAAAGCCCAAGTGTCGCATAGCCCTCCCCTCATGCCTAAGTAGCAGTGCTAAAAATCTGGCAAGATGTTTAACTTTGCCGCACCGCCAATACCGCACTAGTGCCTTTCAGGCCCCGCCTCAACTACAGACATCGTGAGATTTTCATGGCCATCGTAAGTATCGACGCCGACATCAAAGCCAAGTGGCCACAAGGTCATTGCTCCTACAGCCCCGGCAGCCCGGAGGAACTGGCAATCATCGGTATCGACCTGCTGGTCAAGGAGTTCGGAACCCAGGCTGCCCAGGCGTTTATCCGACAAGTCTTCGAAAAGTACCCTGCCGACCACCCGGGCGCCCCGGATCCGGAGCGCGAGTGACAGCCCTCAGGCTGATCGCGCTATAGCACGCAGATTTATTTCAGCCGAGCCAGGCGCTCAGTCAGCAGATCGAAGAAGCCCTGGGCGTCGCCGTTTTCAACCCAGAACACGTTCTTCGGCTGCTTCAAACCGTCGTACCAATCGACAATGGTCTGGCCGAAAGTCGGACCTTCGCGACTGTCGATCACCATATTGGCCTGACGCCCGCTGAACAATTCGGGCTTGAGCAGGTAGGCGATCACCGTGGCATCGTGCACCGGACCGCCCGGAATACCGTAATGCTCCATATCGCCCTTGACGTATTCGTTGAGAATATCGCCCACGATCTTGCTCGCCTGGTTGTTCAAGGCCGCGATTTTCTGCAGGCGCGCCTCGCTGGTCAGCACTTTATGGGTGACGTCCAGCGGCAGGTACGTCAGCTTCACCCCACTCTTGAGCACCACCTCGGCGGCCTGTGGATCGGCAAACAGGTTGAACTCAGCCACTGGGGTGATATTGCCGCCATTGAAGTGCGCGCCGCCCATGACTACCACCTCCTTGATGCCCTGGGTGATATCCGGCGCCTGGATCAGGGCCAGCGCGAGGTTGGTCTGCGGGCCGAGCATGGCGATGGTGATGCTGTGAGGCTTGGCCGCACGCAGGGTATCGATCAGGTAATTGACCGCATTGCCTTTGGCCAGCGCCGCCTTGGGCTCATGCACGGTGACCCCGGAAATACCTTCCTTGCCATGAATGTTTTCGGCATAGATCGGCGTCCGCAGCAGTGGGCCAGGCGCCCCCGCGTACACCGGAACCTCTTCACGCCCTGCCCACTCACGGGCCAGGCGAGCATTGCGCGACGTCTTGTCCAGGCGCACGTTGCCGGCAACCGTGGTCAGCGCACGCACCTGCAACTCCTCGGGCGAGGCCAGGGCGAACAGCAAGGCGACCACATCGTCGGCCCCCGGATCGGTGTCGATGATCAGGTCGATTTTTTCCGCCGCCTGGGCGCTTGTAGCAGTGAGCAAAGACAAAAGCAGCAGACTCCGAAGCCAATGGTGCAGTAGCTGAGCATAGCGGTGCATGGCGCACTCCTTGTGCGTGAAGAATTAACAGGCCGGGTTGGCTAGAAGGTCACCCCGGCGATCAAGGCGATATTGCAGTAAGGCTGACACTCACCGGTGCGCACCACGGCTCGTGCCCGGCGGCTGAGTACCTTGAATGCCTCATGACTCAACAGCTCGCGCGAGCCCAGCTCGCCACTGGTGCTCAACTCATCCAGCGCCTGCAGGGCCGGCGAATGCTTGAGCAGGATCTCTTCGGCAAGTACATGACTCTCCACCTGCATTTCACTGAGCACCACCCGCAGGGTCGTGACGAAATCCGGGACGCCGTGGGTCAAGGCCAGGTCGATCAGCTCGACGCCGGCCGGCACCGGCAGGCCGGCATCGCCGATCACCACGATATCGCCATGCCCCAGGGAGGCAACCAAACGCGACAGCGCGACGTTGAGCAAAGGTGTTTTTTTCATGAGGGAGAGAACGCCTGGACGTCGGACAGCGTGGGGATAGAAGGTTGCGCGCCGGCTCGGGTCACCGACAACGCCGCAGCGACCTGGCCAAAACTGATGGCCTCGGCTTCGCTTTTACCGGCAGCCAAGGCCGCCGCGAATGCGCCGACAAAGGTGTCACCCGCCGCCGTGGTGTCGATCGCCTCGACCTTGGGCGCCGGGAAGTAATCAAAGCGTGCGCCATCGGCGAACAACGAGCCCTGAGCCCCCAGTGTCACGATGACCTTCCCGGCACCGGCGGCAATCAGCTGGCTGGCTGCGGCTTCTGCACTCTCCCGGGAATTCACCGGCAAGCCGCTCAGGGCCGAAGCCTCGCTCTCATTGGGAATCAGGTAATCAATCGACGCATACCAATCAGCCGGCAAGGGCCCGCTGGCCGGCGCCGGGTTGAGAATCACGGTCTTGCCCAGTTCCCGCCCGCGCTTGAGGGCATAACCCACAGTCGAATACGGCACCTCAAGCTGGCAGATGATCACATCGGCTGCCTGCAGGATTGCGTCAAACCCTGCCACCACCTCGGGGGCGAGCTGGGCGTTGGCCCCGGCAACGATGACGATGGCATTCTGGCTGCTGTCGTCGACCACGATCAGCGCCACCCCGCTGGACCCCTCGATCACGCTGACCGCCTGGCAATCGATGGTCTCGGCCAGCAAGGCGCCGCGCAGCTGTTCGCCATAGGCATCGTCGCCCACGCAGCCGACCATCGACACCTGTGCGCCCAACCGGGCCGCAGCCACCGCCTGGTTCGCTCCCTTGCCGCCGGGCACCGTGGCGAAGGATTTTCCAATCAGGGTTTCACCACCTCGGGGCAGGCGCTCGGCCCGGGTTACCAGGTCCATGTTCAGGCTGCCCACTACCACTACTTTTGCTGACATACATCGGTACTCATCAATTCGATTCAGCGGTATTCGGCGAATGCCCCGGCCAGCGGTGCAGTCGACTCTCGCAAGACAATGTTGGGTGTAACGATGCGCTGATCGATCGCCTGGCCCGGCTTGGCAATCCGCCGCAGCAGCAGCTCCGCGGCCTTTTCGCCCAGTTGCAGGATCGACTGGCCGACGGTGGTCAGCGCGGGATAGACGTAACGGCTCATCTGGATATCGTCGAAGCCAATCACCGAGAGTTCGCTGGGCACCCGGATATTGCGCTCTGCCGCCGCACGCAGCACGCCGATGCCCATCATGTCGTTGCCGGCAAAAATGGCGCTTGGCGGGTTGTTCTGCAGCAGCAACGCCGCAGCGCTATACCCACCGGTACTGGTGAAATCGCTTTGCAGAATGCGCTCTGGCGGGACCGCAACCCCCGCCCCTTTCAATGCCCGGAGAAACCCCGCCAGGCGCATTTGCGCCACGCTGGTATTGGCCGGGCCGCCAATGCAGGCGATATCGCGATGGCCCAGTTCGAGCAAATGCCGAGTGGCCAGGTACGCGCCGTATTCGTGATCGATGCGCACCAGGTCCGCATCCACGCCTTCGAGCCCACGGTCGACGATCACCATGGGCGTGCGCACAGCAGCCAGGCCTTCCGCCAGCCCGCTGTCGCCGCCAGCCGAGGTGACGATCAGCCCGTCGACGCGTTTCTCCAGCAGCACCCGCAGGTAACTGCTCTGCTTGTGAGGGTTATCGTCGGAATTACACAGGATCACGCAGTAACCATTGCGCTCGCAGTAATCCTCGATACCCCGAGCCAGTTCCGCAAAGTACGGATTGAGGCTGTTGGGCACCAGCAAACCAATGGTCGCGGTGGTCTTGGCCTTCAGCGACCGCGCGACGGCGCTGGGCACATAATCGAGGTGCTTGATTGCCGCCTCGACCTTGACCCGCACCTCTTCGCTGACCGGCCGCGTCTTGTTCACTACATGGGACACCGTGGTATAGGAAATCCCCGCGAGCGCCGCCACATCCTTGATTGTTGCCATGAATCAAACCCGCCGAAGTGCACGCTGACTGCGATAAGTATCCAGCACCACGGCAATCACGATGACCGCGCCGGTGATGATGCGTTTGGTCGGCTCAGACGCGCCGATTTGCGCGAGACCTGCAGCCAGCACAGAGATAATCAAAACGCCGAAGAAGGTGCTGATCACCGAACCACGCCCACCCATCAGGCTGGTGCCGCCAATCACCACCGCAGCGATGACCTGCAACTCCAGGCCGGAGCCCGCATTCGGGTCCGCCGCCTCCAGGCGTGAAATCTGGAACAGTGCCGCCACGCCAGCGAGCAACCCCATCAGACTGAACACCAGGATCTTGTAGGGCCTGGGGTTGATCCCCGCCAGGCGCACCGCTTCTTCGTTGGTGCCGATACCGATCAGGTAGCGACCGAACACGGTACGCGTCAGCACTGCCTGAGCGACGAAAATAATCAACAGGGCAATGATAAACGAGGGAGAAATGCCAAAGGCAATCGGATTCGACAGCCAGGCAAAGGCATCGCCGATGTAGGCAGTTCGCGAACCGGTCATCTGGTAGGCCACACCCCGGGCCATTTCCAGCACGCCGAGGGACACGATAAAGGACGGAATGCGCCAGGCCACGGTGATCGAACCGGTGATGGTTCCGGCCAGCGCCGCGCAGGCCATGCCCAACAAGGCGGCAGGCAGCACGCTCCAGCCCCAGCCGAGAATCGCCACGCTGACGGTCGACGCCGCCAGGGCCAGCACCGAACCCACCGACAGGTCGATGCCGCCGATGATCAGTACGAAGGTCATGCCCACCGCCAGCACCATCAGGTCGGGAATCTGGTTGGCCAGGGTGCTGAAGGTGTCATAGGACAGAAAATGACTGCTCAGGGTCGAGAACAGGATGATCATCGCCAGCAAGGCGCCCGCCAGGCCGAGGTAAGTCCCCAGGCCGTAATAGTTGCCAGCACGCTTGCCGGTTGCAGGTGCAGTTTTCATGGTGCATTCCTAGGCGCCGCTTCATTGAGCAACGCATCACGTTTTTGATAGCCGGCAAATGCAGCGGCAAGCAATTCATCCTGGGTCCAGCTGTCGCGCTCGAAGGTATCGATCAGGCGCCCGGCGGACAGCACACCGATGCGATCACAGATCAACATCAGCTCGCGCAGATCACTGGAAACCACCACCAGCGCCTTGCCCTGGCGCGTCAACTCGCCGAGCAAGGCATAGATATCGAACTTGGCGCCGACGTCGATGCCGCGAGTCGGCTCATCAAACAGCAGCACCGAACAATCGCGCTCCAACCAGCGGCCGATGACCACCTTCTGCTGGTTGCCGCCCGAAAGCTCGCTGACCAGTTGTGCCGGTCCGGAGCTGCGGATACGCATGGCATCGATCTGCCGTTGTGCCAGCCGTGCCTCGCTCTGGCCGTTGACCAGCCCGGCACTGGAAATAGCCGGCATGTTGCCCAGGGCGATATTCGCTCCGATCGACTGGCTCAACAGCAGCCCCTCGCCCTTGCGGTCCTCGGTGATCAAGGCAATACCATGGGCCACCGCATCGGCAGGCGAGCGAACGCTCACCACCTGCTCCGCCGTACCCAAGGCCACCGTACCGCTGTCGGCTTTATCGGCGCCGAAGATCAGACGCAACAACTCGGTACGCCCGGCCCCGATCAGGCCGGAAATCCCGAAAATCTCGCCACTGCGCACGCTGAAGGAAACGTCATGCACCTTGTCCGAACGGCTCAGCCCCTTCACCGTCAACGCCGGGCCGCCAATCTGCCGTGGTCCCAGGTCGATGTGTTCGCCCAACTCGCGCCCCACCATCAGGTTGACCAGTTGCTCGCTGTTGTAATTGGCCATGGGCTCGACACAGACCAGGCAACCGTCGCGCAACACCGCGATGCGCTGTGCCACCCGCGCCAGTTCTTCCAGGCGATGGGAGATGTAAATGATCGACACGCCCCGGGCTTGCAGGCGGGTGATTTGCTCGAACAGCATTTCGACTTCCCGCGAGGTGAGCATCGCGGTCGGTTCGTCGAGAATCAGCACATGGCAATCGCCGATCAGGTTGCGGGCGATTTCCACCATTTGCTGGTGACCAATGCCCAGTTCGCCGACCAGGGTGTCGGGGTCGATGGCGTCCAGCCCGACCTGGGCCATGGCCTCGATCGCCGCCTTGCGCAATTGCTTGCGGCTGATCCATCCGCCGCGACTGGGCAGGTTGTCGAGAAACAGGTTTTCCGCAACCGACAGGGTCGGCAGCAGGTTGAGCTCTTGCATGACCATGCGGATACCCAGGTCTTCGGCCTGGGTTCGGCTGCCAGGGCGATACGCCTGGCCGTTGAACTGCATCTGCCCGGTGGTGGGCGTGACCAGGCCACCGATGATTTTCGACAGGGTGCTTTTGCCGGCGCCGTTTTCACCGGTCAGTGCCAGCACCTCACCGCGCATCAGCGTCAGATCGATGCCGGTCAGGACCGGTTGGACGTAGGTCTTGCCGATACCGCTGACCGTCAGGACAGCGTTCGCAGCGGAAACTGACATAGGAAACTCTCCATGCGCCCGCCCCTGTGGACGGACGCCGTTGTGCCGCCAGAATGACTACTTGGTGACCAGTTCAACCGGAGTTTCGATGACGCCGTTGGTGCCGCTGTCGACTTTCTCGCCCTTGAGGATTTTCAATGCAGTCTCGATGCCGAACACCGCCTGCTTGGCGGCAAACTGGTCGGCTGTCGCCAGTACTCGGCCGTCCTTGAGCATGGGCTTGATCGCGTTGATGTTGTCGTAGCCCACCACCTGGACCTTGCCCGCCTTGCCTGCTGCACGCACTGCCGAAACCGCACCGACGGCCATGCTGTCATTGCCGGCCAGCAGCGCCTTGATATTCGGGTACTCGCTGAGCATGGCCGACGCCACGCGGTTGCCGGCGTCGATTTCCCAATCACCGGACTGCAGGGAAACCACCTTGACCTGGGCCGCCTCCATCGCGTCCTTGAAGCCAGCGGTACGCTGCTGCGCGTTGGTGGTGGTGGACACGCCTTCGATGATCCCGACCTCATCACCGGCCTTCAATTGTTTGGCCAGGTACTCGCCCACCAGCCGCGCCCCCTTGCGGTTATCAGGCCCGACAAAAGGCACGCTGATGTTTTTGCTCTTGAGCACTGCCGGATCGAGCTGGTTGTCGATGTTGATCACGGTGATGCCGGCATCCATGGCTTTTTTGATCACCGGCACCATGGCCTTGGAATCAGCCGGGGCAATCACCAGGGCGTTGACCTTGGACACGATCATCTGCTCGACGATACGGATCTGGTTGGCGGTGTCGGTTTCGTCCTTGATGCCGTTGGAGACCAGGTCGAAATCGGCGGGATGTTCTTTCTGATAAGCCTTGGCGCCATCTTCCATGGTCAGGAAGAACTCGTTGGCCAGGGACTTCATGACCAGGGCGACCTTGGGTTTTTGAGCGGTATCGGCGTAGGCCGAAGAGAAAGGAAGCGCAGCGGATGCCGCGGCCAGGATAGCGACAGCGAGAAGACGTCCAGCAAATGGCAGCTTCATGGATTGACTCCGATCTTATGATTATTGTGAGCAGCGCCTGCAAGGTTAGAAGCTTTGACGATCGCCACCGCTGACAACGGCAATCAACGCGCGCTTCAAGGAATGAAAGTCACCCCTTGAATACCTCGCAAACGTTTGCGGAAATCAACTATGCGAACGCTACGGCGTTTTGTCAACGCATAACCCTATCGTCGGAGAATCCTCGACACCCCCGCCCCAACATGCCGAAAACCCTCTTTCGAGGGTCGGCACTGGCACTTTTTCAGGCGGTGGTGCTAATCACTGAGCCGGAGGATGAGCCTTTGCTCAGCTCCGTGACCAAACGGCCCGAGACGTCCAGCAGCGCGCCATTGGTATCGGCAATCTGACCTTGAACCGCCATCACCATGGTCTGCTTCGCTTCAGGGGTCGGATAGTTGGCCGCCTGGGCCGCTGCCAGTTGTTGCTGCTGTTGCTTGAGCTGCTCCTGCAACTCCTGCATGCGCTTGAGCAGGATCTGCACCACGATGCTGTTGCCACCGCCATCGGAACCTTGGGCAGAACCTTCTTCAGCCTGCGACGCCCCACCCGCCTTGACCTTGTCCTGGTCATCGGTGCCCAGGACCTGTGACGCCGTATCGGCAGTCGCCTTGCTCAACGCGTCGATGGTGGCCGGCGACTTGCCATTGATGGTGATCGCACCGGCACTTGGGAAACCGATTGAA
Source organism: Pseudomonas sp. QD4 (assembly GCF_049199125.1). Lineage (NCBI taxonomy): Bacteria > Pseudomonadati > Pseudomonadota > Gammaproteobacteria > Pseudomonadales > Pseudomonadaceae > Pseudomonas > Pseudomonas sp. QD4. Next base: position 2,030,781 of record NZ_JBLZOM010000001.1, read on the forward strand.
AAAGACATGTGAACTCCTGAAAAAATATCCTTTGAACGGCATCGACCGACCAGGCCGATTCTTTAGCCTGTGGCAAAACGCTATTAGCGGACACGGGCCGTTTTCGGATTGCCGAACAAAGCACTCGCCAAATGTTCGGAAACCCGGACAAGGTTCCACCTCGATCAAATAACAACTGAAATAAAATTGATATAAATCAGTAACTTAAAATACTTACCGAGCCAATGTGACGCTGGTACAGATCCTGCTCCCTCCTCATCGCCCCACGGCATTCAGATCTGCCGCCGGGGTGTTTCTAGATGAACTTGCACCAGCACCGTCTCACCACTAGAGAGAAAATAATGAAATCTGCCTTCAATACCTTTGTTCCGGGCGCTTTGGCCCTGCTCCTGCTCCTGCCTACTGCACTGCAAGCAAAAGAAGCCGAGACCCAACAGAAACTGGCCAACGTCGTGGTCCTTGCCACCGGCGGCACCATTGCCGGCGCTGGCGCCAGCGCCGCCAACAGCGCCACTTACCAGGCCGCCAAGGTGGGTATCGAACAACTGATCGCCGGGATTCCGGAACTGAGCACGCTGGCCAATGTTCGTGGCGAGCAAGTCATGCAGATCGCCTCCGAAAGCATCACCAACGACAACTTGCTGCAACTGGGCCGTCGCGTCGCCGAACTGGCCGATAGCAAGGACGTCGATGGCATCGTGATCACCCACGGTACCGACACCCTGGAAGAAACCGCCTACTTCCTCAACCTCGTGGAAAAAACCGACAAGCCAATCGTCGTGGTCGGCTCCATGCGCCCAGGCACCGCCATGTCGGCTGACGGCATGCTCAACCTGTACAACGCCGTGGCTGTCGCCGGCAGCAAGAACGCTCGCGGCAAGGGCGTACTGGTCACCATGAACGACGAGATCCAGTCGGGTCGTGATGTCAGCAAAATGATCAACATCAAGACCGAAGCCTTCAAGAGCCCATGGGGCCCACTGGGCATGGTGGTCGAAGGCAAATCCTACTGGTTCCGCCTGCCAGCCAAGCGCCACACCATGGATTCGGAATTCGACATCAAGAACATCAAGAGCCTGCCTGACGTCGAAATCGCCTACGGCTACGGCAACGTGAGCGACACCGCCTACAAAGCCCTGGCCCAAGGCGGCGCCAAAGCCATCATCCACGCCGGCACCGGCAACGGTTCGGTGTCTTCGCGGGTTGTGCCGGCCCTGCAGGAACTGCGCAAGAATGGCGTGCAGATCATTCGCTCGTCCCACGTCAATGCCGGCGGCTTTGTCCTGCGCAACGCAGAACAGCCTGACGACAAGTACGACTGGGTCGTCGCCCATGATCTGAACCCACAGAAAGCCCGCATCCTGGCCATGGTTGCCCTGACCAAGACTCAGGACAGCAAAGAGCTGCAACGGATGTTCTGGGAATACTGATAGCACTCGCCCGACCTTCCCTGGTCGGGCACCCTGCCGCTTGCACGCCCGGGCAAGCGGCCCCCCCCCCCCCCCCCCCCCCCCCCCCAAAAAAAAACCCCCAAATTAAAGAAAAACGGGAAAAATGGGTGGAGAAAATTTTTTTTT
>NZ_JBLZOM010000001.1:2032367-2375279 GCF_049199125.1 Pseudomonas sp. QD4
CCCCCCCCCCGCGGTGGCGCGCCCCCCCCCCCGCCCCCCCCCCCCCCCCCCCCCCCCCCCCCCCCTCCTCCCGCCCGCCGCAATAAAAAATCCCCACGATTTCAGACAAATCGGAAAAAGTGCTGTCAGAAGATTTTCTTGAATTTTAAGCAGTTGCGAAATTGCCTACAGTTAAATACTGTACGCACGTACAGCTTAATAAGGATTACTCCGTGGCCAAGTCTTCTGCTGCAAGCAATACCCCACCAGGCTCCTACGAACGGATGGGGCTACGCGTTCAAAAAATCATCAACTCCCCTACCGCACAAAAGGCCAAAGCCGCACTGATCTTCCGACTTGAAGATGAGCCTGCGGACGAATGGGCGCGTCTATTGGAGGAAATTGCTGAAAACGACAATGTCACCCTGGCCTATCGGGACGACGGCGGCGTGCAGATTTTCTGGGTCGTGCCGAAGGAAGATTGAGTCGATGATTGTCCGCTGTCTGGTTTTTTTGCTGTTCTGCGTTGCCCTCAATGCCCAAGCCGATGCGCCAAGTACGTTCAGCCAAGCGAAAAAGGTCGCCTGGAAGCTCTACGCCCCGCAATCCACCGAGTTCTACTGTGGCTGTAAATACAACGGCAATCGCGTGGACCTTGCGGCGTGCGGTTACATACCGCGCAAGAACGCCAATCGCGCAGCCCGTATCGAGTGGGAGCACATCGTCCCGGCCTGGCAGATTGGCCACCAGCGCCAATGCTGGCAACAGGGCGGGCGCAAGAACTGCACCCGCACCGACAAGATCTACCAGCGCGCCGAGGCAGACCTGCACAACCTGGTGCCGAGCATCGGCGAGGTGAATGGCGACCGCAATAACTTCAGCTTTGGCTGGCTGCCGGAGAAAACCGGGCAATACGGCTCATGCCTGACCCAGGTCGATTTCAAGGCGAAGAAGGTCATGCCGCGCCCTTCGATTCGCGGAATGATCGCCCGTACTTATTTCTACATGAGCAAGCAATACGGGCTGAACCTGTCCAAGCAGGACCGCCAGCTGTATGAAGCCTGGAACAAGACCTACCCGGTCCAGGCCTGGGAACGCCAGCGCAATCAAAGCGTGGGCTGCGTGATGGGCCACGGTAACGACTTTGTTGGCCCGGTGGATCTGAAAGCCTGCGGCTAGCCTTCAGCGCCAAGGCCTCGCCGGTTCTGCGAGGCCTGGATCCAACCTTTCAGGCGAGGTTGCCGACCGTGCCTGTCGTCAGCCCCTTCAAGCTCACTGCGCCGCCCGGTGCTCGATCACCGTTGCATTGACGTTGCGCTTCTTGGCCTTGGCCAACTTCTCCTCGAGCTCGGCCTTTTTCGCCTCGGCTTCAGCCTGGGAGTTGAACGGCCCAACCAGAATCAATTGCTTGCCGTCCTGCATCACCACGCTGGAGATAATGCCGTGCTCGATCAGCCAGCCGGTCATATCGCTCACCGCCTGCGGCAGATCGCTACCCACCAGCACGTCCCACTGCGGGGTCGCCGCCTCTTGTACCTGTTGGGCCTGGGCCGGCGCAGCGGGCTTATTGCCGGCGTCTGCCACCTTGCCTTCGCCGCAGCCAGCCAAGGCCAATACCGCAACCATCATCGCTACTGTGCGCACAACCTACCCCTTAAAATTCTGAGGCGGCGATTTTAACACTGCCGGCTGCCAGGTCACTGCCACAAAAACAGGCCGAAACAGGGAGAATCATGTTTATCGCCTCTGTATAGTTGCACCCTGGGAATTAATACATCGTCTGCGCGTCAGAAAAGAGGCACCCACTCAGTGGAACTTCGCACTAATCTATACATACGACCGATATCTGCACTGTCTGAAATCAGGTGCCCTACTACGCAATCAAGGAGAAGCTCATGCTGATACTCACCCGCAAAGTCGGTGAAAGCATAAACATCGGTGACGACATTACGATCACCATCCTGGGCGTCAGCGGCCAGCAAGTCCGGATCGGCATCAACGCCCCCAAAGACGTAGCCGTACACCGTGAAGAGATCTATCAACGGATCCAGGCCGGGCTTACCGCTCCGGACAAACGCGAAACACCTTGAGCTTGATGAGTTGCCAGCCCTTTGTCTGACCACAATGGCTGGCGCTGGACTCAGCCTCATTCCCTCCCTGCTTCGCTAGCGCCCCCTTCCTGCAACTCGACCTGAAAAGTGCAAGGCCCTGTCCTTTTGCGCCCAAGGCACGCGGCTGCCTGCACCACCGGCAATTAGCCACCTTTGTATAAATGCCCAGTAACGCATGGCGCTGTCGCAGGAGTAGCTTTCAGCTATCGCACGTACGCGAGTCAGCCAGCGTCAACGACGCCAGTCGATGCCTTATGAACCAGGAGCAGTTTGATGCAAGAGTTCGCTTATCTGCTGATCACCAATGACCCGAATGCGATGAGAACCGTTGCCGCGTGCTCCACAGAAGGCCTGTACCAGGTCAAGCGTGGCATTTTCACGTTCCGCTCCAGGGCGAATGTCGACTTCCTGCACCGCGCCCTCTCCATCATCAGCGATGAGTTCGGCATCATTCCGGTGCAGCAGGCTGAGTACAAAACCAATCGCGACACGGTCTGCAAAGCCTTCAGCCAGCTTTCCTAGGCAGCCCCGCCCTCCACCGGCCTGAACCCCAGGTCCTGAGTGAAGCGCAGCAGATAACCATCAGGATCGAGCAGCAAACAGTTCAGCTCCCCATGCAACAGGGCATCGTGGCGATACCAGCGCTCCTCGATTTCCTTGCGCAATGGGTAACCGGCGTCGGCCAGGGCTTGAACCAACACTGCAAGGTCAGGGCATTCGATCGACAGGTTCATACCGCGCCCAAACGGCTGCTCCAGTGGACCGACGCGCCACGGGGACGCTTCGCCATCGTCCTGCTCCAACATCAGTTGGCTGCCATGGAACGACAAAAAGGCAAACAGGTGCTCCGGACGCTCGTATTCGACCTTGAACCCCAGCACATCGCGGTAAAACGTCAGACTCCGCTGCAAGTCACTGACGAGCATCTCCGGAACCAGGGCATTCATCACAAACATCGGCTGCGTCCATTCAGGTAAATTCAAGGGGCGAGCCTACAACCCCCGACCCGGTTTACGCAGCCCCCGCTTACCAATGTTCACAACTGATTAAAACTTCGCAACAGATGACGCGGTGAAGCCCCCCATTGCATCAGGCATAAAAAAGGCGCCTCAACCGAGACGCCTTTGGGTCCTGCGACGCGTTACAGGCACGTACCCAGGGCCGCGAGCCTGCGCTTGGCGATCCAGTCGTCGTGAAGCGCGTAGTAACTGACGCTGGTGCCCGAAGCCTGCACCTGGATATCGGCAAAGGACTCCGCGGAACGCGTATAGACCGTGTACCCACCGCCTTTGCGTGGCTCCAGATAGGCAGCAGCATCGACGCCGAAGACCGCCTCGTCCTGCCAGGCGAACTGCACGCACTGCGCCACCAGTTGATCGGCCTTGGCCGAAGAGAGCACCCGCGAAGGACTCTTGGAGCGCGCTTCATTCATTGCCGAACTCGCGCATCCCGCAAGCAACGCCGCGGCGATCATCGCCATTAACACCCGCATGATGCTACCTCGTGCTGAAAAACCGAGAGTATCGCCCACCCTGGAGCCGGCAGATACCACACAGCCAGAAAAACCCCTGGCGACCCGCGCTCAGCACTCCGCCAGGGATGAGGCCAGTTGGGCAATGGCCTCCTGATCGTCCTCGCCCAGGCTGCGGTAATGCTCGATGATCCGGCTTTCCTCCGCACTCAGTTGGCCGTCCGACAGCTTCGAACGCTCACCGGTCAGGACATACAGCAAATCCACGCCCTTGCGCCCCACCGCCATCAGGTAATCCGACTTGGGCAGCCGCTCGCCGCTCTCGTAACGACCCTGGGCATTGGCCTCAACCCCGCCAATGGCACCGAACTCCTGCTGGGAAAGACCAAGCGCCTTGCGCTCCTCTTTCAACCGTTCTCCAAACTTGTCCATGGAATTCCTCATTCATGACGCAACACGATTAGGACCCTGCGCCGCCCCAAACGTGCCCTTTTCCAACCCCGGGTCTCGCCCGGAACAGCCGCCCACCGACAAAAATCCGCGACAACCATTGCCAGATTCGCGAACGCGGATTAATCTGCGCGCCCTTCCCACACTTTCGCAAAGGAGATCCACCATGAAATACCTGATCGCTCTTTGCAGGACGTGCCTGGTTTAAACGCTATACCCGCTAGTTTCTAGCGCCTCGCTTACTCCGGATCCGCCCTGCCACTTACCTGAATATTTTCTCCAATCAGGAATTGGACATGGACAATTGCATCCGCAATTTGTCGGCCGGCGTATCACTTATCGCCTCCGACAGCACCTGGATCGAAGACAAAGCGATCCAGCAACTTCAAACGACTGCACAACTGCCCGGCATGCGCCGCGTGGTCGGCATGCCTGACCTGCACCCAGGTCGCGGCTATCCGGTAGGTGCGGCCTTCTTTTCCAGCGAAACCCTTTACCCGGCACTGGTGGGCAATGACATCGGTTGCGGCATGACGCTGTGGCAGACGGACATCCCGAGCGCCCGACTGAACCTGGATAAGCTGGAAAAGAAAATCGGCAACATCGACACCGCCCTGGATGAGCAATGGCAGGAGGAACTGGCGCAGTTGGCGCTGGCCGCCACCGGCCACGAACACTCCCTGGGCACCATCGGCGGCGGCAATCATTTCGCCGAGCTGCAACAGATCGACGAGGTTCATGACAGCGATGCCATGGACACCCTGGGCCTGGACCGGCGCTCGCTGCTGATGCTGGTTCACAGCGGCTCGCGCGGCCTGGGCGAAGCCATTCTGCGCCGGCATGTCGATCAACACGGCCATGCCGGTATCGCGGTCGACAGCCCGGCCGGCGTCGACTACCTGCAACGCCATGACGAAGCCCTGCGCTTTGCCGAAGCCAACCGCCGGCTGATTGCGGAGCGCATCCTGGTCAATCTGCGGGCGAAAGGCCGCAGCGCGCTGGATATCAACCACAACCTGGTATCGCCCGGCAGCGTCGACGGCGAAGCCGGCTGGATCCACCGCAAGGGCGCCACACCGTCCGATCAGGGCGTGGTGGTCATCCCCGGCTCCCGCGGTGACTACAGCTATCTGGTGCAGCCCATCCCGCTTGCCAGCAGCCTGTACTCCCTGGCCCATGGCGCCGGCAGGAAGTGGATTCGCGGCGACTGCAAGGGTCGCCTGGCGGCGCGCTTCAGCTTCGATCAGCTCAAGCGCACCAGCCTCGGCAGCCGAGTGATCTGCGAAGATCGCGCCCTGATGTACGAAGAGGCTCCAGAAGCCTACAAGGCCATCGACAGCGTGGTCGGCAGCCTGCGTGACGCAGGCCTGCTGCACATCATCGCGCGACTCAAGCCGGTGCTGACCTACAAACGCCGGGGGTGCTGCTGATGGTTCTGTTACAGCTGTCATCGGCACAGGGGCCGGCCGAGTGTGAATTGGCCGTGACCAAGGCCCTGCAAAGGCTGCATGACGAAGCCGAAACCCAGGCGGTCAGTCTGTGCGTGATAGAGCGCGAACCCGGCTGGCATAACGGCACCTGCAAGTCGGTACTGGTCGGCCTTGATGGCGACAATGCCAAGGCGCTTGCCGGACGCTGGACCGGCACCCTGCTCTGGAGCTGCAAGAGCCATTACCGACCCGGGCACAAGCGCAAGAACTGGTTCTTCGCCGGCCAGGTCTTCAACGCCCCGCAAGGCAACCAGGAGAGCCAGATACGCTTCGAAACCATGCGTTCTTCAGGACCCGGCGGCCAGCATGTGAACAAGACCGACTCGGCGGTGCGCGCCACTCACCTGGCTTCAGGGATCAGCGTCAAGGTCCAGTCCGGGCGCAGCCAGCACGACAACAAGCGCCTGGCAGTGCTGCTGATTCAGCAGCGCCTCGCAGGCCTTGAGCAGGAAGCCCACAACACCCTGCGCCTGCAGCGCCGGGACTCCCACCACAAGGTCGAGCGGGGCAACGCTGTAAGGTCGTTTGCCGGCCCGACATTCATCCCCCAGGACTGACCACCATCGACCAGAGCCGCCATAAAGGCGGCTCTGCTCCAATCCCGGTGATTGGTAGTGAATGCCAATGGGGAAATCAATGAATGAGGGCTTTGCAAATCCCAGGCAACAAAAAAGGGCCCACCTTTCGGTGAGCCCTTCTAGACCGCCCAGCAGAGCGGATTTTGTTTGGTAGGCGCGATTGGACTCGAACCAACGACCCCCACCATGTCAAGGTGGTGCTCTAACCAACTGAGCTACGTGCCTGCTGTGAGGCGGCATTCTACGGAATTCCGGAGGGGTGTCAACACCTTTTTTGCAGCTAAGCCTATGAATATGCGAATTATTTAATTTTTTAGTGGCGAGCAAGACTTTATCAGCGGCTGGCAGCCGATTTTCAACTCAGGTACGATCGGCGCACTCGTAAAATATATTAAACAGAGGCTGCAGGATGGCGAACACTCCCTACCCAGAATCCTATTACGCAGCGTCGGCCAACGCCGTGCCAGAACGCCCCTCACTGCAGGGCGAGGTAGAAACCGATGTCTGTGTGATCGGTGCCGGCTATACCGGTTTGTCGAGCGCGTTGTTTCTACTGGAAAACGGTTTTCGCGTAACAGTACTGGAGGCGGCCAAAGTCGGCTTTGGCGCCTCGGGCCGCAATGGCGGGCAGATCGTCAACAGCTACAGCCGCGATATCGATGTGATCGAACGCAGCGTCGGCCCCAAGCAGGCGCAGTTGCTAGGGCAAATGGCCTTTGAGGGCGCAAGGATCATTCGCGAACGCGCGGCCAAGTACCACATCCAGTGCGACCTGAAGGACGGCGGCGTGTTTGCCGCCCTGACCAGCAAGCAGATGGGCCACCTGGAGTCGCAGAAGCGCCTGTGGGAGCGCTACGGCCATAGCCAACTGGAACTGCTGGACCAACGCCGCATCCGCGAAGTCGTGGCCTGTGATCAATACTTGGGCGGCATGCTCGACATGAGTGGCGGGCACATCCACCCGCTGAACCTGGCCCTGGGCGAAGCGGCAGCCGTGGAGTCCCTGGGCGGCACTATTTATGAGCAATCCCCGGCCCTGCGCATCGAGCGCGGCGCCAATCCGGTGGTGCACACGCCACAGGGCAAGGTCAGGGCCAAGTTCATCATCGTCGCGGGCAATGCCTATCTGGGCAACCTGATTCCGGAACTGGCCGCAAAGTCCATGCCTTGCGGCACCCAGGTCATCACCACCGAACCCTTGAGCGACGAACTGGCGAACAGCCTGCTGCCCCAGGACTATTGCGTCGAAGACTGCAATTACCTGCTGGACTACTACCGCCTTTCTGCGGACAAGCGCCTGATCTTCGGCGGTGGCGTGGTCTACGGCGCCCGCGACCCGGCCAATATCGAAGCCATCATCCGACCGAAGATGCTCAAGGCCTTCCCCCAACTCAAAAACGTCAAGATCGATTACGCCTGGACCGGCAACTTCCTGCTGACCCTCTCGCGACTGCCGCAAGTCGGACGCCTGGGCGACAACATCTATTACTCCCAGGGCTGTAGCGGCCACGGCGTGACGTACACCCACCTGGCGGGCAAGGTCCTGGCCGAAGCCCTGCGCGGCCAGGCAGAGCGCTTTGACGCCTTTGCCGACCTGCCGCACTACCCCTTCCCTGGCGGTCAGCTGCTGCGCACTCCATTTACCGCCCTGGGCGCCTGGTACTACAGCCTGCGGGACAAATACGGTTTCTAAACTCCCACAAAAAACCCCGCCAAACAGGCGGGGTTTTCATGTGTGCGGCAGAACCAAAAAACGCGACTGACATTCCAAATATCGAAAACAAAAAACCCCGGTCTTTCGACCAGGGTCTTTGCTATCAATCCGAAGCACCTGTGGCGTCTTCGTAGCTTCAAGGCGTTCAGTGGGCCTTGAGGCAGATATGGCGCAGCGGACGGGACTCGAACCCGCGACCCCCGGCGTGACAGGCCGGTATTCTAACCGACTGAACTACCGCTGCGTATCGCTTGGACTTGCGTCCATTTGAACCTTTTAAATCGTCGGACTGATCAGCTTCGAGGCTTTTCAATCTCAAGCCAGGCGAACCTGACTTGGAAAATATGGCGCAGCGGACGGGACTCGAACCCGCGACCCCCGGCGTGACAGGCCGGTATTCTAACCGACTGAACTACCGCTGCGCGTCGGTTGGAGGCTTCCTTGGAAGCTTCCGCCTTTCTTTCGAAAGACACTCAAGAAGTGGTGGGTGATGACGGGATCGAACCGCCGACCCTCTGCTTGTAAGGCAGATGCTCTCCCAGCTGAGCTAATCACCCTTTGCTTCGTTGAGGCCGCGAAATTTACGCAGATACCGAAGCTAAGTCAATAGCAGCGTTGGAGTTTTTTTCAAAAACAGCTGAGAGCAGCTAGCTTCAAGCTGCAAGAAAAAGCAGCAACAAGGGATACTGCTCACCCCTGCTTGCCGCTTGCAGCTAAAAGCTTGTCGCTGCTCTTATTCCTGATAAATCATTTTCTTGGTCATGCCGCCGTCGACCACGAACTCCTGGCCCGTGACGAACCCGGCGTTCTTCGACAACAGCCAGGCCACCATCGCCGCAACGTCCTCGACCGTCCCGACCCTGCCCGCGGGGTGCTGAGCATGATCAAGATCACTCAACGGCTGCGCACGGCGCGCTGCCGGGTCACGTGCGTCGATCCAGCCCGGACTGACCGCATTGACGCGGATTTCCGGACCCAGGCTGATAGCCAAGGCATGGGTCAAGGCCAGCAACCCACCCTTACTCGCCGCGTAAGCCTCGGTATCGGGCTCGGACTGGCCGGCGCGGGTCGAGGCCAGATTGACGATGGCGCCGCCGTGAGCGCGCAGGTAAGGCGCACAGTGCTTGGCCAACAGCATCGGCCCACTGAGGTTCACCGCCAGTACACGGTTCCAGTACGCCAGATCGAGGCTTTCCAGGGTGATATTGCGCGGATCGGCCACGGCCGCGTTGCACACCAGCGCATCGAGCCGACCAAACTGGCCGAGCACTTGCGCCACACCCTGGGCCACCTGCTTTTCGTCCGAGACATCCATGGCGATAAAGCAGGCGCTCTCCCCCATGACCTCGACCACCTTGGCGCCGCGCGCGCGATCAAGGTCGGTCAATACCACTTGCCAGCCCTCGCTGATCAGCCAGGCGGCGATCCCCAGGCCAATGCCCCGCGCCGCGCCGGTGACCAGCGCAACGCGACCATTGGCACTGCCCTGCTGCGAGGACAACTCGATCACAAGGCGGCCAGGCCGCGAGCCAGGTCGGCTTGCAGGTCGGCAACATCTTCGAGACCCACCGCGACCCGGATCAGACTGTCGCGAATGCCCGCCGCTTCACGCTCCTGCGGCGCCAGGCGACCGTGAGAGGTGGTGCTCGGGTGAGTGATGGTCGTTTTGCTGTCACCCAGGTTGGCGGTAATAGAAATCAGGCGCGTGGCATCGATAAAGCGCCAGGCACCGTCTTTGCCACCCTTGACTTCAAAACTGACCACCGCCCCGAATCCACGCTGCTGACGCTTGGCGAGTTCGTATTGCGGATGGCTTGGCAGGCCGGCGTAGTGCACCTTCTCGATGCCATCCTGCTGCTCCAGCCACTGCGCCAAGGCCAAGGCATTGGCACAGTGGGCACGCATGCGCAGGCTGAGAGTTTCGAGCCCCTTGAGGAAGATCCAGGCATTGAACGGACTCAGGGTCGGCCCTGCGGTACGCAGGAAACCCACCACTTCTTTCATCTGCTCACCGCGGCCGGCCACCACGCCGCCCATGCAACGGCCCTGGCCGTCGATGAACTTGGTCGCCGAATGCACCACCACGTCGGCACCCAGCTTCAATGGCTGTTGCAACGCAGGCGTGCAGAAACAGTTGTCGACCACCAGCATCGCACCCTTGGCGTGAGCCACTTCGGCCAGCGCGGCGATATCCACCAGCTCTGCCAGGGGATTGGACGGTGATTCGACAAACAGCAATTTGGTATTGGCCTTGATTGCCGCATCCCAGCCGGACAGGTCCGCCAGGGGCACGTAATCGACTTCGATGCCAAAACGCTTGAAGTACTTTTCAAACAGACTGATGGTCGAGCCGAATACGCTACGCGACACCAGCACATGATCGCCCGCGCTGCACAGACTCATCACCACCGACAGAATGGCAGCCATGCCGGTAGCCGTGGCCACCGCCTGCTCGGCACCTTCCAGGGCGGCGATGCGCTCTTCGAAGGCACGCACGGTCGGGTTGGTGTAGCGCGAATAGACGTTGCCTGGCACTTCGCCAGCGAACCGCGCGGCCGCATCGGCGGCCGTACGGAAGACATAGCTTGAGGTGAAGAACATCGGGTCACCGTGCTCGCCTTCCGGCGTACGGTGCTGGCCGGCACGTACGGCCAGGGTGTCGAAAGCTACGCCATCAAGGTCGCTGTCCAGCCGACCGGCATCCCAATCCTGACTCATGCCGCCTACTCCTCAAGTCTTCTAAATGCTCTGAATCAGTTGTTGTACAGATCGATGATCGCGCTGACCGCCTGGGTCTTGACCTTGGAGGCATCGTTACGCGCGTTTTCGATCTTGTTCAGATAGGCCTCATCGACGTCGCCCGTGACGTACTTGCCGTCAAACACTGCACAGTCGAAATGCTCGATCTTGATCTTGCCGCCGCCGACCGCTTCGATCAGGTCCGGCAGGTCCTGGTAGATCAGCCAATCGGCACCGATCAGGTCAGCTACGTCCTGGGTCGAACGATTGTGCGCAATCAGCTCGTGAGCGCTCGGCATATCAATGCCGTACACGTTCGGGTAGCGCACGGCCGGCGCCGCAGAGCAGAAGTAGACGTTTTTCGCGCCGGCTTCGCGAGCCATCTGGATAATCTGTTTGCAGGTGGTGCCGCGCACGATCGAGTCGTCCACCAGCATCACGTTCTTGCCGCGGAATTCCAGCTCGATGGCGTTGAGCTTCTGGCGTACGGATTTTTTCCGCGCAGCCTGGCCCGGCATGATGAAGGTACGGCCGATGTAGCGGTTCTTCACGAAGCCTTCGCGAAACTTCACACCCAGGTGGTTAGCCAGCTCGAGCGCAGCGGTACGGCTGGTATCCGGGATCGGGATAACCACGTCGATGTCATGCTCAGGACGCTCGCGCAGGATCTTCTCGGCCAGCTTCTCGCCCATGCGCAAACGCGCCTTGTACACCGAGACGCCGTCGATGATCGAATCCGGGCGCGCCAGGTACACATGCTCGAAGATGCACGGGGTCAGTTGCGGGTTGGTCGCGCACTGGCGGGTGTGCAGCTTGCCGTCTTCAGTGATGTAGACCGCTTCACCCGGTGCCAGGTCGCGGATCAGGGTGAAACCCAGCACGTCCAGGGAAACGCTTTCCGAGGCGATCATGTACTCGACGCCTTCGTCAGTGTGACGCTGGCCGAAAACGATCGGGCGGATGCCGTGCGGGTCGCGGAAACCGACGATGCCGTAACCGGTCACCATGGCCACGACTGCGTAACCACCGACGCAGCGGTTGTGCACGTCAGTCACGGCCGCGAACACGTCTTCTTCGGTCGGCTGCAACTTGCCGCGCTGGGCCAGCTCGTGAGCGAACACGTTGAGCAGGACCTCGGAGTCGGAGTTGGTGTTGACGTGGCGCAGGTCGGATTCGTAAATCTCCTTGGCCAGCTGTTCAACGTTGGTCAGGTTACCGTTATGCGCCAGGGTGATGCCGTACGGCGAGTTGACGTAAAACGGTTGAGCTTCGGCCGAAGTCGAGCTGCCTGCGGTTGGATAGCGCACATGGCCGATGCCCATGTGGCCGACCAGGCGCTGCATATGCCGTTGATGGAATACATCACGGACCAGACCATTGTCCTTGCGCAGGAATAACCGGCCATCATGGCTGGTCACGATACCGGCAGCGTCCTGGCCGCGGTGCTGGAGGACGGTTAGCGCGTCATACAGCGCCTGATTGACGTTCGACTTACCGACGATACCGACGATGCCACACATGCGACGCAACCCCTACTTAATGAAACTGAACTGAACACATCTTACTGAGGCGTTTTGGCCGGTAAGAGGTGCTCCTTGAACGGAATATCAGCGGGTACGCTGATACCGCTGGCCAGCCACTGACTGCTCCACCCCAATATGAGGTTCTTCGACCAGTCTGCAACCAATAGAAATTGTGGCACCAGTCGCGACTGCTGCCACCAGGAATCCTGTTGTACCGGCCCCAGGCTCAAAAGCCCGACCGCCACGACCACCAGCAACGCGCCACGCGCGGCGCCAAAGGCCATGCCGAGAAATCGATCGGTCCCGGAGAGGCCGGTGACGCGAATCAATTCGCCGATAAGAAAGTTGATCATTGCGCCTACCAGCAAGGTGGCGACAAACATGATGGCACAGCCCGCGATCACGCGAGCCGAAGGTGTTTCGATGTATCCGGCGAGGTACTCGGACAGTGAGCCACCGAACATCCAGGCAACGACTCCAGCGATAATCCAGGTCAGCAGCGACAGTGCTTCTTTGACGAAGCCGCGGCTCAGACTGATCAACGCGGAGATGGCGATTATTGCAACGATCGCCCAATCAACCCAGGTAAATGGCACAGTGCAGCCTACAGACGGATAAGGCGGCGCATTTTAGCAGAGCGCTTGGCTGTCGGTAAGCTGCGATTCACTGTGCTTTTCAAATCAAGCAGATAGCCTTAACCACGCTCAGGCTGAAAACGCACCACAAAACCCTTGAGGTTCTGCTGGCGACCCAGCAAGTCACGCAGGCGATCAGCTTCGGCACGCTCGATCAGCGGACCGACGAATACCCGGTTCTTGCCATCGGCGGAACGGATATAGGCGTTATAACCTTGACTGCGCAGGGTTTTCTGCAGGTTTTCAGCGCTTTCGCGGCTGGACAGGCTGGCCAGTTGCACCGACCAACTCACCGACAGGCCATTGGCATCGATCCGGCTCTGGCTGGTGTCCGGCCGTGTGCTGGCAACAGATTGAGCAGGTGTAGGCTTGGGCGCGACCGGCGCTAGAGCTGGAGCTGGCTTGATCGCAGCTGTCGGCGGTGCAACAGGAGTCGCCGGTGCACTGGGCACAATCGGCGCAGACGGTGCGGACTGCTGCACCACCTCGTCATCGCTCGGAATCGGCTCCTGGGGCAGCGCTTGCGGCTCGGGAACCACAACCGGCTCGACCTGCACCTGAGGCATGACAGGCGCTTGCGGCGCGGCAGGCGCCTCGACGCTGACATGACGCTGCTCATCTTCGCGGGAAAACAGCATGGGCAGGAAGATCACCGCCAGTGCCACCAGAACCAGAGCTCCAACCATTCGCTGCTTGTAGACGTTATCCAGCATAGCCATGTGCAGCTTCCTCCGTGGAGCGCCGGGCGAGCCACTCAAGCGCCTCGGCAACACAATAAAAAGATCCGAACAGCAGGATTTCATCCTCTGCCGTTGCAAGCGCGCACTGCCCTTCCAAAGCGGCAGCAACGCTGTCATAGGACGTTACGCGAGCCCCAAGGTTCTCCAGCGCCGCCTGCAAATCCGCAACCGGACGCGCCCGAGGGCAATCCAGAGGGGCCACCGCCCAGGTTTCGACTTGCGGATGCAGATGCTCAACCACGCCAGCCAGGTCTTTATCCGCCAGCAGACCAAACACCGCCAGACGCTTGCCAGCCAGCGGCCGACGGCCCAAGCGTTCGGCCAGGTACTGCGCGGCGTGGGGGTTGTGGCCCACATCCAGTAGCAGATTAAGGCGCTTGCCTTGCCACTCGAACTGCCGACGATCCAGGCGACCGACCACCCGGGTCTGGCGCAAGGCAGCCACTATCCGCTCCGGCTGCCAAGGTAGGCCCGTCAGCAAATAGGCCTGCAAGGCCAGGGCGGCGTTTTCCATGGGCAGATCGAGCAACGGTAAATCGTGCAGCTCCACCGGTGCACCCGAAAGATCGAGGCCGCGCCATTGCCAGTGCTGCTCGGTCATACCCAGGTCAAAATCGCGCCCACGCAGGAAGAATGGGCAATTGAGCTCACGCGCCTTGTCCAGCAGCGGCTGTGGCGGATTGAGATCCCCACACAGCGCCGGCGCGCCCTGGCGGAAGATCCCGGCCTTCTCGAAGGCCACGGACTCACGGGTATCGCCAAGATAGTCAACGTGATCGACACCAATACTGGTCACCAGCGCCAGATCCGCATCCACCAGATTGACCGTGTCCAGGCGCCCACCCAGGCCGACCTCCAGCACCACCGCATCAAGCCCGGCACGCTGGAACAGCCAGAAGGCAGCCAGGGTGCCCACCTCGAAATAGGTCAGGGAAATCTCGCCACGCCCGGCATCGACCGCGGCAAAGGCTTCGCACAGCTCGGCATCGCTGGCTTCGACGCCATCGATCTGCACCCGCTCGTTGTAACGCAACAGGTGTGGCGAGTTGTACTCCCCTACTCGCAAACCCTGGGTTCGCAGCAGGGACGCCACGAACGCACAGGTCGAACCCTTGCCGTTGGTACCGGTCACCGTAATCACCCGAGGCGCCGGCTTGCCCAATCCCATGCGGGACGCTACCT
Source organism: Pseudomonas sp. QD4 (assembly GCF_049199125.1). Classification (NCBI taxonomy): domain Bacteria; kingdom Pseudomonadati; phylum Pseudomonadota; class Gammaproteobacteria; order Pseudomonadales; family Pseudomonadaceae; genus Pseudomonas; species Pseudomonas sp. QD4. Next base: position 2,046,980 of record NZ_JBLZOM010000001.1, read on the forward strand.
CTTGCGAGCGCGCGAGCCCCATGTCGATGGCCGACGGATGCAACTGCTCGAGGTAGGCGAGCCATTCGCCAAGGGTACGTTGGGTCATAGGTTGGCTGGAGCCGGCGGAACCACGATCGGCTCGACAGGTGCAGCAACGAACTCAGGCGTCGGCAGCCCCATCAATTGCGCCAGCAGATTGCCCAGACGTGGGCGCAGTTCCTGACGGGCGATGATCATGTCGATCGCGCCGTGTTCCAGCAGGAACTCACTGCGCTGGAAGCCTTCTGGCAGCTTTTCACGCACGGTCTGCTCGATAACCCGCGGACCGGCGAAACCGATCAGGGCCTTGGGCTCGGCAACGATCACATCACCCAGCATCGCCAGGCTCGCCGACACACCACCGTAGACCGGGTCGGTCAGCACGGAGATGAACGGGATACCTTCTTCGCGCAGACGCGCCAGTACCGCAGAGGTCTTGGCCATTTGCATCAGGGAGATCAGCGCTTCCTGCATCCGCGCACCACCGGAGGCGGCGAAGCAGATCATCGGGCATTTGTTTTCCAGGGCGTAGTTGGCGGCACGAACAAAACGCTCACCGACGATGGCACCCATGGAGCCGCCCATGAAGGAGAACTCAAAGGCCGAAACTACCACCGGGATGCCCAGCAGGGTGCCGCTCATGGAGATCAGCGCGTCCTTCTCTCCGGTCTGCTTCTGTGCAGCAGTCAGGCGATCCTTGTACTTCTTGCCATCGCGAAACTTCAGGCGATCCACCGGCTCCAGGTCGGCGCCCAGTTCGGCACGGCCTTCGGCATCGAGGAAAATGTCGATACGGGCGCGAGCACCGATACGCATGTGGTGATTGCACTTAGGGCAAACATCCAGGGTTTTTTCCAGCTCCGGCCGATACAGCACCGCCTCGCAGGACGGGCACTTGTGCCAAAGACCTTCAGGCACCGAGCTTTTCTTCACCTCGGAACGCATGATCGAAGGGATCAGTTTGTCTACTAACCAGTTGCTCATGCTTTCTTTCTCCAGTACCGGCGGCCCGAACGCTCTGGTTCGCAGCCCCGCGTATGCCCTTGAGCTAAATTCATGTGTGCGGCGATGATCGGTGCGCTACCGCGGTCAGCACGAGGCTCGACCTGCCTGTAGCGAACTGCTCCTCAGCCATCCCGACAGCCCGCAACAGAGCGGTTGCCACTTCGACTTCGGCCTGTCCGAAGACAGTGCCCACCTGTTTTGTACAGTGGAGTTATGGACGGCGGCAGACTGCCAGCCGTCACATCGACTCACTGCTGCCGCGCACGGCCTGCATAAATGCGCGAATCTTTGCCTGGTCCTTGATGCCCTTGCCCTGCTCCACCCCACCACTGACATCCACCGCGTAGGGGCGCACCTCGGCAATCGCCCGGGCCACATTCTGCGCAGTCAAACCGCCAGCAAGGATGATCGGTTTGCTCAGGCCCTGCGGTACCAGTGACCAGTCGAAGGCTTCACCGGTTCCACCGGGTACGCCCTCGACATAGGTGTCCAGCAAAATCCCGCTGGCCTTTGCATAGGTCGCGCAACGGCCGGCGATATCATCCCCGGCCTTGACCCGCAGCGCCTTGATGTAGGGCCGATGGTAGCCGTCACAATCGGCCGGCGACTCATCGCCATGAAACTGCAGCAGATCCAGGGGCACCGCATCGAGAATCTCCCCCAGCTCGCAACGGCTGGCGTTGACGAACAGCCCAACAGTGGTCACAAACGGCGGCAACGCGGCAATGATCGACCGCGCCTGCTGCACCGTGACCGCCCTTGGGCTCTTGGCGTAAAACACCAGGCCGATGGCATCAGCCCCGGCTTCGACCGCCGCCAGCGCATCCTCTATGCGGGTAATCCCACAAATTTTGCTGCGAACGGCTGTCATGTTGTTTAAACCCCGGGGCAAATCCGTAAAAGTTCTGGATGGTAGCAAATGCTTTTCCCAGCGTCAGCCGTCAAGTTCGGTGAAACCGGTGAGGAAATGTGGCCCGATGTATCGCTCCGGCAGTTGGAACTCATCCCGGTACTCGACCTGCACCAGATACAGCCCGAACGGGTGCGCCGTAACCCCGCCAGTACGCCGAATGCGGCTCTCCAGCACCTCCCCGGCCCACTCCACGGGACGCTCACCCGCGCCAATGGTCATCAACACGCCGGCAATATTGCGCACCATATGATGCAGAAAGGCGCTGGCACGGATATCCAGGACGATCATCTTGCCGTGCCGGGTAACCCGCAGATGGTGAATTTCCTTGATCGGCGACTTGGCCTGGCACTGTCCGGCCCGGAAGGCGCTGAAGTCATGGGTGCCCACCAGGTAGCGCGCGGCCTCGGCCATGCGTTCGACATCCAACGGGCGGTGGTTCCAGGTGACTTCTTCGTTGAGGTGGGCCGGGCGGATCTGATCGTTGTAGATCACATAGCGATAACGCCGGGCAATGGCCTTGAAGCGCGCATGAAAATGCGCCGGCATGACCTGGGCCCAACTGACGCTGACGTCATGGGGCAAATTGATGTTAGCGCCCATGACCCATGCCTTGAGCGAGCGCTCGGCCTGGGTGTCGAAATGCACCACCTGCCCGCAGGCATGCACGCCCGCATCGGTACGTCCGGCGCAGGACAGCACTACCGGGGAGTCGGCCACCTTGGACAGGGCCTTCTCCAGGGTTTCCTGCACGGTGGGCACGCCGGACGACTGCCGCTGCCAGCCTCGATAGCGCGAACCCTTGTATTCAACACCCAGGGCGATTCTGAAAAAGCCTGCGGCCGCCATTTCGGCGGCCGCGTTATCTATATTTGCCAAGAACTTACAGCCCGCTGATGTACGCAAAGGCGGCCATTATAAGGCCGCCGGAAGCAGACGCCATGCGCCACCGGCTTTTAGTTGCAGATCGATCTTCCGCCCAGGGCCACACCTAATGGGATTGCATCGCCACCCAGGTAATCGCTATATAGATAAATATATAACGAACCATAAAAGACCCACCCGACCGAGACCTGATGAATGACCGCCACAAGCAAAGAAGCCGTGGGCCTGGCGTACAGCCTTGAAGGCATGCTCCACGCCAAACGCATGACCTGGGAAGCGATAGCCGAGATGGCCAGGCGCATCACGCCGGGCATGCTCGAATCAGAGGCCCGTGAGCTGGGACTGGCGATTCTCAAGGACCTGAGCATGGAGCGGATCTGGCACCCGCTGCTGATTCGCTTTGGCGAAAACACCCTGAAGACCTTCAAGCAACGCTCCGAAGGCGATCCCAGGCTGGGGCAGAACGATATTTTCTTTATTGACCTGGGGGTGGTCTGGGATCGCCACGAGGGCGACTCCGGTGCCACCTTTACCACCGGCAACGACCCCGAGATGCAGGCCTGCGCGGCCGCGGCCAAAACCCTGTTCGACCGCGTGCACGACCACTGGAAGAACCACCAGTTGGCCGGCCCCGAACTCTACCGCTACGCCGAAGAGCAGGCGAGCGCCATGGGCTGGGTGCTGAACCTGGACATCAAGGGCCATCGCGTCAGCGACTTTCCCCACGCGATCTACCGCGCGGGCGATCTGGGAGATTTCGACGAGTGCCCGAACGTCGGCCTGTGGATCCTGGAGATCCAGATCGCCCACCCTACCCGGCCCTTCGGCGCATTCTACGAAGACCTGCTTACCTGAAACCGCTGCAAGCAACGCCTTGCACCGGCCAGATGGCCATCGCAGGCAAGCGCCCAAGCCGAAGCACAAACGAAAACGGCAGCCTCGAGGGCTGCCGTTTTATTTGGACCTCAGCGTCGATCAAGCCAGACGCGTCAGCATCTCCTTGGCTTCGTTTTTCTGGCCATCGCTGCCTTCGGTGATCACTTCGCCGAGAATATCCCGGGCGCCGTCGTTATCACCCATATCGATGTAGGCCTGGGCCAGGTCCAGCTTGGTGGCTACTTCGTCGGTGCCGGAGAGGAAATCGAAATCGCCCTCGTCCATGCCGACCGCCGCGTCTTCAGCCGTAAAAGTAGGCTCGGCTACGGCCGGCTGCTCCAGGCTCTGAGACAAACGATCCAACTCGGCGTTGACATCGTCCAGCTCGGAAGCGAATGCATCCTTGGGCTCGGGCTGGGCATCCATCTCGTCGGCCAGCGACAGATCGAAGTCGGCCGGCAGGTCCAGATCATCCAGTGGTGCTTCGGTGATCGTAGGCACCTCACCCAGCGGCAGATCCTTGAGATCGTCCTCCAGGCTCAACAGGAAATCCTCGTCACTCTGAGCCGTAGCCGGCAAGTCTTCGCCCAGGTCCAGGTCGAAGTCCGACAGATCGTCCAGACTTTCCTTGGCCTCGGTCTGCTGTTGCAGCACCGACTCGAAACTCAGGTCATCATCCAGCGGGAACTCGTCCAGGACCGGCTCTGCCGCAACCACAGCCGGCGAGGCCGCTTCCAGATCGTCCAGGCTCAGATCGAAATCAGCATCAAAACCTTCGATTGGCAGCTCGGCAATCGGCGCCGGAGGCTCATCCTGCAACAGCTCCTTGACGTATTCGGCATCCAACTCCGCAGCCACTGCCGCCGCGCCCAGGCCCGCAGCCGCTGCTGCCGCAACCACCATCGCCGGGAAACGGCTCTTGAGCTGCTCGACTTCCGCGTGGTTCTTGCCATTGGCCACCAACTGCCGCTCTTGAGCAACAAAGGCACTCCGATCGCCCTGGAGACCGTAGACCTCCATCAGTTTCAGGCGCAATTCACTGCGCTGCGGCTCCAGCTTGACCGCTTCTTCAAGCAGCTCAGCGGCCTGATTCAGGCGCCCGGCATTGATATGGTTCTGCGCCTGCTCCAGCACATCGGTCGGATGTTCAACCGCAGCAGCCACCACAGGGGCTACCACTGCGATCGGCGCCACAACTGGCGCAGGCGCCGGAGCAGGTACTGGGGCGACCGCCAGCTTGACGCTCGGCGCAGGCACTTCCAGGCCTTCGAAGCTGCTTTCCGGCAGATCCAGCTCCTCGGTGGTGATGTCGTTCTCTTCAGACAAGGCCCGGGCCATGCGCAAATGCTTTTCCGCTTCCTGCTGGGCCTTGCGACGGCGCGCCAGAAGCAACAGCAACAGCAGGACCAGAACCGCGCCGCCCCCTACCAGACCCAGCAGGATCGGGTTGGTCAGCAGCTCGTTGAACGTGGCGTCATCGGACTTGGGCTCCTGAGCCACCACCGGGGTAGCGTCGGGAGCGGCAGCGGCGGCGACAACCGGGGCCGGATCGGTCACCGGGGTTGCAGCAACCGCTGGAGCTTCAGGCTTGGCCACCAATTCTGCGGGCATGGCCGGCAGCACTGCCGCAGCGGCTGCAGGCTTGGCTGCGCCTTCAGCTTCGAGTTTGGCCAATTGATTGTTTTTCAACTCGATCAGGCGTTGCAGCTTATCCAGCTGGCTTTGCAGATCGGTCATGCGGCTTTTCAGCTCGGCATTGTCGCGGCGGGTGGTATCCAGGCTTTCCTGGGTGACCGCCAGTTTGTTGCTCAAATCCTTGCTGTCCCCGGCCGCGCCTTTGCCACGCCCCTTGGCGGATTCGGCAGAGACCAGGCTCAGGCTGTCTTTGGCTGGCCCCTGCCCGGCCACCTTGTCGCCGCCGCCACGACGAGTGGCATCCAGTTGCTGCTGTCCACGTGTCGCGGAGCGACGGCCCTGGCGCCAGGCAGCATTTTGCGCGGCCACTTCGGCGATCGCCTGGGGCTGCGGCAAGCTGGTGCTCTGCACCGGATCAGGCAGGCGCAGGACCTTGCCGGTTTTCAGGCGATTGATGTTGCCATCGATAAAGGCGTCCGGGTTCAGCGCCTGGATCGCCAGCATGGTCTGCTGCACCGAACCGCCGTTGCGGGCCTTGGCAGCGATTTCCCACAGGGTGTCGCGGGCCGAGGTGGTGTATTGCGCAGGCTTGCTGGCCGCGGTGACCGGTGCCCGCACCGCAGCCACTGCAGGGGCAGGCTTGGCGGCGGCTTCGGCGGTTTGTGCGGAGAATTTCGACGGATCCAGCAACACGCTGTAATCCCGCAGCAGGCGACCGTTGGGCCACATCACCTGCACCAGAAACTTGACCATCGGCTCGGACAGCGGCTTGCTCGACGTGACGCGCAAGACACTTTTGCCGCTGGCATTGATGACCGGGGTAAAACTCAGATCGTTGAGGAAGGCCTGGCGGTCGACACCTGCCTTGGCGAAATCATCTGCCGAACCCAGGCTGGGGACCACTTCGGCCGCGGTGAGATCCTTGACATCCAGCAGTTCGATTTCTGCTACCAAAGGCTGGTTCAGAGTCGACTTCAGCGTCAGCTCCCCGAGCCCAAGCGCATGCGCCATACCGGAGGACAGCGCCGATGCGGCCGCTATTGCTAACACCAGTTTGCGAACTTGAACCATAGCCTCATCCTTTGTCTGAACATTCCTCGGCCAGCGAGAAGGTGTTGTAGCAACTGCCGTAAGGCACTGCGCGCGGCCTTGAATAGCCATTGCGCGCGATTATTTACTCATGCCCTTGGAAGCACCTGACGGTAGCTCACCTCCAGCAAACCAGCCAAGCATAGCGCCCGGCTAGATTCATTCTGCAAATTGTCGCCAAGTATCTTTTACAGAAGGTCTTTTATCAACAACTCAGCCAACTGCACCGCATTGAGTGCAGCGCCTTTGCGTACGTTATCTGACGTCAGCCACAGATTAAGTTCCGCGGGGTCATCGACCCCCGTACGCACCCGGCCGACATACACCACGTCTTGTCCGACCGCATCACCCACCGCTGTCGGATAATCGCCGGCTTCCACCAACTCGACACCCGGCGCGGACTCCAGCGCCGCATTGACCGCTGCCAGGTCGATGGCGCGGCCTGACTGCAAGGTCACGCTATAGCTATCGCCAAAAAACACCGGGGCTTGAACGCAAGTGACAGAAATCTTTAACAAAGGTTGTCCCAGGACCTCACGCAGCTCACGAACCAGGCGTTTTTCCAGCAGGGTATGGCCCTGGGCATCAGGCGTACCGACCTGGGCCAATAAATTGAAGGCCATCTGCCGATCGAAAAAGCGCGGCTCCAGCGGGCGCACGTTGAGCAGTTCGGCGGTCTGGCGTGCCAGCTCCGTCACGGCTTCGCGCCCCTGGCTGGATACCGCCAGGCTCGCTGTCAGGTTGACCCGCTGCAGATCGAGCAAACCCACCAGGGGCGCCAGCACCACCGCCAGCGAGGTCGCCGAAGCGCTCGGGCTGCTCAGTTGCACCGGCTTCTGCAAGCCGGCCAACACCTGGGCATTGGCCTCGGGCACCACATTCGGCGCCTGGGCCGACGGCAACGCACCGGACAGGTCGATCACCGTGCACTGGGCCGCACTGGCGCGCGGGGCGAAGCTCAGGGTCACCGCCGGGCCGGCGGCAAAAAACACGATCTGCACTTTGCTGAAATCGAACTCGTCGACTTCACGCACACGCACGTTCTTGCCGCGAAACGGCACCGAATGCCCGGCGGACTCGCTGCTGGCCAACAGGTGCAGATTGCCGACCGGAAAATCGCGTTCTTCGAGAATCTGGACGAGGGTTTCGCCGACAGTACCGGTGGCGCCGACAACGGCGATATCAAAGGACTGGTTCATGGTGCTACCTCTGGCGAAACGTGGGGAGCGGCACTTTACCCGGCGCATGGGGGCGAGGCAATTCGCCCGCGGGCCACGGCGTGCCCGGTTTGGGCGTTATTGAAAGGAAGCCGACTGTCGGCGCCAAGAAAAAGCCCGCACCTCTTGCAAGGCGCGGGCTCGTTCAGACCATCAGCCGATCAACGCTCCAGCAGGATCCGCAGCATGCGACGCAGCGGTTCGGCCGCGCCCCACAGCAGTTGGTCACCCACGGTGAACGCGCCGAGGAACTGCGAACCCATGTTCAGCTTGCGCAGGCGCCCTACCGGAATGTTCAGGGTGCCGGTGACCTTGGTCGGGCTCAGCTCCTGCATGCTGATATCACGCTGATTCGGCACCAGCTTGACCCAAGGGTTGTGCTGGCTGATCAGCCCTTCGATATCGGCGATCGGTACGTCTTTGTTGAGTTTGATGGTCAGCGCCTGGCTGTGGCAGCGCATGGCGCCGATCCGCACGCAGATGCCGTCCACCGGGATCGGGCTCTTGAAGCGACCGAGGATCTTGTTGGTCTCGGCCTGGGCCTTCCACTCTTCGCGGCTCTGGCCGTTCGGCAGTTCCTTGTCGATCCACGGGATCAGGCTGCCGGCCAATGGCACGCCGAAGTTCTCGGTCGGGTAGGCATCGCTGCGCATGGCTTCGGCCACACGCCGATCGATGTCGAGGATCGCACTGGCCGGGTCGGCCAGTTGATCAGCGACCGCCGCGTGAGTGGCGCCCATCTGCTTGATCAGCTCACGCATGTTCTGCGCGCCGGCACCGGAGGCCGCCTGATAGGTCATGGCGCTCATCCATTCCACCAGGCCGGCTTCGAACAGGCCGCCCAGGCCCATCAGCATCAGGCTGACGGTGCAGTTGCCGCCGATGTAGTTCTTGGTCCCGGCGTCGAGCTGCTGGTCGATGACCCGGCGGTTGACCGGATCCAGGACGATGACCGCGTCATCCTGCATGCGCAGGCTGGAAGCGGCATCAATCCAGTAACCCTGCCAGCCGGCTTCGCGCAGCTTGGGGAATACTTCGCTGGTGTAGTCGCCACCCTGGCAGGTCAGAATCACGTCGAGGGTTTTCAGCTCTTCAATGCTGTACGCGTCCTTGAGCGGGGCAATATCCTTGCCCACGGACGGGCCTTGGCCGCCGACATTGGAGGTGGTGAAAAACACCGGCTCAATAAGGTCGAAGTCTTGCTCTTCCAGCATCCGCTGCATGAGCACGGAACCGACCATACCGCGCCAACCGATCAGACCTACACGTTTCATCGCAACTACACCTATACAAAAGTGGGCCACCGTCTGAGCGGTGGGCCCGAAAGATTACAGATTCCGCAGCGCGGCGACTACTGCATCGCCCATTTCCTGCGTACCTACCTTCTCGCAACCGGCAGACCAGATGTCACCGGTGCGCAAACCTTGATCCAGCACCAGGCTCACGGCCTGCTCGATGGCAGCCGCCGCGTCGTGCAGATTGAAGCTGTAACGCAGCATCATCGACACCGACAGAATGGTCGCCAACGGGTTGGCAATGCCCTGCCCGGCGATATCCGGCGCCGAACCGTGGCATGGCTCGTACATGCCCTTGTTGTTGGCATCCAGGGATGCCGACGGCAGCATGCCGATGGAACCGGTGAGCATCGACGCTTCGTCGGACAGGATGTCGCCGAACATGTTGTCGGTGACGATCACGTCGAATTGCTTCGGTGCGCGCACCAGTTGCATGGCCGCGTTGTCCACGTACATGTGGCTCAGTTCGACGTCCGGGTAATCCTTGGCCACTTGCTCGACCACTTCACGCCACAGCTGGCTGGATGCCAGGACGTTGGCCTTGTCCACCGAGCACAGCTTCTTGCCGCGCACACGGGCCATGTCGAAACCGACCCGGGCGATACGGCGGATTTCACTCTCGCTGTACGGCAGAGTGTCGTAGGACTGACGCTCGCCGTTTTCCAGCGTGCGCGTGCCCCGTGGCGCGCCGAAGTAGATACCGCCGGTCAGCTCGCGCACGATGAGGATGTCGAGACCGGAAACGATCTCCGGCTTAAGGCTCGACGCGTCGGCCAGTTGCGGGTAGAGGATCGCCGGACGCAGGTTGCCGAACAGGCCCAGCTGGGCACGGATTTTCAGCAGGCCGCGCTCAGGGCGGATATCACGCTCGATCTTGTCCCATTTCGGACCGCCCACGGCGCCCAGCAGTACTGCGTCCGCGGCGCGGGCACGCTCCAGGGTTTCGTCCGCCAGGGGTACGCCATGCTGGTCGATGGCCGCGCCGCCGATCACGTCGTGGCTCAGCTCGAAACCCAGGTTGTACTTGTCATTGGCCAGGTTCAGGACCTTGACCGCCTCGGCCATGATTTCCGGGCCGATACCGTCACCGGGGAGAATCAGAATCTGCTTGCTCATGCGTTCCTCGTTTGCTCTGTCGGCGTGCCCGCGGGCACACCCGGGAAAATGTTATCGCTCGGCCCACAGCACCAGTACATCTGTACTGAACGAACCATCGGCCTCAATCTCAAAATAATCGCGTACTTCGTTGCCCATGGCTTGCTGCAACTGGCGAATGGCAACCCGCAGCTCCTGCGGCGTGCGCATGCGCTCGACCCAGGAGTTGTACTCAAGACGCAGGCGCTGGCGCGTGGTACTGCGTGTATGCAACCCCGCCTCGCTGACCTGGTGCAGCCACTCACCCGCCGAATAATCGCGCACATGGCTGGTATCGCGCAGCACTTCAACGCTTTGCAGGTAAGTGTCGAACAGCGGGCTGCCCGGCGACATCACATCGATAAAGGCCGCGACGCCACCGGGTTTCAGCACCCGACGCACTTCGCGCAGGGCCAGGCCGAGATCGCTCCAATGGTGCGCCGAGTAGCGGCTGAAGACAAAGTCGAACTCACCATCGGCAAACGGCAGGCGCTCGGCGGCGCCCCGCACGGTGCTGATATTGCCCAGGCCACGGTCCGCCGCCGCCCCCGCCACCACATCCAGCATCTGCTGCGAGAGGTCGTAGGCCACCACTTCCCTGACCAGCGGCGCCACATGAAAACTCACATGACCGGCGCCACAGCCCAGGTCCAGCAAGCGCGCAGCGCCCTGCCCCGCCAGTGCCGATTGCAGCAGGGCGAACTCGGTGCCTTGAGCGTGCACGGCACTGCTCAGATAGGCCGAGGCCTGTTCACCGAATTGCTTTTGCACGACTTGGCTATGGGCGTTGCTGGTCATGATGAAGTCCTTTGGGAAGATGTTGCCGGGTTCAGACAATGAATTTTCGGTCGATACCGGTGGCAGCGCTGCCTGCGCATGGGCGCAGGCAGCGACGTGACAGTACTCGACGGATGACTACCGAGGTTCGGCTCAGGCGTCGCGAAACAACCAGGGCTGGCTGGCGCGATGCTTGGCTTCGAACGTCGCAATCGCATCGCCGTCCTGCAGGGTCAGGCCAATGTCGTCCAGACCGTTGAGCAGGCAGTGTTTGCGGAACGCATCGATCTCGAAGTTCAAGACCTTGCCGTCAGGACGGGTCACGGTCTGGGCTTGCAGGTCGACCTGCAACTGGTAGCCGGGGGTGGCCTCCACTTGCTGGAACAGTTCGTCGACTTCAGCGTCGCTCAAGATGATCGGCAGCAAGCCGTTCTTGAAGCTGTTGTTGAAGAAGATGTCGGCATAGCTGGGCGCGATGATGCTGCGGAAACCGTACTCTTCCAGGGCCCAGGGCGCGTGCTCGCGGCTCGAGCCGCAGCCGAAGTTCTCCCGGGCCAGCAACACACTGGCACCCTGGTATCGCTCGGCGTTGAGCACGAAATCCTTGTTCAAGGGACGCTTGGAGTTGTCCTGATACGGTTGCCCCACATCCAGGTAACGCCACTCATCGAACAGGTTCGGGCCGAAGCCGGTGCGCTTGATGGACTTCAAGAACTGCTTGGGGATGATCTGGTCGGTGTCGACGTTGGCACGGTCCAAAGGCGCGACAAGACCAGTGTGCTGGGTAAAAGCTCTCATGATTACTGCGCTCCCTGGGTCAATTCACGGACGTCGATGAAGCGACCGTTCACTGCGGCGGCGGCGGCCATGGCCGGGCTCACCAGGTGGGTACGACCACCGGCGCCCTGACGGCCTTCGAAGTTGCGGTTGGAGGTCGATGCACAGTGCTCGCCCGACTCCAAACGGTCCGGGTTCATTGCCAGGCACATCGAGCAGCCCGGCTCACGCCATTCAAAGCCGGCCTCGAGGAAAATCTTGTCCAGCCCTTCCGATTCGGCTTGAGCCTTCACCAGACCCGAGCCCGGCACCACGATGGCCTGCTTGATGGTCGAGGCCACTTTGCGGCCTTTGGCGATCACGGCGGCGGCGCGCAAGTCTTCGATGCGCGAGTTGGTGCAGGAGCCGATGAATACACGGTCCAACTGAATGTCGGTGATCGCCTGATTGGCGGTCAAACCCATGTATTTCAAGGCGCGGACAATGGAGTCGCGCTTGACCAGGTCCATTTCCTTGGCCGGGTCCGGCACGTTCTGATCCACGGCCAGAACCATTTCCGGGGAAGTGCCCCAGCTGACTTGCGGCTTGATCTGCGCAGCGTCGAGCTCGACCACGGTGTCGAAGGTGGCGTCGGCATCGGACACCAGGTCTTTCCAGGCTTCGACGGCCAGGTCCCATTCGGCGCCCTTGGGTGCAAACGGGCGGCCCTTGACGTATTCCACGGTCTTTTCGTCCGCCGCCACCAGACCCACACGAGCGCCGGCTTCGATGGACATGTTGCAGATGGTCATGCGGCCTTCGACGGACAGGTCACGGATCGCGCTGCCGGCGAACTCGATGGCATGGCCGTTGCCGCCGGCGGTGCCGATCTTGCCGATCACCGCGAGCACGATGTCCTTGGCGGTCACGCCAAAGGGCAAGGTGCCTTCAACGGACACCAGCATGTTTTTCATTTTCTTGGCGACCAGGCACTGCGTGGCGAGCACATGCTCCACCTCGGAGGTGCCGATACCGTGGGCCAGGGCACCGAAGGCGCCGTGGGTCGAGGTATGGGAGTCGCCGCAGACCACGGTCATGCCCGGCAAGGTTGCACCCTGCTCCGGGCCGATCACGTGGACGATGCCCTGGCGCACGTCGTTCATCTTGAATTCGACAATGCCGTATTCGTCACAGTTGTCATCAAGGGTCTGAACCTGCAGGCGCGAGACCTGGTCGGCAATCGCTTCGATCCCGCCTTTGCGCTCGGGCGTGGTGGGTACGTTGTGGTCCGGGGTGGCGATGTTGGCATCGATGCGCCAAGGCTTGCGCCCGGCCAGACGCAGGCCTTCGAAGGCTTGCGGCGAAGTCACTTCGTGGATGATGTGACGATCGATATAGATCAGCGCCGAACCATCGTCGCGCTGTTTAACCAAATGCGAATCCCAGAGCTTGTCGTAGAGCGTTTTGCCGGCCATCAGACGTTTCCTCATCAGCTTGTTTCTATGCCGCGGGTCATTGCTGACACCCAATCAATAACCCCTTGGCTTGTGAGGCTGATGCTATGGCGTTACATTAAATAACTCAAATTCATATTTTTTATGCTTTGGATAACCAACTGGAATACGAACATGGACCTGGCCAACCTCAATGCTTTTATTGCCATCGCCGAGACCGGCAGTTTCTCCGGGGCAGGCGAACGGCTGCATCTGACTCAACCAGCCATCAGCAAACGTATTGCCGGGCTGGAGCAGCAACTCAAGGTCCGGCTGTTCGATCGCCTGGGTCGTGAAGTGGGCCTGACCGAGGCCGGGCGCGCCCTGCTGCCACGGGCTTATCAGATTCTCAACGTACTGGATGACACGCGCCGGGCGCTGACCAACCTTACCGGCGAAGTCACCGGGCGCCTGACCCTGGCCACCAGCCACCACATCGGCCTGCACCGCCTGCCGCCGCTGCTGCGGGCCTTTACCCGGAAATACCCGGACGTGGCCCTGGATATCCAGTTTCTCGACTCGGAAGTGGCCTACGAAGAAATCCTCCATGGCCGCGCCGAACTGGCGGTCATCACCCTGGCCCCCGAGCCCCATGCGTTGGTCAAGGCCAAGCCGGTATGGGACGACCCGCTGGATTTCGTCGCCGCGCCCGAGCACCCGCTGGTCAGTAATGGCCAGGTCAGCCTGGCGGACATTGCCTTGCACCCGGCGGTTTTCCCCGGCGGCAATACCTTTACCCACCATATCGTGCAGCGCCTGTTCGAAGCCCAGGGGCTGACGCCGAACATCGCCATGAGCACTAACTATCTGGAAACTATAAAAATGATGGTGTCCATCGGCCTGGCCTGGAGCGTGCTGCCGCGCACCATGCTCGACGATCAGGTGGCGCGCATCCCTTTACCGGGCATACAGCTCACTCGCCAGCTAGGCTATATCCTGCACACCGAACGGACGCTGTCGAACGCTGCGCGGGCTTTCATGGCCTTATTGGATGCACAAATCGATTGGCCAGGGAGTCAGGCACAAGAACCCCGGCAATAATCTGTGCCTACCCTTTAATACTTTGAGCTTCCCGCGCCAAACGCCCTATTCAGCCCAAGGCCCGCAGCCAATGCCCAAACCCGCCGACCGTATGCCCCCCATGCCACGTGTCCATGCGCTTGACCCTCGTGAGTCGGAGCAAAGCTGGGAGAGTGCACCGCAATTGCTGGCCGCACTCAATGGCGCACGCCTGGGCGCCTGGTATTGGGACATCGAAAGCGGGCAAATCAGCTGGTCGCGGGGCACCCAGGCGCTGTTTGGCTTCGACCCCCGCCAGCCACTGCCCAAGGACCTGGAATACCTCGACCTGCTGCCCCCCGAAGATCGTGCCAAGACCGTCCGCGCCTTCCACTCGGTACTGGCCGGCGCGCCGCTGGAACACGCCATGCACCACCGCATCCGCTGGCCCGATGGCAGCCTGCACTGGCTGGAAATCAACGGCAGCGTGCTCCCGGACAAAAACGGCAAGCCCCGAATGATCGGGGTGATTCGCGAGATCACCCACCAGCGTCAACGGGAGCAAGCCCTCAGCAGCTCGGAAAAGCGTTTTGCCACGCTGTTTCATCTATGCCCCAACATGGTGCTGCTGACCCGCCTGGAAGACGGCCTGATCAGCGAGGCCAATCAATACTTCGAAAGCCTGTTCGGCTGGCCGGCGCACACCGTGATTGGTCGCACCACCGTGGAAATCGGCCTATGGGTCAACCCCGAGCAGCGGGTGCAACTGATCAAGGCCGTGTTGAAAAAGGGCCGGGCCGCGAGCCTTGAAGTCCAGCTGTGCGCCAGCAACGGGCAGATTCACGATGGCATTCTCAGCGCACAGAAGGTCGAGCTGGAGGGGCAGGCCTATCTGCTCAGCACCTTCCTCGACACCAGCGAGCGCAAACGCGCCGAACAGGCCCTCAAGGACAGCCAGGAGCGCCTGGACCTGGCCCTGGATTCGGCCCAGCTCGGCACCTGGGACTGGCACATTCCCAGCGGCATGCTCTACGGTTCGGCGCGGGCCGCCCAGTTGCATGGCCTGGACCCCGCACCCTTTCACGAGTCATTCGACGCGTTTTTCGAAGGCGTGCCCGACGAAGAGCGCGACAGCATGCGCAACGCCTATCGCAGCCTGCGCGAAGGCCCGGCCGGCAATTATCAACTGACCTACCGGGTGCAACTGGAGGACGGCAGCTCGCGCTACCTCGAAAGCCGCGCGCGCCTCTACCGTGATGACGCGGGCAACCCGTTGCGCATGGCCGGGACCCTGCTCGACATCACCGAACAGGTCGAGCGCGAGCAGCGCCTGGTGACCTCGGAAGAGAAGTTCGCCAGCCTGTTTCAGGTCAGCCCCGACCCGATCTGCGTGACCTTGCTGGCCACCGGGCAATTCATCGAGATCAATTCCAGCTTCACCCAGGCCTTCGGCTGGACCGTCGACGAAGTGATCGGCCGCAGCGCCGAGCAGATAGGCCTCTGGGAAGACTCCGCACAACGCCTGCAACGGGTCGAACAAGTCATCCGCGAACAGGCGTTGAACAACGTTGCAGTGGTGGTGCGGCACAAGAACGGCCAGTCCCTGACCTGCATCATTTCCAGCCGCCAGATCACCGTCGACAAGCAGCCCTGTATCGTCACCACCCTGCGCGACATCACCCAGCAGCAGCGCTCGGAGGCGGCCCTCAAGGCCAGTGAAGAGAAATTCGCCAAGGCGTTCCACTCCAGCCCCGACGCCATCATCATCTGCGAGCGCGAGAGCGGGCGGTACCTGGAGGTCAACGACGGCTTCTGCCGCCTGACCGGCTACCGCACGGAGGAGGTGCTCGGCCACACCCTGTATCAAGTCGCGATCTGGGCCGACGGCGGGCAGTTGGCGATGCTGATGGCCGAGTTGCAACTCAAGGGCCGGGTGCACCATCTGGAAATGCTCGGACGCAACAAACGCGGGGAAATCATCACCCTGGAAGTGTCGGTCGAACCCATCACCCTCAATGAAACCGATTGCCTGCTGCTGACGGCACGGGATGTCAGCCTGCTGAAGAATGCCCAGGCGCAGATCCGCCACCTGGCCTACCACGACCCGCTGACCAACCTGCCCAACCGCGCCCTGCTGATGGATCGCCTGAGCCAGCAGATCGCCCTGCTCAAGCGCCACAACCTGCGCGGTGCGCTGCTGTTTCTCGACCTCGATCACTTCAAGCACATCAATGACTCCCTCGGCCACCCGGTGGGCGACACCGTGCTGAAGATCATCACTGCACGCCTTGAGGCCAGCGTGCGCATGGAGGACACCGTGGCGCGCCTGGGCGGCGACGAGTTCGTGGTGCTGCTCAGTGGCCTGGACGGCACCCGCAGCGCCGTCACCGAACAGGTCCGCGAGCTGGCCGATACCTTGCGTGAGCTGCTGTCCGAGCCGATGTTCCTCGACGGCCAGCGCCTGCAAGTCACGCCGAGCATTGGCATTGCGCTGATTCCCGACCACGGCTCGACCCCTACCGACCTGCTCAAGCGCGCCGACATCGCCCTGTACCGAGCCAAGGATTCGGGGCGCAACACCACCCAGATGTTCCACAACACCATGCAAAAGGCGGCCAGCGAGCGGCTGCGCATGGAAACCGACCTGCGCCTGGCCCTGTCACGGGGGGAGTTCAGTGTGCACTTCCAGCCCCAGGTGGATGCCCGCGACAACCGGATTGTCGGCGCCGAAGCCCTGGTGCGCTGGCAGCACCCGGAATTGGGTGCCCAATCGCCCACGGAATTCATCAAGGTCCTGGAAGACAGCGGGCTGATCCTTGAAGTCGGCACCTGGATTCTCGACGAAGCCTGCCTGGCCTTCAGCCAGTTGATCAACGAAGGGCTGATCGACCCGCTGGATTTCAGCCTGTGCGTGAACATCAGCCCCCGGCAGTTTCGCCAGAACGACTTTGTCGAGCGCATCGAATACTGCCTGGCCCACTACCAGTTGCCCGCTTCGCTGCTGAAATTGGAAATCACCGAAGGCATCGTGATCCAGAACCTGGAAGACACCATCAGCAAGATGCGCCGCCTGAAAAAACTCGGCATCAGCTTCGCGATGGATGACTTCGGCACCGGCTACTCCTCCCTGACCTACCTCAAGCGCCTGCCGGTGGACACACTGAAGATCGACCAATCCTTCGTCCGCGACGCCACCCACGACCCGAACGACGCGGAAATCATCCGCGCCATCGTGGCCATGGCCCGCAGCCTGCAACTCAAGGTGATCGCCGAGGGCGTGGAAACTCCACAGCAACTGGAATTTCTCCAGGGCCTCGACTGCCATCTGTACCAGGGCTACCTGCACAGTCGGCCGCTGCCGCTCAAGGACCTGCGGCTGATGCTGCGCTAGGCCTTCCAAGCAGCGCCTCAGCCGCCTGTGGTGCCCAGATCGCGCTAGAACCGCCCCACTGACCTTGCACGGCAATCGCCTGCTGGTGCGGACAATCCCCTTCAAACAGAACACCGAAGCCATAAAAAAAGGCCCCGAACAAGTCGGAGCCTTTTTTGCCGAAGGGGCGTGCTGGATCAGCGTTTAAGTGACGGCGACACGCCCCCTCCCAGCTCGCCGCCTCAGTTTTGCAGGGCTGCTTGCTGTACCCCATTGATCGGGATGCGTTTTGGCTTGGCCTCTTCCGGCACGGTGCGCAGCAGGTCGATATTCAACAAACCGTTGCTCAGGCCGGCAGCCTTGACCTCGATGTGGTCGGCCAGGCGGAACGACAACTTGAACGCCCGCTGGGCAATGCCCTGATGCAGGTAGGTGACACTGTCATCGGCATCACGCTTGCCACCGCTTACGGTCAACACGCCTTTTTCAACTTGCAGCTCCAGGTCTTCTTCCTGGAAACCGGCCGCCGCGATCACGATACGGTACTGGTCGTCCGCACGTTTCTCGACGTTGTAGGGCGGGTAGCTGCTGCCCGGCTCGTTGCGCAACGCCGACTCGAACAGGTCGTTGAAACGGTCGAAGCCAACAGAGGAACGGAACAGTGGAGCCAAAGAAAATGCAGTACTCATGGGTATCTCCTGATTAGTTCAGCGAGTGGTTATCTCCGCGACCCGAATTCGGCATCGCGTACCCAAGAGATAGGGATGGAGGCAGGCATTTCAAGAGGTTTTTCTTGAAAAAATTTTCAGGCGGCGGCGCTGCCCTGGACACCCAGCAGACGCCCGACCTGATCCAGATCGGTTTCCCGGCGCATGGCCGTGAACAGCTCGACCGCCTCCGGATAATTGCGCGCGAGCATCGCCAGCCATTGCTTCAGACGCCCCGGCGCCGAGCGCGGGGTCAGTTGCGCCACGGCCTGGGCCCAGAAATCCTGGAGCAGTGGCTGCAACTCGGCCCAGGACATTTCCACCACCTCTTCTCCAGCCCGCGCTGCGGCGATCTGCCGGGCCAGGTCAGGGCGCGAGACCAGGCCACGACCGAGCATGATGTCCTCGACGCCGCTGATTTCGCGGCAACGCCGCCAGTCTTCGACGCTCCAGATATCACCATTGGCGAACACCGGCACCTTGACCACTTCCTGCACCCGCGGGATCCACTCCCAGTGCGCGGGCGGCTTGTAGCCGTCAGCCTTGGTCCGCGCGTGCACCACGATATGCGCCGCACCGCCTTCGGCCAGGGCCGTGGCGCAGACCAGGGCACCATCCGGGCTGTCGAAGCCCAGGCGCATCTTGGCGGTAACCGGGATATGGGCCGGCACGGCACGCCGTACATGCTCGACGATTTCATTGAGCAACTCGGGCTCCTTGAGCAGCACCGCGCCGCCCCGGGACTTGTTCACGGTCTTGGCCGGGCAGCCGAAGTTGAGGTCGATGACCTCGGAACCCAACTCACAGGCCAACGCCGCGTTTTCCGCCAGGCACACCGGATCGGAGCCGAGCAATTGCACACGCAGCGGCACCCACCCAGCGGTACGGGCACCGTGCAGCAATTCAGGCGCGAGTTTGTGGAAATAGGCCGGGGTCAGCAGGCGATCGTTGACCCGGATGAACTCGGTCACGCACCAGTCGATACCGCCGACTCGGGTCAGTACATCGCGCAGGATGTTGTCGACCAACCCCTCCATGGGCGCCAAAGCAATTTGCATGAATCACACTCAACGAAAAACACGGGCAAAAAAACGTGCGGCAGTTTACTGGGTTTCGCACACCAGCAGGTGTTTGGGCTGACAGAACGCTCCGCTCTCAACCCGCCTGCAAGGCCGGCCCGTAGCCTTCGAGAAACTCCGCCGGCATGCGCTTTGGCTTGCCGCTGGAAAGCTCGATGCAGACAAAGGTGGTCTGGGCGCGCAACAAGGTGGTGTTGTCGCTGGGGCGGATCAGTTGGAAGCGACGGGTCATTTTCAGGCGCTGGTCCCAATCGACGATCCAGGTCGCCAATTGCAGCTCGTCGCCTTCGTAGCCGGCGGCCAGGTAATCGATTTCATGCCGGACCACGGCCATGGCCCGGTCCAGCCGCCGGTACTCGACCAGGTCCAGGCCCAGGCGCTGGGAGTGGCGCCAGGCGCAACGCTCCAGCCAACTGACATACACCGCATTATTGGCGTGGCCCAAGCCGTCGATGTCTTGTGCATCCACCTGCAGATCAATGATAAATGGCGTTGCCAGATCCCAGCCCATGCCTCACTCCCGGTCAGTTTTTTTGACCGGGGCAGTGTACCGGATGCTCAGGCGGATTGCCGCGCCGGCAGGCGACGACCGGTGACCAGCGACAGCACGCCATCGATCACCCGCGGGTCGGCCAGTACCCGCTGATGACCACCCTCTTCCAGGCGCAGCAGGCGGCTGTCAAACCAGGCTTGATGGATCAGCTCCGACTCCTGCACCGCAACGAAGTGATCATCCTCGGCGTGCACGATCAGCCCGGGCATGTCCAATTGGTAGTGCGCCACATCGAGGGCGGCGGCGCGCATGCCCACCTTCTGCTCGACTTCATGGATAAACGCCGAGCGCGCCCGTGGCGGAAGGCCCATGTAGCGTGCAAACCCGCGCAGCAGGTCGAGAATACGCGCGGGCGCCGAGATGCTGACCAGGGTCTCGGTACGCAGGCCCAATTGCACCGCGAGCATGGCACTGGCACCGCCCATGGAATGACCGATGACGGCCCGCAGGGGCGGCAACTCCGCCGCGGCCTCGAGCATGGCGCGGGCGAACAGCACGACGTGCGCCTCGTTCCCCGGGGAGCGACCATGGGCCGGGCCGTCCAGCGCCACCACCGTATAGCCTGCAGCCACCAGGGCCTCGATCAAGCTGGCAAACTGCGTCGGCCGCCCTTCCCAACCGTGCATCAGCAACACCGTCGGGCCTTCACCCCAGCGCAACGCCGAAAGTCCGAAACGCAGGGTGATGCGCTCGGCCCGCGCCAGCAACGGCAACTCCCAGGCCCGTGGCGGGCGCTCGCGGGGCGTCATGAACACCTGCCGCATCTTCCTGGCAATCAATTGCGGGGCCACATGCCCCAAGGTGCCATTAACGCTTCGAATCCAGCCCAACCCGCTCATGGTTCATCTCCTCAGGCCAGGACGGCCCGGGTCAGAGCACCGCCGATTTGGCGGCGCGCAGCAATCGATCCGACAACTCACCCGGGCCCAGGGCCCGCGCCATGGCCAGGCCGCCAATCATCAGGGCCATATCCGCCAGAGCCTTGTCCGTGTCTTCAGGGCTGGACGCCAGCTGCGCGACCATCAACTCCACATGCTCATTGAGGGCCTTGCGGAATTCATCAGGCAGGCGCCCCAGCTCACCGATCGAAGCCGGGATCGGGCAGGCCTGCTCGGTGGAATCGCGGTGCTTGCGCGACAGGTAAAACGCCGCGACCAAGGCACGCCGTTCCTCACCGGTCAGTTCGCTGTCCATATCGGCAATCAGTCCCCGACGCTGGGCCAGCAATTGGGTGAAGGCTTCGAGCATCAGCGCGTCCTTGCTTTCGAAATGGGCGTAGAAACCGCCCACCGTCAGCCCGGCAGCGCCCATGACTTCGCCTACGCTCGGCTCGGCCGGGCCACGCTGGATCAACGCCGAACTGGCGGCCTGGAGAATGCGTTCTCGGGTTTGAGCTTTTTTATCGTTCATCGTTGCCTCCGAATATTACGAACAGAATATTATTCTCATAATAAATTTTCGCAAGTCGCGATTGTGACCGCTGGTCAGAAGGGATTTTCAGGAAAGAAAAGAGGATTGGCCAAACGCCAGACAAACAAAAGGGCCATTCAATAATTGAATGACCCTTAAAAATCCCGCAGAGCGGGTAAACGTGGCGTCCCCTAGGGGACTCGAACCCCTGTTACCGCCGTGAAAGGGCGGTGTCCTAGGCCACTAGACGAAGGGGACACAAACCCTTCTATACAACTGATCAGTGCTGAGTGCTGATCGATTCAAGGCCGGTGTGGCCAGACCTTGAACTGTAAAATTGGTGGAGCTAGACGGGATCGAACCGTCGACCTCTTGCATGCCATGCAAGCGCTCTCCCAGCTGAGCTATAGCCCCAGATTTTTCGCCTCGCGGCGGAGTGACATCTTGCAATATCACTTCTGTAAAACTGGCGTCCCCTAGGGGACTCGAACCCCTGTTACCGCCGTGAAAGGGCGGTGTCCTAGGCCACTAGACGAAGGGGACACAAACCTTCTATACAACGTGATCAGGCTGAGTCTGATCGAATTCAAGGACGGTGTGGCCAGACCTTGAACCTGTAAATTGGTGGAGCTAAACGGGATCGAACCGTTGACCTCTTGCATGCCATGCAAGCGCTCTCCCAGCTGAGCTATAGCCCCTCGTCGGTGAGGACGGGGCGAATCTTAATGGCGTATTTGAAACCTGTCAAATTTATTTTCAACAATTTTCAAAATTTTTTGCCGAGATAACAATCACTTACCGAGCAAACCCCGGAAAACCGGGGTTTGGCCGTTACATCAGCAGGGTTAAGCGATAGCGCCCAGCAGCTTTTCCCATTCCTTGTTTTCTTTCTTCGACACACCACCAAGCAAATCAAGGGCTTGGCGCAGACGGAAACGGGTCAGGTCCGGACCGAGGATCTCCATGGCATCGAGCACCGAGACCGAACTCGCCTGGCCGGTGATGGCGGCGAACATCAGTGGCATCGCATCGCGCAGTTTCAATTCCAGGGATTCAACCACGGCCTGGATAGTCGCAGTGATTGCATCCTTCTCCCACTGGCGCAGGCTTTCGAGCTTCCACAGGATCAACTGCATCAACTGGCGAACCTGGTCACCCGAGAGTTTCTTCGACTCAAACAGCTTCGCGTCCGGATTCACGCCACCGGCAAAGAAGAAGCTCGCCAACGGCGCGACCTGGCTGAAGGTCTCCACCCTGCCCTGCACCAGCGGCGCGATCTTCATCATGTATTCGGGGTTCAGCGCCCACTGCTGCACACGGCTGGCGAACTCCTCCACCGGCAGGTCACGCAGCCATTGGCCGTTGAGCCACGACAACTTCTCGATATCGAAGATCGGCCCACCCAGGGAGACACGGGACAGGTCGAAATTGTCGACCATTTCCTGCAGTGAGAACTTCTCGCGCTCGTCCGGCATCGACCAGCCCATGCGACCCAGGTAGTTGAGCATCGCCTCAGGCATAAAGCCCATGCGCTCGTAGAAGGTCACCGAGGTCGGATTCTTGCGCTTGGACAGCTTGCTCTTGTCCGGGTTACGCAGCAGCGGCATGTAGCACAGCTGCGGTTGTTCCCAGCCGAAGTACTCGTATAGCAAGATCAGTTTCGGCGCCGATGGCAGCCACTCTTCGCCACGCAGGACGTGGGTGATGCCCATCAGGTGGTCGTCGACCACGTTGGCCAGGAAGTAGGTCGGCAAGCCGTCGGTCTTCATCAGCACTTGCATGTCCATGCGATCCCACGGGATCTCGACATCGCCGCGCAGCATGTCCGGCACCACGCATACGCCTTCGCTCGGTACTTTCATGCGGATGACATGGGGCTCGCCGGCGGCCAGGCGCTGGGCGACTTCTTCCTTGGACAGCAACAGTGCACGGCCGTCATAGCGCGGGGTTTCGCCCCGGGCCTGTTGTTCGGCGCGCATCTGGTCCAGCTCTTCAGCGGTGCAGAAGCACGGGAAGGCGTGGCCCATGTCCACCAACTGCTGGGTGTACTTTTTGTAGATGTCGCTGCGTTCGCTCTGGCGGTACGGGCCGTGGGGGCCGCCAACGTCCGGACCTTCGGCCCAGGTGATGCCCAGCCAGCGCAAGGCATCGAAAATCTGCTGCTCGGACTCGCGAGTCGAACGCAACTGGTCGGTGTCTTCGATACGCAGGATGAACTCACCGCCATGCTGCTTGGCAAAGCAATAGTTGAACAAAGCGATGTAAGCGGTGCCGACGTGGGGATCCCCAGTGGGCGATGGCGCGATGCGCGTGCGGACGGTGGTCATGGCATGTCTCGGAAAGGATATAAAAGCGGAGATCAAACAGGGGGCGAATGGTAACAGGCGATGCCGACCCGGCTCCAGTCAGGAGGGCATTTAAGCCAAGGTTGCGCCTACAAACCACTGTAGCCCCGTTGCAACGGCGATTATCTTGCTGTGGCATTTACCCCTAGGTGGCTATATGCCAAATTCGCCCACGGATATATCTCCTTACACTTTTTGAATCCAGCCTGCCCATGCCTGCCCAACTCAAGCGTCGCCTGTTTGTTTTCCTGTTTCTGGTCGTGATCATCGTCCTCGGCTTTTTCGCCCATTGGTGGTTCAAGGGGCGCTTTTATGAGAGCACCGATAACGCCTACGTCCAGGGCGAGATCACCCGCGTCTCCAGCCAATTGGGGGCACGTATCGAGCAGGTGCTGGTGCAGGACAACCAGCACGTGGAAAAAGGCCAATTACTGGTCCGCCTCGAAGGCGATGACTTCCACCTCGCCGTCGACCGCGCCAATGCCGCGCTGGCCACTCGCGAAGCCGAGCGCCTGCAAGCGATGAGCAAACTGACCCAGCAAGCCAGCCTGATCGCCGCCGGTGAAGCCCAGGTAGAGTCAAGCCAGGCCAGCCTGGGCCGCTCGCAAATCGACCTGTCCCGCGCACAGACCTTGCGCAAGCCCGGGTACGTCTCGGAGGAGCGGGTCACCACCCTCTCCGCCGACAGCCATATTGCCCGCTCGCAAGTGGCCAAGGCCCAGGCCGACCTGCAAGGCCAGCGCCAGCAGGTCAATGCGCTGAACGCCGAGATCAAGCGCCTCGACGCGCAGATCGCCAACGCCCGCACCGACCTGGCCCAGGCCGAACTGAACCTGACCCGCAGCGAAATCCACGCCCCGATCAGCGGCCTGATCGGCCAGCGCGCCGCCCGCAACGGCCAGTTCGTCCAGGCCGGCGCCTACCTGCTGTCGATCGTCCCGGACCAAGACATCTGGATTCAGGCCAACTTCAAGGAAACCCAGATCGGCCATATGCAGCCTGGGCAGAAAGCCGAGCTGATTTTCGACGCCTACAGCGACACACCGATCGAGGGCCGGGTCGAGAGCCTGTTCGCCGCCTCCGGCGCGCAGTTCAGCCTGCTGCCACCGGACAACGCCACCGGCAACTTCACCAAGGTGGTGCAACGCATTCCGGTGAAGCTGACCTTCGCTGCCGACAACCCGCTGCACGGCAAGATCCGCCCGGGCATGTCGGTCACCGTCAATGTGAATATCAAAGACCCTGTCGATGGCCGGTGACCCACTGCTGCGCCCGGTCGGCGAACCGACTCGGCGCGACTGGATTGCCGTCGTGAGCGTGATGCTCGGCGCCTTTATGGCGGTGCTCGACATCCAGATCACCAACTCTTCGCTCAAGGACATCCAGGGCGCGCTGTCCGCCACCCTGGAGGAAGGCTCGTGGATTTCCACTTCCTACCTGGTGGCGGAGATCATCATGATCCCCCTCACCGCCTGGCTGGTGCAGCTGTTGTCGGCACGCCGGCTGGCGGCCTGGGTCTCGGTGGGGTTCCTCCTGGCGTCGCTGCTGTGCTCCATGGCCTGGAGCCTGGAGAGCATGATCGTGTTCCGCGCCCTGCAGGGCTTTACCGGTGGCGCGCTGATCCCGCTGGCGTTCACCCTGACCCTGATCAAGCTCCCCGAACATCACCGCGCCAAAGGCATGGCGATGTTCGCCATGACTGCCACCTTCGCCCCCTCCATCGGCCCCACCATCGGCGGCTGGCTCACGGAAAACTGGGGCTGGGAGTACATCTTCTATATCAACATCCCGCCGGGCCTGATCATGATCGCCGGCCTGCTGTATGGCCTGGAGAAGAAAGCCGCGCACTGGGAACTGCTGAAAAGCACCGACTACACCGGCATTTTCACCCTGGGGGTGGGCCTGGGATGCCTGCAGGTGTTTCTCGAGGAAGGCCACCGCAAGGACTGGCTCGAATCGAACCTGATCGTGGCCCTGGGCAGCATCGCCCTGCTCAGCCTGATCACCTTTGTCATCGTCCAGGTGTCCAAGCCCAACCCGCTGATCAACCTCGGCATCCTGCGCAATCGCAATTTCGGCCTGGCAAGCATTTCCAGCCTGGGAATGGGGGTCGGTCTCTATGGCTCGATTTACCTGCTGCCGCTGTACCTGGCGCAGATTCAGAATTACAACGCGCTGCAGATCGGCCAGGTGATCATGTGGATGGGCATTCCCCAGCTGTTCCTGATTCCGCTGGTGCCCAAGCTGATGAAGTACATTTCGCCGAAATGGCTATGCACCCTGGGCTTCGGCCTGTTCGGCCTGGCGAGTTTCTCCTCCGGGGTGCTGAACCCGGACTTCGCCGGGCCGCAGTTCAACCAGATCCAGATCATCCGCGCCCTGGGCCAACCGCTAATCATGGTCACCATCTCGCTGATTGCTACCGCCTACATACAGCCGCAGGACGCAGGATCGGCGTCGAGCCTGTTCAATATCCTGCGCAACCTGGGCGGCGCGATCGGGATTGCCCTGCTGGCCACCCTGCTGGATGCGCGAACCAAGACCTACTTCGACTACCTGCGCGAAGCCATTGTCCCGAGCAACCCGCAAGTGGCCGAGCGCCTGGCGAGCCTGGCCGAGAAGTTCGGCAGCGACAACGCAGCGCTGGGCAAACTCAGCGAAATCACCCACCAGCAGGCGCAGATCATGGCCTACAACGACGCCTTTCATTTTGTCGGGATTGCCCTGGGCATCAGCATGCTCGCGGTGTTGCTGACCAAGGCCTTGCCGGCGGGCGTGAAGGCGGGGGAAGCGCACTAGACAGGACTGCGCTGCAGCCTGGCGCGAGCACGCTCCCTTGCCACGGAAGCCCTGCCCCACAACCAATCAAACGGCGAGCAGGCGCTCACGCAGCTTGCCGATTTCGTCGCGCATCTGCGCGGCGGCCTCGAACTCCAGGTCGCGGGCCAACTGGTACATCTTCTCTTCCAGCTGGCGGATGCGCTTGGTGATCTCGCTCGGCGAACGCAGTTCGTTTTCGTACTTGGCGTTTTCCTCGGCCGCCTTGGCCATGCCCTTGCGCTTCTTGCTGCGCGAACCTGGCACGGTGGCGCCTTCCATGATGTCGGCGACATCCTTGAACACGCCCTTGGGGGTAATGCCATTGGCCAGGTTGAAGGCGATCTGCTTTTCCCGGCGACGATCGGTTTCGCCAATCGCCCGCTCCATGGAACCGGTGATCCGGTCGGCATAGAGAATCGCCCGGCCATTGAGGTTGCGCGCGGCGCGGCCGATGGTCTGGATCAGCGAGCGCTCGGAGCGCAGAAAACCCTCCTTGTCCGCATCCAGAATCGCCACCAGCGACACCTCGGGCATGTCCAGGCCCTCACGCAGCAGGTTGATCCCCACCAGCACATCAAAGGTGCCCAGGCGCAGATCGCGAATGATCTCGACCCGCTCCACGGTGTCGATATCCGAGTGCAGGTAACGCACTCTGACGCCGTGGTCGGCCAGGTAGTCGGTCAAATCCTCGGACATACGCTTGGTCAGGGTGGTAACCAGCACGCGCTCCTCTAGGGCCACGCGCTTGGTGATCTCCGACAGCAGGTCGTCGACCTGGGTCAGGGCCGGGCGGATTTCAATCTGCGGGTCCACCAGACCGGTGGGCCGTACCAACTGCTCGATCACGCGGCCGGCATGTTCGGCCTCATAGTTGCCCGGGGTGGCCGAGACAAAGATGGTTTGCGGGCTGACGCTTTCCCACTCGTCAAAGCGCATTGGCCGGTTGTCCAGTGCCGACGGCAGGCGGAAGCCGTACTCCACAAGGGTTTCCTTGCGCGAACGGTCGCCCTTATACATCGCGCCGACCTGGGGCACGCTGACGTGGGACTCATCGATGACCAGCAAGGCATCGGCCGGCAGGTAGTCATACAAGGTCGGCGGCGCGGCACCCGAGGGGCGGCCCGAGAGGTAGCGCGAATAGTTTTCGATGCCGTTGCAGTAACCCAGCTCGAGGATCATCTCCAGATCGAAACGGGTGCGCTGCTCCAGACGCTGGGCTTCCACCAGCTTGTTGTTGGAACGCAGGTACTCCAGGCGCTCCTGCAACTCGACCTTGATCCCCTCGATGGCGTCGAGCAGGGTTTCCCGCGGCGTCACGTAGTGGCTCTTGGGGTAGAAGGTGAAGCGCGGCAGTTTACGAATGACCTCACCGGTCAGCGGGTCGAAGGCCGACAGGCTCTCGACCTCGTCATCGAACAGTTCGATGCGGATCGCTTCCAGATCGGATTCCGCCGGGTAGATGTCGATCACATCGCCGCGCACACGAAAGGTCGCACGGGCGAAGTCCATGTCATTGCGGGTGTATTGCAGGTCGGCCAGGCGGCGCAGCAGGGCGCGCTGGTCGAGTTTGTCGCCGCGGTCCACGTGCAGGACCATTTTCAGGTAGGTTTCCGGACTCCCCAGGCCGTAGATACAGGACACGGTGGTGACGATGATCGCGTCCTTGCGCTCCAGCAGCGCCTTGGTCGCGGACAGGCGCATCTGCTCGATGTGGTCGTTGATCGAGGCGTCTTTCTCGATAAAGGTGTCGGACGACGGTACATAGGCTTCGGGCTGGTAGTAGTCGTAATAGGAAACGAAGTACTCCACCGCGTTATTCGGGAAGAACGCCTTGAACTCGCCATACAGCTGCGCGGCCAGGGTCTTGTTCGGCGCCAGCACCAGGGTTGGGCGGTTGATCTGGGCAATCACGTTGGCAATGCTGAAGGTCTTGCCCGAGCCGGTCACACCCAGCAGCGTCTGGTGCGCCAGCCCGGCCTCGATGCCCTCGACCATCAAGCGAATGGCTTCCGGCTGATCGCCGGCGGGCTCGAAGCGGGTGACTAGCTGGAAGTCGGACATAACATACCTCTGGATTCACTCCTGGGCCGGGGGGTGGCCAGGCAGGAATGAGAAAGACCGCGAACGACGACTGTCGCCGGGGAAACGGGGATTGTCCTAGATGTGGTGGCAAATACCACCGCTTTCAAGGCAAAGGTCCTACACCCCTTAACGCCTTTGACGTTGCAATAAGACTAACGGTCGAAAAATAAACCGAAAAACTTGCGGCAAAAGCTCAATCGCCTGTCGCCGCCCGCAGTGATGGCCTCTATACTAGCTCCCCGTTTGTGCACCGCTCTAGTGCATTCGGCTGGAGCGCGACACGTCCCTCCACACTCCATTCAGAGCCGCCGTAAAAATGAGCCTGTTCTCCGCTGTCGAAATGGCACCACGCGATCCAATCCTGGGCCTCAACGAAGCATTCAACGCTGACACCCGTACCAACAAGGTCAACCTGGGGGTCGGTGTTTACTGCAACGAGGAGGGGCGAATTCCACTCCTGCGCGCCGTTGTCGAAGCCGAGACGATTCGCGTAGCCCAACACGCTTCCCGGGGCTACCTGCCGATCGACGGTATCGCTGCCTACGACCAAGCCGTACAAAAACTGCTGTTCGGTAACGATTCGCCGCTGATCAGCGCTGGCCGAGTCATCACTACCCAGGCCGTTGGTGGCACGGGTGCCCTGAAAATCGGCGCTGACTTCCTCAAGCAGCTGCTGCCCAATGCCGTAGTCGCCATCAGCGACCCAAGCTGGGAAAACCACCGCGCGCTGTTCGAAACCGCCGGTTTCCCGGTGCAGAACTACCGCTACTACGACGCCGCCACCCACGACGTTAACCGTGCCGGCCTACTGGAAGACCTCAACGCCCTGCCCGCCCAGTCCATCGTGGTGCTGCACGCCTGCTGCCATAACCCGACCGGCGTCGACCTGAGCCCGGCCGACTGGAAAGACGTGCTGGAAGTGGTCAAGGCGAAAAACCTGGTGCCGTTCCTCGACATGGCCTATCAGGGCTTTGGCGATGGCATCGACGAAGACGCCGCCGCCGTGCGCCTGTTCGCCGAATCGGGCCTGAACTTCTTTGTTTCCAGCTCGTTCTCCAAGTCGTTCTCGCTGTATGGCGAACGTGTTGGCGCGCTATCGATCGTCAGCGAGTCGAAGGAAGAAAGTGCCCGCGTACTGTCGCAAGTCAAACGCGTGATCCGCACCAACTACTCCAACCCGCCGACCCACGGCGCCAGCATCGTCGCCGCGGTCCTCAACAGCCCGGAACTGCGCGCCCAGTGGGAGCAGGAACTGGCAGAAATGCGCCTGCGCATTCGTGGCATGCGCATGCAAATGGTCGACATGCTGGCCAAGGCCGCGCCGCAGCGCGACTTCAGCTTCGTCGGTCGCCAGCGCGGCATGTTCTCCTACTCCGGCCTGACCGTTGAACAAGTGACGCGTCTGCGCAGCGAGTTCGGCATCTATGCCCTGGACACCGGCCGCATCTGCGTCGCCGCGCTGAACCAGAACAACATCGAAGCCGTGACCAAGGCCATCGTGCAGGTGATCTGAGTCCAACCCGGCAACACAAAAAAGGGGAAGCCAATCGGCTTCCCCTTTTTAGTCCACACTACGCTCACCTGTAGAAGCCGGCTTCTACCACGATCCGCCTCCTCTTCCCTGTCGAGAATGCCTATGAAAAACGATGACCTGCGGGCAGACCGCGACGAGCTTGACCATTTCATCCCACGCCAGCAAAAGCGTGAAAAAAGCCTGGTACTGCAAGTTGCCCTGGGGGTGTTTCTCGGCGGCCTGGCGCTGTGGCTGGTGCAATTGGCTGCCACCACACTGGCCGCCAAGTTCATGCTGGGCACCCTCACCTTCGGCGGCTGAGAAACTCAGCCAGCCAGCTCGGCGGCACGCTGGCTGGCAGCGTCGTCAAAGGCGACATACAAGGATTCGGCAACCTGGCTCTTGATCGCCTTGGCGCTTTCCAGGCCCAGGACAAAACCCTCGGCCTTGCCCCCGGCGCGATTCAGATCCTCGGCGGTGCCGGCCTGGGTAATGGCGTCCCACAACTTGCTGGCCTGTGGACCTACGCCTTTGGGCAGACTGATCTGGTCGATGCTCATGCGAACACCTCCCACAGGGCGCTGGAAATGGCAGGTGCAACGGGTGAAACCATGAAGCGGGTCATAAAGCGTACCTTTGCGGCTTGAGGCCGGCAGCGCGTGAAACCACTTCCGGGGCGCCATGGTAGACCGCTACCGCCGTTCTGGTAACCGCCAACTGCCGATTGACCCTTAACCGTCGCGCGCGCGACGGTTGACACCCCTAGCACCGACAAAATCGCTTCTCGCGCTTGACTTCTCTTTTCCAATCAGTAAGATACGGCGCATTCCGCGATAGCTCAGTTGGTAGAGCAAGTGACTGTTAATCACTGGGTCCCTGGTTCGAGTCCAGGTCGTGGAGCCATACAAGGTTGCAGAGAAGGCTTTCAAAGGCTCTGAAACCCAAAAAACCCGCCTTCTGGCGGGTTTTTTCGTTTTGGCGTTCTGTCGGATTCCGGTGGGCATCAGACTATTCCAAGACAGTGATGAGCCGCCTCAAAACCCACCTCCTCCGCATCAAGCAACAGGAGTGTTCGCTGCAAGCTCATGCGCGGGCTCGGGCTCGGGCTCGGGCTCGGGCTTGATCTTGAACCAGAGGGCGTACATCGCTGGCAGGAACACCAGGGTCAGCACGGTGCCGGCAAACGTACCGCCAATCAGGGTGTAGGCCAGCGTTCCCCAGAACACCGAATGGGTCAGCGGAATGAACGCCAACATCGCCGCCAACGCCGTGAGAATCACGGGCCTCGCGCGCTGCACAGTGGCTTCGACCACGGCGTTGTAAGGCGACAGGCCGGCTTGCTCATTGGAATGAATCTGGCCAATGAGGATCAGCGTGTTGCGCATCAGAATCCCTGACAAGGCAATCAATCCCACCAAGGCGTTGATCCCGAACGGCTGCTGGAACAGCAGCAGAATTGGCACTACACCAATCAGGCCCAAAGGTGCGGTGGCGAACACCATCATCATTGCCGACATCGAGCGCACCTGAATGATGATGGTCAGCAACATCAGCGCGATCATGATCGGGAACAACGGCAGCAGTGCCTTGTTCGCTTTACCCGACTCCTCGATCGAGCCGGCAAACTCAATGCGGTAGCCCGCCGGCAGTTTTTCGATGATGGGCTGCAACTGCGTGATCAAGGCGTTGGAGACATCGGGAGGCTGAAGACCTTCAGCCACGTCACCGCGCACGGTGATGGTCGGCGTCCGATCACGACGCCGCAAAATGGGCTCCTCCATGCGCACATCCACCGCCCCTACCTGGGACAGCGACACGCGCTGTCCTTGGGCGCCGGTCAGTGTGAAGGCGACAATTTTCGATGGATCCAGACGCGTCTCCCCAGCGGAGCGAGCGACCACCTGAACCGAGCGAATGTCCTCACGCACCTCGGTGACCGGCACCCCCGTGAGCAGAAATTGCAGCTGTTGCGCGACATCGGTCGAGGTCAAGCCGAATGCTTGCAGGCGATCCTGATCCAGCGTGAGATGAAGTGCCGGCGCGCGCTCGCCCAAGTCGGTGTTGACGGTCCTCATCATGGGGCTGGCGGTCATGACCCCACGCACCTGCGCGGCAATATCTCGCAGCACCGCGGGGTCGGCGCCCATCACCCGAAAGGCCACCGGATACGGTGAATAAGGACCAAATACCAACTGCGTTACCCGCACCCGAGCTTCAGGCGCCAAGCCATCGGCTGCGGCTTGCCTGAGGCGGAGCTTGATCGCCTCGCGCTCTTGCTGACTCGCGGTCAGGACGACGATTTTTGCGAAGGATGGATCGGGTAGCTCAGGGGCCATCGCCAAATAGAAGCGCGGCGCGCCCTGGCCAATGTAAGCGGTGACGATCTTGGCTTCCGGCTGCCGAGCCAACCACGCCTCGACCTTTGCCGCCGCCACATCAGTCTGTTCGATAGAGGTGCCGTAAGGCATCTGCACCTCAACCAGCACCTCCGGTCGGTCGGATGTTGGAAAGAACTGCTTCTTGACCACGCCCATGCCCAGAATCGCAACAACAAACAAGCCCACGACGGATGTCGCCACCAGGCCTTTGCGGCGGATCACACTGCCCAGCAGGCGCCTGAAACGCTGGTAGTTCGGTGTACCGTAAATCGCCGTATGCCCGCCTTCAGGCACCTTGATCTGCGGCAGCAGCTTGACGCCCAGGTAAGGGGTAAACACCACGGCCACCACCCAGGAAGTGATCAGCGCAATGCCAACGATCCAGAACATGTTCGCGGTGTACTCACCAGCGGTCGACTTGGCAAACCCGTTGGGCATAAAGCCGATCGCCGTCACCAATGTCCCTGACAACATCGGCGCGGCCGTGTGGCTCCAGGCATAAGCGGAGGCCTTGATTCGGTCGTAGCCCTCCTCCATCTTCACCACCATCATTTCAATGGCAATGATTGCATCGTCCACCAGCAGTCCCAGCGCCAGAATCAACGAGCCCAGGGTAATTCGATCGAAGTCTTTGCCCGTGGCCGCCATGACAATGAACACGGCCGCCAGGGTCAGCGGCACCGCCGCGGCAACCACAACGCCGACACGCCAGCCCATGCTGAGAAAACACACCAGCAGCACCACGCCCAGGGCAGCAAAAAACTTCACCATGAACTCGTTGACGGATGCGCCAATATTCACCGCCTGATCCGTGACCTTGGTCAGGCTCATGCCCAAAGGCATCTGCTCGTTGATCGCTGTGGCCTCGGCCTCCAGCGACTTCCCCAGATCCAGACCGTTCCAGCCATCGCGCATGACCACGCCGAGCAACAATGCGGGCTCGCCGTTATTGCGTACCAGAAATGTCGCGGGGTCCTCATAACCGCGCTTGACCTCAGCCACATCGGACAACTTGAGGGTTCTGCCCTGCACCGTCAGTGGGGTATTACGAATCTTCTGCAGGTCATCAAACGCGCCATCCAGGCGGATGAAAACCTGTGGGCCCTTCGCTTCTACCGAGCCGGCCGGCGTTATCATGTTTTGCGCGTTCAACGCACTGAAGATGTCTCGTGCGGAAATGCCCAGTGTCGCCAAACGCTCGTAGGACAGCTCGACAAAAATGCGCTCGGCCTGTTCACCGATGATGTTGACCTTCTTAACACCTGCCACATGCAGCAGACGCTGGCGCAAGCTCTCGGCTTCGCGCACCAACAGACGTTGCGGCTCGCCCTTGGCCTTGAGCGCATAGAGCGCGAAGGTGACATCGGAATACTCATCATTGACCATCGGGCCGATCACCCCAGACGGCAACCCCTTCTGCTCATCCAGGATTTTCTTGCGCGCCTGGTAAAACTCCTCCTGGACGGCTGAGGGCGGCGTGCTATCGAGCAGATAAACCGTGGTGAATGCCAAGCCGGGCCGGGTAAAGGTCTCGGTCCGGTCGTACCAACGCAGTTCCTGCATGCGCTTTTCCAGCTTTTCTACCACCTGGTCCTGGATCTCCTGGGCCGTCGCCCCAGGCCAGACGGTGACCACCGTCATTTGTTTAA
Organism: Pseudomonas sp. QD4; assembly: GCF_049199125.1. Lineage (NCBI taxonomy): Bacteria > Pseudomonadati > Pseudomonadota > Gammaproteobacteria > Pseudomonadales > Pseudomonadaceae > Pseudomonas > Pseudomonas sp. QD4. Next base: position 2,080,978 of record NZ_JBLZOM010000001.1, read on the forward strand.
TAGTGAATGCGGGGTCTTCCGCACGCCCCAGTTTGAAGAAGGCGTACAACCCACCCACAGAAATCAGCAGGATCAAAAACAGGGTGATTGAGCGCTCGCGTACTGCCAGCGCCGAAAGATTGAAGCCGCTCATCGACTCACCTCAACCACCGTTTTTTGCGTGGCACCGGCAAGTTCAGTCCTGACTTTCTCTCCCTCATTCAATAGGTGCGCACCCAATGCGACGACACGATCACCCGCCTGGAGATCACCCGTCACGCGCACGCTGGCCTCGTTGTTCAAGCTGCGAACCTTGATCGGGCGCCATACCACATGCTCCGGCTCTCCCCCAACCACCCAAACACCCGGGCCTTTACCCGCGTCGTAGATAGCCCCCATGGGCACCTGTAATTCCTTGGCATCAGCAACATCCGTATCAGCGATAACCACTGAGACAGTCGAACCCAGGGTGGCGTTGGAGAGCGACCCCTCCAGCACATAACGCGCTTCAAACGTTCGGGTCTGTCGGTCCGCAGAGTCGGACAGCTGACGTAAACGGGCGCTGCCTGCACGCTGGTTCTGCCCGTAGAGCTCAACTGTCGCCGCCGAGCCCAGCGCAGGACGTAGCGTCTCGGGCAACTGGATCACGGCCTCGCGCTGCCCTGAATGGGCAACGCGTACCACCACCTGACCTGCGCCAACCACCTGCCCCGGCTCCGCCAAGGTATCCACTACCACCCCGTCAGCATCCGCCAGCAACGTCGAATATCCGGTCGCGTTTTTCGCCACATCAGCCTGGGCCTGGGCAGCGTTGAGCTGGGCTTTCGCCGAGTCGGCAGCTGCTTTGAACCCTGCATAAGCTGAAGCAGATACCGCTCCGACGGACACCAGATCACGGTAGCGAAGCTCGTCATCTGAGGCCTGCCGAGCTCGGGCCATGGCAGCCAGTACCGCTTCCTGCTGTGCCCGCGCGGTCAGCGTCAGGTCGTTGGCATCGATGCGCATGAGTGGCTGCCCACGCTTGACACTCTGTCCAGCATCCACCAAACGCTCCAAGACCTTCCCAGGCACCCGAAAACCGAGATCGCTCTGAACGCGGGCCGCGACGATACCGGTGAATACCCGTGCCGCAGGCGCGGAGGGTTGGACCACGCCGATGCGCACCAAGGGCACCTGAAGGCGAGGATCGGCAGGAGTGGCCTCGTTGCAGGCCGCTAAGGCAAACGGCAGCGAGACAATGAAAATGAGTGACATGCGGTGGCGCTGGATCATAAAGACCTCTCGGTAGCGGATACATCATGCTTATTCAAGTGACCAATTCTGTCAATAGTCACTACCGAGATGAATGGACATCACGCACTTGGTCGGAGCAAAGCAAAGAGGCTTGATATCTAGTTTTTCAGTCGCACACGCTGATACGGATGCTCAGCGCATCCGTCAGCAGAGGTTTAAGGCATCAGGCTGCGCAGAACAAGATTGGAGATGAGAGAAGGGGCTTCTTCAACAAAATCGAGGTTGTACTGCAATAGCAGAGGATTGATGAAGGGCCGCAGAGCGAGATGAATTGCCTCTACCGTTTCGTCCAGCGGTGTCTTGCGTTCAAACTCGCCGAGCTCTCGCCCCTCACGCACGATTTGCAACACGAAGCTCTTGATCTGAGCGTCATAGACTTGTGAGCTGGGCCAGCGCTCCGACGCAGAGAACGCTGCGATGTCGTAGAGTTTACGGTCGTTAAAGAACAGGCTCACACCCGTAGCGATTACGGTTTTTACCAGGCGCCGAAAACGTTCAGTCGGCGAGATGCCGTCTACATTGATGGCCTGCTCCACTGCCACAATGATTTCAGTCAGGCAATTTGTACAGATTGCTTCACCAATCGCCTGCTTGGATTCAAAGAATTTGTAGATGTAAGCCTTGGAAAAGCCGATGGCCTTGGCTAGGTCAGAAACCGTTGTTTTGCCATAACCGTACTGACTGAAATGCGCGTTGGCCGCCGCAACAATCTGGTCTCGAATGTCGTGATCGGCTGGGCCACGGGCGCTGGGCGAAGAAACTGATGGCTGATTCATGCGAGCAGCTTACTCATCCCAAAGGTGGTTGACAACTTGTGACCAAATTGTAATATCGTCACAAACCGACCCTTTCGCAGGTATCGCATGCATCTTCCCCATCGTTTCGCCGTCTTACTGTGTTTGGGTATGGTTGCAGGTTGCGCAGTGGGCCCCGACTACTCAAAACCCAGTGTGGAATTGCCCGAGCATTTCTCGGCGCAAACGTCCAAGGCACGACAAGGGGGCGCCGCAAATGTCGATCTCGCCGCGTGGTGGAATGCATTTAATGACCCGATACTCAGTCAGCTGATAAATCGAGCACTTGAACAGAACCTCGATTTAGCCCAGGCAAGCGCAAGGATCGAGCAGGCTCGCGCCGGTTTGGGCGCAGCTAACGCAGCCCTCCTGCCGTCGGCTACCGTCAACGGTCAAGCGGCCCGAGCCCGTCAGTCATTGGAGACTCCATTGGGCCAAGTGCTCAATTCAGACCCTTCCTATAATCGCTACGGCAGTGCCTATGAGGCGAATTTGAATGCCAGCTGGGAGCTGGATGTGTTTGGCGGCCTACGCCGAAGCAGAGAAGCCGCCTTCGCCGATTATCAGGCCTCGCAAGCCGGAGCGATTGCCACACGCCTGGCAGTGGTCGCGCAGACAGCCGACCTTTACATCAGCATCCGTGGCCTTCAAGCACGCCTGAAAATTGCCCGGCAGCAAGTAGACACGCGACAACAACTGCTCACCACCATCGAACACCTCTACGCAAAAGGACTGGCAGCTGAACTGCAGTTGAACCAGACCCAAGGCGCGCTGAATCAAGCGCAGGCTACCGTTCCGGTACTGCAAGCCGGCCTTGATGCGTCAATGAATGCGCTGGATGTCATGTTGGGCAAGGCGCCGGGCACTTATAGCGCGCAGTTGACTAAGCTGGCGCCCATCCCTGATGTACCAGGCCTCTCGGACATGGGCGCTCCGGCCGATATGCTGCGTCGACGTCCAGACTTGATCGTGGCTGAGCGCCGGCTTGCGGCATCCAACGCACGCATCGGCGAAGCCATGTCCGAGTACTACCCCAAACTGTCTATAGGGGCGCTGCTCGGCAGTGCTACCTCGGTGTCCAGCGCAAACCTGTTCAGCAACGGCGCCAGTCAGGCTTCGGCGGCGCTGGGATTACGCTGGAGGCTGTTCGATTTTGGCCGCATCAACGCTCAAATTGATTTGGCGAAAGGCCAAGAAGCCGAAGCCTTAGCCGCTTACCGCCAGTCCGTTCTGCGGGCCTGCGAAGATGTTGAAAGCGCTTTTTCGGCGCTGATCAACCGCGAGCAGCAATCGACACAACTTGCCCAGGGCGAATCGGCGTATGCAAAAGCCCGAGCGACGTCGTTTGTCGCCTATGAAAAAGGCGTGGTCAGCCTGATCGAAGTACTGGATGCCGATGAACACCTTTTAGCAGCATCTGATGGCAGAGTTCAGGCACAAACTGAATCGGCTCGCGCTGCAGTGGCCACGTTCAAAGCAATGGGCGGCGGTTGGCAGCGAGACGACTCAGATGCTCGCGTTGTCTCAAAAAGAGCGGGAACTCGAATGTTTTTTCCTGATTCAGGGATATCGAAAGAACTCCAATAAAAAACGGGTTGGATTAGGATAATCGTAGGATTTGAATACTAAAAAATAGAACAATTTCATTTAAAAAAAACACTTATAGCCATGTCCGTAATGAGCCATACAAGGTTGCAGAGAAGGCTTTCAAAAGCTCTGAAACCCAAAAAACCCGCCTTCTGGCGGTTTTTTTCGTTTTGGCCTGGCGCTGGTTGCTCGCCGTTTTAAACAGCGTTGCGCTGAATGAGCCCAAACCGGTCACGGGCCATCGCAGACGAGGGAGGTTACCCCTCGCCCACGAAGCGGCTACCGGCCTAGAAGCTGTATTTGGTGCTCACCATCAAGTTGCGCGGCTCGCCGTATGAACCGCTGTAGAAGTTGCTATCCAGGGAACTGATGTACTTCTTATCAAACAGGTTGTTGACCGTGGCAGTGGCCGACCACTGGGGCGTCAGTTGATAGCGGGTCATCAGATTTACGGTGGCGTAGTCGCCCTGCTTGACCTGTGTCGGGGCAGGCAGGCGCCCGCTATCGATCGTCATGTGGATCCCGCTTTGCCAGTTCACACCCCCGCCTATGGTCAGGCGATCCAACTCGCCGGGCAGGCGGTAGGTGGTCCAGATTTTCAGCAGATCGGCAGGGATCGTGGTTTTGATCCGCTCGTGGTCATCGTCCTTGACCACGCTGTGGCTGTAACTGGCAGCCAGGTTCCAGTCCGGTAGCAGCTCGCCGCTGGCTTCCAGATCGACGCCCCGGGTCCTGGTCTTTTTCGCCACATAGGCCGTCAATGTATCGCTGCCAGCGACCATGCCATCGGCCACGGCATCATTCTCCAGATCAACTTCGAACAACGCGATGGATGTGTTCAGCCGACCGTCGTAGTAATCACTTTTGAGGCCGATCTCGTAGTTGTTGCCTTCCCGGGGATCCAGCATCTTTCCCGCGCTGGTGCGGTACGGCTGCGGCTTGAAGATGCTGGTGTAGCTGGCATAGACCGAGTGGTTGGGAGTCAGGTCGTAAACCACGCCGGCATAGGGCGTGACCTCGCCGTTGACCCGCAATGTATCGTCGGTGTTATAGGCCACCATGTTGGCCACGTTGTAGTGCAGCGAGGCATCGTAGCGGTAGTTGCTCACCCGTGCCCCGAGGATCAGCGATAGCTCATCGGTGGGTTTGAGACGAGTCGCCAGGTAGGCGCCATTCTGCCATTGGTCGATGTTGTCGTCTTCGCGGTTGAAATTGTAGGCAGCGCGCGGCGCGTAGTTGTCCCAGCTGTAGATATTCACCGGTTTGCCACTGACGCCGTTGTTGCTGGTGCCATTGGCCAGCAGGTTGCCAAAGCCGTTGCGGCGGTTTTCGTAGTCCTGGAAGTTGAAGCCAAACACCAACTCATGCTCGCGCCCCATGAACTGGAACGGGCCCGAGAACATGATATCCAGGCCTTTTTGCTCCTGGGTGTTGTCACCCTTGGTTGCGGTGTAGCTCAGGCCGCTGCCGGTCTGCGCGTTAACGAAACCGGTGGTGGTACCGACGATAATCGAGTCGTAATCCCGAGTGCCATACATGGCGTTGGCGGAGACTTTCAAGGTCCAGTCATACGCCAGCTTGTGCTCGATCGAGGCGAAGGTGTTCACCGATTCCTGGCGATTGCTGCTGTCGCGGCTGGCAGGGTTATCGCTGCGCGAGGTGTGCAGGCGATTGCCCTTGCTGTCGAGCAACGGCAACCCGGTGGTCGAGAACCCACGCGGGTCATTGTCGAGGTACTCGACACCCAGGGTCAGCAGCGTGCTGTCGCTCACATCAGCTTCCATCACTGCATAGAGGATGGTTTTTTCCTGCTGCAGATGATCGGTAAAACTGTTGCCCTGCTGATAGGCCGCCACTGCACGCCCGCGCAAAGCACCGTTCTCGGTGAGCGGGCCGGACACATCCACTTCGCTGCGATACAGGTTCCAGGAGCCCAGGCCGGCACTGATGTACCCCTGAAACGTCGAGGTCGGTTTTTTGCGAATCAGGTTGATCGTGCCGGAAGGATCACCAGCGCCTGACAGCAACCCGGAAGCCCCGCGCAGCACCTCGACCCGGTCATAGATCGCCATGTCGGACAGCGATTGCGGCAAGGCCTGGGTGAAGGCAAAGGACGTGGTGGGCATGCCGTCATATTGATAGTTATCAATGGCCAGACCCCGGGAGAAAACATACAGCCGGTCACTGCCCGGGCTTTGCACGTTGATTCCGGGCGTCTGTTCCAGCACCTGCCCGATACTGCGCAAGTTCTGGTCGTCGATGCGCTGGCGGGTCATAACGCTGACCGACTGCGGCGTTTCGCGCAGTGACAGGTTCAGTTTGGTCGCGGTGCTGGTCACACCCGTGGTGTACGAGCCCGTCCCCTCAGTCGTGCCCTCCATTTCCTGGGCATCGATGCGGACGGCGCCAAGATCCAATGCTCCGTTAGGCTCCAGGCGGGAGACCAGATAGGTTCTTGCATCAATCTTCTGTGCCCGCAGACCGCTGCCTTCGAGCAATACGGCGAACCCCTGCTCGATGCTGTAGGCGCCATTCAACCCGGAAGTCTTGCGCCCGGCGGCCAAGCTGGCATCGAACGACACCACCACCCCGGCCTCTGCGGAGAAGCGGGTAATCGCCGCCCCCACCGGGCCTGCCGGGATCCTGAAGCTTCGCTGTTCGGTACTGGGCTGAGCCTGCCCGGCGTTGACGACCATGGGCGTCAGGAGCATGCACGGCAAGGCCAGGCTTGCGCAGAGAATGGCCTTGGCCAGCGGCGATTTGCGAGCCCGATAGGGGCGATCAGCAAGGTAGTTGATTTGCCGGAGGGACATGAAAGCTCCTGAAATGTTTGGCAGAGTTTTATAAGTTCAGGAGTAGGTCGAACAGGCTCAGGCCTTTCTACAGAGACCCGAGTGATTTTTTTGCCGATCAGGTTTTCTTCAGCACACGGGTCCAGTAGCGGGTGCGCTGGAGCACCTGCACCGGAAGTGCACGAGCGATGGCGGCCAGGGCCAGCTCGGTGTTGTCCAGCGGGAACACACCCGACAGGACCAGGCTGCCTGCGTCGTCCGAGCAGCCCAGGTAGCCCGGACGATAGCGGCTCAACTCGCCAAGCAGACGCTGCAAGGGCCAGTCGTCAACCCGCAACAAGCCCTCCACCCAACTGTCACTGCCCGGCGCCGCCGCTTGCAGTGGGCCGAAATCGTCGCGACTGAAACTCATCGTCTGCCCGGCGTCGACCCTTTGAATCCGACCGTTACCCAGGCGGACCTGCACCGCATGTTCCGACACGCTCAACGTGGTAGTGCCGGCATGCTGCCGCACGTCAAACCGGGTGCCCAACGCCTGCATATCGCCCTGGGCGCTACGCACGATAAAGGGCCGGGGGTCTTTGCCGGTCTGGACCTGGATTTCCCCGGCCCGCAGCCTGATCAAGCGCACTTGGGCGTCGAACTGGATATCCACAGCGGTCGAGGTGTTGAGGGTCAGCCGGGTGCCATCGGCCAATTGCAGGCTGCGCCGCTCGCCGATCGCGGTGCGCTGATCAGCCATCCACAGGGGTGCCTGCCGGTAGCCGGACCACCCCAGACCGCTGACACCACCGATCACGATGATTCCTTTGAGCAGTGAACGACGGTTCAGCTGCGCCAGCGCGACAGGCGCGTGATCGAGCACCTCGTACGCCATGGCACTCGGCAGTTTGCCCAATTGCAGTTGCAGTCGCTCAACTCGCTGCCAGGCCCAGTGGTTGGTCGGGGTTTCCATGCACCAGCGGCGCCAGGCGTCTTGCAGCGCCGTATCGTCTGGCGCCCCCGACCGGCAGGCTAACCATTGTGCTGCAGCGCGCAATGCCTGACGTTTTTCGTCGGCAGTCACAGCTCGGATTCCAGGGCGAACAACAGGCAATGCTCGGAAGCCTTGGCCACATACTGGGTAATTGAACTGACCGATACCCCCAGTCTGGCGGCGATTTCCTTGTAGCCCATGCCTTGCAATTGCGAGAGGAGAAACGCCTGTTTCACCTTGCGCCCCAAGCCGTCGAGCATGGCATCCACCGCATGCAGCGCTTCGACCATCAGCAGCTTGTCTTCAGGTGACAACGCATAGGCCTCCGGCTGCTGGGCCAGCGCTTGCAGATAAGCCTGCTCCAGCGCTCTGCGGCGGAAACTGTCGACCATCACTCGCCGTGCGATAGTCGCCAGGTAGTAGCGAGGCTTTTGCAGCAGAGGAGTGGCCGGGCCTTTGCGTTCACTGAGCAGCAACCGCACAAAGGTGTCCTGGGCCATGTCTGCCGCCTGATGAGAACATCCCAGGCGCATCCGCAACCAGCGCACCAACCAACCATGGTGGTCACAGTACAGGCTGGTGATGGACTGAGGAGCTTCGGGTGGAGAGGCACCGGAGGACATGGTAACGATACGCAGTTGAGAACCAATCTCAATTTAACCGAAAAGGCATTCTGATGGCAATTACACGTAGACCAGCGTGCTCTCCATACCCGCAATTGCTTTGCCATCCAGGCCTGGCGTAGGCTGTGCGACTCTTTTAATCCGACCCGACCAATCCGATGTATGTCCCTGCCCTATCCGCTTGCGCTTTTACCTCAATGAGCCCAACGGACATCCTCGCCGTTACCCGACACGACTGCGCGATCAATCGCCGGCGCCGCAGCGTGCTGTTCGCCTTCACCTTCTCGCCGCACCACGCCACCCACGGTTGCGACTGAACCCCGCGCGACTTTGATACCCCGGCGGCCCTGATGCCACGGATCAAAGCTGTTGACGCCTTTCACCGCAGAACCCGAAACCGCTAGCGCCCCCGCGCTTCGGAACCTCGTGCTGCGTCCAGAAAAGCGCCTTGCCCGGCAGTCATGTAAAGGCCCGGCCCTTGCGGCCAGACCATGGAACAACCTCGATGCCTGATAACCCAGGCACAGGCACTTTTTATGAACAGCAAACTATTAGCAGCACTTATTCTCGGCATCTCGATCGTCGGCCTCAGCATCGGCTCGACAGTGCCGGTGATTGCGCTACGCCTGTACCAGGCCGGCGCCTCCAATGCACAGATCGGCATCATGTCGGCACTGCCCGCCGCCGGGATGATGCTCTCGGCCTTCCTGGTGGACTGGCTGTGCCTGAAACTCAGTCGGCGGCAGATCTACCTGCTGTGCTTCAGCCTGTGCGCCTTGAGCATCGCCCTGCTGGAGATGCCCGGCGTCGGCCTCTATGGCCTGGGCATGGCGCGCATTGTGATGGGCCTCGGCGCCGGCCTGATCATCATCCTCGGGGAAACCTGGGTCAATGAAATGGCCGAAGAGGCCACCCGCGGGCGCATCATCGCGGTCTACACCACCTGCTTCACGGTGTTCCAATTGATCGGTCCGGGCCTGGTCGCCCTGCTGGGTACCGACGGCCCCCAGGTGCTGGCCATCGTTCTCGCCGGCTACGTACTGGCCATCGCGGTGATCTGGCTGACCCTGCCCCATCAGCACATCCTGGCCGATCACACCCAGAGCAAGACCTTTTCGGTGCTCGGCTTCATCCGTGTGGCGCCGGCCCTGTGCGCGGGCATCCTGTTCTTCGCGTTCTTCGATACGGTGATTCTCTCGCTGTTCCCGGTCTATGCCGTAGGCCACGGCTACAGCATCAAGCTCGCAGCCTTGATGGTCAGCATCATTCTGCTCGGCGACGCGGTGTTTCAGTTTCCCCTGGGCTGGCTATCGGACAAGACCGGCCGCGCCGCCATCTACCTCGGCTGCGGGTTGGTGTCACTGCTGATCGGCTTGGGCCTGCCGCTGCTGATCGGCTATCCGGCACTGCTCTGGCCCAGCCTGGTGGTACTCGGGGCCGCGGCCGGCGGGGTGTATACCCTGGCAATCATCCTGATCGGGCAAAAATTCAGCGGCCCGGACCTGGTCACGGCCAATGCCAGTGCCGGCCTGCTATGGGGCATCGGCAGCCTGCTCGGGCCGCTGCTCAGCGGCGCCGCCATGAGCGGCGGCTCCCATGGTTTGCCATTGACCCTCGCGGCTGCCGCAGCAGTGGTGGTGCTGTTTGCCTGCTCGCTGCTCAGGCAACACCAGGCGCAACAGATCACGGAGTAATACGCGCCAGCCAAAGGGCATGTGGCCGGGGTGGGCAGCCTCGGCTTTTGTCACTACTATCGCGCCACCCGCCCCTCGCCCTGGACCCACACCGATGGACCGATCCCTGCGCCTGCTGCCGTCCTGCCTGCTGCTCAGCCTGCTGCCCCTGGCTGTCGCCCAGGCCGAAACCATTGATTGCGACACCCTGGGCGACAACGCGTCCCTGGAGGCTGGCAGCTATCGTCCGCCCCTGGAGGCCACCGTCATCGACCAGGGCCGACTGTATTTCCACAGTGCTCCCAGCCCGGCCTGCATCAACAAGAAGCTGTTTGTCATCCCGGGTGACAGCCTGACGGTATATGCCTCCAGCCAAAGCGGCTGGGCGCAGGTGATGTACATCGCCAAGGACGGTCAGGACTACAGCGGCTGGGTCGAAGAAAAACGCCTGAAACTGGGCGACCACTACGGTGGCAACGATGCCGACGACGCCGAACCCGCGCCCGAGCAGCAAGCGCCTGCAACCCCATGAACAAAAAAACCGACGCCCTTGGGGGCGCCGGTTTGCTCAGGCTTCACTGCCGTCGGACGCACCTAGACCTTGCTGGTCTCGGCTGCGCTTCTGGCATGGCCGACCGCCGGCCCTTCCCCCCCATGTGCGCCCACCTTGCCAACCGGCTCGACCACCACCGGCACTTCATTGCCTTCGGCATCGTGCAACTTGCCATCGCTGAAGTAATCGCCCTCGCGCAGCGCCGCCAGATCCTGGAAGCGCAGGGTGCGTTCGGTGCCCGCGGCAAATACTGACTGCTGATCCGAGTTGCCGGTGGTGAAATGGTTGAAGGTCAGGTTGAGGATAATCGCCATGATCGCCGACGAACTGATGCCGGAATGGAAGATAGTCGCGAACCAGCTGGGGAAATGATCGTAGAAGTTGGGTGCCGCGATCGGAATCATGCCGAAGCCAATGGAGGTGGCAACGATGATCAGGTTCACGTTGTTGCGGTAGTCGACCTTGGACAAGGTGCGAATGCCGCTGGCCGCCACGGTGCCGAATAATACGATACCGGCGCCGCCGAGTACCGAGGTCGGTACGGCAGCGATCACCCGCCCCATGAATGGCAGCAGGCCGAGGATCACCAGGAACACCCCGCCGGTGGCCACCACGAAGCGGCTCTTGACCCCGGTGACCGCCACCAGCCCGACGTTCTGCGCAAAAGCGCTCTGGGTAAAGGAACCGAAGATCGGTGCCAGCACGCTCGACAGCATGTCGGCCCGCAAGCCGTTGCCCAGGCGCTTGGAATCGACCTTGGTATTGATGATTTCACCGACCGCGAGAATATCGGCCGAGGTCTCCACCAGCGTCACCATCACCACGATGCACATCGACAGAATCGCCGCCAGATGGAAGGTGGGCATGCCGAAGTGGAAGGGGGTCGGCAAGCCGAACATCGGCCCCTGGGTCACGCCGGAAAAGTCCGCCATGCCGACCATGACCGCGATCAACGTGCCAAACACCATCGCCAGCAGGATCGACAGGCGAGAAATGGTCGCACTGCCGATTTTGCTCAACAGCAGCACCAGCACCAGGGTGATTGCCGCCAGGCCGATATTGGACATGCTGCCGAAATCCGCCGCCCGGCTGTTGCCGCCCATGGCCCAGCGCGCGGCCACCGGCATCAGCGTCAGGCCGATGGTGGTGATGACAATGCCGGTCACCAACGGTGGGAAAAACTTGGTGATACGCGAGAACACCGGAGTAATCAGCAGCCCGATCAACGAAGCGGCGATCACCGCCCCCAACACCGACTGAAAACCACCTTCGCCGCCACTGCTGACAATCGCCACCATGGTCGAGACGCCGGCGAAGGACACCCCCTGAACCAGCGGCAAACGGCAGCCAAAGAATGGAATGCCCAGGGTTTGCAGCAAGGTTGCCAGCCCCCCTGCGAATAACGACGCAGCGATCAGCAGACCGATTTCCGCCGCAGACAACCCGGCCGCCTGGCCGACAATCAGCGGTACCGCAACGATGCCACCGTACATGGTCAACACGTGTTGCAGGCCGTAGGCCATGTTGGCGCCCAGACCCAGGTTTTCATCTTCCGGGCGCTGCTGTGAATCGAGGGGGGTAGTCATGGTTTGGGGTTCCCTGTTTTTGTTATGGGCACACTGTATTCAACATCCAAGACAACTGTCCATACAATTGTATACAGTTTGTCGGACAATACAGGATGGCTTTTGTGCCATAACACCCCACTGATGCTTCGCAACTCCCGTCCAAGTGGCTCCGGACGAGCAACGATCCGGGCCCAGGATATAAATCACTGGCTGCTGAGCCCTGCTAGAATGCCGCCTCGCCCTCTTCGCCTCGACTCATGCAAACGATCGAACGATTCGCCCTGCAGCCCCACCATGGCTCGCCGCAGACCGACCCCGCCGATGCGCTCCTGATCGTCGACGGGCAAGTGTCCGCGCTGCGCATTCCGGGCCGGCTACTGCGGCGTCAGTACCAGACCGCACTGGGCTATGTGCTGATTACCGAGCTCGACTACTGGGTCGAAGAAGCTGTCCTTGTGGTGCTGGTCAGCCTCGACTTGCAACGGGTATTGGCCCACCGCACGCTGACACGCTGGTACAGCTCGTATTACCTGGAAGAGGTGGAGTGGCAGGATGATCGGCACTTTTACCTGACCATCGAAGGACTTGAGCACTACCGCTTTTATTTCACCCTGCGCCCCCGGCACTGGCCCCTGGTCAGCCCGCGATTGGGCATGCGCTGCCGGCGCCTGGACCGTAAAAGCGGGAAATGGACATTCGACCCCTGGTAAGGGCCCCGGCCCAGGAAACCCCACATTGAACCGACGTACATGGACCCGCTGGCTGCCGGTGGCGCTCCTGCTGCTGATCAGTAGCGCCCACGCAGAACTGAGCTGCGATGACTTTCTGGCGAATGCTGGCGGCAAGCCTGCCTACCTGGAGTTTCTCGAGTGTCATCAGGAGCCCGAGCTCCAGGGCGCCCCGTTCCGGGCCACCTACCGCCTGCCGGGGCGCGAGGTGTACAACGCTGAGCGCTATACCGCCGAACGCTTCTCCATGAAGCCGCTGCGCCGCTCCTGCTGCATCTGGGATGCGCCCCCGGGCTTCTTCCGCGATCCGCATACCGGAATCGGTTACTCGGTCTTCATGGGCTCAGGAGAAACCCCGATCAACCGTCGTGAATCATTGCAGGACATCGACTTTATCTACCTGCGCGTCGATGCCTACGCTGAAGACCCTTAGGGCCGAGAGCGACTGCAAGCGTCCGCCAGCGCAGTGTCAGTCACACCGCCGCAGGTTCGCTGATCAGTTGCGCAACCACGTCGCGCAACGCCGGGTGCTGCGGCAAGCGGATCCGAAACTCGCGCTGCAGCAGCTCGAGCAGTTCATCCGCATCGCTGATCTGTCGCCGCTCGCTGGGCTGGCCCATGCGGTGCAGGGCATAACTGCCGTTGTTGAGCGTCCGGCGCCAACCGTCACCGGTCAGCGCGGCTTTCAATTGCCCGAGAAATGGCGAGCGGCTGTGGGTCGAGACGTACCAGTTGCCCATCTCGTAGTCGGCGTCGCCCTGCACCTGCAGATCGAACACATACATGGGTCGCCACTCGCCCATGACCTTGGCGCGCAATGCATAACCGCTATCGCGCCGGACGATGCAGTACGGCTCGTGGGGCGTGGCCTGCTCTGCATCGGTGTCCAGGCGCAGCGGAGCAGTTGGCACCATGCCGCCAAACCCGACATCCACCGAATACTGCACGTCGTCGAGGGTCACCAGCGCCAGGCGATGGGTGCGCGAAGTCAGGGCATCTTCCGGCCCGCCCAGCACCACACGCCCGGTAATGCCCCGGGCCTGGAACCCGAGATGCTGCAGCAGTGCCAGGTACATCTGATTGAGTTCGTAGCAATAGCCGCCACGGCCGTCATGCAGGATTTTTTTCTCGACCGTCGGCAAATCGATGGGCACCGGCAGCCGCAGCAGGGTCGACAGGCTTTCGAAGGCAAAGGTGCTGGTGTGGCGCAGTTGCAGCCGGCGCAAGGTGTCCAGGGTCGGCGCGGGTGCGGCATCGAAGCCGAGCTGGTGCAGGTAGAGGTCGAAGTCCATCACAGCGGGTTGGCTCATAGTGCGGTCCTTGTCCACAAGGTATTACGAAGGTATGGCGGGCCAGTCTTGGGAATCGCGGGCTATGTATAAGTCATAACGGGCACGGCTCGACAATTGATTTAGCCAATCAGTTTTATGGCATTGGCCCTGGATTGGATCTTGCCAAGGCCACCGCGCTTGCCTGTAATACCGTCTGCCCGCCCCCGAATGAGAAGGCCCCGCATGCAAACCCTGGAAGGCCCGCGAATCATCCTGCGCCCGCTGCTGCCCAGCGACGCCGAGGCCCTGGTCGACGCCGCGCAAGATGGCGAGCTGTGGAACCTGCCATTCACCGTGGTGCCTTCGCGGGATACGGTCCACCCCTACATCGCACAGGCCTTGAGCGGGCGGGATGCCGGAACGGTACTGCCCTACGTCACGGTGCTGAAAACCACCGGTCAGGTGATCGGCTGCACGCGCTTCTGGAAGGTCGACCGCCAGCACCGCAAGCTGGAAATCGGCAGTACCTGGATCGCCAGCCGCTGGCAGCGAACCTTCGTCAACACCGAGGCCAAGTACCTTATGCTGCGCTACGCCTTCGAATCCCTGGACTGCGTACGGGTGCAATTCACCACTGACGAAATCAACCAGAAATCGCGCCAGGCCATCCTGCGCCTCGGGGCCCAACAGGAAGGCATCGTGCGCCATGAGCGGATCATGCCCGACGGCCGCAAGCGCAACTCGGTGCGTTTCAGCATCATTGACGATGAATGGCCTGCAGTACGCCGGCAATTGGAAAGCAAACTCGCGCAGCAGGTGGAGGGACAGGGCTAGCGGTCAGAACGCAGCAGTGGCGCGGCCGCCTCTTCCATGGACAGCACCTCCACCCGGTTGCGCCCTCCCTTCTTGGCCTGATACAGCGCTGCGTCCGCGCGCTGGATAAAGGCCTCGATACTGTCCGCCCCTCGTGGCACGAAGGCGTAGCAGCCCAGGCTCACCGTCAGGCGACCCGTGGGAGAACCACCGTGCTCGATATTTTGCTCCATGACCCGGTGGCGAATCTGCTCGGCGATGGTCAGGGCGCCCTGGATATCAGTGTCCGGCAACAGCACCGCGAATTCTTCGCCACCGTAGCGCACCGCCAGGTCAGCCTTGCGCTGGCAGCAGTTTTTCAAGACCTGCGCCACTTCGGTCAGGCAATGGTCTCCCGCGACGTGGCCGTAGGTGTCGTTGTAGCTTTTGAAGTAATCGATATCGAGCATGATCAGGCTCAGCGGGCTTGACTGGCGCGCTCCGCGCCCGAACTCGATTTCCAGGGCCCGTTCGAACAGCCGCCGGTTGGCCAGCCCGGTCAGGCTGTCATGGGTGGCAATCACCTCCAGCGCCTCCTGAGCCTTGCGCAGGTCAGCCTCGATACGCTGGCCGTCACGCACCTGATGCACAAACACCCAGCCGAACAAACCGATACCGAGCACCACCAGGGCCACAATCACGCTGGACTGATAAGCCGTGGCGTACCAGCCCTTGAGGATCGCATCCCTTGACGTTGCGGCGGCCACCACCAGCGGGTAGGCCTCCAGCTGCCGATAGCCATACAACCTGACCACGCCATCCACCACCGAGGTGATCATCGCGTTGCCGTAGAGCGAGTTGGGCAAATACTTCTGGAAAATCTCGCCACGGCTCAGCGAAGCACCGATCTGCCGCTCTTCAAAAGGCCGACGCGTCAACAAGGTGCCATCGGACAAGGCCAGGAACATCGTGCCGTCGTCATCGATATTGAAACTTTTGAAGAACTGATCGAAGTAAGCCAACTTGATCCCGGCCATCAGCACGCCCTGGAAGTTGCCCTGCTTATCGTTGACCCGGCGCGACAGGGGAATGATCCACTCGCCGTTTTCCCGACTGCGAATCGCCGGGCCGATATGCACCAGCAACGAGGCATTCTGCTGGTGGAAGCGGAAATAATCACGGTCCGCCACCCCTTCCCCACGCGGCAGATCATCGAAGGATGTCACCACCCACTGCCCATGCTTGTCGAACATGAACAGCCCGCTCAGTTGTTGCAGCGCCTGCACTCGCCGGGAAAAGGTACTGTGCAATCGTGCGGCCGCCGCCCCTTCATAGCCATCAGCCTGGACCCACTCGGCCAGGCTGGTCAGCACCAACTCGGCCTCCATAAAGGTGTCTTCCGCCTGCTGCGCCATGGCGCGCGTCAGGTTGATCGACACCACCTCCGCCATCGCCAGATCATGGCGCCGCGACTGTTCCAACTGCAGGTACAACAGACCACACAGGCACAGGCAAACCGTCGCGATAAATGCCACCGCAGCCTTGAGCAGAGGGAGGCGTTTCAGCGAGCCATCGGAGGTGGAGTGCGGGTCATGAATGGGGATAGGCAAAAGCATCATCCTGAAGGGGAAGGCATGAGCCAGCGCCCAAATCCCTTGATGTCGGTGAGCTTAGCGTAAGGGCCGATAGCGGGCAAATGAACCCCGGCGGTCAACAGTCGGCTTGGCGGACTGGCCAGCGCAGGCCAAGGTGCAGTAACTTGAGGCGCTACCCCACACTCACCACACGATAGGAAATCGGAATGAGTAAGGCTGATGAGCTCGCTGCCAAGCTAAAGCAAAAACAACAAGGCCGCGCCGACAAGGAGGCCAGCGCAGACAAAACCATCGAACTCTGGCCCGTCCAGGTCAACGAGTTGTACCAGCAGATCGAAACCTGGCTGACGCCCGTGTCCGAGGCCGGCCTGGGCATCCGCCGCAACGCCACCCGGGTCTTCGAGAGCACGCCTTCCGGCGCCACCTTCAACTACGCCATCGATCAACTGGTGCTCGAAGGCAACCACACCAGCATCACCTTCGACCCCATCGCACGCTTCATCCCGGGCGCCACCGGACGCATCGACATCCATGCCAAAGGCCAGGAAAAATACCTGCTGCGCACCGCCAGCGATCATGGCGAAGGGCATTGGATGATTCACTCGACTCCGCAAACGGGGCGGCCACGGCAGGAGCCTGTGGAGTTCAATGAAGACAACTTGCTGACGGTAGTTGAGGAAGGGTTGGGGCTTTAGAGCAGACGGATCGAGGGGAGCTTGGGGCCACTGATAGCGAGCCACGAAGCAGTTCTGAAAAGGAGCCTGAGTTGCCGCAGCCCTGACTTCTCCCCTTCTCATGGAAGCTCTATAATCAGTACGCTAGATGCAAGCAAAATCTGAGCGCCCCGTTGCTCAGGAGACCTGTTGAGCTTTTATACCGAACTATTAAATTTCTTGTGATTTTTACTACCTCATAGGAAATAGAGAGATATTTGCAACCCTCAATTAAAGGGACAATGATGGATACCCAACGCGTTGCATCTCTCATAGTTGATCGCCTAGATAAGCTTAGTGGAGAGATCGTGAAAGAGTGAACCAAAATGAAATGCAACACCTCTTCACTGTAAAAAAGTAGCGTCTCTTCTTGATTTTAAGGGCATCATCCCAGATCCAACGCTTTACGCTGGCGGACATCCAATGATGTTTAAGGACGACGTCCTTAACCCTAACATTGACAATAGTCACGATGAAACAAGGAACCTCTACCGCCGACTGAACATACCATATTATGTTTCGCCAAATTAGGTCTTGGAAAACGGCGGCAATTTTTAATTGCGGGACAAAAAGGTAAAAACAAAAAGAACCACAATATCAAAATTCAACCACCTTATTGTAATTAAGACAAACCAAAAACCCCGGCACTCTGTAATACCAAGTCAAAGTGGAGCTTCCACGCTGCTGTGTTTCAAACTATTACTTTTCAAAAAAAACCACCTAACAATCATGACTATTTTCACGCCACCTCTTTTAACGGTAGGCCAGAAGAAGTCTGGCCGTCGAATTATTAGCATCTTCGACAGTAATGCAAGAAATATACCTTCAAAGCTTCTTCGACCTGGTCGCAAAAAAGAACTGACAAACAACTCAAAAAACAATGAATAAAACTTTTCGAACTCGCCATCACTCGAAACTCAACCAGACAAGTCAACCTCAACAAATTAAACACGGTTAGCTTATCGAGAGATGACGAATAGGCGTTAACATACCCAGAACAATAACAATCAAGCACTACCAACTCAACAACAACCTAACGCAAAACCAATAAAATGACATTTATATTTAAATCTACCTTTAAGTACAACTCCTCTTTGTGACGTTCATAATTCCAACTCCGAATCGCGACCAACAAATTCCGCACCCCCTACCCACCAACAACCCCCACAAAACTTACTACAATGCAAAAAACGGCTGTTTTTTGGTATACTTAAGCGAAACAATACAAGAACCTGATACAAACCGTGCAACTGCATACTTTTGACATATGCTCTAACATTGATATTCAACTTAGCTAAAATTAGCCAGATAGACTTTGGATGATGTATTAAACAATATACTCAAAAAACACCTAAAACAGCCCAATACTCGCCGAACAAAATCAAGTATCAACTCAAGAGATTCCAAGCTGAACACTATTCCGCAGCTTTTCTGTGACGCCGATCAAGAATTGGATTGACTTTCATCGCAGGCCACAAATAACAACAGCTTCATAATAAGCTGATTGATCGCGTACTATTTTTTACAAATCGTCGCTCCTTTTAGCGCTATAGAACGCATGCCAACTCAGAGCACCTCATTCCCGCTGATAACTCAACGGGGGGAGTCTCATGGTTTAGTGACATTTGAGATACCAACGTGCTGTTTTGAGAACATCTTATCCGCATAAAACAAGGCAAGCCACTGATATAATTTTATTCCCCCGACAATAAGTATCTAGTTTTTATCGAAAACAGCATACTAGCAACCTCAAATAAAAACAGCACCAACCAGTCGCCAATTACGCACTTTACATATAAAACGTGAACTTCGACCGAGCTGTATAAAGCCCAGTCACTGTACGAAAAATATACAGGCAGCACTTAAAGAGCTCCAGCATTGAAAACTCAAGCGACCAATTAAACCTCATAAAAAACATGCAATCCCTCACCATCAAGGAAGGCAAACACTCATTATAAACTCATAATTCACTATTATCCTGACTGAAATTACGTCGGAGCCAGACACTACAAACACACACGGCCCACTAACCGGGGCACCACTCCACATTTTTTATCCATCCAACACTTACTTCTCACATAAAGTTTAGCTACAATTCGCTTCTTAAAAAACCAACCTACGTTATAGATATACGTCAAAGTCAGAAAACCTTATCCTTTACAAGTCAAGGAAAACATATCAAATGCTTGGCAAACTACAAAGCATTCAAGCCTTAAGAGGTATTGCCGTACTGCTTGTATTACTCTCTCACCTATTCCGAGTCGAGGAGAAATATGCAGACGCAACTATCTTGCCAGAAGCAACATTAGCAGGTGCCTCGGGCGTTGATATCTTCTTCGTAATTAGTGGTTTTATCATGGTAGTTGTGACCCACAAAAAAAGAAAAGGCTTATTGGAAGGAATAAATTTTCTATATCGAAGAGCCCTCCGCATATACCCTATTTACTGGATATACACAACACTAGTCTTAATAGTCTATTTACTAAATAAAAAACTAGTTAATAATGGTGCATCAGCAGACATTCTAGCATCATATGCACTGTGGCCCACCGACAAACTTTTCTTGGTAGCGGTAGGCTGGACCCTTTCCCATGAAATCTATTTCTATCTAGTTTTTTTACTAACCTTCCTAATTCCAGAGCGCTTTTTTAATTTAGCTTTAGCAGCTTGGGCTGCTTTAGTGATAATTGGTAGTGCTCTTTATCAAGGAGATAGCTCGTGGATGAAACTTTTGCTCAGCCCTCTAACCATAGAGTTTATAGCTGGTGCACTAATCGCGCAAATAGCCTTAAACTACAAACCATCACTCCCCCTGGTTTACTCTCTAATTTTAACAACCGCCTCACTCAGCCTTTGCTTTATCGGAGGACAATACTATATAAATATCACAGGTGAAATACCCCACGACTGGGAGCGTGTTTTATTCTTTGGATTACCTGCAGCCTTGATAGTTTTTTTCACATATTTAGCTGAAAACAAAGGCGCTCGCATACCTACGTGGCTAACTAAAATTGGCGACGCCTCATACTCAACCTACCTTTCACATGTACTTGTTTTATCCTCCCTAGGCCACATCTGGCTAAAAGCGCCTCACTTGGGGCCCATGGAGAATTTCTTTATTTTACCGGCAATGGTTGCTGCCTCACTATTTTATGGCTGGCTGAGTTATAAATATCTGGAAAAGCCAATACATAAACTTTCAACCTCACTACGACTTGGCTAGACTATTTTTTATGTTGGTGAGTGGTCAGCACTCACCAATATAAAAAACAAAACCCCTTTAAGTTTCACCATTAAAAACAGCATGCAATATTTCAGAAATCCGCTTCAATGCGAGTAGTGAGATCAGGCACACCCTCGATATTACGCGCACTTTAATACAAACCCTCTCAACACACGAGACCTGCCGACTTCCGAACTAGTGAGCAACAACGCAACTTCAAACTCAGCAACAGAAATCACACCACCAACTTAAACCACATTATTCGCTGACCAACCTCACCCACCACTTGATTATCACAGTATAAAAACCGACCATCAAAACCCTTGTCAATTATCTAGCCGAAGCGCAACTTTCCAGCACCCCTGCACTCGCTCAAGACTCGATTTTTACCGCAATCAGCTGATAAACACTACCTCTTCATCGCTTCGCCTTTCCGTTAGTCCGCCTAAACTTGCATAGAAAATACAACTCGACTCCAAGCCCCCCCCAAATCTCACCGGTCTTTTCCGGGCAAAACTTAACTATCTCGATAAATTTTCGCTCCGTAGCAAAATGGACGTATCTACGCAGCATGACTGGATTGGTATCATTGCGCGCCCACACCCTGACGCGAAGGTCACTATGACAATTGCTAGTGAAGCGGATACATTGCATCAACGCCTCTTGGAAAACTCCCATTTACTCAGCCACTAAAAACGGCTTTAAACACGTAGAGCAAAATGGTACACAGATCAGCTATCCCCACAACCCCCACAACGAACTCGATCCTTATGCAGCCCCGGCGCTTTAGCGTTGCACCCATGATGGATCGGATCGCCAAAGCCTGATTTCATTGGTCAAATCCGTGATCATGTTCACCATGTGTACGAATTTCTGTACCTCGCTCGTACCCAAATAGCTGAATTATTGGACGGACTGGTTGGACTCCACAGTGACGTGTACATGCTCAGTCATGACATTACCGACTGGCACTACCCACTTTTCTTCCAGCCTTGGCATCGTTGACAAGGCAAATTTCGCCATAGCGACTACCCGTGTGATCACCTGCCCTCGAAGGACGTGACACGGAGGTGGTTATGTAGCCGTATTACTTTAGATAAACTCACACTGGAAACGATAACCCTATAGGTAGTAATCAAAATGACTTTGATTGTTGCAGGCTATGAGTACGCCAAGTCCGTTGACTACTCGAAATACTTAGATGACGAAGCGAAACCCAGCGATCCCACGATGGAGGTTGAGGGCCTGTACGTTGTAGCGGACAGTGCGATCACAGATGCCAACGGTAAAACGCTTCTCAATGGTTTCAGAAAAACTTATGAAATCGAAGTGGAACTATGGAAGCCAAGTTTTTCGCCTGGTGGCTCGTTCCATAGTTATACCCAGGTATACGAAAACAACAAAATATTCATAAGCTTTGCAGGAAGCACTCTTACTGCGCAACACATAATTAACAGTATTACTTCGCACCTCGGTAAACTCAGAATCAGCTACCGAAGATCCCAAGAAGGATCAATCGCCTACACCGCGATTCGGCACTGTCAGAAAAATCCTCTCGAACAAAATACCTCTAGTTCCACATGGGATGACGATACGTTCCTTGATCGTAACTTTGAAGGCCTTCTCACCGGAGAACTTATTGCTAGCACAATAGAATACTCAATTACCGAAGCATTAACCTCGGCCTCTAAGTTTAAGCTGGAGCTTAAAGACTTCGAAGCGATGCACACAGAGTTGCTAGCTGGCGTTTGGTGCCCGGTAAATAGACGGCATGAACTCTACGTTTATAGGATGGAAAGCAGGCGTGATGATGATGGAGTTCTAGTCCCCTACACAAAAAAACGCCTGGTTCCTGAGAACGAAATAGTTGTGCTCGGTATGCAGGAACAACTTGAAAGCCAAGCGCAGCAAGCCTTCAAAAATTCACTCTTCGCATTCACCCCACCCTCGAAAGAGTTACTCAATTTTGTACGCGATGCGATAAAAAACGCTGAGGCGCAGGGGGAAAAAGGCATCGCCTTCCCTATGTCCCTGACTACATTAACGCGACACAAAATAAAAAAGGGTTTCCACCCAGAATAAGCGTAAAAAGCCAGCTGAAATCATAATCCTCAACAGCGGAGTCGCAAGCCCCTTTTGCGATTCCACTATACCACTATGCAAAAACACACTCACCCAAAACGATTTCGCACTCTATTAGAGCGAAACCGCACTCATCTATTGCGATTTCGCATTCACACCCTGCGAAAGTTTAGCTATACATTCAAAAACCTTTAAATATCTGTTGAGCCATCAAAAGCTCCAATTGCACAATAGCTTTAGAGCTTCTTTTTAGCCAGTTGTGTCTATGTCAGACAAGTAGGGCTAGATACTCACATCCCTACGGGTGTTGCGTTAGAGCAAAGCTCATATAAAACGATAAAGGTGAGCCAAGATGAAAACTATTGAGAGACAAAACAAAGAGTCCCGCATCACCCTGCGACTAAACAAAACGGAGCTCGATGCCATGAATGCTAAAGTCGTTGAGGCAGGATACAAGTCCGCTGGAGCGTTCATTCGCGATTTCGTTGCTAACGGACAAGTGAAGTCTAAAGTCGGCCAGGACGTTGTTCAGATCGCCCGTGAGCTCATGAATCTGGCATCAATGATCAACGCCAACCGTCCAGGCTCCGAACTGCTTGAGAAAGTGAAGTACATCGCTCAAGTGAATCTTGGGGGTGTGAAATGATCGGCAAGATCTTTCCCAAGTCCGCAGGGTCTTTCAAGAACCGCATCAGGTACATTTTCGGCTGCACGAAGCACGACCACGAGATCAGTGGCATCCGAACCATCAGCTTCAACACAATGAGCCGCGATCCCCTGCCATGTGTTCTCCAGGGTAACGAAGACGATCTCGCAGAGATGATTAGAGAGTTCGACCAAGTCGAGACGCTCAGGCGCTTCGCTATCGACTCCGAAAAGTCCATCAAGCCGGTCTTCCACGCGATGATAAGCCTGCGCCCCGGCGAGTCCCTGAAGCCCCCTCAGTGGCGCTCAGCTGTCGAGAAATACATGACAGACCTGGGCTTCGACGAAACCAACCAATACGTCGCTGTGATGCATCAAGACAAAGACCATCAACACGTCCACATCGTCGCCAACAGGATTCGCCTCAATGACAAGTTCTCCATGGTCAAAGACAGCAACGAGCGAAGCATCAGCCTGGACTCTGTGTCGGCCATAGAAGCCCGCTTCAGCCTGTCAAAAGCACCGAAGCCGAAGGATACCTGGGGCGTTTCCATTACCCACGCAGAGCTACAAGCATCGATCCGGGACGGTGACCTACCGCTCAAGCACAAAATGATCGCCAAGATCGCAGGCGCTATCGAAGCCACCAACGCCGTCGATGGCGATATGTTCACGTTCACCCGGCTGCTCAGGAAGCAAAAGGTCTACATCAACCTGACGCTCAACGACGAAGGCGAGCCCAAGGGCATTTCGTTTGAGTTTGACGGCAATCATATAAGCGGCAGACAACTAAAGCGCTCCAGACTGACGTGGCACAAACTAACCACACAAGAGGGAATTCACTATGACCCAGAAACCATTCATCAACTTCAGGTTGAAATTGCTCGCCGAGATAGCGAGAAACAAGAAAGAGCTAGAATCTACTACTATGAATTCATCGCAGTTAACGGGAGCAGAAGAAAGCCTGTCTACGTCAGATTCACGGCAAAAGACTATGACGTTCAGAAAATGATTCAGGAGATTCTGGAGCTGCTGGATGCTATTTTTGATGAGCTATTTAAGCCAAGGGAGTGCAGGTTGATGCGCAGTTACATAGAGTACATACCAGGCCAGCCGCTAGAGCTAGGAGAGGAACTGGCTCCAGCGCTGTAAGATCTCGTTAGTCAGTTAGTACGCAGTAGGGCTGAGTCAGCCTTCCTTTACTGCGCCTTCTATCTTGGACTCTATGGCTTTGGCTCAGTAGAAGATATTGGCGCTTAAAGGGTAGCTGGAGGTGTATTCGGTGGCTCACCAGATGCCTGCAACGAGCTGAATAAACGGGCCTGGAACAGGGTATTTGAGTAATGCTGACAGCATGCAAAATTCAGTCAGAGAGCTTACTCATGCAGAACGGCATTTGGCACGCCCTTCGGGCCAGCTGTCGTGAATCAAGCCAACCATTTTCAATGGCTATCTTGCTCCTCCGGGTTTCCATCTTCGTGCCTGCGTGCTCCGCTTGCCTGATGTGACAGTCCTCCAACGCATCAGTCCCAGCTGCCGTGCTTGGGCAAACTTGCATATCTTCAGAAAAAACTCACTTCAGGCTCAAGGTTTTCCGAAACCAACCGTTTGTGATGGGTAAGTACCCTTTTTGAGCGACAGCTTTGACCCTCTCTATACATGACTTCGCACAGCGCATGAGCGGCGCCTTTTCGTTCCCCTGCACGATTCTCGGCAACCGCCAGCGGCGCACATGGGAGCGGCTGATCAGCAACATCGAATCATCAACCTGCACAGCCGAATTCAACAAATCGGCGGCGTATGCCGAGGGCTACGCACACGCTCTGGCCGATTGCGGGCAGATAGATATCTCCACAGATCGGGATCTGCTGATCATTGCAACGGTGGAGCATGGCGATGCGCCCGCACTTACCCGAATACTTCGACCAGCCTGAGTCACCCAGGAAAACCATGACTTCCTTTTTTAAACGCTACTCTGACGGCGGAACATCAGACCTGCAAATCCATATGCCGCAGCGTCTTCTGCCCACGACCGTCAGTCATTGTCCCCTCGAGGTCTTAGTCAACCACTGGGAAAAATACCTGGTAGACCCCTCCTCCGTTCGTGAGCAGTTTCCGTGGGCGGTGCGATTCGTTATGGGCATGCCCGTTCCAACTTGGGCGCGCGGCCTGGAGTGGAACCTCGGTCAGAAGTCTCGTTTCATCTCTGCTATTTGGTCAGGCGGGGATCTGGGGAGCTACCTCACGAATGACTGGTATGAGCCAAAGAGCGGTAAAAGGGCATTGGCCGAAAACAGTGAAATTTTGATTGATGGCCAGCAACGTCTTCACAGCCTGGAGGAGTATCTCCTCGACCGGCTCGCGGTTCCTGATGCACAAGGACAGCCAAGGATTTGGTCTGAGCTTGGCAACGGCGAAAGGAGACGCTTTCTGTCGACGATCTTTACTCATGCGAGGGTGTCTTCTGAAGACGAGGTGGCATTGCGCAGGACATACGATCTTTGCGCGCAGGGCGTACTGCCTCGGTCATTTGATCAACGAGCTGTTCGGTAATCTTTTAATCAAGGCGGTCGGGCGTACCCCTTCGGGAGCGGCTGTCGTAAACCGAGCCCCGCTACGCTGGGTCTCGGCCCTTTGGGCTTCCATCCTTACGCTCTTCGACCATCATGGTCTGCGCGCTCCGCTTGCATGCTAGCAGAGGTCACTTCCTTGCTTGGACATTACCTCCAACTCCCACATACTTATCTCGAAGCAATCGGAGATGAGGCCGGCTATGTCATGGTTCTTTTGGAAAGATAAACGCCCTGCCTGGGTGCAGGCAGAAGAGCGAGAGTTCATCAAAGCGGTGAACAGCCTGCAAACGCTGCAGACAACTCCTCGTGGCGGGATGAGGATTGATCCTGAAGAGCTCAGGGATCAGATCCTGGCGTCACGAGAACGGTACAAAATCCTGGTGAAAAGATAGCCGTATCTAAGCGATGGCTTGATGAGGAAGATGTGGCGTAAGGAATTAGCACCTAGACTTCATCCTGCGTCCTATGGAAGGGACAGTCTCAGGAGATCACATGCGCATAATCATTAAATATCAAGACGGTGAAGGCTGCATTACCGAACGCGAAATCTCGGATCTGCAAAAGGAAAACGATAATCTCATTGGCGCGTTTTGCCACACCCGTGATGAATGGCGATCATTTAATGTAAATCGAATAATTCATGCGGTAGCTAGAGATACGGGAGAGTTGATTAACCCGTATAGGCTTGTGTCAGAGATGCGTGACGAGCAGTCTCTGGACTCGCTGACCTGGAAGTACCGACAGGCTATCAAGTCGGTGAAATTTTTCTGTCTCACCACTCGAGGATTGGGTAAACGCGAGCGCCCTCGGATCGTCGATTTCGTCAAAGTCCTAGTGGATCCGTCACAGCACTCCAGAGAAGATATCACCGAGTGGGTTAACAACCTGTGGTGCGCAGACCTTTATCGATACCGCGATGGTGACGTTGATGAGTACAAAGGGCTGCTACAGCAAATCCCTTACTCACTGCTCGACCAATGTCGGGAGTGCGCGCTGAAGATAATCGTGGGCTCAGGCCGGAAATCCGAAAACCCCGATTGGTTGCAGAGAATTGATGAAGAATTCAGCTCTCACCCCGTAGTGCGAAAACCGATCAATCCCGGGGTTTGACCATGATCGAAGGAGTGAATAATGAAGCTATTACGGGACGCACGAACCCTTAAGATCAAAGCTGTCAGTTCCCTTCGTATCGGGATGCAGTCCTTCAATAGCTTTGACGACGATGGCCGTATCACTACTGTATTGCTCCACCTTCAGCACGCCTGTGAAATGCTGCTCAAGGCAGTCCTTGTTCAGAACAAGGCCAAAGTATTCGATAAGGTTACAGGGCGCTCAATTTCGTTCGACAAAAGCCTTGGGCTTTGCATTGCCCACTATGGTCTGACTCAAGAAGAAGCCGGTGTGATGCGCGCGGTGGATAGTCTGCGTGATGCTGCCCAACATTGGTCGGTGGTTGTTGCTGAAGACTTGCTTTACCTCAACACTAGGGCGTTGATAACGGCATTTGATGCCTACCTGCTCCGAACATTAGAGATTAGCCTGATTGATCACATTCCGGCTCGCGTACTGCCAGTGTCGACTATGCCGCCAGGTGATTTTGAGTTTTTAGTGGATAGGGAATACAACCTGATTAGGGATTTGTTGGAGCCGGGAAGACGTCAACGTGATGAAGCACGTGGCCGTATACGATCAATGCTGGCCATGGAATCCATCGCGGTGGAAGAAGTAGAAGTATCCGAACGCGATATTGATCGGGTAGAAAAGGCAGTGCGTGGCGGCCAAGGCATCAATGAAGTATTCCCTCGACTTTCGATGGTGGGCACTCGTACTGACGGCGAAGGCGTGAACTTGGTTGTTCACTTCACGAAAAAAGTAGGTGCGCCTGTACGATATATCGGCGGAGATGACCCAGCAGAGGCTGCGGCAGTGCGTGAGTTAGATCTACAGAAAAAATTTCATCTTGGAGCAGCCGATCTCGCGAAGAAGGTCGGGCTTTCCCAACCTAAAGCCAAAGCCCTACGAGCACATCTGGGCATAGACGAAGATGTGAAGTGCCGTAACGTATTCGAATTTGGATCGACTCGTATTCCTCAGTTTTCGGACAACGCCTTTACGCTGATGCGCGATGCCTTGGCCAATCTCGACATCGAAGAAATATGGCGTGCACGGAAGCGTTAGTCTAAAAAACCACCTCTCAGAGCTATCTGGCCGCTCTATCTAACAGGCCCATCGGATATGACCGCAAACTTCCGCACTTCGATAAAGAGTTTTCACTGACATCAAAGCCTCCGCGCTGGCAAGCAATACATGAAATCGATGGACGTACTGAGCTCAGGTTTGATGCCGGCAGTCGCCTTGGATGACGAATTCCCCGCAGTCACCGGCTTGATATAGAACCCCACCCCGCACGAGGGGTCTGCTCTTGTATCAGATCTCGGGAATACATCGAATGTCCGCGCAACACAGCCTAGTAATACTCGCTCGTGGAGGCTACGCCGCTCGAGGATTGCTGTATTTGATCATCGGTATTTTCGCGTTGCTCGCAGCACAAGACTCGACAAAACCGAAGGACAGCCACAAGAGCCTGGAAGCATTGCTGAGCCAACCATTCGGCTATTTTCTGATTGGGCTTGTGGTGGCGGGTCTGCTCGCATTCGCAGCTTGGCGCGTCCTGCAAGCTACCCGTGATGTCGATCACCACGGCAAAAAATTCAAAGGCTTGGTGATTCGCGCAGGCCTGTTCGCCGGAGGCATCGTCAACGGCGCTCTTGCGTTTTTTGCGTTGGGCCTACTCATTAGCGGTATTAAAAGTTCGGGCGATTCCGGAGGGCAGACCAAAGACTGGCTAGCGCATTTTTTGTCTTGGGATCACTCGAATTTGTTGGTGTACCTGATCGCTCTTGTTCCCCTTGGTGTGGGCGTTGCTCATATCATCAAGGGATGGAAAGCATCGTTCGAGAAATATTTTGAGGCCGACGAGGAAGTCATGCGCTACGTCCGCCCTGTATCACGATTCGGACTAATTGCCCGTGGAGTCGTGTTCTTAGAAATTGCATTGCTACTGGCCATCAGCGGTTCCACTTATCAAGCCATAGATCCACCTGGTATGAAGGAATCACTGGATGCGCTCCAAGATCTACCTGCTGGATGGTTGATTTTGATGGTTATGGCTTTAGGGCTGATTGCTTTCTCGGTTTACAGTTTCTCAGAAGCCTTTTGGCGCAAGATCAACATGGATGTGCCGGGAGTGCCGAGCAGGGGTTGATGAGCAACGGAGTCTTACCGCCATGCGGAGCCTTACTCGACCAAGGCCCCCATGTTGGCGGGTTATCTACGATATCGATGGACGTGCTGAGTTCGTTTTGCATCTGCTCGAAGACTTTGTCGAGACGCGGATGAGCTCTCGATTCTCGGAGTGCATTTACTAATTCCAGAAGCTCTCGACCCTGGGCTAGCTGCATCTGGATATCGCAGTACACCGTGTCATCGTCTTGTCTCATGCCCTCACCCGCTCAGTCTTTTTTAGATTTATTTCTTGCGGCCCGATGCTGCTCCAGGTGTCGCATCTCTGCTTCCCAACTCGCCAGGAATTTATCCCAGCCTGAGGCGTAAGGCCCATCGACCAACCTGGTCGACCCGACGCTTGCCTGGTAGAAACGCTCTCTCCAGGGTTGCGGAATAGTCTGCTCCAAAATGATGTTGATTCCGGAGTTATGGCGCATCACCGAGACAGAGTTACGAACCTGAATGAGGTCGAGTGGCTTATCGCTACAGGGGGTGTCGTTTCGCTCTTGGTCGTCGAGATCATCGAGGATGGCAAGGAGGTCGGATACAGTGGGATCGCCAGGACGGAGGCATGCAAGGGCCCACAGAGCCCTTCGCCTAGCGCCCTCAAGCTGACGGAGTTCATCGTGGGTCATTTCAGCCGCATCCTTGTTGATTTGATGTAGGGCAGTAGCTATGGCGTGCCGCCTGCGGCGGAAGGCTGGCGAGAACTGAGCCACGGCTGCGCCGCGTCTCAGCCCGTTGGGCGCTCATCCTGTACGCCTGCGCGCTCCGCTTGCCCGATACTCGCAAGGAAAGGAAAGTCTGGCGCAGCGATCCTGAAGCCGGGGCGGGTGTAAGCGTGCACTACGTACAGGACTATTACTTGTGGAACTTACTGAAGCGACTCGATAGAGCTGCGGCTTCGGTAGTTTCCCAATCTTCAGGATTAGACGTAGCGTTGAACATCACCCATGCCCTCCACAGGAAAAAGGCGGCAACCAAGCTCGACTCAATTACTGCAAATACCGTAGTGGTATACATATAATCTGAATTTTCCCCAAAGAAAAACAGCACTGGAAATATTGAAGCTATCCAGCCGGCGACGAATGTTAAGCAAAATGCGATGGCCGCAGTGACCGTCAGGAAAAGCGGGACTTGATATCTATACTGGGTTGCAAAGGATTTCTCGCCGTTCTGCTTCGCCAAGCCGTACAAGATGCCTGTGTTTTTTTCTTTGTCATTGTTTCTTTTAAACAGGCCATACAAAGTTACACTCTCGCCGACCTCCAACTCTTCATAAAGCTTGTTCGACACTTGCAAATTCGGGATAACTGCACCGTCAATGCTGACTTTAGCTTTATGTCCGCCGTTCATTCGATCAACAGATCGAACGTAGTCAACTTTTCCTGAAACTTTCACGCAATCGAACTTCATCACTCACTATCCCTGCCTTCTCTCAAAAAAATCGATCTGATTCTTGCCAAGACGTCGCTCAGTGACAATTGCAGGCGGACTTACCCGGGCCATAAACGTCGGACTTGATGAGCGCTTCTCCCATCGAAACGTCCCTAGCCGTGTCTTAGGTGCTGCTCTCATGACCAATCCATCATCAATCCAAACATCCCGCCGCTATGACCAAACGACTGCTTGGCAAACCATGTGTCACGATAATATCACTATGGTCTGTTTATCGAAACACGCTTGCCGTGGCTCTATCCTCGCTTTTGAGGATCCGACTCATGAATCTGAAGGAAGCGCTGGCGGGGGCATTACGCGGAGCCCGTGCACACCAAGGGTTGAGTTACGAGGATCTGGCAGGTGCGACGCACAGAACGAATTTAGGGAAGCTTGAGCAGGCCAGGACGACGCCGACGCTGGAGAAGCTGGACGAGATCGCTGACTACCTAGGGCTCGACCTTTTGACGATGGTCACTCTCGCCATTGCTGCGCAGGGTGAAGAACTCCCGTCAGAGGCTTTACAGCGTACTGCCTTGCGTGTCAGGGAATTCGAGATGTCTGGAGGGTGGGAGTTGGTAGAGGAGCAATTCAGTGACGGAAAGCTCATCAAGCGCTCCCAAGGCAAGCCAAAGCGGCCCGTTAATGCGATTTACGTTCGAGCCCTGAAAGCGCAAGGTTTCGACAGGAAAACAATCGCCGAAAAGCTCGGCGTTGCGCGAAGCACTGTCCAAAAATATTGGAATACATAAGCCTGCAGAACATCAGCAATCCTGCAATCGAAGCAAATCGCGGTTTTGGCGCGCCCTATCGGGTCGGCTGTCGTAAACCATGCCATGGCTGACGCCAAGTCATGGCCCTCTGGGCTTCCATCCTCGCGTCTCCGGCCTTACTGGCCTGCGCGTTCCGCTTGCTCTAGTAATTTTCATCGACGAGAGAAACTCGGTATACCTCAGCCCTGAGCAATGGTGTGTAGTCATCCTGTCTGTCCATATTTCTGTTGGAAGGTGCAGTCGCTGGGTGGACAATACGGGTTTGGCCACCTGGTAGCTCGCCATTGAGGAAGGAACCCCGCGCATGAGTCAGAAAGTCCTAAGGCTTCCTCGGAACGAGGTCGGTCGCGACTTTGTCGTCGGTGACATCCATTTCAAGACGATGGATCTTCATAAAGGATTGTTGAAGCTAGGTTTCGACAAAGCTATCGACCGAGTCATCGGAGTGGGTGACCTCATAGATCGCGGGCCTGGAGTCCTCGACGGTCTGAAGCTTCTTGGTGAGCCGTGGTTCTTCACCGTTCAAGGTAACCATGAGCAAATGCTTATCGACGCTTACAGGGAAAACCCCAGCGCTCGTTATGTAGCTCATGGTGCAGGCTGGTGGTCGACCATCGCTGACGACTCGAAAGAGATGGTCATTGGGAAGCTCGAGAGCCTTCCCACAGTCATAGAAATCGAGTCCCCTCGCGGCTTGGTTGGCGTTGTTCATGCTGATGTCCCTGCCGGGATGTCATGGGTCGAGTTCACTCGAGACATATCAATCCCTGCTGTAGAAGAGATCGCGCTATGGGGGCGCGAGCGGATCAAAAAGCACCATCGAGAAGGTGTCAAAGGGGTCTGGCGTGTGTGCACGGGGCACACCTGGATTCCAGAGCCTGTTCGGCTAGGGAACGTTCTTGCACTTGACTGCACCGGAGGGGGTGAAGGGCCACTAGCTGTCTATTGCGTTCAGGCGGACACGATTTATGTGGAGGGGCGCGCCGTGTCACTTGACCAATCGGAGGCTGTTACCGAGCTCCTTGACGAACTTGAGCAGGCTTTAGGTCATCTTAAGGCCACCACCAACGCTAACAAGCTAATTGAGTCACAACGCTTGAGCCACGAGGCCGACGAGTTAGCTCGTCGAGTGAACACTACCTGGCTGACTTTGCGTTCGGAAATCGGTGAATCTCAGAAGTTGCTTAATGCGCTTCACGGACTCAGCTTGCTCACCGGCGAACGAAGGGAAGCTAAGCTCGAAGAGCTGAAATTCAAGCATGCAGGCACCCAGCTAGAGGGATTGCTGTCGAGGCTTCTTGATTGAAGGTTGAGTACCAGTAACCTTGGGGATCTAAGAGAGATGATGGTCGAATCTGTGCGAGTAGTTCGTAAATGAAGCATGTGAGACTAATACGACATGGAGAGAGCGCTGCGAACGCGGGCCAAGCCACTTTAGATCACGCGAACATTACTCTCACTCCGAGAGGATTTGAGCAAGCGCAGCTTGTGGCATTGTCGTTCAACCATGCTCCGGCTCTGATCGTTGCCTCGCCTTTCACCCGAGCCCACTCAACCGCTATGGCGACCGCAGCGGTGTTTCCTCTTATCCCTTTTGAAACCTGGCCCATCCACGAATTCACTTATCTCGAACCTGCGCGTTGCGCTAATACAACCGTCGCTCAAAGACGAGAATGGGTTGAGGCGTATTGGGCCAAAGCAGATCCTGGTTTCACGGATGGTGAAGGCGCTGAGTCATTTCTAGATTTCATAGTTAGAGCTCAGTCTTTCTTGGAGTGCCTTGCAGAGCATCCCGCCCAAGACATCGTTGCTTACTCCCATGGCCAGTTCATTAACGCTGTAGCCTGGCTAATTGAGCGCAAGACGCTCGGCATTGATGCCGGAGCTATGATGGACTGGCGTGAGTATGAAATTGCGAACCACGTGCCCAATTGTGGTGGGTGCCTGCTTTCGAAAGATCCCGACGAAGCCGGTTGGAAAGTAAGCCGGTCAGTCCCTAAGGAGCCACGAATGGATGTCATTTGGCGCGTGCCGGGCAGAGCCTATCAAGTCGCTCGTGATCCTGAGCGACTGCTTGTTGAAGAGCGCGCCGAAGCTCTCTCAGCCGCTGGCTATCCGCTGCCAGGTGATGATCCGGCTATGTACGCTGAGCAAAGGCTGAACGCTGCCAGAGCGGCAGCTCGTTCATCCCACGTAGGTAGCGTTAGCGAAAACACTGCGGCTGAGCTCTCCGCAAGAGAGGTATCCCAGGTTCTGAAGGAGGCGATTTTCGGTCGAAGCGTCATGAGTAAGGTGGGTCATGAATCGTGGGACGAGATTTATGCCGGTCACTTCCAGATCAAGGTAGACGGTTGGGAGATATCGATTTACAACGACTGCGATCAGCTGGACTACTGTGACCAAGGCGTAAGTCCGGAAGGCCGGCGCTGGTCGTTTGACTCGGGGAATCGATTTGGCACTGATCCACTTGCACTGCTCAGCACATGGGAGCATCAGACACTTGAGCGGCTTTTGAAGGCGTTATGATGAGGATTACATCTCAACGAACCATCTCAGGAAGATCCCTTCGCGTAACCTCGCCTTGACTGTTCCGCGTCAAGTTAGCTTCTGCCCCATCAACCCCGAAAGCACTTCTCCGAGTAATACGCTCATTTCTCGTGCCGAAAGCCAGCTAGCGTTGCGTCCTATCTGCGCCGGAAAATCAACAGTACGATCACTCTGGTGCGAGCAGATGAAATACTTCATAGAGCATCGGGCGATTTCAAGCGGCAGGTTCTGGGAAAGCGGTGGCTGAGAGATATCCGTCTCCCCAAGAAGATACAGATCCGACGACAGCGGCAGAATTACGTGAACAAGCTCATCATCCTTATCCATGAAGGGCTTGAAAGAGCGCTCGCCTCTCACATGGAACAGTACGACTGAATCCCCTAGAGGCAGATCGCCTGACTCAAATCTTTGAACCGAATAATGAAGCGCGCTGAAACGCAGGGCGCGGGCAGCTGGCGATACAGACTCGTTGAGAATGCGGACATGACTGGCTTTTATCATGTCGGGTATTGAAGACTTAATACGCATCAACAGGGCAGGCATCTGGGCTGCAAATATCGCGACGAGCGGCTCGATGATTCGGTCGAGGAGTGATTCATCCATAGTGAGCAAAGCCTGAAGCTGCTGCGGGCTAACATCCTGCTTTGCCAAAGCACTGTCAAACACAGGGGAACCTGGTCTGAAATGAACTTGAGTCAACGCACGGAGGGTAGCGGGATCTGAAAGATACCGAAGAATGCCAGTGGCACACTCATCAACCATCGACTGCATATTCTGGCGAACATGGCGGCTTCTGATTTCTAAGTGAGATAACAGCGCTGGAATCCTCTCGACCACCGCCTCGCTCAGGTTGCCAGCCCGTAGGCTGTCTATCAAAGGTACGTAAACGTCCCGCTCTTCGTCGGTGATTTTATCGTCCAGATCTGGCTCGCCGTCGATAGCATAAAAATGCCTTTCAAGTCCTACATCTTGAATGTTTGCAGATCTGGGGGGCTTATTCTGTTCGTATACCCAGCACCGGACAATTTTGCCATTACCTGGAGTCCTGAACCCTTTCTGCAAAAACCTCGGAATGAAGTGCTGTCGTACCCCTGACACGTCGCGTGCTCCCTCAGATCTGTACGCTTATGATGCCTTGGCGATTGCCGTCTAGACTGCTGACGGGCACAGGCCTAGGCGCTTTCTTCCTCGGCCTGGAAGACCTCGATAAGCTTCTGGTTATAGTCATCAAGGTAGCTCTGAAGCCCATCACGGTCGATTAGCCGCACCCCCGCCGTGCTGGCCAACTCCTTCGCTGATTTCGTGTAGTAGGAGTTCGTGACTACCATCGCCTCGTCACACCCGTAAAACGCTTTAGCAGAGATGGCCTGCTGCACAGCCGCGTTGCCTACGGAGCCCGAATAGTTCTTAGCCTGGATGACCATGTTTTTACCGAACCGGGTAACGAAAAGATCGGCGCCCTGATCAGCAGTTTTCTTGGTTTCCTTAACGTCATAGCCAATGGTTTGGAAGATCTCAACCAGGAAAGCTTCAAATTGAAATCCGTCCATAGCATCCACCAGATACATGGTGATGAACTGATTCGGATTGAAATGCTCCAGCTGAGATCCAAGCCGCTCGACGAGAATATCGAAATAGATCTCCTCGCAGAGACTCAGGCCATTCCGGAAAACCTGTATCGTGAGGAGTGGCACACCAGATGTCGAAGCCGCTTGAGGGTTGAATTGCACATTTGGGAACGCAACGTCATTTTCCCAAAGGTAGTAATAGAACAAAGCCAAGTCAGACCTGAAGGTCGTTCCTGCCTCTTCAATCCAAGAACGTAAGGTGTCGGCAAGGTCAGTTCGAATGTGTCGGGTTAGCTCTCTGGAGAAGCCCAGATAGGCAGAGTTGAAGGCGGTGGTCTGCAACAGCTTGTCTAAGAGGGATGGAAGCCCTTCAAGCTCGTCAAAGCCTTTGCGAATCAGGACTTCTCTGAACAATTCCCTTTCGCTGTACACACCATCCAATCGTGGCCCAGGTACGCCCGCGTCATCGCTGCTACCTGCGCTTTCACGAGTTGTGTGAATGAAGTTTGTGAAGTATGGCTGCTTCAGCTCTGCGTACTTTCTCAAAACGTTATTCAGGAGATCGTTGAGCTGGGCTTGCTCCTTCTTCTTCCCGAAAAAGTCTTGAATCAAGCCTTTGGATCTGTATTGAAAATCGGGATAAAAAGAAGGATCCAGTGGCGTGAGGTGTCGTAACGTGAGCTCTGATGACGGTGAAACTTGAGAACCCATGCACCAAGGGCATGCGATCTCGAAGGTAGTCCTGCTGCATCCATTGCATTGATAAATCATCGCGCTGATTCCTTTCCTTAGTCTTCGCGCGGTTCCGCGCTTGATCGTGCAAGCGAACATAGCTGAGTGACATCAGCTCGTCCATCGGGCTTACGGAGTAGAGGACACGATAGCCCAGGAGTACAAATGTCCAGCGCTGAGACCGGCACATTGACGGCAGGCCTGATGCGCTTAGAAGCGCCTCAGGCCTGCCAGGTAACGGGGCACCGCCAAAGCATCCTCCCACGACTACTCCGAACTCCTAGGGGGCGTCCGGGCTCCTAGTCTGCGGAAAATGGATGATCTTGACCCAAGTTACTTTCAGCTGGGCTTAGGGACACAATCGTACTGGGCAGCTGGCCCCATGTAGGTTCATCTGCTAGAGCGTGTATTCAGTCTCGACCTCTAATGACCCAATATAACCTGGGTATGCTCGCTTCCCCTTATCCTCAAGATAATCACGCTCATACTCTTCGTTAGTTACATAGATATCCACCATGTTATCTATGCAATCCATCGTAATATGACCGGCTTTGTTTTGAGTAATCACATTATAGCCAGTGTAATAGTGAAGGTGCCGCGATGGAGCCTCACCGATTACAATGATTTGAGGATCAAGCTTTTCGAGCCAAGAGTCTGGAATCTTACCGGATGCTCTACCATGATGAGAGGCGAATACGATGGTTGTTTTTTCCAATTCGACGTCGTCTACAATGCTCTCCATAAAATCAGTCTCGAGGTCACCTAACCAAAGGAAGCTTGCCCCTCCTTTTACAAAGTATCTCAACACACAGGACACATTATTGAAGCTTTCACCAGCATCGCATTTCCGCAAAGCTTCCTTAAAGTCCGCGTTGGAGGTATCCGGCCAAAGAACCTGCACCCCTGAAGAGGCGCGCTCTTCATCGCCTTGATTAAGCCACTTCCGCTTTGACCCTTTTTCAAGGAAGAAAGCCTTACCTCCGTCTCTCAAGGCACAATAATGGAGAAAAGAATCCGTCAGATCCGGTTTTCGAGCCTTATTTTTCACACAATAAAAATTCGCTATAGGAAACTTTTTATCGAGTTTCTCGATGCCCTTGAAGTGATCCTCATCCGGATGAGTGCAGATAAAGCGTCGCATACTCTTGGTTTTTGATACGTCCTTGAGCTCGGCGATAATCTCATCAGAATTGTCAGCATTCAGATTACAATCAATCATAGTGAAATTATCACCACCATGAAGAATGTAAAACATATCGCCATTACCAACGGATAAGCTTTTTATCGTAGGCATTTTGCCTCCCTGCATAATTATAATTGACTGCTCTTCTAAAGATAAATCCATATGAGCCCATAGCTCCTATGGCCCCACCTGGATTTAGACCGGTTTCTTTCTTGACCTCGGATTGGGTAGGGAACCAAGGCACTCGAACAGGCGTTCCGCATAGACAAAACCCATCCGCCTTACAGCATCCTTGTCGAAATAAAATAACCAAGCCATCAAAAGTGACCCAGAAATAAGGATTGTGAGCCCTGCTGCAAGCCCTGGATCTGCCAAATGAATCGGCTCAAAATGAGGCGGCTTGACTCGAATTACTCCCGCAATCAGTCCGCCATACCCTAATCCGCAAAGGCAAGACAGAATTCCTACAGCCTTCATCGCGAGCATATTGCGATGAAAGCCATAGGCGATATTTTCTTTCAGTAGGAGATTTTTATTGCCACGAGTTAATTCCCTGAGGCGCTTAGTCGCGCCAATATAGATATCATCAGCTTTAGCAGGATCCGATTTTTCATCCTTTTCACTAGGCATATCAATTCCCAGCTTTGACGATATCTGTTGGTGATATCTCTGCTTACTGACGCTATCCAGGAATTTATCACTGTGCCGCAAGGCTAAAGTCGTAGGCATTCCTCCCCATGTCTTTAGCAGCTTTTCTTCCAGCTTTTTTCCTCGACCACGAGCAACGCTCGCCAACGCGTAGATTGCACCACACCCGCCCAGCAGTCCAATGACACTGGTAAGTACGGGATGTTTAGCACCATAAACGCACAGTAAGGGCACAAGCAGCGGCAGTGAAACCAGAAGCCCTGGTATCACTCTAGCCTTTCGCTCGTAGGGATCTTTCACCAACTCTAATATCGCAACCATGTTTAATCCATCAGTAGATTTGCAAATATCGGCCTGAATTACTGTGCACGAGCTAGATTACTCACCTAACCATTGTTGGCACTCTGGCTGATTGAGAAGTACCAGTTGCTGTGCTTTAGGATCAGGATTGTGGTTCCTGAGACCAAGCTTTTGTAGAAGATACCAAAGCTGAGATTGACGGGTGGTCAACGTACTTTGGCCATCCTGCATACCGTAATCCAACTCAATGGCACGACGACGCCCTTCGTCCAACTCAGGGTTAGCTCCAACTACCACCTGTACATAGGTATGCCATAACTTATCGTAAGGTGGTGTAGACGGCAGGTCTTTCGGAACCAACGAAAGTATTCTTGCGAGAACAAAATCTATGTGTTGGTTACGTCTAAAACAATAGGCCCGCACATGCCATCTGTAGCCATCGAACCCTAAAGCATGTGGCGCGACAGTCCTGATGGTTGGATCTGGCCCGCTCATCGATTGGTAATTAATCTCAAGCGCTTCCTGCCGCTGAATAGCTCGAAGAATTTTTATAAGCGCCGGCTTATCGACTAGACGGATAGGGTTGGGCACCGAATCCATCGGAGGCGCCCAACCGATGAAGCTTTCTGCTTCATCAATCACGCCCATCTCCCGAGCGAGAAGCTCGTCCAAATAGCGCAAACCGTCGTCAGGAGCAAATTTCGGGGTGAACGTGTCCGTGGCCACATAGGCCTTTACGGTCTTGTCATAGACTGCATTTCCTGGCGCCTGCTCCAAGTAACTAGCGAAGTCTAAAGAAGCCTGCGGAGCAGAAATTCCGAAGAAATCGAGCAGATCAGCCCGATTTACCCGTCCTTCCCACAAAAGCCTGAAGTCAATGAACTCCAAACGGCGCATCTGGCCCCAGCGGCCTGCCTTTTTTGGTGGGTGGTCAGTCATCTGTTGAGCCTAGTGCAATGAATGGTG
Source organism: Pseudomonas sp. QD4 (assembly GCF_049199125.1). Classification (NCBI taxonomy): domain Bacteria; kingdom Pseudomonadati; phylum Pseudomonadota; class Gammaproteobacteria; order Pseudomonadales; family Pseudomonadaceae; genus Pseudomonas; species Pseudomonas sp. QD4. The sequence goes on from NZ_JBLZOM010000001.1 coordinate 2,119,877, forward strand.
CGATGGTAACACTACTAAAAACTAGACTCATCTAATTTTTATGAGTACCGTATTGCCATCACGACGATTCGCGTCTTCTTTTGGGGGTGTGCACCATGGCTGGACAAATTGCGTTTTTCCCGGTGGGTAACGGCGACATGACCATGGTGCGACTGGCTAACGCCGATGCCACTACCATCATTATTGACGTCCGGATTCGCCAAGCGGCAGATGATCCTGAGGATGAGACGCCAGATGTTGCGGGGGAGCTGAGGAAGCAGTTGCTGACAGATGCTGACCAACGCCCCTACGTGGATGCGTTTCTTCTCAGCCATCCTGACGAAGATCACTGCCTCGGCGTGCGCAAGCATTTTTGGCTTGGGCCGATTGAGGACTACCCGGACGATAAAAAGCCGCAGGCTGAAAAGCGAATCGTGATTCGTGAGATGTGGTCGTCTCCTATGATTTTTCGGCGACGTAACTCGCTCGGCCTAACACTGTGTGACGACGCCCACGCCTTTCACGTTGAAGCAAGGCGCCGAGTCCTTCGCTGGAAGGAGCTCGGCTACGCAGTGGTTGGTAATGGGGTTCGAGTTTTCGGTGAGGATGAAGGAGGTAAAACCGACAACATCCAACCCATCCTAGTGAAGACAGGGGAGACGTTCTCGACCATTGGCGGGCATACCTACGGTGACTTCTTCAGCGCAAAACTCTTGGCACCTATGCCCAAGCAGGATGACGAGACAGAAGAGACTCTTTCGAAAAATCACTCAAGTGTGATTTTGAGTATCGAGTTGGCTCCGTCGTCATTCAGCCGAAATAAAACTCGCTTTCTGACTGGTGGCGATGCCCATACCTCTATCTGGGAGCGAATCTGGGAACGTTACAAAGAAACTCCTGAAGTGCTGGAATACGATCTGCTCCAGGCTCCGCACCACTGTTCGTGGCACGCACTTTCGCACCACAGCTGGTCGACTTATGGGGAAGATGCAGAGGTATCCGAGGGTGCAAGATCTGCGTTGGGTCAAGCTCGTCAGGGTGCGATCATTGTCGCCAGCAGCAAAAAGGTGGTCGATGACAAAAACGACCCACCTTGCATTCGAGCTAAGCGGGAGTACGAGTCCATCCTGGATGACGTCAACGGGATTTTTCTGTGTGTCGGCGACAAGGCCAAACCAGAGACGATCCGGTTTGAGGTCACATCATCGGGATTGGTGAGAGCAGCTGTAGGAATCGCGGCAGCGAGCAGCGCTGTGGCAGCGGCGGCACCTCGGGCAGGAGTCAAGAAGTGAGCCTCAGTATCATCGAGTGGGGTAACCCACTCGAAGATGGAGCGCAGGCACTGACACTTCCCTTTTCGGTTGAGATCTATCGAGCATGCGAAAGGCATGAATACTTCCAGATCCAGGAAGTCCGGTCGCTATCAGACGGCACAGGCCTGACCGAGATAATTGTGGTGAAGGCCGGAGACGGGTCGGTTGGGGCCCACAACCCAAACGGTATCTTGCGTAAGGAGTGGTTAGCACTCACTGTGAACGCGGAGGAAGACCCACCTGTTGGGGTGAGGGCTTTAAGAAGTGAGTTCCCTGTTCTAGGCCATCAAAATTACACCCGTACCGGCGAGCCACTTTCCTTATGCTTGTACAACAGCACATGGTCAGAGATTCAGCGCTCCTGGACTCCTCAAAAGTTTCTTGCGAGGGTGCTCTGGTGGTTGCGGGAATCAGCCGAAAATTCGCTTCATCTCGGCGATCAGCCTTTGGAGCAATTATTTTTCAACACATCGTTCCAAATTATCTTGCCCGCCAAACACGCCCAGGAATCTTTAAACCCTGCTCGCCGTTTGGTTCTTGTTGAAGCCGAGTCCGGTAGCACTGAGGTCACCACTTACCTTGGCTACTATGTAGATGCGAATGCAGCAACGGCATGTGGAATGAAGGGTATCCCTACCCTTCGCGTTAATTTGCCGCCTGTTGAAAGCTCGCGCGTCGAGCGCTTCCCAGCGACATTGGGAGACCTTGACCAATGGGTGGCTATTCGTGGCGGTTCCTTTTTTGACGAGCTTACCAAAGCAATCAAGCAGTTGATTTCGGTCACTGATCTTTCATCCAATGAACAGCGTCCAAAATGCGTTCTTATTTTGCTATCGGTTCCGAGACTTCGGAACGGGAGAGTGGACAAGGTTGACGACCTCGCCTATTGGGTTACCAGTTCCCTGCTCCATCTGGGTGAAGCCTGCGGGTTGCTTTTTTATGATGAATACCGAGGAAGCTGGAGCCCCGTTGAGCTCATAGGCCAAACGCTAGAGGAGCGATGGAAAGCTATTTCAATTTTGCCAACCCAGCTTCGATATAAGCTCGACAAGCCACTCATCCGGTCATTGTCGTGCCTGGAATCTGTAGATTCGGATTTCGAAGGAGTGATCGCTGGGGTAGGTGCTCTCGGCAGCTCCATGGTGGAAACGTGGACGAGAGAGTCTTGGGGTCAGTGGACTTTGATAGATCCTGACCAAGCTATGCCTCACAACCTGGCACGGCATATCATTTCGGATTCTGCTATCGGATCCCCGAAAGTCAGAGCCGTTAAAAGCATTCTGGATCAAATATTCCCCGAACAACCACCGCATATGGCGATTGACGCGAGCGTTGTCGACGAAGATGTGAATGTCTCGGCGGCACTAAGCAACGCAAGCTTAGTAGTGGACGCCACGACGACGTTGCATGTACCGAGGGAATTAGGTGAGCGTGATGGAACACCTCGTACTGCAAGCGTATTCCTCACACCTTCAGGTAGAAGCTCAGTATTGCTTCTCGAAGACCGCGACAGGGGCGTTCGAATATCGAGCATCGAAGCCCAATACTACCGTGCAATCCTTGAGTCGCCGTGGGGAGAACTTCATCTTGATGGACACAGCAAAGGTGAATGGGTCGGGAACGGGTGCAGAGATATTTCCCTCAGGCTTTCCGTCGAACTGATTCGCCTCCACGCATCACTCCTCAGCCGGCAGGTAAGGCTGAGCCAAGCCAAATCGGGCGCGCGAGCGTGTGTATGGGATGTAAACGATGAAACCGGCGGCGTCGCAGCGCATGAAATAGCCATTTCTGAATCAAAGGAAGCACGGTCAGACGGCTGGACAGTCCGGTGGGATCAAGGATTTATTGAACAAATCCGCAGCCTGAGAAGCCAAGCGCTACCTAATGAAACAGGTGGAATATTGCTTGGATACACTGACCAACAGTTGAAAACTATCAATATAGTCAAAGGAATGCCTGCCCCTCCAGATAGCGTCTCTACACCCACCTCCTTCATTCGAGGGTACGAGGGCCAGGAAGAAGTGCTTCTTGATACGCGTCGGAGAACAGCCGGGGTCGTCGACTACATCGGTGACTGGCATTCGCATCCGCCCAAGCACTCGTCACGCCCGAGCTCCGACGACATGAATCTACTAGCTTCCTTAGCCCTGACCATGGCCAACGATGGCTTGCCAGTTGTCATGCTCATCATGGGCGAAACTGATTGCACAGTTACCATTGGAACGTACTCCGACCAATTGAAGGACTATTAAGTGCTGCTTCTGATCGTAGGCTACCTTGTGCTGTTGCTGTTCATCGCGACCTACTCGATAGGCGCAATGGCGCTAGGTTGGCTTGCACAACCTTATGAGGTGCTACGGATTCCGTTGATGTGTGGTGCAATTGGTTGCGTGGGGGGCTGCCTTTATTGCCTCAGGGCTGTGTACTTGAACAAATGCGTCCACAAAAGGTGGAATACGGACTGGTATGCGTGGTACTTCATCCGTCCTATTACGAGCGTGATTGCTGGTGCCGTTAGTTATCTTTTCCTCAAAGCGGGCTTGCTGGTATTGGAATCCAGCTCTAAATCTGACGCGAGTGAAATTGGTTTCTTCGCGCTAGCTTTCATCGCAGGGCTCAACGTCGATAAATTTGTCGCGAAAATTGAAGAGGTAGCTAAAGCAGTGTGGGGGATAGATAAGAGCCGCGCCTCCGAGACTCGCTCCCCGCCCGACAATAGATGAACAGTGACATTTTACAGCCCAGTACAGAATTTCAGGAGCAACAGTGCGCATACGCATTAAGTACCAGGATGGCGCAGGTAATATCACAGAAAGGGATATATCGGATCCCTGCAAGGAAACTGATAAAACCATTGATGCCTTCTGCCACATGCGCAGTGAGCGTAGAAGCTTCCACCTTGACCGTATAATGCATTCCTTGGCAACGGATACCGGCGAGTTGCTCAATCCGTATCAGCTAGTGCCACTGATGCGAGCTCCAGACTCCCTTGACTCGCTCACCTGGCGAGTTAGACCAGCTATAAAGGCTTTGAAGTTTTTTAGCCTTACCACCCGAGGCTTTTCCAAGAGGGAGCGTCAGCACCTGAACAAATTCGTCAAAGAATTGGTTGCCCTTCCGCAAAGCGACGAGGAAATCAGTGAATGGGTCTACGATCTTTGGTGCGCTGATTTGTACCAGTACCGTGACGGGGACTACAAAGAATACAAAGGGATACTGGAATACATCCCGCCCTCGCTTCTGGAGGTGTGCCGCGCATACGCTATTAGAAAAGTAGGAGGGGGCGCTAACAAACCTGAAAACTCAGCATGGAGTGAAAGGATTGAAGAAGAATTCGGGCCACGCCCGCTGGTCTGAATCCTCGATAACCGTTCCATGGCTGTTGACGCAAAGAAACAACCAGCCATGGTACAGTTAAATTATGAGTTATCTTAATCGCTGATCTACAAGGACGTAACACTAGCTAGCCAACCAATCAAAACATGGTTAGTCACTTTTCGCCTAAGTAGCCGCAGACCACTGCATACACTGCAGGCTCTTGGATATAAATAACGGCTAAACTTAAGAATAACATCCCGAAAATCGCGGACACCACTCCCCTTACGATACCGAAGTCATTGACGCCTCGCTGGAGTTTTACCGAGCAAACAGTAAATGCAAGGTAAAATACGCCGATCAAAAAGTTTGACGTCCTGGAAACAGAACTTGCGGATATTGCTGCAGTGACATTCGCTCCAAATTCCCCGAGCTCACAGCTATGCGCTAAAGCGGTCATTCTCGAACCCAGCGCTGGCATCTCAGCGATCTTCATGAAGACTAGGCAAATCGAGATATAAAAAAATGAGTTGATCGTAGAAAACAGCGACCCCTTTCCAAACATGAAACGTGCGCCTAACCAGAAGCAAGCTCCATAGAGGATAAGGAGCATGCAATTCAGGACAACCATGACGGCTACAAAGTCTTTACTCAGCTCTATCCCAATCCCTTTCAGCGATGGAAAGCTTAGTAGTGATAACGCAACGGCCATTACGAGCCCGATCAAGCTGGCTTGCGCACACCAGTAATTGCGCAGCTTCATATCTTTGAAAAATTCGGTCGGAGTAATTATGGAACGCTGTAGATCTTTAGCTCCAGCCACGAACGTGGGAAAAACGCTCTTGATCACAGAAAATATACCGTCAGACACGCACAGACCCTTAGCTAATTGGTGAACATTTATCATCGGCGGCACTCACTAATTCCTTAGCGAAACTACAATATTTTTTCACTGGTATTTTTCGAGCGTTACCTGTTCGTTTGCAGCATACTTCTCAATGCGTAGAGATATGCCAGACGCTTTTTAATACGGTTATGATTTACATCAACTAGAACAACGCGATCCCCACCCTTCGATGGGCCGCTATACCACGAACTGGGGTGTGCTCCGCTTAACCGAATCGGCGCTCAAAAATTCAGGAAAGCCCTCATGGCCCAGCCGCTTTTCGACTTTGACCTCAAACGCGTCTCGCACAAGCACTACATAACAGGCAAGGCCGCCATCAATTTTCCACATCCTGGAAGCACCACGGGTGGATGGCATTTCCTTGCATATTTTGATCGGGAATCCGGCGTGTGTAAGGTGTCGTTAGCAGGCATTCATTACCCTGACACCACAGCCTACTTTGGTGACCTTGGCATCATCGACGTGACCGATGAGCTAGCAAAGCGTGGATGGTCAGTGGATGGCCATCGCCTGTTCATGGCAGATCACTATAGGGCTGCTGCGGACATGATTGTGAGATGGGCACTGAGCGAGTCCAACCACTGCAGCGTCGAGATTGATGATTGGTTTCCCTCTCGTGAGGAAAGACAGCGACTGCTCGAGCTTCTAGATACAGGAAGGTCAAAGCTTTCCGAGGTTGGCCGATGGCAAAAAGTGGACGCGTGGCTGCGTACGCAAACCTTTAGATAGGCTAGTCGCTAGTCTGGATGGAGCGTGGTGCCAGTGCTAAGTGGTGCTTCGGCCCCAAGGGCCCCAGGTCGGTGGATTTTCGACGATATCAATAGATGTGCTGAGCTCGTCTTGCATGCGTTCGAAGACTTTATCGAGACAGGGGTGAGCATTCAATTCTCGCAGTACATTCACTAACTCCAGAAGCTCTCGACCCTGGGCTAGCGGCATCTGGATATCGCAGTACACCGTGTCATCGTCGTCTTGTCCCATTGCCGTCATCCGTTCAGTCTGTTTCAGGTTTGTATCTGGCAGCCCTGTGCTGCTCCAAGTGCCGCATCTCTACATCCCAGCCAACCAAGAATTTATCCCAGTCGCAGGCGTAAAACCCATCTATCAACCTGGTCGACCCTACGCTTGCTTGCAGGAAGCGTTCTCTCCACGGCAGAGGGATATCGAGTTCCAAGACAATATCAATGCCGGAGTTATGACGCTTCACCGAGACGACGTCACGCACCTCACTCGATTCGAGTGCCTTATCCGTGGAAGGTCTGCTGTCTCGCTCTAGGGCATCGAGGTTATCGAGGACGATAAGGAGTTCAGATGCGTTGGGATCACCAGGGTGGAGGTTGGCTAGAGCCTAAAAAGCTTTTCGCCTATTCCTTTCAAGTTCGCGCAGTTGATCGCCGGTCATTTCAGCTTCCTGCAGATAGGTTGGAGCTGGTTGATGATTAGTGCGTGACGCCGGAGGCGCAGGGCTGTCGTAAACCAAGCCATGGCAGGCCATGTCTTGACCCTTCGGGCGGACATCCGGCACGCCTGCGCGCTCCGCTTGCCGAAGCGCTCCAGGCTTGAATTTTCAGAATCCAGGATAGCTTCACTCCGCTATTTCCGATATGTGATTCCTTTTCTGCTCATAGCCAAAGTGTATCCTCGGGGAAGGGAAAGCGTACGAGCGCCTAAGGAACCATTAATGACTGAAATTCCACGTGTACCAGGAAGAGCCTACCAAGTGAATCGTGATCCTGAACGCTTGCTCATCGAAAAGCGAGCCGAGGCTCTCTCACTATTAGGCTATCCACTGGTACTACACGACGATCCGGCGATACATGCTGAGCAAAGACTCAAAGAGGCCAAGGAGGCAGCTCGTTCGACGCAGGTTGGTGGCATTTACGAACATACTTCAACTGAGAAATGATGCGCGAGGCACTTAAGTAGAGATCTCGTTCGAGGAAGCCTGAAAAAAATCTATAACCAGAATGTAATCAGAATGGCAGTAGTCGACATGGCCTCAGACCTTTGCTGATCTCCAGCAACTTTCCCCACTCATAGGCCACCCCCTTACGCGTAGATTCAGAAAGAAATCGGCAGGCGAGAGATCAGCTACGATCTATGCACCAGATCATCAAGGAAGATACCGATGCCAAATAGCTCTGAAGCGAACATAGCCACCGCAGACGCTCTCACACTGCTACTGCACAACCAGCATGCAATCTGCGCAGCCATTGAAGAGGTGACTAAGTGGCTCCTTGATAACGGAGCGGAGAATGTAGCCGCTAACGCAATCGGGGCGATGGAGACGCTGGACAAGAATGCTCAAGGCATCACAGATGCCATCATGCGCCTGCGTCATTCTTAGGCATATCCCATGCTCTTTACGGATGCATGGATCAGGAGAGAGCCGTTGCAGGAAATTCTTGTCCCTCCAGTTTCTCCATCACCAACCCAATGAATGCAGACACAGCTAAGGGCAAATGTTGCCGGCTGGGGTAAAGCACATGCAGGCCGTATCCGGTTCTATGGTACTGCGGCAGCACAGACACAAGGCGCCCTGTCTGAAGATCAGACTTAGTCATGGCGGGCGGCAGCAAGGCAATTCCAAGCCCAGCCAACGTCGCCTTGCGCAAAGCTTGGGCGGTGTTTCCATTGAAACGGCTAGTGACCCGCACCTCTTCCGCCGCATGGTTTGGCCCATGAAGAACCCGGGTGGTGAAGCCGCTATGATGGCCAAAGCTCACGCAATCGTGTTTGACCAGATCTCCAAGCTCAGTAGGAACGCCTCTCTTTTTTTAAGGTAATTCGGGCTGGCCACCAAACCTTCCTTACCAGCTCCAAGGAGCTGGCGACCGACGTATCCTGAGTCCTGCAACGCTCCGCCTCGAAACGCAATGTCGATACGATCAGCGATCAAATCGGCGCGTGCATCACAAGCTTCACGGGTTCAGCGGACTGACTGCTGGAACTAACACTCTGGTAACGCACAAATAAAAAGGGCCCCAGGGGCCCTTATGCACTCAAACTAAAGTCACTTGGTCAGCAAGGACTCAACAGTCGCAGAATGGGTTGAAAAGTCTTAATTAGCTTTGTTCTCAACCAGGCAATTGCCTCCATCCACTACGAGCAGCTCACCGGTGATGTAACTCGCTTCAGGTGAAGCCAGGAACACAACGGCGGCGGCCACTTCGTCTGGTCGCCCCGCTCTCCCGAGAGGCGTAGATCGTGCGGCTTTGACCTCATCACGCGTGCTCGACCAGGTAGCTATCCAGCCAGGGGCAACTGAATTAACCGTGATACCTTGATGAGCAACCTCAAGAGCTAGACTCATGTTCATTCCTACCATTCCCGCCTTTGCAGCACTATAAGCAGCCTCCCCTGGATTACTGGCCCGTGTGCCGGTAGTTGAGCTGATGTTCACTATGCGGCCATAGCCTCTCGCCCGCATCCCAGGCAACACCCCTTGAGTTAACAGAAACGCAGTTGTCAGATTTCTAGCAATGGAAAGATTCCAGGTTTCGAGGCTCGTACCCGTGAACTCGGCGAACGGCTCTGGGCTCCCTTGCATCGCCATACCGGCATTATTTACAAGAATATCGATGCGCCCCCAGACGGCCTCAGCCCAAGCGACGAATTCACTCACCTGAGTTTCCTGAGTCAAGTCGACCGGTCGACCCACTGCTTCGAAGCCGGCGGCGCGTAACTCCGCAACCCGCTCATTGATGCGTGCGCTGCTTGCCGTGACGATCAACTTGGCCCCTTGAGCCCCAAGACGACGGGCAATGGCCATACCGATTCCAACCTCACTGCCCGCTCCACTAACAAGCGCCACCTGATCCGCCCAGCTTGAATTCATCATCCTTGCCTCCGTTGAAGGTTTGCGAGAAGCACATGAATGGAGGTGTAGCAGATAGCCGAAAACGAAGGTGGAGGATTCGGTCGCTTACGTCGATTAACTGGCCCTTTATTTGTACTCAAACTAAAATCACTCGGTCAGCCAGGACTCAACGGTGGCGGAGCCATGCTCTCTGCTCTAAGTTTTATACGCGCCACTCAATACGCGAATTCATGCCCCAGTTCACTTTCCATCCACTCTAAAAAGCGTCTGACGCGCGGAAAGCTGGAGTGCGCTTTTGGGAACACAAGATGATGAGCGGCTATCCACATCAATCTTGTCGCGACTGAAGTGCAAAGACTCGTACCTATTCAAATCATGGCAGATCAAAACTGTTATTCACTATGTCTGTTACAGAGATCCACCGTTCTGCATGATACCGAATGCTCCGCAACGTACTTGGTTTGAAATCAAGGCCGCAAGGACACCAACGTAGCCATGGCAGTGCGGCCAGTTGGTGCTCGCTAAATAAGATGAAGATGAGTCATTTTGAAAAAGAGTGAGCTCCCATACAAAATTTGCGCCACTTGCGGCTTTCCCTTCTCATGGAGAAAGAAATGGGCACGCTGCTGGGAAGAGGTTCGTTACTGCTCGGAGCGCTGCCGGCGCAGCAAAAGCTGAACAAAAAAATTCCTAGCGGGGTTGGTATTACCTGAGAAACCATTACGAGACGCTCAACCCCGTACACTCAAATGGCAAGTCATTCGTTATAAACAACGTAGCAAAGCCGTTACGGCTTTTTGCCATTATTTCCCCCTGCATTCCCGCTGGGTATTCTTCCTAAATGGAATGACGAGGAGAGCTGGTTAGTGCCGTCCAGCTTACAAGCTAGGAAAGAGCTGCTCCCCTAATCGGCGTAGTCGCGTCAAAGAAGACCCGCTGATCTGATTCAGTGTGCCAATATTATCGAGCTGCTACCTTGGAGTACAAAAGCTGCTCATAGGATGACTATGCGACTTTCAGATTTTATCCTCAAAAATCTTGAGCTTATTCTGCAAGCCTGGGAGCAATTTGCCAGATCCGTAGATACACCGATGCCGCCGATGGACTCGCGTGGATTGAGGGATCATGCAGAGTACATTTTGAGGAATGTAGCGAATGATATGCGGAGGACGCATTCTCCGCTGCCACAGGGTGTCGAACCCCAAAAGCTGGAGGCCACTCCAGAGGATGTCACCGCAGCCCAAGTTCACGCGCAGACTCGCCTTATGGCGGGTTTCACGCTTGATCAGATGGTCTCCGAATATCGCGCCCTCCGTTCGAGTGTACTTAGACTTTGGCTGGCTCAAGGGTACGCGGGTGAAGACCATCAAGTTGAGGACATGATTCAATTCAACGAGGCGGTAGATCAAGCGCTTGTAGAGGCAGTCACCGCTTATGGTATAGCGGCAGAGAAAACGCGAAAGACAGTCCTAGGTGTATTGGGCCACGACCTGCGCACTCCATTAGGCGCTGTGACTCTGGGCGCCGATCTGCTGAGGCAGAGTGAAGAATTGGGTAGCCATGGGAAAAGGTTAATTTCCCAGATTTCCCTCAGTGCCCAAAACGCCAACCAGATGGTGAACGACCTGCTCGACCTGGCACGCTGCAACCTTGGCACCGGCATCCCGGTACGACCGGAAAACGCTGATCTCTCGTCCATTTGTAAATCTGTCGTCGATGAACTCTCAATTGCCCATCCCAACGCGAAAATCCTTTTCAACAAGCCAGGCCCACTAAAGGGCCATTACGACCCCCAGCGCATTGCTCAAGCCTTCTCAAATCTCATTGGTAACGCCGTGCGCCATGGCGATTCTCAGCAGCCTATCAATGTCTCATTGGGCGTTGAAAGCACCAGTACGTTTTTTAGCGTGCAAAATTATGGTGAACCGATTCCCTCCAGTGTGCTATCCACTCTTTTCGATCCGGAGGGTCGCTATTCCCGACATTCCAATAATGATAAAGGAGTATCTTCAGGGCTCGGCTTGGGGCTGTTCATCGCGGCTCAGATTGTAGAAGGCCATGGAGGAACCATCGAGGTCGAATCGACGTTGGAGAAAGGAACGCTTTTCCGCGTCGTATTGCCCGTTGGCTGATGACCAACGCTCAGAATTATGCCCGACGAGAAATCTATATTATTTGCTTTGCTGTCTATCGATAGCTTTGGTCAAAACCCGGATTATCGACACCGTTAAGAGTTGATAATCAAGCAGGGGCCAAAAGGCTCCTGACTTCAGCGATCATCAAATCAATCTTGAATGGCTTGGCCAGTACGGCATTGAACAAGTCAGACCTCTGCATGCCGATATGTGCTTGTGCGCCGCTCATCAAGATAATCGGCAGGTGACTTACGGAAGGTAAGGCTCGCACGGCTGTGGCGAACTCGAGACCATCCATGACGGGCATCATGAAGTCCGTAATGATCAGTGATGGCCGCTCGCGCTCCAGTACCTCAAGCCCTTTCTGGCCATTGCTGGCTTTCACGACCATGAAGCCTTCGTCCTCCAGCGCATAGCCAAGAATATCTGCGATCAAATACTCGTCGTCGACGACCAAGATGGTGGTCATGTCAATTCAACCCGAATCCAAGACTTAGGACGTAGAACCAGGCAGCGCTGAGTGATTAGAAACTGGCGGTTCATTTCTTGAAGCCTTTTTCAGGTCAACGTCTTGGTCACGGATGACGACCTCGAATCGCGAGGGGTCATAAGAGCTATCTCGTACTTTAAGAATTGAAATTGTTCTGCTTAGTTCAGAGTAATTCTCGAAGAAGCGCATGAGTATGAGGTTGTCAACGATGCTGGACAGATCGGAGTTCGGAGCGCTGACCTCGGAGCCGAATAAATCTCGCATCTCCCATGAGGCCAACACAGTTACCCCCCTGGATCGCAACTCGTTCATCAAAGCACTGTAGAAGTCTGTGATTCGCGCAGGGTTCGTCGAAACCCGCGTCATGCCGCTCAGGCTATCGATGAACAAACGTTTGATTCCTTTTTCCTCAACCAAACTTAACAGCCGTGCGCCCAAGCCATCCAGCAGGCCTTCGGTGGTGGGTTGCCAAGCAATACTCAGCGCACCGCTTCGTTCCATTCCTTTGATGTCGATCCCAAGCGATTGACCCTTTAGGCGCAAACGCTCTGGGCTTTCATAGAAGCCAAAATGAAGTCCAGGGGCATCAACGGTCGACTCGTTCAGAAACTTAAGGCCCAAGGTTGTTTTACCGATTCCGGAGGGCCCCATGAGTAGCGTAACGCTGGAACTGTACAATCCGCCGCCGAGAATGATGTCCAATGAGGCAACACCACTGGCGATGCGCGTCATATCGGCGCTGTCATTTGACGAAGGACGACTGTAAAGGGTCTCCAAGCGTGGATAGACCACCAAGCCGTGGTCGTTGATCTCACACTCATGAAGCCCGGTCAGGGCCCCGCTACCGCGAGTCTTGCGAAGTTGGATGCGGCGCACGGAGCGAGTGCCATACAGCTCTTCGCCCATTTCAATGACGCCGTCGACCATTGTGTGCTCAGGGCTGCCGTCATCTAGCCGGGAACTGGTCAGGAACAACACAGTACAGCCGGCGAAAGCGGCATGGCCTTGAAGCTCGGAGATAAATTTCTTGGTGTCGATGGGGGAGTCGGCTTTGGAGCGCGCATTGAGCAATCCATCCACCACCATCACAGTAGCTTTCTGGCGGCTGATCTCGCGTCGCAGCAACTTTACGACTTCATCGAGCCCCTCATTCTCCAGGGTGTCAAAGGCGCTGACAAACTGGATTTCAGCCCCCACCATGGACGCATCGAAAAAGCTCAATGTCGAAAGAAATTGGAAAAGGCGATCATGGGACTCGGCAAGCAATGTAGCGACCAAAACTCGGCCACCATTTCGGGCATGATGGAACCCCAATTGATTGGCCAAGATGGTTTTACCAGACCCCGGACGACCCTGAATAATATAGGAAGAGCCTGAGACCAGACCTCCCTTTAGCAGAGCATCCAGTCCTTCGATTCCGCTTTGAAGGCGATTTAGCGTTTCCACATTGCGACCCTGATCTGAAACAGGCTGTTGAAGCCGAATACGTGAATGCTAACTTCATTTTCACGTGGGAGCCATCTCACTTTCAGACCCTAGATGAGAGGAGAAATATTTTCTGATACGTGAATTCCATTGGTACTGGGGATAACGAAACCGTTGATCGAAGCGATGGGCAAACGGATCTATATCCGCCATCACGGACTCTTCAGTGGAGTCCAACCGCTGGATATTTTGAGCAAAGAAAGCGCCGTAAATGCGAGCCTTGAACGTCATTCAGTAGCCTCCAAGGGCGGTACACCATCGCGCCAGTGCATAGCTGCGGAATCATAGGATGCCGTGAACGCGCAGATCAGCGCTGCGAGTTGAATCCTGCGCGACACACCGCTGCTACTTTACAACCTGAATTAGACTCGCGTGTACGTTTTGCAGTGGGCCGTGCGCCTGATTCTGGCCTCTTCTTTCAACTCGGCCACCAAGGTTGCGATTGCATGGCTGTTGACCAGCTTGGTCGAATCTAAACCGACGACCGTAAGCTGTTCCCTTTCCGTACTGGCGTCGAGCAACTGAACAGTCATGCGATTGTCCGCGAATATGGAGCAAATGCATTTGGCAGGCAGGAATGCTGTCTCAATAATGTGTCTTAGTTCTAAGTGTGAAAGCATGTGAAATCCCTCTACATTAATCCTTACGCTCATAGCGATTTGAGATGAGGATAAAACTTATAAATCTAAATTCGTTTCGAAGGTTGTCTCGAAGCCGGCGACAAATCTCCACGACTCAGATCTTCCACAGAGCGCGTATAAGCCAACGTGGCCACCTGTATTAAAATTTTCCTCTCTTCCGTACCGATGATTCCCTTCTCTCGAAAATTGTCAGCTAAGCGCAGTAATTCGTCGTATTGATCCTGCGCACCCATTCGGGCTTCCGGATTCACAAGCAACTCATGCCAAGTGGAAAAGGCCTCCACCTTCGAGTCGTCGTTCATGATCAAATCTCCACAGTGATATGAACAATGGATGCCCGTACGCATTGAGGGTTTCCCCTTACACGACGTGCGGTAGTCGATCTCTCCATATTGCTTCCCTTGAGGACTCATGGTGTCGAAGCTAGACCTACACCAACCCCTTCTCTTTAGGATCAAGCAGGGCGAGGCTCACGCCAAAAGAGGCCGCAGTGACAATTGATTTGAACGCAAGCCCTTAAGCGCTTTCTATCTAGGTACATGGGCATCGGTAACCAAGGCAATCGTCGTTTGTTATCGACGCCTGGAAGCTAAAGGGACGGAAGATCTGCGCAATGATTAGAGGTAATAACCAGCGAAAATTTTTCACCCCCCTCAGACCATCCTTGATTCTGACCGGCCTCGGCTTGCTGACTGCGTGCGCCGTTAACACTACGCCGTCCTATGTCGTTGCACCGGGCGAGGAAAAGACAGCCACTACGCGCGCACTGGATACCGGTGCCGCCCTACTTCAATCGCGCCCGCCCATCGATGAACTTAATGCCTACCTGGATGGTTTCCATTTTTACAGTGGCCATCCCGAGGCTCAAATGGAGGCTCATCACTATTGCTCCATTCTCAATGAGCAGGTGATCCAGTGCGTGATCTATGATGGAAATCGCAAGGATGCGAAGCTCATGGGGGTGGAATACATCATCGATGAGCAGCTATTTGCTAAATTGCCGAACGCTGAAAAAGCGCTTTGGCACAGCCATGTTCATGAAGTGAAGTCGGGCCAACTGATTGCTCCTGGCATTCCGGACGTTGCAGAACATGCGCTTATGGAAAAGCTCATCCATACCTATGGCAAGACTTGGCATACGTGGCACACCGACCTCAACAAAGAGTTACCGCTAGGCGTACCGCAACTGATGATGGGATTCACAGCTGATGGCCAGATCAACCAGCAACTGGTAAGCGACCGGGATAAAAGATTTGACGTCGATAGCTCTCGGAAAAAACACGCCCGTGCCGCCATCTCTGTCCCACCTATAGACCCAGGTGCTGATGCGTGGCGCAATGGAAAGGGCTTTCAAATCGAAGATCCGACTGGCAATGAGCATCGGCACTGAATCATCAAGCTGACTGGCTAGCCTTTGGACTTTTCGTGAGTCAGCACTGCCAGAAAAAGCAGTTACAGGTTCCGTCTAGGGTTATAGATGGGGCAGCTCTGGCGCTGCGTCCGTCTACGTTCAAGGAGATTGCCATGGCCACCACTGCCGCGCGCTTAAACTACTTTCACGACACCCTTTTCGGCCCGATAGCAAAAAGTATTGATTGCAATCTGGTCATCACGCCTATCACCCCCGGCGCTTTTCAGGTGCAGGTACATTTTCCAGTACCAGATGACCTACATAAGGCTAATTCCTTAGTCATTATCCTTTCCTCCAAGGAACATCTAACAGGCTCGGTGGCTCAGATTCGCAAATTGGACGACGGAGGTCTGGAATTCCAGATTGATGTATGAACGTCCCTCGATGTAGCTGAGCTTCGGAGATCCATCGAATGAGCAAGTCGAAAGTGATGTCAGGTGCCGTGCAAAGAATTCCCAATAACAGTCGCTTGCCGGTACCCATTTACCCCGTCTCAATTGCCGTTAAGGAAAGCGACCCGGTATCACCGGTCGAGACCGTCCTCAGAGCCAATGGCTGGCCGCCACAATGGCGATACAAGATTTATTAGCTAGCTGAGTGGTTTCCATCCTTGGAACAAAGATAGAGATTGCTCGCGACCCTTAATCTGGGAGAACCCAACATTCCAGGGTTAGGTAGGCCGCAGAAAATGGAGATTTGGCTAAGCTCGCAATAGGTTTATGAAGCTAGGCTGGTCAGGGAAGATCGTTATGGCATGTGATTTTGCCTCAATGACTATCCGCTAGAACTTTGGTGTATCGCCTGTGGCTTCCGCAATGGTGGCCAAAGCCTCCTCCATATCGACGATGTTGTCTTGAAGCTTCTGAAAAACCAATAGGAAAGCGCCGTCCACATCCACGGTCTGGTGACCGCGAAGCGTACCTACTCTTTCATTCTCCATCTGCTGGAGACGGTTTACGCTCTCTCGCAGAGACAACAGCTGATTAAAGATGGCGCCGATTTGGGCTTGGCTCTGTGCACTCATTGATGCCACCCAAGCCTTGAACTGATCTCCCTTCGATAGGACGTATCGATTTGAGCCGGAACCTGCCTGACGTAGTCCCGCGCGTGCTCCTGCGCATCTGCTCTCAAACAAGCTAGATATGAAACAGCGTCATCAACAGTTGGGATCAAACCTTCAACGTCTTCGAATCTGGGCGGCAGTGCAGTCCAGATGACTGCGTCCAATTGGTGTAAGAGTGCCCATTCGGCGATTACCCCCACCGGGGAGCTGCTGGTGGTGAAAACACCGATCCCATCCTCCCTGTCCTCTGGAATTTGCTCTCGGACACGCAAGGCCTCGCATGCCTCTTCAAGGTTTTCTACATTCAACACTGCCCAGAGAACGGTGCAAGGATGCGCATTCGCGCAGATTACCGTTGCGAGCTCTCCCCCCTCACTGACTCGCGCAAATTCTATGGGCAAACTCGGCCCATCCAACAACCATTTGCTTGCGAGCGGTAATGCTCCTGGTTTCCAAATCAGGGATCCCCATCCTAGACATGCAATTACCATTGAGTAGTTCCTGTGGTTAGAGATGCGCAGGCGAGAACGGAAATCGAATTCCTGATAAAACTGACTTCCTTGAAAAAGATCGAAAGTCTTTTTCGCAGCCGCCCATTATTTTGGATTCGACTCAGCCTTTTGTTTTCCTAGGGTCAGCGGCACGAGGAAAGGTACGCTCCTCTTGAATCGTCCCATCCTCTTTGTGGATTTTCAGAGAGGCTGTTTTACCCTGCAAAAATTCGCTGGCTATTTCAGTGATTTCCGCTTTCGTCGAGGCCGTTTTGGAAGCACGTTGTGCGCCCTCTTTGACAAGCTCCCAGGTGTTTTCTTTTTTTGTGATGTGGTAGTTATCCATGGATCACCTCGACATGATTCATCAACAACAGCTAGAAGGTTGACCATTGTCGATCTGGAGAGTTTGAAAGGATTGGCGAAGAAACTAATACTGCCCTCGACTGCGTGTGCGGCCCTCCTCCACAAGGACGCCACCGAGCGGATTAGCTGACCTAGGTGCGCTCCAGGCTAGCCTTAGCGTTTCGGTTTGCGATCCTTGGTGCCTTCTCTTCATCGTCGTAATGGCGGCAAAGAAATTCGCGGATCAAGACGGCAGTTCGTCTAGCGCTGGTCACCACAAAGAAGTGCCCCTCGCCCTTCAGAATGCGAAGTTCTGAACGTCGAATTGTGCGGCGCAGGATATGGGCGTTGTATGCCTGTATTAACGGATCGCGGTCGCCGGTTAGAACCAGCGTGCGTTGAGGCAGCCGGGACAACCGAAGCAGGCTTGTCCATCCGATCAAGGCTGCGAGCTGGAAATAGTAGGTTCGCGGATTAACAGAGAGCATGCCTTTCATCACACCGAACCGCAGCAGCGTGTGAATTGAATTGCGGGAGCTATCTTGATCGCGCATTTTGGCGTTTTTACTCGTACGGAAAAAATCCATAACGTCGGCAGGCTTCATCAACAGCACTGGGCCGGGAGAGGTTGCCGCGAGGATCAGCCTGCGTACCATGCTCGGGTAACGAAGAGCGAATTCTTGAGCCAATGCACCTCCCCAACTCACCCCGAACACATCGACCTGGTCGATTCCCAATTGCTGGAGCATCTCTGCAATCACGTCGGCATGGCGTGGCAGGCGAATGGGCCAACGGGGCATTTGCGACTTGCCGACCCCAGGCACGTCCAGCGTGATGGTCATGAAGTCGTCCAGTTCATCGCGCAGCGGATCGAAGGTACGAATCAAGCCACCCAGACCATTGAGCAAAAGCAGCGGCGAGCCTTGACCGCAGATCGAAACGTTCAACTGCAAGCCCAGCGTGGTTAGCCTGTGGTTTGTCATGATTTCTCCATGCTGCACGCAACCGGGAGCCATTGTAGGTGAGAGTTAGCAGGAGGGTCTGAAGAGTAATGCAGCTGCTTCCCTCATAAAAATCTCAATGGTTTTCGGCCCAATCCCTTCAAATTCCGATAGCCGCTTTTCGAAGGCGTTACGATCTGCGCTTGCCGCGACGATGTTGCTGACCTTGCCGTGATATTCAGCATTCATCTTGTTAGCCAATGCCAATAACCGCGACGCGGTGGTCTCGTCGTAACGGACGTAGTGAGCCTCACCAAGCATCATGACCAACTGGCGGTGAGTGCAGCTCGCCAATTTGTGCGGCGTATCCCGGTGGTGTTTCTCGACGATCACTTGATAGGCGTTGGCGGCAATCGCCCCCTGGATTCGCTTGCCCATCAGGAAACTGGCAAGCAGCCATTTGAACAACCCGGCTTCGTTCGCACCTTGAAGGTCGATTTGTAAGTCATGTGCGCTGATGATTTTGCTCACTGGTTCACCCTTCAAGCGATGGTCTCAATGTAGACCAGGCGCTATCGCGAATGATCCAACTGGGCGAGGCACCAATAAAGGAACCCTTCCTCTTGTGCGACGCCTAATGTTTGACCCTTAGGATTGAGATAGACGAAATGCACATATCCGAGACAGTTCAAGTCATGGAATCGCTATCAGCCCACGATGCAAACCTTAAGCTTCGCGAAGGCTGGTCATTGATATCTGTGGTCGTCACAACTCACCCAAATGGTCAGCTTCATCCTTGCTACATTCTTGGCAAATCGAAAACCTCATCCAGCCATCAAAGGCCCGATTGAATAGGGTGGCATCGATATAGCAATTCACTTTGCTGAACCGTGACGGGGGAAAACTTGGCTTATCTGGATTGGACTCAATGGCCAGCGATGGTTGTTACCGCTCTCGCTGCATGGCTAATCGGATCGCAGCGGCCAGGAAGGCGGATGATTGGGTTTGTGTGCTTCAGTGTGAGCAACGTGTTGTGGGTGATTTGGGGACTTTACGCAGGCGCGTATGCATTGATCGTATTACAGGTTTGTCTATTCCTGATGAACCTTCGAGGGCTCAAGAAAAATTCGAAGGGTAAAGAAACTGAGCAGTCTCAGGATTGACGATGACCATCGAAATTCTTCTTAAAACCACGCGCATTCATCCCCAAAAGGATGCACTCAAGGAGGATCAGTGCGTAGGCATCAGCGTGAAGCCCCCAAATCACCCAAAGCGCATTACTGGTGATAAATCCCCAAAAGGCGATCATGCGCCTATACGCTCGTTGCGAACCGATGAACCAGGCTGAGGCTACCGTCACCACCATGGCTGGCCATTGCAGGTAATCGACGTACTCCAACTTGCTACCTCCTGCCCACAGCGTTTTTTAAAGAGACAGGCCGGCGCTTACCTGTGGATCGAGCCCAGGCAATCCCAATGAAGTAGCCAGACTGGCCAGATACTCCCCAAACCCTCCACGACATTTGTAATCCTTACGGGCGCTGGTGTTGACCGGATTCGTTGCTGTCCAAACGATATGAGCACCAACCCTCTTAAGATCAGCAACCAAATGGACGTCTTCATGTGCAGTGAGATGCTGGAACCCACCAGCGTTCCGGTAGGCCTCGGCACTCAGGCCAAGATTGGCGCCGTGGATATGCCGGTGATTCTCGGTGAACTGGTAACACTCCATGTACTTTGAGCGAACCAGATCTCCGTGGTTACTCCAGCTATCCACCTCGACTGTCCCACAAACCGCATCAGCCTTGAATTCAACCTGCCGTGCCAACCAATCGTGGGGCACGACAGTGTCGGCATCGGTGAAGGCAAGCCATATCGCGCCAGCGGCCAAGAGATGCTCTGCACCGGTTGCTCTCGCCTTACCCACGTTCTGAAAAGAAACTTCGATCCGTCCTACACCGTGTGCTGAAACGATCTGTTCGGTCTGATCAGAGCAATCATCTAAAACGACGACTACGGAGACTGGCTGGCCCGCCAATGCAGGATGCTCAGCGGCGAACAGAATAGATGTTAGGCACGCAGTAATGTGGTGCTCTTCATTGTGGGCAGGTATTACGACACCGATCATTAACGTCACCTCCGACTACCTGAGTTACTGGCTCCTGCAGTCGACCTACTTGCGCTCCATTAGGTTTAAAAAATTACGAGCTCGCCTACACAAGCGACCGCTAGTCATATTCGTCGATTTCACTCTGAACTTACTTTCTTCGATCCTCCTCTCCCACTTACCATCCAGCTGAAGTAGGTAAGACGTTATGAGAGCACTCACCTATCACGGCGCGCACAGCGTCAAAGTCGACACGGTTCCCGATCCGGTTATCGAGGAAAGTGATGACATTATTCTTCGAGTTACCGCGACGGCGATATGCGGATCTGACCTCCATCTCTATCGAGGAAAGATTCCAACTGTCGAGCATGGCGATATCTTCGGGCATGAGTTCATGGGGATCGTCGAAGAGGCGGGCTCTGCGGTCACCGCCGTACAACCAGGCGACCGCGTGGTAATTCCATTTGTAATCGCCTGCGGCAGCTGTTTCTTCTGCGCGATGGATCTGTTTGCGGCCTGCGAAACAACAAATACGGGGCGCGGAGCGATCATAAATAAAAAGGCGATACCACCAGGAGCCGCGCTGTTCGGCTTCAGTCATATGTACGGCGGTGTGCCTGGCGGGCAAGCCGAATACGTGCGCGTACCGAAAGCCAACACCGGGCCGTTCAAAGTGCCGGGGACGCTGTCGGATGAAAAGGTTCTTTTCCTTTCAGACATCCTTCCAACTGCTTATCAGGCTGTAACGAACGCAGGGATTGGTAACGGCTCAAGCATCGCCATCTACGGTGCAGGCCCCGTCGGATTGTTGAGCGCGGCGTGTGCAAGGATGCTCGGTGCCGACCAAATTTTCATGGTCGATCACCATCCTTACCGCTTGGCTTACGCGCAGAAAACATATGGTGTAATTCCGATCAACTTCGATGAGGACGACGATCCTGCAGATACGATCATTCGGCAAACCAAAGGAATGCGTGGAGTTGATGGCGTGGTGGATGCAGTTGGGTTTGAAGCAAAAGGCAGTACGACGGAAACCGTTCTCGCGACACTCAAGCTTGAGGGAAGCAGCGGTAAAGCTTTACGTCAGTGTATCGCTGCAGTCAGACGCGGGGGCGTTGTAAGCGTACCAGGCGTCTATTCTGGGTTCATTCATGGCTTTCTTTTCGGTGACGCTTTCGACAAGGGGTTGACCTTCAAAATGGGTCAGACCCATGTGCATCGTTTCCTGCCTGAGCTCCTCGACCACATCGAGACAGGTCGTCTCTCACCGGAAGTCATCATCAGCCATCGCATGTCACTGGAACAGGCCGCCGAGGGATATAAGATTTTCGATAAAAAAGAGGAGGATTGCCGAAAGGTGATTCTGACTCCCGGAACAAATCATGTAGTTGAACCGGAGATCGATGCAAGCACGACCGCCATGACTAACTAGAGCTCATAGAGCATCAAGGACGAGACTCTCCGGGACTTCATCGGGGATCTCGCCTTGGCGTTTGTGGTTAGTTTAAAGTGAAAGTCATCGCCTCCACGCGATCAGTCCGTCTCATGTTGTTTCATGACGCCTGACGAATTTCTACCAATCTAACGCCATCGATTGAACCCTACTCCGCTGGTTCAATGGCTCCTGCGCGACAGCAATCGCATCCTTAGAGACGGCATCAAGCAAGGAACCATCACTCCATGGCGTTGAACTCATCTGTCGTGGGTGTCGTCTAGCACACAAATGAAGCACAAAAATGATGCTTGAAATACTTGGCGTCAGAGGACATATCCATGACCAAGCGCGCACGTTTGAATTACTTAAACGACACCCTTTTCGGCCCCATCGCCAAAACTATTGATTGCGACGTACTCATCACTCCATCACGCCAGGTGCCTTCCAGGTGCAGGTGCTATCCCCAGTACCTGATGATCTACACAAGGCTCACTCCTTGACCATGATTCTCTCTTCGGGAGAACGCTTGAACGGTACGGTGGCCCACGCCCGCACATTGAATAATGCTGATTTGGAGTTGCAGATCGATGTATGAATTTCCATTGCCACATCAGGGTTTCGGAGATCCTTGAATGAACAAACTGCGAGCTGAGACAGCTACCGTGCAAACCCTGATGTTTGAACGCAACCAATGGGTTCCCAACAACCCGCGCCTACCGGTACTCATTTACCCCAACGCGATTGCAATTCAGGGCGATGACCCAGCTGCGCTGTTCGAGCAAACCTTCATCGCCAATGGCTGGCCATCACAATGGCGATATGGGATTTACAGCTACCACCACTACCATACCGAAGGTCATGAAGTGCTTGGCATCGCCAGCGGTCGAGCTCGACTGATGCTGGGCGGCCCGGGTGGTCATGTACTTGAAGTCACAGCAGGCGATGTGTTGCTACTGCCTGCCGGCACCGGCCATTGCAATTTAGATTCAAGTGAAGATTTTCTAGTCGTCGGTGCCTATCCGCCGGGGCAGCGTGCAGATATCTGCCGCGAAGCCCCCACTAAGGTTCAACTGGCGAACATCGACACGCTTTTGTTTCCCGACCAGGATCCAGTGCAAGGCTCGCAAGGCGCCCTACACCGGTATTGGGCTGGCTAAGGTTGAGATATTCCAGTCAATCACGAATGGCGCGAACCTTTCCGCTGAACACTCTGAAGCCGTAGGTGTTGTAGAGGAGCGTCACCGGGATCAGCACGGCGAACCCGACCAGCATAAAAAACTGACTGGTGGGACTTGAGGCTGCTTCTTGCAAGGTCAGGTTAGGCGGGACAATCAATGGAAAGAGTGCTGCGATCATCAATGCGAATGCAAAGATGAAAATCCCCAGCGCGGCGAATAGCGGCAGATATTGCCGGCGGCTTCGAAAGCTCAAGGTGAAGCTGATCAGCAATGCAGCGAGCAATATTGCCGCTGGCAACCAGATAAGCCTATTTGAAAACCGATGCACATATTGAGCATCCAGCGTCGCTGTCCAGATCACCAACACGGCCAAAAGTATCATGGTCACGATGGCCAACGCCTTTGCCTGCCGACCTGACCGATGTTGCAGATCCTCTACAGTGCGCCAATACAGCCAGCACGCGCCTAACCATGTATAGCCCACGACAAGCACCGCGCCACAATACAACGGAAACAAGCCCAACCATTCCCAGCCGTTACCGCTGTACTGCCCGTCTTGATTAGGTACGCCTTGAACTAGCGTTCCCAACACAATTCCCTGAGTTGCCCCAGCTAGCAGTGAACCGATCAGCAGCAACCCATCGACCATGCGCTTCATACGATAGCTTTTCGAGTAATCGCGAAATTCCAGCGCGACCGCGCGAAGAATCAACGCCAGAAACATAGTGATAAACGGCCAATAAAGCGCCGGCAGCAGGACAGCATAAGCCAGCGGAAACAAGGCCAATAACCCACCGCCGCCGAGCACAAGCCACGTTTCGTTAGCGTCCCAAATGGGAAGGATAGTCACCGCCATGGCACGTCGGTGCTTACTGCAACGAGTTAGGCCAAGCAGTACGCCCACACCTAGGTCAGTGCCGTCCAACAGCACGTAGTTCAATACCGAAAACCCCAGCGCCGCAGCGGACAGTAGTGTTATCCAGTCATTGTCCATCATCGATGTTTGCCCACAGGATTACCCGTCTCGTCGGCCAAAGAGGGTTGAGGCCCTGGCTCGTCTTCGTGAGGTGGTTCCCGCAAAAGTCGCAGCAGTACCCAAAAACCCACGCCGAAGATCACCAGATAAAACGCCAGGATTGTCCAAGTTGCCCCTACCACCTGCTGACGAGACACCGAAGACAGACTGTCAGCAGTTCGCATCAATCCATAGACAGTAAAGGGCTGACGGCCAACCTCTGTCACAACCCAACCACTTAGCATTGCCAGAAATCCAGCAGGCGCCATCAGTACACTCCCTCGGAGCATCCAACGCGCAGAGTACAAGTGATGCCGCCAGCGTAATACCAGACTGATTAACCCCTGCCCCAGCATCAACAGCCCCAATCCGACCATGATACGGAAAGCGAAGAACACGGGTAGCACAGGTGGTATGTCCTCAGGCGGGAATTCATCAAGCGCTGCAATAGTGCCGCTCAGGTCGTGCCGCAAGTACAACGACGCTACGCGCGGAATCGCTACTTCCCAATGGTTACGTCGCTCAGCCATATCTGGAATGGCGAATAAACGTAATGGCTCCCCCTCTCCTTCCGCCGGTCGTGTCCAGGTACCTTCGATGGCGGCAACCTTTTGCGGCTGAACTTTAAGGCTATGCTCACCATGCAGATCGCCCACCAGTAGTTGCACTGGCGTCAGCAACGCAACCACCCACAACGCCAGGGAGTAAGCAAGCCGGGCTCGCGGGTTCTGTGGCACACGCAACAACTGCCAAGCGCTAAAACCGGCTACCAGCGAGGCGCTGCCTATAATCGCGGCCAATGTCATATGCACAAGCCGGTAAGGGAACGAAGGATTGAAGATGATCGCCCACCAGTTTTCGGCAATAAAACGTCCATCGACTCCAATTGAATAGCCGGCGGGTGTTTGCATCCAGGAATTGGCTGACAGGATCCAAAAGGCGCTGATCAAAGATCCAATTGCGACGGCGCAGGTGGCGAAGAAATGCAGCCTAGGGCCCACCCTCTTCAATCCGAACAACATGATGCCGAGAAAACCCGCTTCCAGGAAAAATGCCGCCAGTACCTCGTAGAACATCAACGGCCCTAGAATGTCTCCCGCCTGGGTCGAGAGGCGTGACCAATTCAATCCGAATTGGTACTCCAAAATCAGACCCGACGCTGTGCCTACCGCAACGTTGAGCGCAAACACCTTTAGCCAGTAAAGGTAGACATCGAAGTAGATCCTTCGCCTGCGCAACAGCCACAATGCCTCCAGCACCATGAGAAAATTGGCCAAGCCAATGGTGAAGGCTGCCAGCACGATATGAAAGCTTATGGCAATCGCGAACTGGGCACGCGCGGCCATAAGCGCTGAATCAATCGCATCCATACAGCCCTCTAATGATTGGCCTGCATTTGCGGAAATTTTCGCAATGCAAGCTCGTAGCTTAGCTGCGCGAAGAGCCAAATGGATGCGTCGATACAGGCGTAGCACTTGTCCAAAATTGCCCGTTGACTCTTCCTGACTAATTGGCGGTCAAAAAAGTAGGGAAAATCGTTCTCACGCCGATTCTCGCTTCCTAGAACGTAAACTCACTTCATTTTTTTTCTTACTGATTTTATTAAAAAATTTATCGTCTCCATCGCACACGTCACTCTCGACGGAAGTTCGCTCGAGTGCTGTTTCAAGCTGCTCTCGAGCAAGAAACCAATAAAAAAGGTCAGCGTCCTCTGGGCAAGCATCCTTTACCCAAAGTGCATACGCCCTTTCGCAAATTACCGATTCATCAATCATCGTTTTCTCCTGCTTGGCTATCCTGGAGCTAGTTAGGAAAATTCGGCATCATGGATCAGCGCATCAAGCTCGCTAGAACTGGATCGAGCTTGAATTGATCATGATTTTCTATCGAGGCTGGTCGACGAAATCTCGCCTTTGTCGACCAGCACGTTTGCTGATACCGCTTATTTAGAATCCATGGTCGCTGCTTGATTACCACCTTGCTCCGCAATCTTGGTCAGTTTCTCGTCCGCACCTTTTTCTTCAACAAGCGTTGCTGCTAATAAGGCTGCAGCGTCGTCGAGCTTTAGATGCTTGGCCATAGCTATCAGGGTGCCGTAGGCAGCAATTTCGTAGTGCTCCACCTTTTGCGCCGCACCAATCAATGCTGCGTCGAGGACAGCTCCCTTATCGATCTCTTCCAACAGCTCTTTCGATTCTTCGACAAGTCCCTCCATGGCCACGCACTTCATGCGCTTCAGTTTGATACCGGTCAGCTCGACCAGTTGATCAATGCGCTCAATCTGCCCATGCGTCTCCTCTAGGTGCGCCGTAAACGCTTCTGCCAACAGTGGATTGGTCGCTGCTTTCGCCAAGCGCGGCAACGCTTTGGTGATTTGTTTTTCCGCACTGTAAACATCAGAGAGTTCATGGATAAACAAGTCTTCGACAGTTTTTCTAGCCATTTCTAAACTTCCTTCTGGTCAGTATTGGCGTCGCCTGGTGAGCGTCCGCATGGGATCGACATGCATGCAAAATTTGCCGTACATGAAGAATGACCAGCCTGATTTAAAAGGTGTTCCGAAAATTTTCAGGGTGACGGATAAAAGGCTCATCGCTAACCCAAAGCGGTATCCAGGAACATCATCACCCCAAAACCGAGCATCAGACCTAAAGTCGCCGGCGTCTCATGACCGTTGCGATGAGTCTCCGGAATAACCTCATGAGATACCACGAAAATCATGGCTCCTGCTGCCAAGCCGAGCGCAATGGGATAGCCCAATGCAAAGCTGCTGGAAATGCCCAATCCAACAACGGCGCCAATGGGTTCCATCAATCCTGAACCCACCGCGATAAGCGCTGCACGAAGCGCTGAGATGCCTGTCACACGTAACGCCAGTGCGACAGCCAAGCCTTCGGGAATATCTTGAATAGCGATAGCTGTAGTAAGCGGGAGCCCGACCTTCATGTCGCCGTTTGCGAAGCTCACACCAATGGCCATGCCTTCCGGCAAGTTATGCAATGTGATTGCCAGGACGAATAACCAAACACGATTGATGCGCTGCGCGTCCGGCCCCCTGCGTCCGCTTTTCTCATGTTCGTGTGGGACGAAACGATCAAGGCCGACCATCAGCGCTACGCCCAATCCCAATCCCGCAACAACTACGCATGCTGCAAGTAACTGGTTGCCGCAAAGCGCCTGAGCTGCTTCGATACCAGGAAGAATGAGAGAGAAGGAACTGGCGGCCAGCATCATGCCGGCGGCGAAGCCCAGCATGATGTCTTGTGTACGAGCGGTGATATTCCGTAACGCGATTGCCGCGACAGCTCCAAAAGCTGTGGCGGCAAAGCCCGAAAGGCCACCCAAAAAAGCAAAGTAGAAATTGGCCTTGTTGGTGCCGACGAATGCGCCATAGCCGCTTATCAACAGAAAGACTGTAACGCCAATCAGAATTGACCAAAAGGCTCGCCCACCCCACCCGGAGTCCGAGAACCGGGCAAATAAGGTGCGAAGTGGCGCGCCTGATGAGGTCAATGGCTCGGGCATGGCAACCTCCTATTTTCTTGACTTCGTCTTCTCAGGGAATCCGGATAGCGACCGTAAGAACTGCCTGGATACACGCTGGGCGTCACGTTCAAAAGCGACGCTGGTGAAGTAGAACATCTCAGGAAGAGTTAGATTTTGATGCGCCGATTTTTTGATAACCATGGTTTAAGTCCCCTTGAATCAGATTAAAAACCGCACGCCAGATGGCGTGCGGTCACTACTCAAGGTTGTGGTTCACCTTGTACCCCAGCCCCCAAATCCGCACCCGTGATTGGGTTGCTGTCTGGGTCAGACATCATCCTGGCTTTCATATCCATGAGCAGTTTCTCGTCCTCAGCGCTCAATTGCACAGAAGCGGTGCCGTCCCCACCATCCACAGCGGGTGCCGGATCTTCCACGAAGTCCCAATCGTCCCCTTCGTTCCAAGGGCCGCGAGTGCTGCCTTCGCCCTGTGACATGTTGAAGTAGACGTTGGTGAACTCCGGCATACCCGGCAGCTTGCCCTGGGGGAAATTTGGCTGGATGGCGTGCAATGCTTTTTCGAAAGATAATTGGTGGGCGATTTCACGCGTCATCAGAAATCCCAGGGCCTCCTTCACACCCGGATCGTCGGTGACATTCATCAAACGTTCGTAGACGATTTTCGCTCTGGCCTCGGCGGCAATATTGGAGCGCATGTCTGCAGTGGGTTCGCCGATGGTATCGACGTAAGCCGCCGACCAGGGAACGCCTGCGGAGTTAGTCAAGGGAGCGCCGGCGCCGTACAACAGACTTGTGATATGGGAATCGTTGCCAGCGCCATTAATGGCGCGATACAGCTCACCTTCTTCCTCGACACCTTCAGCCATACGTCCCTTGGCTCCCTTATTCAACATCACGATGATCGAGCCGACGATCTCAAGGTGACTGAGCTCCTCGGTGGCGATATCCATCAGGAGATCCTTCCTGCCAGGATCATCTTCTGCCAATGCCTGCGTGAAGTAGCGTGACGCCGCCGCGAGTTCCCCTTGGGCTCCCCCGAATTGCTCCAGTAGAAGATTGGCCAACCCAGGATTGGGCTGAGCAACGCGCACGGTGTATTGAAGTCGTTTGTTATGTAGGAACATGACATTCTCCTCAGACAAATCAGATCTACAGTCCACTCGGTGAGAGACCGAATGACCCACATTTATCTGAAGTAAATGCGCTGAAGATAATTTCAAAAAACTTTCGCGCTATCGACCAACGGACGCTGGTTACCCTTTACTGTGTTCAGGCGACGAAGGCCCTTCTTTGATCCCACGAGGCCCTGCAACACCCCACACGATCAACCCAATCACGGGGAAGACTATGAGGCCGATAGCCCAACCTGCTTTGACTCCCACCGTTTTGTCGCTGCGAAACACGCTGACAATTGCCCAGAGATCAACGAGCAAAATCATCACCGCGACGGCAATCGCGAAATAGCTGGTAGCTTCCGACATGACTACGTCCTCCTCAGACTGATAATGCTTAGGCCCCTCGCATTTAGGGATGTTCAAGTAAGTTTCGCCAACACATATCGAATCCAGCGCGTCAGTCTTCCTGGGCAATAACGGAGATTTTGCCGTTGCGCTCAAGGATAGCGAACTTGATCTCCTCCAGCTTCTCGATGCCTTGACTGGAACGCGCAGCCTCCATTACATCCGCTTCTAACAATCGCGCACGGCGAAGCCGCTCGTGTAGAAGTTTTCCGTTCTCAACGATGATTGTCGGCTCGCCATCAATCAGCCGTGAAAGCCACCTCGAGCGCTGCTTGAGCAGAGATAATCCAACATCGATGGCGACGAGGCTGACGATGACAATCAATGAATTGGTGAGCGAAAAATCATCGCCCAGCAGGGCTTGTTGAGTTGCCTCACCGATCATCAACAACAGTACGAAATCAAATGTGGTCAACTCTGCCAAGGAGCGCCGGCCAGCGATTTTGAAGAGCACCATGAGCGCCAGATACATGGCACTCGCACGCAGTACAGAATCCATAAATCACCTAAGGGAAAATGAACTGTTCAAGGTTTACGCCGTTGGTGCCCGGTGAAGCAATTCGACTTCGAAAGAAGCCAAGGCCATCCCCGCGCAAGGTGATGTACAGCGTCGCTTGACCATCGAGGTCGGTCTGAAGCCAGAGCTTAATGCCCTGTGAAGAGCTTCTTGAACGCAGAGGTTCAGGTTGCAGGGTCTGGATACTGAATGCCTCCAGCAACTGACCTGCCAACTCCAGTTCCACTGCCGTGTTGGGCGTTGCGTTCACACTGATTTTCATGGGGTTGGTAGATCCATTGCGATGGAACATTTCATATTCCACCTCGATCTTGCCATCGTCACTGCGCACATCTCTTGAACTGATCAACCCTCTGGAGAACACCCCCATCAGTCCAAGCACCACGACTAACACCAACACGTACCAGCCAACTCGCTCAAATCGCCAAACCTTCAACTGATAGGCCATGTCTTCGCTTACGGGATAACTCCGGCTGCGCAATTCCGGATGGTCGAGATCATCGCTCATCAGAGTTCACCTTTCTCACCCTGCAGGACACGCTCATGGAAATGCGCCAACCACTGCAAAGCATACTCGGTGGCCTGTTTCTGCACTTCACAGCGTCCGCCTGAAAACCGGTGCTGGTGACTGAACACATGACACTCATCAGTCGTTTGAAAGGCCCAGGCAAAGCAGATTGTGCCAGCAGGGATACCGTCTACGTCGTCCGGGCCCAGAATCCCGGTCGTAGCAATAGCTGCATGGGCGGTGCTGTCTCGCAATGCCCCTGTCGCCATTTCCCGAGCAACCTCCACGCTGGTTAGGTTGAATGTTTCAATGGTCTGCGGGTTGACATGTAATAGGCGCTGTTTCGCCTGAGGCGAATACACCACGTACCCACACTCGATGAAATTACCGCTGCCTTCGACCTCGGATAACAGCGTCACAATTTTACCGGCGGTACACGACTCCGCCGTGGTCAGCACCAAATCATTGTCGCGAAGGAATTGAACAGTGTCGGCGGCGATAGACATAATCTGAATGACCTCAGTGATAGTCCTCACCAGCGACCGCACGCAGATACGCCACGTCCGCAGCCCTTCGCAAATCGCGCCATTCGGCCAGAGTTAACATACCCAAGCGATCCATCTCATCAGAAAGGCGCAATAGCTCGTCGTGATAAGCGTCTGGGCAGTCCATGCGAAGTTCTCTATTTTCCAACGCACAATGCCAACCATCCAAGGCTTGTAATCTCAAATCCTGCTCAGGCGTCAGTTGGTTCTTGAAAGCATTCATTTCACTCACCCCGATGCTTTCCCGGTTGAGCAACCGATCTCGATTTAGGTTCAAAAATTTTCAGAAAGAAGTGTTTTACAAAACTGATCAAAACGAAAGGAGGCCTTGCGGTAGGCCTTCCGTTTGCCGCTCGTTAGGAAGTCCGTAGTCCGCGAGAGACGCCGGCACTTATCGCGACGGGGAGTTCGCGGCGCTTCAGTCCATGCTCTACGTCGCTCTACGTCCGCTTGAGGGTTTGAATCGAGTGTTCGATTTATCGGCTTACCAGTTATCGACATCCTGCCATTCAGTCATCTCGATGGAACATTGCGCCAAGTCGCATCCTCTATCGCAACACCAGCGAATCTGAGGGCTTCATCATGATAGACCCAGCAACCGGTATGAAGGCGGGCGAGCGCTACATCGTAGAAAGTCTTGAACGCACACGACATTTCCCAGGCTTCTTCCTTGACGGGAAATATTATCTTGGCCCCGAATTGATGACGGCCATAGGTTGGCTGGAAGGTCAGCAGTTTTATTACGATGAGCTTGACCCCACGGGTGAGCCGGTTTTTCCCAATCGACTTGCCGGCACGGTCGAAGACCTCACCCTCATTCTCGCAGACGGTGCGCGTTTACCTTTAAACGAAATGCCCTACGAAGCAGAGATCGATCCCTCTGACATTCCGATCAGTCGGAATCCATCGTCATCGGGACATCGCCCTACTTCAACAAGCGATCAACTCGGAGTTGAGGGCGTCTGGATGTCAGGTAAAAATCCCTATCCAATACTCCTGGCGGCGGGCGCAGCGCTAATACTGGGAATAGTATTTGGGGTCAAACAAGCTAAACGCCTCCCTACCCGAAAGCTAAGGTAGTCGTCCTTCGTGAGGTATATGGAGAGGCGCCTTTTGAAGATCGGAGGTGAGGTATGCACCCAGTAACACCTGACGGTCGTTACTTCGTCGTCAAGGGGCAGCTGTGGCGCCGTTCAAACCCATCATTGGAAGAGGACGTGCGCCAGCGTCTCGTCGATGCACTCATGGCAGCTCGACGGGATGTGAAGAAAGCAAAGGATTCGGAAGACGAATTGCAGATGAAGCGCGCTCGGGAAAAAGTACAACTGGCCAAAGTAGCGCTTGGTGAGCGAGGCCCTGTCTGGTGGGATGATGGCAGTCCTGATTTCAATAGATTTCGGGTTACGAGCTCCCCTTATGCTGAATGGTTCAGCTTGCTTCATGAGTCTGATTAGCCCTTTGACTCAAGGTAAATCTCCAATAAACACTGCCGGCAGATAAAAAAAGACGTTCCGCTTTTTTGTAATTAAACCAAATCTGTTCGCGCTAAAAACCTCCTGAGAAAAGCGGAAGCAAGGCAAAGGAAACCGCAGTGCCATTCATGCTCTGCGGCTGCTGGGTTTCAAGATTTGCGAAAGACGGAACGACTCAGTCCATGTGCTTTCGAAAAATTGAGCGCTTCAAATTTCGAGGATCGAGGATAAATCTCATGACTGAAAAAAGCTCAGCTTCATCAAAAAAAAGCAAAGCACTGGAGGATTCTGCTCTCGTCTCTGACGTGTCAGAAACAGGCTTAACAGATGACGAACGAGTCGTTAGGGAAGATGAGTTTCTTGGCGACGAACCACGTGTGGAACCCGGCCCAGCCGACTTGGAAAGACTAAAGGATTAACATCAGCTCCCTTGGCATTCGATGCGACCAATGTTTCCAAGACGCGACATCTACTACCTGAAACTTGCTTAATGAGGTGTCACGTATGCGCCAGCAAACCTCATACATATTTGATCTGGATGGCACGTTGACTGATAGCGTCTACCAGAATGTTTTCGCGTGGAAAACCGCGCTCGATTCAGAAGACATACCGTTGTCCATGTGGCGAATTCACAGAAAAATTGGTATGAGCGGCGGGCTGATGCTCAAGATGTTAGCCCGTGAGACCGGCTTGGAAATCAAGCCAGACCAGGCTAAAAGACTCAGCGATAAACATGATAAAGCCTACAAGGATCTGCAAGGCCAGATAACCGCTCTCCCTGGCGCTGTAGAGCTTCTCGATACTCTAAACCACGATCAGCTCAAGTGGTGTATTGCGACCAGCGGTGGCATGGACACTGCGGCGATAAATCTGAAGGCATTGGGCTTGGATATAGCGGAGGTCAATCTCATCACCCGTGATGACGTCAAGTATGGCAAGCCCGATCCAGACCTTTTCCTTGCCGCTGCAAGCAAACTCAATGTACCCATCGAACATTGCTTGGTGATCGGCGACGCCATCTGGGACATGCTTGCCGCACGCCGCTGTAAGGCCACCGGTATAGGGCTGCTTTCTGGTGGTTACGACACAGGAGAGCTTGAACGTGCAGGTGCACTCCGAGTCTATGAGGATCCTCTTGCACTGCTGAAGCACCTTGACGAGATAGCTTCCCGTCCGTGAGCCATCGATAGGCACGCGCCTTGAATTAGTATGCTTCCCCCTGTCGGCGGCGACGTTCACGCGTGCAGTCATGCCAGACGATTAATCGATAGGCAGAGGAAGCGCTTACAAGATCAGCTAGGCTCCACTGGCGCCGGCAGTACCATTCTTGCACAGGCAAAAAGCAGCATGCCTATCGCGATCAAGCCTCCTCCCCGCATCCATGTCTCCAGACTTTGCTGACTGAGCAGTACCAGGCAAGAAACGATAGCAAGTACAGGAATCCACGTCGGCACCCGAAAGTGCTGTTCCGCAACCTTGTCACGGCGCAGGATTAACACTGACAAATTAGTGCTGAGAAATACAAACAGCAGGAGCAGGACGACGGTTTCGGCCAATGTAGCTAGAGTTCCCGTCAGCGTGAGACCGATTGCTACGAGAGTGGTAGCGATGACCGCGATCCAAGGGGTGCGTCGTTGAGGCAGTACCTTGCTCAAGGCGTCCGGCAAAAGTCCAAGACAGGCCATGCCATAAGCAAGGCGACTCGCCATTATCATGGTTAACAGCGCGCCGTTGGCTACCGCGATCAGTGCAATGAAGGCGAAGACGCGAGGCGGAATGTTTAAACCTGACCCCCGAACCACTTCAAGAAGGGGGGCCGAGGTTGCCACAAGTTTTTCCATGGGCAGTACGGAAGATGCCGCGACGCCGACAGCCATGTAGACGGCTCCGGCGGTCAGCAATGCGGCAAATAATGCGCGCGGGTAAACTTTTCGAACGTCTCGGATTTCTTCCGCTAGATTGGCGGATGTTTCGAATCCTACAAAAGAATAGAAGGCGATCAATGCCGCACCCAAAACGGCCAACATCGGGCTGATCCCCGGCTTGAACTCCAGACTACGACCCAAATCCGCTTCGCCTGTACGGAAAAACCACGCAGCGGCAACAACGACCAAAAGAAGACCTGTCAGCTCAATGACTGTCATTACCAGGTTGGCTCCCAAAGACTCTTTAATTCCCCTCGCATTTAGTAGCGCGATAACGAGAAGGAAAAGTAAGGCTGCGATGTGAGGCGGTACACTGATGAACGCCGCTAGGTAATCACCCGCAAACGCCAGCGATAAACCCGCCGCACTCGTGACAGCTGCCGATAGCATGCAAAAGCCAACGAGAAAAGAAATGAGTGGAGACCGGAACGCCTTCTCTGCGAAAACCGATGCGGCGCCCGCGTGAGGATATTTCGTCACTAACTCTGCGTAGGAACCGGCTGTAAGCATCGCAAAAAAAAGAGCGATGAGCAGAGGCACCCATATTGCGCCACCTACCTCCCCCGCAATTGTCCCGGCGAGCGCATAAACGCCCGCCCCGAGAACATCGCCGAGAATAAATAGAAAAAGCATCGGGCCGGTAACGGCGCGGCGAAGGGAGGTCTTGGGGGGCAAGGTCTTCACGTTCAACTTCCTGGCTTGAGGTTGCGAGAGCCGATTAGCGGGCTGGAAGCTAGGCGGATTGACTCTCAAGCAATGGAAATTCGCGTATCAATAAAGTTCACATATCTTGCCAACGTGACGAGTAGAAGGTGCCGCCCCCACGAGCTATTTAGCGCCTTGGAATCAACCTCAAGTTGCTAAAAAATCGATAACAAAAAAGGGACGTATCGGGCCCCTTTTGTATTCAAACCAATATCACTTGGTCAGCCAGGATTCGACCGTGTCGGAGCCATGTTTCGCTTTCCACTCTTTGAGACCCTTATGGTTTCCACCCTTAGTCTCAATTGTCTCACCAGTATTAGGGTTCTTATAAACCTTCACTTCACGAGCCTTGCGGGCTCCAGCTTTACGTTCGCCTGCTGGTACGCGACGACCTGCATGCGGATCAAGCAGGTTGATCACATCCTTAAGGCTGTAGCCGTATTTTGCGAGCAAATCACGTAGCTTCGTTTCGAATTCAATTTCTTTCTTGAGGCCAGCATCACCCTTGAGGGCTTCAAGAGCCTGGAGTTGTTCGGCGAGATGTTTTTCAAGCTGGCGGAATTCTGCGAGTTTGGACATGGGAGCTTCCTAAGAAATTGGTACTTTCAAGTCACAACAGAATAGACACTTCAATGAAGCAGAAGTATCAATGTTTAGATTCTATAACCCGCTCGGGTACAGAACGTCGGAAAATGCTAAGCAGCCGACGCAAGCAGAGCGCGCAGGCTGGCACAGCCGGAGGCGTGAAGGATGGACGCCCGCAGGGCCGAGATACGGCGGGACGCGGGAGCTCGGTTCACGACAGCCTGCCCGCGCACAGCGGCTCGCCCACTGAAGTAATTTAGATCTTGCGGCCCGACTCAGTCTCGCCACCGTCATGGGGCCAACACAACGTGCAAAGCACCTGCCATCCTACAAGGCTGCCAAAAGCCTCAGACTTCTCACAAGCTCCGCTGTCTATTCAGCCAGGCTTTGGCTCACTCCACGTATAGTTGCTTCCAAGGGACACGCTGGAGCAGCCTTCCTAGTAGAATACATCGAGCTAATTACCGCCCCCTTTGAGATGTTCTATGAACTCTGAATTAACTGAAGAAGAAATGCGTCGTGCTCTATTCGGTACGCCTCAGCCCGAAGAGCAGGTGTCTGCTCCTCTAGCAAAGGAGCCAGTGGAAGAAGTTGTGCTCGCGAAACCTGTAGTCGCGCCAGCAGCTAAGAAGAAAATGGCGAAAGCATTTACGCCCAGGCTGAGAGTCACGTTACGTGTTGGAAACGAGTTTGAAGGGAAGATGATCGAGTTGATTCACGAGGCTGATACGTTGAGCTCGTTGCTTGCTGAGCAGGAGGCTGTGAAAGCTGCGAGGAAGAAGTACAAATACGTGGAAGTTGTATCCGTTAAATCGATGTAAAAAATACATATTGATAATGCGTTAGAACGTCGTGCACCTAGGCAGTGTGCCCGCCGCGCCAGGCTGGGCGGTGCGTCGAGACTCTATGTGCCAGAGCTTCACGACGAGGCTAGATCAATTATGGACGGTCAAAGCGAGGTAGCGTTGCGACTTTAGCGCTGTATGGGCTCGCACCCAAGGACTGGCTCTCCACACACGCCGTGACGAATCATGGATAGTCTGATGTCCCTAGCCGCTCACGTTGGCGATCAGAACCTTTAAATAATACGGTGCAGTCAAATCGAAGTAACCGTCTCACTGCCCGCTCTTTCCCAGAACTCTTCTGCAGACTTACTGAGGCTCGCTTTTGGGCGGGTCAGGTGAATTTCCAATGGTATATCCCAGCTCTCGTCGAGAGCTCTAACTAAACGCCCATCAGAGATTTCTTGCTCGGTAAGGCTTTTGGGCAGCCACGCAACTCCTTTGCTTTCCAGGGCCATGGACATGAGAACCGCTGCAAGGTGGCTGCTGAAAAGTGGTTTGAGGTGAAGGTAATCTTCCTTGCCACGCAATCTGTGGGCGACGATCCGTCCAAGTCCAGACTCATGAGTGTAAGCGAGGTATGGCAACGCTGCAGGCGAGGTGCCGAAGCTTGTGGAAGCACTTGCAAGTGGCACAAGGACGTCCTCCCCAACCTTTTTACTGATGAACTGATCAGGCGCCAGTAAAGGCGGAACGTCGGGATGGCGGTGGCAGAGCAGAAATTGAACCTGACCATGTATCAGCATTTGCTCACAGACGGCCATGCTGTCCGAGTGCAGCTTCACAGCCTCAATTGGAGCACCGTTTTCTGAGCTTCGAAGCCACTTGGGGAAAAATGTAAACGACAGGGAGTGTGTTGCCGCGAATTGCAGCGATTTGGCGGCCATTCCTGCTACTTCTTGAGCCTCGTTACGCATCCTGTACAAGTGCCGGGCAGCTTCCTGAGCACTGGGCAAAATTTGCCTTCCTGCCTCGGTAAGTGTTGCTCCTTGTGGTGTGCGCACAAATAGCTCGACGCCCATCCAATTCTCCAGCGAGCGTACTCTGCGACTGAAGGCTGGCTGAGTGACATGACGTGCCTCAGCGGCACGGACGAAGCTGCCGTACTCCGCAAGCGCTGAAAGATCTTCGAGCCAAACGAGTTCCAAGGGGCCATGCCTCCTGTGCATAGGGTGCGGCATTAATAGCATTGGGCGGGTGACATCGCAAAGCATAACGTGGGCCTACAAACAACAAGAGGAACCCGTCATGCGCATCGTAGACATCCGCGAGAAAACTGTTTCTATTGCCTCCCCGATTGCCAATGCCTATATCGATTTTTCCAAAATGACGTGCTCGGTCGTCGCGGTTGTCACGGATGTGATTCGCGATGGTAAACCTGTCATTGGCTACGGTTTCAACTCCAATGGTCGCTACGGTCAAGGCGCCTTGATGCGTGATCGCTTCCTGGCTCGTATCACCGAAGCTGATCCAGACACTCTTGTCGACCATGAAAACAATAACCTGGATCCGTTTGCCATCTGGAAAGCCCTGATGACCAACGAAAAGCCTGGTGGTCACGGTGAGCGCTCAGTAGCAGTTGGCACTATCGACATGGCTGTATGGGATGCCGTCGCCAAGATCGAAGGCAAACCCCTCTATCGTCTGCTGGCTGATCGTTACCGTAACGGCGTTGCCGATGACAAGGTCTGGGTCTACGCAGCAGGTGGCTACTACTACCCAGGCAAAGACCAGACCAAACTCAAAGCAGAAATGCAGAGCTACCTGGATCGTGGCTACGACGTTGTCAAAATGAAGATAGGTGCAGTGCCACTGGATGAAGATATCCGCCGCATCGAAGCGGTACTCGAAGTTGTAGGGGACGGTCGTCGACTGGCGGTCGATGCCAACGGTCGTTTCGATCTTCAGACCGGTATTGCTTACGCGGAAGCCATCAAGAAATACAACCTCTTCTGGTACGAGGAGATCGGCGACCCGCTGGACTACGCACTTCAGGCTGAGCTCGCCAATCACTATGAGCTGCCCATGGCCACCGGGGAAAACCTGTTCTCCCACCAGGATGCCCGTAACCTTCTGCGTCACGGTGGAATGCGCCCTGATCGCGACTTCCTCCAATTCGACTGCGCCCTGTCCTATGGGCTGGTGGAGTACATGCGCACCCTTAAGGTGATGGAGGAAATGGGTTGGTCTTCCCGCCGCGTGGTTCCGCATGGTGGACACCAGATGTCCCTGAACATCGCAGCCGGCCTGCACCTGGGCGGCAACGAATCTTACCCCGACGTGTTCCAGCCTTTCGGCGGCTTCGCCGACGGAATCAAGGTGGAAAATGGTTATGTCGGCCTGCCGGATATTCCAGGTGTTGGTTTCGAAGCCAAGTCCGCCTTGTACGCAGTCATGCGCGAGTTAGGCGAAGGCTGATCAACCTCGGTCTGCGGTTTCTTTTAAAGGGGCCGCAGACTCAGGCGTCATCCACTGACGCCAAACCACATGCCCATCACAAAAATAAAATGAGGTGCTTCCGTGGAAATGTCCAAGTCCCGCTGGTACAGCCAGCTGTATGTGCAGGTGCTGATCGGTATCGTCATCGGCGCTGCAATCGGTCACTTTGAACCGCAATTCGGAGCCAAACTTCAACCTTTTGCGGATGGCTTTATCAAACTCATCAAAATGCTGTTGGCGCCGATTATTTTCGGCACTGTCGTGGTGGGTATCGCCAAGATGGGCAGCATCAAGGAGGTCGGGCGGATCGGCGTCAAGGCGCTGCTCTACTTTGAAATCCTTTCAACCATTGCGCTGGTCATCGGCCTTATTGTGGTCAATGTCGTAAAGCCAGGCGTCGGGATGAATATCAACGCTACCACGCTTGATGCCAGCGCTATCGCCAAGTACAGCCAAGCCGCCAGCGAACAGGGCGGCACTATCGATTTCTTTCTCAACATCATCCCGAACACCTTCATTGGCGCATTCTCGAATGGCGTCATGCTTCAGGTCATCTTGATTTCGGTATTGATGGGCATTGCCCTCGTTCAAATGGGCGAAACCAGCAAACCGCTGATCAATACCATCGACTTGTTTCTGCAAGGGCTGTTCAAGATCGTGGCAATGGTTATGCGCCTGGCTCCGATTGGCGCCGGCGCCGGGATGGCTTTCACTATAGGCAAGTACGGAATTGGTAGCTTGCTGTCACTCGGCCAGTTGCTGGTCGCGCTCTACATCACCACCTTGATTTTCATCGTGGTCGTACTGGGGACGGTTGCTAGATGGTCGGGCATGCCGCTTATGCAATTTCTGCGTTATTTCAAAGACGAAATTCTCATCACGCTTGGCACCTGCTCAACCGAGGCCGTGCTTCCGCGAATGATGGTGAAACTTGAAAAGCTGGGCTGCAAGAAGTCAGTGGTGGGCATGGTGCTACCCACTGGATATGCCTTCAATGCGGATGGCACCTGCATTTACCTCACCATGGCAGCGATTTTTATCGCACAGGCAACCAATACGCCCCTGACGTTTATGGATCAGATGATTCTGCTGGGTGTCTTCCTGCTGACCTCAAAAGGCTCCGCTGGCGTGGCGGGTGCCGGGTTCATAACCCTTGCGGCAACGCTCACAACCATCCACTCGATTCCGCTGGTAGGCCTTGTCCTGCTGTTGGGCATCGACCGCTTCCTCAATGAAGCACGGGCAGTGACCAACCTAATTGGTAACGGCATTGGCACCATCGCAATTGCCAAGTGGGACAACTCTTTTGACGTCGAAGCCTGCGAGCGTGAAATCGCCGCGATGAAACATGAAAAGGCGGCAAGGAAGGCATCGCTGGCGCATAAATAAACTACAAAGCGATCCGGTCATTCCCATCTAAAGCGGCTATGACCGGCAGTATTTTCCAGGCCACCTTCAGCGTGGAAAGGCCTTATTTTAAATGATTGATGGAGCCAAAATGATTGAGCGATCACATCATGAATTGCGCAAGGCGTTTGGGGATTTACTCAAGGGAAACGCCTGCAAATTTGCTGCTTCCGTATTCGATCCCATCTCGGTTCGTATGGCATCCGACCTTGGCTTTGAAGTTGCTATTCAAGGTGGTTCCGTCGCCTCGCTTCAAGTGCTAGGGGCACCGGACATCGCACTACTCACCCTGGATGAATATGTCGAGCAGGTTTCCAGAGTGGGACGGGCCAGCCAGATACCGATCATTGGAGACGCTGACCATGGCTTCGGAAACGCTCTGAATGTGATGCGAACAGTCACAGAGTTGCAGAAAGCCGGCGTCGCAGCCCTAACACTGGAAGACACCCACTTACCGGCCAAGTACGACGAGCAGTCGCATGTGCTTATCGAAAGAGAAGAGGCCGCAGCCAAGATCTATGCTGCGCGATTTGCCCGATCAGATGATGCCCTCAGCATCATCGCCCGTACGAACGTGGCTGTGACTACGGTGGAAGACTCCATCGCCCGTACTGCGGCCTATCAGACGGCTGGAGCAGATGCCATTTGCCTGGTCGGTGTTGAGGATTTCCAGCATCTGGAAGCACTTACGGCACATCTAACGGTGCCGATTATGCTGATCAATTATGGAAACCCTGCTCTGAGCAATGTTGAAAAACTGAGTGCAGCCAATGTGCGGATCGTAGTCAATGGGCATGCCCCCTATTTGTCCGCAATCAAAGCGACTTACGAGGCGCTGCGCGAACAAAGCGGCACAGAGGGAACTGAGCTTTCGCTCCCTGAGCTGCTTTCTAAATACACACTTTCGGACAATTACCGTGAGTGGGCGCAAACCTATTTGAAGTCAGGACACGATTCAAATTGAGTTTGAAATAGGTGAAATAAAGCATCATGAAAAAGACAATCCTGGCCTTCAGCCGCGTCTCACCCACGTTGCTTGAGCCTTACAAAGATAAGTACAACATCATCGTCATGCGTCCAGAGCTTGGTGACATGGATGCTCAGTTCGAAGATGCCATTCCCAGCGCTCATGGGTTGATCGGAGGGAATCGGCGCCTAGGTGAAGCCGAGCTGGCTTCGGCTAAAAACCTTGAGATCATTTCCAGCATTTCGGTGGGCTACGACAACTATGACCTCAGCTATCTCAATGGCCGAGGGGTCATGTTGACCAACACGCCAGATGTATTGACCGAAACCACAGCTGACCTAGCTTTCGCCCTGATCCTGGCCACAGCGAGACGCATCCCTGAGCTTGATGCTTGGACGAAAGCCGGCAATTGGACAAATACCATCGAAGCATCCCACTTCGGATGCGATGCGCATGGAAAGACCTTGGGCATTATCGGTTTAGGCAAAATTGGAGAAGCCATCGCACGCAGAGGGCGTTTCGGTTTTGGCATGAACATTCTCTACAGCGGCAACAGTCGTAAACCGCAGCTTGAAAAAGAGCTCGGTGCGCAGTTCGTCTCGCAAGAGAAGCTTTTAAGCGAGTCTGATTTTGTCTGTCCGGTCGTGCCGTTGACGGACGGCACGAGAAACCTCATAGGACATAAGGAACTAGAGTTGATGGGCCCGGAGAGCATTTTGATTAACGTTTCTCGTGGCCCTGTGGTTGATCAGGACGCACTCCTTCAAGCGCTTGAGGAGAAAACGATACGAGCAGCCGGCTTAGATGTTTACCTGAAGGAACCGCTTGTGATCTCAGGTCTTTTCAAATTGAAGAACGTCGTCACCGTGCCTCATATCGGCTCTGCAACAAGCGATACACGCAATGCGATGGCATTGCGTGCACTTGAAAATTTGCTTACGGGGCTCGATGGACGGCAACCGAAAGACCTCGTGAATATTCACGGGCTAGGACACCGATGGACGCAGTGACTACAAGGACGCTGGCAGTATGGCCGCCGCACAGGATGGAGCGCGGCTTATAAGGTGGGGCGCAACAAAACCGACTATGTACCGATGTGCTCCGTTTCCTTTTCTCGCCGACGCGTGTCCTAATTTTGATGCTAGGCGTTATTCTTTTTCAGGCTTTCAGGGCTGCCAGCGCACAGACCATCCATCACCAAATTCATCAATCTGGCGAGACGTAAGCGCCATTCGCTCCGGGCATCCATTTGCCATATTCCCGCGATGGCTAAAAAAAAGTCGTCGTTTGTAATCCCACTACGAATAGTTCCGGCCTTTTCATTTGCTCTTAAAAGCAACTCGGCAGCTCCTTGGACTGGAGCGTATCCCGACTTACCAGGGAACTCGTAAACGGAAGCTGCTTGTTGGATCGCGGCAGCGAGTCCTGCCTTTGTCATTGCGTATTCAGCGAGGCAGTCCATCCACTCTCGAAGGGCCTCCTTAGGTGGCTTGGTCTCGAGCAGCTCTTGCGCCAAATCGGCCACCTGCTGCATTTCGAATTGATAGACCTCGAGTACCAGCTTCTCTCTGGTAGGGAAGTGGCGATAAAACGTTCCCTGTCCAACTCCAGCCTTTTTCGCAATCGTACTCAGCGCAACCGCAGGATCGCTAGTCAGCTCTACCACTGCGACCTCCAGAATCCGTTCTCGGTTTTTCTTGGCGTCAGAACGCATTACCAACTCGTCAGTCATGAGTACAATTTTCCTTCCATCGCATTGCCAAACGGACAGTTGTCCGGTAACGTTTGTAAGCGGACACTTGTCCGCTTTGGCATCGTTTCTGGAGTTTACTATGAATAGCACTTGCAACACGATTCTGGTTACTGGCGGCACTTCAGGCATCGGCCTTGGTCTGGCGCTTAGGCTTCACAATGCGGGCAACAAAGTCATTATCGCGGGACGTCGCAAGGCTTTGCTCGACAAGATCGTGTCAGAACACCCTGGCATCGAATCAGTATTGCTGGACGTCTCTGATGCCCAATCCATCCAGCGCACCAGCGAAGCGCTTGCGATCAGCCATCCGAATCTGAACGTTCTCATAAACAACGCTGGGATCATGCACTGGGAGGATCTGACTGATCCGGAAAGCCTGAGCACCGCCGAAGATACCGTGACAACGAACTTACTTGGCACGATTCGTATGGTGTACGCATTCATTCCCCAGCTGATGAAGCAACCCACTGCAACCATTGTGAATGTCAGCTCAGCGTTGGCGTTCGTACCGCTGCCAGCCACACCGACCTACAGCGCAACCAAAGCGGCGGTTCACTCGTTCACTCAAAGTCTTCGAGTTCAGCTAGAAACTTCGTCAGTAGAGGTCGTCGAGCTTGCGCCACCAGGTGTGCGTACTACTTTGCTTGGACAGGAAAACGACGAGCACGCGATGCCCTTGGAAGATTTTTTGGATGAAGTCTTTGAACTGCTCAAGATCTCTCCGCCCCCACCTGAACTCGTCGTCGAACGCGCGAAGCCATTACGATTTGCTGAAGCGAGCGGATCACATGGTGACGTATTGAAAATGCTCG
The DNA here is from genome assembly GCF_049199125.1 of Pseudomonas sp. QD4. Lineage (NCBI taxonomy): Bacteria > Pseudomonadati > Pseudomonadota > Gammaproteobacteria > Pseudomonadales > Pseudomonadaceae > Pseudomonas > Pseudomonas sp. QD4. The sequence goes on from NZ_JBLZOM010000001.1 coordinate 2,163,452, forward strand.
CGGGATACAAGCCCCCGGCAGAGTGACGCTTGCCTTCTTGGTACACCTGATGCCATCCAGGCAGGCTGATCAGATCTGCCTGCCTGCCTGCCTGCCTGCCAGCGCAACCGCGTCTCGCGTGGTGGTGCCAACTAAAAATGCGCGTACTGGAGGTTTGGGGGCAGATCACCCAGTCGCATCAGGACTGATCAGCGCCTTATACCTCCTGCCCATCCGCGCACATGACATCAGATCCAAGGTGCTCGATGTCCGCTTTTCGCGCAGATTTCTGTATTCTTAGATGCGCTACTTGGATGTGCTGCTGTACCCATCGACAACAAACCGGTGGAGAACAAGATCAGCCCATGGGCGCTTGGACGCTCAAATTGGTTATTCGCAGGATCGCTACGCAGCGGAAAAACGGCAGCAGCGATCATGAGCTTGATCCAGTCAGCTGGCATGAAGGGGCATGATCAGTATGCCTATCTTGAAGATGTGCCGACGGGCTGCCGACACATCGGGCAAGTGAGATTGGAATGCTGTTACTCCAATGCTGGATTCAGTCATCGTCTCAAGCGCTTACTCATCCTTGAGCTTGCCCCATGCTCAGCAAAACCTTAATCGAGTGGATTGAATGATCGATTCATGGCTACCACGTCACCATGGGTCGGGTTCGGCCCGAGCCACTTGAAATGCTCAGGCAATTGATCTCGCTTAGCGGCTGCTTGCCCTTTGATAGCTAACGATAACGCCCTGCGCATAGTCTCAGCATCGTAATCACAGCAATAGCCCGGTGTAGACGGTTGTTGTCTCCAAGACTCCTCAAGCGAGCCTCCGTCAACCGGATCGAATCCTATTTGATCTACCAGAGACATCACTGTTTCTTTGGCTTTCTCATCGTCACCCGCTACCGCTGCTGCCAAACGACCTGGTGTACCGTCCGGAACGCCCAACTCTGCCAATGTGTAGGCAAGCACATTGTTGAAAGCTTTGATCACCGGTCGCCCAATCTGCTTCGTAACCCAGACGCTTTCCGTCATCCCTTGATCAATTTCAGCGATGCGGGGATCGCGCAAACCAGGATAGTAGTTGCTGGTATCCACCACTGGGATGCTGTCGGGTAAGGAGGTAAAGAGGTCAGAAGGGAGTGCGCTCAACGCTGGCAGAGGTATCGACAGCACTACCACATCCACACCATTTACTGCGCCCCGAATGTCTACGGGTTCAGCCCCAATCTCATCGGCGAATGCACGAACGCCGCTGACACCTCCAGAATTTGCCACGCGGATGTCATGGCCAGCAGCTCGTAGCTTACGAGCGATGGTGCCGCCGATATTACCTGTTCCAATGATGCCGATTTTCATGGTCAAGCCTCATTTATCGTTTGCTTGCACCGATTCTAGGAGGCTGGTGTAATAATGGTAAGTACCCACCAAAAGGTGGGTAGCAAACCTTCGGGAAAGAAATGGAACGGGACTGGGATTGCGGCGATCCGCAAAATCGGCTGAATTGGGCCGAAGCAACGACTGAGACTCTTCGCGTGTTGGAAGGGAAGTGGAAAATCATCATCTTGTGTCAACTTTTCGCAGCCAAAGGTGCGCTTCGCTTCTCGGATCTAGAGAAGCTGATCGAGGGAATAAATCAAAAGATGCTGATTCAACAGCTAAAGCAGTTAGAAAAGGATGGCATCGTGCTTCGCACGGTATACCCGCAAGTGCCCCCCCGGGTGGAGTACCAACTTACCCAGATCGGCCATGCACTCGGGCCGTCAATCCAGGCACTGATCGAGTGGGCCGAGATGAGGCGCGATCACATTTGATTGCTGTCGAGAATCTGCCGAACAGTACGCTCTGCCCCTAGAAGGTAGCTGTTGAAGCGGTTTTTCCGGAAGCTTAAGAACATCGTTGGCAGGGCCTCAGCGAGCGCAAATAAAGGTGGTCAAGGTTGCGATGGCTTTTAGCCTTGATGCCAGCTAGATTTGGGGCTTTCTACGATCAAGGAAGGATATGAAAAAGCTCATCGCAGTCATGGGGATGTGTGTCGCACTTGGTGGTTGCGCTACATCGCACTACACCGCAGGACGAGACTTTCCGTCGGCCAGTGTAGCGAGCATCACCAAAGGCAAAACGACGACTACTGAGTTGAAGTCCCTGTTTGGTGAGCCCTACGCCAAGAGTGCTGTCAGCGAGACTGACGAAAAGTGGATCTACACCTACACCAATGGCTCAGCCCACGCCCAAAGCTACGTGGTCACCATGAAGGTAACGACTACGGGCACTCAGAAAACCCTCGACGTCTTGATCCGCAATGACGTGGTAATCAATTACACGTTCAGCGAAGGCCCCGCTCCAGGCACTACCACTGCGACGAACTAAGTTCGCCACCTTGCCATTGGGCGACCCACCGCGCTCAGTACGTTTTTGATGGAGCAAGATCATGGACAGAACATATGCCTTCGTGGATGAGTCCGGGAATTCCGACATTGATACGTCAAAGGGAGGAAGCTCGGGCTTTTTCATCGTGTGCTCCATTCTGGTGGCAGAGAAAGACCTGGAAGCTGCTTATGCCCAAGCTGAAGCACTCCGCATGCGTCATTTTCAAACAGGTGAGATCAAATCCAGCAATCTGAAGCCCAAAGATTCAGATCGCCGTGCCCGAATCCTCAACGAGCTAGCTGAGCTGCCATTCAAGCTCTATTACACCGTCGTTGATAAGTCCAGAGTTCACAAAGACGGCGGCCTCCGTATCAAGACCTCGTTCATAAAATACGTGAACGGGTTGCTCTATGAACGTTTGTTCCGCGCATACCCTGACCTCCAGATGATCGTAGACGAGCATGGTGGCCAGGAATTTCAGCAGAGCCTCAAAAGCTACGTTGCAGAACGATTCGTGGACGACCTATTTGGCGATAAAGATGCCTTCCAGACGATGGCCAGCAAGGACAACGTTTTGGTTCAGGTTGCAGATTTTTTCGCTGGTTCAGTCGCTCAGATCTACGAAGAGAAAGCTTCGGAAGAAGCAGTTCTTGCCTACAAGAAAATCCTCCGCAGCCTGACTCTTGGAATGCTTGAGTGGCCATCCAAGTACCAGTCTCTTCTGCCACCGCCTACGAATGAGTCTGGATATGCTGACTACCAGGTACACCAGGAGGCTCTCCGCCAGGCCGACCGCTTTAGCGAGCGGGTTGGTGACCACCCCGATGAAGATGAGCGACTGCAGCTAAGCATCTTGCGGTTCTTGAGATTCCAGAGCGAATTTGTCACCAAGGACTACGTACTGACTACGGAGATCATGGCCCATCTAAAAGGCAGCGGACTGGGAGAGGTCAACGGCCAGAGAATCCGTTCCAGCGGCATTGCCAAACTACGCGATGCGGACGTCATCATCACAAGTGCGGCGAAGGGCTACAAAATTCCCCAGACGCGTGCAGACATCAACGACTTCTTAGAGCGGGCATCCGGCATCGTCGTTCCTCTTCTCGAACGCGTTAAAAAAGCGCGCGATGTGTATCGGCTGAGCAGTCGAGGAGAATATGACATCGTCTCTGCCAACCTTACTGAGCTAGCCAGGCTGCTTGCCGCGCTTGAGCCATTTGCGGATGACTGATATCTAGAAAAAGATCTGAACATAACGAGCCTGCAACACTCGGTAGCATAGGCAATCCTCCTTGGAGTTGAAACACAGGCCTTCTGGGGCAAGCTTGCAGAAGAGCGATGCGTTTTCTTCGTTGGCGTTTCGAGGGCGAAGCATAGGCTCGTGCTGACTACCTCTGAGCTACGCCCTCGACCCAGGAGTTCAAAGAAGCGATGGGACGAGCGAAGAACTCAGCACGGCGAGTTCGTCAACCACGTTGCTAGGCATCAAACCTGCTCGCTGCATGCGTGGAAAGGCTAAAACCCTTGGGGGAGCTATACCGTAATGAATCAACCTAAAGTTCTGCAGGCGAGACGCTCACCTTTTCGTCATAGGCTAGGAGGCACCTGATGTTTTCACCGTTCAACATGGAAGATCTGGCAGCAGGGGCGGTCGAGGCATTCAAACTGCTGGGAGATGCTCGTGCAATTGCCGTTTTGGTATCAGGCGAATGCACAGCTGAGTTGATCAACACCGATTTCGGTGTCAATTATTGGCAGCTCATGGTGGCTCTTCCTATCCCCCTGTACTACGCCATGACAGATGTAGAACGCGAAGCTACCAGTAAAGCGATTTATGACGTAGTGACCCCGTTCTACTCAACCCTTCATGACGAGGCCTTAAACGGGGTGACCATTGCCCCACGTATTGGGGAAGCCTGCGAAAATTGGCGAGAAGAAGCTATCCGATATGTGAAAGGTGAAGGTGTCACCAACCAGGGACGAGTACGAAGCGACAATATTGCCTCGAGGGAACATCAGGGGCTTCTATTTCGCTCTCAGGCTGAGGTCACTCTGTTCACAGCAATGACACGAGCACAGCTCGCAGTCGCTCCGCTTCCAGTCTTCGTACGGATAGGCAAAGCCTACAATCGTCTCGAGCCCGATTTCGTAGTGGTGTTCAAAGGTCTGACTTTCATTATTGAGGTCGACGGAGATACCTATCATCGCGAATCGCCTGCCGATGCTGATAAGCGCTTGGTTCCTTTGACGTGGGAAGGCGTTGAGGTCAGAAGGATACGAGCCTCCGAGCTATCAAGTGACAACGCCGCTAATGTCGTAGTTAAAGATCTGATAGATTTCATGACAAAAAGGAAAGCAGCTCGTTGACTCCACGTGCAGTGAAAGCCGGCAACCTAGCTTCTCGCGACCCAGCTGATAGACTTTCATCTCAATACCGCGAGCGCGCCTCGCGCTTGAGGCAACAGGGATGAAACTCACCCAGTAATGGATTTGAAATCTTGGCAAATCGACGCACGGCAAAAACACCAAAATCGTTCAAACGACCAGCCCCTTATGGTCGCCCAAAACGATGGTTTACCAAAGCTTTCGCTGCTCTGGCATCGCTTGGACTTTTCAGTTTGCTGATGACCACAGCCTACAATTTTTTGGTAGGAGACGTAACGCTATCGTTCGTTAAACCACATGGCCGCTATTACGACTTCGACCTAAGAAACGATAGTCCAGCAGACCAAATCGTTAAGCGTTTCAAAGTAGATTACCCACCGCAGAAGCCCATTGCCCATGCCACTCGCACAGTTGTCGCTAAAGCTTCCGGCTCAGGGGGGTACGAGCTTCCAGGTGGCAACAGTGGCTGGATTCCAGTGACTGAGTTCGACGAACTGAACGGGTGGATTTTACCTGCTGATAAAGTCACCCCGTTTATCATGCCTCCGACGAACAGCAAAAACCACCTGCAGTTGGATGCGGCGGTGTTCGACATCACGTTCGAGACAGAGCCTGCAAACGCTACGTTGAAAGTCATTGATGACATTTTGAAAGCCCTCAAGCTGCGCAATCAAGTCACACAACAGAGGTATCTGGTCATGGATAATCTTTGGATACCTACCCGCGCTCTCAGTGTCGCCGAGGCAGTGAGGCTTGCGTGTAGAGACGATGACTCGCTATCAGACCAATTGTGCCCTGCTCACGCAGGTGGTTGATCGAACCTTGCCTTGACGGGTGGCCAACGAGCCTCACAACTACCGTTCGCGCTCTGGGCCGACCACCATTGCAAGCCCCTTATCCCGGTGACTGGCTACTCGCTGCACTGCTCGAATACACCGTACTCAAGGAATTACAATGAGTCGAGGCAAAGAGTTCTTCCAGGGAATGACGAAGACGCAACTGAAAGAGATGATCCAGGGGAGGATCGCGGAGGTCAATTTCGGACAAGAGTATGAGTCCTCCATCATCGCCGACCTAATTCATCAGAAACATTACCACTGTGCAGCGCAAGATCTGCGCCCTACCCGCTTTCGAAAGCTACCCCGCCCAGGAGCAGTTTACGATTTCCAAGGCTACTTTCCGGGTCATGGCTGGCACGGAGTCTCATGGACGCAATGCATCAACCCTCGAGACGAAATGGCTTGGCTGGATCGCGCACTCCGGGATGCTGCGCATCCTATAATTTCTAGCTACAAAGCGATGCATCCTTTATGCGAACGATGCAAGAACAGTCCGACGACCGAAGTTGACCATGTGGCCCCCGAGTTCAAAGTTATGGTCGCCCAGATCATTCAGACGCTCAGCACTTCCCAGCTTGAGGAAATATTTTCCCGCTTTGACTGGCTGGACAAAGAGCCGTTCTCATTGCCGACAGGACACTCTGCTTTACAGCTCCTCCATGACGCTCACCAGACCGCAACTCTCCAAGCGTTGTGCAAACCGTGCCATGTAATCAACGGCAACGAGCGCCGGCGCCTAACAATATAGATGCTCGCTATATGGCAAAGAAAATACCTCGCGGGATAATTCTCAGTCCCTGACATTGCTGGCAAACGAGCCCTGTAGAAAGGCTCCGTAGGGTATAATTCATAGATCTAACGGCTACGAATTTGAGGTGGTGTTTACATCCCGCGAAAATCAGGTTGGGTAGGAAAATGTATTGCCGATAGACCGACGGAAAATCACTGCAGAACCCGAGGTGTTGGATGGAGCGTTCGAGAGAGGCGCAAGAACTCTCGCAGGCTCGAACGACCATTACCTCGCTGAAACGTGGCGAGTACATAGCGAGAATTCTCGGTCGTCATCACCCAAAATCGCCCTTCACGCTCGACTTTGACCACATCAGAAGTCCTGATCAGATGGCCGTCACCAAACCGCCCATACTGGTCTTTACGCTTGTGGCCAAAAAAAACCCCGATGCCTGCGCGCGACCTGATGGAAACACCGCAAAGGTAAGCCGTCACCGGCACATCAAAGCCTTGCTCCTGAGCTTTAATGATTCGTTTGAGATCGAAATCTGTATGGCGCTTTCCGTGGAAATTCACATCTAGGGTGTCGAGCATTGTGGGCTCCGGTTGCGGTCTGTATGGAGTTATCAAGAATTGCACACGCGACCAGACGCGCTGGTATCGTGGGGGATTACTGGTAAATTTCAGGCTGATCGAATCATGGTTTCGAGAAAAATTAGCCGGCAGTTCTGTAGTAACTGAATTTGAAAACCTGGGCGGTGTGAGTTGTGGTAAACGGCTCCACTTTCCACCTCCATCAGACTGACTTCAAAGTCGTTATCATCACCGACTGTCACCTTAACGACACGATCCATACGCCAGCCATCGCAGTTATTCATCCAAGGCGGGGTGACCACTTGCACGTCGACTATCACTTCCCCTGCATTTTGCTGCACAAGCATTTGCTGCAGCCTGTGCTCACCTTCGATCATTCGCGTGAACTCAGTGCTTCGACTCTGCTCGCTGATTCGAACGGTCAAGTGATACCAGTGCGATCTGAGCACCCGTGACACGCCCTGCCAGTGCATCAAGCCTTCGCCAAACAATCCCGGAACGCCAATAGCGTCTGAGTCTTCGGTTCTGAACATCAGGTGCCTCAGTTTTCTGCGGACGCAAAGCAGCCCGGTTGGTTAATTCAAAATAGAGAGAAGATCTCTTTGATGGTTGCTGATTTGCGATGACCCGGCCCGAGCAGCACATAGACGCTATTCCGAGTTTCGAACAGAAAGCCGTCGTTGAACGCAGTGCCCATACTCGACCTGACCCAGTGGCCAGGTTCAAAACGTCTCTGCTCGTCATCCACGACCTTGTGCGCAAACATAAACATTGGTTGGCAGCCTGCGGCGGCTACTTTAGCTCGCTCTTCGTCGGTGACGATGGCGTCTAGGATGATCCATTCCTCGACGGCGCAGAGGGGCATCCATTTGTAGCGCTTTCTGGCTGCAGACATCGCGTCTTGGAGGCTAACTTCTGAGCCAACTAAACAGGCTCCAGGGTCTCCGAAAAGCCCTGTATCGATCACTCCAACCATGTACAGCCTCCGAAATATTCTACGAGTAAGACGCCTGCTCAGCAGAGGCTTGCTGGAAAGTCAGCGCGCCGGTCTTCATGCCGAGCGAAACGCTCTCATCTAATTCCCACAAATTGCCAAAACGAGCTTACGGAAGCTTCGCAATGGGCCGTCCTGACCGCTGCATGCGCAATACTACCTCATTCTGGTATTTAACGGAAACCCTCCTGTGTGGCTATATCCTGACTTTTGAGTGAGCCATGCAGCTTAGAATCGCACTCGCGGGCGCCATCCGAGCACTGCGTAAGCAGCGTCAACTTCGGCACGAAGACCTTTCTGACGCCTCCGCGAAATCCAAACTCAGCGCCCTCGAGCGAGGCGAAACAAGTATTACTCTTGAGAAGTTCGAGAGCCTTGCTGAGGGCCTTCGAATAAACCCTCTAGCCCTCCTAGCTCTTTGTATGTCCCAACAGCAGGACACCCCCTACCCTGTCCTTATTGATGCTGCTTTAAAGCAGCTGCAAGCGTTTGAGAAAGAAGGAGGTCTTGGAATTCTTGCTGAACAGCTCACTGATGGAGCGATTGCCCCCCGTAAGCCTGGAAAGCCTCAGAACAAGGGAAGCGAAAGCGTCGTTCGCGAGCTTAAGACTGCTGGAATGAATCAATCGCAAATTGCGCGGGAGACGGGGCTAGCTCTATCGACTGTGCATCGATATTGGAAGAGGATTAACGCTACCGAATCTAGAGCTGATTGTTAGAGGACAATGCTGGATTGACGCAGGTGCTCTCAGAGGGGGCGGTGCGTTGAGATTGGCCTACACGACAACTCGAGGCCAAGCGGAAAGATCGGTTTGCCGCCAAATAGCTTCGATCACTGGATAACCTTATTTCCGGCTTAATCCACAGCCCCCCCTGCGCACGCGAACCTCATAAGCGATGGTGCCAGATATTGATTCAATATTTACATAAATGCGACATTAATATCTTTTTTTTCGACATCATGAAATCTCTGCCCTTGAATTCGTTTTTCAAAACCGGAGATCTATATTTTGAACTCAAAAGAAAAGCAGCATTGCCTGGGCCTCCCCAGTTTCATGTTCTAAAAACCGTCGTGTTTGCTGGTTGCTTTTCAAATCTGATCCTTCGATCTATAGGCTTCTTGAGCTCATTTTCAACAAAATGACATCGTTTAGGGTTGCGCCTCCGCACCCTCATAACTACTCGCCCATTTGGGGCCGAAGGCCCCGGCTCCTTTTTGCCATCAAAAGCTAAGCTTTTCACTTACTTTTTTTGGTAAATCCGAGGCTCTGCGTGATCGAAAATCGAAAAATCCAGCGAATCAGCAAGAGGCATTATTTCGCCCCGAGCCTTCGTAACTATCCCCAGCATCAAGGACGAGAAATTTTCTCTGTGATATACAGCTCACCGCTGAGTCGCCGTTGATAAATAAACACCGCCTCAGTGGCTCGAGGTTTCTCTCAGCAACGCCGGATGGATGGTTAGATAGATTTCCCGAATCAACCTATATTTGCGAACACGTTACATATGTAAACCTCACCTAGCCACCACTAAGCCAAATAAAATTGATTCTTGGCTAGATCGTTAACCCAAGGTAGCAAAGCAATTAGCCGAGCGCTGCAAACTTTGTTTTATAGTGGCAATGCTCATTTTTTTACTTTGTAACTTACATTCTAAGACTGCGTCCCTACGCGCAGTTACTACGGATATGCCGCCCGACCCAAAAAAACTTTGCCGACGACAACTTTACCATCAACGATTAGATCTCTATTATCTCAGTATAGATTTCAACATCCTCATAGTTAAGAGTATGCCCTAGGCATACCGTTTAAATAATACGGAATGCTCCTTGACGCCCAGACAAAAAACATTTCTCATGTATTGACAGGCCGCAGGTACGACACCGGGCTTCAGAAAAAATGGGGGTGCTGACGGTCATGATGGCGAGCACTTCCGAGATGTTGATATGCAAAAAAAAATCGCTCAGGGCACAGGCCATGTCGTTGAAAAAGAAAACGCGCAAATCTTAAATTTTTCAAAACTACGCCTGGAAGACTTGTTCAGGAACTTTATTGAGCAAGCACACACTGATGAAAAAAATCACCTCTGCAGTGCTAATGAGAGAAAAAGAACTGTCCTGATCACTAGGGTTAATGATTTCGGCAGCACTCAGAAAAAGCCTGCATCTAATGATTGACGCCAGTAACTTGAGAAGCAAAATGGCAGACGAGATCAACTGCTACACCGCCGAGGACATCAGCGAGCTTGCCAAGGTAACTCTTGAGACCCTTGCTTACTGGAGAAAACACGGCAGAGGCCCGAAACCTATACGCTTCGGCTCTGCTTACTTATATCCAAAAAACGCTGTGATGGAGTTCATTGGTAGTTTGATGGAAACAGATTCTGACGACTTTATCAGGCGCTGCATTTAAAAAAAAGGGGGCCAGATGGCCCCCTTGTTTTTTATGCCGGGGCGCCATTCATATCACCGAGCTTCTGCAAGATCAGAGCGAGCTGGCTGTCGACATTTTTCAAATCTCCCTGTTTGAGATTTAGAGCATTGTAAGCTGCATGAACATCAGTCGCTTTGACGTGTGTATAGCGCTTCAGTGTTTGCCAGTCGCGATGGCCACTCATTGAAGCGACCTGGGGTACGTTAAGGCCAAGGCCAAAGAAGTCGGTAATTGCTTTATGCCTTAGGTCGTGGAATCGAACCGGACGTGTCACTCCCGCAACTGCCCTTGCACGAGTGAACGCGGTAGACACAGACTTGGGATTGTAGGGAAAAATGCAGCCTGACTGGCGACTCCCAATGACCGTTTCGACTATCTGCCAGGCAGATGGAAGCAATGCAACTGTCTCATCGTTACCCTCTTTGTCACTCGGATGCTTACGGTCACGAATGATGACAGTTTTATTTTCCATGTCTAAATCTTCAATTCTGATCCCACAGATTTCCGACTGTCGCATGGAGGTGAAAAGTCCGAATTTGATGACCTGGGGCATGTCGATCTTTTGGCGCTTTTTGTTGGCGTAGGCCGCAATAATGGCGTCAACTTCTGACTGAGTCGGCAAGCATTCAACCTCTCGGCTTTTGATCCTCATTTTGTGATTGGTCTTGAGGCTTTTCCGAGCTTTGTCTGCAAGGTCGGGATCTACATCTAGGTGCTTACTGTCATAGCAATAGCGAAGGACAGATGACAGCAGGGAGAGATCACCGGCGATAGTCTGGCCCTGTACGCCCTCCTTTTTCCGATCATTGATGAACGAATCCAGGTGGCTCTTCGAAAGCCGTTCGATGCCGATTTTGCCAAATCTTTTCTTCAACGCCTTGTAGATAAACAGCGCGCTCCGCTGAAGGGTTCGCCCACGCTGTATGTAATCGAGGTAGTCATCGATATAATGAGCGACAGTTGAACCCTTGGGGGCCGCCGTCCTGCCTGTAGCCTTGATCTCTTCAAGCTGACGCTCCTTCTCCTTCGCGAATGTCTTCGCAAGCTTTTCGGTCACGAACGTTGCGCTGATCGGGGTGATGCCCTTTTTCCGAATGAGGGCGCGCCATTTGCCACTGGGGAGCTGGTGTATCGAAGCCATACTTGTGTTCACTCAATGTTCATTAACCCGTACCCCGATGCATACCTTTTTGCACACGGCGTGTACCCCAGGTGTACCAAAACCGTCATTTTGGGCCTGAAATGCACACGCAGGATAGCACTAAAATATGCTGGAGACCTTTAAATACAAGGCTTTATGAATCGTAAATTTAGTGTAGCCCCGATGATGGATTGGACCGACCGCCACTGCCGCTACTTCCTGCGCATTCTGTCCAAACATGCCCTGCTCTACACCGAGATGGTCACCACCGGTGCGCTGCTCAATGGCGATCACGAGCGGTTTCTGCGTCATAACCCGTCCGAGCACCCCCTGGCTTTGCAGCTGGGTGGCAGTACACCGGCGGATTTGGCGGCTTGCGCGCGGATGGCGCAGGAGCATGGTTACGACGAGGTGAATTTGAATGTGGGCTGCCCCAGTGATCGGGTGCAGAACAATATGATCGGTGCGTGCCTGATGGCGCACCCGGGACTGGTGGCTGACTGCGTGAAGGCAATGCGCGATGCGGTGACGATTCCGGTGACGGTGAAGCACCGCATCGGAATCAATGGTCGTGACAGTTATGAAGAGCTGTGTGATTTCGTTGGCCAGGTGCGGGATGCGGGTTGCACCAGTTTTACCGTGCATGCCCGGATTGCGATTCTGGAGGGGCTTTCGCCCAAAGAGAATCGCGATATTCCGCCACTGCGCTATGACGTTGCCGCGCGGTTGAAGGAGGATTTCCCGGAGCTGGAGATTATCCTCAATGGCGGAATCAAGACCCTCGAGGCCTGTCACGAGCATTTGCAGACCTTCGATGGGGTGATGCTGGGGCGTGAGGCCTATCACAACCCCTACCTGCTGGCCGAAGTGGACCAGCAGTTGTTTGACAGCACAGAGCCGGTGATTTCCCGCGCCGAGGCGCTGGCCCAACTTCGCCCCTACATAGCCGAACACCTGGCTGCGGGCGGCGCGATGCACCATATCACCCGGCATGTGCTGGGCTTGGGCACCGGGTTTCCGGGGGCGCGTAAATTCCGCCAGTTGTTGTCGGTGGATATCCACAAGGCCAAGGACCCTTTGGCGTTGCTGGATCAGGCAGGGTTATTGCTGGAAGGGCGTTGAGCCAGACGCTATTTGCTGCGATTGCCCAAATACCGCCAGGCCAGTCGCATGGTGCTTTTTCCGTTCGGCGTAAAGCCAGGGCAAGCATTCGCCAGCTTCGCCACTTGGCAGTATACTTTCGCCAGATGGCAAAAAGAGGTGATTCCATGGCCGCTCAAAGCGAAACCCATCACTACCAGTCCCAAGACCCGACCAAGCCCCTGCAACTGCTGTTCGGCAACCGGCCTCCTCGCGCCCATGACGCCTTTGAGGTGCATGAGCTGATTGAAAAAGGCTTTCCGTCGGACGCGGTGATCAACTTTGTGCAGTCGGTCACGCGCTTCAAGGACAAGCAGGTGTTCGGCAAAATCATCGGCCTGTCGGAGCGAACCGTGCAGCGGCGGATCAAGAATCCAGAGCCTCTCACTTCGGAACAAAGCAGCAGTGCCTGGCGCCTGGCCAAGGTGTTGAGCAAGGCCGAGGGTGTGCTGGGCGACCTTCAGGAAGCGGCGAACTGGATGGTCACACCCGCACTGGGCCTGGAAAACCGTGCGCCCATCGATTTGCTGACCACCCAAGTCGGCTTCGAGCTGGTCGATGATTTCCTGACCCGCATGGACTACGGGGTTTATTCTTGAGTCCTGCCCCACTCGCGCCGACCGAACTGTACTTCTGGCGACTCGACCGCTCGGAACACGCCGCCACCTGGTTCAGCGGCATCGGTGCGGAGCTGGGCGGCGGTCGCTGGAACTCCAAAGGGGTCAAAGCGGTGTATGGCTCTGCCGATCCTTCCACCGCCATCCTCGAAGTAGCCGTGCATAAAGGCTTCCGCGCCCTTGATTGTGTCCCCCATGTGCTGACCGCAGCGCGTATCCTCGATCCTTCCCGAGTCCCACGGATTGTGCCAAGCCAGATTGCCAACCCCAATTGGCTGATACCCGGAACTCCCAGCCTGGGACAACAGAAGTTTGGTGACGAACTGCTGGAGCGCCATCCGTTTATCCTGATTCCTTCGACGGTGTCCCGACACAGCTGGAACATCGTCATGAACCCGCAACTGGCCCAGGGGCTGTACGAAGTGGTCCAGCAAGAACGCTTTGCCCTGGATACCCGCCTCAATCCACCGCCCCACTGACCATTTGCGCCCAAGCAGAGCGGCCGCCATCACTCCACGCGACCGCCTTCGATCAATTACCCGGAACCTGTCGGCTATTTTGGCATCGTAGTTAGCGCATAGCGCCTGCGCATTCAAACGCCTGTTCTCAGGGAGTTGCCCCTGCAGCCGACGATACGCCTATGCGCCCTTGAGCCGCTGTCAGCGCTCGGGTAATGTCACCAGACCCACAGGACAGAGCACGCCCATGACTTCCAAGCTGGAACAACTCAAACAGATCACTACCGTCGTTGCCGATACCGGCGACTTCGAAGCCATTGCCCGGGTCAAGCCGGTGGATGCCACCACCAACCCTTCGCTGCTGCTCAAGGCTGCGGCCATCCCAGGTTATGCCGAACTGCTCAACGCCTGCGTCAGCGACTGCAAGGGCGATGTGGGCCTGGCCAGCGACCGCTTTGCCGTTGCTGTCGGCCAGGAAATCCTGAAAGTGATTCCGGGGCGCATTTCTACCGAAGTGGACGCACGCCTGTCGTTCGACACTGATGCCATGCTGGAACGCGCCCATCGCCTGATCGGGCTGTATGAAAAAGCCGGGATTGGCCACGATCGCGTGCTGATCAAGATCGCCTCCACCTGGGAAGGTATCCGCGCCGCCGAGAAGCTGGAGCGCGAAGGTATCCAGACCAACTTGACCCTGCTGTTCTCCTTCGCCCAGGCCGTCGCCTGCGCCGAAGCCGGGGTGTTCCTGATTTCCCCCTTCGTAGGCCGCATCTACGACTGGTACAAGAAAGCCAACGGCACCGACTACAGCGGTTCCGACGATCCGGGTGTGCAGTCGGTAACCCGTATCTACAACTACTACAAAGCCAACGACTACAAGACCGTGGTCATGGGCGCCAGCTTCCGTAACCTGAACCAGATCGAGCAACTGGCCGGCTGTGATCGCCTGACCATCAGCCCGGACCTGATCGAGAAACTGGCTGCCGACAACGGCAAGCTGGAACGCAAACTGGCCCCAGGCGCAGCAGGCGAAGCCCGCCAGAGCTTGACTGAGTCGCAGTTCCGCTGGGCCTCGAACGAGGATGCCATGGCCACAGAGAAACTCGCCGAAGGCATTCGCCAGTTCGCCCGCGACCAGGAGAAACTGGAAGCCCTGCTGGCCGCCAAGCTGTGAACTGATCCACGCCCAAGCAAAAAAGGGCGAACCCGTGAGGGTTCGCCCTTTTTTATGCGCCTGGCGCCTTAATCGATCAGTGACGCTCCAACGCATTCACTAGGTCGTGAAAGGCTTCGCGGTTGGAGTCGTTGAGCCCCATGAGGATCTTGTGCGCTTCCAGCACCTTGATCCGCACCACTTCTTCCGACTGATCCTGAGACGGCAGATCAGTCAGGCATTCCGGGCAGGGAATCGGACGATCAACGATGTTGAACACCTGATCGAAGCCCATCGACTGCAACAGACGGGTGATGTCTTCGTGGGTGGTGACGACCGTCGGCAACAGACCGACCTTCTGCCGCGACAGGATCGACAATTTGGCCAGCAGGCCAAGGGTGGTGCTGTCGATGCTGCGGGTTTCGGTCAGATCGATCACGATGGCCGAGAAGTTCAGCGCCGTGAAAATCCGCTCAATAGTCGCATCCAACGCCGAACACAGGGTCAGGCGTACTTCACCGACGAACTTCAGGACAAAGGTGCCGTCCTGCTCGGCGAACTGGATTCTACCGGTACTCATTAAAGATTCCTGCTCAACACCAACAGGGCGATATCATCCGGCATCTCCCCTAGCGTGGCCAATCCAAAAACCTGCCGCAGACCATCCAGGCTGCCGCCTGCCGTTCTTACCCGTTCAGGCAAGGCGGCTTCTTTCTCTTTGAGTGTGGGTTCTGGCAAAAGGTCCAGAATGCCATCAGACATCAGCGTCAGGCTGAAGGTCGGCGGCAATTCCAGGATGTGGTCTTCATAGGTGGCTTCAGTGAACAAGCCTACCGGCAGACCGCGCCCTTCCAGGTAACGCACACTGCTTGGCGTGTACAACACAGGCAATGGCAGGTGTCCGCCAATGCTATAGGTCAACAAACCGGTCTCCTCGTCGATGACTCCACCGACCATAGTGACGTGTTTACCCAGCTTACAGCTGATCAGGCCACGGTTGATATGGCCAAGGACTTCCGAAGGCTTGAATTCTGGCAATGTGCCATTGCGCTTGGACTCGAACAACAAGCGCGTGGTCATGAACTTCAACAGGACAGTAACGAATGCTGACGAGGCGCCATGACCGGAAACGTCCGCCAGGTAGAAAGCAACCCGGCGCTCGTCGACCCTGAAGTAGTCGACAAAATCCCCCGACAGGTACAACGACGGGATGATCTGATGGGCGAAGTTGAACTCATCAATCGACCAGGGGCTAACCGGCAGCATATTCATCTGCACCTGGCGCCCGGCATTCTGATCTTCCTGCAACAAATTCAGGCTGGCTTCAAGCTCGCGGTTGGCGGCTTCAAGCTTCTCGCGGTAACGCTGGTTTTCAAGCAGCAACCGCGCACGATCCAGGGCCCGACGCACCGAGTGCTCGAGCACTGCCAGATCTTCCAACGGTTTGATCAGGTAATCCGCCGCACCAAGACGCAATGCTTCGACCGCGTCATTCATCACGCCCGCACCCGATACCACGATCACCGGCGTTTGAGGTGCTATGTCGGTTACCTGACGGATAAGTTCGAGGCCGCCCATCTGCGGCATGCGCAGATCGCAGATCACCAAGTCGGGCTTCTCTTGCTCGAATACCTGAAGACCCTGCTGGCCGTTGCCGGCCTGAAGGACGCTGAAGCCACTGTCTTCCAAATAGGCCGCGAGGCTCGCGCGCACTACTTCGTCGTCATCGATTATCAGCAGCGTGGCACTGGTTTTTTGCATGTGGGCAAACGGCGCCAGAATTAGGTTGGCGTAGGCGGCGAGGCTGAGACCCGGCGCACACTACTGGATTCGCTTTCTAGCCACTCTGGAGTTGGAGCCAAGGCTCGGAGCCCTGCACGCTCGTCCAACAGAGGTGCCCTTCTAAGGCGCAGACGGTACTCCCATCCGCGGGGCGTTTCAAGCTCACGCCGATGGTCGCCTGGCGTCTTTACACCGCAAATCACCGGGAGTTATAAAAACAGGCAAAACCGCAACGTAATCGCAGGACGGAACCCATGAGCCAAAACGAACGGGACTACAGTGAAAAGCGCGATTACATTCGCATGCGCGTGGATGCAGAGGTCACGCTGATTCATCAGGGGCAAGTGATTCCAGCCGTCTGTATCGACCTTTCCAGCAGCGGGATGCAGGTTCAGGCGACACGCTCGTTCAAGGTCGGTGATCGGCTCAGCGTGCGTATCGACTCCGAGCATACAGCGCTCAGAGGGCTGGAAGCAGAGACCGAAGTGGTCTGGGTCACCGAGCTTCAGGACCACACTCAGAAACTTGGCCTTACAATCCTTAAGATGAACTGAACCCTCGCCCACGAAAAAGGCGGCCCAATGGCCGCCTTTTTTCATTTAACGCCGAAGATTAAAAGTCGTCTTCAACCTGGCCATCCTTGACCTTGAATTCGCGGTTCTGCAGGTAGGCATTGCGAATAAAGGTGTACTTGTCGCCGTTGATCAGCTTCTCGGCCGACAGCAGGCTGGCGCGCGTATCGATGATATCCAGGCCGATCGCCATATTGCGCGCCGGAATGTCATTCATGTAGCGGTAAGGTTCGGTGTAGCTGTCCACATACTTGGCCGGCGCGTCACGCACAGTGCTGGGCCCGAAGAACGGCAGCATCACGTATGGGCCGCTAGGCATGCCCCAGTAACCAAGGGTCTGGCCGAAGTCTTCGTCGTTGCGCTGCAGGCCCATCTTGGTGCCGACATCGAAAAACCCGGCCAGACCCAAGGTGGTGTTCATGAGCAGGCGTGCGGTGTCGACGCCGGCCGCGCGCGGCTTGACCTGAAGGAGGTCGTTGGCCAGGTTGCCTACGTCACCGATATTGCGGAAGAAGTTGTGAATACCATCTTCCAGAAACTGCGGGGTAATCGCCTGGTAGCCTTGAGCCAGTGGCTTGAGGGCATAGGTGTCGAGTTTATCGTTGAAGGTGAAGATCGGGCGGTTGATGCTTTCCCATGGATCATCTTCAGCGGCCTGGGCCGCAAACGGCACCAACATCACACCGGCACACACGCATAGCTGAACTAGATGACTGCTCCAGCGCATAGCAGAAACTCCTTGGATTGTTCTGTCGCGGGGGCTATGCCCTGGCGTTAAGCGGCTCAGTATAAAACGGATGGCGACGTTTAGGCAGCATTGCGCACGCCAAGTTGATGCCTCAAGCATGACTTGCCATTCACCGGGCTGTCACCCAACCGTCATCAGGGCCCGCTAGCCTTGCGGCTATTTCAAGGACGTTGATATGCCGAACGCTGACGCCTTACCCCTGCCCTCTCCCACTTTGACCGCCGTGTTGTTCGGCCTCAGCGGTTGCCTGGTGGACTTTGGCGCCCAGACCCATCGCGCGCCCGAACGCGCCCACAGCCACGCCACGCCCGGCGCACTGGAGGCCCTGGGCAACCTCAAGCATCAAGGAATCCCCTGCGCCTGGCTCGATGAACTGCCTGGCGATGTCAGTCAGCAATTGGCGGCGGCGCTGCCGCCGTGGATCCAACCGACCATCGCCAACCCCACCCAATGGCCCGCCCCGGATGCCTGCTGGCAGGCGCTGATGGCGCTGAATGTCACTCGGCTGGACGGCTGCGTGCTGGTCAGCGGCGAACCGCGACTCCTGCAATCCGGTTTGAACGCCGGTCTCTGGACCATCGGCCTGGCATCCTGCGGCTCGCTATGCGGCCTGGCTCCGGCCGAGTGGCAGGCCTTGAGCCAGCAGGAACGCGAACTCAAGCGCGGCAGGGCAACCATGCAGTTGTTCGGCCTCGGCGTGCATTCGGTGATCGACCATCTGGGGGAGCTTTCCACCTGCCTGGCAGACATCGGCTTGCGCCGGCAAAAGGGCGAAAAACCCTGACATACCCTCGTTGATCGAGATCATGCAGCACACGTGGGAGTGGATTACTCTAACAGCCTGGCCATGGACCTTTAGCTCAGTGCCGCGGTCCATGCCTGTGCCTATCAATAAAGGGAGAACGCCATGCCTGCCCGCGAACTGCAAGAACAACTCGATACCCTGCGCGAGCAATTGGAGCAGAACCCTCCGCTTTCGCAAGCCGAGCGCGACAATCTGCAAGATCTGATGCAACAGATCGAACTGGAAATCAAACTCGAGAATGCCACCCAGGACTCCAGCCTCGCCGACGGCGTCAACCTTGCCGTCGAACGCTTCGAGCTTGAACACCCCGCCATTGCCGGAACCTTGCGCAACATTGTGCAGACCCTCGGCAACATCGGAATCTGAACGGCATCAAACAAAAAAGCCCCGCTCAATAAGCGGGGCTTTTTATTACTGACGCACCAGCCTGAAGTTGGGGAATTGCGCCGTTTCGGTGCTGCGGTACGGGTTGATATCCAGCCCGCCACGGCGCACGTAGCGCGCATAGACCGTCAGCTTCTCCGGATGCAACAGGCGCTGCAGGTCAAGGAAGATCCGCTCCACGCACTGCTCGTGGAAATCCGAGTGCTGGCGGAAGCTCACCAGGTACGCCAGCAAACTCGCGTGATCCAGCGCCGCACCGCGGTACTCCACCACCACACTGCCCCAGTCCGGTTGACTGGTGACTGGGCAGTTGGATTTCAGCAGATGGCTGTGCACGCTCTCTTCAATGACACGTGACGGATCGCAGCGCAGCAGCTCCGGACGCGGATGCTCATAACTGCTGACACTGATATCCAACTCGTCGATGCAGGTCCCGGGTAACGCCACCACGCCCTCGGCCTCGACCTCGCCCAAGCTGCGAACACGCACCCCCACCGGCTTGCCGGCAGCGGCCGACAAATCGCGGCGCAGGATTTCCTCAAGGCTCTGGCGATCGGCGAACGACGTCTGGTTCAGCGAATTGAGGTAGAGCTTGAACGACTTGGATTCGATGATATTCGGCGAGTCCGCGGGAATGCTGAACTCGCCGATCGCCACCACGGGCTTGCCAGAAGGCAGCAACCAGGACAACTCGAAGCAATTCCAGAAGTCCA
The DNA here is from genome assembly GCF_049199125.1 of Pseudomonas sp. QD4. Classification (NCBI taxonomy): domain Bacteria; kingdom Pseudomonadati; phylum Pseudomonadota; class Gammaproteobacteria; order Pseudomonadales; family Pseudomonadaceae; genus Pseudomonas; species Pseudomonas sp. QD4. The sequence goes on from NZ_JBLZOM010000001.1 coordinate 2,183,292, forward strand.
CGCCCTTATAAGGCAGGGTTTCGGCGCTCAGGCCCAGCTCGGCCCACTTGGCCGCCCGTGGAATCGGGAACAGCAAGGACGGGGTGTAGGTAGAGACGTATTCACTGGACTTGCCCAGCGGCGAATGTTCGGCTGCGGGATGCATGGCGGAAACCTGACTGAAGAATCAGGCGATTCTACCAGCCTTTGCTCGCGCCTTGAGCTCCCGGCGCTTACTGGCTGACGGTCAGCTTGCCGACCATGCCGGCCTGATAATGCCCCGGGATATTGCAGGCGAACTCCAGGCTGCCGGCCTTGCTGAAGGTCCAGGTCAATTCCGCCGTCTTGCCCGGCTCCACCAGCACGCTGTTGGGGTCGTCGTGTTTCATCACGGCCTGATGATCCATGCCCGGCATCGAACCATGGCCCATGGCTGAATGGTCCATGGCCCCGGCGGGCATGCTGTTCATGGCCGTAGGGGTGAGCATTCCGCTCTGCTGCATCTTGAGCATTTCCTGCTGGTGTTCGGCGTGCATCGCCGCATTGCCCAGGTTGAACTCGTGCAGCAACTGCCCCTTGTTGATCAGCACAAAACGCACGGTCTCACCGGCCTTGATCTGCAGCGCCTTGGGATCGAACGACATATCCCCCATCACCACTTCCACCGTGCGCGTAGCCTTGGATGCAGCGGCCGGCTGGCCGAAATCATAGCCCTGGGCCGGCGAAGCCGGTGCCGGGCCACTCAAGACCAGCAAACAGCCGGCCACTAGCAGCGGGGTTAAAAGGTGCTTTCTTGCCAACGCCATAGTCACACTCCAACACGATTACATTCAGCTTGTGGGAAACTCTAACGCCGCGCCGCTGCCAGCCAGCTGACTGCTAGATTACAACTTTGTCAGCTTGCGCCACCTTGCAACCACCCAAGGTATAAAGCAGCCGTTACGTTTGCCACGAGTCGCCCATGAAACTGCTGATCGTCGAAGACCAACCGAAAACCGGCCATTACCTGCGCCAGGGCCTGAGCGAGGCCGGCTTCTGTACCGAGCTGGTGGCCGACGGCACCAGCGGCCAACATCTGGCGCTGACCGGCGATTACGCACTGTTGATCCTTGACGTGATGCTGCCGGGGCGCGACGGCTGGCAGATTCTCCAGGCCGTGCGCGCCGCCGGGCTCGACACCCCGGTGCTGTTCCTCACCGCCCGCGATGCCGTGCAAGACCGGGTCCACGGCCTGGAACTGGGGGCCGACGACTACCTGGTCAAACCCTTTGCCTTCTCTGAACTGCTGGCCCGGGTCCGCAGCCTGCTGCGCCGTGGCAGCGCCGCCCCGCAGGAAACCAGCCTGCAACTGGCCGACCTGCGTCTGGACTTGATCCGCCGCAGGGTCGAACGCGACGGCCAGCGCATCGACCTGACCGCCAAAGAATTCTCCCTGCTGGAAATGCTCCTGCGACGCCAGGGCGAGGTGTTGCCCAAATCGCTGATCGCCTCCCAGGTCTGGGACATGAATTTCGACAGCGACACCAACGTCATCGAAGTCGCGATTCGGCGCCTGCGCCTGAAGATCGATGACGACTACCCCAACAAGCTGATCCACACCGTGCGCGGCATGGGCTATGTGCTTGAAGAGCGCCAGGCCTGATGCGCCGGCTGTCGTTGAGTGGCCGCCTGGCGCTGCTGTTTGCAGCGTGCACCGCCGTGGTTTCGCTGCTCGCCGGGGTGCTGTTCAGCCGCGCCAGTGAAGCCCACTTCATCGAACTCGACCAGCAATTACTGGACAGCAAGCTGATGACCTTGCGCAGCGCACTGCAAGGCGCCAGCGACATCCAGCGGTTTGCCGAGCGCAAGCATCAGTTGCAAGCTGAGCTCAACCATCAGCCAGACCTGGCGCTGCGCGTCCAGGGTCCGGACGGGCAAACCTGGTTCGACAGCGCCGCGAACCTGAGCATGCCCGCGCCGATGGACGGCAATTTGCACAGCCTGCATGACGCAGACAACGCCTACCGCGTGTACAGCGTCGCGCTAGAACCGGACAACCCGCACTCGGCCACATTGACCCTGATGCTCGACATCACCCATCACCAGCATTTCCTGCAGCGCATGCAACACCTGATCTGGCTGACCGTGGGCCTCTCGGCGCTGGCCACTGCGGTGCTCGGCGCCTGGGCTGCCCGCAGCGGCCTGCGCCCATTGCGGCGTATGAGTGAAGTCGCCGCCGGGGTGTCTGCCAGCTCGCTGACCCAACGCCTGCCCCAGGACCAGATGCCCGCCGAACTGGCCAATCTGGCGCGCACCTTCAATGACATGCTCGGGCGCCTGGATGATTCATTTCAGCGACTATCGGCCTTTTCTGCCGACATTGCCCATGAGCTGCGCACGCCGCTGTCCAACCTGCTGACCCACACCCAGGTCACCCTCACCCGCCCGCGCGCGCTGGAGGATTACCGCGAAGCGCTGCACAGCAACCTCGAAGAGCTGCAATGGATGGCGCAACTGGTCAACGACATGCTGTACCTGGCCAAGGCCGACCACGGCCTGCTGACCCCACGGCGTGAAGCCCTGGAGCTGGCGGACGAGGCCGACATGCTGCTGGAGTTTTACGCCCCCCTGGCGGAAGACGTGCAGGTCAGCCTGACCCGCGAAGGCACGGCGCGCCTGAATGGCGACCGCAGCATGCTGCGCCGGGCCCTGTCCAACCTGCTGGACAATGCCCTGCGCTTCACCCCGGCCGGAGGGCGGGTTCGGGTAAGCATCGAGGAGACACCTGGCGGGCTGCGACTGAGCATCGAGAACAGCGGCACGGGGATTGCCCCGGAACTGCTGCCGCGCCTGTTCGACCGTTTCTATCGCGCCGATCCGGCGCGCCGTGAAGGCAGCAGTGAACATGCGGGGTTGGGGCTGGCGATTACCCAGTCGATCATCCGCGCCCATGGCGGGCAGATTCATTGCGAATCAGGCAGTACCTGGACCCGGTTTGTGATCGAGCTGCCGACCAGGGGCTGACCCCGGCCGGCATAACGGCCTCAGGCCTCAGGAATAACGCAACGCGTGCGCCGGTTCGACCTTGGACGCGCGCCAGGCCGGGTACACCGTGGCCAGGAAGCTCAGGACGAAGCCGGCACCACAGATCAGCGCCACATCGCCGCCTTGCAGCTCTGAAGGCAGGTTGCTGACGAAGTACACGTCGGAACTGAAGATATGCTGGCCGCTGATCCGCTCCAGCCAGCCCACCAATTCGCTCACGTTTAACGCCGCAATCACACCGAGCACACCACCGATCAACGTGCCGACAATCCCGATCACCGTGCCCTGGACCATGAAGATCGCCATGATCTGCCGTGGCGTGGCGCCGATGGTACGCAGGATCGCGATATCCGCGCCTTTGTCGTTCACCACCATGATCAGCGTCGCGATGATGTTGAAGGCCGCCACGGCGACGATCATCAGCAACAGCAGGCCGATCATGGTCTTTTCCATCTTCATTGCGCTGAACAGACTGCCCTGGGTGTGGGTCCAGTCGTCGGCCTTGAAGTCGGCGCCGAGGCCCTTAGCGATGTCACTGGAGACTTGCGGCGCAGCGTACAGATCCTTGACCGCCAGCCGCACGCTCTGCACCTGATTGGGCTGCCAGCGTTGCATCTCGGCCGCGTCGGCCACGTGGATCAGGCCCATGGAGCCGTCCAGCTCGGCCCCGACCTTGAACACGCCGACCACGTTCAGGCGCTGCATGCGCGGCGTAATACCGCCTGGAGCGCTGCTGACTTCGGGCACGATTAGGGTCAGCTTGTCGCCGACATTCAGGCGAAAGCGCCGTGCGGTGATTTCACCGATCACCACCCCGAACTCGCCGGGCTTGAGGTCTTCCAGGCGGCCTTGGACGATATGCTGGGCAACAATCGACACCTTGCCTTCCTGGGCAGGGTCGATACCGCTGATCTGGATCGGCTGCATCGCGCCCTTGTACGACAGCATCCCTTCCATCTCGGTGAAGGGCACGGCGGCGGTGACTTCAGGATTTTTCAGCGCAGCAGCGGCGACGGGCTGCCAGTCATCGATCGGCTTGACGCCCACGATGGTGGCGTGGGGCACCATACCGAGGATGCGCGAGCTCATTTCGCGCTGGAAGCCGTTCATCACCGACAGCACCACGATCATCGCCAGCACACCGAGGGCGAGGCCGATCATCGAGGTCATCGAGATAAAGGAAACGAAGCGATTGCGACGCTTGGCGCGGGTATAGCGCGCGCCGATAAAGATCGATAACGGTCTGAACATGGGCGAGGCACCGTAGAAAAATTAAAAACCCGGCGCCGGCAGGTGTAGCCGCCAGCGCCGTGTGCGGCCGCATCAAATCGCGACCAGATGGCCTTCTTGCAAGTGCAGTACGCGGTCCATCTGCCGAGCCAGATTCATGTCGTGAGTCACCACCAGGAACGCCGTGCGCATCGAGGTGCTGAGTTCCAGCATCAAGTCCTGAATGCCCTGGGCGGTGTGCGAATCGAGGTTGCCGGTGGGCTCGTCGAGCATCACCAGGCCCGGCTGGTTGACCAGGGCGCGGGCAATGGCCACGCGCTGGCGCTCGCCGCCCGAGAGCTCGGCCGGTTTGTGTTCCAGGCGGTGACCCAACCCGACCCGCTCCAGCAACGCCGTGGCACGCTGGCGGGCCTCCGGGATTGCGGTCTTGCCGATCAAAAGCGGCATGCAGACGTTTTCCAGCGCGGTGAACTCCGCCAGCAAGTGGTGGAACTGATAGACGAAGCCCAGAGAGCGGTTACGCAACAGGCCGCGTTTTTTCTCGCTCAACGCTGAAAGCTCTTCGCCGTCGAGCCAGACACTGCCCTTGGAAGGCGTATCCAGACCACCCAGCAGGTTGAGCAAGGTACTTTTGCCCGAGCCGGACGTCCCGACAATGGCCACTCGCTCGCCCGGGTGCAGCTCCAGCTGCAGGCCGGACAACACCACGACTGATTCCGGGCCTTCGTCATAGGACTTACCCAGATCGCGGCAGCTCAAGATTGCTTTTTCACTCATGCCCAACTCACTCATAACGTAGCGCCTCCGCAGGCTGGGTGCGCGCGGCACGCCAGGCTGGATACAGGGTGGCGAGGAAACTCAGGACCAGCGCGGCGCCGCAGACCATCAACACGTCGTCGGCCATCAGCTGCGACGGCAGGTAATCGATGAAGTAGACGTCGGCGTTGAGGAATTTGTGTCCGATCAGGCCTTCGAGGGCCGATATCGCCGCACTCACATTCAGCGCGGCGAATATCCCGACCACCGCACCGATCAATGTACCGACCACGCCGATCACCGTGCCCTGCACCATAAAGATGGCCATGATCGTGCCAGGGGTCGCGCCCAGGGTCCGCAGGATGGCGATATCGCCCTTCTTGTCGTTGACCACCATCACCAGGGTGGAAATGATGTTGAAGGCCGCCACCGCGACGATCAGCAGCAACAACAGGCCGATCATGGCTTTTTCCATGCGGATGGCCTGATACAGGTTGCCGTGGGTGCGGGTCCAGTCACGGGCGTAGTAGTGGCTTTCACCCAACTGCTGGGCGATTTCCCAGGCAGTGCGCGGCGCCTCGAACAGGTCGTCGAACTTCAAGCGCAGACCCTGGATCTGGTCCGGCTTCCAGCGGTGCAGTCGGCTCAGGTCCTCAAGGTTGGTAACCCCCAGGTAACCGTCCAGCTCGCCGGCGCCGACATGGAAAATACCGACCACGGTAAAGCGCTTCATCCGCGGGAACATCCCGGCCGGGGTCACCGTGACTTCCGGCGCGACGAAGGTCAGCTTGTCGCCCAGGCCGACGCCGAGTTTGGTCGCCGCCTTGTCGCCGATGACGATGCCGAAACTGCCGGGCGCCAGGTCGTCCAGTTTGCCCTGCTGCATGAAGTTATCGATGATCGAAACTTGCCGCTCGCGGGCCGGGTCGATGCCGTTGAGCAGCACCTTCTGCACCTGGCCGTTGTTGGTCAGCAGACCCTGCATCTGGGTGAAGGGCGCAACCGCCAGCACCTTGGGGTTCTGCCGGACTTTATCCGCCAGGCCCTGCCAGTCGCTGATAGGTTCACCGGATTCGATGGTCGCGTGGGGCACCATGCCCAGCACGCGGGTACGCATCTCATGATCGAAACCGTTCATCACCGACAGCACGACAATCATCACCACTACGCCGAGGGCGAGTCCGATCATCGAGGTCAGGGAAATGAATGACACAAAATGATTGCGTCGCTTTGCACGGGTATAACGCGTGCCAATAAATACGAAGAGAGGTCTGAACATGTCGGGGCTTGTTCGGAGGAAAAGAAGACGTCCTTGTGGCGGGGCTTGGTAAGCAGCTTTACACTCAGACCACCGCCGCTACCATGGGTTCGCCATGTCGACATTAGATGAAGAAGATCGCCGCGAATACTACCGTATCGAGGACATGATCGCACTGGAAATTAGCCCCTTGTCCGCCCATGACGCGGCGAGCAAGGAAGTGTTGCAGGATGCTTCGCCACTGTTCAATTTGCTCAGCGAATTGCACTTGAGCGAGTTCGAATCCCAGCATCTGCTGCGCCAGGTCAGCGAGCGTGATCGAACCCTGGCCAGCTACCTCAAAGTGATGAACAAGCGCATCGACCTGCTCGGCCAAGTGGTGGCACAGACCGTACTCGGCAAGTTTGGCGAACCCCAGCGAGTGAAACTGTCCGAAGGCGGCATCGAATTCGAGCATAACCTCGCCTACCCGGCCGGCAGCCACCTGGCCCTGAAGCTGTTGCTGATGCCCCAGGCCCTGGGCCTCCTGCTGCGGGCCAAGGTCACCCATTGCGAACCCCGCAGCTTCGGCAACTTCGAAATCGGCACCGAGTTCGAATCATTGACCGACGCCCAGCGCCAGCTCCTGGCGCGCTATATCTTGCAAAAACAGGCACAGGAACGCCGCCTGGCGCGCGAACAGAGCGACCCGACGCCGGATTGATCTACCTGGCAATCACCATCGAATGGAAATACTTTCCGTGAAGGAGCAATCGTGACCCTGATTTATGGCCATCGCGGCGCCAAAGGCGAAGCACCGGAAAACACCCTGACCAGCTTTCAGGAATGCCTGAAACACGGCGTACGTCGTTGCGAACTCGATCTGCACCTGTCCATGGACGGCGAGTTGATGGTGATCCACGACCCGACCCTCAAACGCACCACTGACCGTCGCGGCAAGGTGGTTGAGCACTCCGCTGCCGAACTGGTGACCTACGATGCGCGCAAGGGCGGCCCGGGCTGGGTCAACCCCTGCCCGATCCCGCGCCTGGAAGAGCTGTTCGAGAAATGCGCGTTCGAGCACTGGCAACTGGAAGTCAAAAGCGCCTCGCGTACACGGGCGGCGACCACGGTCCTGGCGATTCGCGAGATGGCGCAGCGTTTCGGGTTGCTGGACAAGGTCACCGTGACCTCGAGTTCGCGCGAAGTGCTGAAGGCCGCGGTAGAGCTGACGCCGGACCTGTCACGCGGACTGGTGGCCGAATACGCCTGGCTCGACCCGTTGAAGGTCGCACAAAGCTATGGTTGCGAGATTCTGGCGTTGAACTGGACACTCTGCACCCCCGAACGACTGCAGCGCGCGCAGCGTCAGGGGTTGCATGTGTCGGTGTGGACGGTCAACGAACCCGCGCTGATGCGCAGGCTCGCCGACTTCGGCGTAGATAGCCTGATTACAGACTTTCCCGGTTTGGCCAGCGCCACGCTCGAGAATTACTGAAATCGGTCTCCCCGGCCGGCTCAGGCCACCGGCCGGAGTCGCTCAAAAAAGCCGGTTGAGGCCGTCGTAAGCTGCTACCCGATAGGCCTCAGCCATGGTCGGGTAGTTGAACGTGGTGTTGACGAAGTACTTCAGGGTATTGAGTTCGCCCGGCTGGCTCATGATGGCCTGGCCGATGTGGACGATCTCCGACGCCTGGTAACCGAAGCAGTGCACACCCAGCACTTCCAGGGTTTCGCGGTGGAACAGGATCTTCAGCATGCCCTGCGGCTCACCGGCAATCTGCGCCCGCGCCATGCTCTTGAAGAAGGCCTTGCCCACCTCGTAAGGCACCTTGGCCTGGGTCAGTTCCTGCTCGTTCTTGCCGATCGAGCTGATCTCCGGAATGGTGTAAATCCCGGTCGGGACGTCATTCACGAAACGCCAGCTGCCGTTATCGACAATGCTGCCTGCAGCAGAACGCCCCTGGTCGTGGGCGGCACTGGCCAGGCTTGGCCAGCCGATCACGTCGCCGGCACCGTAGATGTTCGGCACGCAGGTGCGGTAGTTCTCGTCGACTTCGATCTGGCCGCGGCTGTTGACCTTGACCCCGATGTTTTCCATGCCCAGCTTGTCGGTGTTGCCGGTCCGGCCGTTGCACCAGAGCAAGGCATCGGCCTTGATCTTCTTGCCCGACTTCAAGTGCAGGATCACACCGTTGTCGAGGCCTTCGACTCGGTCGTACTCCTCGTTGTGGCGCACGGTGATGTTGTTGTTGCTGAAGTGGTAACTCAGGGCCTGGGAAATCTCGGAATCGAGGAAGCTCAGCAACTGGCCACGGTTATCCACCAGCTCCACCAGCACCCCGAGGCCGCTGAAGATCGACGCGTATTCGCAGCCGATCACCCCGGCGCCGTACACAATGAGTTTGCGCGGGGTATGGCCAAGGCTGAGGATGGTGTCGCTATCGTAGATACGCGGGTGGTGGAAATCGATATCGGCCGGGCGATACGGACGCGACCCGGTGGCGATGATGATGTGCTTGGCCACCAGCTTCTCGACCACACCATTGGCGCACACCACTTCGATGGTCTGCTCGTCGGCAAAGCTGCCGGTGCCGAAAAACACATCGACGCGGTTACGGGCGTAGTAGCCGGTACGCGAAGCGACTTGCTTGGAAATGACCTTCTCGGCGCTTTTCAGTACGTCGGGGAACGAGAACCAGCGCGGCTCACCAATGGCCCGGAACATCGGGTTGGTGTTGAACTGCATGATCTGCCGGACCGAGTGACGCAGGGCCTTGGACGGGATGGTACCCAGGTGGGTGCAGTTACCGCCGACCTGACGACGGCTATCGACCATCGCCACTTTGCGTCCTGCTTTAGCGGCGTTCATCGCCGCACCTTCTCCAGCGGGGCCTGAACCCAGCACCACTACGTCGTAGTTGTAGACAGCCATGCGTACTCCTCAGAACAGGCCGAGACACCCTTCTGGCGCCTCCGGCTAAATCATGCCGCGGCCAGCGGCATGAAGGATCAATTTGGCTCGGTTACGAACCCGGGCACAGTCTATAGAAGCGTCAACGCCGCGCACATTAACCCTTGGTCGCGTCGTAGGCTACTTTTGCCTGCATTGCCCCGGCATCGGCACCGCGCAAGGTTACTGCTTTTTCCCAGCAAACAGGCGATCAAACGCCGGGTTGCTGCGTGTGACGAAACCTGTATCGGCGCGAATCACAAAAAATGCGGCGACATCCTGTTTTTCCGCGTACGCCCAGCCGCGTTCCGGACCCAGGATCAGCAACAGGGTCGATAAGCCATCGGCCATCAATGCCGAAGGATGAATCACCGTGACGGACGCCAGGGCATGCTCCACCGGCCGGCCGCTGCGGGCATCGAAGGTGTGGGAGTAGCGCCGCCCGTCACGCTCGAAGTAATTACGGTAATCGCCAGAGGTGGAAACGCCCTGGCCATCCACCGCGATGATGCGCTCGGCCACTTGCTGATCGTCCCGCGGCTCCTCGAGGGCGATGCGCCAGGCCGAGCCGTCAAGTTTTCTGCCGGCCGCCTTGAGCTCGCCAGTGGCCTCCGCCAGGTAGTTATCGATACCCATAGCCTGCAATCGGGCAGCGATCCGATCGACCGCATAGCCGGCGGCGATGCTGTTGAAGTCCACTTCCACGGCTGCATCCTTGCACAACCGGTCGCTTTCGATCCGCAGATGCCCATGCCCGACGCGCTGCCGAGCCAGGGCCAGCGCCTCGTCGCTCGGCACCTGCTCTGCCCGCCCCTGAGGGCCAAAGCCCCAGAGGTCGAGCAAGGGCTCGACCGTCAGGTCGAACGCACCGTCACTTTCTCGGGACAAGCGCTCTCCCACCCTGACCAACTGCAAAACCGGCTCGGGCATCGCCTGGCAACTGCCCGCGGGCAGCTGGTTGAAGCGCTCGATATCCGAATCGCTGCGGTAGGTCGACATCTGCCGGTCGACCTCGGCCAGAATCTGCTCCACCTCGGCCTGCACCGCGCCAGGCTCCGCCCCTCCGGCCGGGCGGACATACTTGATCGAGTAGGTGCTGCCCATGGTCGGGCCGCCGAAACTTTCCTGGGAGCGCCCGTTGCCACACCCGGGGAGCGCCAGCACCAGCACCCAGGGAGCAGCCCATCGCCACCAATCATTTACCGCCAAAGACCTTCTCCAGCACAGGACCGAACCCATCGGCCATGAGATTTCAGGGGGCGCCATTATGACTCAGACACAGGTGCGACCATCAGCCCTATTCCATTCCCTGATAAAGCTCTAGTCCGGGGGGCACCTCCCACTCCAAGACCAAGAGTTTTTGTTGCCTGACAGCCCTCATACACATATCGTTACAAAACTGTTCAGCGTCCAGCTTCGCGCCCCGACTTTGCAGTAAGGACGAGTAATGACCAGGGATTGCTAACAAGACAGCCAAAGTGAGTGAAAAAAAATGTCCACGACCACGGGCAAAGGCAAGGCGATATTTCGCGTTGTCAGCGGCAACTTCCTTGAGATGTTCGACTTCATGGTGTACGGCTTTTACGCCACGGCCATTGCCAAGACCTTCTTCCCTACCGACAGCGCCTTCGCCTCCCTGATGCTGTCCCTGGCGACCTTTGGTGCCGGGTTCCTGATGCGTCCGCTGGGGGCGATTTTCCTCGGTGCCTACATTGACCGTCACGGCCGTAAAAAGGGCCTGGTGATCACCCTGGCGCTGATGGCTGCCGGCACCGTCCTGATTGCCTGCGTTCCCGGGTATGCCACCCTGGGCGTCGCGGCGCCCCTGATCGTGCTGTTCGGTCGCCTGCTGCAAGGCTTCTCCGCCGGTGTCGAGTTGGGCGGTGTATCGGTGTACCTGGCGGAAATCGCCACACCGGGCCGCAAAGGCTTCTTCGTCAGCTGGCAGTCCGCTAGTCAGCAAGCGGCAGTGGTGTTCGCCGGCCTGCTGGGCGTGGGCCTGAACCACTGGCTCAGCCCCGAACAAATGGGTGACTGGGGCTGGCGCGTGCCATTCCTGATTGGTTGCCTGATCGTGCCGGTGATCTTCGTCATTCGTCGCTCCCTGGAGGAAACCCCTGAGTTCCAGGCGCGCAAACACCGCCCTACCCTGCAGGAAATCGTGCGTTCGATCGGTCAAAACTTCGGCATAGTGATCGCCGGTATGGCGCTGGTGGTGATGACCACAGTGTCGTTCTACCTGATCACCGCCTACACCCCGACCTTCGGCAAGGCCGAATTGCACCTGTCGGACTTCGACGCGCTGCTGGTAACCGTCTGCGTGGGTATTTCCAACTTCATCTGGCTGCCGGTGATGGGCGCGGTGTCCGATAAGATCGGCCGTAAACCCCTGCTGCTGGGAGCGACGATTCTGGCGATTCTCACTGCTTATCCAGCGCTGTCCTGGCTGGTGGCCAACCCGAGCTTCAGCCATCTGTTGATCGTGTTGCTCTGGCTGTCGTTCCTGTACGGCTCGTATAACGGGGCGATGGTTGTGGCACTGACCGAAATCATGCCGGTAGACGTGCGCACCACCGGTTTCTCCTTGGCCTATAGCCTTGCGACCGCGACCTTTGGCGGCTTTACTCCGGCGGCCTGTACCTACCTGATCCACGTGCTGGACAACAAGGCCGCACCGGGCATCTGGCTCAGCGCCGCAGCGGTGCTTGGCTTGATCGCTACACTGATCCTGTTCAAGGGCAACCGTCATGAACTGCGTACCGCCGAAGCGGCTATCGCCCGTTAAGAGTTAAATCCCAGGCAAAAAAAACGCCCCGACATGTCGGGGCGTTTTCATTTACCGCTGACGCTTAGCGCGGGAATGCAGGCGGGTTGACCCCAGCCATGTCTTCCATCACGCGAACCACCTGGCAGCTGTAACCGAATTCGTTGTCGTACCAGACGTACAGAACAACGCGGTTGTCTTGGCAGATGGTCGCTTCGGCATCCACTACACCCGCGTGGCGCGAGCCAACGAAGTCGGTGGAAACCACTTCCTGGGAATTGACGAAGTCGATTTGCTTATGCAGATCGGAGTGCAGCGCCATGTAGCGCAGGTACTCGTTCATCTCTTCACGGGTGGCAGCTTTCTCAAGGTTCAGGTTGAGAATGGCCATCGACACGTTAGGCGTCGGAACACGGATCGCGTTACCGGTCAGCTTGCCGGCCAGCTCAGGCAGGGCCTTGGCAGCAGCAGTAGCAGCACCGGTTTCGGTGATGACCATGTTCAGCGCGGCGCTACGACCACGGCGGTCGCCTTTGTGGAAGTTGTCGATCAGGTTCTGGTCGTTGGTGTACGAGTGAACCGTCTCAACGTGACCGTTGACGATACCGAACTTGTCGTTCACGGCCTTCAGCACCGGCACGATGGCGTTGGTGGTGCAGGAAGCGGCGGAAACGATCTTGTCGTCAGCGGTGATCTCGGCATGGTTGATACCGTGCACGATGTTCTTCAGCTTGCCTTTGCCAGGAGCGGTCAGGACCACGCGGTCGATACCCGGGCACGCCAGGTGCTGGCCCAGGCCGTCGGCGTCACGCCATACACCGGTGTTGTCCACCAGCAGGGCGTTCTTGATGCCGTACTGGGTGTAGTCCACTTCGGTCGGGTTCTTCGCGTAGATAACCTGGATCAGGTTGCCGTTGGCGGTGATGGTGTTGTTTTCTTCGTCAATGGTGATGGTGCCGTTGAACGAACCGTGTACCGAATCACGGCGCAGCAGGCTGGCGCGCTTGGTCAGGTCGTTGTCGGCGCCTTTGCGCACCACGATGGCGCGCAGACGCAGGCCGTCGCCACCACCGGTTTTTTCGATCAGGATGCGGGCCAGCAGGCGACCGATACGACCGAAGCCGTACAGCACCACGTCAGTGCCTTTGCGCGCCGAAGCATTTTGCTGACCAACGACGTCGGCCATTTCTTCACGCACGAACTGCTCGGCGGTGCGACCATTGCCTTCGACGCGGAATTTGAACGCCAACTTGCCCAAATCTACCGAAGCCGCGCCGAGCTTGAGCTCGCTCATGGCTTTCAACAGAGGGAATGTTTCGTGGACGGAGAGTTCGCTGTCGTCGGAGGAACGATGGCGAGCAAAGCGGTGAGCTTTGAGAATCGCGATGACAGACTGGTTGATCAGGCTGCGGCCATAGATCGAGCTCACCACATTGTTATTGCGGTACAGCTGACCGATAAGCGGAATCATCGCTTCTGCGAGTGCTTCACGGTCGATCCATTCACCAAGACACTGGTCGGGCTTCTGAGTCACGGGAACCTTCCACATGTAGGGGCTTAAAAAAGGGGCTACATTATGCCGCCCAGTCGCCCTGCGAGCAATGCGCGGTCCGCAACAAAAGCCCTTGCGCAAAAAACACGCGTCGCTCCAGCCCAGTAAATACGCGGCTTTCAGAGCACCCCTAGCGGAAAGCCCGCGGCGACTTGTCCGTAACCCTCCGAACCATACGTGCATTTTGGCACTACATATTGAGTCAAAGAGCGGCATTGTTTGTCATAACCACTACATTTCCCTCATTACGTAATAGGCACAGTCAGCAACTGACAGGCGGCACCCGGGGCCGCTACAATTACCGACTTTGTCGCAACGCTTGGAGCTCAACCTTCCGTGCCCGTTCTGCGTCTACCGCTACTCCCTGCCGCGGCAGGTAAACAGCACTGGGGCAACCTGCCCGGTGCCGCTCTGAGCCTGGCCATTGCCGAGGCTGCCAGCGCTGCCAAGCGCTTCACCCTGCTGCTGACCGCCGACAGCCAAAGCGCCGAACGCCTGGAGCAGGAGCTGAGCTTCTTCGCCCCCGATTTGCCGGTGCTGCATTTTCCCGATTGGGAAACCCTGCCCTACGACCTGTTCTCGCCGCACCAGGACATCATTTCCCAGCGTATCGCCAGCCTCTATCGGTTGCCCGAACTGGACCATGGCGTGCTGGTGGTGCCCATCACCACCGCCCTGCACCGCCTGGCGCCGACCAAGTTCCTGCTGGGCAGCAGCCTGGTGCTGGACATCGGCCAGAAGCTGGATGTCGAGCAGATGCGCACGCGCCTCGAAGCCAGTGGTTACCGCTGTGTCGACACGGTGTACGAGCACGGCGAGTTCGCGGTACGCGGCGCCCTGATCGACCTGTTCCCGATGGGCAGCAAACTGCCTTATCGCATCGACCTGTTCGACGACGAAATCGAAACCCTGCGCACCTTCGATCCGGAGAACCAGCGCTCGATCGACAAAGTGGAATCGGTGCGCCTGCTGCCGGCGCGGGAATTCCCGCTGCAAAAGGATGCCGTGACCCGCTTCAAGGCGCGCTTTCGCGAGCGCTTCGATGTCGACTTCCGTCGCTGCCCGATCTTCCAGGACCTGAGCAGCGGGATCACCCCGGCCGGTATCGAGTACTACCTGCCACTGTTCTTCGACGACACCTCGACCCTGTTCGACTACCTGCCCCAGGACACCCAGGTGTTCTCCCTGCCGGGTATCGAGCAGGCTGCGGAAAACTTCTGGAACGACGTGCGCAACCGCTACGAAGAGCGCCGCGTCGATCCGTCCCGTCCTTTATTGCCACCCGCCGAACTGTTCCTGCCGGTGGAAGACTGCTTCGCCCGCCTGAAGAACTGGCCGCGCGTCGTTGCCAGCCAGCAGGACATCGACACCGGCGTCGGCCGCGAGCGCTTCCCGGCCAAGGTCCTGCCGGATCTGGCCATCGAAGCCAAGGCCAACCAGCCGCTGGCGGCATTGGCCGGCTTCCTCGAGCAGTTCTCCGGGCGGGTGTTGTTCACCGCCGAATCCGCCGGACGCCGCGAAGTGCTGCTGGAACTGCTCGAACGCCTGAAGCTGCGCCCGAAAACCGTCGACAGCTGGCCAGACTTCGTCGCCGGCAAGGATCGCCTGGCAATCACCATCGCCCCCTTGGACGAAGGCTTGCTCCTGGAAGATCCGGCACTGGCGCTGATCGCCGAGAGCCCGCTGTTCGGCCAGCGCGTGATGCAACGTCGGCGCCGGGAAAAACGCGCCGATGCCAACAACGATGCGGTGATCAAAAACCTCACCGAGCTGCGCGAAGGCGCGCCAGTGGTGCATATCGACCATGGGGTCGGCCGCTACCTGGGCCTGGCCACTCTGGAAATCGACAACCAGGCCGCGGAATTCCTGACCCTGGCCTATGCCGAGGGCGCCAAGCTGTATGTGCCGGTGGCCAACCTGCACCTGATCGCCCGCTACACCGGCAGCGACGACGCCCTGGCCCCGCTGCATCGCCTGGGCTCGGAAACCTGGCAGAAGGCCAAGCGCAAAGCCGCCGAACAGGTGCGCGACGTGGCCGCCGAATTGCTGGACATCTATGCCCGGCGCGCCGCCCGCGAAGGTTATGCCTTCGCCGACCCGAAAGCCGACTACGCCACCTTCAGCGCCGGCTTCCCGTTCGAAGAAACCCCGGATCAGCAAACCACTATCGAAGCCGTGCGGGCCGATATGCTCGCGCCCAAGCCGATGGATCGCCTGGTGTGTGGCGACGTGGGCTTCGGCAAGACCGAAGTGGCGATGCGCGCAGCCTTTATTGCAGTCCACGGCGGTCGCCAGGTGGCGATCCTGGTGCCAACCACCCTGCTCGCCCAGCAGCACTACAACAGCTTCCGCGACCGCTTCGCCGATTGGCCGGTGACCGTGGAAGTGATGAGCCGCTTCAAGTCGGCCAAGGAAGTGAATGCCGCCATCGCCGACCTGGCCGAAGGCAAGATCGACATCGTCATCGGCACCCACAAGCTGCTGTCGGATGACGTGAAGATCAAAAACCTCGGCCTGGTGATCATCGATGAAGAGCACCGCTTCGGGGTTCGCCAGAAGGAGCAGCTCAAGGCCCTGCGCAGTGAAGTCGACATCCTGACCCTCACCGCCACACCGATCCCGCGCACGCTGAACATGGCAGTCTCGGGCATGCGCGACCTGTCGATCATCGCCACGCCGCCGGCACGCCGGTTGTCGGTGCGCACCTTCGTCATGGAGCAGAACAAGAGCACGGTCAAGGAAGCCCTGCTGCGTGAGTTGCTGCGCGGCGGCCAGGTGTACTACCTGCACAACGATGTGAAAACCATCGAGAAGTGCGCCGCCGACCTCGCCGAACTGGTGCCGGAAGCACGGATCGCCATCGGCCACGGCCAGATGCGCGAACGCGAACTCGAACAGGTGATGAGCGACTTCTATCACAAGCGCTTCAACGTGCTGATCGCCTCGACCATCATCGAGACCGGCATCGACGTGCCCAGTGCCAACACCATCATCATCGAGCGTGCCGACAAATTCGGCCTGGCCCAGTTGCACCAGTTGCGCGGCCGGGTCGGGCGCAGTCACCACCAGGCGTATGCCTACCTGTTGACGCCACCGCGCCAGCAAATCACCCCGGACGCGGAAAAGCGCCTGGAGGCGATCGCCAACACCCAGGACCTCGGTGCCGGTTTCGTGCTGGCCACCAACGACCTGGAGATCCGTGGCGCCGGCGAACTGCTGGGCGACGGCCAGAGCGGACAGATCCAGGCCGTGGGCTTCACCCTCTACATGGAGATGCTCGAACGCGCGGTGAAGGCCATCCGCAAGGGTGAACAGCCGAACCTGGACCAACCCCTGGGCGGCGGCCCGGAAATCAACCTGCGCCTGCCGGCACTGATTCCCGAGGACTACCTGCCGGACGTGCATGCGCGGCTGATTCTGTATAAGCGCATCGCCTCGGCCACCGACGAAGACGGCCTCAAGGACCTGCAAGTCGAGATGATCGACCGCTTCGGCCTGTTGCCGGAACCGACCAAGAACCTGGTGCGCCTGACCCTGCTCAAATTGCAGGCCGAGCAACTGGGGATCAAGAAGGTCGATGGCGGGCCGCAGGGTGGTCGCATCGAGTTCGCCGCCGACACTCCGGTCGACCCGCTGGCACTGATCAAGCTGATCCAGGGCCAGCCCAAACGCTACAAATTCGAAGGCGCTACGCTGTTCAAATTCATGGTGCCGATGGAGCGCCCGGAAGAGCGCTTCAATACATTGGAGGCGCTGTTCGAGCGCCTCACTCCGAAATCTGCTTGAAGGACGCCACATGCGCCTGTTTCGCTCGCTGACCCTGCTTCTGGTCCTGGTCGCTCCTGCCGTCCTGGCCGACGACCTGTACCAGGTGGAAATGATCCTGGTCCGGCAGAACGCCGAGCCGGCCATCATCAGCCGGGCAGCGCCCGAGGACTGGGCCGCCGGGGCGCAGCGCCTGTCAGCGGACAGCCAGCGCACCCCGGCCCTGGGCGGTATCGTGGAGAAACTCGCCGCCAGCAGCGACTACAGCGTGCTGATGCACAAGGCCTGGCAACAGCAACTGGGTGAGAACCCGGTCAAGGTGGCCGTCAGCGACGGCCAGGAACAGTTCGGCCAGTTCCCGATCGAAGGCACCCTGGGCCTGAAGCTCGGGCGCTTTACCGATGTCGATGCCGACTTCTGGGTCAACCAGATCGATGGCAACGGCCTGGTCACCGCCAGCGAACGCCTGAAGCAGCAAAGCCACACCCGAAACGGGCAGCTCAACTACCTCGACAATGGCCACCTGGCGCTGCTGATCAAGATCACCTCACTCTCCGCACCTGCGCCACGCCAAGCGCCTGCTGAAATACCGGACTGAATCAAGTCCCCATGCCCTCGACCCTGACCAAACCCCTGGCGCCTTCGTGGGTCAGCCGTTTCAAGGAACAAGCCCTGGAGCGTGGCCGACGCTACGCCCTGGAAAACCGCGTAAGGATTGTCCAGGCCGGCGACAGTACCATCACTGCCAGCTGTGAAGGCTCCGGCGGCAACGTTTACCGCCAGACCATCCACTTGCGCGAGTCGGCCAAGGGCACCCTGCTGCTGGGCGAATCCAGCTGCAGTTGCCCGGTGCACAACCACTGCAAACACCTGGCGGCGGTGCTGCTGCAGGTCCAGGAAACCCTGGCCTACCCCGCAGCCGCCAAGGACGCCGAACTGCTGGAGAAGCTGCAGGCGGTGCTCGACAATCGCAACCCCGCCGCCCTGCCGCAGCAGCTGCTGGACAACGTGCAGCCGGTGCCGCGCCTGTGGCTGGCGAGTGTCGAGTTCAGCGCCTTCGAGCCGCGCAACGGCAAGATGCAGCGCTATATTCAGCACCGCGCCGCCCTCTCCTTCAGTTACCTGGACGAGTACGTCAGCGGGCAGAAAAACGCTGACATCCTGATCCGCCAGGAACATCAGGTCCTGCGCATCAAGCGCCAGCCCGAGGTCGAGCAACGTCATCGGGAAACACTGCGCGGCCTGGGCTTCAAGATCGCCACTCGGCAAAGCAAGGCCCTGCCGGAAAGCGCCGGCGAACTGTTCGAGATGGTCAATGACAGCGCCTGGCTGACCTTCACCCTCAATGAGCTGCCGAAGTTGCGCAGTCAGGGCTGGGAACTGCAGATCGACGAAGATTTCGGCTTCGACCTGACCACCGTCGATGACTGGTACGCCACTGTTGAAGAGGCACCCGGTCGCGACTGGTTCGACCTGGAGCTGGGGATTATCGTCAACGGCGAACGCCTGAGCCTGCTGCC
Organism: Pseudomonas sp. QD4; assembly: GCF_049199125.1. NCBI lineage: Bacteria > Pseudomonadati > Pseudomonadota > Gammaproteobacteria > Pseudomonadales > Pseudomonadaceae > Pseudomonas > Pseudomonas sp. QD4. The sequence continues at coordinate 2,202,072 of NZ_JBLZOM010000001.1, forward strand.
GATCCTGCTTAACCTGATGCGCTCCCACACCGAACTGCTCAACCCGGAACGCCTGGCCAAACGCCGCGACGACGAGCTGGTTCTGGTGAACATCCCCAATCGCCCCAACTCACCCCACGGCGCGCTGCAGGTGGCGCTGCCCTATGGCCGCTTGAAACCGGTGCTGGCGACCCTGGGCGAGTTTTACCTGCAAGAGCCGGGTGAAACCGCCCTGCGCCTGAACAGCGCCGATGCGATCCGCCTCAATCCGCTGGAAGAACTGCCCCTGCTGTGGGAGGGCGGTGATCACATCCGCACCTTTGCCCAGCGCCTGCGGGATATCCGCGACTATTCAGCCCCGGCCCCCGAGGGCCTGAATGCCACGCTGCGGCCCTATCAGCTGGAAGGCCTGAACTGGATGCAGTCGCTGCGGCAACTGGAAGTGGGCGGCATCCTCGCCGATGACATGGGCCTGGGCAAAACCCTGCAGACCCTGGCCCATGTCCTGAGTGAGAAAAACGCCGGGCGCCTGGATCGCCCGTGCATGGTGGTGATGCCCACCAGCCTGATCCCCAACTGGCTGGATGAGGCGGCGCATTTCACGCCGCAGCTCAAAGTCCTGGCGCTGTATGGCGCGGGGCGTAAAAAGCATTTCGAGCAACTGGCCGACTACGACCTGCTCCTGACCACCTACGCCCTGCTGCCCAAGGACATCGATCAGCTTAGCGCCGTGGCGCTGCATGTGCTGGTGCTCGATGAGGCGCAGTACATCAAGAACCCGTCGAGCAAAGCCGCCCAGGCCGCCCGCGCGCTGAACGCCCGGCAACGCCTGTGCCTGTCCGGCACGCCCCTGGAAAACCACCTGGGGGAACTGTGGTCGCTGTTCCACTTCCTGCTGCCCGGCTGGCTCGGCGACGTCAAAAGCTTCAACCGCGACTACCGAGTCCCGATCGAGAAACACGCCAGCGAAGTGCGCCTGCAACACCTGAACGGCCGGATCAAACCCTTCCTCCTGCGCCGCACCAAGGAGCAGGTCGCCACCGAACTGCCGCCCAAGACCGAGATCATTCACTGGGTCGACCTCAATGAAGCCCAGCGCGATGTGTACGAAACCATGCGCCTGGCCATGGACAAGAAGGTCCGCGACGAAATCACCCGCAAGGGCGTGGCCCGCAGCCAGATCATCATCCTTGAAGCCCTGCTCAAGCTGCGCCAGGTCTGCTGCGACCTGCGCCTGGTGAATGACACGCCACCACCAAGGGGCAGTACCTCGGGCAAGCTCGACAGCTTGATGGAAATGCTGGAAGAGCTGTTCGAGGAAGGTCGGCGAATTCTGCTGTTCTCCCAGTTCACCTCGATGCTGACCCTGATCGAGGCCGAACTGAAACGCCGCAACATCGCCTACGCCCTGCTGACCGGGCAAACCCGCGATCGGCGGACACCGGTCAGGGACTTCCAGAGCGGCAAACTGCAGATTTTCCTGATCAGCCTGAAAGCCGGCGGGGTCGGCCTGAACCTGACCGAAGCCGACACCGTGATCCACTACGACCCGTGGTGGAACCCGGCCACTGAAAACCAGGCCACCGACCGCGCCTACCGCATCGGCCAGGAGAAGCCGGTATTCGTCTACAAGATGATTGCCCGGGGCACGGTGGAGGAGAAAATCCAGCACCTGCAAAAGGAAAAGTCCGACCTGGCGGCGGGCGTGCTGGATGGGCGCAAGGCCGGGGACTGGAAACTGCAGAGCGAAGATATCGAGGCACTGTTTGCGCCCCTGCCAGACAAAAAGACCGGCCGCTGAAACAGCCTGCGCCCCCCCCCTGAGGCACGCAGGCTCTTCGTCGCTGCTTAAGCGTTGGCCGCCAACACCCGGGCCAAGGTTGACTTCACCTTGCCCATGCCGTCATGCAGCGCCTGCTCGATCTCGGCCATGGTAATCACCGCGGTGGACTTGCCAGCCGCCGGGTTGACCACCAGCGCCAGACAGGCGTAATCCAGCTCCAGCTCACGGGCCAACGCCGCTTCAGGCATGCCGGTCATGCCAACGATGTCGCAGCCATCACGCTCCAGGCGCGCGATCTCGGCCACGGTCTCCAGGCGCGGGCCCTGGGTGCAGGCATACACGCCATGGCTGCTGTAGGCGGCGCCTTCAGCGGCCAACGCGGCAATCAACTGCTGGCGCAGCAGCTCACTGTAGGGGTAGCTGAAGTCGATATGGGTGACCTGCTCCAGATCATCCGCAAAGTAGGTGTGTTGGCGCCCGCTGGTGTAGTCGATCAGTTGGTGCGGCACACAGAAGTGCCCGGTACCCATTGCCGAATGAATGCCACCCACCGCGTTGACCGCCAGGATCGCTTCGGCCCCGGCCTGCTTCAAGGCCCAGAGGTTGGCCCGGTAGTTCACCTGATGCGGCGGCAAGCGGTGCGGGTGACCGTGGCGCGCCAGGAACAGCACTTCACGGCCGGCATACTCGCCGATCTGGATCTCGGCCGAAGGCGCGCCATAGGGCGTGTCCAGCGGCAACGACTGGCGAATGCTCAAGCCTTCGAGCTGAGTCAGGCCGGTACCACCGATAATCGCGTAAACCGTCATTGTGAAAAGTCCTTAATCGATCAGTTGGGCATCTTTGAGCGCGCCAAGCGCAGTCAGCCAGCGCGGGTTCTGGCGATATTCGGTGCTGGCAACGGCCTGCCCGCGCATCCGCGCAATCCGGGCCGAGGGCTTGACCTTGAGCCGCTGGGCAGCACTGAGGGCCAGCTCGGCGGCAGCACGGTCGTTGCACACCAGCCCCATGTCACACCCGGCCGACAGCGCCGCCTCGATCCGGCTGGCCGCATCGCCGACCACGTGGGCGCCTGCCATCGACAGGTCGTCGCTGAAGATCACGCCATCGAACTGCAATTCGCCGCGCAGGATGTCCTGCAACCAGCGCCGGGAGAAGCCGGCGGGCTGGGGGTCTACCTGTGGATAGATCACGTGGGCCGGCATGACTGCGGCGAGCTGCCTGCTCAGGCGGGCGAAGGGAACCAGGTCCTTGGCGCGAATCTCGTCGAGGCTGCGCTCGTCATTGGGAATCGCCACATGGGAATCCGCCTCGGCCCAACCGTGCCCGGGGAAATGCTTGCCGGTAGCCGCCATGCCCGCGCTGTTCATCCCGCGGATAAAGGCGCCGGCCAGCAGCGCAGCACGCTCTGGATCGCCCTCAAAGGAACGGCTGCCGACCACCGCACTGCGCTGATAGTCGAGGTCCAGCACCGGGGCGAAACTCAGGTCCAGCCCGACCGCCAGCACTTCTGTGGCCATGATCCAGCCACACTGCTCGGCCAGGTACTCGGCATTCGGATTGTCGGCAATAGCGCGCATGGCCGGCAGCCGCACGAACCCCTGGCGCAGGCGCTGCACACGGCCGCCCTCCTGGTCCACAGCCAGCAACAGGTCGGGGCGAATGGCACGAATGGCTGCGCTCAACTCGCGCACCTGGCGTGGATGTTCGATGTTACGGGCAAAAATGATCAGGCCGCCCACTTCGGGCTGGCGCAGAAGTTGGCGATCTTCGGCCGTCAGCCAGGTACCGGCGACGTCCACCATCAAGGAGCCTTGCAGGCCAGCGCTCATAGAAAATCCTTAGTAACCCGGTGCATGCCCGGCGCCGAACATCGTGCCGGCAAGACGCGGGCACAGCAACGGCTTGCCACGAATACAACCCGGCAAACCGCAGTCGGCGAAGAGAGTGAAAAGAGGTGTAAAACCAGAGTCGGCATGGGCGGCTAGCTTAGCGGATGTAAGCTGCCGCGCCCACCCGTGCGATCAGGCCTTGGCGACTGCCGGGGCCGATTTGCTGCGCGGCTTCAACTGCGCGCTGGCCATGGCGTCATCGGTGACGCCGGTTTCGGCGCGCATCCCGGCCGCGAGGAACGGTACCATCAGGCGCATCACCTGCTCGATCGAGGTATTGACCCCGAAATCGGTCTCGGCAATGGCCCGCAACGCCTTGATCCCGGACATGCTGAACGCCGCAGCACCGAGCATGAAGTGCACGCGCCAGAACAATTCGATGGGAGGAATACGCGGAGCCGCTTCGTTGACCAGCAACATGTAGCGGCGAAAGACCTTGCCGTACATATCTTCCAGATAACGCCGCAAGTGACCCTGGCTCTGACTGAAGGCCAGCCCCAGCAAACGCATGAAGATCGACAGGTCGTTGCCGCTGCGTGGTTGCACCACCAGCGCCTGCTCGACGAGGATTTCCAGCAGTTCTTCGAGGCTTGGCTTGTTGTCCGGCTTGGACTGGCGACGTTCGAGCTCTCGATCGAGGCTCGCGCAGAACGGCCCCAGGAAGCGTGAAAACACTGCCTGGATCAGGGCCTTTTTTGAACCGAAATGATAATTCACCGCCGCCAGGTTGACCCCGGCCTTGCTGGTGATCAGCCGCAATGAAGTCTCGGCAAAACCTTTCTCCGCGAACAACTGTTCCGCAGCATCAAGAATGCGTTCAACGGTTTCCGACTGGGCCATGACTACTCCGCCTGACAAACACTTGTTTGAAACATACGTTTCAGCCCTTGTATTGTCAAGCCTGCCGGTCCGTTTTGCGGCCGGCCAGTCAGCTATTTAATCACACCTGCAGCCCGCTGTAGCCAGCCTCGCCCGGCAAGGCCCCGCCACCCCCACGGTGACCGCCCGGCGGCAGCGGAAAAAAGGAGGATTGCCAAGTACGATTCACTGTATATAATCCCAGTCACTGTATAAAAAGACAGAGCGATCGAGATGATAAAACTGACGCCACGCCAAGCTGAGATTCTGGCCTTTATCAAACGCTGCCTTGACGACAACGGCTATCCGCCAACCCGTGCGGAAATCGCCCAGGAGCTCGGCTTCAAATCGCCCAACGCCGCCGAGGAACACCTCAAGGCCCTGGCCCGCAAGGGCGCGATCGAGATGACCCCAGGCGCCTCTCGCGGCATCCGGATCCCCGGCTTCGAAGCCAAGAATGACGACTCCACCCTACCGATCATTGGTCGTGTTGCGGCCGGCGCGCCGATTCTTGCCCAGCAGCACATTGAAGAGTCCTGCAACATCAACCCGACCTTCTTTCACCCCCGTGCCGACTACCTGCTGCGCGTCAACGGCATGAGCATGAAAGACATCGGCATTTTCGACGGTGACCTGCTTGCCGTTCACACCACTCGCGAGGCCCGTAACGGCCAGATCGTGGTGGCGCGCATCGGTGATGAGGTCACGGTAAAACGCTTCAAGCGTGAAGGCAGCAAAGTCTTCCTGATTGCCGAAAACCCTGAGTTTGCCCCCATCGAAGTCAACCTGAAAGATCAGGAACTGGTGATCGAAGGCTTGAGTGTCGGCGTGATTCGCCGCTAAAGGAGGCTTTATGCAGTTCCCACACGCACCACAGCAAACACAACTGCCACTGTTCGAAGCATTCATGATGCAGCCCCTGGCACCGCTGCTCAACGAAGTAGTCGAGACGCCCTGGAATAACGATCCGGAAGTTTTCAGTGAACTGTCGTTACGCGGTGCGGCGGGGAGCTGCCTGAGCTTGCTGGCCCCAATCCTGAGGGAGCTGAGCGAAGAGCAGGATGCACGCTGGCTGACCCTGATCGCCCCACCCTCCAGCCTGACCCAGGCCTGGTTGCGAGATGCCGGGCTCAATCGCGAGCGGATCCTACTGCTGCAGCCAAGGGGCTCGCAAAGTGCTCAACAACTGACCTGCGAGGCACTGCGCCTGGGCCGTAGCCATACCGTGGTCAGTTGGCTCAACCCGCTGAGCAGCAACGCCAAGCAGCAATTGATCAGCGCCGCGCGCACGGGTGATGCGCAGAGCCTGAATATCCGCCTGGGCTAGTAGAGAGGGGTCTCGACCCGTAGTCGTTCAAATGACACAGGGCTTCTCCAGGATTGAGAAGCCGATATAAAGCGACGAATAACCGCTGAAAAACCGACAAACGGACTCAGTGAAGAACCCGCGGCCCATCTTCCTTCTCGATTTCGCCTTCAACCAGACGTCCAGCCATCTGTACGCCGACGCTCAACATGGCTTTTGCCACTTCCACGTGCTGACCTTGCAAAAAGGCTTTGGCATCCTCGGAGAAATCCAAAGTAACCAGAGAACCCTCGTCCTCAGCTCTGCGCAGCTCGATACGGCCGTCTGGCAACTCGACAATTTCTAGAAAGGACGTTGGCATAAAGGTCTGTTCTCCACGAAAGGGCGCGATTATATCAGTCATCGCCCCCGCCCCGCTCAGGATCTTGCGTATGGGGCGCGAGAGCTTCCACCCTGGCCCCACACATCAAACCTCTAGCCGAGCCGACAGCGCAGCATGCCAGGGCCTTCAGAAATTGGGTTTGTATCCAAAACCTGCCGAGGCCTGGCTGTCGGAGAACGGAGTGATCAGCGACTTCTTCAGGGTCAGTTGATTGACCACGGAACCAGGGAACAACTGAATGGTGTTATTGAAATTCTCCACACTCAGGTTGAACAGCGTAATAGCGCCACCGATATTGCTCTCCTGCTCGGCAACCTCGCGCATCAAGTTGTTCAACAAGCCTGCAGACTTGAGATCCGGGTACGCCTCAAACGCCAGGTTCAATCCCCCCAGCAACGCTTTGGTGCCCTGATCCACCGACTTCAGCGCATCGCCATCCGCAACCGATGGCAAGCTGGTGATGGCCGTGCGCAGCCCGACTATCTTCTCCAGCAACTGACTTTCGTACTCCTGAAAACCAGCCACCTGCGGCTCTAGCACATCCAGCACCTTGATCTTCTGCCGCTCATAGGTCAGCACATCCGACCAGGCGCGTTGCACGCGGTTATAGGCACTGACGATCTTGTTGTAGTGCACATAGGCCAGGACTCCCACGGCAACCGCGATGATCAACAACAATTCCATACTTACCGCTCCATTTCATCAGTGGCTTTCAAGGCAGGCTCGAAATTATTGTCATGCAACTCTGCCAGCTCGTGCACCAACGCCAGGACTGGGAACAGACCCGGCAGTTCCAGTCCTTGTTTGATATTGGCGTAGAAGGCCGACAGGTCTTTTAGCGTCCCAGGGTCCTTGTAGGCCATGACCTCGGGATTATCGAAACTCAGGCACAGGCGGCCTTGATCGGAAAATTCCAGATTCACATTCGTCAGCCGTCGGGAAAGGTTGAGCAAGAACGCCAGGGTGGTGGGCGTCGCGAACTTCGCGCAAGCCAACTCGCTCTCGCCACTCAGGCTGAACACCCGATTGAATTCATCGGACGTAGTGTCGAACCCCTTGAGCTTGGTTCTTTTTTTATTCGAAGGATGAGTGCGCGCCTTCACACCTTTGACCCAGGGAAAATCCACCACCAGGCTGTAGCGATCAAAACCGGTATAGATCCTCTCGGTCTTGCCGTCAGAGTCGGTTTTATCGCGGGAATTCACGTAATACAGGTGGTGAAAAACAAAGGACAGCTGGTGCAGCGTCCCCTGATAGACACCTTTGGCCGAGTCCGTAATGCGGCGGCTGTCATTGCCGCGGTCATAGTCATCGAACTCTTCGCTCAATCGCTGGAAACGCTCATCGGCGGAACCGCCCGGATCGCGCAGGCCGTTACTGAGAAAGGAGCATTTGCGGGCTATTTTCTTCGGCAGATCATCAATGACATTGGCGCGGCTCATCCAGGTATACAGGCTGGCAAACCCCAGGCATCCGGTGGCAAACCACATCCAGATCACGCCCGCCATGGCCGGTATCGCCGAAACGATGGCCAGCAGCAGCAACACCAAAGGCAGAGCATGATCGAACGTCAGCCCCCCCTTGAACGACTTGAGGTTATCGATGATTTGCAACAGATCGTCATTGGACCTGGCGCGTGCGACCTCTGAGTCACTGCGCTCCAGGAGCCGGACCAACTCAGCATCATGTTTCAGAAACTGCATCACTCTTCCTTGATCAATCTGCTGGATTCAGAACTTTCTGTAGATGGCGCAGGCCTGATGGCCGGCTTCCACGAAAGGTCGGAATTGTACCAGCCATGGCCGGTCGCTCTTTCGGGTTTTTCAGGTGAGGGAGCCACGTCAAAGCCTGCGCAGGTTACAGCGCCACTTTCTTGGTGACGGCCAAAAGATGATCAAGCGGATGGTCGTGCAGCTCCGCCAACCGATGCATGCGCTCCAGTACCGGATTAAGCCCCGGTAACGCGATGCCCTCGATCATCCGCTGGCGAAACGCCGCCAGGTCACTGAGCGACCCCGGATCGGCATGGGCAAAGACTTCTGCATTATCAAAGCTCAGGCAGAGCCGGCCCTCACTGGAGAACTCCAGATTCACCTTGTTCAAAAGCCGTGATAAGTCCAACAGCAGGCTCAAGGTCGCGGGCGTGGCGAAGCTTTCGAAACGGGCCTGATCACTGCTTCGCAGCAGAAAAGCGCGATCGAATTCGTCGCAGTCGGTTTTGAAGCGCTGACCCGCCAAGGGCATTTCCAGAGGGTCGGACTGGACCGAAATCCCCTTCAACCAGGGAAACTCCAGCACCAGGCTATAGCGATCGAAGCTTTTATAGGCGGTCCTGTAACCGCTGGCGCCCCGCTCACTGACGGCGTTTACGTAAAGCAGATGGTGATACTCGAACGCCAGCGAATGGCGGGCGCCTTGGTAGACACCCTGGGCCGAGGCCACAATATGACGCCGCTCATTACCGCGCCGGTAATCACCGAATTGGCTGTCGAGCTTCGTCAGGCACCAGTCAGCACTGCTGTCTGGCTCGCTCAAGCCATTGCTGAACAGCGCACACTTGCGGGCGATACTCGCCGACAGCTCCGTCAGCGAACCAGAGAGTCCTTTCTTCACGTAGTAGCTGAAAATACAACACGCCACGGCCACCCAGACCATGCCACCCATGCCGTCCATCAACAGCGCAACGACCAGCGAAACAAAGGCCACTACCAGCAGCAGTATTGACTGCGCGTGATCAAACTCCAGCTCACCGGGGAAGACTTCAAGCCTGTCCAGCACGTCTAACAGGTCGGCCGTGGACTGGGCCCGAGTGACCCGTACCTGGCAGTCTTGCAACAATCGATTCAACGCGTGATCACGCAAGAAAAACAACATGATTCATCCTTGATCTCACCCCTGAGCGCGGATCAATCCGCGCTCGGCCTCAGCATTCGTTCAAGCCATCGCGAAAGCGAATCGCCAGGGCCTTGAGGTTCTGCCGCCAGCTTTCCAGCTCCTCCCGGCTCAACTCATCCACCGGCTCTTCTTCATCCAGGCTGACAGCCACAATCAACGGCTGGGTAACGTCGCCCTTGGGCTTGTGCGGGGCACGCGGCGGCTGGAACAGCGCGGCATGAGCCGCCAGCAGTTTCGCCAGCCAGGTTTCGCGGTTTTGCGCCAACTCGACCAACTCGGCGAGTTCGGGGATCGCAAGGCTGTCCAGCACCTCACGGGTCAGGATCAATTCCGCACGGGCTGCATTGGCCTGGGGCAAGCGATAGAACCCCGCAATCTCATGACACAGCCCCAGCAACGCACCGTACAAGTGAAACAGCACCGACTCGCGACCGGCCTGTACCAGCGCCTGGGCGTTCATCGCCCGCCCTTCCTCGGCCCGGGCCAACGCCTCAAGGGATAAGCCGGCGAAGTAAATTTTCTGATTGGTACGGGTATAGAGTTCGTGGGCCATGACGGCAGCCTCCACAACGGAAAGAAAACAGCGAGCTGGTCGCACAGTGTCGTGGATCATTCCCGCCAACCGCAAGCCAAAAGAAAGGCCGCGTAGCCCTTGAGAGCGCACGCGGCCTGTCTTCAGCACCCGGAAATGAACCCGGGCATCACCCTATCAACGCTTGTCTTCGACCTTCCATTTGCCGCCGTCGTAGAACGCTTTCCAGCCGGTAGGCTTGCCGTCCACCTCGGTCTGCACGTACTGCTCCTTGGTCTTGCGACTGTAACGGATCACCGCTGGACGACCGTCCGGGTCCTTCTGCGGTGCATCACAGAGGAAGTGGTACTTCGGATCGATCTCGTCCTTGTGCGGCAGGATCTCGATCACCAGCGGCGCACGGGTTTCGCGGTTTTTCGGGAACTGGCTGGCAGCCAGGAACAGTCCCGAAGCGCCGTCACGCAGGATGTAGGTGTCGTTGACCTTTTCGCATTTCAGCTCAGGCATCTTCACCGGGTCCATCTTCGGCGGCGCCGCGTCACCGCTTTTCAGCAGCTTGCGGGTGTTTTTGCAGGTCGGGTTGGTGCAACCGAAGAACTTGCCGAAACGGCCGGTCTTGAGTTGCATCTCGCTGCCGCACTTGTCGCATTCCAGGCTCGGGCCTTCATAACCCTTGATCCGGTAGCTGCCTTCCTCGATCTCGTAACCGGCGCAATCCGGGTTGTTACCGCAGATGTGCAGCTTGCGCTTCTCATCCAGCAGGTAGGCGTCCATCGCGGTGCTGCAGATCGGGCAACGGTGCTTGCCGCGCAGTACCAGGGATTCGGATTCACCCTCGTCATCCGCGGCAATTTCATCACCCGGCACCAGGTTCACGGTGGCCTTGCAACGCTCTTTCGGCGGCAGGCTGTAGCCCGAGCAACCGAGGAACACACCAGTAGAGGCAGTGCGGATCTGCATCGGCCGGCCGCAGGTCAGGCACGGAATATCGGTCATCACTGGCTGATTGGCACGCATGCCGCTTTCAGCGCTTTCGGCTACTTCGAGTTTCTTCTTGAAGTCGCCGTAGAACTCGTCGAGCACGCTTTTCCAGTCGCGCTCGCCCTGCGCCACGTCATCGAGGTTCTCTTCCATGCCGGCGGTAAAGCCGTAGTCCATAAGGTTGGAGAAGCTTTCCGAAAGACGCTCGGTAACGATGTCGCCCATTTTTTCCGAATAGAAACGACGGTTATGCAGCGCTACGTAGCCGCGGTCCTGAATCGTCGAAATGATCGCCGCGTAGGTCGAAGGACGACCGATACCGCGTTTTTCCATTTCCTTGACCAGGCTGGCTTCGGAGTAGCGCGCCGGCGGCTTGGTGAAGTGCTGGCTCGGATCGAGCTTGATCAGCTTGAGCACGTCGCCCTGAGCCATATCCGGCAATACATCGTCATCGCCCGGCTTGCTGATTTGCGGCATGACGCGGGTGTAACCGTCGAACTTCAGGATGCGGCCCTTGGCACGCAGCTCGAAGTCTCCAGCGGCGACGCTGACGGTGGTCGAGAGGTATTGCGCCGGCAGCATCTGGCAAGCCAGGAATTGGCGCCAGATCAGCTCGTAGAGCCGCTCAGCATCACGCTCCATGCCCGACAGCTTGCTTGGCTCGGTGTTGGCATCGGAAGGACGAATCGCTTCGTGAGCCTCTTGTGCGCCTTCCTTGCTGCTGTAGACGTTCGGGGTTTCCGGCAGGTACTTCTTGCCGAACTCACCTTCAATATAAGTACGCGCCATCGCCACGGCATCGGCCGAAAGGTTGGTCGAGTCGGTACGCATATACGTGATGTAGCCCGCTTCATACAGACGCTGGGCCATCATCATGGTTTTCTTCACCCCGAAGCCCAGGCGGTTGCTCGCGGCCTGCTGCAGGGTGGAGGTGATGAACGGCGCCGAAGGCTTGCTGCTGGTCGGCTTGTCTTCACGCTTGACGATGCTGTAGCTGGAAGCCTTGAGCTTCTCCAGCGCGGCCATGGCCTGGGCTTCATTGAGCGGCTTGAAGGCCTCGCCGTTTTCACGGGCCACATCAAAACGCACCTTGGCGCCCTTGGCTGTACCGAGGTCGGCATGGACTTCCCAGTACTCTTCCGGGTTGAACGCACGAATCTCGCGCTCACGCTCCACCACCAGCTTCACGGCTACCGACTGCACGCGACCGGCGGACAGGCCACGAGCGATCTTGGCCCACAGCAGCGGCGACACCATGTAGCCCACGACACGGTCGAGGAAACGCCGCGCCTGCTGGGCGTTGACACGATCGATGTCCAGCTCGCCCGGCTTGGAAAAGGCTTCCTGAATCGCCTTCTTGGTAATTTCGTTGAACACCACGCGCTTGTAGCGGCTGTCGTCACCACCGATGGCTTCCCGCAGGTGCCAGGCAATAGCCTCCCCTTCGCGGTCCAAGTCGGTTGCGAGATAGATGGTGTCAGCATCCTTGGCGAGCCGGCGCAGCTCTTCGATGACCTTTTCCTTGCCAGGAAGGATCTCGTACTTGGCTTTCCAGCCGTGTTCCGGATCGACACCCATGCGCGAGACCAGCTGCTTGCGCGCCTTTTCTTTAGGCGACAAGGCCGGAGCTTCGCCTGCAGCGGCCTTGCCACGCTTGGCAGGCTCCTTGGCGGCGCTCGCCGAACCGCTGGTGGGCAGGTCTCGGATATGGCCGATACTCGACTTCACCACGTATTGGTTACCCAAGTACTTGTTGATGGTCTTGGCCTTAGCCGGGGATTCCACAATGACCAGCGATTTGCCCATGGATCAGAAAATTCCTGAATTCGAGAAGAGAAAGGCGGTTGGCGCCTGACGCGGCACCGCTATATATAGTGGCAACAAGGTGAGGTCAAGCGCAGGGTACTGCGCGACCTGCGCTTATTCCTTTGAAAAAAGACTGGCTTCGGCCTGCACCAAAGCAAAGCGTGGCACCTGCTCGCCGTCAACCTCGACGGACTCCAGGAACATGCTCAAGGGACGCACCCAGAAGCCGTAATCGCCATACAGGGCTTGGTAGAACACCACTTCTTCTTCGGTTTCCGAGTGCCGCGCCACGTTGAAAACGCGGTACTGCGGCCCCTTGTAATGCTGATAGAGCCCGGGTTGTAACGGCATGCTTTGGCCCTCACACAAATCTTTTCAAAATAAAAACAAAATAAATCTTCCGAAAAACAAAAACCGGGGCACTTGGCCCCGGCTTCCATCAACGAGACGCTTAAACGCGTTCGAAGACGGTGGAGATGCCTTGGCCGAGACCAATGCACATGGTGGCCACCCCAAAGGTGCCGCCATTCTGCTTCATCACGTTCAGCAATGTGCCGGAGATACGGGCACCGGAACAACCGAACGGGTGACCCAGGGCGATCGCGCCGCCGTGCAGGTTAACCTTCTCGTTCATCTTGTCGAGTACTTTCAGATCTTTCAGCACTGGCAGGGCCTGTGCGGCGAAAGCTTCGTTGAGCTCGAAGAAGTCGATATCGTTGATGCCCAGGCCTGCACGCTTGAGTGCTTTCTGGGTCGCCGGTACTGGACCATAGCCCATGATCGCCGGGTCCACACCCGCCACGGCCATCGAGCGAATCACCGCCAGAGGCTGGATGCCCAGGTCCTGGGCACGCTGCGCCGACATCACGATCATGCACGAGGCACCATCGGTGATCTGCGACGAAGTACCAGCCGTCACGGTGCCGCCCTTGGGGTTGAACGCTGGCTTGAGTGCCGCCAGGCTTTCCAGGGTGGTTTCCGGACGAATGGTTTCGTCATAGTCGAACAGCTTCAAGAAGCCATTCTCGTCGTAGCCCTGCATCGGGATGATTTCGTCCTTGAACTTGCCTTCCACCGTCGCCTTGTGGGCGAGTTGGTGGGAGCGCACGCCGAAGGCATCCTGCTGCTCGCGGGTAATGCCGTGCATCTTGCCGAGCATTTCAGCGGTCAGGCCCATCATGCCCGAGGCTTTTGCCGCGTACAGCGACATGTGCGGGTTCGGATCGACACCGTGCATCATGCTCACGTGGCCCATATGCTCGACGCCGCCGACCACGAACACGTCACCATTACCGGTCATGATCGCTTGCGCAGCAGTGTGCAGCGCGCTCATCGACGAGCCGCAGAGGCGGCTGACAGTCTGGCCGGCAGCCGTATGCGGGATCTGGGTCATCAGCGACGCCATGCGCGCGATGTTCCAGCCCTGCTCCAGGGTCTGGTTGACGCAGCCCCAGATCACATCCTCGACTTCGTTCGGATCGACCTTGACGTTGCGTTCCAGCAGTTTGCTGATCAGGTGCGCCGACATGTCTTCGGCGCGGGTGTTGCGGTGCATGCCGCCCTTGGAGCGGCCCATCGGAGTACGACCGAAGTCGACAATCACGACGTCTCTAGGATTCAAGCTCATAAAATTTCACTCTCGCTCTAGTGTTTGGACGCTTAACCGAAGAACCGCTGGCCAGTCTTGGCCATTTCACGCAGTTTTGCGGTCGGGTGGTACAGCGCGCCCAAATCAGCGTACTGGTCGGCCAGGGCAACAAACTCTGCGACACCGATAGAGTCGATGTAGCGCAGCGCACCGCCACGGAATGGAGGGAAACCAATACCGTAGACCAGGCCCATGTCAGCTTCGGCGGCGGTTTCGACGATGCCGTCTTCCAGGCAACGCACGGTCTCCAGGCACAGCGGGATCATCATCCAGTTGATGATGTCTTCGTCAGTGACTTCACGCTGCTCGTAGACAATCGGCTTGAGCACTTCCAGCACCGACGGGTCGGCGACTTTCTTCTGCTTGCCCTTCTTGTCGGTCTCGTAGGCGTAGAAGCCCTTGCCGTTCTTCTGGCCCAGGCGCTTGGCTTCGTAGAGCACGTCGACTGCCGAGCGGCGGTCGTCTTTCATGCGGTCCGGGAAGCCTTCAGCCATCACGTCACGACCGTGGTGGCCGGTGTCGATGCCGACCACGTCCATCAGGTACGCCGGGCCCATTGGCCAGCCGAATTTTTCCATGATCTTGTCGATACGGACGAAGTCCACACCGGCGCTGACCAGCTTGGCGAAACCGCCGAAGTACGGGAACAGGACGCGGTTGACCAAAAAGCCCGGGCAGTCGTTGACCACGATCGGGTTCTTGCCCATTTTCTTGGCGTAGGCAACGGTGGTGGCAACAGCCAGCTCGCTGGACTTCTCGCCACGGATCACTTCCACCAGCGGCATCATGTGCACCGGGTTGAAGAAGTGCATGCCGACGAAGTTTTCCGGACGCTTGAGGGCCTTGGCCAGCAAGGTGATGGAAATGGTCGAGGTGTTGGACGCGAGGATGGTGTCCTCTTTGACCTTGTCTTCGACTTCAGCCAATACCGCCTGCTTGACCTTCGGGTTCTCGACAACCGCTTCGACCACCAGGTCGACGTGGCCGAAGTCACCGTAGGACAGGGTCGGACGAATGCCGTTGAGCACTTCAGCCATCTTCGCGGCGGTCATGCGGCCTTTATCAACGCGGCCTACCAGCAGCTTGGCGGCTTCTGCCAGGCCCTGCTCGATACCGTGCTCGTTGATGTCCTTCATCAGGATCGGCGTACCCTTGGATGCCGACTGATAAGCGATACCGCCACCCATGATGCCGGCGCCGAGTACGGCAGCCTGCTTCACGTCCTTGGCGATTTCGTCGTAGGCCTTGGCCTTTTTCTTCAGCTCCTGATCGTTCAGGAACAGACCGATCAGGCTCTGCGCGGCAGAGGTCTTGGCCAGTTTGACGAAGCCTGCGGCCTCGACTTCCAGGGCTTTGTCGCGACCGAAGTTCGCGGCCTTCTGGATGGTCTTGATCGCTTCAACCGGGGCCGGATAGTTCGGGCCAGCCTGGCCGGCTACGAAACCTTTGGCGGTTTCGAAAGCCATCATTTGTTCGATCGCGTTGAGCTTGAGCTTTTCCAGCTTCGGCTGACGCTTGGCCTTGTAGTCGAATTCACCGGAGATGGCACGCTTGATCAGCTCCAGCGCGGCATCCTTGAGTTTGTCCAAGGCGACGACGGCATCGACGGCGCCGACTTTCAGCGCGTCTTCAGCACGGTTTTCCTTGCCGGCGGCAATCCACTCGATGGCGTTGTCGGCACCGATGATGCGCGGCAGACGCACGGTACCGCCGAAGCCCGGGTAGATGCCCAGTTTGACTTCCGGCAGGCCGATCTTGGCGCTGGCGGCCATGACGCGGTAGTCCGCCGCCAGGCACATTTCCAGACCGCCGCCCAGCGCGATGCCATTGATCGCGGCAACGGTCGGAACGTTGAGGTCTTCGAAATCGCTGAAAATCTTGTTGGCTTCGAGGTTGCCTGCAACAAGCTCTGCATCCGGCAGCTTGAAGTTGTCGACAAATTCGGTGATGTCGGCGCCGACGATAAACACGTCCTTGCCACTGCTGACGATCACACCTTTGATCGAAGCATCTGCCTTGATGGTGTCTACCGCCTGACGCAGTTCGTTCAGGGTTAGACGGTTGAACTTGTTGACGGACTCACCCTTGAGGTCGAAATTCAATTCGACGATGCCACTTTCAAGAGCCTTAACCGTGATGGCTTTACCTTCGTAAATCATCAACTGATCTCCACGATATGGAAGCTGAACAGTACACGTCGGACGCTGACTTCTGGCTTGGCACTGACCTGAATGTCGGTGCTGATGCCAATCCGCCAGGCACACCCGCCGACGCGATAGTCGGGATTCTGCGAGAGTCGCCTGCTAATACAAACGCTCAATTCATACGCCCGTTTGATTTGGGTACGCCACATTCAGGGAAAAACCACCAATTGTCAATCGCCCAAAATGCGGTTTGAAATGCGACTTTGCGGTCACTTCAATATCATGGGCTCGCAGCAACAGGCCGGCGTATCCTCTGCCATTCATAGAATCAATAGTTAGAAAATTCGCCCTAACTGTTATGCCAGGCACCGATACACCGTCTACGCTGGCAACCACCGCAGAATAGATACCGTTGCACGTTTATCCGAGACAGGGCGTAAGATCGAGCGCACGCGAAGACCCGCACCAGCCAGTGGCGCGCTGTTTCAAGACTGAATTACCGGCCTGCCTGGCCAACCCCGGCCCGATGATGATATCGGGCTTTTTATTGCCTGCGATTTGGCCTGCGCCATTGCAGCGCCAGGCCTGCCCGGTTCAGGCCAGGGCCTTGAGCACCGAGGCGATGTCCTGCAGCACGCTCAACTCGCCGCGCTCGTTCCAGTACAGGGCGATCATCTGCTTGTCGGCCTCGATCTTGAACACGGTGGCGGGCAACTTTTCCAAATGCCCTAGCAACGCCTCATCCACGCATGCTTCACGCCACTGATTGACCCACACCCCGGGTGCGGTCTGCCAATAGCTGAAGCACAGCGGCTGGGTGCTGCGCCTTGGCCGGTGATACTGCGGACACGGGTTCGGCGGCTCCTGTCCCAGCCAGTGCGGCCACTCCTGGGGCGCCAACTGCATGGCCAGGCCGATACGCCGCGCCTCCATGCGCATGGCTATCTGGCCGCTCTGGCGGTGCGAGGGGCGCAACCATGCCAGGGGGCTCAAGACCACCGCAAGGATTGACACCACTATCCATACCGTCATATCTGTACTCCCGATTCTTGATGAGCGGGTTGCGCCACCTTTGGACCAACCCGCTTGAAACCAGCCATACTTGAAGCTATTGCAATCCTCAGGAGGTGCACCTCATGTCCTACCACCATATTCTGGTCGCTGTAGATCTAACCGAAGAGTGCGATCCTGTTATCCATCGCGCTCGCGAACTTTCGGTGAGCAACGGCGCCAAGCTGTCCCTGGTGCATATTGTCGAACCCATGGCCATGGCGTTCGGCGGCGATGTGCCGATGGACCTGTCGCAACTGCAGCAACAACAATTCGACCAGGCCAAAGAGCGTCTGGACCGACTGATCATCAAGTACCCCGAGCTGTCCAAGGAATACAGCCACCTGACCTACGGCCAGCCACGCCAAGAGATCCACCATCTGGCCAAGGAGCAGGCTTGCGACCTGATCGTGGTCGGCAGCCACGGCCGACACGGCCTGGCCCTGCTGCTGGGCTCCACCGCCAATGACGTGCTGCATGGCGCGCCTTGCGACGTACTGGCGGTGCACCTGGTCAAGCGCTAAGCCTTACGCGCCAGCCCCTACAAAAAGCCCGACATCATCGTCGGGCTTTTTGTCAGTGCTGATTCACTCAGGCATCCAGCTCGGCCCAGCGCTCGACCAACACTTCAAGGTCAGCGTTGAGCTTTTCCAAACCGGCAATCACCGCCGCTGTTTCCGTGGATGGACGCTGATAGAAACCGGCATCGGCCATCTCGGCCTCGACCGCAGCAATCTGCTGCTCCATGGCTTCAATCTCACCTGGCAGAGCTTCAAGCTCGCGCTGCAATTTGTAGCTGAGCTTTTTCTTCGCCGCCGAAGCCTCCTGAACCGGTGCCGCTTCCACCACCGGAGCCACCACCGCGGAGTTCAGCTCGGCCTTGCCCGACTTGTTCTCGGTCACGCCCAGCAGGCGCGGCGAGCCGCCCTGACGCAGCCAGTCCTGATACCCGCCGACGTATTCACGAACCTTGCCTTCGCCTTCAAAGACCAGGGTGCTGGTGACCACGTTGTCGAGGAATGCCCGGTCGTGACTGACCATCAGCACGGTGCCGTTGAAGGTCAGCAACACCTCCTCCAGCAGTTCGAGGGTTTCCACGTCGAGGTCGTTGGTGGGTTCGTCGAGGACCAGCAGGTTGGCTGGTTTGCTGAACAGTTTGGCCAGCAACAGACGTGCACGCTCACCACCCGACAGCGCCTTGACCGGCGTGCGGGCACGCTGCGGGCTGAACAGGAAGTCGCCGAGGTAGCTCAGCACATGACGGCTCTGACCATCGATATCGATAAAGTCGCGACCTTCGGCGACGTTGTCGATCACGGTCTTCTCCAGGTCCAGCTGATGGCGCAACTGGTCGAAGTAGGCCACGTCGATGCGCGTCCCCTCTTCCACTGTGCCGCTGGTCGGTTGCAGGCCGTTGAGCATCAGTTTCAGCAGCGTGGTCTTGCCGGTGCCGTTGGCGCCCAGCAGACCGATACGGTCGCCGCGCTGCAGAACCATAGAGAAGTCCTTGATCAGGAACGGGCCACCCGGGTGGGCGAAGCTCACGTTTTCCAGAACCATGACCTGCTTGCCGGACTTGTCGGCGGTATCCAGCTGGATGTTGGCTTTGCCGGTACGCTCGCGACGCTCGCTGCGCTCGACGCGCAAGGCTTTCAGGGCGCGTACACGGCCTTCGTTACGGGTGCGGCGAGCCTTGATGCCCTGGCGGATCCAGACTTCTTCCTGGGCCAGTTTCTTGTCGAACAGCGCGTTGGCGGTTTCCTCGGCGGCCAGCGAGGCCTCCTTGTGCACCAGGAAGCTGGCGTAGTCGCCGTTCCAGTCGATCAGGCCGCCACGGTCCAGTTCGAGAATTCGGGTCGCCAGGTTCTGCAGGAAGGAACGGTCGTGCGTGATGAACAGCACGGCGCCCTGGAAATCCTTGAGGGCTTCTTCCAGCCAGGCAATCGCACCGATGTCCAGGTGGTTGGTTGGTTCGTCGAGCAGCAGCAGGTCCGGCTCGGACACCAGCGCCTGAGCCAGCAGCACGCGACGACGCCAGCCGCCGGACAATTCGGCGAGGGTCTTGTCGGCCGGCAGTTGCAGGCGGCTCAGGGTGCTGTCGACCAATTGCTGCAAGCGCCAGCCATCACGGGCTTCGAGGTCTTGCTGGACATGCATCAGCTTGTCCAGGTCTTCTTCGGTGACGCAGTTCTGCGCCAGGTGATGGTATTGGGCGAGCAACGCGCCCACGCCATCCAGGCCTTCGGCGACCACGTCGAACACTGTCCGCTCGTCGGCCACCGGCAATTCTTGCGGCAGTTCGCCGATCTTGAGGCCAGGCGCGCGCCAGACGGAGCCGTCATCGGGCTTCTGATCGCCCTTGACCAGCTTCATCATGCTGGACTTGCCTGTGCCGTTTCGGCCGATGATGCACACCCGCTCACCACGGGCGATCTGCCAGGACACCTTGTCCAACAACGGCATAGCGCCGAAAGCAAGGGACACATCGCTGAATTTGAGCAGGGTCATGAGCTTCTCCAAAAACCGGGCGCGCATTCTACCTGACTTGAGACCGCAGAAGGCCGGCATTTTCAATGTCGAAGCACTCTGCATAACAAATGTTGCGAACTGATGCCGCACAGCCTGCAAAGCTTTCGTCTGCTGGCGGCAAAAGGCTAAGCTACGGACAATTCAGTGCGAGCGTGGCTTGCACTTGTCATGATTTCTCTGCACGGATGTCTCATGCGCAGTCGCCTTTTCAGTCTTTTATCGTGCTTGCTTCTTTCTGCCACCGCTGCTCAATCCGCCCAGGCCGTGGACCTCTCCACTCAACGCCAGTATTACGATGAAGCCAAGCGCGCCTTGGCCAAAGGCGATTCCGGGCCCTACATGCGCTACAGCCAGGCCCTCAGCGATTACCCGCTGGAACCCTACCTTGCCTACGACGAGCTGACTGCGCGCCTGAAAACCGCGAGCAACGCCGAAATCGAGAAATTCCTCGCCGAACATGGCGATCTGCCCCAGGCCAACTGGATGAAGTTGCGCTGGTTGCGCTGGCTGGCCGATCGCGGTGACTGGGCGACGTTCGTCAAGTACTACGACCCCAAACTCAACTTCACCGAGCTGGACTGCCTGAACGCGCAGTATCAGATCGGCCACAACCTCAAGGCCGAGGGCTACGCCAACGCAGAAAAACTCTGGCTGAGCGGCAAGAGCCAGCCGGCCGCCTGTGATGGCCTGTTCGGCGTGTGGGCCGCCGAAGGCCAGTTGACCGAACAGAAACGCTGGGAGCGCACCAAACTCGCAGCCCAGGCCCGCAACTACCCGCTGGCCAACAGCCTGGTGAACGGCCTGACCACCCTCGCCCCCCGTGGGCGCTTGCTGGTGGAAGTGGCGCAAAAGCCGGAGCTGCTCAACCAGCCCACACGCTTCACCCCTGCCGATGAGCCGATGTCCGACATCGTCAGCCTCGGTCTGCGGCGCCTGGCCCGCCAGGATCCGGACAAGGCCATGGCCCTGCTCGACGGCTACGCCAGCAGCATGCATTTCTCCCGCGATGAAAAAGTCGCCATCGCCCGTGAGATCGGCCTGACCCTGGCGCGCCGCTTCGACGGCCGCGCCCTGGACGTCATGACCAAGTACGACCCGGAGCTGCGGGACAACACCGTGTCTGAATGGCGCCTGCGCCTGCTGCTGCGCCTGGCGCGCTGGGACGACGCCTATCAACTGACCCGACGCCTGCCTCAGGACCTGGCCACCACCAACCGCTGGCGCTACTGGCAGGCCCGCAGCCTGGAACTGGCGCAGCCGCAGAATCCGCAGGCGCAGACCCTCTACAAGAACCTGGCCCGCGAGCGCGACTTCTATGGTTTCCTGGCTGCCGACCGTTCGCAATCGCCCTACTCCCTGGTCAACAAACCCCTGGTCATGAGCCAGGCGCTGATCAACAAGGTACGCAACACCCCCGGCGTGCGCCGTGCCCTGGAGTTCCACGCCCGCGGCCAGATCGTCGATGGCCGGCGCGAGTGGTACCACGTCAGCCGTCACTTCAACCGTGACGAAATGGTGGCCCAGGCCAAGCTCGCCTATGACCTTAAATGGTACTTCCCGGCCATCCGCACCATCAGCCAGGCGCAGTACTGGGATGACCTGGACATCCGCTTCCCGATGGCCCACCGCGACACCCTGGTGCGCGAAGCCAAGGTCCGCGGCCTGCATTCGAGCTGGGTGTTCGCCATCACCCGCCAGGAAAGCGCCTTCATGGACGACGCCCGCTCCGGCGTCGGCGCCAGCGGCCTGATGCAACTGATGCCCGGCACCGCCAAGGAAACCGCGCGCAAGTTCAGCATCCCCCTGGCATCACCCCAGCAAGTGCTGGACCCGGACAAGAACATCCAGCTCGGCGCCGCCTACCTGAGCCAGGTCCACAGCCAGTTCAACGGCAACCGCGTGCTCGCTTCCGCCGCCTACAACGCCGGCCCCGGCCGCGTGCGCCAGTGGCTCAAGGGCGCCGACCACCTGAGCTTCGACGTCTGGGTTGAAAGCATCCCCTTCGACGAAACCCGGCAATACGTGCAGAACGTGCTGTCGTACTCGGTGATCTACGGCCAGAAACTCAACTCGCCACAGCCGCTGGTGGATTGGCATGAGCGGTATTTCGACGATCAATAAGAGAAGCAGCGGCGAGCGGTAAGCTACAAGCCGCAAGCTCAAGCCTGAAAGCAAAATGCCCGCTTTGAGAAATGCGGGCATTTTTATATGCGCCTCAAAAACCGCTACAAGCTTGTAGCTTGCGGCTTAGAGCTGCCCCTACTCCTTCTCGCTGAACTGCAACGCCGCCAGACGTGCATAGAGAGGGTTACTGGCGATCAGTTGCTGATGAGTGCCCACCGCAACCAGCTTGCCCTGGTCCATCACCGCGATCCGGTCGGCGTTTTTGACCGTGGCCAGACGGTGGGCGATGACCAGGGTGGTGC
Source organism: Pseudomonas sp. QD4 (assembly GCF_049199125.1). Taxonomy (NCBI): domain Bacteria; kingdom Pseudomonadati; phylum Pseudomonadota; class Gammaproteobacteria; order Pseudomonadales; family Pseudomonadaceae; genus Pseudomonas; species Pseudomonas sp. QD4. The sequence goes on from NZ_JBLZOM010000001.1 coordinate 2,224,283, forward strand.
GGTTCTGCATCAGGCTGGGCAGGGCTTGTTGAATCAGGTGCTCGCTCTGGGCGTCGAGGGCGCTGGTGGCTTCATCCAGCAGCAGGATCGGCGCGTCCACCAGCAGCGCCCGGGCGATGGCCAGGCGCTGGCGCTGGCCACCGGAAAGCCCCAGCCCACCATCCCCCAGATGGGTCTGGTAACCGTTGGGCATCTTCTCGATGAATTCATCGGCGTAGGCAATCTTCGCCGCCTCACGTACCTGCTCCAGGGTCGCCCCGGGGTTGCCGTAGCGGATGTTCTCCTCGACGCTGCCGAAAAACAGTGCCGGACTTTGTGACACCAGGGCAAAGCAGCGCCGCAAATCCTGTGGATCGAGCTGGGTCAGCGGTACGCCATCAAGCAGGATTCGCCCCTGCTGCGGGTCGTAGAAGCGCAGCAGCAAATCGTAGATGGTCGACTTGCCGGCGCCTGACGGGCCGACCAAAGCCAGGGTTTCGCCGGCATGGATCTCCAGGCTCAAGCCATCCACCGCATTGCTTTCAGGCCGTGAAGGATAGGAGAAGCGCACATTTTCCAGGGCCAGCTCACCCCGCACTCGCGGCGGCAGGGCCACCCCATCAGTGGTCGGCGGCTGGATAATGCTTTCCGAGCGCAGCAGCTCGGCAATTCGCTCGGCAGCCCCCGCCGCTCGCTGCAACTCGCCAATCACCTCGCTCAACGTGCCGAACGCACTGCCCACAATCAGGCTGTAGAACACGAACGCCGCCAGCTCGCCACCGGAAATCCGCCCGGCGATCACGTCCATGCCACCGACCCACAACATCACCCCGACCGCGCCCAACACCAGCACGATCACCAGGGTGATCAGCCAGGAACGCTGGACGATACGCTTGCGCGCGGTGTTGAACGCCTCTTCCACGGTCAGCGCAAATCGCTGCTCGTCCTGGCGCTGGTGGTTATAGGCCTGCACGGTCTTGATCTGGCCAAGGGTCTCGGACACATAGCTGCCGACATCGGCGATACGGTCCTGGCTCAAGCGCGACAGATTGCGCACCCGCCGGCCGAAAATCAGGATCGGCGCCAGCACCAGCGGCAAGGCCACCACCACGATGCTGGTGAGCTTGGGGTTGGTGATAAACAGCAGCACGATGCCGCCGATCACCATCAGCGCGTTACGCAGGAACAACGAGAGCGACGAACCGATTACCGACTGCAACAAGGTGGTGTCGGCGGTCAGCCGCGATTGGATTTCAGAGCTGCGATTACTCTCGTAAAACCCGGGATGCAGGTAGATCAGGTGGTTGAACACCTGCCGGCGAATATCTGCCACACACCGCTCGCCGATCCACGACACCAGGTAGAAACGGGCGAAAGTGCCCACGGCCAGCCCCAGCACCAGCAACAGAAACAGGCCGATGGATTGATTGAGCAAGTGTGGCGAACGGGTCATGAACCCCTGGTCCACCAGCAGCCGAATGCCCTGCCCCATGGACAAAGTGATGCCGGCAGTGACGATCAGCGCCAGCAGTGCCCCGAGGGCCTGCCAGCGGTAAGGCGCAATAAACTGACTGGCCAGGCGAATAGCCCGGCGTTGGTGCGAAGAAAGCATGACGATCATCCGATAGGTCACCAGGAGCGAGGCACTGCCAAGCCTACACCGACCCATTGGCCGGAACTTACGCGAATCACAATGAGTCAGGTTAAATATGACCGCTGACACTAGAGCCTAGAGGCTATTGATCTAATGTCCGGCTGGCACTCGCGGGGGATTTCTGGTGGAGTGAGAGCACTGCCGGGGCCCTGTAGTCCGCTGTCACAGCCCGGTCACCTGGCGGTTATAAACTAAGCACACAACCTGATGAGGAGACAGGCCATGTCCTTGCAACACAGCAGCGATGACAAGATTCAAGTGATTCGTACCCAGCCAAACCAGTCTCTAGGGTGTGCCATCATCGACGCTCAGGGTCGCGAAGTACCGATTACTGAAGACATGATCCAGAGCGCATGCCGCGAACTGGAAAAGCGACTGGTCAAGCCTGCCCAGCAAGATTGAGCCCTCGCCTCGCATTCTCTTGACCCGGCCTCGAAGCCGGGTTTTTTATGCCTGCCTTCCCTACTGCGCGGGCCTCGCGACCCGCCGCAGGCTATTCAGGCCAGGGTCGCACCCAAGGCAGTGACGATCTGCTGCAGCGCTGGCGAATCGCCCTGAATGTGCACGCTCAGGCCGTCGATCTCACGGCGTTCGGGGTAGTGTTTGCGCAGGCCGTCGAAGGCACTGCGCTGCTCGGCCGGGGTGCCGCCCAGGCTGCGCCGGAAGTCGGCGTCGTCCCGGCGCGGGTCGTACACCGCGCGGCAGACAGTCGCCAGCGCCCAGGCAGGGTCGGCATTGGCGTTGAGCCAGAGGTGCGAAACCCACGGCTGGGGCAGCAGCGTATCCAGGCTGACCTGCTCCGCCTGGCCCGAAAACCGGCAGTAGGCCTGGTAAATCTGCGCGGTGCCGCGCTGCTTGCCATCCAGGCTGTAACCGGCAATATGCGGCGTGGCCAGGACACACAGATCGGCCAGGGCCTGATCCACCCTGGGCTCCTCCTCCCACACGTCCAGCACTGCCTGCAGGTCTTCGCGCTCAAGCAGCACTTCGCGCAGGGCGTGGTTATCGACCACCGGGCCACGGGCAGCGTTGATCAGCCAGGTACCCGGCCTGAGTTGTTGCAGGCGCGCCTTATCCAGCAGGTGCCAGGTCGAGAGTTCGCCGCTGCGGGTCAAGGGCGTGTGCAGGCTGATAACGTCGCACTGCTCGATCAATTGTTCCAGGCTCACGTAGTCGCCACCTTCGGCGGCCTGGCGCACGGGGTCGCACACCAGCACATTCCAGCCCAGGCCACGCAGTACCTGGATCAGCCGCCCGCCCACCTCGCCCGCACCCACCACGCCATAGGTGCGCCCGGGCAGCGCGACGCCTTCGATTTCCGCCAGGGTCAACAGGCTGGCGAGCACGTAATCCACCACGCCACGGGCGTTGCAACCCGGCGCGCTGGACCAGTGAATACCGGCCTGGGCGAAGTACTCGAGGTCCAGGTGATCGGTGCCAATGGTGCAGGTGCCGACGAAACGCACCTTGCTGCCTTCAAGCAGGGCTTGATCGACGTTGGTCACCGAACGCACCAGCAGCACATCCGCTTCGGCAACGGTCGCACGGTCGATGGAGCGTCCTGGGAATCGGCGAATTTCACCGAAACCGGCAAAGAACTCTTCGATCAGCGGGATATTTTCGTCGGCAACAATCAGCATGGCAGGCTCCTTTCGCGGAGCCGCAGTGTAGGCGTAGTGGAGGGTCAGGGGCCAGTGCCAATACCGCCGCAGCCTGATTTCAGGCGGGCTGCAGCGCTTACAAATCCGCAACACAGGATGTTTTCCTGACCGCAGCGTCAACGCGTAGAATGTCGCGTCCTGCGCCACCCCACCTATGGACGCTTCGCCTGTGAATTCTGTCTCCGACACCCCCGCCGCCACTTCCCTCAAGCGCCCCGCCCGGGTCTATCTCGAGCTGCGCAACCTGCTTGGGCTGGCGCTGCCGATCATGATCGCGCAGCTGGCGACCACCGCCATGGGCTTTGTCGATGCGGTGATGGCCGGCCGGGTCGGGCCTCGGGACCTGGCGGCAGTGGCCCTGGGCAACTCGATCTGGATCCCGGTCTTTCTATTGATGACCGGCACCCTGCTGGCAACCACGCCCAAGGTTGCGCAACGCCACGGCGCCGGGCTGCCTGGCGAAATCGGCCCGCTGGTGCGCCAGGCCTTGTGGCTGGCGCTGGTGGTGGGGCTGATGGCGACCCTGATTCTGTTCAACGCCGAGCCGGTGCTGCACCTGATGAAGGTCGACCCCGAACTGATCGAGCCGTGCATGGGCTACCTGCGCGGCATCGCCAGCGGCCTGCCGGCAGTGGCGCTGTATCACGTCATGCGCTGCTTCAGCGACGGCCTGGGCCGCACCCGGCCGAGCATGGTCATGGGCCTGTGCGGGCTGGCGCTGAATATCCCGATCAACTACGTGTTCATCTATGGCCACTTCGGCGTGCCGGCCATGGGCGGCGTCGGCTGCGGCTGGGCAACGGCCATCGTGATGTGGGCCATGATGTTCGGCATGGCCAGTTGGACCCGCTGGGCCCCGGCCTATCGCAACATTGACCTGTTCGGTCGCTTCGACTGGCCGCAATGGACGGTGATCAAGCGTTTGTTGAGCATCGGCCTGCCCATCGGCATCGCGGTATTTGCCGAGTCGAGCATCTTCGCGGTGATTGCCCTGCTGATCGGCAGCCTTGGCGCCACCGTGGTCGCCGGGCACCAGATCGCCCTCAACGTCAGCTCCCTGGTGTTCATGATCCCCTACTCCCTGGGCATGGCCGTGACCGTGCGGGTCGGCCAGGCCCTGGGCCGCAGCGAACCACGTGAGGCGCGGTTTGCCGCCGGGGTCGGCATGGGCACGGCGCTGGCTTATGCCTGCCTCTCGGCCAGCATGATGCTGTTGCTGCGCGGACCGATTGCGAGCATCTACACCACCGACCCCATGGTGATCCATGTGGCGTCGATGCTGATTGTGTATTCGGCACTGTTCCAGTTTTCCGACGCGATCCAGGTCACCGCCGCCGGCGCCCTGCGTGGCTATCAGGACACCCGGGTGACCATGGTCCTGACCCTGTTCGCCTACTGGGGCATTGGTTTGCCGGTGGGGTATGCGCTGGGGCTGACCGACTGGTTCGGCCCCGCACGCGGCCCGAGCGGGCTCTGGGAAGGGTTGATCGTGGGCCTGAGCTGCGCGGCGCTGATGCTGTCGATCCGCCTGACCCGCAGTGCGCGCAAGCGGATCCGCATCAGCCGCTCGCTGGGTTAAGCGAGCTTCTTGCGGATCCAGTACAGATAGGTTCCGGCCTCTTCCTGCTGCGCCACCAGTTCGTGGTCGAGAAACACACAGAACTTGGGAATGTCGCGGCGGGTGGACGGGTCGGTGGCGATGACCTTGAGCAGGCCGCCAGGCGCCAGGTCGCGGATGTGCTGGTGCAGCATCATCACCGGCTCCGGGCAATTGAGGCCCGTGGCGTCGAGGGTCCCGTCAACGGGGGTATCGATGGTTGGGTTCATTACTCACTCCTGAAACTGGCCGGCATTGTCGCGCAACACCGAAACCAGGTCATCCGTAGCCATGTTTTTTCAGATGAATTGTTGCGGGCGCGACCACCAGGCCACGCCGGTTCTCAACGGGCCTTGGGCTTGCTGACATCCAGCCGGCGCAGGTGGCAGGTCACTTCCTCACGGTCGTGGTACAGCTGCTTGCACCCCACCGCCACACGAATCCCGCGGGCCTTGAAGCCCTCTTCGATGCGCTCGAGCAGGCGCTTCACTTCCGCATAACGCTGCTTCATCGGCAACTTCAGGTTGACCACAGCCTCGCGGCAATGTCCCTCGCCGATCCAGGTTTCCAGCAGGGCAGCGTTGCGCGCCGGCTTCTCGACGATGTCGCACACCATCCAGTCCACAGGCTGCTTGGGCTTGAAGGTAAAGCCGTCGGCCATCAGATGCTGGACCAGGCCGGTGTCCATCAGGCTCTCGGCCATCGGCCCGTTGTCGATGGCCGTCACCAGCATGCCGCGGTTGACCAACTGCCAGGTCCAGCCGCCGGGGGCGGCACCCAGATCGACACCGGTCATGTCGCTGTGCAGGCGCTCGTCCCATTGATCACGGGGGATGAAGTGATGCCAGGCCTCTTCCAGCTTCAGGGTCGAACGGCTGGGCGCTTCGCGCGGGAATTTCAACCGCGGAATGCCCATCGGCCACATTGCCGAATTACCGGCATCGGCCAGGCCGACAAACACCTCGCGCCCGCTTTTGAAGGTCAGCAGCAAACGTGGCCGGCCTGGGTCATCCACCAGCTTGCCAGCGGCCGTCAGGGCCTTGCGCAGCGGGCCTTCGAATTTCTTGCAGAAGTTCGACAGTTCCTTGCCGTCATTGGTGTCGACCACTTCCAGCCACAAACTGCCGCAGGTCGGGAAGCTCGCCAGATGAGCCAGGATCACGCTGATCCGGTCGCTTTCCGGCAGATCGATAAACATGCCCCGCGCCCATTGCCGAGGGAAGATCAGCTCGGCGAAGCGCAGCCCCTTCATCAAGCGCTCGGCACCGTTGTCTTCGGTGCAGACAAACTCGGCGCAGGCGGCAGCGGTCTTGGCCTTGGCATAGCCGGCCACGTTGAGGCGCGCGGCATGGTCGGCGATCTCGGAGCAGACTTCGCCTTCAAAACCTGGGCGGCAATGCATAAAGAGGGTGTTCATCGAATCTCCTGGGCAACGTCAATGAATCGCGGACTTGCCCTGTAGCAAAGCCTGTCACGAAAACCGGCGCATGATAGCCGAGTTCGGAACCTTGGACTTGTCCATAGAGTCCAGTTATTAGCCAGCTACTTAAAACAGGGCTAGGTTAAGAGCTCTGTCCGTCCCGTCAGGTCCGTAGCCGTGCGGACCATAAGGAGTCATTCAATGCCGTCCCTCGATAGCCTGAGAACCCTTGAAACGTTAAAAGTCGACGACAAGACCTACCACTATTTCAGCCTGCCACAGGCCGCCAAGAGCCTGGGCGACCTCGACAAACTGCCGATGTCGCTGAAGGTCCTGCTGGAGAACCTGCTGCGCTGGGAAGACGACAAGACCGTCACCGGCGCCGACCTCAAGGCGATTGCCGCCTGGCTCAAGGAGCGCCGCTCCGATCGTGAAATCCAATACCGCCCGGCGCGGGTGCTGATGCAGGACTTCACCGGCGTGCCCGCCGTCGTCGACCTGGCCGCCATGCGCGCGGCCATGGCCAAGGCCGGCGGCGACCCGCAACGCATCAACCCGCTGTCGCCGGTGGACCTGGTGATCGACCACTCGGTGATGGTCGACAAGTTCGGCACCACCAGCGCCTTTGAACAGAACGTCGACATCGAAATGCAGCGCAACGGCGAACGCTACGCCTTCCTGCGCTGGGGCCAGAGTGCCTTCGACAACTTCAGCGTGGTGCCGCCGGGCACCGGTATCTGCCACCAGGTCAACCTGGAATACCTCGGACGCACGGTCTGGACCAAGGACGAAGACGGCCGCACCTATGCCTTCCCCGACACCCTGGTGGGCACCGACTCCCACACCACCATGATCAACGGCCTCGGCGTACTGGGCTGGGGCGTGGGCGGGATCGAAGCCGAAGCCGCGATGCTGGGGCAGCCGGTGTCGATGCTGATTCCGGAAGTCATCGGCTTCAAGCTCACCGGCAAGCTCAGGGAAGGCATCACCGCCACCGACCTGGTGCTGACCGTGACCCAGATGCTGCGCAAAAAAGGCGTGGTGGGGAAATTCGTCGAGTTCTACGGCGACGGCCTGGCCGACCTGCCGCTGGCCGATCGCGCGACCATCGCCAACATGGCCCCGGAGTACGGCGCGACCTGCGGCTTCTTCCCAGTGGATGAAGTGACCCTGGAATACCTGCGCCTGTCCGGGCGTCCGGCGCCATTGGTGAAACTGGTGGAGGCCTACAGCAAGGCCCAGGGCTTGTGGCGCCTGCCCGGCCAGGAGCCAGTCTTCACTGACAGCCTGGGCCTGGACATGGGCACCGTGGAAGCCAGCCTGGCCGGACCGAAACGGCCCCAGGACCGAGTTTCCCTGCCCAACGTCGGCCAGGCTTTCAGTGACTTCCTGGACCTGCAATTCAAACCCACCACCAAGGAAGAAGGCCGCCTGGAAAGCGAAGGTGGCGGTGGCGTGGCCGTGGGCAATGCCGACTTGGTGGGCGAAGCCGACTACGACTACGAAGGCCAGACCTATCGCCTGAAAAACGGCGCGGTGGTGATCGCGGCCATTACCTCCTGCACCAACACCTCCAACCCCAGCGTGATGATGGCGGCCGGCCTGGTGGCGAAAAAAGCGGTGGAAAAAGGCCTGAAGCGCAAACCCTGGGTCAAGACGTCCCTGGCACCGGGCTCGAAAGTGGTCACCGACTACTACAAGGCCGCCGGCCTGACTCAATACCTCGACCAATTGGGTTTCGACCTGGTGGGGTATGGCTGCACCACTTGCATCGGCAACTCCGGGCCGCTGCCCGAGCCGATCGAGAAAGCCATCCAGAAGGCCGACCTGACCGTGGCCTCGGTGCTCTCCGGCAACCGCAACTTCGAAGGCCGGGTCCACCCGCTGGTGAAAACCAACTGGCTGGCCTCGCCACCCCTGGTGGTGGCCTATGCCCTGGCCGGCACTGTGCGCACCGATATCAGCAGCGAACCTCTGGGTGAAGGCAAGGACGGCAAGCCGGTGTACCTGCGGGATATCTGGCCCAGCAGCCAGGAAATCGCCGACGCGGTGGCCCAGGTCAGCACCCAGATGTTTCACAAGGAATACGCCGAAGTGTTCGCCGGCGACGAGCAATGGCAAGCCATTGAAGTGCCTCAGGCCGCGACCTATGTCTGGCAGAAGGACTCCACCTACATCCAGCATCCGCCGTTCTTCGACGATATCTCCGGCCCGCTGCCGGTGATCAAGGATGTCAGCGCTGCCCGGGTCCTGGCGCTGCTTGGCGACTCGGTCACCACCGACCACATCTCCCCGGCCGGTAACATCAAGGCCGACAGCCCGGCGGGCCAATACCTGCGCGAGCAAGGGGTGGAACCGCGTGACTTCAACTCCTACGGCTCGCGCCGTGGCAACCACGAAGTGATGATGCGCGGCACCTTCGCCAACATCCGTATCCGCAACGAAATGCTCGGCGGCGAGGAAGGCGGCAACACGATCTACATTCCCACCGGCGAGAAACTGGCGATCTACGATGCCGCCATGCGTTACCAGGCCAGTGGCACGCCGCTGGTGGTGATTGCCGGCCAGGAATATGGCACTGGCTCCAGCCGTGACTGGGCGGCCAAGGGCACCAACCTGCTGGGGGTCAAGGCGGTGATTGCCGAAAGCTTCGAGCGCATCCACCGTTCCAACCTGGTGGGCATGGGCGTGCTGCCGTTGCAGTTCAAACTCGATCAGAACCGCAAGAGCCTGAACCTGACCGGCAAGGAGACCCTGGACATCCTCGGCCTTTCCAACGTCGAACTGACCCCACGGATGAACCTGACCCTGGTCATCACTCGCGAGGATGGGCGCCAGGAGAAAGTCGAGGTGCTGTGCCGGATCGATACCTTGAATGAAGTCGAGTACTTCAAGGCGGGGGGGATTCTGCACTACGTGCTGCGCCAACTGATCGCTTCGTAAGACGCGATCGGGTCCTGAATCACGCTGACAAAACACCGCCTTCGGGCGGTGTTTTTCGTCGCCCTGCCCCGCCTTGCCTGCCTCGCTATAATCCCCCGCCGCGCACGATGGCTGCACCGGCACGCCATCTACCCATTTTTTGCAACAAGGATTCCCCATGAGCGCCTTGCCATGGCTGTACCTGGCTGTTCTTTCCATGGGCTACGCCCTGGCCCTGACCTATGGCCAACTGAGTCTGCTCGCCGCCGTGCCGGTGGCCCTGCTGCTGTGCGCGGGCCTGGCGGTGCGCCAGCGCCGAAGCCCCATCGGCCGCTACCTCGGCCACGGCCTGTTTGTGGTGCTGGCCCTGGCGCTGGCCATGCATTGGTTGCCCGGCTTCCATAACGGCCGGGCCATCGGCCCCGAGCGCTTCACTGACGACGCCGTGCCGTTTTCCATGTACCTGAACCTGGACAAGCCGCTGATCGGCTTCTGGCTGTTGCTGGCCTGCCCCTGGATCGTCGGCCGCCGCTCGTTGCGCCTCGGGCTGTACGCAGGCGCCATGGCGCTGGCGCTGAGTGCGCTCGCGGCGTTGGGTGGCGCGGTGTGGCTTGGCATCATCAGTTGGGCGCCAAAATGGCCGGACTCGGCCTGGCTATGGCTGCTCAATAACCTGCTGCTGGTCACCCTGGTCGAGGAAGCACTGTTTCGCGGCTATATCCAGGGCGGATTGAGCCGGCGCCTGCACCACCTGCCCTACGGTCAGGACCTGGCACTGCTGTGCGCCGCCCTGCTGTTCGGCCTGGTGCACCTGGGTGCCGGCTGGCAATGGATGCTCCTGGCCAGCATCGCCGGCGTCGGCTATGGCCTGGCCTATCGATTTGGCGGCCTGGGGGCGGCGCTGGCCACCCACTTCGGCCTGAACCTGCTGCATTTCGGGCTGTTTACCTACCCCATGCTCGCGGGCTGAATCCGCCGACAATTGGCACTGAAGTACTTATAAACAGTACTTCAGTACTATTGACTGCCCGCACCCAAGCCTATTGATTGTTGCCCTCGCCCTACGGCGACAACTGCCCCTAACGCTTATTTGCAAGCGACACCTCCCGCCAATGAGACCTGGTGCAGATTATTGAAAAATAATCTCAATAATTGGCCGACCCGGCCGACAACACATCAAAGCCTTGCGGATTGAAAAACCATGCGTAATAACCAGCCCGTCACCCAGCGCGAACGTACCTTCCCGGCTCAGCAACGGTTGATCTCCACGACCGATGCCAAAGGCGTGATCACCTACTGCAACGACGCGTTCGTCGAGATCAGCGGGTTTTCGCGTGAAGAGCTGGTTCGCGCACCGCACAACCTGGTCCGTCACCCAGACGTTCCAGCTGCGGTGTTCGCGCATATGTGGGGCACTCTGAAACAAGGCTTGCCATGGATGGGCATTGTCAAAAACCGCTGCAAAAGTGGTGACCACTACTGGGTCAACGCTTATGTCACGCCGGTGTTCGAAGGCAATCAGGTGGTCGGTTACGAGTCGGTGCGGGTCAAGCCCACTGCCGAACAGATCCGCCGCGCCGAAGCGCTTTACCAGCGCATCAACCAGGGCAAGTCGGCCATTCCGAAACGCGACAAATGGCTGCCGGTGCTGCAGGACTGGCTGCCGTTTATCCTGGTCAGCCAGCTGAGCTTCATGATCGGCGCCTGGCTCAACTCCCACTGGGGCTTCGCATTGGCCGCCGCGCTGTCGGTGCCCCTGGGCCTGCTCGGCCTGAGCTGGCAGCAACGCGGCCTCAAGCGCCTGCTGCGCCTGGCCGAACAGACCACATCCGACCCGTTGATCGCGCAGATGTACACCGACAGCCGTGGCGCACAGGCGCGTCTGGAGATGTCCATCCTCAGCCAGGAAGCGCGCCTTAAGACCTGCCTGACACGCTTGCAGGACACCGCAGAGCACCTCAACGAGCAAGCCCGTCAGTCCGACACCCTGGCCCACCAGAGCTCCACCGGCCTGGAACGCCAGCGGGTCGAGACCGAACAAGTGGCCACTGCGGTAAACCAGATGGCGGCCACCACCCAGGAAGTGGCGAGCCACGTGCAACGCACCGCCGACGCGACCCAGGAAGCCAACCGCCTGACCGGTCGCGGTCGCGACATCGCCGGCGAAACCCGCGAGGCGATTCAGCGCCTGTCGGTGGTCGTGGGTGAAACCGGCCTGACCGTGACCCAGCTGGCCAAGGACAGCGATGAAATCGGCGGCGTGGTCGATGTGATCAAGGGCATCGCCGACCAGACCAACCTGCTGGCGCTGAACGCCGCCATCGAAGCGGCGCGCGCCGGCGAAATGGGTCGCGGCTTTGCCGTGGTGGCCGATGAAGTGCGGCAACTGGCCCAGCGCACCAGCGAGTCCACCGGGCAGATCCACACCCTGATCGCCAAGCTGCAGCAAACCGCCAGCACCGCCGTGCAAACCATGGACGCCGGGCACCGCCAGGCCGAAGAAGGGGTGGCACGGGTTCTGGAAGCCGACCAGGCACTGATCGGCATCAGCGAGGCGGTGGCCAATATCACCGACATGACCACCCAGATCGCCGCGGCCACCGAAGAGCAAAGCGCCGTGGCCGAAGAGATCAGCCGCAATATCAGCACCATTGCGCAACTGGCCGATCAAACGTCGGAACAGGCCCAGCACTCGGCGCAACTGAGCGAAGAGCTGACCCGCACCGCCAACACTCAGTACTCGTTGGTGGAACGCTTCAACCGCTGATGCCTTGAGCGGTAAAAAAAACCGGAAGCCCAGGCTTCCGGTTTTTTTATGGGCGTCGTCCAGGCCACTGCAAGGCGCCCACGACCATCCTTAAAGCGCGCGCAGGAAAGACGCGACCTGACTCGCGGCAGCCTCCAGATGTTGCTCATGGGTGAAGCCAGAGGCCTTGAGCGGCTTCAAATCGTGATCACCGGCCGCCAACCAGTGCAGCTGGATGCTCGGCGCCAATGCATAGGTCTCTACCGTCGCCCGATTGCCCAGGGCATCACGTTCGCCCTGGATGATCAGGGTCGGCGTGGCAATCTCGGCCAGATGGGCTACGCGAGGCTTCTCCGGCTTGCCCGCGGCATAGAACGGGTAACCCAGGCACACCAGGGCATCGGCGCTCAATTCATCGGCCAGCAAGCTGGCCATGCGCCCACCCATGGACTTGCCGCCAATGGCCAGGCGCCCAGCGACATGGGGTCGCACCCGGGCATACACCTCGCGCCAGCATTCCAGCAGTTTCGGGGCCGGATTGGGGGGGCGCCGGCCACCGTCCAGGCGCCGCTGGGCCATGTAGGGAAACTCGAAACGCAAGACGCCGACCCCATGGCTAGCAAGGCGTGCAGCCATATCGTTCATGAACCCGCTGTCCATCGGCGCACCGGCTCCGTGAGCCAGGATCAGTGTCAGCGGCTCGCCACTGCCCGGCGCCGGCGCGGCATCCCACAACCCGCCGAGTTCCTTGACGCACTGCGCCCATTGATCCCCGTCAATACTGGCCTTGTGCTCTTTGCCCATGCTTGCCTCGCTTTTAGTCTGCCTATAACTCCAGAAGAAGTGAGCGCGCCTTGCCGTGCGCAGTCGCTTTCACTTCAGCTGAACCGTGGATGGGGAACCATGAACACTTCTATCAGTACCGCCTACAACTACAAGGTGGTCCGCCAATTCGCCATTATGACGGTGGTGTGGGGCATCGTCGGCATGGGGCTCGGGGTTTTTCTCGCTGCCCAGTTGGTCTGGCCCGAACTTAACTTCAACCTGCCGTGGACCAGCTTCGGTCGTCTGCGCCCGTTGCACACTAACGCGGTGATCTTCGCCTTCGGTGGCTGCGCACTGTTCGCCAGCTCCTTCTACTCGGTGCAACGCACCTGTCAGACCCAACTGTTCGCGCCGAAAATCGCCGCGTTCTGCTTCTGGGGCTGGCAACTGGTGATCGTCCTGGCGGCCATCAGCCTGCCGCTGGGCTACACCAGCTCCAAGGAATACGCCGAGCTGGAATGGCCGATCGATATCCTGATCACCATCGTCTGGGTCGCCTACGCCATCGTGTTCTTCGGCACTCTGGTCAAGCGCAACACCAAGCACATCTATGTCGGTAACTGGTTCTTCGGTGCGTTCATCATCACCGTGGCGATCCTGCATATCGTCAACAACCTGGAAGTGCCGGTCAGCCTGACCAAGTCCTACTCGCTGTACTCCGGCGCGACGGATGCCATGGTCCAGTGGTGGTACGGCCACAACGCCGTAGGTTTCTTCCTGACGGCCGGCTTCCTCGGGATGATGTACTACTTCGTGCCGAAACAGGCCGAGCGTCCGGTGTACTCCTATCGCCTGTCGATCGTGCACTTCTGGGCCCTGATCACCCTCTACATCTGGGCCGGTCCGCACCACCTGCACTACACCGCGCTGCCAGACTGGGCGCAGTCCCTGGGCATGGTGATGTCGCTGATCCTGCTGGCACCAAGCTGGGGCGGCATGATCAACGGCATGATGACGCTCTCGGGCGCCTGGCATAAGTTGCGCAGCGACCCGATCCTGCGCTTTTTGGTGGTGTCCCTGGCGTTCTACGGCATGTCGACCTTCGAAGGTCCGATGATGGCGATCAAGACTGTGAACGCCCTCTCCCACTACACCGACTGGACCATCGGCCACGTGCACGCAGGTGCCCTGGGCTGGGTTGCAATGATCTCGATCGGCGCGCTCTACCACATGATCCCGAAAGTCTTTGGTCGCCAGCAGATGTACAGCCTGGGCCTGATCAACGCGCACTTCTGGCTCGCCACCATCGGCACCGTGCTCTACATCGCCTCGATGTGGGTCAACGGTATCGCCCAGGGCCTGATGTGGCGCGCAGTCAACGAAGACGGCACGCTGACTTACTCCTTCGTCGAAACCCTGGTGGCCAGCCACCCAGGCTTCATCGTGCGACTGGTGGGCGGTGCAATCTTCCTCAGCGGCATGTTCCTGATGGCTTACAACACCTGGCGCACCGTGCGGGATGCACAACCCGCTGAAGTTGCCGCCGCTGCGCAGATGGCCTGAGGAGTTAGCCATGAAACACGAAACGATTGAAAAGAACGTCGGCCTGCTGATGTTGCTGATGGTGTTCGCCGTCAGCATCGGCGGCCTGACCCAGATCGTCCCGCTGTTCTTCCAGGACGTCACCAACAAGCCAGTGGAAGGCATGAAGCCCTACACGGCGCTGCAACTGGAAGGCCGCGACATCTACATCCGCGAAGGCTGCGTCCAGTGCCACTCGCAGATGATCCGGCCGTTCCGCGCCGAGACCGAGCGCTACGGCCACTACTCGGTCGCCGGTGAAAGCGTCTGGGACCACCCGTTCCTGTGGGGTTCCAAGCGTACCGGTCCGGACCTGGCCCGGGTCGGCGCACGCTACTCCGATGACTGGCACCGCGCGCACTTGTACAACCCGCGCAACGTGGTGCCTGAGTCGAAGATGCCGGCCTACCCATGGCTGGTCACCGCACCGGTGGACAGCAGCCACACCGAAACCAAGCTCAAGGTCATGCGCGGCTTCGGCGTACCGTACACCGACGAAGACATCAGCGGCGCCGTGGCCAGCCTCAAGGGCAAGACCGAAATGGACGCGCTGGTCTCCTACCTGCAAGTGCTCGGCACTGCCATCAAGAGCAAGAGGTGAGCCATGGGTCTTGAATTCGATACTGGAATGATCCGCGGCCTCGGCACGCTGGTGGTGGCAATTGCCTTCATCGGCCTCTCGCTCTGGGTATTCAACTCCAAGCGCAACCCGGAGTTCGCCCAGGCGAGCCTGCTGCCGTTTGCCGACGAGCCGCTGCCGGACGCCGTTACCCAACCTGACGCTCAACCTGAAGAGCCTGCAACAAGGAGCATTCGGCCATGACCACCTTCTGGAGTACGTGGATCTGCGTACTGACCATTGGCAGCCTGATCGGTCTGACCTGGCTGCTGATCGGCACGCGCAAGGGCGAAACCAAGGGCAGCGTCGACCAGACCATGGGCCACAGCTTCGACGGCATCGAGGAGTACGACAACCCGTTGCCGCAATGGTGGTTCCTGCTGTTCGCCGGCACCCTGGTATTTTCCGTGGGCTACCTGATCCTTTACCCAGGCCTGGGTAACTGGAAAGGCGTGCTGCCGGGCTATCAGGACGGCTGGACCCAAACCAAGGAATGGGACAAGGAAATGGCCAAGGCCGACGCCAAGTTCGGGCCGATCTTCGCCAAATTCGCAGCCATGCCCGTGGAAGAAGTGGCCAAGGACCCACAAGCGCTGAAAATGGGCGGCCGTCTGTTCGCCTCCAACTGCGCGGTGTGCCACGGCTCGGATGCCAAGGGCGCGTTCGGCTTCCCCAACCTGGCTGACAACAGCTGGCGCTGGGGTGGTTCGGCAGACACCATCAAGGCCACCATCATGAATGGTCGCCATGCGGCAATGCCGGCCTGGGGTGAAGTGCTGGGTGAAGACGGGGTCAAAAACGTCGCAGCCTATGTCCGTCACGAACTGGCCAAGCTGCCCTTGCCCGCCGACAGCAGCGCCAACCTCGCTGCAGGACAGCAAGCGTTCAGCACCACCTGCGTAGCGTGCCATGGTCCTGAAGGCCACGGCGTCGAAGCCATGGGGGCGCCGAACCTGACGCAACCGGCCGCGTTCATCTACGGCACCAGCCTGACCCAACTGCAACAGACCATTCGCCATGGTCGCCAGGGCCAGATGCCGGCCCAGGAAGCCCTGCAAGGCAACGATAAAGTGCATTTGCTGGCCGCTTACGTATACAGCCTGTCCCACCCTGCTGATGGCGCAACGCCAGAAAGCAAAGCCGAATAAGCCCCGGCTGCTCGACCTGACTGCCGCATCGGATCAAGATGCGGCAGCTCCCCGCTACTGCGCGACCAAGTGTCGCACCCTTCGCCGACCTCGCTTTCCCCTCTTCCCATTCGGGTCTACGCTTGTTTCGACAGTGGGCCTGGAACCGCCATTCAGCAGCTGACGACAACCGACGACTCAGACATTTCTGCGTGATGTCAGGCGCAAAGGCTGGTTTATACCGGCTGTCGCGTCACTCGCCGTCCGTCACCTGAATAACGTGTTCATACACAGTCAGTTACATCTCACCTGACCGCCATGGATTTTTTGTCCGAGGCGACAATTTTTGCCACCTGATTTTGTCCCTACGCGGAACATGGAAAGGGCGCAGAATCTGGTTTGGCAAGCATTGACGCAGATCAGGTTGCGTTGCAATGGCACCCCGGTTTCTCCATACTTGCGACCGCTTTTTACTCCTAATAAAACACCCAAACCGTGGAACCTTAGAATGAGCACAGCAATCAGTCCGACTGCTTATAACTATAAGGTAGTCCGCCAGTTCGCCATCATGACGGTGGTCTGGGGGATCCTTGGCATGGGGCTTGGTGTCTTCATTGCCTCACAACTTGTGTGGCCTGAATTGAACTTCGGTCTTCCCTGGACGACGTTCGGACGCCTACGCCCACTGCACACCAACCTGGTGATCTTCGCCTTCGGTGGATGTGCACTGTTTGCCACTTCCTATTACGTCGTGCAGCGAACCTGCCAAACGCGACTGATTTCCGACACGCTGGCCGCCTTCACCTTCTGGGGATGGCAAGCCGTGATCGTCGGCGCGATCGTTACCTTGCCGCTGGGTTACACCACCACCAAGGAATACGCGGAACTGGAATGGCCCCTGGCCATCCTGCTGGCCATTGTCTGGGTCGTCTACGGTCTGGTGTTCTTTGGCACCATCACCAAGCGCAAGACCAAGCACATCTACGTCGGCAACTGGTTTTACGGTGCCTTCATCGTCGTGACGGCGATGCTGCACATCGTCAACCACGCCTCGCTGCCGGTCAGCTTCTTCAAGTCCTACTCGGCTTACGCCGGTGCGACCGACGCCATGATCCAGTGGTGGTACGGCCACAACGCGGTAGGTTTCTTCCTGACCACCGGCTTCCTGGGGATGATGTACTACTTCGTGCCGAAGCAGGCCGAGCGCCCGATCTACTCCTATCGCCTGTCGATCGTGCACTTCTGGGCCCTGATCACCCTGTACATCTGGGCCGGTCCGCACCACCTGCACTACACCGCACTGCCGGACTGGGCACAGTCCCTGGGCATGGCGATGTCGATCATCCTGCTGGCGCCAAGCTGGGGCGGCATGATCAACGGCATGATGACCCTGTCGGGCGCCTGGCATAAGCTGCGCACCGACCCGATCCTGCGCTTTTTGGTGGTGTCCCTGGCGTTCTACGGCATGTCGACCTTCGAAGGTCCGATGATGGCGATCAAGACCGTCAACTCGCTGTCGCACTACACCGACTGGACCATCGGCCACGTACACGCCGGTGCTCTGGGCTGGGTGGCAATGATCTCGATCGGCGCGCTCTACCACATGATCCCGAAAGTCTTCGGTCGCCCGCAGATGCACAGCATCGGCCTGATCAACACCCACTTCTGGCTCGCGACCATCGGGACCGTGCTCTACATCGCCTCGATGTGGGTCAACGGCATCACCCAGGGCCTGATGTGGCGTGCAATCAACGATGACGGCACCCTCACCTACTCCTTCGTCGAAGCCCTGCAAGCCAGCCACCCTGGTTTCATCGTTCGTGCCCTGGGTGGTGCGTTCTTTGCCAGCGGCATGCTGTTCATGGCCTACAACGTGTACCGCACCGTTCGCGCCTCGAACCCGGCTGAAGCTGAAGCCGCTGCTCAGATCGCTGTAGTTGGAGCTCACTGATGAAGCACGAAGTAGTCGAGAAGAATATCGGCCTGCTGGCCTTCTTCATGGTCATCGCCGTCAGCATCGGCGGCCTGACCCAGATCGTCCCGCTGTTCTTCCAGGACGTGACCAACAAGCCGGTCGAAGGCATGAAGCCGCGCACCGCCCTGGAACTGGAAGGCCGCGACGTTTATATCGCCAACGGCTGTGTCGGCTGCCACTCGCAGATGATCCGTCCGTTCCGCGCTGAAACCGAACGTTACGGCCACTACTCGGTCGCCGGTGAAAGCGTCTGGGACCACCCGTTTCTGTGGGGTTCCAAGCGTACCGGCCCGGACCTGGCCCGAGTCGGCGGTCGTTACTCCGATGACTGGCAGCGTGCGCACTTGTACAACCCGCGCAACGTAGTGCCCGAGTCGAAAATGCCGGCTTATCCGTTCCTCGTGGAAAACAAGCTCGACGGCAAGGACACCGCCAAAAAAATGGAAGTCTTGCGCACGCTCGGCGTCCCTTACACCGACGAAGACATCGCCGGTGCCAAGGATGCTGTGAAGGGCAAAACCGAAATGGACGCGCTGGTGGCCTATCTGCAAGGCCTGGGCACCATCATCAAAAGCAAACGGTGATCTAGATGGATATCGGGATGATTCGAGGCCTGGGCACCGTTGTCGTGATGGTGGCTTTCATCGGCTTGGCGCTATGGGTGTTCAGCCCCAAGCGCAAGTCCGAGTTTGAAGACGCGACCTTGCTGCCCTTCGCGGATGATCCCGAAGCCATCAAGCACGTCGAGCAAGCTTCTAGGAGTAACAAAGAATGACTACGTTCTGGAGTCTGTACGTCACAGTCCTCAGTCTGGGTACCATCTTCGCCCTGACCTGGCTGCTGCTGTCGACCCGCAAGGGCCAGCGCGCCGAGCAGACCGACGAGACGGTTGGCCACTCCTTCGACGGGATCGAGGAGTACGACAACCCGCTGCCGAAATGGTGGTTCATGCTGTTTGTCGGCACCATCATCTTCGCCCTGGGTTACCTGGTGCTGTACCCGGGTCTGGGTAACTGGAAAGGCCTGCTGCCGGGTTATGCCTACCTGGATAACGACAAGAAAACCGAGTTCGCCAACGGCCAGTCCGGCTGGACCGGCGTGCACGAATGGGAAAAGGAAATGGCCAAGTCGGATGCCAAGTTTGGGCCGATCTTCGCCAAATTCGCTTCGATGCCCATTGAAGAAGTGGCCAAGGACCCGCAAGCGCTGAAGATGGGTGGTCGCCTGTTCGCCTCCAACTGCTCGGTGTGCCACGGTTCCGATGCCAAGGGCGCCTACGGCTTCCCGAACCTGACCGATGCCGACTGGCGCTGGGGCGGCGAGCCGGAAACCATCAAGACCACCATCATGGGCGGTCGCCACGCAGTGATGCCGGCCTGGGCCGAAGTCATTGGCGAGCAAGGCGTCAGCGATGTGGCGGCTTACGTCCTGACCAACCTCGATGGGCGCAAGCTGCCGGAAGGCGCCAAGGCCGACGTGGCTGCGGGGCAGAAGCTGTTCGCCGCCAACTGCGCGGTCTGCCACGGTCCGGAAGGCAAGGGCACTCCAGCAATGGGCGCACCTAACCTGACCCACCCGGCCGCCTTCATCTACGGCTCGAGCTTTGCCCAACTGCAGCAGACCATCCGTTACGGCCGCCAGGGCCAGATGCCTGCCCAGGAACAACTGCAAGGCAACGACAAGGTTCACCTGCTGGCCGCTTACGTCTACAGCCTGTCGCACAGCGACAAGGCGCCTGAGACAGACGCCCAGTAAGGCAAACGCCTGAAACAAAAAAAGGCCCTGCCCATGTAAATGAGCGGGGCCTTTTTGTTTTTATGCCCTCGCCGCCCCGGCAAAGCTGTCCATAATTCACAAGTCAATTGATTCAAGTCATTACACCATCAATTGATTTCCCCCAACGCGACCAAAGGTCGCACCCTTGGGCCAGAGCGACAGGCGTATCATTGCGCCACTGCACTACCTTTCTTGACCGCGGTCGGCACGTACTGACCGAGGCATTTTTCCACTGCCGTGGGATGCAATGATGAGCAATCAGATTCCGGTACAAAACGTTACCCCGCCTGCCAAGAACGCGAACAACAGCGTCGACCTTTACGCCTCCCGAGAAAAAATCTACACACGCGCCTTCACCGGACTGTTCCGCAACCTGCGGATGCTCGGGGGTGCCGGATTGTTCCTGCTGTATTTCGGCACCGTCTGGCTCAACTGGGGTGGCCACCAGGCCGTCTGGTGGAACCTGCCGGAGCGCAAATTCTTCATCTTCGGCGCCACCTTCTGGCCCCAGGACTTCATTCTGCTGTCCGGGCTGCTGATCATCGCCGCCTTCGGCCTGTTCTTCATCACCGTCTATGCCGGGCGTGTCTGGTGCGGCTACACCTGCCCGCAAAGCGTCTGGACCTGGATCTTCATGTGGTGCGAAAAGGTCACCGAAGGCGACCGCAACCAGCGCATCAAACTCGACAAGGCGCCCATGAGCGCCAACAAGTTCGTGCGCAAATTCAGTAAACACAGCCTGTGGCTGCTGATCGGTTTCGTCACCGGCATGACCTTCGTCGGTTACTTCTCACCGATTCGCGAATTGGTGATCGACTTTTTCACCGGCGAGGCAGATGGCTGGTCGTACTTCTGGGTCGGCTTCTTCACCCTGGCCACCTACGGCAACGCCGGCTGGCTGCGCGAACAGGTGTGCATCTACATGTGCCCGTATGCGCGCTTCCAGAGCGTGATGTTCGACAAGGACACCCTGATCGTCTCCTACGACCCGCGCCGGGGTGAAGCCCGTGGCCCGCGCAAGAAAGGCGCCGACTACAAGGCCATGGGCCTGGGCGATTGCATCGACTGCACCATGTGCGTACAGGTCTGCCCGACCGGCATCGACATCCGCGACGGCCTGCAGATCGAGTGCATCGGTTGCGCCGCCTGCATCGACGCCTGCGACAGCATCATGGACAAGATGGAGTACCCGCGGGGG
Organism: Pseudomonas sp. QD4; assembly: GCF_049199125.1. NCBI lineage: Bacteria > Pseudomonadati > Pseudomonadota > Gammaproteobacteria > Pseudomonadales > Pseudomonadaceae > Pseudomonas > Pseudomonas sp. QD4. The sequence goes on from NZ_JBLZOM010000001.1 coordinate 2,245,303, forward strand.
CTGATCAGCTACACCACGGAGCACAACCTTTCCGGGCAGAAAACCCATAAACTGCGCCCGCGCCTGATCGGTTATGCGCTGGTGCTGCTGGCCATGATCAGCCTGCTGGTCACCGCGTTCTTCATGCGTTCGCTGGTGGGTTTCGACGTCAGCAAAGACCGCGTGCTCTACCGTGAAAACGCCGAGGGCCGGATCGAAAACGTTTACAGCCTGAAGATCATGAACAAGGACCAGCGCGACCACACCTACGTCCTCGACGCTGCCGGCCTGCCGGACCTGAAACTGCAAGGCAAACGCGAGATCAAGGTGGCGGCCGGCGATATCGTCAGCATGCCGGTCGAGCTGTCGAGCGCCCCGGAACAACTGCCGTCGAGCACCAACGAGGTGAAGTTCATCCTCAAGGACGCCGACGATGAAAGCGTCCACGTTGAAGCCAAGAGCCGGTTCATCGGCCCACAAATTCGTTGAGAGAAGTCATCATGCCCGCAGCAACCGCCGCAAGCCCTTGGTACAAGCACCTCTGGCCCTGGATCATCATCGGCATCCTGGCCTGTTCGGTGACCTTGACCCTGTCCATGGTGACCATTGCAGTGAACAACCCGGACAACCTGGTCAACGACAATTACTACGAGGCCGGCAAGGGTATCAATCGCTCGCTGGACCGCGAACTGCTGGCCCAGACCCTGAAAATGCGCGCCAACGTGCACCTCGACGAGCTGACCGGCGAAGTCGAGCTGCGCCTGAGCGGCAACAGCCAGCCCTCCACCCTGGAGCTGAACCTGATCTCGCCGACCCAGCCGGAAAAAGACCGCAAGATCACCCTGGCCCGCAGCGAAACCGAGCAAGGCCGCTATATCGGGCAACTGACCGACAAGGTCGAGGGCCGTCGTTTTGTCGAACTGCTGGGCGTGGAGGGCGACAAGACCTGGCGCATGTTCGAAGAGGAACAAGTCAGCCATGACAAGGACCTGCTGCTGGGCGACGAGCCTCTGCAAGGCGCCGAAGACCTGAAGAAGTAATGCGCTCCCCTGTGGCTAGGGAGCGTGCTCCCGCAAGGCCGCAACGCGGCACCATGGTTTGCGACGCCGATCGTTCAGGTCCTGCGCTTGCGCGACAGTGCATCGACCTGACTGGCGGGCACGCGCCCGCTTCCTGGCCACAACGGTTTTAATGGCTACGCACATGACCACGCCCCTCCCCTGCTACCACTGCGCATTGCCGGTTCCGTCCGGCAGCCGCTTCACCGCTGTCGTCCTGGGCCAGGCCCGCGAATTTTGCTGCCCCGGCTGCCAGGCGGTTGCCGAGGCGATCGTCGCCGGCGGCCTGGAAAGCTACTACCAGCATCGCAGCGAAGCCTCGGCCAACCCTGAGGCGCTGCCGGTGCAACTGGTGGATGAACTGGCGCTCTACGACCGCGCCGATGTGCAAAAACCCTTTGTCCGGCACCAGGGCGACCTGGCAGAAACCACGCTACTGATGGAGGGCATCAGTTGCGCCGCCTGTGGCTGGCTGATCGAGAAACACCTGCGCAGCCTGCCCGCCGTGGCTGAGGCGCGCCTGAACCTATCCAACCATCGCCTGCACGTAAGCTGGGTCGACAGCCAACTGCCACTGAGCCAACTGCTCAGTGAACTGCGGCATATCGGCTACGCGGCCCACCCCTACCAGGCCGATCGCGCCTCCGAGCAGTTGGCCAGCGAAAATCGCCTGGCCCTGCGCCAATTGGGGGTGGCCGGCTTGCTGTGGTTCCAGGCGATGATGGCCACCATGGCCACCTGGCCGGAATTCAACATCGACCTCAGCCCCGAACTGCACACCATCCTGCGCTGGGTCGCACTGTTCCTGACCACCCCGATCGTGTTCTACAGCTGCGCACCGTTCTTCAAGGGCGCCATGCGCGACCTGCGCACCCGCCACCTGACCATGGACGTCTCGGTGTCCCTGGCCATTGGCGGCGCCTACATTGCCGGGATCTGGACCGCCATCAGCGGGGTCGGCGAGTTGTACTTCGATGCGGTGGGCATGTTCGCCCTGTTCCTGCTGGCTGGGCGTTACCTCGAGCGCCGGGCCCGGGAACGTACCGCTGCCGCCACCGCACAACTGGTGAACCTGCTGCCCGCCTCGTGCCTGCGCCTGGGCGCGGACGGCCAGAGCGAGCGCATCCTGCTCAGCGAACTGGCCCTGGGCGACCGGGTGCTGGTGCACCCCGGCGCCATCCTGCCGGCTGATGGCAAGATCCTCGACGGCCAATCGAGCGTCGATGAATCGCTGCTGACCGGAGAATACCTGCCGCAACCGCGCACCACTGGGGATGCGGTCACCGCCGGCACCCTCAACGTCGAGGGCGCGCTGACCGTCGAGGTTCTGGCCCTGGGCCAGGACACCCGCCTCTCGGCCATCGTGCGCCTGCTGGACCGGGCCCAGGCGGAGAAGCCGCGCCTGGCGGAAATCGCCGACCGCGCCGCCCAGTGGTTCCTCCTGCTGTCATTGATCGCCGCAGCCGCCATCGGCCTGCTGTGGTGGCAACTGGATGCCTCCCGGGCGTTCTGGATCGTTCTGGCGATGCTGGTCGCCACCTGCCCGTGCGCGCTGTCCCTGGCCACCCCGACCGCACTCACCGCGGCCACCGGCACCCTGCACAAACTGGGCCTGCTGCTGACTCGCGGCCATGTGCTGGAGGGCCTGAACCAGATCGATACGGTCATTTTCGACAAGACCGGCACCCTCACCGAAGGGCGCTTGGCCCTGCGCGCGATCCGGCCGCTGAGCCACCTCGACAGCGAGCAGTGCCTGGGCCTTGCCGCCGCGCTGGAAAATCGTTCGGAGCACCCGATCGCCCGCGCATTCGGACGCGCCCCGGTGGCAGCCGAAGAAGTGCTCAGCACCCCGGGCCTGGGCCTTGAAGGCCGAGTCGGCGAACAGCACTTGCGCATCGGCCAGCCGGACTTTGTCTGCGCACTGAGCGGCGCGGCACTGCCAGCCCTGCCTGATGAGGCCGGACAATGGCTGCTGCTGGGCAACCGCCAGGGCCCGCTGGCCTGGTTCGTCCTGGATGATCGGCTGCGCGCCGACGCCCCCGCCCTGCTCGCCGCCTGCAAGGCGCGCGGCTGGCGCACCTTGCTGCTGTCCGGCGACAGCTCGCCGATGGTTGCCAGCGTCGCCGCCGAACTGGGGATCGATGAAGCCCACGGCGGCTTGCGCCCGGATGACAAGTTGCAAGTCCTGCAACAGTTGCATCAACAAGGGCGCAAGGTGCTGATGCTCGGCGACGGGGTCAATGATGTGCCGGTATTGGCCGCGGCCGATATCAGCGTGGCCATGGGCTCGGCCACGGACCTGGCGAAAACCAGTGCCGACGCGGTGCTGTTGTCCAATCGCCTGGAGGCCCTGGTACAGGCCTTCAGCCTGGCCCGGCGTACCCGGCGGGTGATCATCGAAAACCTGCTGTGGGCCGGGCTGTACAATGGCCTCATGCTGCCGTTCGCCGCCCTTGGCTGGATCACTCCCGTCTGGGCTGCGGTCGGCATGTCCATCAGTTCCCTGACCGTGGTGCTCAACGCCCTGCGCCTGACCCGCATGCCAGCCGTGCAGGCAGCCAGCGCCACGCCTGAAACCCGCCCGTTGCCGGCTTGAGCCGCGCGAGCATGGAGTCCAGATGCCAGCTCTTTATGTGATGATCCCGGCGGCCCTGCTGATCGTGGGCATCGCCATCTACATCTTCTTCTGGGCGGTCGACAGCGGTCAGTACGACGACCTCGACGGCCCGGCCCACAGCATTCTGTTCGACGACCAGGACCCGAAGCACCAGGCCGCCGTCGACGAAGCCAAAGGCCAGCCCGAGGCTGAGCCGGCGCCCGGCAAAGACCAGGCACCGCCCCATGCTTGAACTGGCGCCGCTGCTGGTTTCCGCCGTCATCCTCGGCCTGCTTGGCGGCGGGCATTGCCTGGGCATGTGTGGCGGCCTGATGGGCGCCCTGACCCTGGCAATCCCCAAAGAGCAGCGCAGCCGACGCTTTCGCCTGTTGCTGGCCTACAACCTGGGGCGGATTCTCAGTTACGCCACGGCCGGCCTGTTGCTCGGTCTCGCCGGATGGGCGGTGGCCAACAGCCCGGCGGCGCTGTTTATGCGGGTACTCGCCGGGCTGCTGCTGATTGTCATGGGCCTGTACCTGGCCGGCTGGTGGAGCGGCCTGACCCGCATCGAAAGCCTCGGACGCGGCCTGTGGCGCCATATACAGCCATTCGCCAATCGCTTGCTGCCCGTGTCGAGCCTGCCCCGCGCCCTGCTCCTGGGCGCGCTCTGGGGCTGGCTGCCGTGCGGGCTGGTCTACAGCACTCTGCTGTGGTCGGCGAGCCAGGGGAATGCCGTGGACAGCGCACTGTTGATGCTGGCTTTCGGCCTGGGCACCTGGCCGGTGCTGCTGGCCACCGGGCTGGCCGCCGAGCGGGTCACGGCCCTGTTGCGCAAGCGCAGCATCCGCATGACGGGTGGCCTGCTGGTGATCCTGTTTGGTATCTGGACCCTGCCCGGCCCGCACCAGCACTGGCTGATGGGGCACTGAGCAACGCCCGACAGGCGTCTAGCATCACGCTTTACGCTGGTCGCATCGACCCGCGAGCCACCGACCACCCTTGATGCAAATCAAGATGGGCGCCGCATCGACCCCCTAGACTCGCGAACACTGCCAGCCTATCCGGGGGAATTCCCGCATGCTCGACGCCATTCGTTGGGACACTGATCTGATCCGCCGTTACGACCTGGCGGGGCCTCGCTACACCTCATATCCGACTGCCGTGCAATTCAATAGCCAGGTCGGTACGTTCGACCTGCTGCACGCCCTTCGCGACAGTCGCAAGGCCCTGCGCCCGCTGTCGCTGTATGTGCATGTGCCGTTCTGCGCCAACATTTGCTATTACTGCGCCTGCAATAAAGTCATCACCAAGGACCGCGGCCGCGCCCAGCCCTACCTGCAGCGCCTGGAGCAGGAAATCCAGCTGATCGCCTGCCACCTGGACCCCAACCAGAAAGTTGAGCAGCTGCACTTCGGCGGCGGCACCCCGACCTTTCTCAGCCATGACGAACTGCGGCAACTGATGGCCCAGCTGCGCAAGCACTTCAACCTGCTGGACGACGACTCCGGCGACTACGGCATCGAGATCGATCCCCGTGAAGCCGACTGGTCGACCATGGGCCTGCTGCGCGAGCTGGGCTTCAACCGGGTCAGCATCGGCCTGCAGGACCTCGACCCGGCCGTGCAACGTGCGGTCAACCGCCTGCAAAGCCTGGAAGAAACCCGCGCTGTCATCGAAGCCGCGCGCACCCTGCAGTTTCGCTCGATCAACATCGACCTGATCTACGGCCTGCCCAAGCAAACCCCGGACAACTTCGCCCGCACCGTGGACGAGGTGATCAACCTGCAGCCGGATCGGCTCTCGGTGTTCAACTACGCTCACCTGCCCGAGCGCTTCATGCCTCAGCGGCGGATCAACGGCAATGAACTACCGGCCCCGGCCGACAAATTGCAGATGCTCCAGCGCACCATCGAGCAACTGACAGCGGCGGGCTATCGCTATATCGGCATGGACCATTTCGCCCTGCCCGACGACGAGTTGGCCATTGCCCAAGAAGACTCGACCCTGCAGCGCAACTTCCAGGGCTACACCACCCACGGCCATTGCGACCTGATTGGTCTCGGCGTCTCGGCCATCAGCCAGATCGGCGACCTGTACTGCCAGAACAGCAGCGACCTCAATCACTACCAGAACGCCCTGGCCGGCGCCCAACTGGCGACCAGCCGCGGGCTGGTGTGCAACCCGGACGATCGGCTGCGGCGCGAGGTGATTCAGCAACTGATCTGCAATTTCAGCCTGCAATTCGAAGCCATCGAACAGGCGTTCAATATCGACTTTCACGGCTATTTCAAAGACCTGTGGCCACAACTGCGGGCCATGGCCAATGACGGCCTGATTGAGCTGGACAGCACCGGCATCACCGTACTGCCCGCCGGGCGCCTGCTGGTGCGCTCGGTGTGCATGGTGTTCGACGCCTACCTGGAACAACAGAATCGTCAGCGGTTTTCCCGGGTGATCTAGGACTTCATCAACAAGGAGGCGGCCTTGAGCACTTGCTCAGGAGACAGGCCGGACGTTTTCATGGCTTTGGCCAAGGCGTTGTTGGCGGTCAGCAAACCGGCATTGAGCCCCGCCAAGGCGGCTTGCAAGCTGCCGAGTCGGGCTTTGACCTGTTCCGGCGTGAGATGTTTGTCGGCCATGACCGCCTGCATTTCGGCCAATTTTTCGGCGATCTGCTGCTGCAACTTGCGAATCATCTTCAACAGTTGCTGGATATTCTCGGGCAGGCCGCTTTCTTCAATATCGTTGTCGGAGCCCTTGGCAGCGGAGGATTTACTTTGCCCGGCACCGGACAGCGACACTTTGACGCCCTCGGCACTGGGTGCAATGGCCCCATTGGCCGCCTGAGAGGGGTCATCGCCCGCTATCGGCGAAGGCTCGATCAGTGGCTGCAAGTTGTTGTTGCCACTGGAAATGCTGCCAATGGAAGACATGATTTAGGTTCCCTGCACGATTGGCGATGACAGGTTATCGACCCCTGAAAGGAATGCTTTACGACTGAACGTCACTGCGGCGCGGACTGGCTTGAACCTTGTACTGTGAGGTACCCTTACGGCTTATGTGTGTTTCCCCACAAGGATTTTAGTAATGTCCGAGCCAGTTAAACTGCGCGCTCACAACCAGGCCCATTGCAAGGATTGCAGCCTGGCCCCCCTCTGCCTGCCACTTTCTCTGAATCTGGAAGACATGGATGCGCTGGACGAAATTGTCAAACGTGGTCGGCCACTGAAGAAAGGCGAATTCCTGTTTCGCCAGGGCGATAAATTCGACTCCGTCTATGCGGTACGCTCCGGCGCGCTCAAGACCTTCAGCCTGAGCGACAGCGGCGAAGAACAGATCACCGGCTTCCACCTGCCCAGCGAGCTGGTAGGCCTGTCCGGGATGGACACCGAAAGCCATCCGGTTTCCGCCCAGGCGCTGGAAACCACATCAGTCTGCGAAATTCCTTTCGAACGCCTCGATGAACTGGCCTTGCAACTGCCACAGTTGCGCCGCCAGCTGATGCGCGTCATGAGCCGGGAAATTCGTGACGACCAGCAAATGATGCTGCTGCTGTCGAAAAAAACCGCCGACGAACGCATTGCGACCTTTCTGGTCAACCTCTCCGCACGTTTCCGGGCTCGCGGGTTCTCGGCCAATCAGTTTCGTCTGAGCATGTCGCGCAACGAAATCGGTAATTACCTGGGCCTGGCGGTGGAAACCGTGTCCCGGGTGTTCACGCGCTTCCAGCAGAACGAACTGATCGCGGCCGAAGGCAAGGAAGTGCACATCCTCGATCCGATCCAGCTCTGCGCCCTCGCTGGCGGCGCACTGGAAGTCTGACCCTACCCGCCCGCGCCGAGCCAAGCGGCGCAGGCGCGGGTATACTGGCGCGGCCCATTTGCCCGCCAGGACACCCTCACGATGGTCTTCGACAGCTTCGACATCAAATCCCTGATCCGCCCCGTCATCGACTTTCCGAAACCGGGCGTCATCTTTCGCGACATCACCCCTCTGTTCCAGTCGCCCAAGGCCCTGCGCCTGGTAGCCGACAGCTTTGCCCAGCGTTATGTCGAAGAAGACTTCAGCCACATTGGCGCCATGGATGCCCGTGGGTTTCTGATCGGCTCGATCATCGCCTACCAACTGAACAAACCGCTGATCCTGTTCCGCAAACAGGGCAAGCTGCCTGCTGATGTGCTGGCCGAGGGATATCAGACCGAGTACGGCGAGGCCTTCCTCGAAGTGCACGCCGACAGCCTGTGCGAAGGCGACTCGGTGCTGATGTTCGATGACCTGATCGCGACCGGCGGCACCCTGATCGCCGCGGCCAACCTGGTACGGCGCATGGGAGCGAAGATCTTCGAAGCCGCCGCCATCATCGACCTGCCGGAACTGGGTGGCTCGCAAAAACTGGAAGACATGGGCATCCCGACCTTTTGCCTGACCCGGTTTTCCCTGACTGAGCGCTGATTATCCTTCTCGCTGGCACGCCAGCCGCTACCGCCCCATGCAATGCGGCAGCGGCCTTGCCGGCAAATCGCGCTACAACCCCATCTGCTTGCTGATGATTTCGTTCATCACTTCCCGGGTGCCACCGCCGATGGAAAGGATGCGATTGTCGCGGTACAGCCGCTCCACCAGGCTTTCACGCATGTAGCCCAGCCCGCCGAGGATCTGCACCGCGTCATAAGTGATGCGGTCGGCGGTGTCGGTGGCCACATTCTTGGCCATGGAAATCTCCTTGATCACACTCTTGCCGGCGGCCATTTTCGCGGCCTGCCGATACGTGAACTCCCGTGAGACTTCCAGCGCCGTGGCCATCTCCGCCAGGCGATGCTTGAGCACCTGAAACTTGCCGATGGGTTTGCCGAACGCCTCTCGCTCACGCGCCCACTTCAGGCTCTCTTCCAGAGCCAGTTGCGCGGTCATGTTGGCCATCAGCGCCAAGGCGAGCCGCTCGCTCTGAAAGTTGCCCATGATGCAGGCAAACCCCATGTTTTCAGCGCCGATCAGATGCTCCACAGGCACCCGGCAATCATCGAAGAACAGCTCGGCGGTATCGGAGGCCCACCAGCCCATTTTCTTCAACTGACGGCCGACGCTGAAGCCCGGGGTACCCTTTTCGATCAATAGCAGGCTGATACCACCAAAGCCCGGCGCCCCGGTGCGCACCGCCACGGTGTAGAAGTCCGCGCGCACACCGCTGGTGATAAAGGTCTTGCTGCCGCTGACCCGGTAATAATCGCCCTCGCGCACGGCCCGCGTTTGCAGATTGGCCACATCCGAGCCACCGCCGGGCTCAGTCACCGCCAGGGCGCTGATTTTCTCCCCGGACAGTACCTGGGGCACCACCCGATCGCGAACCTCCGCCCGGGCCCATTTGACGATCGGCGGCAAGCCGATATCCAGTGATCCCAAGGCCGCCACCAGGCCGCCGGAGCCGCTGCGCATCAGCTCTTCGCTGGCGGCAATCTTGGCGAACACGTCACCTTCATGGCTGCCACCCAGTGCCTCCGGATAGCCGATGCCGAGGATCCCGGCAGCGCCGGCCTTGAGGTACAACTCGCGGGGGAAGGTCTCGGCCTCTTCCCACTGGTCGATATCGGGAAGGATCTCGCGCTCGACAAAACGTCGCACGCTATCGCGGATCAATTGGTGGCTGGGGTCGAAGTATTCCTGGCAGACAGACATCGGCAAGCTCCTCTGAAGGTCGGAGGAACTTACCAAGCGCTTGCTTGGTTTTCAAGGCGACGCCACGCTCGACGCACCACGAGTCCTTACAAGGCGATAGGTTTGCGCCCGGCGAACGAATGGGCCAGGGTCCCGCCGTCCACCAGCTCCAGCTCGCCACCCAGCGGCACGCCATGGGCAATACGCGAGGTCACCAGGCCCTTGTTGCTCAGCAGTTGAGCGATGTAGTGCGCCGTAGCCTCGCCCTCGACCGTAGGGTTGGTCGCCAGAATCACCTCGGTGAAACTGCCCTGCTCCTCGATGCGCGCCGCCAGTTGTGGAATACCGATGGCTTCAGGGCCAAGGCCGTCCAGCGGCGACAAATGCCCCTTGAGCACAAAATAGCGACCGCGATAACCGGTTTGCTCCACCGCGTACACATCCATCGGCCCCTCGACTACACACAGCAAGGTGTCGTCGCGGCGATTATCCGAGCATTGCGGGCACAGATCGTCTTCGGTGAGGGTCCGGCACAGCCGGCAATGACCCACGCCCTCCATGGCCTGGCTCAGGGCCAGGGCCAGCCGCGAGCCGCCGCTGCGGTCGCGTTCGAGCAATTGCAGGGCCATGCGCTGGGCGGTTTTCTGACCGACACCGGGCAAGGTGCGCAGGGCGTCGATCAGTTGGCGAATAAGGGGGCTGAAGCTCATGGGCAAAGGTCCGACAAAACAACGAGACGCGGTTTATACCCGCGCCTCCGATTAGCGTCAAATGCTCAAGGTTGCGCGACGCGCACCACCAGCTTGCCGAAGTTGCGCCCTTCGAGCAGGCCGATAAAGGCTTCAGGTGCCTGTTCCAGGCCATCGACCACGTCCTCCTTGAACTTGACCTTGCCTTCGCGCACCCAGGGCGCCATGGCGCTGACAAACTCCGGCTGGCGATCAGCGTAGTCATCAAACACGATAAAACCCTGGATGCGCACGCGTTTGGTCAGCAATGCACGTTGCAGCAGCGGCAGGCGATCCGGTCCGGGTGGCGCCTCCTGGGCGTTGTACTGGGCAATCAGCCCGCACAGGGGGATCCGTGCCTTCGGGTTGAGCAGCGGCAACACCGCATCGAACACCTTGCCGCCGACGTTCTCGAAATAGATGTCCACCCCCTTGAAGCAGGCCTGGGCCAGTTCGTCGGCAAAATCCGGGCTGTGGTGATCGATACAGGCATCAAACCCCAATTCCTCAACCACATACCGGCATTTCTCGGCACCGCCGGCCACCCCGACCACTCGCAGCCCCTTGAGCTTGGCTACCTGCCCTACCACCGAACCCACGGCGCCGGAGGCCGCAGCCACCACCAGGGTTTCCCCGGCCTTAGGCTGGCCGATGTCCATCAACCCCATGTAGGCGGTCATGCCCGGCATGCCCAGCACCCCCAAGGCCATGGACGGGCTGGGCAGCCCCACCGGCACCGGCACCAGATTGCGCCCGTCGGAAATGCTGTGGCTCTGCCAACCGGTGGCGCCCACCACCAGGTCACCTTCCTGGAATTTCGGGTTGCGCGAGCGCTCGACCTGGCTGACAGCGCCGCCGGTCATGACTTCATTGATCTCGACGGGCGCAGCATAGGACGGTGCATCGCTCATGCGTCCACGCATGTAGGGGTCCAGCGACAGGTACAAGGTCTTCAGCAGTACCTGGCCGTCCGCCAGGTCCGGCAACGCCACGCGCTCCAGGCGAAAGTTTTCCGGCACAGGCGCTCCGTTCGGCCGGGAAACCAGAACCACGCGCTGGTTGAGGGTCAATGCTTGCGACATCAGAGGCGCTCCTTATCAAGGATTGAATGGGTCATACAGGTTGCAGACCGCGACATGCCGGGGGCGTTCGAAGTTTCTACCTGTTCATGCCAGGCATCGCCGGCGCCGGGCAGGTGCGCTGAAGCAAAAAAAAGCCAGGCTCGAAGCCTGGCTTTTTTGTACTACATCCGATGCGCTCGCGCGAATCAGAACGGCAGCTTCATGCCTGGAGGCAATTGCATGCCTGCAGTCATGCCGGACATTTTGTCCTGGCTGTTGGCTTCGATCTTGCGCACAGCGTCGTTGACCGCCGCAGCGAACAGGTCTTCCAGTACTTCGCGGTCATCCTCGCTGACACCTTCAAGCAGGGTTGGGTCGATGCTGACACGCTTGACGTCGTGACGACCGGTCATGACCACGGTGACCATATCGCCACCCGCCTTGCCGGTGACTTCGGCGTTGGCCAGCTCTTCCTGCATCTTGGCCATTTTTTCCTGCATCTGCTGCGCCTGCTTCATCAGGCCGGCCATGCCACCTTTCATCATGGGAATCACCTCAAAGTACTTGGATAAACATCGCGCCCGGCCAACAGGACCCGGCGCCCTTCAGTTATTAGCCCTGAGTGACCAGGGCTTCGACAGGTTCAATAGTATCGTGCCGAACCACCGCGCCGAACTGTTGCACCATCTGCTGGATGAACGGATCGCCGTGGATCGACTCCTCGGCCTCGCGCTGGCGATTGACCCGCCGCCGCGATGCGGCCTGGGCCGGGGTTTCCTGCTCGGGCTTGATCAGCTCGATGCTGATACTCAAGGTGCGCTGGAAATGCTGATTCAGTGCATCGTTGAGCCGGCGTTGCTGGGTCGCGTTGAACAGCGCGCTGTGCGCCGGGTCCAGGTGCAGCAACCAGTTGTCGCCGTCCACCGCCATCAGGGTGCAGTTGGCGGCAATGCTGCCGGTCATGCCGGAAATCGGCAGTTTCGGGAACAGCTCCAGCCACTCCAATGCCAGGCCGGTGGCCGGCATCGCCGCAGGCTCCGGTTCCGGCTCGGGGGCCGGTTCAGCGGCGTGCTCACTGGCCAGTTCGTCCAGGTAGCTGTAGGCCGAATCCATGTCCGGCTCAATATAGTCCTCGTCCAACGGCGGCTCGTCGTCCAGGTCGATACCTGGTGTCGCGGCGTCCACCTCGGCCACCGTCGGCTCCGGCACCGGCGCGCTGACCCACTCCGGCGCGTCCGGCACCACGCTGTCAGGCGTGGGGGTCGGCATCGGCGTCAGCTCTGGCTGCTCGGCGGCGGTTTCCAGCACCGGTTCGACAGCGGGCTGTTGCTCGATGCTCGGTTCAACCGGGTCATTCCACGGCAAGTCGACCACCGCTTCGGCAACCGGCGGTTCGGGCGTCGGCTCGGGGACGACTTCAAGCGCTGGGGCCACAACGGCCGCCACTACCGGCTCAGGCACGGCTGGTGGGGCAGCCTGTGGGACAACGGGGGCGACAGGCTCGACAGCAGCGACCGGCGCCACCACTGCCGCTACGGGTGCAGCAGGTACGGTGCGCGCCACGGATTGAGCGGAATCAACTGTGGCTTGGCTGATCCCCACTGGCTTTAGCGCCTGCCTCGGCGCGTCCGCAGTGTCTGCCGGACGGAAGGCCAGCATCCGCAGCAGCACCATCTCGAAGCCGCCTCGCGGGTCCGGAGCCAGCGGCAGGTCGCGCCGGCCGATCAGACCCATCTGGTAATAGAACTGCACATCCTCGGCCGGCAGGGCCTGGGCCAGGGCCAGCACCCGGTCGCGGTCGCCATGGCCGTTGTCGACACCCTCGGGCAATGCCTGGGCAATGGCGACGCGGTGCAGCACGTTGAGAATTTCCGAGAGCACGCCATTCCAGTCCGGGCCTTGCTCGGCCAGGTGGCGCACCGCCTCAAGCAATGCCTTGGCATCGCCTTCGATCAGTGAATGCAGGACATCGAATACCTGACCGTGGTCCAGGGTACCGAGCATCGCCCGCACGTCGGCAGCCATGACCTTGCCTTCACCAAAGGCGATGGCCTGGTCGGTCAGGCTCATGGCATCGCGCATCGAGCCATCGGCGGCACGCCCCAGCAGCCACAGGGCGTCGTCTTCGAACGGCACGTTCTCGACGCCCAGCACGTGGGTCAAATGCTCGACCACACGCTCCGGCGTCATGTTCTTCAGGGAGAACTGCAGGCAGCGCGACAGAATGGTTGCAGGAAGTTTCTGCGGATCGGTGGTGGCCAGGATGAATTTGACGTAGGGCGGCGGCTCTTCCAGGGTTTTCAACAGGGCGTTGAACGAGTGACTGGAAAGCATGTGCACTTCGTCGATCAGGTAGACCTTGAAGCGCCCGCGGCTCGGCGCGTACTGCACGTTATCCAGCAGTTCGCGGGTATCTTCGACCTTGGTCCGGCTCGCGGCGTCGATCTCGATCAGGTCGACGAAGCGCCCTTCGTCGATCTCGCGGCAGACCGAGCAGGTGCCACAGGGCGTGGAAGTGATACCTGTTTCACAGTTCAGGCATTTGGCAATGATCCGCGCGATGGTGGTCTTGCCCACCCCGCGGGTGCCGGTAAACAGATAGGCGTGGTGCAGCCGCTGGCTGTCCAAGGCATTGATCAGAGCCTTGAGCACATGGGTCTGGCCGACCATTTCGCGGAACGAGCGCGGACGCCATTTACGTGCAAGAACCTGATAACTCATCGAAAACCGTCGCAACTGGGAAGCGGAAGCCGGTAATGCTAGCGGAGCAAGGGCGAAATTGCATCCGGTGTGCTCGTCTAATCTGGCTAAGCTGCATTTTGCGGGGCTGCAAGCGGCCTAATCACGGACGGAGATCGTATGCGCTTAACCTGGGGCGCCCTGCTACTGATCAGTGCCAGTACCTCGGCCAGCGAGCCGGCGCTGCGTTTTGCGATCGCCGATAGCTGGGCCATGCCCCTGGTGCAGATTGAGGCGGGCAAACCGACCCAGGGCATCCTCCACGACATGATGGCCAGCCTCGCCACCCAGGTCGGTCGCCCCGCCGAATTTCATGTCCTGGCGCGGGCGCGGGTACAGGCCGCCATGGAACGCGGTGAAATCGACGTGCGCTGCTATGTCGCGCAGTCCTGGCTGCCCAATCAGTCGGGCGACTACATCTGGAGCATTCCGCTGTTCGTGCAGCGCGACCTGCTGGTCAGTACCGGGCAAGACCCACAGGCGATCACGGCCGCGAACCTGCCGCCACAAAACATCGGCACGGTGCTTAGCTACACCTACCCGTCCCTGCAGCCGCTGTTCGAACGCGGCCAACTGGTACGCGACGATGCGCGCAACCAGGAACAGGTGCTGGAGAAACTCGGCGCCGGCCGCTACCACTATGCGGTCAGCAATCAATGGACCCTGAACTGGTTCAACCAGCGGCTGATGCCCGACAAACAATTGCACAGCGTGGCGGTCCTGCAGGAACAGGCCATCGGCTGCTACGTGCGCAATGACCCGCAGGTGCCGGTGCAAACCATATTGCGCACCCTGCTGCGGATGAAAATGTCCGGCGAAATCGACGACATCATCCAGCTCTACACCGGCATCCGCGAGTCAGCGGAGGCCGTGCCGGTCGCCGATCAGCCCTGAGCCTCACAACGCGACTTCCCGGGCCTGCCATTCCAGAGGGGCGCTGAAACTCGCCACCCAACGCAGAATCTCCTGCGCCGGCATCGGCTGGGCAATGAAGTAGCCCTGGGCCACGTCACAGCCCAGGGCCATCAACACTTCCCCGTGCTCGCGGGTTTCCAGGCCCTCGGCCACCACCTTGCGCCCGAACGCACGGGCCAGGCCGATCAGCGCCTGGGCCAGGGCCAGATCGTTCTGGTCTTGCAGGATATCGGCGACAAATACCCGGTCGATCTTGATGGTCTGGGTGCACAGGCGCTTGAGGTAACTCAGGGAGGCATGACCGGTGCCGAAATCCCCCAGGGAAAACTGCACGCCCAGGGCCTGACAGGCCTGCAGGCAATCGCTGACGTGCTCGATATTCTCGATCGCCACCGATTCGACAATTTCCAGGTCCAGAAACTGCGGCGCCACCTGCGGATAACGCGCCAGCATCGCTTTGAGGCGCTCGACGAAATCAGCGCGCTGGAAGTGCCGCGCGGCAATATTGACGCTGATCGGCCAACCCTGACCGCTCACTTGCCATTGCTGCAACTGGGTCATGACCTGATTCATGACCCACTCGCCGATATCCACGATCAGGTCGGTTTCTTCCACCAGCGGCAGAAACTCATTGGGACCCACCAGCCCGCGTTGCGGGTGCTGCCAGCGCAGCAAGGCTTCAAAACCGACCACCGAGCCGGTGCGCATATTCACCTTGGGCTGGAAATACAGGCACAACTCCCCGGCGTTCAGGGCATGGCGCACCAGCTCGACCGTCTGGTGCGTAGCCTTGACCTCGCGGTCGCGGGACACATCGAACAGATGGAAGCGATTGCGCCCGCCCTGCTTGGCCACATACATCGCCTGGTCGGCATGGCGCAGCAAGGTATCGGCGTCGTCGTTGTCCGCCGGAAACAGGGTCACACCAATACTGGCGAAGACATTGATTTCCTTGCCCTGAATCGAATAGGGCGTGGAAATCGCACTCAACACCCGATGCAGGGCCGCCCGCAACTCCTGAACGTCGCGCACATAGCGCAGAATCAGCACGAACTCGTCACCGGCCAGCCGTGCCACCACATCCTCGCCACGCACAATGCTGCGCAAGCGGCTGGCCACTTCGACCAGCAGCAGGTCACCGCAGGCATGCCCATAACCATCATTGACCGCCTTGAAGCCGTCGAGATCGAGCATGCACACCGCCAGGGGGATGTCTTCCTGGCGGGAAAACGCCAGTGCCTGGTTCAACAGATCGGAAAGAAACGCCCGATTGGGCAAGCCCGTGAGCACGTCATGCCCCACCCGCCATTGCAATGAATGCAAGAGTTGGCGGTTTTCGCTGACATCGAAGCGGATCGACACATAGCGCATCACGCGCCCGGTAGAATCGTCGAGCAGCGGCACCATGGTGCTGTCGACCCAGTACAGAGTGCCGTCTTTGGCCCGGTTGCAGATTTCACCCTTCCATACCTGGCCCAGGGCAATGGTGCGCCACAGAGAGGTGAAGAATTCGGGCGGGTGCAGGCCGGAGCTGAGGATCTTGTGATCGGCGCCCACCAACTCTTCGCGGCTGTAACCCGAGACTTTACAGAACAGGTCGTTGACGTAAGTGATACGCCCGTCCAGATCGGTCTCGGAAAAAATGGCGGCTGCGTCTACGGCCCTGCGGTATTTCTCATCCATGAGTCAGGCTCACTGTCGCTAGCGGTTGAACCGCTCGACCAGGGCCTGGGGCCCGGAAGAGATTCGTTTTGGATCCGGACCACCGGGGCACCGGACATCGAGCCGCTGCTGCCCCGGAAAGATCCGTTCAACACAGGTAACCGGCAATTTGAGACGCACGTTAGAACTCCATGGAGAGCATTCCAAACCCATGCCGGGGTGGCCGGCTGCGGGCTGTTCGCAATGTACTTAGGGGCGGCAAGGCTCCACCGACACTGATGCCGGGGTTGCAGCCGTACAGCGGTTTGCGCGACGGTCGAGCTTCGGGTCGACGAAGATCAACTAGGATCAAACAGGGCACCGGGCACGGTGGCGAAGGAGTGTTGGCGCAGGTTAACGAGACGTCCAGCGCGCGCCATATCCTCGGGTCCGGGCGGACAGGGCAAATGCAATGAGTTCCTGTTTCGCAAACTCCGCCTTCTGAAACCAGATCACCAAATACCTGTCCGAAGCGTCGATTCTACGAAATACATCACATTTTGCAAAGCAAGGTGATGAATCATGGTGTTGTCTAATGCGAAGATTTATCGTTAAGTTCTTGATTCTAAATGGGAATTGAGCGATGCAAATTTCAAGTTTGGGTCCAGCCATAAGACGTTATCGCAAGGTAGCGGGGCTTACTCAGGCTGAACTAGGTGAAAAAACCGGTTTTGACCCTAAAACCATCAGCCGCTTCGAAACCGGCACCTACACCCCCAGCGTTGAAGCTCTGTTTCTGTTTGCCGATGTTCTGGGAGTGAAGCTGAAAGCCTTTTTTGCCGATATGGGCGAGGAAGACGAACAGCGAGCTTATTTGTTCGGTGTCATTCACAACGCCCCCCCGAAGGATCTGGGAAAGCTGATAGCAGCGGTTGACCAGGCCTTGTCCAAGCCTTAGAGCCCAGTCATGCACGAACAAGGCAGGCTATCGCCCGCGATAATCTGCCTGGTTTTTTTAACCACGACTCCTGACAGGAACTGACAGCTGCGCCACTTAAGCTGGTGGCCTCTGTTCAGCCACCCAGCACGGAAATCGGAGTCGCATGATGACCCACACCTACCTTCTGCTTTACGTCGACAGCCCGGCCACCAGCGCCCACTTCTACAGCCGCCTGCTGGACAAGCCGCCCGTGGAGCTGTCGCCGACCTTCGCCCTGTTCATCCTGGATTCGGGTCTCAAGCTCGGGCTGTGGTCCAGGCACACCGTAGAGCCTTCGCCCCAGGCACTCCCGGGGGCGGCCGAATTGGGCCTTGCGGTGGACAGCCTGGCCGAGGTCGACCGCCTGCATCAGCGCTGGAGCGAACTGGGCCAGCCCATCCTCCTCGCCCCCATCGCCCTGGATTTTGGCTACACCTTTGTCGCCGTCGATCCGGACGGGCACCGGCTCAGGGTCTTTGCGCTGACCCTCGACTGATCTGCCCCGCTGCTGGCGCGCCCCTGCCCTTGCGCCAACGCCCCTCCAACTGCATCGCCAGTACACTGCCCAACACTACGCAGGCCCCCAGCAGCACTTCGGGTCGCAACGGTTCGTGCAACACCAGCGACGCCAGCAGCATCGCCAGCGGTGGAATCAGGTACATCGCAATCGCCGCCCGACTGACTTCGGTGCGCGCCAGCACATAGGCCCACGCCAGGTAAGCCAATGCACTGGGAAACAGCCCCAGCACCAGTACCGCGAGGTTCACCCGCCAGGTTGCCTGCACCACGGCCTGGGCCAGGCCCGGTGCATACACAGTCAGCAACAGAGTGCCGGACCAGACCATGTAGCACACCGTGGTCAGCACCCCGTAATGCCCCGAGTAACGACGCTGCAAAACGAAATACACCCCCCAGGAAAACGCCGCCAGCAAAATCAGCAGTCCCCTGGGCTCAATCCCGGCCAACCCACGATCGGCGCCCATCACCAGCAGCGCCCCGAACAGCCCGAGCCCCACGCAAAACCAGCGCCAGCCGCTGACTGGCTCCTTCAACCAGAAAAACGCGATCAGCGTGCTGAAGATCGGCGCCGACTGCGCCAACACACTCGCCACACCGGCACTGACCCCTTGCTGGCCGTAATTGAGGCTGACGTGATGCAAGGCAATCGCGAAGAATCCCAACACCAGCAGCCACGGCAGATCGCGCCAGCGTGGCAGGGAGATCTTCATCACCAGGGCCACCCCGGCCATGAACACCGACGCGATGACAAAGCGCAGCAGCGCCAGGTGCCCCGGCCCATAGCCCTCGAGCCCGATGTGGATACCCACCGGGGAATAGGCCCAGCACAGAATGACGAAGGCGCCGGCCAGGACCGTTTTCAATATGGGGGAAATGTTCAAGGGATGAAGTCCGGGTAGCCGAGGAAAGAACCTCAGTCTCGCGCCCTGCACACCTCACCACAATTGATGGATACTGAGCCCAGACCTCACTGGAAGTGAACGATGGAACTGGCCCAACTAAACATGGTAAGAGCGGTAGCGCGCACCGGCAGCATCGCCCGTGCCGCCCTGCAATTGCATTGCGTGCCCTCCAACATCACCACCCGGATCAAGCAGCTGGAGAGCGAACTGGGCACCGCACTGTTCATCCGTGCCGGCCGCGGCTTGAAAATCAGCCCGGCCGGGGAAATATTCCTCGGCTACAGCGAACGCATCCTGGCGCTGGTGGACGAAGCCAAGCGCGCCGTCGACCACAACGCCAGCCCCCGTGGCAGCCTGCGCATCGGCGCAATCGAATCCTGCGCCGGAGGCCGCCTGCCGCCGCTGCTCGCCGAATACCATCGCCGTTATCCCCACGTCACTCTGGAGCTGGTGACCGGCACCTGGTCCCAGCTGTTTGACGAGCTGCAGCACCATCGGCTCGATGGCGCCCTGGTCGCCACCGACGCACTGCCCGCCAAATTGCAGCGCACCACGCTCTACAGCGAGCCATTGGTGCTGATCACCCATGCCTGCGCCGCACCGATCCTCAGTGCCCGCGATCTGCACGGCCAGACCCTGTTCATGTGGCCCAGCGGCTGCCCCTATCGCCGCGCCCTGGAAGACTGGCTGGGCGCCAACGGGGTCCAGGCGTCGATCACCGGCTACGCCAGCTGGGGCACCATCATCGGCTGCGTCAGTGCGGGTGCAGGCATGGCCCTGGTGCCCGAGGGCGTACTGGAGCGATACGCCCAGTCCGCAAGCTTGCAGATCTATCGCTTTGCCGAATTGCAGCCGGTGGAGAATCGCTTTGTCTGGCACCAGGAAGTCCAGCGCCACACGGCACGTGACGCCTTTGCGCACCTGCTGCAGGAGCAGCTTCAAGGCTGATTCAAAACCGCCGCAACGCCCTGCCGTACTGGCGCAAAACGGAAAAATCCGATTGAGCTGCCCCCAACGCTGCCGGTATCCTGCGCGTCTTTTTGTCACAAGATGTAAGGGAATACGATGAAATACCTGCGCCTCCTCCTGGCCGCACTGACCCTCTATGCCGTGCCATTCAGCGCCAACGCCGCCGCCCCTGCCGACAGCAGCGACGCCGACCAGGTGACCCCGGAGCAATTCCTGGCATCACTCTCGCCGCAGCACGGCAGCATCAAACTGCCTGGTGACATTGCCCGCCTCGACCTGAGTAAAGAGTTCTACTACCTCAACCCCACCGACACCGAAAAGCTCCTCACCGAAGGCTGGGGCAACCCGCCCGGCTTCAGCAACCTGGGCATGATCGTCCCGAGCAACGTCAGCCCCCTGGCAGCCGAAGGCTGGGGCGTGATCATCAGCTACAACGACGACGGGCATATCTCCGACGAAGACGCGGCAAAAATCGACTACAACGACCTGCTCAAGCAAATGCAGGCCGAAGACGAAGAAGACAACAAACAACGCAAGGAACAGGGCTACGGCGCTCTCTACCTGCTGGGTTGGGCCGAACAGCCGCGCTATGACGCGCAATCGCACAAGATGTACTGGGCCCGCGAACTCAAGGCCGAAGAAGCCAAGGACAGCACCCTGAACTACAGCATCCGCGTGCTGGGCCGCGAGGGCGTGCTGGAGCTCAACGCGGTGGCGGCCATGGCCGACTTGCCGACCATCAAGCGCGAGATGCCGAAGGTGCTGGCCTCCACCAACTTCACTGAAGGCAACCGCTACGCCGACTACAACCCGGGCACCGACAAACTGGCCTCCTACGGCCTGGCAGCCCTGGTCGCCGGCGGTATCGCGAGCAAGGCCGGGCTGTTCGCCAAACTCGGCGTACTGCTCCTGGCGGGCAAGAAATTCATTGTGCTTGGTCTGGTCGGCCTTGGCGTGCTGATCCGCAAACTGTTCAAGAAGAAATCCTGAGCCAAAAATCGCCCCCGTACTGCGGGGGCGATGCCTGCCCAATCCCTAGGCCCTAGCGGATAAACGCCTTACTGCTTCGGCGTCAACTTCGCGTATTGGTCCTGGCTGATCCAGCCGCTGAACGATCGGTCCTGATCGTTGATGAACTCAACCTGCGCCCACCCCTTGTTGAAGCCCAACACCCCGACCACATCGTCCTTGACGAGATAGGCGCGATGCCCGGCCTTGGCGTCAGGGGCCTTTTGCAGGTACGCCTTGTCGGCGGTCACGGTGACCAGGCCGACCCACTGCTTGCTGGCGGTCTGGGTCAACTCCAGGCCGGTGGCGATCTCCGGCGTCATCACACTGATGCAACCCGGGTGCTGCTGGCCTTTGCCGATGGTCAGGCTCACGCCCGTGGCGGTGGCTTCAAGGCTGCCGGGGTAGCTGACATCAAGCCAGGTGACCAGCGCTGCCTTGCGCCCCGCCTCAACCTTACCTTGCAGGTAAAAGGTGCAACTGCGGCTCACGCCCTCCCCCATCTGTTCGGAGTAGTAACCCTCGACCTGATGTTCCGGGGTTACCGCCAGCATCAAGGCTTCGTATTTGCCCGATTGCAGGGTTGATGTCGCCGCCAGCGCAGCATCCCCCAGGTACAGGTTGAAGACCGAAGCGGTCAGGACCAGCCAGGTAGAACGTCGAATCGCCACGTTATTTTTTCCCTTTGAGTGCCGTGTCGGCATTTTCAATGCGCCTGCTATAAGCCATGGCGACAACGTCCTTGTACTTCATGCCCGTCATCAGCACCGCATTGCGAATGCAGATTCCCCTGCGCCCAAGGCAGGCGAAATTAAACCGCAAGCACGATAAGCCTGAAGCATGGTATTCAAAAAAGGGGGAGTGATTCGAGAAAAGACTCGTTGAAGAACATCAACGAGTAAGCGTTATGGAGGCAACCCCACCAGCCACACCCCGGCACACAATGTTCCCGCTGTGGCTGCTGCCTTCCGGCTCTGACCAGGTTCACGGGTAATCGTTGCGGGGGGACCGATGGGGTCACCATAACGACGCTCACCTGACGGCGAGCCGCGCCATTGTACCTATCTGAGTCGAAGTTACAACCGCTGCATGCAGATTAAAAAATATGATGGGCTTCAAGTACTTGTCGCAGGAGCAGGCACGCTGCGGGCGGGCGTTGTGGCAAGGTGTTGCGCCGAATCCCGGGGACGGGTTGCTGATACGGCATGGGGCTGGTCGGGGAGCCTGGAAGGCTGGGCCGCCCCACCCGGTCTTCAGCAGCGGTGTTAGTCCAGGGCCAGGACGTCGTCGGCCTTGCCGCCTTCCTGCTGGATGACCAGGTGAATGAAGTGCAGCTTGGCAATCACCGCCGGCGGCAGGACGAAGGGGTAGAAGTCCGGCTGGCCCATGCTGCGCGACAACTCATTGAGCATGCCGGCCAACTCGATCCAGGCGTTGACGAACGAGAGGAAGGCCGGCCCGCCCGGGTGTTCGGGGTCATACAAGGTGCTCAAGGGAAACGGCTGGTAATCGAAATCCATCTCCCGCGCACTCATGCCAAAACCGAGGGCGGTGTCGACCGCGTCCATCATGTGCAGGTAATGGGCCCAGGTTTCCGCCCAATCCTCCCAAGGGTGCATGGTGGCGTAGGCACTGACGCAGTTCTGCTGCCAGTCCAGCGGCGCACCTTGTTGATAGTGACGCTCCAGCGCCTCGGCATAACTGGCCCGCTCGTCGCCAAACAGGCCGCGAAACGGCTCCAGCCAATGGCTGTTGGCGATCAGGCGGTCCCAGTAGTAATGCCCCACCTCGTGGCGAAAATGCCCGAGCAAGGTCCGGTACGGCTCGCGCATCTGCACCCGAACCTTCTCCCGGTGCGCATCGTCGGCCTCTTTGATGTCCAGGGTGATCAGGCCGTTGGCATGGCCGGTGGTGGGGGCCTTGCCTTCAAGGTCGACACCGACGAAATCGAACGCCAGGCCGCAGTCCTCATCCTGGGTTTTCGGGATGACCTGCAGACCCAGGCTGACCAACTGCGC
The DNA here is from genome assembly GCF_049199125.1 of Pseudomonas sp. QD4. NCBI lineage: Bacteria > Pseudomonadati > Pseudomonadota > Gammaproteobacteria > Pseudomonadales > Pseudomonadaceae > Pseudomonas > Pseudomonas sp. QD4. Next base: position 2,268,067 of record NZ_JBLZOM010000001.1, read on the forward strand.
GACCAGACGCCGCTTGGCGATCTCCACCTTGCGCCACCGCTCGGGGTTCTCGGCTACCGACAGGTCAGGAATGGTCCGATTGAGGCTGCAGGCAATGCACAGGGTGCCCGCGCCATAGGCCGGCAGCAGCCAGTTGCAGGCCGCCGGGGTATCAAGGTTGGCGCAACGACGAAACAACCCCGCCGGCGGGTCGGCATCGAGCGTCCAGGTATCGACCTCAAAACCTGGCTGCAAGGACGTCAGGCGGCTCTGCTCCGGCTGGTAACCCAGGGCGGCGGAACAGGCCAGGCACTGGCTGTTGCGAAAGAACAGCGATTGCCCGCAGCGGCACTGCCAGACTTTGCTGTTGCGACTCTGCCCGGCCATGAATGGCGCGGCGATGCGAGAACTGAGCTGCTCGAAAAAACGGTACATGACGATCCCTCCCTGAGGCTTGCCAAGACTAGATCATGGGCAAGCTTCAGGGGTTCCAAGATTCGTTCGATTAATCGGCAGGTGGTCGCGATTGCCCGCCGCCGATCAGACCGTGATGCCGTGCCCGGAAAGAAAGCTGACGAACGCTTCTTCGTCCAACACTTTCAGCCCCAGTTCATTGGCCTTGGCCAGTTTCGAACCGGCGCCGGGGCCCGCCACCACACAGTAGGTTTTCGCCGACACGGATCCGGCCACCTTGGCGCCCAGGCTTTCCAGCTTGTCCTTGGCCACGTCGCGGCTCATCAACTCCAGGGAGCCGGTGAGCACCCAGGTCTGGCCCGCCAGCGGCAAGCCTTCGACGACCCTTTTCTCGCTCTGCCAATGCATGCCGAACGCCTTTAACTGCGCCTCGATGGCCAGTGCCCGCTGAGCGTTGCTCTCGATATCGAAGAAGTCGCGCACCGCTTTGGCCTGCTTCTCCGGCAGGGCCTGGCGCATATCGAGCCAGTCAGCCGCCACCACCGCCTGCAAGGTGCCGAACTTGTCGGCCAGTTTCTGCGCCGCGCCCGGCCCCACCGAAGGGATATGCAGCTTGTCGAGCATGCCTTCCAGGGTGGTGCTGGCGGCAAAGTCGGCGCCCAGCTCGCCCTGATCCTGCAGCACCAGCCCGCACTGTTGCGGGTCCAGCAAGGCGCCGATCACCTCCTGGTTGTGACTGTCTTCAAAGAAGCTGTGAATCTCGTGAGCCACTTCCAGGCCAACGTCCGGCAGGTAGGTCAAGACTTCGGGCAAGGCCTGCTGGACCCGCTCCAAAGACGCCAGGGACCGCGCCAGGACCTTGGCCGTCTCCTCGCCCACGTCCGGGATCCCCAAGGCATAGATAAAACGCGCCAGGGTTGGGGTCTTGCTGTCTTCGATGGCCTTGAGCAGCTTGTTGCTGGACACCTCGGCAAAGCCTTCAAGGTCGATGATCTGGTCGTACTTGAGCTTGTACAGGTCAGCCGGCGAGCCAATGAGCTTCTCGTCCACCAGTTGCTCGATGGTCTTGTCCCCCAGGCCCTCGATGTCCATGGCCCGTCGCGAAACAAAGTGAATGATCGCCTGCTTCAACTGGGCACCACAGGCCAGGCGCCCGACACAGCGATACACCGCGCCTTCGCTGACGGTCTCGCGCCCCTTGCTGCGCTTGACCAACTGGGTGCGCTCGACATGGGAGCCGCACACCGGACAGTTCTCGGGAATCTGCACCGGCCGGGCGTTTTCCGGCCGACGCTCGGTGACCACTTGCACCACCTGCGGGATCACATCGCCTGCCCGACGAATGATCACGGTATCGCCGATCATCAGCCCCAGGCGTGCCACTTCGTCCATGTTGTGCAAGGTGGCGTTGGACACGGTGACTCCGGCGACCTTGACCGGCTTCAAACGCGCCACCGGCGTGACTGCCCCGGTACGGCCGACCTGGAATTCCACGTCGAGCAGTTCAGTGAGCTCTTCCATGGCCGGGAATTTATGGGCAATCGCCCAGCGCGGCTCGCGGGCTCGGAAACCCAACTCGCGCTGCGCGGCAATGCTGTTGACCTTGAACACCACGCCATCGATCTCATAGGGCAACGCGTTGCGGCGCTCACCGATATCGCGGTAGTAGTCCAGGCACTCGTCGATGCCCTTGGCCAGTTTCAGCTCGCGGCTGATCGGCATGCCCCACTGCTTCAGTTGCTGCAGGTTGCCGATATGGCTGTCGGCAATGTCGGCCGTGACCTGGCCGATACCGTAGCAGCAGAACTCCAGCGGGCGGCTGGCGGTGATTTTCGAGTCCAGCTGACGCAAGCTGCCTGCCGCCGCGTTACGCGGGTTGGCGAAGGTCTTGCCGCCGATTTCCAACTGCGTGGCATTCAGGCGCTCGAAGCCGGCCTTGGACATAAAGACCTCACCGCGCACCTCCAGGGTCGGCGGCCAGCCACTGCCCTGCAACTTGAGCGGGATATTGCGCACCGTACGCACATTGACGCTGATATCTTCGCCGGTGGTGCCATCGCCGCGTGTCGCGCCGCGCACCAGCACGCCATCCTGATACAGCAGGCTGACCGCCAGGCCATCGAGTTTGGGCTCACAGCTGTACTCAACCGCCGCCCCGGCGCCGAACAGATCGCCTACCGGCAGATCCAGGCCTTCGGTGACCCGACGATCGAACTCGCGCATGTCGACTTCTTCGAAGGCGTTGCCGAGGCTGAGCATGGGGATTTCATGGCGCACCTGGGTGAACGCCGAGAGCGCCGCGCTGCCGACACGCTGGGTCGGCGAATCGCTGGTCACCAGTTCAGGATGCTCGGCTTCCAGGGCCTTGAGCTCGTGGAACAACCGATCGTACTCGGCGTCCGGGATGCTCGGCTCGTCGAGTACGTGGTAGCGATAATTGTGCTGATCCAGCTCAGCGCGCAGCTCAAGAATGCGGGTTTCGGCGGCGGTCATGATGTTCTCTCACAAAGCAAAAGAGCAGCCTAGGCTGCTCGATCTGAAGATGGTTCCAGAAGCATCGCCGGGCAACCGGTGCCTGCGCGATCCTGATCGATCGGCGGCAACCGGCAGGCCGGCGAGCAAGCGCTTAGCGCTTTTGAGTCAGGGCGCGACGTTCGAATTCGACGATGCGTTGACGGTAGTGTTCGATCGTCTGGGCGGTCAGCACGCTGCGCTGGTCGTCCTTGAGTTCGCCATTGAGTTCCTGGGACAGCTTGCGCGCCGCCGCCACCATCACGTCGAAGGCTTGCTTCGGGTGACGCGGGCCTGGCAAACCGAGGAAGAAACTCACGGCCGGCGTACTGAAGTGGTCGATATCGTCGAGATCGAATACACCCGGCTTGACCGCGTTGGCCATGGAGAACAGTACTTCGCCGTTACCGGCCATGCTTTCGTGGCGGTGGAAAATATCCATCTCGCCAAAGCGCAGGCCACTTTCCAGAATGTTCTGCAACAGGGCCGGCCCCTTGAAGCCCACGGAGTCGCGGCAGATCACGCTGATCACCAGTACTTCTTCGGCCTGCGGCTGGTCCTTGTCGACGTGGCTGGAAACTTTGTTTTCGTCCGGGAAATCATCGTCACGGCTGCTGAAGCTCGGACCGCTGTCCAGGTCCAGGTTGAGGTCACCCTGATGGGGCTCGTTGCCACGCTTGCCGCGCTTGGAACCCGACTCGCGGGGCTCACGGGCAGGCATGCTCACCGACGGCAAGTCATGCTCGTCGAGTTGCGGTTCCTTATGGGTATCCAGCACCCGTGGCGGGCCCAACAGTTCGGCACTGGTGTCCTCGTCCGGCAGGTTGGACAGGCTTCGATCCAGACGGAACTTCAACTTTCCCTTGCCGCCGCGCATACGGCGCCAGCCATCGAAAAGAATACCGGCAATGACAATAATGCCGATGACGATCAGCCACTCGCGCAGACCGATTTCCATGTAATCCCGTGCCTCTATAAAAAATGCTGAAAAATAAGGGGCAAACCGCTTTAAAACGTGGCGCCAACTCTATGTTCTGAATGGCGTTTTGCCCACGCATACGAAAAATTGACATTAAACTAGCACGACCAAAGATAACTTTACACCGTCTGTCGCAATGGCTAGCGCCATTATGTTGATTGGCCAGCAGTATGAGTGGCTAAAACGCTGTTACTTGCCGCCCCAACTGCCCGGGTCAATCACGACTCAGGCGTCCACCATCGCCATCGCCTCCTCGACATCCACTGCTACCAGGCGCGAACAACCGGGCTCGTGCATCGTTACCCCCATTAATTGATCGGCCATTTCCATGGCGATCTTATTGTGGGTGATATAGATGAACTGCACCGTCTGCGACATCTCCTTGACCAAGCGTGCATAGCGTCCAACGTTAGCGTCATCCAGCGGCGCGTCAACTTCGTCGAGCATGCAGAACGGCGCCGGATTCAACTTGAAGATGGCAAATACGAGGGCCAATGCGGTCAACGCCTTTTCACCACCGGAGAGCAAATGAATGGTGCTGTTCTTCTTGCCCGGCGGACGCGCCATGATCGTTACCCCTGTATCGAGTAGATCTTCGCCCGTCAGTTCCAAATATGCGCTGCCACCGCCGAAAACTTTTGGAAAGAGTGCCTGTAAACCCGAGTTAATCTGATCAAAGGTATCTTTGAAGCGGTTACGGGTTTCTTTGTCGATCTTGCGAATCACGTTTTCCAGAGTGTCGAGCGCTTCCACCAGATCGGCGTTCTGGGCATCCAGATAACGTTTACGCTCGGACTGTTGCTGGTATTCATCAATGGCCGCGAGGTTGATGGCGCCCAGGCGCTGGATCCGCGCGGCAATGCGTTCAAGTTCTTCTTCGGCGTCTTTCTCGTTGGCCTCACCGGTGAGGGTGGCCAACACGCCTTGCAGGTCGTAGCCATCTTCCAGCAACTGATCCTGCAGTGTCTTGCGGCGCACGGTCAGGGCTTGCCATTCCATGCGCTGCTGTTCGAGCTGCCCGCGGATCAACTGGGATTGCTGTTCGGCCTGGGTGCGGCGCTTCTCGGCGTCACGCAGCTCGCGATCGGCGTCTTCCAGAGCGATCTGCGCGGTCTTGAGCTCGACGTCCACCGTCATGCGCTTTTCCAGCAACTCTTCGAGTTTCAGGCGCAGCTCTTCCAGTGGCGCTTCGCCCTCTTCCAGGTTGAGGCTCAGTTGCTCGCGCTTTTCGGTGAGGCGCTCGGATTGCAGCTCCAGGCGCTCCAACGCCTGGCGCGTGGAGTCGTGCTGGGCCTTGAGCGAGCCCAGGCGCACTGCCAGTTGATGGGCGTGATCCTTATGTTGACGGGCCTCCTGGCGCACCCGATCGAGGCGCTCGCGCAAGCTGTCACGCTGGGCCAGCAGCAGTTCACGCTGCTCGGTATCCAGGGCCATGCTGTCGAGGGCTTCCTGCAATTGCAGGCGGGCCTCGCCCACTTGTTCGTGCTCCAGGGCGCGCTGCTCGCCCAGCTCGCTCACTTCCTCGTCGAGGCGGGTGCGGCGCAGGGCCAACTGTTCGACCTTGGCCTTGCCGGCGGAGAGCTTGGCTTTCAACTCGCCCTGCTGGCGGGCTTCGTCCTGCAGCAAACGGCGCAGGTGCTCGCGGCCGTTTTCCTGCTGGCGTTGCTGGGCCCGCAAGTTCAATAACTGGCTTTCCAGGGCCTCGACCGCGGCTTCACGCTCATCGCGCTCAAGGCCCAACTGCTGGATTTCCTGGTTGCGCGCGAGCATCCCGCTTTCCGCTTCGCTGGCCCGGCGCACCCTTAAAAAGTGCCGCCCAACCCAGAAGCCATCGCGACTGATCAGGCTTTCTCCGGCTGCCAGCTGGCCACGCAAGGCCAGGGCCTGCTCCAGGCTTTCCACCGGCTTGACCTGCCCCAACCAGGGCGACAGATCGACCTGTGCCTCCACCTTGTCCAGCAGACTGCCGGCAATCCGCACACCATCGCCCGCCAGTTGCAGCAGGCGCAGATCGCCCTGATGAAAGCCCGCCAGATCGAAGCCGGCAAAGTCATCCACCAGCACCGCTTGCAGGTCAGCGCCCAGCACGGTTTCCACCGCCAGCTCCCAACCCGGGTCGACCTTCAGGCCCTCGGCCAGGCGCGGGCGCTCGGCCAGGTTTTGCTCGCGCAGCCATTGTGCGGTGCCGGTGCCCGGATCCAGGGCGGCCTGTTGCAGCGCCTCCAGGGAAGCCAGACGACCGTTGAGACGCTGCAATTCACCCTGGGCCTGCTGCTGGGCCTGGGTCGCTTGCTGCAACTCCTGGCGTAACTGCTCCAGGCGCTCGACCTGGGACTCTTCGCTGGCCTGCAGGTCTTCCAGGGTCGCCTCGCTGGCGGCGAGTTCTTCATTCAATTCGCGGATCGCAGCGTCTTCCGGGTCGGCGGCGAGCAATGCCCGCTCCTCGACCAGACGCCGCTGCCGTTCGGCCAGGCGCTCCATGCTGCCTTCGAGCTGCTGGATACGCGATTGCTGAACTTCGGCCTGGCGCTGCGGCTCGGCAGAGCTCAGGTTGAAGTTGTCCCACAGTTCTTGCCAGCCGTGCATGGTGGTTTCGGCGTCTTCCAGGGCTGCGGCGGCTTCTTCGGCGGCGGCGCTGGTGACTTCCTGCTCGGGCTCGAGCATGTCCAGCTCTTCGCCCAACGTCGCGAGCAAGGTGCGGTCATGGCCCAGGTGCGATTCGGTTTCCAGGCGCGCACGCTCGGCCTCGCGCAAATCATCCTGCAACTGGCGCAGCCGCTGCTGACCATGCTGGATGCTCTGCTCGACCCGGGCGATATCGCCGCCGACCGAATAGAAGCGCCCCTGCACCAGATTGAAGCGCTCGGACAGATCATGGTGCCCGTCGCGCAGGCGTTCGATGGCCGCATCGGCATTGCGCTGTTCCGCCACCAGGGCTTCGAAGCTGATTTCCTGGTTGCCGATGATCGACTCGCGCTGGGCCACCTGCTCATGCAAGGCCTGCCAGCGCAACGCCGAAAGCTGGGCCTTGAGCTGACGCTCCTCACCCTTGTATTCCTGGTACTTTTCCGCCGCCTGGGCCTGGCGATGCAAGCGTTCGAGCTGGCGTTCGAGCTCTTCGCGCAGGTCGGTCAGGCGCGCCAGGTTCTCGTGGGTGCGGCGGATGCGATTCTCGGTCTCGCGCCGGCGCTCCTTGTACTTGGAGATGCCGGCCGCTTCTTCGATAAAATTGCGCAGGTCCTCGGGCTTGGCTTCGATCAGCTTGGAGATCATGCCCTGCTCGATGATCGAGTAGCTGCGCGGCCCCAGGCCGGTGCCGAGGAAAATATCGGTGATGTCACGGCGCCGGCATTTGGTGCCGTTGAGGAAATAGCTGTTCTGGCTGTCGCGGGTCACTTTGCGACGAATGGAGATTTCCGCATAGGCCGCGTACTCGCCGACCAGGGTGCCGTCGGAGTTGTCGAACACCAGCTCGATACTCGCCTGGCTCACCGGTTTACGGCTGGTGGAGCCGTTGAAGATGACGTCGGTCATCGACTCGCCGCGCAAATTCTTGGCCGAGCTTTCGCCCATCACCCAGCGTACGGCGTCGATGATGTTCGACTTGCCGCAGCCATTGGGCCCGACTACCGCTGCCATGTTACTGGGGAAGTTGACGGTCGTCGGGTCGACGAAGGACTTGAACCCGGCCAGCTTGATGCACTTGAGCCGCACGTTTAGGCGACCGTCAACGCAGAAATCACCAGGTCGCAACTGCGCTGGGCGTAGGCCGTCAGCACCAGGCGGATTTGCGGCAGGTCACGGGCCATCACTGCCGCCAGCAGCTGCTCGAACAACGCCAGGAACTCGCTCATTTCCGCCTTGCGCTGCTCCAGCGCCAGGAAGTAGGCACGGCTCATGGCCGGCTGCAGGTTCTCGACGGTTTCCTGCAGGTACGGGTTGTTGGCAAAGGGATAGGCCGCGCGCATCACATTGAAGCTTTCTTCAACGAAGGTGCGGATGTCCTGGCGCTCGTAGGCGGCGATCAGGCGCTGCTGGATCTGCAGGAACGGCGCCATGTCAACCTGGACCGTCCAGCCGCTGGCCACCGAGTTGCCGAGCAGGATGTACAACTCGCTCATCAGGGTGCACAGGCTCTGCACCTTGTGCGCGGTGAGTTCGGTGACATGGGCCCCACGTCGCGGCAGGATCGCGATCAGGTGACGACGTTCGAGGATCAGCAAGGCTTCGCGGACCGAACCGCGACTGACATTGAGTGCCAGCGTGACCTTCTGCTCCTGAATGCGCTCCCCAGGCTTGAGATCGCCGCGAATGATACGTTCGGCGAGGTGGTGAGCAATTTGCTCGGCGAGGCTGTCCGGCGCCTTGAACGTCATGGTTTTCCTTCAAAAATCTTCGATCAGTACAGGCGGCGCAGTGTAGCGCAATTGACACGTCATGGCGGAGTGCCCAAACAGCACAATTGGCATGAAATAAGCACATTTACTCATTCAAGCCACCCCGATCGGGGCGATTGCCTGATGCCGCGAGCCACTGCGAAGGATTGATGGCAAGCGCACGCACAGCGCGCCTTTGAGCAGCGCTGACCGCTCTGCAAGGCGGCCTCGGGGATCTTGGCCATACTTGAATTGTTGATCGCTTAAAATTCCTGACCCATAGGTCAGAAATTCATTGACCGAAAAGTCAGATCTGACTAAATTCGGCCCACAGCGATTAACAACAATAATGAGTCTGCGAGGCCTTCCGTGATCCAGTTTTTACTTAACCAGGAGCTGTGCAGTGAGCACGTCCTGGACCCGAACCTGACCGTGCTCAATTACCTGCGCGAACACTTGGGTAAACCCGGCACCAAAGAAGGCTGCGCCAGTGGCGACTGCGGCGCCTGCACCGTGGTGGTCGGCGAATTGCAGACGGACGCCACAGGCGTCGAGCGAATCCGCTATCGCAGCCTCAACTCGTGCCTGACCTTTGTCTCGTCGCTGCATGGCAAACAATTGATCAGCGTTGAAGACCTCAAGCATCAAGGCCAGTTGCACAGCGTGCAGAAGGCCATGGTCGAGTGCCATGGCTCGCAGTGTGGCTTCTGTACCCCGGGCTTTGTCATGTCGCTGTTTGCCCTGCAAAAGAACAGCGACCAGCCAGACGCCCACAAGGCCCACGAAGCCCTGGCCGGCAACCTGTGCCGCTGCACCGGTTATCGGCCGATCCTGGCCGCTGCCGCGCAAGCCTGCTGCGGCGAGCAGCCGGACCAGTTCGACGCTCGCGAAAGCGAGACCATCGCCCGCCTCAAGGCCATTGCCCCCAGTGACACCGGCGAACTCAACAGTGGCGACAAACGCTGCCTGGTACCGCTGACCGTCGCCGACCTGGCCGACCTCTACGATGCCTACCCCCAGGCCCGGTTGCTGGCCGGAGGCACCGACCTGGCGCTGGAGGTCACCCAGTTCCACCGCACCTTGCCGGTGATGATCTACGTCGGCAACGTCGCAGAAATGAAGCGCATCGAACGTTTCGACGAGCGCCTGGAAATCGGCGCCGCCACCGCCCTCACCGACTGCTACGAGGCGCTGAACGCCGAGTACCCGGACTTCGGCGAACTGCTGCAGCGCTTCGCGTCCCTGCAAATCCGCAACCAGGGCACCCTGGGCGGCAACATCGGCAACGCCTCGCCCATTGGTGACTCGCCGCCGCTGCTGATCGCCCTCGGTGCGCAGATCGTGCTGTGCAAAGGCAACACCCGCCGCACCCTGGCCCTGGAAGACTATTTCATCGATTACCGGGTGACCGCGCGCCAGGAAAGCGAGTTCATCGAGAAGATCATCGTGCCCCGCGCCAGCGCCGAGCAGCTGTTTCGCGCATACAAGGTCTCCAAGCGCCTGGATGACGATATTTCCGCGGTCTGCGCGGCCTTCAACCTGCGCCTGGAAAACGGCACGGTGGTCGACGCCCGCGTGGCCTTCGGCGGCATGGCCGCCATCCCCAAACGCGCCAAGAACTGCGAAGCCGTGCTGCGCGGCGCCCCCTGGAACAATCACACCGTGGAGCGCGCCTGCGCGGCGCTGGCCGAAGACTTCACCCCACTCTCGGACTTTCGCGCCAGCAAGGAATACCGCCTGCTCAGCGCCCAGAACCTGCTGCGCAAATACTTTATCGAGCTGCAAACACCGCACATCGAGACTCGGGTGACCGCTTATGTCTAATCATCACAAGGTCGAGAAGACCCAAGCCGAACTCGCCGCCCTGTTCCAGCAGGACCTCACCACCGGCGTCGGGCGTAGCGTCAAGCACGACAGCGCCGACAAGCACGTGTCCGGCGAAGCGCAGTACATCGACGACCGGCTGGAGTTTCCCAACCAACTGCATGTGTACGCCCGGCTCTCGGACCACGCCCACGCGAAAATCCTCAGCATCGACACCACTCCCTGCTATGCCTTTGCCGGTGTACGTATTGTCATCACCCATCAGGACATTCCCGGGCTCAAGGACATCGGCCCGTTGCTCCCGGGCGATCCGCTGCTGGCCATCGATGATGTGCAGTTCGTCGGCCAGCCGGTGCTGGCCGTCGCCGCCAGGGACCTGGACACCGCACGCCAGGCCGCTATGGCCGCGATCATCGAATACCAGGACCTGGAACCGGTGCTGGACGTGGTCGAGGCCCTGCGCAAGCGCCACTTCGTGCTCGACAGCCACACCCACCAGCGCGGCGACTCGGCCAACGCGCTGGCAACCGCCGAACACCGGATCCAGGGTTCGCTGCACATCGGCGGCCAGGAGCATTTCTACCTCGAGACCCAGATTTCCTCGGTGATGCCCACCGAAGACGGCGGGATGATCGTCTACTGCTCCACGCAAAACCCCACCGAAGTGCAGAAGCTGGTGGCCGAAGTGCTGGACGTGTCGATGAACAAGATCGTGGTCGACATGCGGCGCATGGGCGGCGGTTTCGGCGGCAAGGAAACCCAGGCCGCCAGCCCGGCCTGCCTGTGCGCGGTGATTGCGCACCTCACCGGCCAGCCGACCAAGATGCGCCTGCCGCGGGTCGAGGACATGCTGATGACCGGCAAGCGCCACCCGTTCTACATCGAGTACGACGTCGGCTTCGACAGCAACGGCCGGCTGCACGGGATCCAGCTGGAACTGGCTGGCAACTGCGGCTGTTCGCCGGACCTCTCGGCGTCGATTGTCGACCGCGCCATGTTCCATGCCGACAACTCGTACTACCTGGGCGATGCCACCATCAACGGCCATCGCTGCAAGACCAACACCGCGTCCAACACCGCCTACCGGGGCTTCGGCGGCCCGCAAGGCATGGTCGCCATCGAAGAAGTCATGGATGCCATCGCTCGCCACCTGGCGCTGGACCCGCTGGCGGTGCGCAAGGCGAACTACTACGGCAAGACCGAGCGCAACGTCACCCACTACTACCAGACCGTCGAGCACAACATGCTCGAGGAAATGACCGCAGACCTGGAAGCCAGCAGCCAGTATGCCGAGCGCCGTGAAGCGATCCGCCGCTACAACGCCAACAGCCCGATCCTGAAAAAAGGCCTGGCGCTGACCCCGGTCAAATTCGGCATTTCCTTTACCGCCAGCTTCCTCAACCAGGCCGGCGCGCTGATCCACATCTACACCGACGGCAGCATTCACCTGAACCACGGCGGCACCGAAATGGGCCAAGGCCTGAACACCAAGGTCGCGCAGGTGGTGTCGGAAGTGTTCCAGGTGGAAATGGACCGGGTGCAGATCACCGCCACCAACACTGACAAGGTGCCCAACACCTCGCCGACCGCCGCCTCCAGCGGTGCCGACCTGAACGGCAAGGCGGCGCAGAACGCGGCCGAGATCATCAAGCAGCGCCTGGTGGAGTTTGCCGCGCGGCAGTACAAGGTCAGCGAAGAAGACGTGGAGTTCCACAATGGCCACGTGCGGGTGCGCGACCACATCCTGACCTTTGAAGCCCTGATCCAGCAGGCGTATTTCAATCAGGTCTCGTTGTCGAGCACGGGCTTCTACAAGACCCCGAAAATCTATTACGACCGCAGCCAGGCCCGCGGCCGGCCGTTCTATTACTTTGCCTTCGGCGCGGCCTGCGCCGAGGTGATCGTCGACACCCTGACCGGCGAATACAAAATGCTGCGCACTGACATCCTGCATGACGTCGGCGCCTCCCTGAACCCGGCCATCGATATCGGCCAGGTCGAGGGCGGGTTTATCCAGGGCATGGGCTGGCTGACCATGGAAGAGCTGGTGTGGAACGCCAAGGGCAAGCTGATGACCAATGGCCCTGCCAGCTACAAGATCCCGGCCGTGGCCGACATGCCCCTGGACCTGCGGGTCAAGCTGGTGGAAAACCGCAAGAACCCGGAAGACACGGTGTTCCATTCCAAGGCCGTGGGCGAGCCACCGTTCATGCTGGGCATCGCCGCCTGGTGTGCGATCAAGGATGCCGTGGCCAGCCTCGGCGACTACCGCCATCAGCCGAAGATTGACGCCCCGGCGACGCCGGAGCGGGTGTTGTGGGGCTGCGAGCAGATGCGCCAACTGAACGCTGCAAAAGCGCTGGTACCCGAAACCGAGCTGGCTTCGCTCTGAGGTGATTATGAACAACTGGATCAGCGCCCTCGCCGACCTGCAGAACCAGGGAGAACCCTGCGTGCTGGTGACCATCATCGAAGAGCTCGGCTCCACGCCGCGCAATGCCGGCTCGAAGATGGTCATCAGCGCGGCGCACAGCTTCGACACCATCGGCGGCGGCCACCTGGAATACAAAGCCATGCAGATCGCCCGGGACATGCTCCTGCGCGGCCAGCAGAACACTCACCTGGAGCGCTTCAGCCTCGGCGCCAGCCTTGGCCAGTGCTGTGGTGGGGTTACCGTGCTGCTGTTCGAACCCATGGGCCAGGTGCAGGCGCAGATCGCGGTGTTCGGCGCCGGCCACGTCGGCCGCGCCCTGGTGCCGCTGCTGGCGAGCCTGCCATGCCGGGTGCGCTGGATCGACTCAAGGGAGCAGGAGTTCCCGCAACAGATCCCCCACGGCGTGCGCAAAATCGTCAGCGAAGAGCCCGTCGACGAAATTTCCGAGTTACCGGTGGGCAGCTATTGCATCGTCATGACTCATAATCACCAGCTCGACCTGGAACTGACCGCCGCGATCCTCAAGCGCAACGACTTTGCCTACTTCGGCCTGATCGGTTCGAAGACCAAACGCGTCAAGTTCGAACACCGCCTGCGCGACCGCGGTTTCGACAGCGGCGTGCTGCAACGCATGCGCTGCCCGATGGGCCTGGGTGAGGTCAAAGGCAAGTTGCCGGTGGAGATTGCCATCTCCATCGCCGGCGAAATCATCGCCACCTATAACGCCAATTTCGGCCAGCACAGCGCCAGCGCCGAACCCATTGCCAAACTGCTGCCGGCTTCGCGCCGCAGCCAGGCTTCAAACTGAAAAACCACTGATTGAGAATCTCCATGCCTCTGACACGTAAAGCCTACCGGGCCGCCATCCTGCACAGCATTGCCGACCCCGCCGTGGTCGGTATCGAAGCCTCGTACGAGTACTTCGAAGACGGTCTGCTGGTGGTCGAAAACGGCCAGATCAGCGCCCTGGGCCACGCCAGCGAACTGCTCGCCAGCCTGCCTGCCGATATCGAAATCAACCACTATCAGGATGCCCTGATCACCCCGGGTTTTATCGACACCCATATCCACCTGCCGCAAACCGGCATGGTCGGTGCGTACGGCGAGCAACTGCTGGACTGGCTCAACACCTACACCTTCCCCTGCGAAAGCCAGTTCGCCGACCAGGCCCATGCCGATGAAGTGGCCGATATTTTCATCAAGGAACTGCTGCGCAACGGCACCACCACGGCCCTGGTGTTCGGCAGCGTGCACCCGCAGTCGGTGAATGCTTTCTTTGAGGCGGCGCACAAGCTCGACCTGCGGATGATCGGCGGCAAGGTGATGATGGACCGCAACGCCCCGGACTACCTGACCGACACCGCCGAATCCGGTTACCGGGAAAGCAAAACGCTGATCGAACGCTGGCACGGCAAGGGCCGCCTGCACTATGCGGTGACCCCACGCTTCGCCCCCACCAGCACCCCGGAACAACTGACCCTGGCCGGCCAGTTGCTGACCGAGTATCCCGACCTCTACATGCAGACCCACATCAGTGAAAACCTGCAGGAGATCGAGTGGGTCAAGGAGCTGTTTCCGGAGCGCAAGGGCTACCTGGACGTGTACGACCATTACCAGTTGCTCGGCGAGCGCTCGGTGTTCGCCCACGGCGTGCACCTGTGCGACGACGAATGCGCACGCCTGGCTGAAACCGGCTCGGCCGTGGCCTTTTGCCCGACCTCGAACTTCTTCCTCGGCAGCGGCCTGTTCAACCTGCCGATGGCTGAAAAACACAACCTCAACGTCGGCCTGGGCACCGACGTCGGTGGCGGCACCAGCTTCTCGCTTCTGCAAACCCTCAACGAAGCCTACAAGGTCATGCAACTGCAAGGCGCGCGCCTGAGCCCCTTCAAGTCGCTGTACCTGGCCACCCTCGGCGGCGCCCGGGCGTTGCGCCTGGAAGACCGGATCGGCACCTTGCAACCGGGCACCGATGCCGACTTCCTGGTGCTCGACTACCACGCCACACCGCTGCTCAGCTATCGCCTGAAGCAGGCCAGGAGCATCGCCGAAACCCTGTTCGTGCTGATGACCCTGGGCGATGACCGCACCGTGTCCCAGACCTACGCCGCCGGCCAGTTGGTCCACCAGCGCTAGGGGCAAACGCAAAATCCCCCGTCCGGGATCAACCGGGCGGGGGATTTTTCATGCCTGCTCAGATGCACAGGGCGACCTGTGCGGGCAGTGGATCAGAAGGTCACTTCCAGGTTCAGGGTCGGGGTCGAGGTGCGGGTCCCGCGTCCGCCGTCGACACCAAACTTGTTGTGCCAATACTCGTAGCCCACGCCCAGGTAGAGGTTGGGCTTGACGTTTTTACCCGGCAACACCGCCACCATCAGCGCCGTGCGCACCAGGGTTTCCGGCGCGGTGTCGCGGTAGTTGTAATCGTGACCCTTCTCCCCGGTGTAATTGATGAAACCCTGGAACTTGGCGCCATGGCTGCCCAGCTCGAACGGGCGCATCCAGGCCAGGTTCAGCAGGTAGGTGTCATCAAAGGTGTGATCCGGATCCTTGGCCCCGGGGATCCCGGAATGGTTGTTTTCCTTGTAGTACAACAGGCTCAGGTCAAGCACACCGACGGTGTTGAACTTCAGGGTCGGGCCGAACACCAGGGCGCGTTTTTTCGCCGAACCCAGGTTGTTGTTGCGGCTGGCGTCAAAACCCAGGGTCAGCGCGTAATCCTTGATCGCGCCAGTGCCCAATGGCGTATCGAAGACCCGTGAAGCGTAGAGCTGGTGCCGATAGACGCCGTAGACTTCGCTGCTGCCTTCGCGAGTGCCCTTGCGTGGGTCGTCATTGTCGGAAAGCAGCACGTCCAGGTGCAGGTAGTTGCTGCCGTACTGGTAGCCGCTGGCGTGGGTGAAGCTGTAGATGCGCTTGCTGATGTAGTGCGGGTTGTTGGGGTTGGTGAACTCTTTGCCGTAACGAAACCCGACGCTGTTGTTCATCCATTCCACAGCCACCGCTTCCCCGGCGCCAATGATGCTCATCAGCAGGGTTGCGCCTTGAAGTGCCTTTCTCATTTTTATTATGTCCTGTGCCTGATACAGGCCCGGCCGGCTGCCGGGCAGTGCATATCGAGCCCTGAACCACTAGGAAATAGAGGCGCGGCACCTTGGCCCCTGCCGCTACCGCCTGATTGGGACTCGACGCAAAAACTGTATACAAACAGTGACAAAATTGCACAAACAATTGATCACAACATTTCAAATAGTTTGCTGGCCGCGTTGAGATCCGTGGCTGACCGTAATTAAAACAAGGCGTTGAACGCAGCCGTCGCTGCGGCAAAAACGTGCACAGCGCTTTTCACCCGGCCAAAAAAATCCCCCGTCCCGGTGAACCCGGGCGGGGGATGTTCATTTCAGGTCAATCAGAGCTTGGCAGCAGCTCGACCCGGCTTTTTGGTTTGCAGCAGGTGCGAGAACACTGCGTGCAGGTCGTCCGAAGCGCTTTCTTCGTCGAGGTTGAGTTTGCTGTCGATGTGATCCATGTGATGCATCATCAGGTTCACCGCCAACTCGCCGTCACGGGCTTCGATGGCATCGATCAACTGGGTGTGCTCATCGTAGGAACAGTGGGAGCGGTTGCCACTTTCATACTGGGCGATGATCAGCGAAGTCTGGGACACCAGGCTACGTTGGAAGCTGATGAGCGGTGCATTTTTGGCCGCTTCCGCCAACTTCAAATGGAACTCGCCGGAAAGACGAATACCGGCGCCGCGATCACCGCGCGAGAAGCTGTCACGCTCGTCGTTGACCATCTGCCGCAACTCGGCCAACTGCTCGGCCGTGGCATGCTCCACCGCCAACTCGGTAATCGCTCGCTCCACCAGGCGCCGTGCAAGAAACACCTGCCGCGCTTCCTCGACACTGGGGCTCGCCACCACCGCGCCACGGTTGGGGCGCAGCAGTACCACGCCTTCATGGGCCAGGCGCGATAAGGCGCGACGAATGATGGTCCGACTGACTCCGAAAATTTCCCCCAGCGCTTCTTCGCTCAACTTGGTACCGGGCGCCAGGCGCTGTTCGAGGATGGCCTCGAAGATATGTGCGTAGACAATATCGTCCTGGGTTCCGCTGCGACCGGCCTTGCCGGCTCGCGGTTGTTTCTTGAGGGGTTGCAACTGTTCGTTCATGGGCACTCGGGTCGGAAGGACTGCGGCGATTTGACGGTGACTGTAATACGGCACAGTGGGTCGCTGGCAAGTATCGCGCTAAAACAATGGCACATTGTACACAACCCATGGGGATCATTCGCAATAAGAGTTAAAAGCCGACCGCCAGGGCCTGACTGTACGGCTGTTTACGGTCGCGGCTGTATTGCAATGTCCGGTTACTTTTAAGTTTAGGCTTGAACTCCGGGTACCGGAACAGTGTTGTTGGTACTTCCGACACCCTGGCTGCAACGGCCCGTTGTCTGCTTCTGCTCTTATCAAGAACAAGGAATTGCACCCCCATGTCCGACGCCTCCACCGCGCCCTTGCGCCCGCTGGCCGACACTTCGCCTTCGGCCATCGTCGCCGGCTTCATCGCCATGATGACCGGCTATACCAGCTCCCTGGTGCTGATGTTCCAGGCCGGCCAGGCCGCCGGCCTGAGCAGCGGGCAGATTTCCTCGTGGATCTGGGCCATCTCCATCGGCATGGCGGTGTGCAGCATTGGCCTGTCGTTGCGCTATCGCACGCCCGTCACCATCGCCTGGTCGACCCCGGGTGCGGCGTTGCTGATCACCAGCTTGTCCGGGGTGACCTACGGCGAGGCCATCGGCGCCTACATCACCTGCGCGGTACTGGTGACCATTTGCGGACTGACCGGCAGCTTCGAGCGCCTGGTCAAGCGCATTCCGGCGTCCCTGGCGGCGGCGTTGCTGGCGGGGATCCTGTTCAAGATCGGCAGCGAAATCTTCGTCGCCGCCCAGCACCGGACCGGCCTGGTGCTGGGGATGTTCTTCACCTATCTGGTGGTCAAGCGCCTGTCGCCACGCTATGCCGTGCTCGCGGCGCTGCTGCTCGGCACTCTGCTCTCGGGCCTGATGGGCTTGCTGGACTTCAGCGGCTTCCACCTGGAAGTGGCGACCCCGGTCTGGACCACACCGCACTTCTCCCTGGCGGCGACCATCAGCATCGGCATCCCGCTGTTCGTGGTGGCCATGACCTCGCAGAACATGCCGGGCATCGCCGTCCTGCGCGCCGACGGCTACAACGTACCGGCCTCGCCGCTGATTACCGCCACCGGCATCGCCTCATTGCTGCTGGCACCGTTCGGCTCCCACGGCATCAACCTGGCCGCCATCAGCGCGGCCATCTGCACCGGCCCCCACGCCCACGAAGACCGCAACAAACGCTACACCGCAGCGGTCTGGTGCGGGATCTTCTACGGCATCGCCGGGGTCTTCGGCGCCACCCTCGCGGCCTTGTTCGCCGCGCTGCCCAAGGAACTGGTGCTGTCGATTGCCGCCCTGGCGCTGTTCGGCTCGATCATCAACGGCCTGAGCATCGCCATGAGTGAAGTCAAGGAGCGCGAAGCGGCGCTGATCACCTTTATGGTCACCGCTTCGGGGCTGACGCTGTTCTCCATCGGTTCGGCTTTCTGGGGGATTGTCGCCGGGGTCCTGACCCTGGCGATCCTCAACTGGCGCAAGGCCTGAGGCACTGGCGCACGCGGCGGTCCAACCCAATCCGGGCCGCCATGACCTTGATCAACGCCCACGGCACATCCCGGGATACAGGCCCGAGGCATTGACAGGATCAGTGGGGAAATCGAGACGCCGCCCAGGGGCAGCAACGAGTCAGCGGCCCGGGCGGGCCGCCGACTCATGACATCAGGCTACCGGATTGATTGGCTTTTCCGGGTACCAGACGTCCAACAGCGGGCTGACTTCAACGCTGGTCAGCTCGGTGCGGGCCTTGAGCCAGGCTTCAACCTTGGCGCGTTGCTCTTCGCTGACCGAACCGCGTTTGCTCAGGCAAACCAGGCCGAAGTCATCACCACCAACGTAGCCGAGGCCGTTGGCTTCCATCGCTTCTTTCAGGAAGGCTTCGAGGAAAGCGTCGATAGCCTCTTCACCCAGATCTTCTTTGAAATCCAGGTTCAGTTCGAAACCCAGCTCTTGAAATTCATCGACGCACAGTTTTTTGCGCAGACGCTGGGAACGGTTAGTAGCCATGGAACAATCCTCTTAAGTAATAACGGGCGGCACTTTAGCAGTTTAAGCAAGTGATTGCCTGACTCTATAGACGTGCGAGCAGGCCATTGGGAAAAAAATAGCGGATTAGCCGCCCGCCGCACGGCACAAGGCGCTATACCTTGGGGCATAATGCCGACACTTTCATGACCACCGAGGGAAGTTATCTTCATGCCCTCTTCTTTTTCCCCCTCGCCTGCAGGGTTTTATTTCAGATGATCAAATCTTTGCGTCCATTGCTTCTCGCCAGTTTTATCTTGCCCCTGGCCTTCACCGTCTCCGCAGCTCCCGTCAACACCACTCTGTCTCCCAAGGTTCAACAAGCCCTCAAAGCCAGCAAGCTGCAGGACAACGCCCTGTCGCTGGTGATGATCCCGCTCAACGGCCCCGGCACCCCGACTGTTTTCAACGCCGACGTCTCGGTCAACCCGGCCTCGACCATGAAGCTGGTCACCACCTACGCTGCGCTGGAAATGCTCGGCCCCAACCATCAGTGGAAGACCGAGTTCTACACCGATGGCACCCTCAGCGGCGGCATCCTCAACGGCAACCTGTACCTCAAGGGCGGTGGCGACCCGAAGCTGAACATGGAGAAACTCTGGCTGCTGATGCGTGACCTGCGAGCCAACGGCGTGCAGCAAGTCACCGGCGACCTGGTGCTGGACCGCAACTTCTTCGTGCAACCGCAACTGCCGGAATTCAATGACGACGGCAATGACGAAAACAAGCCGTTCCTGGTCAAGCCCGACTCGCTGATGGTCAACCTCAAGGCCCTGCGTTTTGTCGCACGCAACGACTCGGGCAGGGTGCTGGTGTCGGTTGAGCCGCCGATCGCCAAGATCCGCATCGACAACCAGGTCAAGGCCGCGCCCGGCAAGCAATGCACCGGCGATGTGCGCTACAACCCGGTCGCCCAGGCGGACGGCAGCGTCACAGTCACCGTCAACGGCCAGTTGGGCGATGGCTGCAGCTCCCAGACCTACTTGTCGCTGCTCGACCATGCCACCTACACCGCCGGCGCCGTACGGGCGATCTGGCAGGAACTGGGTGGCAGCATCCAGGGCAAAGACCGCCTGGCTGCGGTGCCCAAAGACGCCAAGGTCCTGGCCCGGGCCTTCTCCCCGGACCTGGCGGAGATCATCCGCGACATCAATAAATACAGTAACAACACCATGGCCCAGCAGCTGTTCCTGAGCCTGGGCGCGCAATACCGCAACGACGCCGATGGCGACGATGCCAAGGCCGCACAGCGCGTGGTGCGCCAGTGGCTGGCGAAGAAAGGCATCACCGCGCCGCACCTGGTGATGGAAAACGGCTCCGGCCTGTCCCGCGCCGAGCGGGTCAGCGCACGGGAAATGGCCGGCCTGCTGCAAGCCGCCTGGAGAAGCCCGTACGCCGCCGAGTTCATCAGTTCGATGCCGATTGCCGGCATGGACGGCACCATGCGCAAGCGCCTGAAACGCACCGCCATGTCCGGCGAAGCACACATCAAGACCGGCACCCTGAACACCGTGCGCGCCATCGCCGGCTACAGCCGTGACAGCAACGGCAATACCTGGGCGGTGGTGGCGATTCTCAACGATCCGAAACCTTTCGGCGCCTCGTCGGTGCTGGACCAGGTGCTGCTGGACCTGTATCGCCAGCCAAAACTGGCCACTGCCGCTTCGGACCTGTAAGCCGCTGCACCTGATGGGCCGAGGCCAGCACTCAGCCCATCAGGTTCAGGGTATCTCGCGCTCGACCCTGTCGCGCCCGGCCTGCTTGGCCGCGTAGACCCCCGCGTCGGCACGCAGCAACAACGCATCGGCGCCCTCGCCCTCACGCCAGCTGGCAATGCCGAAACTGGCGGTAACCACACCCACGCTGTCGATCGGCGAGCTGCGCAGGCTCTGCCATAACTCCTGAGCCAGGGCATATGCCTTGCCCCCATCGGTGCCGGGGCACAGCACCATGAACTCTTCGCCACCCAGGCGGCAGAACACGTCACTGCGCCGCAGGCGATAGCGAATGCGCTCGCAGACGCACTTGAGTACCCGGTCACCGGCCCCGTGCCCAAATTGATCGTTGATGCGTTTGAAGTGGTCGATATCCAGCATGATCACCGCCAGATCGCCTGCCCCCCGGGTGACCCGTTCCATTTCGGCCTGCAGGCGCTCGTGAAAGTACCGGCGATTGTGGATACCGGTCAGCGAGTCGGTGACCGACAGTGCCCGCAGTTCCTCCTCCACGCGTTTGAGATCGGAAATGTCCGAGATGTAGCCGTGCCATACCACGCCGCCGCCGGGCAGGTTCTCCGGGGTCGCCGCACCGCGCACCCAGCGCAAGCCGCGCCGGGGCAGGAGCACGCGGTATTCCTCCTGCCAGGGGCTGAGGTCCGTGGCCGAGGCCCGGATCGACGCCCGCACCCGCGCCAGATCCTCGGGGTGGATCCGATCGAACACCACAGCTGCATCCTGCTGCAGCAAATGGGGCTCGATCTCGTAGATCTCACGGATACCGTCACTGGCGTAGCTGAAGCTGGCGTGCCCCGCGACTTCCATCTTGAACTGGTAGATCCCGCCCGGGACGTGGGCCGTGAGCTTTTTCAGCAACTGATCGCGGGCGGCCAGTGCCTCGTGGACCCGCTTGCGTTCAGTGATATCAATGCAGATCGCCAGGTGACCGACCCACAGGCCATGCTCATCGAGCACCGGGGTGGCGAGCATGTTCACCGCCAGCTGGCTACCGTCACGCCGCACCAGCGTCCACTCGCGGGCGGCGTGGATACCCTCCTCCTCGGCACCGGCCAGCATCGCCTGAGCCAGCGAGATGTGCTTGCCGTAATGCCGGCTGAACTGGCGCGCGCGGTCTGCAAGCTCCGTGGGCAGGTGCAGGCTTTCCAGGGTCAGCTTGCCCAGCACCTCGGCGCTGTTGTAACCGAGCATCTGTTCGGCGCCGGCATTGAAGGTGCTGATGGTGCCATGCAGGTCGGTAGCAATGATCGCCACCTGGGTCGCCGCATCCAGCACGCTGCGCAATTGGCCGTGGGTGCCACGCAACTCACGCTCCCGGGTGCGCAGCTCCTCGGTGCGCTGCTCGACCAGGTGCAACGCACGCTGGCGCTGGCTGACCAGCACATAGAGCAAGGCACTGAGCAGGACACTGAGCAACCCGCCAAGGACCATCAGGCTGCCCGCCGATGAATGATTGGCCAGGAGAAACGCCGCACTGGGCCGGATATCCACCTGGTAATAGTGATCAGCCAGGCGCAGCAGCCGGGTTGCCAGCAGCGAGCTGTCGGCAGGGGCATTGCTCGACTCGTACAGGACCTCATGCCGGCCCTCGGTGGACAGGTCGAGTATCCGCACGGCCAGGTTGTCACTGGCAGGCTGCGGCAAGCCGTCGGCCACCAATTGCCGCATGCTGATGATCGCCAGGACGTAGCCGTAAGGCTCGGTGGTTGGCCTGCCACTGGTGGAAAGCCGGTTGACCGGCGCTACCAGCAATATGCCGTTGGCGTAGGCCGGATCGACGCTGACCAGGTGCAAGGGTTGGGACACCGCCATCCCGCCCTGGCTCCGGGCACGCTCCAGGGTGGCGCGACGCAGAGGCTGGGCCAGCAAGTCATAGCCCAAGGGCGAGCCAAGCCAGCTTTGGGTCTGGCTGTAGAGCACCGGCACATATTCATCGCGCTCGGCCGCAGGCTCCAGCTCGCCGGCGGCGTTCAACTGGCGAATGGAAAAATCGCTGATACCCTGCTCGCGCACACTGCGCTCCAGCAACGGACGCTCGGCACGACTGACCCTGGGAGCCCAGGCATAGGCTTGAGTGCGGAGCAACAACGGCGCGGCGTAGCCATCGAAGTCCTGACGGGTGACCGCGTCGGAATTGGAGAAGAAGCGCCGCAGTCCTTCGAGCCGCTGCTCCTGATCCTGAAAGCGCTCTTCAATCCGGCTGAAGCGCTCCCCAGCCAGCAAGTGGAAGCGCTGGCGCAACTGTTGCTGGTACAGGTTGAGCGTCGACCAGGCCAATAATCCGGTCAATACACTTCCCGCCAGCAACGCCACGCCCGCGACCAGCCAGGCCGAAACGTCTTCGCTGATGAAACCGAGAATTCTGGGGCGTACCACGCGTAACCGCATAAGCAGACTCACAACGCCGGAGGGGGCTTGGGGACCAAGCTGGCTGCGAGTCACTTATAGCTATTGGCCATTAATTTGACCAGCGCAAAAATAGCCAAGAGCCTTGAATATCAAGGCTCCGTGCATTCAAGTGCCGATCAGCGCGCGGTGATTTTCCAGGCGCGGTGGATCTTGCCGTTGCGAGCGAAGTCCGGATCGATGGTCTTGGCGCTGATTTCCTCGACCGCATAGCGCGATTCAAGGTGTTCATCGAGCTGGAACTTGCGGAAGTTGTTGGAGAAATACAGCACGCCACCCGGTGCCAGGCGGGCCATGGCCAGGTCGAGCAACTGCACGTGATCGCGCTGTACGTCGAACACCCCTTCCATGCGCTTGGAGTTGGAGAAGGTCGGCGGATCAATGAAGATCAGGTCGAACTCATCGCGGCAGGCATCCAGCCAGGTCATCACGTCGCCCTGCTCGAGGCGGTTCTTGTCGGAGAAACCGTTGAGCGAGAAGTTGCGACGCGCCCAGTCCAGGTAAGTCTTGGACAGGTCGACGCTGGTAGTGCTGCGCGCCCCACCCTTGGCCGCATGCACACTGGCCGTCGCGGTGTAGCAATACAAGTTGAGGAAGCGCTTGCCGGCGGCCTCTTTCTGAATCCGCATGCGCATCGGCCGGTGATCGAGGAACAACCCGGTGTCGAGGTAATCGGTCAGGTTGACCAGCAGCTTGACTCCACCCTCGGTGACTTCGGTGAACTTGCCCTGGGTGCTCTGGCGCTCGTACTGCTTGGTGCCGCTCTGGCGCTCGCGACGCTTGATCACTACCCGGCTCTTGTCGACGTTCAACGCCTGGGGGATGGCGGCCAAAGCGTCGAACAGACGGGCCTGGGCCTTCTCCGGGTCGATGGATTTCGGCGCGGCGTATTCCTGAACGTGGACCCAGTCGTGATACAGGTCGATGGCCAGGGAGTACTCCGGCATGTCCGCATCGTAGACCCGGTAGCACTCGACGCCCTCACGCTTGGCCCATTTTCCCAGCAGTTTGAGGTTCTTTTGCAGGCGATTGGCGAACATCTGCCCGCCTTCGCTCAAGCGCGCCTGCTCGACCACTGGAGCCGGCGCCGGTACGGGCTTGATCGGGTTGCCATTCTTGTTGTACTGGCGTTCTTGCGGCTCAAGCGGGGCCTTGTCGGCCTCGGCCTGCTCACGTTCGGCCAGGCGCTGCTCCGGGGTACGGCGCTCACCCGTGACGAACTGGTCCGGCAGGACCTTGATCAGCAGCAGCTTGCACGGCAAGGCGCCGTTCCAGAACGAGTACTGTTTGTGGCTGCGAATGCCCATGCGCTTGCCCAGGTCCGGGGCACCGGTAAACACCGCCGCCTCCCAGTTCAGGCAGGCCTGGCGCAGACGCTCGCCGAGGTTCTGGTAGAGGTACAACAGGCTGGCTTCGTCACCCAGGCGCTCGCCGTAGGGAGGGTTGCAGATCACCAGGCCTTTCTGATTCTGGTCCGGGCGCGGCTCGAAGGTGGCCACCTCGCCCTGGTAGATTTTGATCCACTCGCTCAAGCCGGCGCGCTCGACGTTATTGCGCCCGGGCTGGATCAGTCGTGGGTCGGCCTCGTAACCGCGGATCCACAACGGCGGCTTGGCCAGGCCGGCCTGGGCCCGAGCCTGGGCTTCGTCATGCAGCTTGCGCCACAGCGCCGGGACGTGGCCCAGCCAGGCGGTGAAGCCCCACAGCTCGCGCTTCAGGTTGGGGGCGATGTCGGCAGCGATCATCGCCGCTTCCACCAGGAAGGTACCCACGCCGCACATCGGGTCAGCCAGCGCCCCGCCATCGGCGGCAATGCGTGGCCAGCCGGCACGGATCAGGATCGCGGCGGCCAGGTTTTCCTTCAGCGGCGCAGCGCCTTGCTGCAGGCGATAACCGCGCTGGTGCAGGCTGTGGCCGGACAGGTCGAGGGAAAGGATGGCTTCGCCACGGTCCAGGCGCAGGTGAATGCGCAGGTCCGGGTTCAGCTTGTCGATCGAAGGGCGCTCGCCGGTCGGGGTACGCAGCTTGTCGACGATGGCGTCCTTGACCTTCAGGGCGCCGAAGTGGGTGTTGTCGATGCCCGAACCGTGGCCACTGAACTCCACCGCCAGGGTGCCGTCAGCGAGCATGTGGTCTTGCCAGTCGATATCCAGCACACCGTGGTAGAGGTCTTCGGCGTCCTTCATCGGGAAGCGCTTGAGCACCAGCAACACCCGGTTGGCCAGGCGCGACCAGAGACACAGCCGATAAGCGGTCTCCATGTCGGCCATGCCGCGCACGGCAGAGGTGTGCTCGCGCGCTTCCTCAAGGCCAAGCCCGACGGCTTCCTCGATCAGCAGGCCTTCGAGGCCTTTAGGGCAAGTGAGGAAGAGTTCGTAACGATCCGACATGGGAGTTCCAGGGCCTTTGGCATAAGTGAACGGACAACGCATTGTCCGCCCGGTTTTCAATCAAGCGCTTTTCTTGAAGAGCGCTCGCGTGGCACGAAAGTGTGCCGTCCCACCCCTGCCGACCAGCTCACCACAAGGGTAGAAAAAGCTTAGATGGCAGAGGCAGATAAAAAGTCGAGCAACAAAATGTCATAAGTCGACCCTTCGTCGAATAATACCCGACTGCAACAGGTCGACATTCTTACTAAAGCATTAACACCGTCATCTAACCAAAGGCTCATCACAGCAGGCTTTGCCCAATAAAAACGGTTCGCATCCAGCCGTTCTTATGGCCTTACCCGCATTATCGTTACGTCCTTATGACAAAACGATCATTCCCACCGTGTGACCTATTGGTTAGAACTCAACACAGGTTGACGCCGCAATGACGTCAACAATCAAGCTCGCCACGCCGGCAGCGAGCACCAACGGCAGAAGCATTCTGCCCGACCTCAGGTAGAGGTCGATAGGACATAAGTACAGTCAACAAGTGAGGGAAACACCCTATGAGAAGACTTAAGCGTGATCCGTTGGAAAAAGCATTTGTACGCGGATATCACTATGGCGTTAACGGCAAATCCCGTGAGCTTTGCCCATTTACTCTACCGTCGGTACGTCAAGCCTGGATTAACGGCTGGCGCGAAGGACGCGGCGACAATTGGGACGGTATGACAGGCACTGCGGGCATCCACAGACTCAACGAACTTCACGCTGTCGGCTAAATAAGGGCACCATTCCGACACTAAAACTTGAATAGCTTGTGACTTAACCACGCACGTCCCATCCGGACGGCGGGCTTCGGCCCAGGGGCTCCTTGAAGGAGCCCTTTTTATTGGCCGCGATTCATGACGAAAGACTGCTCCCCGCCACCAGGCCAAACAGGCCTGGGCGCGCCGCTCTTAAGCCTGAGGGTTACGACTGCCGCGCAGCCAATGCCGCAATGGCATCCACCGACTGGCGAATCAACGCCGGTCCCTTGTAGATGAACCCCGAATACAACTGCACCAGACTGGCACCGGCCGCGATTTTTTCAGCCGCGTGCTGGCCTTCGGTAATACCACCAACCGCAATGATCGGCAGGCGCCCGGCCAATTCGGCCGCCAGCACCTTGACCGTGTGCGTGCTCTTGTCGCGCACCGGGGCACCGGACAGGCCGCCCGCCTCTTCACCGTGCTCCAGCCCTTCGACGCCTGCGCGGCTCAGGGTGGTGTTGGTGGCAATCACCGCGTCCATGCCGGTTTCGATCAAGGCCTGGGCCACGTCCACGGTTTCTTCATCGGTCATGTCCGGAGCGATCTTGATCGCCAATGGCACATGCTTGCCGTGACGCAGCGCCAACTCCTTCTGCCGCTCGCTCAAGGCGCCGAGCAATTGCTTGAGCGACTCGCCGAACTGCAGGCTGCGCAGGCCCGGGGTGTTGGGCGAACTGACGTTGACCGTGACGTAACTGGCGTGGGCATACACCTTGTCCAGGCAGATCAGGTAGTCATCCACCGCGCGCTCGACCGGGGTGTCGAAGTTCTTGCCGATGTTGATCCCCAACACACCCTGATACTTGGCTGCAGCCACCCGCGCCAACAAGTGATCGACGCCCAGGTTGTTGAAGCCCATGCGGTTGATGATCGCTTCAGCTTGGGGCAGACGGAAGATCCGTGGCTTGGGGTTGCCGGGCTGTGCACGCGGGGTGATGGTGCCGATCTCGACAAAACCAAACCCCAGCTGGGCAAAACCATCGATGGCCGCACCGTTCTTGTCCAGACCGGCAGCCAGGCCAACCGGGTTCGGAAAGTCCAGCCCCATGACCCGCACCGGCATCTGCGCCGGCGCCTTGCACAACAGCCCATTGAGGCCCAAACGCCCACCCGCGCCGATCAGGTCCAGGGACAGATCATGGGAGGTTTCCGGGGAGAGTTTGAACAACAGCTGGCGGGCCAGGGTATACATGGGCGGGCTTGACTCGGTGGCGGCGAATAAGGCGGCGATTATAGCCGGGCCCGGGGCCTGCACGCGAGGCGCACAGTGAAATCAGCGGTGAATGGCATATGCCTTGCACCAAGGTGTACATCAGTACTTCTGCCAACGGCGGCAGGGTGCCCCTATCGATACGGACAAAGGCGTCGTCACCCGCCCTGGCTCTGCCAGGCGCTCGGGTACGGCGCTTTTTCATTGCAAGGTGGTCAGGCTCATGAATGAACTCGCAATCGGCCCGCTGGCCTGGGTCAACGGCAGCGACGCCCCGGAGAAGAGCGCCATCGACCTGGGGTTCATGGCACTGACCGACTGCGCCTCGGTGGTGGTTGCTGCAACCCAGGGCTTCGCCCAGCCCTATGGCTTGACCCTGAACCTCAAGCGCCAGGCATCGTGGGCCAGCCTGCGGGACAAACTGGTCAGCGGCGAACTGGATGCCGCCCACAGCCTGTACGGCCTGATTTATGCCGTGCACCTGGGCATCGGCGGCGTTAATGCCAGCGACATGGCGGTGTTGATGGGGCTGAACCAGAACGGCCAGAGCATCAACCTGTCGCGAGAGCTGCAAGGGCTGCAGGTGACCAGTCCTGAAGCGCTTTACCAGCACGTGCACCAACGTCGTGCAAAGCTGACCTTTGCCCAGACCTTTCCCACCGGCACCCACGCCATGTGGCTGTACTACTGGCTCGCCAGCCAGGGCATCCACCCGTTGCAGGATGTCGACAGTGTGGTGGTACCGCCGCCGCAAATGGTGGCGCACCTGCAAGCCGGGCGCATCGATGGCTTTTGCGTCGGCGAGCCCTGGAGCGCCAGCGCGGTGCGCCAGGACCAAGGCTTTACCCTGGCCACCACCCAGGCCATCTGGCCCGACCACCCGGAAAAAGTCCTGGGCTGCACCCGCGCCTTTGTCGAGCAGTACCCCAACACCGCCCGTGCGCTGGTGATGGCGGTCCTCGAGGCCAGCCGCTTTATCGAACAAAGCCGTGAAAACCGTGAAAGTACCGCGCAGTTGCTCAGCGCCGGCGCCTACCTCGACGCCCCGCTCGACTGCATCCAGCCGCGGCTGCTGGGAGACTATGCCGACGGCCTCGGCAACCAGTGGCAAGACCCCCATGCCCTGCGCTTTCACAATGCCGGCGCGGTCAACCTGCCGTACCTGTCCGATGGCATGTGGTTCATGACCCAGTTCCGCCGCTGGGGCCTGCTGCGCGAAGACCCGGACTACCTCGACGTCGCCCGCCAGGTGCAACAGCTTGGGTTGTACCGCGAGGCGGCCACGGCGGTGGGTGTTGCGTCCTGGGGCCAGGACATGCGCAGCAGCCAACTGATCGACGGCAAAATCTGGGATGGCACAGACCCGGGCGGCTATGCACGCAGCTTCAAATTGCACGCCATGAGCGACAGCTCACCCCTTCTCGCCAGCCGCTGACAGGAGCCTTGGAGCATGTTGCGAATCCTGTTGATCAATGACACCGCAAAAAAAGTCGGCCGGCTCAAGGCGGCACTGATCGAGGCCGGCTTCGAAGTGATCGACGAGTCCGGCTTGACCATCGACCTGCCGGCCAGGGTCGAAACGGTGCGTCCGGACGTGATCCTGATCGATACCGAGTCACCCAGCCGCGATGTACTGGAGCAAGTGGTGCTGGTCAGCCGCGATCAGCCGCGGCCGATCGTGATGTTCACCGACGAGCACGACCCGGGGGTGATGCGCCAGGCGATCAAGTCCGGTGTCAGCGCCTACATAGTCGAGGGCATCCAGACCCAACGCCTGCAACCGATCCTCGATGTGGCCATGGCTCGCTTTGAAAGTGACCAGGCGCTGCGTGCCCAGCTGCATGCGCGGGACCAACAGTTGGCCGAGCGCAAGCGCATCGAATTAGCCAAGGGCTTGCTGATGAAAATGAAGCACTGCCAGGAGGAAGAGGCCTACACCCTGATGCGCCGCCAAGCCATGAGCCGTCAGCAGAAACTGATCCAGGTAGCCGAGCAGATTATCGCCATGAGTGAACTGCTTGGCTGAGCCCCCGCCCCACGCCTCAGCCGGATTGGCTCAGCTCTTGCTTTGGAAACTCCGCAGGTAACCAACGGCGGTTGCCCCACCTACGACAACGACGTCGCACACCCTTCGCTCAGGCAGACAGGGTTGCGGCGTTTTTTCGTTTTGGCCCCACAGCCCGGGGCCGGTGGTGCGGCCGTGACGGTGCACCACCTGAAGGCTCATGACTCCTTTCGAGACTCTTTTCAGCTGAGGTGCGCGATGAATTCAAGCTTCTGGAAATCCGGCCACACCCCGACTCTGTTCGCGGCCTTTCTCTATTTCGACCTGAGCTTCATGGTCTGGTACCTGCTCGGCCCCCTGGCAGTGCAGATAGCCGCTGACCTGCACTTGACCACCCAGCAGCGCGGCCTGATGGTCGCCACACCGATCCTGGCCGGAGCCCTGCTGCGCTTTGCCATGGGCCTGCTGGCTGATCGCCTGTCGCCAAAAACCGCCGGGCTGATCGGCCAGGTGATCGTGATCTGTGCCCTGTTCGGCGCCTGGAAACTGGGTATCCACAGTTATGAACAGGCCCTGCTGCTGGGGGTGTTTCTGGGCATGGCCGGGGCTTCATTCGCCGTGGCGTTGCCCCTGGCTTCGCAGTGGTACCCGCCGCAGCATCAGGGCAAGGCCATGGGGATTGCCGGTGCCGGCAACTCGGGGACGGTATTTGCGGCCCTGCTCGCGCCAGTGCTGGCGGCGGCTTTTGGCTGGAGCAATGTGTTCGGCTTCGCCTTGATCCCGCTGATTCTGACCCTGGTGATTTTCGCCTGGCTGGCCAAGAACGCGCCGGAACGGCCCAAGGCCAAGTCCATGGCGGACTATTTCAAAGCCCTGGGCGACCGTGACAGCTGGTGGTTCATGTTTTTCTACAGCGTGACCTTTGGCGGCTTTATCGGCCTGGCCAGCGCTCTGCCCGGCTACTTCAACGACCAGTACGGCCTGAGCCCGGTCACCGCCGGCTACTACACCGCAGCCTGTGTCTTTGGCGGCAGCCTGATGCGCCCCTTGGGCGGCGCCCTGGCGGATCGCTTCGGCGGCATCCGGACCTTGCTCGGCATGTACGGCGTAGCGGTGCTGTGCATTGCCGCAGTCGGCTTCAACCTGCCCAGTTCCTACGCGGCGCTGGCGCTGTTTGTCTGCACCATGCTCGGCCTGGGTGCCGGCAACGGTGCGGTGTTCCAACTGGTACCACAACGCTTTCGTCGCGAGATCGGCGTGATGACCGGGCTGATCGGCATGGCCGGCGGCATCGGCGGCTTTGCCCTGGCGGCGGGCATGGGAGCGATCAAGCAAAGCACCGGCAGCTATCAACTGGCACTGTGGCTGTTTGCCGGCCTGGGCATCCTGGCCTGGTTCGGTCTGCATGGGGTGAAACGTCGCTGGCGCACCACCTGGGGCTCCGCCGCCGTCACCGCGGCGCGGGTCTGAGCCGCCCATGAGCCTGCAACTGAGTCATGCCCAGGCCAGCGCCATCGGTCCTCGGCCTGAAAACCAGGACGCGCTGCGCCTGGTAACACCGGCACCGGCGCTGGCGGCCAGCAAAGGGCTGCTATTCGCCATCGCCGACGGCGTCAGCCAATGCGCCGATGGAGGCCTGGCGGCGCGTTCGACCTTGCAGGCGTTGGCACTGGACTACTACGCCACCCCGCAAACCTGGCCCGTGGCCCAGGCTCTGGAGCGTCTGTTGCTGGCGCAGAATCGCTGGCTGCAAGCCAACGGGGGTGGCCAGCCGTTGCTGACCACCGTCAGCGCGCTGGTGCTGCGTGGCCGGCGATTCACCCTGGCCCACGTTGGCGACTGCCGGGTCTATCGCTGGCACGCCGGGTATCTGCAGCGCATCAGCGAGGACCACGTCTGGGAGCAACCCGGCATGCAGCACGTGCTCAAGCGCGCGCTGGGCCTGGATCAGCACCTGGTGGTGGACTTCCTCGACGATGAGCTGCGCCAGGGTGAATGTTTGCTCATGCTCAGCGACGGGGTTTGGGCGACTCTAGGCGACACGGCCATTGCCGCGATCCTGCATGATCAGCCCGACCTCGACAGCGCCGTGCAGACCCTGGTCGCTGCCGCGCATCTGGCGGGCAGCCAGGACAATGCCAGCGCACTGCTGATACGGGTCGACACCCTGGGCGAACACTCGATCGGCGATGCCCTGATCCACCTGCAGCAATGGCCCCTGCCGCCGCCACTCAAGCCCGGCCAGGCGTTCGAGGGCTGGCAGGTCGAGGCCGTGCTCGGGCAAAGCCAGCAGTCATTGCGCTATCGGGTACGCGATGCCCAGTTGCAGCCCTGGCTGTTGAAAACCCTGCCGACTCAACTGGACAACGATCACCGGGCCGGACAAGCCCTGTTGGCTGAGGAATGGCTGCTGCGTCGGGTAGCCGGGCGCTACTTTCCCGAGGTCCACGCCAGCACCTCACGCCAGCACCTGTATTACGTAATGCGCGAATACCCGGGCAGCACCCTGGCCGAACTGTTCGCCAAAAACGGCCCGCTGCCCCTGGCGCAATGGCAGACGCTGGCCCAGCGCCTGCTGCGCGTGGTGGGCTTGCTGCACCGGCGACAGATCCTGCATCGCGACATCAAGCCCGAGAACCTGTTGCTCAGCGATGACGGCGAGTTGCGCCTGCTGGACTTCGGCCTGGCCTACTGCCCCGGCCTGTGCGAGGACCCGGCCAACTTGCTGCCGGGCACCCCCAGCTACATCGCCCCGGAGGCCTTCAGCGGTGCTGCGCCGAATGCGCAGCAGGACCTGTATGCCGTGGGCGTGACCTTGTACGTGCTGCTGACCGGGCACTACCCCCATGGCGAGATCGAAGCCTTCCAGCGCCCGCGCTTCGGCCTCCCGACCAGCGCCAGCCGCTATCGCCCGGATCTGCCGGACTGGTTGGCACACAACCTGGAGCGCGGGGTAAATGCCGACCCCGGCCAACGCTTCGAGACCGCCGAGGAATGGCTACTGGCCCTGGAACACGGTGAGCGCGGCAGCCTGAGCGTACGCCCGCGCCCCCTGCTCGAACGCGAGCCGCTGAAAGTCTGGCGCAGCGTGGCCCTGGCCGCCCTGCTGCTCAATCTGGTGCTGCTATTTCTGCTCCTGCACTGAAACCCCAAATCCTCCCGTAGCCGCTGCCGCGCTGAAAGAGGGCGCCGCGCCTTGATTCGGTGCATGAACAGGCGCCAGCGCGCGGAGCAACCCCGGCAAAACCCTGCCGGTGGCGACTTGGCACAAGCACTGCATTAGTTCTACGCAACAGACATACAGCCCGACCTTCAACGACGAAGGGCAGGCTTCCCGAGAGAACGGGACCGGACAAAGGCGTCCTCGCTAGGCAACTAGCGGGACGCCTTTTTTGTTGTGCGATTTTTGTCGAGCCAGGCCCCACCCACCGCCTGAGCTCCCGGAGAACCTGATGAAAAAACTCAAACTGGTGATGATCGGCAACGGCATGGCCGGGGTCCGGACCCTGGAAGAACTGCTCAAGCTGAGCAACGAGCTGTACGACATCACGGTCTTCGGCGCCGAGCCCCACACCAACTACAACCGCATCCTGCTCTCGCCGGTCCTGGCCGGTGAGCAGACGTTCGACGAGATCGTGCTCAACGACCTGGACTGGTACCTGGATAACCAGATCAAGTTGCTGCTCAACCGCAAGGTGGTGCAGATCGACCGGGCCAGGCGCTGCGTGATGGCCGAGGATGGCACCGAGGCCGAGTACGATCGCCTGCTGATCGCGACCGGCTCGACGCCGTTTATCCTGCCCATCCCCGGCAACACCCTGCAGGGGGTCATCGGTTACCGCGACATCGCCGATACTCAAACAATGATCGACACCGCCAAGACCCACAAACACGCGGTGGTGATCGGTGGCGGCCTGCTCGGCCTGGAGGCAGCCAACGGCCTGATGCTGCGTGGCATGCACGTCACCGTGGTGCACATCGGCGAATGGCTGCTGGAGCGGCAACTGGACCAGACCAGTGGCCAACTGCTGCAAACCGCCCTCGAAGCCCGAGGCCTGCACTTTCGCCTGAGCGAGCAAACCCAGGCCCTGCATGATGCCGGCAATGGCCGGGTGGGCTCGGTGCAGTTCAAGAACGGCGACATCATCCCCGCCGACCTGGTGGTGATGGCCGCCGGTATCCGCCCCAACACCGAGCTGGCGGAAAAAGCCGGGATCCCGTGCAATCGCGGGATCCTGGTCAACGACACCCTGCAGACCTACGACCCGCGTATCTACGCCATCGGCGAATGCGCCAGCCATCGCGGCATCGCCTACGGCCTGGTGGCGCCGCTGTTCGAACAGGCCAAGGTCTGCGCCAACCATCTGGCACAACTGGGCTTCGCGCGCTACCAGGGCTCGGTGACCTCAACCAAATTGAAAGTCACCGGCATCGACCTGTTTTCCACCGGCGACTTCATGGGCGCAGAAGGGACCGAAACCATCACCCTCTCCGACCCCATCGGCGGCGTGTACAAAAAGCTGGTGATCAAGGATGACGTGCTGGTCGGGGCCTGCCTGTATGGAGACACCGCAGACGGCGGCTGGTACTTCCGGCAGATCCGCGAGAACCATGGGATTGGCGAGATCCGCGACCACCTGATGTTCGGCGAAAACGCGCTGGGCGATGTCGGCCATCAAGGTCAGGACAAAGCCATGGGCATGGCCGACAACGCCGAAGTCTGCGGCTGCAATGGAGTGTGCAAGGGCACCATCGTCAAGGCGATCCAGGAGCACGGGCTGTTCAGCGTCGACGAGGTCAAGAAACACACCAAGGCCGCCAGCTCCTGCGGTTCCTGCGCCGGCCTGGTGGAGCAGATCCTGATCAACACCGTCGGCGGCGCAGCGGACGTCAAGCCGAAAAGCGAAAAAGCCATCTGCGGCTGCAGCGACCTCAACCACGGGCAGATCCGCCAGGCCATCCGCGAACAGCACCTGCTGACCATCGCCGACACCATGAGCTACCTCAACTGGCGTACGCCCAATGGCTGCGCCACCTGCCGCCCGGCACTGAACTACTACCTGATTTCCACCTGGCCGGGTGAGGCCAGGGACGATCCACAGTCGCGCCTGATCAACGAACGGGCCCACGCCAACATCCAGAAAGACGGCACCTATTCGGTGGTGCCGAGAATGTGGGGGGGCGTGACCAACCCGTCTGAGCTGCGGCGTATTGCCGATGTCGCGGACAAGTACCAGGTGCCCATGGTGAAAGTCACCGGCGGCCAGCGCATTGACCTCCTGGGGATCAAGAAGCAGGACCTCCCTGGCGTGTGGAAAGACCTCGACATGCCCTCGGGCCACGCCTATGGCAAGTCCATCCGCACCGTGAAAACCTGCGTCGGCAGCGAGTTTTGCCGCTTCGGCACGCAAAACTCGACGCAACTGGGGATCGAGCTGGAACACGACCTGTTCAATATGTGGTCCCCGCACAAGGTCAAGCTCGCAGTCTCCGGCTGCCCGCGCAACTGCTCGGAGGCCGGGATCAAGGACGTGGGGATTATCGGCGTCGACTCCGGCTGGGAGCTGTACATCGGCGGCAACGGCGGGATCAAGACCGAGGTAGCGCAGTTCTTGATCAAGCTCAAGACCGCCGAGGAAGTCCGCGAGTACAACGGTGCGTTCCTGCAGCTGTACCGCGAAGAAGCCTTCTACCTGGAGCGCACCGTGCACTACCTGCAACGGGTCGGCATGGACCACATCAAACGCGCGGTCGTGGAAGACCCGCAGCGGCGCAAGGCACTCAACGAACGCCTGCAATTCTCCCTGTCGTTCGAGCAGGACCCGTGGAAAGAGCGCCTGCAGCAGCCGTTGCTGAAGAAAGAATTCGACCTGATCCCCCTGAACACCCTGGAGGTGCCGGCATGAACTGGCAGGATATCTGCGCTCTGGAAGACATCAACGCCCTCGGCGCGCGCATCGTCGACGGGCCCAAGGGCGCCATCGCCATTTTTCGCACCAGCGACGACCAGGTCTTTGCCCTCGATGACCGCTGCCCGCACAAGGGCGGCCCGTTGTCCCAGGGGCTGATCTACGGCAAGAAAGTCGCCTGCCCGTTGCATAACTGGCAGATCGACCTCGAATCCGGCCAAGCCCAGGCCCCCGATTCAGGCTGTGCACACCAGCATGCTGCCCGGGTGGAAAATGGCCGGGTCCTGCTGGCGCTGCGGGATGCAGGCTGATGAGCCGCCAGACGACCGCTTCGACCTGTTGTTACTGCGGGGTCGGCTGCGGCGTGCTGATCGAGCATGACGGCCACCAGATCCTGGGCGTCAGCGGCGACCCGGCGCACCCGGCCAACTTCGGCAAACTGTGCAGCAAGGGTGCCAGCCTGCACCTGACCGGCGACCTCGCGGCACGTGCGCTGTACCCGCAATTGCGCCTGGGCAAACGCCTGCCCCGCAGCCGCACCGACTGGGACAGTGCGTTGCAGCATGCGGCCAACGTGTTTGCCGCCACCATCGCCGAACACGGCCCGGACAGCGTGGCCTTCTACCTGTCCGGGCAATTGCTGACCGAGGACTACTACGTCTTCAACAAGCTGGCCCGAGCGCTGGTCGGCACCAACAATATCGACAGCAACTCAAGGCTGTGCATGTCTTCGGCAGTGGTCGGCTACAAACGCAGCCTGGGCGCCGACGCCCCACCCTGCAGCTACGAAGACCTGGAACAGAGTGATTGCGTGATGATAGTCGGCAGTAACATGGCCTACGCCCATCCAGTACTGTTTCGCCGCCTGGAACAAGCCAAGCGCCTGCGACCACAGATGAAAGTCATCGTCATCGACCCGCGTCGTACCGATACCTGCGACCTCGCCGACCTGCACCTGGCCATCCTGCCGGGCACCGATGTCGCATTGTTCCACGGCATCCTGCACCTGCTGCTGTGGGAAGGCTGGGTGGACCGCGCCTTTATCGAGGCCCACACCGAAGGCCTGGCGCCGTTGAAAACCCTGGTGCGCGACTACACCCCGCACATGGTGGCCCAGCTCTGCGGGATCAATGTCGAGCAGCTACAGGCGTGCGCGCAGTGGATTGGAACTGCGCCGAGCTTCCTTTCCCTGTGGTGCATGGGGCTGAACCAGTCCACCTCGGGCAGCGCGAAAAACAGTGCCCTGATCAATCTGCACCTGGCCACCGGCCAGATCGGCCGACCCGGTGCCGGCCCCTTCTCTCTGACCGGTCAGCCGAACGCCATGGGCGGTCGCGAAACCGGCAGCCTGTCCAACCTGCTGCCCGGACACCGCGAAGCGGCCAACCCCGAGCATCGCGCGCAAGTCGCCCAATACTGGAGGGTCGAGCAGTTGCCCGAGCGCACCGGGCTTACCGCCATCGAGCTGTTCGAGCAGGTGAAAAGCGGCCGCATCAAGGCGCTGTGGATCGCCTGTACCAACCCGGCGCAATCGCTGCCCGACCAGCAATCAGTTCGTGCAGCCCTCGAGGCTTGCCCATTCGTGGTGTTGCAGGAAGCGTTTCGCACCACCGAAACCGCGCCGTTCGCCGACCTGCTGCTGCCCGCCGCCAGTTGGGGTGAAAAAGACGGCACGGTGACCAACTCCGAACGCCGCATCTCCCACGTCCGCCGGGCGATCAAGGCCCCGGGCGAAGCACGCCCGGATTGGGCCATCACCGTGGACTTCGCCCAGCGCCTGGAACAGCAACTGCGTCCCGGAAAGCCAAGCTTGTTCAGGTTCACCGAGCCGGCCCAGGTATTCGACGAATACAAACACCTGACCCAAGGCCGCGACCTGGATCTATGCGGAATCAGCCATGCCCTGCTCGACCGCCTCGGGCCGCAGCAATGGCCGTTTCCATCGGGCGTCGAACACGGCACCGCGCGCCTTTATGGCGATGGCGTGTTCCCGACAGCCAATGGCCGCGCCCAGTTTGTTTGC
Source organism: Pseudomonas sp. QD4 (assembly GCF_049199125.1). NCBI lineage: Bacteria > Pseudomonadati > Pseudomonadota > Gammaproteobacteria > Pseudomonadales > Pseudomonadaceae > Pseudomonas > Pseudomonas sp. QD4. Next base: position 2,305,273 of record NZ_JBLZOM010000001.1, read on the forward strand.
GACCCCTACCAGGCGGCAAAGGAACAACGTGATGCGCGGTTCCCGCTGACCCTGATTACCGGTCGCCTGCGCGACCAGTGGCACGGCATGAGCCGCACCGGCACCGCCGCGCAGCTGTTCGGCCATGTCAGCGAAGCCGTACTGAGCCTGCACCCGGACGAGCTGCGGCGACATCGCCTGCAAAATGGCGATCTGGTCAGCCTCAAAAGCCGCCGCGGCAGCGTGATCGTCGCCGTGGGCAGCGACGACGGCATACGCCCTGGCCAGGCTTTTTTACCAATGCACTGGGGCGATCGTTTTCTCAAGGGCGGCATCAACGCCGTCACCCAATCGGCGTTTGACCCATTGTCCAAGCAGCCGGAACTCAAGCACAGCGGTGTGCGCCTGGAGCCGGTGCACCTGCCATGGCATCTGTTCGCCCTGATCGAGGGCAATGTGCAGCAACATTTCGAGGCGTTGCGGCCACTGTGCGACAGCTTTTCCTACCTGAGCCTGAGCCTCACCGGCCGTGAACGGCCTGCCCTGTTGATTCGCGCGGCGCATGCCCAGGCACCGGACCCGTTGCTGCTCAAGGACATCGATCATTTACTGGGTCTGAGCCACGGCCCTGTCCTGGCTTACGACGATCCGCGACGCGCCATCGGCAAACGGGTGCGAATCGAACAGGGGCGAATCATCGCCATCCGCCTGGCCGGTGAAACTCTGGCCCAGCACTGGTTGCACAACCTGTGGTTGGAAGGCCGCGCCGATGAACAACTGCGCCGCTGGCTGTTGGCGCCCATGAGCACCCCACCTGGGGCCGCCGGCCTGTCCTCGCCCAACAACAAGACCTTGTGCAACTGCAAGAACGTCAGCCTCAACGCGGTTTGTGCCGGCATCGAACGTGGCCTGGACCTCGACGGCCTGAAACAGCAACTGGGCTGCGGCACCCAATGCGGGTCATGCATCCCGGAAATCAAACGTCTGCTGGCTGCCTCGGCGCAGCCGATCGCCATCACATTGTGAGGAAAAATACATGAGCGCAAAAGTCTGGCTGGTAGGTGCCGGCCCCGGCGACCCCGAATTGCTGACCCTCAAGGCCGTCCGCGCCCTGGGCGAAGCCGAGGTGGTACTGATCGACGACCTGGTCAACCACGCGCTACTGGAGCACTGCCCCCGAGCACGGGTGGTCCATGTCGGCAAGCGCGGTGGCTGTCGCTCCACACCTCAGGACTTCATTCACCGCCTGATGCTGCGCTACAGCCGCCAGGGCAAATGCGTGGTGCGCCTCAAGGGTGGCGACCCGTGCATTTTCGGACGCGGCGGCGAAGAGGCGCAGTGGCTCAGGGCACGCGGCGTGGAAGTGGAATTGGTCAATGGCATCACCGCCGGCCTTGCCGGGGCGACGCGCTGCGATATCCCTCTGACCCTGCGCGGCGTCGCCCGTGGCGTCACGCTGGTGACGGCCCATACCCAGGATGGCAGCAGCCTGAATTGGCAAGCCCTGGCGCAAAGTGGCACGACGCTGGTGATCTATATGGGGGTGGCGAAACTCGCGGACATTCGTGAGCAACTGCTCAAAGGGGGGCTTGCTGCAACGACACCGGTGGCAATGATTGAAAACGCCTCGCTGCCAGAACAGCGGGAATGCCGCTGCACCCTGGAGGCAATGCACGACGCGGCACTGCATTTCCAGCTGCAGAGCCCGGCAATCCTGGTGATAGGCAAGGTTGCAGCCGCTGCAAGCATCGAGGACGTGCCCGACAAGCTACTCGTCCAGCTTGCGTAGCGCCTGGCGAAGGGCTGGCGGCGCAAGGGACCAGAGCTCAAATCGCGGACAAAGAAAAACCCGGCCTAGGCCGGGTTTTTCTGAGCTACAAAGCTAATTACTTAGCTTGTGCTTCTACCGACGCTTCTACGCGACGGTTAACAGCGCGGCCAGCTTCAGTTGCGTTGTCAGCAACTGGGCGGGACTCACCGTAACCAACGGATTGAACGCGGTTCGACTCAACACCGTACTGGTTGGTCAGAACTTGCTTAACGGCGTTTGCACGACGCTCAGACAGTTTCTGGTTGTAAGCGTCAGGACCGACGGAGTCAGTGTGACCTTCAACAACGGTGGTGGTTTGTGGGTACTGCTTCATGAAGTCAGCGAGGTTTTTGATGTCGCCGTAGCTGTTGGTTTTAACCACAGCCTTGTCGAAGTCAAACTTCACGTCCAGCTCAACACGAACAACTTCAGCAACCGGAGCTTCTGGCTCTGGCTCAGCTACTGGAGCTGGTGCTGGAGCTGGTGCTGGAGCAACTTTGCCGCCGCTGCCACCGAAGTTCACGCCCAGACCAACGGTAGGAGCGTAGTCCCACTTGCCGTTGTCCAGTTTGTAGTCGGCTTCAACGCCGGCACGTGCAAACAGGTTGTCGGTGAAGTAGTACTTAACACCAGCGCCAGCAGTCAGGAAAGTCGACTGATCGCGACCGTTGTGGCCGTCGACCTCAACGTTGGTCATGCTCTTGTGAGCAACACCGCCGGAAACGTATGGACGCAGAGCGTCACCCACGGTACCAAAGTGGTACTGAGCGTTCAGGCCGAAGTTGTCGCCCTTGATTTTCTGGTTACCAGTGCCGTCGTTAGAACGGGTGTGGTTGGTCTTGTCGTAGGTAGCGTTCAACGACAGGTCGTCGGTCAGGAAGTAACCGATCGATGCGCCTGGGTTGAAGCCGTCTTCAACGTGATTAACGCTGTCGTTGTACTGTTTTTTGTAAAACAGTTCACCCTCGACCGCGCCTTGGCCTTGCGCCAGAACGCCGAACGAAGTCACGGCAACAATAGAACCAATGGCAATGCCCAAGGTGTTTTTCAGTTTCATCCGTTAAATCCCCATCTGGTGATTGTAAAGCAGTCCCACATACCGGGGGACAACTCGGCGGTAAGTCTATCAGAACTCACCTAGACGTAAGAGATATTTGCGCCGAACTAAGTTTCAGCAATGCCTGCAAATTTCTCACGCAATTTATCAAGAGCTCGTTTGTACCGCATTTTTGTAGCACTCAAACCCATATGCATGATATCCGCGATCTCCTGAAACTCCAGTTCTGCGACAAATCGTAGCACCAGAATTTCTCGGTCAATCGGATTCACATGCACCAACCAGCGGTCAAGTCCGGCCTTTTCCTCAGGTTTCGGCGCCTTCTCTTCAGACGCCTCCTCGAGGGGGTCAAGACTCAAAGCGTCCATCAATCGACGCTTTCTCCGCTCCTTTCGATACTGTGTGATGCACTCGTTGTACGTAATGCTATATAGCCATGTCTTGAACTTTGATTTGCCCTCGAAGTTCTTCAGGCCATACAGCACCTTCAGCATCACCTCCTGACAGACATCGTCCGCGTCGCGATCGTTCCCTAAATAACGTGCACAGACATTAAATAAGGTTCGCTGGTAGCGCCGCATCAACTCTTCATAGGCGCGCGTTACGTGAAACAGCTCCGCATGCGAACGCGCAACCAACTCCTCATCGGAGAGCTCGCGGGGATCGTAGCGCATGGATAACGATTGGGCTTTATTCAAAACGAGTCGGGCCGACAGTCAGGTCAATGTCCGCCGCATCCCGGACAGGGCATTTTGCGGCGGCATACATTAGCAGGGTTTGCCGGGTTAGCGGCTACTTACGTGCTGCTCCAACAGGATCCGATTGGAAAGAGAGACTAGCTCACCCTCCTCGGTCAGCAGTGTAGTTTTAACCGTGCCGATCTCTTCGATCTGACCTTCGACCTCGCCCACGCGTACTTGTTGCCCAACCTGATACAGCTCACGCACGTAGATTCCCGCAAGAATCTGCCCGGCAATTTCCCGGCTTCCCAATCCCATGGCCAAGGCAACTGCCAGACCAACGGTAATCAATACAATCACGATCACATGGTTGAGCAGGTCGGTTTTGACCTCCAACTGGCTGATCGCGACCGAAATACTGATGATAATTACCAGGCCCTGGGCAATCCGCCCCAGGCCGCTGGCGTAATCCAGCCCCACACCTTCCGCAGCACCGCGCACCAGGCCGTTGGCCAGTTGCGCCAGCAAAACCCCCACCAGCAGTACCAGCGCAGCACCAAAGACCTTGGGCAAATACAGCGCCAGCATGTCGAGCGTAGCTGAAACTCGCTCAAGGCCAAGGGATTCGGCAGCAGAAACCAGGAATATCAACAACACGAACCAATACACGATCTTGCCGATCAAGGTCGAGATCGGCACCTGCAACCCGGCGCGGGACAGCAGCTTGGTCAAGCCGGTGCCGCCCATCAGGCGATCCAGGCCCAGCTTGGCCAGTAATTTGGAGAGCAGCGTGTCCAGCAACTTGGCCACGACAAAACCCAGCAACAGCACCACCAGGGCGCCGAACAGGTTAGGAATGAAATTCGCTACCTTGGTCCACAACGCAGTCATCGCGGTGACGAGGCTCTGAGTCCAGAGATCAAGTTCCATATTCAATCAGCCTTATCAGCAGTGCGAGCAGTAGGTTTACGACGGGACACCGGCGCGACGTGGGCCGATCCGTTATTCAAGGCGATCATCAACGCTGGCAGCCAACGGCCCAGCAGGCTGAACAGATCACCGGCACCGACCTGGCGGTTGGCGGTTTTCAGTACGCGGCCCAGGCAAGCGTCGTCGTCACGGCTGGACGGCGTCGCTTTCAGCATGTCACGCAAAGACTGTTCAAACGGATCGTGCATACGCACCTCTCGTGATGTCTGTGAAAGACGCGATCAAATTTCTTCGGGTCACATGACTCATTCGTCAGACCCAGCGCAAACGTCGGAATAACCACCACTGGCCCAGCGCCACGCTGGCCAACAGCAGGCACGCCACGAGGAAGCCATAGGGGCTGGCGGAAAGCGGAATGCCGCCGACGTTGATGCCCAGCAAGCCGGTGAGAAAACTCATCGGCAGGAAAATCCCAGTGATGATCCCGAAGCGGTACATGGTGCGATTCATGCGCACGCTCAAGCGCCGGTCTTCGGCCTCCAGCACAAGCCCCACGCGCTCCCGGGTCAATTCCAGCTCTTCCAGGTAACGGGTCAGACTGTTGTTCAATTCGTTCCAGTAGTCGCCGTCGTCATTGGCAAACCAGGGCAATTTGATGCGGCTGAGCTGGCCGAAAATATCCCGCTGCGGCGCGAGAAAACGCTTGAGCCCGGCCGCTCGCCGACGGATCTGCAAAATGCTGCCATGCTCCGGCGTATACCGTTCGTCGGCATCCAGTTTTTCTTCTTCGCCATCGACCACTTCAGAGAGGTCGCTGACCAGATCCTGAACCTTGTGGGTCAGGTATTGCGCCATATAAAGGATGAGCTCCGAGGCGGTTTTCGGGCCCTTGCCATCGGCCAGTTGCACCAGCAACTCGTCAGTGGCGCGCAGCGGACGCAAACGCAGGGAAATCACCCGCTGGGCCGAGGCAAAGATGCGCACCGAGACCATGTCTTCCGGCTCGGCCCCGGGATTGAGGTTGATACCGCGCAAAAACAGCAGCAACTCGGAGTCCGGCAATGCCAGCAGGCGCGGCCGGGTGTTCTCCTCGAGCAGCAGGTCACAGCTGAACTCGCTCAGGCCGCTGGAGCGGCGCAGCCAGGTCTGAGTCTGTGGATGACTGCGATCCCAGTGCAGCCAAAGGCTTTCATGGGGCTGCAGTTGCAACTCGTCGAGCTCAGTCCGGGCAATCGAACGCGCACCGCCTTTACCATCCAGAATCAGGGCATGTACCAGGCCCCACTGCGCGTTTTCTTCCTCGAACATCCTCATCCCTTGCTAGGTCGACTGTTTATTCAGGCATTTTCAGCGGGCTGGGCGAAACGATCACACCATTATTGTCGGCGTAGACATATTCACCCGGGCGGAATGTCACGCCGGCAAAGGTCACGGCCACATTAAGATCGCCAATGCCGCGCTTGTCGGTCTTCATCGGATGGCTAGCCAGCGCCTGGACACCGAGGTCGGTCTGCGCAATGACGTCGACATCGCGAATGCAGCCGTAGATCACCAGGCCTTCCCAACCGTTTTTCGCCGCTTTCTCGGCCAGCATGTCGCCCAATAGGGCACGACGCAGCGAACCGCCGCCGTCGACCACCAGTACTTTGCCATCGCCCTTGAGATCGACCTGCTCTTTGACCAGCGAGTTGTCTTCGAAGCATTTGATGGTCACGATTTCGCCGCCGAATGAATCTCGGCCACCAAAATTGCTGAACATCGGTTCAACCACCTGCACCAGGTCCGGATAGGCGTCGCACAGGTCGGGAGTGAGGTAATGATTCATCGAGAAACTCCTGTAACAGAAAGACCACGATTGAAGATGCCGCAAACCCGGGCACTGTATTGATGAAACGAGCCCAGACCGCGCAGGTTTAATGCTGCGGTGGGAATCATGCGACATCAGGCTCGGCCATCAGTGGCCGACGCCCGAAGCAAACAACACGAACACAATTCCCACTACGTAACTGAATATGACCAAAACAGCTCAATGCGTCATATCTTAGCCGCAACCCGGGCCGAGCGAAATGCTCTTGTCAGCGCTCCGGCATCAAACCACGGCGGCCAGATCAGGTGCCGGCGTCAGCAGCGGCGTCTGCTGGTCGGTCAACCAGCGGGCAACCAACGGCCAGACTTCAACCTGCGCCGCTTTGCTCACCAGCATTTCGACATGCCCGAAATTACCGCTGAAACCCTGCTCGCGCCCCAGGCAGACAAATTGTTTGTGCTCGGAACCTAGCTGCTCATAAAGCTTGCGACAGGCCCACGTCGGGTCCTGATGATCGCCCGCGGCGCTGACGGCCAGCACCGGCATCTGGACCTCGGCCAGGCCGGCCCACCAATCCTTGTCCCTATCGCCGAAACGTCCGAACAGGCCGTACCAGCGCATGCTTTCCAACGCCAGGCCGATCGGCTCGTCTTCCGGACCACGCTTGAGCCGCGACCCCGAGAGCTGGGCAAAGCGCTTGAGAACAAAACGACCGCCCCACTCCACCGGTGGAATCTTCAATGGCCAGTACGTGCGGCTGACCTGGCTGCCAAAAAAGGCCGCCGAGGCCACCGCCGGCTCGCCCAGGTACTGTCCGCCCAAGGCCGCGGCCAGGGTGATCCCCCCCAGGGAATGGCCGATCCAGTGCGGGACCTGCCCACTCTGCTCGCGCACGAAGGCGCCAATGGCCGGTAGGTCGTAACGCGCATAGTCGGCGACACGATTCTTGCGATAGCCAGCGTTGCGTTGCGACAGGCCATGGCCACGCATCTCAGGGATCCACACATCAAAACCGGCACGGGCCAGGTATGCGCCCAGACCCAGGCCCTTGGGGGAAAACCAGAAGCGGCGGTTGGAAAAACTGCCGTGAAGCAAGATCACCGGAACACCACGAGCCTCAGGCTCATCAGCCAGGCCCAAACGGGTAACGGCGATCTCCACCGTGCTGTCCGGACTGTTACCCGGCTTCAGGCGGTACACGTCTTCACTCAGGTCGCCTCGACGTTCAGCACTGATCAAGGCGACGGGAAATAGGTTGCTGCTGCTTTGCATAATGCTCTTGCACAAAAAAGGGCGGCATCCAGATGGAGCCCGCCCTACTTGAATCTCAAAGGCCCGGCCGACACGTGGCCGGCCGGGCCTTCATTCACCGATCAGACCGCAGCCTGACCTTCAGCCAGGAAGAACCAGGTTTCCAGTACGGAGTCGGGGTTCAGCGAGACGCTCTCGATACCCTGCTCCATCAACCATTTGGCCAGGTCTGGGTGGTCCGAAGGACCCTGGCCGCAGATGCCAATGTACTTGCCGGCCTTGTTGCAGGCGGCAATGGCGTTGGCCAGCAGCTTTTTGACCGCCGGATTACGCTCATCGAACAGGTGCGCGATGATCCCGGAGTCACGGTCCAGGCCCAGGGTCAGCTGGGTCAGGTCGTTGGAGCCGATGGAGAAACCGTCGAAGAATTCGAGGAACTCTTCCGCCAGGATCGCGTTGGAAGGCAGCTCGCACATCATGATGATGCGCAGGCCGTTCTCGCCCCGCTTCAGGCCATTTTCAGCCAGCAGGTCGATCACTTGGCTGGCTTCGCCCAGGGTACGGACAAACGGCACCATGATCTCGACGTTGGTCAGGCCCATCTCGTTGCGCACGCGCTTGAGGGCACGGCACTCGAGCTCGAAGCAGTCACGGAAGGATTCACTGATGTAACGCGAGGCACCACGGAAGCCCAGCATCGGGTTTTCTTCTTCCGGCTCGTACAGCTTGCCGCCGATCAAGTTGGCGTATTCGTTGGACTTGAAGTCCGATAGGCGCACGATGACCTTTTTCGGCGTGAACGCAGCGGCCAGGGTGCTGATGCCTTCCACCAGCTTCTCGACGTAGAAGCCGACTGGGTCGTCATAGCCAGCGATGCGTTTGTCGACGCTGTCCTTGATTTCCTGCGGCAGGCCGGCGTAGTTCAGCAGCGCCTTGGGGTGCACGCCGATCATGCGGTTGATGATGAACTCCAGGCGGGCCAGGCCGACACCGGCGTTGGGCAACTGGGCGAAGTCGAAGGCGCGATCCGGATTGCCGACGTTCATCATGATTTTGAATGGCAGGTCAGGCATCGCATCGACCGAGTTCTTCTTGACGTCGAAGCCCAGCTCGCCTTCAAAGATGTAGCCGGTGTCGCCTTCGGCGCAGGATACGGTGACGCCCTGGCCTTCCTTCAGCAGTTGGGTGGCGTTGCCGCAACCAACGACCGCCGGGATCCCCAACTCGCGAGCGATGATCGCCGCGTGGCAGGTACGGCCGCCACGGTTGGTGACGATGGCGCTGGCGCGCTTCATCACCGGCTCCCAGTCCGGGTCGGTCATGTCGGACACCAGGACGTCGCCGGGCTGGACTTTGTCCATCTCGGAAACGTCTTTGATGATCCGCACCTTGCCGGCACCGATGCGCTGGCCGATGGCACGGCCTTCCACCAGCACAGTGCCGGTTTCCTTGAGCAGGTAACGCTCCATCACGTTGGCCTGGGTGCGGCTTTTCACGGTTTCAGGACGGGCCTGAACGATGTACAGCTTGCCGTCGTCGCCATCTTTGGCCCATTCGATGTCCATCGGGCACTTGTAGTGCTTCTCGATGATCATCGCCTGCTTGGCCAGCTCGCTGACTTCCGCATCGCTGAGGCAGAAACGGGCGCGTTCGGCCTTGTCGACATCGACGGTTTTCACCGAACGGCCGGCCTTGGCTTCGTCGCCGTAGATCATCTTGATGGCCTTGCTGCCCAGGTTGCGGCGCAGGATGGCCGGGCGACCGGCTTCAAGGGTGTTTTTGTGGACGTAGAATTCGTCGGGGTTGACCGCGCCCTGGACCACGGTTTCACCCAGGCCGTAGGCGCCGGTGATAAACACCACGTCACGGAAGCCCGACTCGGTGTCGAGGGTGAACATCACGCCGGCAGTGCCGGTTTCCGAACGCACCATGCGCTGCACGCCGGCAGACAGGGCGACCAGTTTGTGGTCGAAGCCTTGGTGCACGCGGTAGGAAATGGCGCGGTCGTTGAACAACGAGGCAAACACTTCCTTGGCGGCGCGAATCACGTTCTCGACGCCACGGATGTTGAGGAAGGTTTCCTGCTGGCCGGCGAAGGAGGCGTCCGGCAAGTCTTCGGCCGTCGCAGAGGAGCGTACGGCTACGGCGATATCGGGGTTGCCGGCCGACAGCGCGGCGAAGGCGGTGCGGATCTCGGCGTTAAGTTTCTCGGGGAATTCGGCTTCCATGATCCATTGACGGATCTGTGCGCCGGTCTTGGCCAGGGCGTTGACATCATCGACGTCCAGGGCATCGAGTGCCGCATGGATCTGGTCGTTGAGACCGCTGAGTTCAAGAAAATCACGGTAGGCCTGAGCCGTCGTGGCGAAGCCGCCGGGGACCGATACGCCGGCGCCCGCGAGGTTGCTGATCATCTCGCCCAGGGATGCGTTCTTGCCCCCCACATGCTCTACATCATGGACGCCGAGCTTATCGAGGGAAACTACGTACTCTACCAAGGTGATCTCTCCACTAACTGTGTTGGAAAAGCTCAGAAGCCGGCTGCTCGAAGGAGCAATTGCCCGCTATATGGCCTGGACCTGGAAAATAAGTGAGAATGCGGGCCATTCCAGGCCGGCAAATCGCGCCTATCATATCCAAGATTCGTCACTAGCTTAAGGCCCAAGGTGCAAATGAAACGATCTGCTTTCTTTATTTCCGACGGCACCGGTATTACGGCCGAAACCCTCGGCCAAAGCCTGTTGGCGCAGTTCGAAAACATCACCTTCAGCAAATTCACGCGGCCGTACATCGACAGCGTGGAAAAAGCGCGGGCCATGGTACAACAAATCAACATCGCCGCCGAAAAGGACGGATTTCGCCCGATCATCTTCGACACCATCGTCAATCAGGACATTCGTGAGATCCTCGCGACCTCCAATGGTTTCATGATCGATATTTTCTCGACCTTCCTCGCCCCACTGGAGCAGGAGTTGAGCGAGCACTCGTCGTACTCGGTCGGCAAGTCCCATTCCATTGGCCACAACTCCAATTACATGGAGCGCATCGAGGCGGTGAACTTCGCCCTCGACAACGACGACGGCGCCCGCACCCACTATTACGACAAGGCCGACCTGATCCTGGTGGGCGTTTCGCGCTGCGGCAAAACCCCGACCTGCCTGTACATGGCCATGCAATTTGGCATTCGCGCGGCCAACTACCCGCTGACCGAGGACGACATGGAGCGCCTGCAACTGCCAAACGCCCTGCGCGCGCACCAGCACAAGCTGTTCGGCCTGACCATCGACCCCGACCGCCTGACCGCGATCCGCAACGAGCGCAAACCCAACAGCCGCTATTCGAGCTACGCCCAGTGCGAGTTCGAGGTGCGCGAGGTGGAAAACCTGTTCCGTCGCGAAAATATCCCCCACATCAACTCCACGCATTTTTCGGTGGAGGAGATTTCGGCAAAAATCCTCGTCGAAAAAGGCGTGGAACGCCGCTTCAAGTAAGCCCCTCCCCCGTGGCGAAGGCGTTTGCGCCTTAGCCACGGCGATTTACCAGGCGCTCGCCCCGTCGCCCTGCCCCAGCGCCCGGGCCAAGGCGCCAAACCCCGCCACCAACAACCGATCATCGTCCGAGGTGTTGCAGACGCTGGCGCGAATGTATTGCGGCACGGCCGCCTGCCCCACGGCAAACGCTTCGGCGGTGGCGATCAGGTAGTGGTTGCGCTTGAGTTCAGCCTCGATTTCCGAGGCGCGCCATGGCTCGGGGACCTTGATCCAGAAATGCGGGCTACCGGGTGGACTGCGCCACTCCAGCCCCGCCAACAGGCCTTCGACCAAGGCCTTGCGCCGGCGGATTTCAGCGATCTGCTGTTGCCGCAGGGCCTCGGCCACCGGGCTTTCGATCCAGACACAAGCCAGCTCAAGGGTCAACGGCGTGGCCATCCAGCAGGTCGCGCGTACCGCCGCCGCCAAACGGTCCACCAGCGCCACCGGCGCATGCACGAACCCTACCCGCAACCCGGCCGCCAGCGCCTTGCTCAGGCTGCCGATCAACACCGTGCGCTCGGGGGCGAAATGACTCAGGGGCGCCGGGCGCTGGTCCATCAGCACCGCATGGGCCTCATCTTCGATCAGCAGCAGATTGTGCTGGCGACCCAGTTCGGCGATGGCCTGGCGCCGGGCTGGCGACTGCACCGCGGTGGTCGGGTTCTGCAAGCTCGGGGTGCAATACAGAGCCACCACCCGATGGTTGCGGCAGGCCTCATCCAGGGCCTGCGGGAGCAGGCCCTGCGCGTCCATCTCCAAGCCGATCAGCTTGATCCCGAGCATGCGCGCGGTGCTGATCAGGCCAGGGTAGGTCAATTGTTCGGTGACCAGGGTGTCCCCGGGCTTGAGCAGTGCCATCAACGTAATGTGCAGCCCGTGCTGGGCGCCATTGACGCAAATGACCTGCTCGGCCTGCGCAGTAAAATCCTCTTGCGATAGCCAGCGTGCGCCCGCCGCACGATGACGCACCAGGCCGGCCTCGGCGCTGTAGCGGCTGAGGTCATGCAAAGTCGCAAGGTCCTGGGCCAAGGCGTGCAGCCCCTGCGCCATAAGAGCAATTTCCGGCCCGGGGATATGGGTGTTGCGGCTCATGTCGAAGCTGGCCGGCGGTTCATCGCTGACGTTGCGAAAGCCCGCATCACGCTGGCGCTCCATGCCCTGCTGGCGCACGTAGGTGCCATCGCCGACCCGCGCCACCACCCGCCCCAGACGCTCCAGCTCGCCGTAGGCGCGGCTGATGGTGCCAATGGTCACTCCCAGGCTGTCCGCCAGCAGGCGATGGGGCGGCAATTTGCTGCCCGGGGCAATGGTTCCCTGGGCAATGCCGTCATCGATAGCGCCGGCCAGGCGCTGGTACTTGGGGCCGACCTCCGATTCGAGTGCGGATCGGATCATTGACACCATGTCAATACTTACTTTGACAGCCATCATTTTCCCTAATAGCGTGCTTTACAGGTTCAATTACCGGAACAGACCCGCTCAATATAGAGGTCAATTCCGCTTCATGAAAGGAATCCCAGGTTGACTACCTCAACAGCCATACACAGCAACACCCGTGTCTCGAAGCCCTGGCTGGCCGGTCTGATCACCAGCGTGCTGTTTCTGATCGTCTGCCTGAGCTGGGGCACCACCTGGCTCGGCATCAAGATCGCCGTGGAAAGCGTGCCGCCCCTGACCGCCGCCGGCCTGCGGTTTCTGATCGCCTTTCCGCTGTTTCTCGGCTTCGCCCTGGTACGCCGCGAGCCGATCCTGTTTCCCCGCTCCAAGCGCTGGTTCTTCGTGTTCGTCACCCTGTGCTACTTCAGCCTGCCCTACTACCTGCTGAACTACGGCGAGATGCACGTTTCTTCCGGGCTCACGGCCTTGCTGTTCAGTTGCATGCCGGTGTTTATCCTGATTTTTTCCGCGATCTTCCTGCGGGAGAAAATCTACACCTCGCAGGTAGTCGGGATCGCCATCGGCTTTGCCAGCCTGTACATGATCATCCGCAGTCAGGGCCTGCACCTGGACCACGCCGAGCTGTTTGGCGTGGTGGCGATTCTTACCGCCGCGGTGCTGCACGCCTTGTGCTACGTCATCACCAAGCAGCAAGGCAGCGCCATCAGCGTTATCACCTACAACACCCTGCCGATCGGCATTGCCGGGCTGATGCTGTTTGTGATCGGGCTGTGTGTTGAGAGCCCGAGTTTCGGCACGATCAGCCCGCGCTCCTGGGGCGCGCTGCTGTACCTGGGGCTGGTGGCATCGGTGGGCGGGTTTATCGTGTATTTCCTGCTGCTCAAGCGCCTGAGCCCGATCATTCTGTCGTTCGTGTTTATCATCTTCCCGGTGTTCGCGGTGATGATCGGCGCCTGGTACGAAGGGCAAAGCCTGTCGCGGGAATTGCTGATGTACTCGGCGGTGTTATTGACCGGGTTTGCCATCACCAAATTGCCGGTGGAGAAGTGGTTGTTTAAGGCCAAAGCGCCTCTGTAGCCACCGCCGAGAGGCTCGGGCCGCGTTCGGACGCTGGCCATCTTCAACGCCGTGGGTACACCAGACACGCCACGGCGTTAGGTCGGGCCAGCGCAGCCTCGCAGGCTAGGCATCAGCTACAGGGTGGATGGGCGCAGGTCAGATCACGAACAGGTCGACGAAGCGCTGCACCGGTGTGGCTTCGAGCTGTGCCTGGTCCTTGCACAGGGCGAAGATCTGCGCCGAGCGCTGGGCGGTGAAGCGGGTGGCGAGGTTGGCCTTGAACTTGTCTTCCAGCAGCGGGATGCCTTCGGCGCGGCGCCGACGATGGCCGATCGGGTATTCCACCACCACCTGCTCGGTGCTGGAACCGTCCCTGAAAAACACCTGCAAGGCATTGGCAATCGAGCGCTTGTCGGCCTCCAGGTATTCGCGGGTGTAGCGCGGCTCTTCGACCACCTGCATTTTCTCGCGCAACTGATCGATGATCGGGTGCGCGGCGTGGAATTCATCTTCGTACTGCTCGGCCACCAGGTTGCCAAACGCCAAGGGTACGGCGGTCATGTACTGGATGCAGTGGTCGCGATCCGCGGCATTGGCCAGCGGCCCGACCTTGGAAATGATGCGGATGGCCGATTCGTGGGTGGTGATCACAATGCGCTCGATCTCGTGCAGGCGATTGCGCACCAGCGGGTGCAGGGTCACCGCCGCTTCACAGGCGGTCTGGGCATGGAACTCGGCCGGGAAGCTGATTTTGAACAGCACGTTTTCCATCACATAGCTGGCGTATTTCTGCGACAGGCTGAACCGGCGCTGGCCCTCGGGCTTGAGCGCCAGGTCCTTGTTGGTATGGCTGAACAGCACGTCATAGAACCCCCACTGCGGCGCGCTCAGCACCCCGGGAATCCCCATCTCGCCACGCAGGGCGATATCTGCCAGGCGCACGCCCCGGCTGGAAGCATCCCCCGCAGCCCAGGATTTGCGCGAACCGGCATTCGGCGCATGGCGGTAAGTGCGCAGTGCCTGGCCGTCGACGAAGGCGTGGGACAACGCCGCCAGCAACTGCTCGCGATTGGCACCCATCAACTTGGCACTCACCGCAGTGGAGGCCACTTTGACCAGCAGCACATGGTCCAGACCCACCCGGTTGAAGGAGTTTTCCAAAGCGATCACGCCCTGGATTTCATGGGCCATGATCATCGCCTCCAGCACCGCCCGCACGGTCAGTGGCGCCTCGCCATTGGCCACGCGCTTTTGCGACAGGTGATCGGCCACGGCGAGGATGCCACCGAGGTTGTCCGAAGGGTGCCCCCACTCCGCTGCCAGCCAGGTGTCGTTGTAGTCGAGCCAGCGCACGATGCAGCCGATGTCCCAGGCCGCCTTGACCGGGTCCAGGCGATAACTGGTGCCCGGCACCCGTGCGCCGAAGGGCACCACGGTGCCTTCGACGATCGGCCCCAGGTGCTTGGTGCACTCCGGAAAACGCAGGGCCAGCAGGCCGCAGCCCAAGGTGTCCATCAGGCAATTGCGGGCGGTGTCGAGGGCTTCGGGCGAGTCGACGCGGTAGGTCAGGACGTAGTCGGCAATGTCCTGCAGGACCTGGTCGTAGTCGGGACGGTTGTTGAGGTCAACGTTGGCGCTCATGAGCGATTCACTCCAGTTACAGGGTCGAATGTAGGGTCGATTCCTCAGGCACAGGTCAGGTCAATAACGGCATCGCAGGTCTGCGCCTGCTCAGCTACTCGATAACAACATCACTATCAGCAATCGTGGCGAGGGAGCTTGCTCCCGCTGGGCGGCGTAACCGCCCGTAAGGCGGCCCATGCGTTGCAGCAGGTAAATCGCGTGCTCAGGTTTTACGACCGCTGCGCGGCCGAGCGGGAGCAAGCTCCCTCGCCACGGCAAGCTTCCCCCATCCAAACTCCTCTGCTCTTAGAAACTGTCGCCCGGCACCCGCACCCAGCCTTCCATCAGCACCCGGGCGCTGCGGCTCATGATGGCCTTGACCACCGTCCACTCGCCATTGGCCTGGCTGGCTTCGGCGCCGACCCGCAGGGTGCCCGAGGGGTGGCCGAAACGCACCGCGCTGCGCGCACCGCCACCGGCCGCGAGATTGACCAGGGTGCCGGGGATCGCTGCCGCCGTGCCGATGGCCACCGCCGCAGTGCCCATCATCGCGTGGTGCAGCTTGCCCATGGACAACGCCCGCACCAGCAGGTCGACATCACCGACTTTGACCGCCTTGCCGCTGGACGCGGTGTAGTCGGCCGGCGGCGCGACAAAAGCCACCTTGGGTGTGTGCTGGCGCGTAGCGGCTTGATCCAGGTGCTGGATCAGCCCCATGCGCAGGGCGCCGTGGGCGCGGATGGTCTCGAACATCGCCAGCGCCTTGGGATCGCCGTTGATCTGGCCCTGCAGTTCGGTGCCCTGGTAACCCAGGTCTTGCGCATTGATAAAAATGGTCGGAATCCCGGCGTTGATCATGGTCGCCTTGAACGTGCCGACACCCGGCACTTCGAGGTCGTCAACCAGGTTGCCGGTGGGGAACATCGAACCGCCCGCGCCCTCTTCCTCGGCCGCCGGGTCCATGAACTCCAATTGCACTTCGGCGGCGGGAAAGGTCACGCCGTCGAGTTCAAAATCACCGGTTTCCTGTACCGCACCGTCGGTGATCGGCACGTGGGCGATGATGGTCTTGCCGATGTTGGCCTGCCAGATACGCACCACGGCCACGCCGTTTTGCGGCACCCGGGCTGCGTCCACCAGCCCGCTGCTGATGGCGAAGGAACCGACCGCCGCCGACAGGTTGCCGCAGTTGCCGCTCCAGTCGACGAAGGGCTTGTCGATGGCGACCTGGCCAAACAGGTAATCGACGTCGTGATCGGCCTTGATGCTTTTCGACAGAATCACCGTCTTGCTGGTGCTGGAAGTCGCCGCGCCCATGCCGTCGATCTGCTTGTCGTACGGGTCGGGGCTGCCGATCACCCGCAGCAGCAACGCATCACGGGCCGCGCCGGGCAACTGCGCCGCTTCGGGCAGGTCCTGCAGGTTGAAGAACACACCTTTGCTGGTGCCGCCGCGCATGTAGGTGGCGGGAATCTTGATTTGCGGTACGAAAGCCATGGAAATCTGGTCCTGATAAGGCCGGGGGCGCGACCTTGCAGTCGGCCCCCGGCGCGCCACTTAGGCCGTAGCCGATTCGAGGAAATCCTGGGCAAAGCGCTGCAACACGCCGCCCGCCTCATAGATCGATACTTCTTCTGCGGTGTCGAGGCGGCAGGTAACCGGAACTTCCAGTCGCTCGCCGTCACGCCGGTTGATCACCAGGGTCAGGGTCGCGCGCGGCGTACGCTCGCCGATCACGTCGAAGGTCTCGGTGCCGTCGATGCCTAGGGTCTTGCGGTTGGTGCCCGGCAGGAACTCCAGCGGCAACACGCCCATGCCCACCAGGTTGGTGCGGTGGATACGCTCGAAACCTTCGGCGGCAATCGCCTCGACCCCCGCCAGGCGCACGCCCTTGGCCGCCCAGTCGCGGGACGAACCCTGACCGTAGTCGGCGCCGGCGATGATGATCAGCGGCTGCTTGCGCTGCATGTAGGTTTCAATGGCTTCCCACATCCGCGTGACCTGGCCTTCGGGCTCGATCCGCGCCAGGGAACCCTGCTTGACCTTGCCGTTTTCCTGGACCATTTCATTGAACAGTTTGGGGTTGGCAAAGGTCGCGCGCTGGGCGGTCAGGTGGTCGCCACGGTGGGTGGCGTAGGAGTTGAAGTCCTCTTCCGGCAGGCCCATTTTCGCCAGGTACTCGCCAGCGGCGCTGTCGAGCATGATGGCGTTGGAGGGCGACAGGTGGTCGGTGGTGATGTTGTCCGGCAGCACCGCCAGCGGGCGCATGCCGCTCAGGCTGCGCGCGCCGGCCAGGGCCCCTTCCCAATACGGCGGGCGCCGAATGTAGGTGCTCATCTCGCGCCAGTCGTACAGTGGCTCGACCTTGGGCCCGGTGTCTTCGTGGATGGCGAACATAGGGATGTACACCTGGCGGAACTGCTCCGGCTTGACCGAGGCCTTGACCACCGCGTCGATCTCTTCATCGCTGGGCCAGATGTCCTTGAGCCGCACTTCGTTGCCCTGGGTGTCCAGGCCCAGCACGTCCTTCTCGATATCGAAGCGGATGGTGCCGGCAATCGCATAGGCCACCACCAGCGGCGGCGAGGCGAGGAATGCCTGCTTGGCGTACGGGTGGATACGCCCGTCGAAGTTGCGGTTGCCCGAGAGCACTGCCGTGGCATACAGGTCGCGGTCGATGATCTCTTGCTGGATCACCGGGTCCAGGGCCCCGGACATGCCGTTGCAGGTGGTGCAGGCAAAGGCCACCACGCCGAATCCCAACTGCTCCAGTTCCTTGGTCAGGCCGGCTTCGTCCAGGTACAGGGCCACGGTTTTCGAGCCCGGCGCCAGGGACGACTTGACCCAGGGCTTGCGGGTCAGGCCCAGCTTGTTGGCGTTGCGCGCGATCAGGCCGGCGGCGATCACGTTGCGCGGGTTGCTGGTGTTGGTGCAACTGGTGATGGCGGCGATGATCACCGCGCCGTCGGGCATCTGCCCCGGCACGTCATCCCACTGGCCAGCAATGCCCTTGGCTGCCAGGTCGCTGGTGGCCACCCGTGCATGGGGGTTGCTGGGCCCGGCCATGTTGCGCACCACCGCAGACAGGTCGAACTGCAGGCCACGCTCATAACGCGCGGTCTTCAGACTCTCGGCCCAGAGGCCGGTGTGCCTGGCGTAGCTTTCCACCAGTTGCACCTGCTGCTCTTCGCGGCCGGTGAGTTTCAGGTAGTCGATGGTTTGCTGGTCGATGTAGAACATCGCTGCAGTGGCGCCGTATTCCGGGGCCATGTTGGAGATGGTCGCGCGGTCGCCCAGGGTCAGGGCCGACGCACCTTCACCAAAGAATTCGAGCCAGGCGCCCACCACCTTCTGCTGCCGCAGGAACTCGGTCAGCGCCAGCACCATGTCGGTGGCGGTGATGCCTGGTTGCAGCTTGCCGGTCAGCTCGACGCCGATGATTTCCGGCAGGCGCATCCACGACGCTCGCCCAAGCATCACGCTCTCGGCTTCCAGGCCGCCAACGCCAATCGCGATCACCCCCAGGGCATCCACGTGAGGGGTATGGCTGTCGGTGCCGACGCAGGTATCAGGGAAGGCCACGCCATCGCGCACCTGGATCACCGGGGACATTTTCTCCAGGTTGATCTGGTGCATGATGCCGTTGCCCGGCGGGATCACGTCGACGTTCTTGAACGCCTTCTTGGTCCAGTTGATGAAGTGGAAACGGTCTTCGTTGCGCCGGTCTTCGATGGCGCGGTTCTTCTCGAACGCCTCGGGATCGAAGCCGCCGCGCTCGACCGCCAGGGAATGGTCGACGATCAACTGGGTCGGCACCACCGGGTTGACCAGCGCCGGGTCACCGCCCTGGTCGGCGATCGCGTCGCGCAGGCCGGCCAGGTCCACCAGCGCGGTCTGGCCGAGAATGTCGTGGCACACCACCCGCGCGGGGTACCAGGGGAAGTCGAGGTCGCTCTTGCGTTCGATCAGTTGGCGCAGCGAGGCGCTCAAGGTCGCCGGATCGCAGCGGCGTACCAGGTTTTCCGCCAGCACCCGCGAGGTGTACGGCAGGCTGTCGTAGGCGCCGGGGGCGATCTGATCGACCGCCGCGCGGGTGTCGAAATAATCCAGGCGGCTGCCGGGCAGCGTTTTGCGAAATTCAGTGTTCATCGTCAGGACTCGGTCACGGTAGTTTCAAAGGAAGCGTGCGGCGCTGCATGGAATGGAAGCCTGCCCCCACGGGACTCCCGGCTCATTCAATATCAGCGCCGACACGCTGCCGGTCAGCGACGCTCGATTGGCACGAACTTGCGCTGTTCAACGCCGATGTATTCGGCGCTTGGACGGATGATGCGGTTGTTGGCCCGCTGCTCGAACACGTGGGCGGCCCAGCCGGTCAGGCGCGAGCAGACAAAGATCGGCGTGAACAGCTTGGTCGGGATGCCCATGAAGTGGTACGCCGAGGCATGGTAGAAGTCGGCGTTGGGGAACAGCTTCTTCTGCTCCCACATGGTCTTGTCGATGGCTTCGGAGACCGGGAACAGCACCTTGTCGCCTACTTCGTCGGCGAGCTTTTTCGACCAGCCCTTGATCACCTCGTTGCGCGGATCGTTGTCCTTATAGATCGCGTGACCGAAGCCCATGATCTTGTCCTTGCGCTCGAGCATGCCGAGGGTGCCCTCGACCGCGGCCTGTGGCGAGCTGAAGCGTTCGATCATCTCCATCGCCGCTTCGTTGGCGCCGCCGTGCAGCGGGCCGCGCAGCGAGCCGATGGCCGCGGTGACGCAGGAATACAGGTCGGACAGGGTCGAGGCGCAGACCCGAGCGGTAAAGGTCGAGGCGTTGAATTCGTGCTCGGCGTAGAGGATCAGCGACACGTTCATGACCTTGACGTGCAACTCGCTAGGCTTCTTGCCATGCAGCAGATGCAGGAAGTGGCCGCCGATGGAGGGCTCGTCACTCACGCAATCGATGCGTTTTGCATCGTGGCTGAAGCGGTACCAGTAGCACATGATCGCCGGGAACGCGGCCAACAGGCGGTCGGTGACATCGTGCTGTGCGCTGAAGTCCTTCTCAGGCTCGATATTGCCCAGGAACGAGCAGCCGGTACGCATCACGTCCATCGGGTGGGCGTCGGCCGGGATCCGCTCCAGCACTTCCTTCAGCGCCTGGGGCAGGTCGCGCAGCTTGCCCAGCTTGGCCTGGTAATCCGCCAGTTGGGCCTTGGTGGGCAGTTCGCCGTACAGCAACAGGTAGGCCACTTCTTCGAACTGGGCATCCGCCGCCAGTTCACGCACGTCATAGCCGCGATAGGTCAGGCCGGCGCCCGCCTGGCCCACGGTGGACAGTGCGGTCTGCCCGGCAACCTGGCCACGCAGGCCCGCGCCACTCAATACTTTTGCTTCGGCCATTGCTCTCTCCAATCTTGAATTTGTTAGGGACTTGGCAACTTCATCAACGGTTTGTTCGTGGTTGGCTAATCAACCTTTCTTCTGTGCAAACAGCGCATCGAGTTTTTGCTCGAAGACGTGGTAGTCGATGCGGTCGTACAGCTCCATGCGGGTTTGCATGGTGTCGATCACGTTCTGCTGGGTGCCATCGCGACGGATCGCGGTGAAGACGTTTTCCGCCGCCTTGTTCATGGCGCGGAACGCCGACAGCGGGTACAGCACCAGAGACACGCCCACGGAGCCGAGCTGCTCGGTGGTGTAGAGCGGGGTCGCGCCGAATTCGGTGATATTGGCCAGGATCGGCGCCTTCACCCGATCGGCAAAAATCCGGTACATCTCGAGTTCGGTGATGGCTTCCGGAAACACCATGTCGGCGCCGGCTTCGATGCAGGCGGCGGCGCGATCCAGGGCCGATTCCAGGCCTTCGACCGCCAGGGCGTCGGTGCGCGCCATGATCACGAAGCTGTCATCGGTGCGCGCATCGACGGCGGCCTTGATGCGGTCGACCATTTCCTGCTGCGAGACAATTTCCTTGTTTGGGCGATGGCCGCAGCGCTTGGCGCCAACCTGGTCTTCGATATGGATCGCCGCCGCGCCGAACTTGATCATCGACTTGACGGTGCGCGCCACGTTGAACGCCGAGGAACCGAAGCCGGTGTCCACGTCCACCAGCAATGGCAGGTCGCAGACGTCGGTGATGCGGCGCACGTCGGTCAGCACATCATCCAGGCCGGTGATGCCCAGGTCCGGCACGCCCAGGGAGCCGGCAGCCACCCCGCCACCCGACAGGTAGATGGCCTTGAAACCGGCGCGCTGGGCCAGCAGGGCGTGGTTGGCGTTGATGGTGCCGACCACTTGCAAGGGGTGCTCGCTGGCGACCGCCTCACGGAAACGCTGGCCTGGAGTGCTTTTGTTAGTGGAGCTCATGACTCACCTCTCTAGGGCGCGGACTCTGGAAAGTGACGCGCAATGTTGCGTTTGGAGGCGCCGATATGTCGGCGCATCAGTAACTCGGCCAATTCACCGTCGCGGTCGGCGATGGCATCGAGAATCCGGTGGTGCTCGGCGAACGCCTGGCGCGGCCGATTGGGCGTGGCGGAAAACTGGATGCGGTACATCCGCACCAGTTGATACAGCTCGCCACAGAGCATTTGCGTGAGGGTGCGGTTGCCGGCGCCCTGGATGATCCGATAGTGGAAGTCGAAATCCCCTTCCTGCTGGTAGTAGCCGACGCCGGCCTGAAATGCCGCATCGCGCTCGTGGGTGTCGAGCACCCGGCGCAGCTCGTCGATTTCCTCGGTGGTCATGCGCTCCGCCGCCAGGCGGCAGGCCATGCCTTCCAGGGATTCACGGATTTCGTAGAGTTCGATCAGCTCGGCGTGGCTGAGGGACACCACCCGCGCGCCGACGTGGGGCACCCGTACCAGCAGGCGCTGCCCTTCGAGGCGATGGATGGCTTCGCGCAACGGGCCGCGGCTGATGCCGTAGGTGCGCGCCAGCTCGGGTTCGGAGATCTTGCTGCCGGGGGCGATCTCGCCCTTGACGATCGCCGCCTGGATGCGCCGGAAAACGTTCTCGGACAAGGTCTCGGAATCGTCCTGAAGCAGAACCGGGGGATCGAGTTGATCCAGCATATTGTCGACACCTTTGAAATCAATGTGACAAAAACTAGCCAATTACCCCATTACAGTCAAAGGAAAAATAGACATTGTCGACAATCGTCTAATAACCCTTTGCACCAAAACAACTCAAATGGCCCGCCCCCGGCGCTGGCGCCATAAAACCAGCGTGCTAGAATGCCGCCCGCATTTGCCTGTCATCTTTATATGGCAGGCACACGAGGGAGTTTGCGCAGCAATGCCAGTCGCCTTGAACTGAAGAACCCATGCGACACATCAGGATTTATGAGACTCAAGGCCTTTTCCCTATTGCTCTGCCTCTTGTGCCTGCCCGGCGTGAGCGCTGCCGCCGAAAAGACCGTATACGGTCTCAATGAATACGCAAGGCTGGCCGGTATCGACCTGGAAGTCGCGGCCAAGCTCGACACCGGGGCCAAGACCGCCTCCCTCAGCGCCCGCGACATCAAACGCTTCAAGCGTAATGGCGAGTCCTGGGTGCGTTTCTACCTGGCCATCGATGCCGCCCATTCCCACCCGATCGAACGGCCGCTGGCCCGGGTCAGCAAGATCAAGCGCCGCGCCGGCGACATCGATCCCGAAGACGACAAGAAATACACCTCGCGCCCGGTCATTACCCTTGATGTGTGCATGGGCACGGCCCTGCGCAGCATAGAAGTGAACTTGACCGACCGCAGTGCATTCCAATACCCGCTGCTGATCGGCTCCGAAGCCCTGAAACGCTTCGACGCGCTGGTCGACCCCAGTCTTAAATACGCTGCTGGCAAACCCGCCTGCGCCATCGACGTTCAAACCGCAGAGTAATTCCAATGCGCTCTCTTACCCTTCATCTGAAAGTCCTGATCGCCATCCTGGTGGTGTTGGGTATCTCGATCACGGCCTACCAGATTTTCGTGCTCGGTATTCCGGTGACCGAAGACGCCACCGACGACCTGTGGAACATCGACGCCAAGGTCGAGTTTGTCGCCAACGCCAAGGACCCGATCAAGATCCAGATGTTCGTGCCGCCCCTGAGCCGCGATTACGTCAGCCTCAACGAAAGCTTTATCTCCAACAACTACGGGGTCGCGGTGAACCGCGTCGATGGCAACCGCAAGGTCACCTGGTCGGCGCGCCGGGCCAAGGGCAACCAGACCCTGTACTACCGCCTGGTGCTGACCAAGCGCTACACCGGCGAGAAAGCCAAGGTCAAAGGCCCCACCTTCCGTGACAGCATTGCCGTCGAAGGCCCGGAAAAGATCGCTGCCGAAGCCCTGCTCGCACCTATTCGCCAGCACTCGGCCGACGTCGAGACCTTCATTGGCGAAGCCATCAAGCGGGTCAACAACCTCAACGACGACAACGTGAAACTGCTGCTGGCCGGTGACCCGTCCACCCCGCACAAGGCCAAGGTCGTCGAACTGCTGCTGTCCATCGCCCACGTACCGATCGAAAAGGTGCACACCATCCGCCTGGTGGCCGACCAGCCGCAAACTCCGGAGCTGTGGCTGCGCAGCTTCAATGGCAACGATTGGCTGTACTTCAACCCGGAAACCGGTGAGCAAGGCCTGCCCACCGACCGCCTGCTGTGGTGGACCGGCGACGACAACCTGATCACCGTCGATGGCGGCAAGAAAGCCAACGTCACCTTCAGCCTCAACAACAGCGAAATGAACGCCATTCGCCTGGCCAAGCTGACCGACGAGAACACCGACGCCAACTTCCTCGAGTATTCGCTGTACGGCCTGCCGCTGCAGACCCAGCAGACCTTCATGATCATGGTGATGATCCCGATTGGCGTGCTGGTGATCCTGATCCTGCGCAACCTGATCGGCCTGCAGACCCTGGGCACCTTCACTCCGGTGCTGATCGCCCTGGCCTTCCGCGAGACCCAGCTGGGCTTTGGCATCGTGCTGTTTACGGTGATTACGGCGCTCGGGCTGTCACTGCGCTCCTACCTCGAACACCTGAAGTTGCAGATGCTGCCGCGGCTGTCGGTGGTGCTGACGTTCGTGGTGGTGCTGATTGCCGCCATCAGCCTGTTCAGCCACAAGCTGGGCCTGGAACGCGGGCTGTCGGTGGCGCTGTTCCCGATGGTGATCCTGACCATGACCATCGAGCGCCTGTCGATCACCTGGGAAGAGCGCGGTGGCGGCCATGCCATGAAAGTGGCGATCGGCACGCTGTTCGCAGCCTCCCTGGCGCACTTGATCATGAGCGTGCCGGAGCTTACGTACTTCGTCTTCACCTTCCCGGCGATCCTGCTGATCCTGGTGGGCTTCATGCTGGCCATGGGTCGCTATCGCGGCTACCGCCTGACCGAGCTCGTACGCTTCAAAGCCTTCGTCAAGGCTGACTCCTGATGTTCGGCCTGTGGAAGACCTGGAAAGCCCTGGAAGCGCGGGGAATCATGGGCATCAATCGGCGTAACGCCGATTACGTGCTCAAGTACAACAAGCGCAGCCTGTACCCGATCGTGGATGACAAGATCATCACCAAGGAACGGGCGATCAAGGCCGGCATCCATGTGCCGGAGCTGTACGGGGTGATCTCCACCGAGAAGGAAATCGACAAGCTCGACGAAATCATCGCCGGGCGCAGCGACTTCGTGATCAAGCCGGCCCAGGGCGCCGGCGGTGACGGCATCATCGTGATTGCCGACCGTTTCGAGGACCGTTATCGCACGGTGTCGGGCAAGATCATCAGCCACGAGGAGATCGAGCACCATATCTCCAGCATTCTCACCGGCCTGTATTCCCTGGGCGGCCACCGCGACCGTGCACTGATCGAATACCGGGTGACCCCGGACCAGATCTTCAAGAGCATCAGCTACGAGGGCGTGCCGGACATCCGCATCATCGTGCTCATGGGCTACCCGGTAATGGCCATGCTGCGCCTGCCGACCCGCCAGTCCGGGGGCAAGGCCAACCTGCACCAGGGCGCCATCGGCGTCGGTGTCGACCTGGCCACCGGCCTGACCCTGCGCGGCACCTGGCTGAACAACATCATCACCAAGCACCCGGACACCACCAACGCGGTGGACGGCGTGCAACTGCCCTACTGGGACGGTTTCATGAAGCTCGCGGCGGGCTGCTACGAGCTGTGCGGCCTGGGTTACA
Organism: Pseudomonas sp. QD4; assembly: GCF_049199125.1. Classification (NCBI taxonomy): domain Bacteria; kingdom Pseudomonadati; phylum Pseudomonadota; class Gammaproteobacteria; order Pseudomonadales; family Pseudomonadaceae; genus Pseudomonas; species Pseudomonas sp. QD4. The sequence continues at coordinate 2,330,564 of NZ_JBLZOM010000001.1, forward strand.
TCGGCGTGGACATGGTCCTGGACCAGGAAAAAGGCCCGCTGATCCTCGAACTCAACGCCCGCCCCGGCCTCAACATCCAGATCGCCAACGACTGCGGCCTGACCTTGCGCACCCATGCGGTCGAGGCGCGCCTGGAAGAGCTGAAGGCACGCGGCATCGAAGAAAGCGTCGAAGACCGGGTGAAATTCGCCCAGGAACTGTTCGGCCATATTCCGCCGGTCGAAGGCTAGGCCTGTCGGCGCGGCTACCGCTCTCTGTAGCCGCAGCCAAAGGCTCGGGCCGCGTTCGGACGCCGGCCGGCAAAGGCAGCGCAAAAATGTCATCCCCTCCTTAAATCACCGCACGCCGAATACGCCACGAACGCCGCAATCGCCGACATCCCTCTAGGAGCAACCCTGGCAGAGGACTACAATCGCCAGCCGCGCTTCGATGACTGATCTGCCCCGCATGCCAACCTGTTCCGTACACCCACTGCCCTACCGCGCCGACCCTGCCGCCTACTTTGCAGCGATTCAGCATGCCCCGGGGGCCGTGCTGCTCGACAGCGGCCGCCCGAGTGCCGAGCGCGGTCGCTACGACCTGCTCAGCGCCTGGCCCCTGGCTGAATTGACGGTGCAGGCCGGTGAAAGCGGGGCCGAGTTCCTGCAACGCCTGCGCAGCAGCCTCCAGCAACTGGGCCCGGCCAACCTTCCGACCCACTGCCAACTGCCCTTTGCCGGCGGCTTGATCGGCTACCTCAGCTACGACTTCGGCCGGCGCCTGGAACGCCTGCCCAGCCAGGCCGCGGACGACCTGCATCTGCCGGACGCACGCCTGGGCCTGTACCCCTGGGCCCTGATCAGCGACCACCAGCAAGCCAGCAGCCAACTGGTGTTCCACCCCAGCCTCGGCGGCGACCAGCGACAACGCTTGATCGACCTGTTCAGCCAAGCGCCGGCCCCTACCGTGGACCGCTTCACCCTGACCGGCACCATGACCGCCGACCTCAGCGCCGAGGACTACCGCCAGGCGTTCCAGCGTATCCAGCAGTACATCCAGGCCGGCGATTGTTACCAGGTCAACTTTGCCCAACGCTTTCGCGCCGGATGCCAGGGCGACCCCTGGAGCGCTTACCGCGCACTGCGCCTGGCCTGCCCGACGCCGTTCTCGGGTTTTCAGCGCCTGCCTGATGGCGGCGCGGTGCTCAGCCTGTCGCCGGAGCGCTTTGTCAAAGTCAGCCAGGGCCAAGTCGAGACCCGCCCGATCAAAGGCACCCGACCACGCAGCCAGGACGCCAGCGAAGACGCGGCCAACGCCGCCGAACTGCTGGCCAGCCCCAAGGACCGTGCGGAAAACCTGATGATCGTCGACCTGCTGCGCAATGACCTGGGGCGCACCTGCCGGCTCGGCTCGGTGCGCGTTCCGGAGCTGTTCAGCCTCGAGAGCTACCCCAATGTGCATCACCTGGTGAGCAGCGTTACCGGTGAGCTGGCCACGGGCAAAGATGCCCTGGACCTGATTGCCGGCAGCTTCCCGGGCGGCTCGATCACCGGCGCGCCGAAGATCCGCTCGATGCAGATCATCGACGAGCTGGAGCCGACCCGGCGCGGCCTGTATTGCGGTTCATTGCTGTACCTGGACGTACGCGGGGAAATGGACAGCTCGATCGCCATCCGCAGCCTGCTGGTCAAGGACGGGCAGGTGTGCTGCTGGGGCGGCGGCGGAATAGTCGCCGATTCGGATTGCGAGGAGGAATACCAGGAGTCCATCACCAAGGTCCGAGTCCTGCTGGAAACCCTGCAAAACCTTTGAATTCGGCAGCCGCTAAACGCCGTGGGGTGTCATCGCCAGCGCCGCCTGCGGCAGCAGCTACACCGTTGTAGCCGCTGCCGAAGGCGACGCTGGCCGGGACAGACGCCGGAATTCCCTCGGCGATTACAGACTCAGCGCCCGATTCGAGGCCTTGATGAACTCCTGCTTCAACTCGGCAAAGGTATGCACGGCCGGGAATTGCGGGAACTCGCGGATCACATTGTCCGGTGCATGGAACAGAATCCCCGCATCCGCCTCGCCCAGCATGGTGGTGTCGTTGTACGAATCCCCTGCGGCAATCACCCGGTAGTACAGGCTCTTGAACGCCAGTACCGATTGACGCTTGGGGTCTTTCTGGCGCAGTTGATAGCTGCTGACCCGCCCTGTGTCATCCGTGATCAGGCGATGACAGAGCAGCGTCGGGAAGCCCAGTTGGCGCATCAACGGCTGCGAGAACTCGTAAAAAGTGTCAGAGAGAATCACCACCTGAAACCGCTCGCGCAGCCAGTTGACGAACTCCACTGCGCCGTCGAGCGGCTTGAGGGTGGCGATCACTTCCTGGATGTCGGACAGCTTCAGGCCGTGCTCGTCGAGAATCCGCAGGCGCTGCTTCATCAACACGTCGTAATCGGGAATATCCCGCGTGGTTGCCTTGAGGGATTCAATCCCGGTTTTTTCGGCAAAGGCGATCCAGATTTCCGGGACCAGCACACCTTCCAGATCGAGACAGGCAATTTCCACAAGACACTCCCATTTGTATTGGTTATTGAGTTGAGCGAGCAAAAGGACTGGCGAACTCTAGCGATTCGCCCTGAGAGGTGCAACGCAGAGGAGCGCGCCAGGGCCGGCCGGTTTTTGTTAAGATCGCCCCCCTATAGAGCGCACAGCGCCACCGACCTGTAGGAAAACGCCCTGATGAGCCAACCGTTCGACGTCGCTGAACTCGCCGCGACCTATGCCAACAAGTCCCCCCAGGACATCCTCAAGCTGGCATTTGCCCATTTCGGCGATGACCTGTGGATCTCCTTCAGCGGCGCCGAAGACGTGGTGCTGGTGGACATGGCCTGGAAACTCAACAAGAACGTCAAAGTCTTCAGCCTCGACACCGGGCGCCTGCACCCGGAGACCTATCGCTTCATCGATCAGGTGCGTGAGCACTACAAGATCGAGATCGAACTGATTTCGCCGGACCACAGCAAGCTCGAACCCTTCGTCAAGGAAAAGGGCCTGTTCAGCTTCTACAAGGACGGTCACGGCGAATGCTGCGGCATCCGCAAGATCGAGCCCCTGCGGCGCAAACTGTCCACCGTCAGCGCCTGGGCCACAGGCCAGCGCCGCGACCAGAGCCCGGGTACCCGCAGCCAGGTGGCGGCACTGGAACTCGACGGCGCGTTCTCGACCCCGGAGCGCCCGCTGTACAAGTTCAACCCGCTGGCCCAGATGAGCAGTGAAGAAGTCTGGGGTTACATCCGCATGCTCGAACTGCCCTACAACAGCCTGCACGAGCGCGGCTTCATCAGCATCGGCTGTGAACCCTGCACCCGCCCGGTACTGCCTAACCAGCACGAGCGCGAAGGCCGCTGGTGGTGGGAAGAAGCCACGCAAAAAGAGTGCGGCCTGCACGCCGGCAATATCATAAGCAAGGCCTGATTCACACGGCGGCGCCGGCCCTGAAAAGAGCCGGCGACCCAGGCCGGCGAGCGCGCCGCCCGCCCCCTCCGCAACGCCCCCTCTCCCCCTGGCCGCCGCGACCGCGCTAAACACCGGCCATGTTGCGGAGCGCCAACGGCCAAAATCCTGTACACACTCCATGTCACCATCGGTGTCATTCCTGTATGCACTTCACAATAAACCGCCCATAAAAGTTACATCCCACGCTTTATTAAAAATAAGGCTGATGGCTGTATGACGACTTATAAAAATAAATAGCTGTTCAATTGGTCAACTTATAACTGTTCAAATTCATAAAGTTATAAATTGAACAGATAAAAAGGAAATTAAAACCCGGCGATATAGATAAATATCTGGCACAGAAGTGGCTTAAGTGAATTCGTGTTTTGTATACAATTATTGAAAAACATACATACACTTTATATCCGCAAGCCTGTCCAGCGAGCCAGGCTGCAGATGCCCCGAACCCAGTGACTTACGGGGCCTTGCGACGAAGATTGTCGAGCATGAGCTCAAGCACAGTCATCGCGGGCCACGCAGTCAGGAGCCTGCCGGAATGCGTACAAATACCTCTAACAACATCGCACTCGAACTGCCCTCCTCGCGCCCCTCGACCTACCCTGACCCGTCCCCTGGAGCATTACCGGCCCTGAGCCCGCGCCTGCACAACAAAGACCTGGCGCCCACCAGAATCGAAGGCCGGCGTTGGGGTCGCTACAGCATCTTTGCCCTGTGGACCAACGATGTGCACAACATCGCCAACTACTCCTTCGCCATCGGGCTCTACGCCCTGGGCCTGGGCGGCTGGCAGATCCTGCTGTCGCTGGGGATCGGCGCGGCGCTGGTGTACTTCTTCATGAACCTCTCCGGCTACATGGGGCAAAAGACCGGTGTGCCCTTCCCGGTGATCAGCCGCATCAGTTTCGGTATCCACGGCGCGCAGATTCCGGCGCTGATCCGAGCGGTCATCGCCATTGCCTGGTTCGGCATCCAGACCTACCTGGCGTCGGTGGTCTTTCGCGTGTTGCTGATCGCCATCCACCCGGGGTTTGCCGAGTATGACCAACAGCTGATCCTCGGCCTGTCGGGCCTGGGTTGGGCCTGCTTCGTGGTGATCTGGCTGGTGCAGTTGGTGATTCTGGCCTACGGCATGGAAATGGTCCGGCGCTATGAAGGGTTTGCCGGGCCGGTGATTCTGCTGACCGTCGCCGCCCTGGCCCTCTGGATGTACACCCAGGCCGACGCGCGCATTGCCTGGTCGATCCGCGAGCCCCTGAGCGGCGGCGAGATGTGGCGCCAGATCTTTGCCGGTGGCGCGTTGTGGCTGGCGATCTACGGCACCCTGATTCTCAACTTCTGCGACTTCGCCCGCTCGTCGCCCTGCCGCAGGACCATCCTGGTGGGCAACTTCTGGGGCCTGCCGGTGAACATCCTGGTGTTTGCCGTCATTACCGTGGTGCTCTGCGGCGCGCAGTTCCAGATCAACGGACGGGTGATTGAAAGCCCCACCGAAATCATTGCCTCGATTCCCAACACCGGGTTCCTGGTCCTGGGTTGCCTGGCCTTCCTGATTGTCACCGTGGCGGTGAACATCATGGCCAACTTCGTCGCCCCGGCCTTCGTCCTCAGCAACCTGGCGCCCAAGTACCTGACCTTCCGCCGCGCCGGACTGATCAGCGCCGCCATCGCGGTCCTGATCCTGCCGTGGAACCTCTACAACAGCCCGCTGGTGATCGTGTACTTCCTGTCCGGGCTCGGCGCCCTGCTGGGGCCGCTGTACGGCGTGATCATGGTCGACTACTGGCTGGTGCGCAAAGGCCGGATCAACGTGCCCGAGCTCTACAGCGAAGACCCGCAAGGCGCGTACTTCTATAGCCGCGGGGTCAACCTGAGGGCCGTGGCGGCCTTCGTTCCCGCCGCACTGATCGCCATTGTCCTGGCGCTGGTGCCGGGGTTTGCCAGCGTCTCGCCCTTCTCCTGGCTGTTTGGCGCCGGGATCGCCGCCCTGCTGTACCTGCTGATCGCCCGGCGCGAGGCCTTTTACGCCGACATCAGCGGCGAATCCATCGCGGTCGACAACGTCAGCCACTGACCGCTAGCCGGCCGTCACCACGGCCCCCTTGAAGCAAACGTGCAAGGAATGTTCATGCGTATTCTCGTGATCAACGTCAACACCACCGACTCCATCACCCAGGCCATCGCCCGCCAGGCCCAAAGCGTGGCGGCCCCCGGCACCGAGATCGTCGGCCTGACCCCGTACTTCGGCGCCGAATCGGTCGAAGGCAATTTCGAAAGCTACCTGGCTGCCATCGCGGTGATGGACCGGGTGCTGGCCTACGACCAGCCCTATGACGCGGTGATCCAGGCCGGCTATGGCGAACACGGCCGCGAAGGCCTGCAGGAACTGCTCAATGTGCCAGTGGTGGACATCACCGACGCCGCCGCCAGTACAGCGATGTTCCTGGGCCACGCCTACTCGGTGGTGACCACCCTGGACCGCACCGTGCCGCTGATCGAAGACCGGCTCAAGCTCTCCGGCCTCTACGACCGTTGCGCCTCGGTACGGGCCAGCGGCCTGGCGGTACTGGAGCTGGAACAGGACCCACAGCGCGCGGTGCAGGCCATCGTGCGCCAGGCGGAGCTAGCGGTCAGCGAAGACAAGGCCGAGGTCATCTGTCTGGGTTGCGGCGGCATGGCCGGTCTCGACGAGCAGATTCGCCAGCGCACCGGCGTGCCCGTGGTGGATGGGGTAACGGCGGCGGTGACCATCGCCGAGTCCCTGGTGCGGCTCGGGCTGTCCACCTCCAAGGTGCGCACCTACGCCACGCCGCGCCCCAAGACCATTGTCGGCTGGCCGCTGCGCTTCGGGCGCTGAGTGGCATGACGCTTGGGCCGGCCCCGGCTTCGGGGCCGGCCATCACACAGCGCTGAATGCCTGCGCCAACCCCTGCTCGGCGAACTGCTCAAGCACAAAGTCGACAAAGGCCCGGGTCTTGCCCGGCAGCAGCTTGTGCTCGGCGTAATAGATCGAGGTAAAGCCGTCATCCACGTACCAGTCCGGCAACACCCGCTGCAAGGCACCGGAACGCAGGTAGTTGACGGCAAACGGCATGCTGACCAGCGCCACCCCCAAACCCTGAGCGGCCGCAATGCACGCCGCCTGGGAGTCGCTCATGGTCATGCCGGCCTTGAGTTCCAGAGGTTGCATGGCCCCGGCACGCCCGGTCAGTTGCCAGGTGCGGATTCGTCCGGTCTGCGGCGAGCGAATCAGGATCCCCCGGCAATGGTGCAGATCCTCGGGCTGGTCAATGGCTGCGCAGCCTTGCAGGTAACCCGCACTGGCCACCAGCACGCGATGGGCCGGTGACAACTTGCGCGCGACGACCCCCTGGGGTAACTCGAAGCCACCGCCGATGGCCGCATCGAAGCCCTGGCCGATCAGATCCACCTGCCGGTTGTCAAAATGCCAGTCCGGGTGGATTTCCGGGTAACGCTGCAGAAACTCCCCCAGCATCGGCACGATGTACAGACAGCCAAAGACCGTGCCCACACTGACCTTGAGCGTGCCGGCCGGACGCCCCTGGGCATTGGCCAAGGTACTCACGGCATTCTGGATGGTCTGCAGGCTGTCGCTGACTTCAGCAAGAAACAGGCGCCCGGCTTCGGTCAGCGTCAGGCGCCGGGTGCTGCGCTGGAACAATCTGACCCCAAGCCGGGCTTCCAGCTTGGCTACACTCTTGCCGACCGCGGCGGGGGTCAGGCCCAGCCGCCGTGCAGCTTCGGCAAAACTCCCGACTTCGGCACTGCGGACAAAACATTCGATGCTGCTGAAGGCTTCCATTAGCGGCAACTCTAAACTTTTGGTTTACACAGAGTATAGGGATTACCCGCTACACAGCTGCTAATCAGCGGTCGATACTCGGCTCCATTCACAAGGCAACCCGCCTTGAACTTCAGGAGAACGACATGAACACCTCATCCCTCAACGGCAAAGTGGCACTGATCCAGGGCGGTTCCCGCGGCATCGGCGCCGCCATCGTCAAACGCCTGGCCGCCGAAGGCGCAGTGGTTGCCTTCACCTACGTCAGCTCGACCGCCAAGGCTGAAGAGCTGCAGAACGCGATCATTGCCAGTGGCGGCAAGGCCCTGGCGATCAAGGCCGACAGCGCCGACGCAGCCGCCATTCGCCAGGCTGTCAACCATACCGTCGAGACCTTTGGCCGCCTGGACATCCTGGTCAACAACGCCGGGGTGCTGGCCGTAGCACCTCTGGAGGATTTCAAACTCGAAGATTTCGACCAGACCCTGGCCATCAACGTGCGCAGCGTGTTTATCGCCACCCAGGAAGCCGCCCGCCACATGGGCCAGGGCGGGCGCATCATCAACATCGGCAGCACCAACGCCGATCGCATGCCCTTCGCCGGTGGCGGCCCGTATGCCATGAGCAAAGCCGCGCTGGTGGGCCTGACCAAAGGCATGGCCCGCGACTTGGGTCCGCGAGGCATCACCATCAATAACGTGCAACCCGGCCCGGTAGACACCGACATGAACCCGGCCGACAGCGATTTCGCCGAATCCCTGATGGGCTACATGGCGGTCGGCCGCTACGGCAAGGTCGAAGAGATCGCCAGTTTCGTCGCCTACCTGGCCGGCCCTGAAGCGGCCTACATCACCGGGGCCAGCCTGACCATCGACGGTGGTTTCGGCGCCTGATCCGCCAGCCACACAAAAACGCCGGGCAACCCTGTCATCAGGTTGCCCGGCGTTTTGCTGTCACGCGGTCAAGCGGCGTTGAACGGTGTCACGTCCATTGCAGCGAAGGCAAGCCGCAGGCGCCGGGCTGGAACGCTTTCAGCGAACGGATAATGGCATCGGCATGGGCATAGCGCTCATCAGCCATGGCCGGGTCCGGCACCGCAATCGCGGTCATGCCGGCGGCCTTGGCGGCGGTCACGCCAAACGGCGAATCCTCGAACACCAGGCAATCTTGCGGCGCCACCCCCAGGCGCCGAGCGGCGGTGAGGAAGATATCCGGCGCCGGCTTGGCCGCGCCAACCTCGGGGTCATCGGCAGTGACCACGGTGTCGAACAGGGCGAACCAGTCCGTATGCAGCGTGGTTTTCTGGCCGAAGGACTGGCGTGACGAACTGGTGCCCACGGCAATCGGGACCTTATGCGCCTTCAGATGCTGCACCAGCTCCCGGGCGCCCGGCATGGCCAGGGCACGGGGGAAACGCTCGCGCATCAGCGGTTCGCGGATGACCAGGAACTCCTCGGCGCTGATCGGCAGCTCCAGTGCTTCGACCACATAGCGCGCCAGGTCACCGGCGCCACGGCCAATGATGTTCTGTTTGATGCTCCAGTCGAACGTGCGACCGTAGCGATCGGCAATCAGCTGGGTGACCTCGGTGTAAATGCCCTCGGTGTCCAGCAGCAACCCATCCATATCGAAAATAACGGCCTTGATCGGGCCCAATTCATTCAACCGTGCATTCATCGCGTCTGCTCCGTTAACAAAAAACATCCAGGGAGCGGCTCAGGTACGCCCAGTTTTTTGCTCGATTAATGGGTTCAGCAGCATAGCGGCGTGCACGAGCCAGGGGCAACGGGCAGTGATTCTCGGGCGCGGTGAAAAGCGCCACGGAGGGCGGCGCGACGGGCGGCTCAACGCCAAGGGAGGGGGCGAATCTCAGTAACTGTCGTCGGGATCCGGCTCGTCGTCTTCATCCAGCGCTTCGTCGGCGTCGTTGAGTGGCACCTGCGCATCATCCATCAGCGAACCCGGATCTTCGTTGCCCGGATCGTTGATAAAGGGCAGTCCGCTTGGGCCTTTCTCTTCATTGCCTGCAGTTTCGGGGGTCATGGCAGTCTCGATTTTCGCGGGGGAGGTAAAATTTCGAATCGAAAAACCGCAAAACGTTCAACCCTAAAAAAGCCCGGCAAATTGCCGGGCTTTTCAACGACCGCTGATGCTCAACGATGTTTGTGCTTGTGACCCTTGTTACCCATGCTGCTGCCCAGCGCGCCACCGGCTGCACCACCCAGGCCGGCACCGATATTCGAACCGGTGCTGCCGCCCAGCTTGCTGCCGATGACCGAACCGCCCGCCGATCCGATACCGCCGCCTACCGCAGCCTGGACCCGGCTACCCTTGCGCGCGCCCACGGCACTGCCGGCCGCACCCGCTACACCGGCGCCGATCGCCGCGCCAGTGCTGCCACCCATCTGCTGGCCGACCACATTACCCAAGACGCCACCCAGGCCGCCGCCAATCGCCGCAGTGCCGTCGCCAGCCATCGCACCTTGAGCGACCAGAAGCCCTACAACCAGAGCAGGCAGTGTTAAACGCATGACATAAACCTCAAAAAAAGAAGATCGAAGACCCACGTGCAGATCGGAATGGGGCGCACGACAGAGCGCCCCACACCTGATATCGCGTGAGTTGGACAGCTTATACACAAAGAGTTTTAAGGCAGGCAAAAAAAAGCCCGCTGGGGTAACGGGCCAATGGATTGCTTTCTAACGGATGAGCTGAGCCTACTGCCCCGGATGTGAAGATTATGTGAAAAAAACGCCGCCGCCCTATCCCACACGATTCAACCCACCGCAGCCCCTCCCCAACCCGCCCAATAAAAAGCCCCGCTGGCTGGCGGGGCTCAATCAACACTCGAGTCATTTGCGCAACGGCAGCGCCTTGGGGAAAAACTTCGCTCCACCGACCTTCAACGGAGCACGCGACGGGCTCCTGCCCGCCACAACCTTGGCCAGGGATTCACCCGCCTCCACATCAAACGCTGCCTGACCGCAGCGCACCAGATTGTTGATGGGGAACTCATCCCCGTTGTCCTCGATATAAGGAACACTCATAAGCCCAGCTCCTATCAACAACCAGCCAGCACCGGCAAGCACCTGATTGCCTTGGAAATACTGACCATCACGGCGCTTCAGACTAGTTGGTCATTTACAGACCTGCCCGTTCAGAGGCACAAGGCACCGACGAACGGCCGCGGGCTTTTGTCGCAGGCCACTCAACCAGCAATCGCTGACAGGACCCGCTGCAACAACAACTCGGTCGGCAGCGCACCGTCGACCCGCAGCCAGGGCAGCGGCAACTGATCGAGCCAGCGCTCATGTCGCGGTCGATTGCGTCCGGCCCGGCTGCCCGACTCATAGCTTTCGGCCCAGGCGAGGAACGCCAGGTGATTCTCATGCATGTCCCCGCCCGGAAGAATGCGCTCACCGTGACACTGCAATTCCCGCGCCTTGATCCGCTCAATGCGCAGCGCCGTCGGCGTGTCGACAAACACCACCCAGTCAACGCCTTGAATCACCTCGTCGCCCCAGCCATCCAGGGAACCGGAAAGCACCCAGTCACCCTCAGCCGGAACCCCACGAAGCAGACTCACACGCTCCAACACAGGGCGCGCCTGCACAAAAGGTGGCTCAGTCGGGTACCAGTAGTAATCATCGACATCCACATGCGCTACCCCAAGCCTCGCCGCCAACGCGGCACCCAGGGTGCTGACGCCGGCACCGGATGCGCCGCTGATGTAAATCCGCCTCCCCATCTTCAGGACTCCCTTGCCCAATCCGACATTCGCCCAGCCACCGAGGTCATCAATGCCGCAGGCGGGTGAATTTTCAAATGCCAGAAACCACAAAACCCCTGGCTTCTCAAGGAAACCAGGGGTTTTGTGTACATCGAATATGGCGGTTGAGGAGGGATTCGAACCCTCGATACAGTTTCCTGTATACACACTTTCCAGGCGTGCTCCTTAAGCCTCTCGGACACCCAACCGTGTCTCGTCAAACTGATTCAGTCTGTCGAGGCGCGCTAATGTAGTCGAAAGCTTTTCCGATGGCAAAGGTTTTTTTGAGAATTTTCATGCGCTTAAGGCATTTCTGTAGATTGCCGGGCTCAGGACTGGGATTGGGCCATGGCAAACCGGCCAATCTCTGGCCTGGCGCCCTTCTATATAGAAGGGGTGATGCACGGTCTGTGTGGCCGGCTAGGCTTGTCGAGCGCTGAAAGGCTGACTCATCAGTCAGTCACAGCGCTTTACCTGACCTACGGTGGTGGGTAACGTCTGCCCCACTTCAATACAAGGAATTGCGTCATGAGTGAATTGATTTCTTACCATCTCGAAGACGGTATCGCGACCCTGACCTTGAGCAATGGCAAGGTCAATGCCATTTCCCCGGACGTGATTGTCGCCTTCAATGCCGCGCTGGACCGTGCGGTCGCCGACCGTGCCGTAGTGATCATCACCGGTCAGCCGGGCATTCTGTCAGGCGGCTATGACCTGAAGGTCATGACTGCCGGCCCCAAGGAGGCCGTGAGCCTGGTGACTTCGGGTTCGACCCTGGCGCGGCGCCTGCTGTCGCACCCGTTTCCGGTGATCGTTGCCTGCCCTGGGCACGCAGTGGCCAAGGGCGCATTCATCCTGTTGTCGGCCGACTACCGGATTGGCGTCGACGGCCCGTTCAGCATCGGCCTCAACGAGGTGCAGATCGGCATGACCATGCACCACGCCGGGATCGAACTGGCCCGTGATCGCCTGCGCCGGTCGGCGTTCCATCGCTCAGTGATCAACGGCGAGATGTTCAACCCGCAAAGCGCGGTGGACGCAGGCTTCCTCGACAAGGTGGTAAGCCCCGATGAGCTGACCAGCGCCGCGCTGGAAGTTGCACGTCAGTTGAAGAAGATCAACATGACCGCTCACAAGAACACCAAGCTGAAGGTGCGCAAGGCACTGCTGGACACCCTGGACAACGCCATCATTCAGGATCAGGAGCACTTGGGCTAACTCCCCGGAATTTGCCCGGCAAAAGCCCGACCTCAGCGTCGGGCTTTTTCTTGCCCGAGCCCGGTCACCTACGGCAACCGCTCTAAACCGCAGCTGAGCCCTTCTGCTGGAAACATGCGCTTAAACATCGGCCATCTCCAGTGAATGGCAGCAATTGCCGAAACCAGTGCACATCCGTACACTGCGCCACCTTTTGTCCCAGGTGGGCCCGTAGATGCTGTATTTGTTTCGTATGTTGTTGATGGGGCTGCACTTTATGGCTGCGGGGGTGCTTGGCGTGCTGATTGGCCTATGCCGCCCGTTCAACCCGGACAACAGCCGCCTCTGCGCGCGCCTCTATGCGTGGCCGGCGATGTGCATCCTGCGCCTGCGGGTCAAGGCTGACGTTGGCTCGCTGATGGACAAGCCACAGAGCTGCGTGATCATTGCCAACCACCAATCCAACTACGACCTGTTTGTGTTTGGCAACGTGGTGCCGCGCCGTACCGTGTGCATCGGCAAGAAGAGCCTGAAGTGGGTGCCTTTGTTCGGCCAATTGTTCTGGCTGGCGGGCAACGTGCTGATTGACCGTGGCAACGCACAAAAGGCCCGGCGCTCAATGCTGACCACCACCCACACCTTGCAGCACGAGGACACCTCGATCTGGGTGTTCCCCGAGGGCACGCGCAACTTCGGTGAAGACCTGCTGCCATTCAAGAAAGGCGCGTTCCAGATGGCGATAGCGGCCGGCGTGCCCATCGTGCCCGTGTGTGTCAGCAGCTATATCAAACAGATGAATCTGAGTCGCTGGCGCAGCGGAAAAATCCTGATCCGCTCGCTGCCGGCCATTCCCACTGCCGGTTTGAGCATGGATGACATGCCGCTGTTGATTGCCCAGTGCCGTGAACAGATGCGCGAATGCATCGCCTCGATGGATCGCCAGCTGCAACCGGGCTGATGCTGGCGCCCCCTCTTTTGCCCCGAATGGCCCGCCTTGTGCGGGCTTTTTATTAACGGCGAACTCCGCCGATTCTGCTGACTCTGATCAGGTATTGCAGGCTAAGCTGGTGCAGGTCTGTCTCGATCATGTTGATAAGAAGAAGCGAACAAGAACTATGGGTAGAGTTGTTGCTGCTGCCGTTTACAGCGCCGGTAAGAAAGTCACTGATATCACCCTCGACGAAGGGGCCGCCTGGGCGGCCAAACCCGGTCACTTTGTCTGGATCGGCCTGGAAGAACCCAATGCTCACGAACTGGCCAACCTGCAACGCCAGTTCAACCTGCATGAACTGGCCATTGAGGACGCCCTGGAAAAACACAGCCGGCCGAAGCTGGAAACCTTCGGCGACGCGCTGTTTATCGTCACTTATTCCCCGGTGCGCGAGGCCGGCAAGCTGGAGTTCATCGAAACCCACATCTTTGCCGGCAACGGCTACATCATCACCGCCCGCAACGGCCACTCCAAATCCTACGGCTACGTGCGCCAGCGCTGCGAAGCGCGGCCACTGCTGCTGGAGCATGGCGAAGACTTCGTGCTCTACGCCCTGCTGGATTTCGTCACCGAGAACTACCAGCCGGTCAGTGAGGCGATCCACGCCGAGATCGACGAACTGGAACGCAATGTCCTGTGCGACTCATTGAACGAGCGCGACATCCAGAACCTTCACGGCCTGCGTCGTGACGTCCTGCGTCTGCGGCGACACGTGGCGCCGATGGTGGAGATCAGCGAGGAGCTACAAAAGCTCAGCTTCCCGTTTATCGACAAGAACATGCGGCCGTACTTTCGTGACGTGCAAATTCACGTCACGCGGCAAATGGAAGACTTGTCGACCCTGCGCGACATCGCCAGTCAGACCATCGAAATCGGTGTGCTGCTGGAGGCCTCGCGGCAAAGCGTGGTGCAACGCAAGTTCGCGGCCTGGGCGGCGATCCTGGCGTTTCCGACCGCGGTGGCGGGGATCTACGGCATGAACTTCCAGAACATGCCGGAGCTGAGCTGGCATTACGGCTACTTTGGCGTACTGGGGTTCATCAGTGTCGGCTGCGTCAGCCTGTGGGCCAGCTTCAAGCGCTCGGGATGGTTGTAGGCCTGGCCCCTGTTGCAGGAACCGGGCTGAGCCGCTTCAGGCCGACTTGACCTCAGGGGTGTGAGCCACAAAGCGCATCATCCATTCCGCGACCGTGGCGCCATGGTGGGCGTGATCGAGGCTGGCCACGCCTTTCTGGTAGATCTGCTCGCCCAGGTGTTGCTGGCGAATCTCCAGCAGCGCTCGGGAATAGTCGTGGATGAACTCCGGATGCCCCTGGAAGCACAGCACCTGGTCATTGATGTGATAGGCGGCGAACGGACAGAAGTCGCTGGAGGCGATCACCGTGGCGTTTTCCGGCAATGCGGTGACCTGGTCCTGGTGGCTGATCAGCAGAGTCAGCTCTTCCACCAGCGGGCTCATCCAGGGGGCCTTGGCGGCCAGCTTGTAGTTGTGGGTGCCCACGCCCCAGCCCTGACTCGCCCTTTCGCTCTTGCCGCCCAGCAGCAGCGCCAGCAATTGATGGCCGAAGCAGATACCCAGCAGCTTGTCGCCGCGCTCGTAGCGCGCCAACAAGTAAGTCTTGAGGGTTTGAATCCAGGGATCGGTGCCGAAGGAATCGGCCTTGCTACCGGTGACCAGGTACGCATCGAAGCTCAGATCATCACTCGGGTAATCGCCCTGCATCACGTTATAGACGGTGAATTCGGCGGCGATCGGTTGCTGTGAAAACAGGCGCTGAAACATCTGCCCGTAACCCTGATATTGATCGACCAGTTCGGGACGCAGGATGTCGGTTTCCAGAATGCAGATGCGTAGCGACATAAAAAATACCTGACACGATGATGGGAATAATGAACAGCCCAGAGCCTGCCTTGAAACACTGGGTCAAGGCAAGCCCCGGAAAGGTTCACTGCACGCCGTTCAGCATCAGAAGCATTGGCCCTGGGCGGCCTTTTCCAGAAGCAGGGCCGGTGGTGCGAAACGCTGGCCGTATTGCTCCGCCAGGTAGTGGCTGCGGGCGATGAAATCCCGTAAGCCGTACTGGTTGATGAACTGCAGGGCACCGCCGGTCCAGGCGGCGAAACCGATGCCGAAAATCGAACCGACGTTGGCATCCGCCGTCGAGTGCAGCACGCCCTCTTCCAGGCAACGCACGGTCTCGATGGCCTGGATGAACAGCAACCGGTCACGCACGTCCTGCGCAGAAATCTGCCCCTCGGCTTTTTCCAGGCGCACCTTGAGCTCCGGCCACAGGTGCTTCGGCGCCCCCGCCGGGTAATCGTAGAAACCGCCGCCCGCCGCCTTGCCAGGGCGCTTGTATTCGTTGAGCAGCAGATCGATCACGGCAAAGGCCGGGTGCTCGATGGGCGGCTTGCCTTCGGCCTGCAGGTCCTTGGTGGTCTGCTGGCGAATGTGGCTCATCAGGCTCAGCGATACTTCGTCGGAGATCGCCAACGGGCCAATGGGCATGCCGGCCTTGCGCGCCTCGGTTTCGATCATCGCTGCGGCGATACCTTCGCCAAGCATGGCGATGCCTTCATTGGTGAAGGTACCGAATACCCGCGAAGTAAAAAATCCGCGACTGTCGTTGACCACTATCGGGGTTTTCTTGATTTGCAGTACGAAATCAAAACCTCGGGCCAAAGTTTCGTCGCTGGTGCGAGCCCCCTTGATGATTTCCACCAAGGGCATTTTGT
Source organism: Pseudomonas sp. QD4 (assembly GCF_049199125.1). Classification (NCBI taxonomy): domain Bacteria; kingdom Pseudomonadati; phylum Pseudomonadota; class Gammaproteobacteria; order Pseudomonadales; family Pseudomonadaceae; genus Pseudomonas; species Pseudomonas sp. QD4. Next base: position 2,346,539 of record NZ_JBLZOM010000001.1, read on the forward strand.
CCACCGGGCTGAAGAAGTGCAGACCGATGAACTTGTCCGGATTCGGCACCGCGCTGGCCAGGCCGCTGATGGGCAAGGTGGATGTGTTGGAGGCGATCACCGCCTCCGCGCCGACCACCCGCTGCGCCGCCGAGGACACCTTGGCCTTGAGCTCGCGGTCCTCGAAGACCGCTTCGATGATCAGGTCGCAGCCCGCCAGATCGGCGTCCTGCCCGGTGGGGCTGATTCGCGCCAGTACCGCATCACGCTGCAACGCACTGAGTTGCCCGCGAGCGACCTTTTTCTCGAGCAGGGCCGCCGAGTGCGCCTTGCCCTTCTCGGCCGCCGCCAGGTCGATGTCCTTGAGCACCACCTGGATACCCGCCAGGGCGCTGACGTAGGCGATTCCCGCGCCCATCATCCCGGCGCCCAGCACCCCGACCTTGTGCGTCACATGGGGCGCAATGCCTTGCGGGCGCGAACCGCCGGCGTTGATCTGATTGAGCCCGAACCAGAAGGTGCCAATCATGTTCTTCGCCACCTGGCCGGTGGTCAGCTCAGTAAAATAGCGGGTCTCGATCAAGTGCGCAGTGTCGAAATCGACCTGGGCGCCCTCCACCGCTGCGCACAGGATCTTCTCCGGCGCCGGCATGCAGCCATGGGTCTTGCTGCGCAAAATCGAGGGGGCAATGGCCAGCATCTGCGCGACCTTGGGGTTCGATGGCGTGCCTCCGGGGATCTGGTAACCCGCCACATCCCAGCGCTGTTTGACCGAGGGGTTGGCCAGGATCCAGGCCCGGGCCTTGGCCAGCATCTGCTCACGGTCGCTCGCCAGCTCATCGACCAGCCCGGCCTGCAACGCTTGCTGCGGCCGTACTTTCTTGCCCTCAAGCAGGTAGGGCAAGGCCTTTTCCAGGCCCAGCATGCGGACCATGCGCACCACGCCGCCACCGCCCGGCAACAGGCCGAGGGTCACTTCCGGCAGGCCAATCTGCAGCGTCTGATCATCCAGCGCAATGCGGTGGTGGCAGGCCAGGCAAATCTCCCAGCCGCCGCCCAGCGCCGCGCCGTTGATCGCAGCGACCACCGGCTTGCCCAGGGTTTCCAGGGCGCGCAGCTGCGCCTTGAGGCTCAGCACCATGTCGTAGAAAGCCTTGGCCTCGGGCTTGCCCACCTTGATCAGTTCGTTGAGATCACCGCCGGCAAAGAAGGTCTTTTTCGCCGAGGTAATGATCACCCCGGCCAGGCTGTCGTCCTCGGCCTGCAGGCGCGCGACGTTGGCGGCCATGGCTTCGCGGTACTGCGCGTTCATGGTGTTGGCGCTCTGGCCCGGCATATCGATGGTCAGCACCACAATCTGGTCCTGGCCTTTTTCGTAACGGATGGCATCGGTCATGACGAGGTTTCCTTGAAGTCGGGGCTCAGAGGCGTTCGATGATGGTGGCGATACCCATGCCGCCGCCGACGCACAGCGTCGCCAGGCCGTAACGCTGGTGCCGGGCCTCCAGCTCATCGAGCAGGGTGCCGAGGATCGCGCAACCGGTGGCGCCCAGTGGGTGGCCCATGGCGATCGAACCGCCATTGACGTTGACCTTGGCCGGGTCGATGGCCATGTCCTTGATGAATTTCAACACCACCGAGGCAAACGCTTCGTTGACTTCGAACAGGTCAATGTCCTCGATGCGCAAACCCGCCTTGGCCAAGGCTTTGCGAGTGGCCGGTGCTGGCCCGGTGAGCATGATGGTCGGATCGGTACTGGTGACCGCAGTGGCAACGATCCGCGCCCGAGGCGTCAGCCCCAGGTCCCGGCCCTTGGCTTCGGAGCCGATCAGCATCAACGCCGCGCCATCGACGATCCCCGAACTGTTGCCCGGCGTGTGCACATGGTTGATGCGCTCGACATGGCTGTAGACGCGCAAGGCAGTGGCGTCAAAACCCATTTGCCCCATCATCTCGAAGCTCGGCTTGAGCTTTCCCAGGCCTTCGAGGGTCGAGTCGCCACGGATGAACTCATCCTGCTCCAGCAGGAGGATGCCGTTCTGGTCCCGGACCGGCACCAGGGACTTGTCGAAGGCCCCATCCGCCCTCGCCCGCGCGGCCTTTTGCTGGGACTGCAGGGCGAAGGTATCGACGTCTTGCCGGCTGAAGCCTTCCAGGGTCGCGATCAGGTCGGCGCCGATACCCTGCGGGGTGAAATGACTGTGCAGGTTGGTCTGCGGATCCAGGACCCAGGCCCCGCCGTCGCTGCCCATGGGCACCCGGGACATGGACTCGACACCGCCGACCACCACCAGGTCCTCGAAACCGGAACGCACCTTCATCGCTCCCAGGTTGACCGCCTCCAGGCCCGACGCGCAAAACCGGTTGATCTGCACCCCAGCCACGCTGATGTCCCAATCCGCCACCAGGGCTGCGGTCTTGGCAATGTCGGCGCCCTGGTCGCCCACCGGCGTGACACAGCCGAGTACGATGTCATCCACCTGGCTGGTATCGAGCTCAGTGCGCCGTTGCAGCGCATAGAGCAACCCGGCCAGCAGGTTCACCGGCTTGACGCTGTACAAGGCGCCATCGGCCTTGCCTTTGCCACGGGGCGTGCGTAACGCGTCGAATATCAAAGCTTCAGTCATGACGTCCTCGAACCGCTGTACGGGAGAGAAAAAAAGGCAGAGCGCTCACCTTAGGCCGGGCGGCGCCGGATTCAATGACCGATGCGCTCAGCGGCCTTGACCCACGCGCTCAGACGAACGGTAGCGAGCTAATAGATGCCACCGACAACGACGGGGAACTGTCTAGCCAACGGGCGCCGACGCAGCTGGCAATAAGCCTCATAACCGTTGAAAAGCTTTACATGACAACTTGATATGAATTGGATCTAAGCCAAGTGTTACAAGGCCCCTAAGGTAGAAACAGCAGGCAGTAAATCGTTGCCGCCGGGGATTTCCCGGGCACGTGTAAGAAAAGGGACACATGGTCGGGTCATCGTGAAGTCGACAGACGCATGCATCAGATGTTCAGGAATAACAACAAAAGGCACACAGCCATGTTCAAGCATTCGAAAGTACGTCAAGCCGGGCTCATTCTTTTCGCTACCACCTTGCTCTTGATCTTGCCCAACCTCACCAAAGTGATCGGCTAGTCATTGTGGCTGTTCCAGCGCCATGCAGCACATTGCGCGCCGATGCGCTTTCGGCGTGCGAAGTTGTGTGCCAACCTTCCTGACGCAGCGCCGCTGAGCCAGCCTATGGCCGCGCCGCTGCCCATCATCAGGCAGGCTTCTTGCGGAGCGCCCGGGCACTCATTTTCAGCAATAGAACGGCGATCAATTGAAACCTCTTATCCTCTGGAGCACCCTGCTCCTGTGTACGCCATTGCAGGCTGCGCAACTGGTCCTGGAGCTGGGCGCAGGCAGCCGCACCTGGCAGACCGCGCAGTTGCTGGCACACCCTGAAGTGCAGACCATCACCATCAGCGACGACGTCTCCTACAAACGCGACATGATTTATCGCGCCGTGCCACTTGAGGCGCTGCTGGAAGGGGTCAAGGCTGACGATCACTTGCAGGCAGTGGCCCTGGACGGGTTTGCCGCCGAACTCTCCGCCGCGCCCCTGCTCAATCGCGACGGCGCCCGAGCCTGGCTGGCCATCGAGGACCCGTCAAGGCCCTGGCCGAAACTGGCTCAGGGCAAACCCAGTGCAGGGCCGTTCTACCTGGTCTGGACCAACCCCCAGGCCGGCCACATCAGCCCGGAGCAATGGCCGTTCGAGCTGGCCAGCATCAAGCGCCTGGCGCCGGTTGCCGAGCGTTTCCCAGCCTTGCGGCCAGACCCGGCCCTGGCGAGCGACGACCCGGTGAACCAGGGGTTTGCCTTATTCCAGAAGAACTGCCTGGCCTGCCATCGCCTGAATGCTGCGGGCGACTCGCAGTTCGGCCCCGACCTGAACATCCCCTACAGCCCGACCGAGTACTTCGGTGAAGTCTTTCTCAAGCGCTATATCCGCGATCCGCAAAGCTTGCGCCGCTGGCCCCAGGCGAAGATGCCGGGGTTCTCCAGCAGCGTCCTGCCGGACACGGAGCTGGAGTTGCTGCTCGGCTATCTGAAACATATGGCGGGGCGTAAACAGCAGCCTTGAAGACTGCTGCCAGATAAACGCCTGACAGGCCGCCCCTGGGCCCGCGGCGTACAACCTACTGCTGCTGTACCAGGATCACCGGCGGGGTCGGTGCAACCAGCACCTTGGCGTGCATCTGTTCGCCACCACCGCCGCGCCGCATGCCACGCACCGGGCAGGCATCCAGGTAGTCCAGGCCCACCGCCAGTTTCAGGTGGCGCTCGGGGCGCGCCAGCTCATTGGTCACGTCAAAGCTGTACCAGGCGTCATCCAGCCAGGCTTCGGCCCAGGCGTGGCTGGCCAGGTGCTCGCTGTTCTCGCTGTACAGGTATCCCGATACGTACCGCGCCGGCACCCCGAGGCTGCGAGCGCAGGCGAGAAAGGCGTGGGTGTGGTCCTGGCAGACGCCGGAGCGCCCGGCAAAGGCTTGGGCCGCACTGGTGTCCACTGCAGTAGAACCCGGTGCATAGGTCATGTACTGGTTCAGCGCGTGCATCAGGTCAATCAGCCCGCTGCGATCACGACGCTTGCGGCATTGTTTGTCGGCAAAGGCACGCAGGGCTTGGTCGGCCTCGGTGAGCCGGGTAAAGCGCAGGAACGGTAGCGGCGACTGGCTCTCATGCTCAGCCTCGCGCAACTCGTCGATATCCACCTGCCCGCGCGCGCCGATGATGATCGCCTCGTGAGGCTCGTCCAGGGTCAGCACGTGCAGAATGTTGCCGAAGGGATCCAGTTGCGCGCGCACCGGACGCGGCAGATCAAGCTGCCAACTGAGCACGTGCTGGCGCTCGCTGTCGTGGGGCGTCAGGCGCAAGTACTGGATGCTGGCTCGCACCTGGTTTTCATAGTGATAGGCGGTTTCGTGACTGATGGAGAGTCTCATACAGCCTCCAGGTAGGAACTGTGAATGGCGTTGCCCAGCTGGCGCACCAGCGGGATGAACTCGGTCAGCCAGGCGTGCAGGCCTTCTTCGAGGATTTCGTTGATGCCGGTGTAGCGCAGGCGCGCATCCATTTCGGCCGCCAGGCGCTGCGCCGGCCGGCCGTTGGTTCCCGGCAGGCTGGCGAGGATCTGGTCGATCTCTTCGGTGCAGGCGCGCAGGGAGCGCGGCACGTCGGCGCGCAACAGCAGCAGCTCGGCCACATGCCTGGCGCCCGGTGCGTCGCGGTAGATCTCGGTGTAGGCCTCGAACGACGACAAGGCGCGCAGCAAGGCGCTCCACTGGTAATAGGCATGGGCCGTGCCGTCGCTGACGGCGTCGGCCTGATCGCCGGCCATCTCGTAGCGCGCGTCAAGCAGGCGCAAAGTGTTGTCGGCGCGCTCGATAAAGGTGCCCAGGCGAATGAAGCGAAAGGCGTCGTTGCGCATGATGGTGCCGTAGGTAGCGCCTCGAAACAGGTGTGAGCGCTCCTTGATCCACTCGCAGAACCGGCTCATGCCGTAACGGCTCAGGCCCTGTTCGGCAATGCCGCGAATCTCCAGCCAGGTGGCGTTGATGTTTTCCCACATATCGGCGGTGATCCGCCCACGCACCGCGTGGGCACTGGCACGTGCCGAGCCCAGGCAGCTGTAGATACTGGCCGGGTTGGCGGCGTCCAAGGCGAAGAAATGCAACAGGCGCTCGGCGTGCAGTTCGCCGTGGCGCTCCAGGTAGTCATCCAGGGTGCCGGTAATCAGCAGCGGCATGGCCAGTTCGTGCAAGCCATCGCCGCGACCGTCCTGGGGCATCAATGACAGTGAATAACTGACGTCGAGCATCCGCGCGAGGTTTTCCGCCCGCTCCAGATAACGCGACATCCAATACAGGTCCGAGGCGGTTCTACTCAACATGGCAAGCTTCCTTAATCCTCGACCACCCAGGTGTCCTTGGTTCCACCACCCTGGGAGGAGTTCACCACCAGGGAGCCTTCACGCAGCGCCACACGGGTAAGACCACCGGGCACGACACGGGTTTCACGGCCAGACAGGACAAACGGACGCAGATCGATGTGCCGCGGAGCGATGCCGTTTTCGACAAAGGTCGGGCACGTGGACAGCGACAAGGTGGGTTGCGCGATATAGGCGTGAGGCTTGGCCTTGATCCGCGCGCGGAAGGTCTCGATTTCCGCTGCGGTAGCGGCCGGTCCCACCAGCATGCCGTAGCCCCCGGAACCCTGGGTTTCCTTGACCACCAGTTCCGGCAGATGAGCCAGCACATGGGACAATTCGTCGGGCTTGCGGCACTGCCAGGTCGGCACGTTCTTCAGGATCGGCTCTTCATCCAGATAGAACCGGATCATGTCGGTGACAAAGGGATAAACCGACTTGTCGTCGGCTACGCCGGTGCCGATGGCATTGGCCAGCACGACATTGCCCGAACGATAGGCAGACAGCAGGCCCGGAACGCCGAGCATGGAGTCTGGGTTGAAAGCCAGCGGGTCGAGGAAGGCGTCATCCAGGCGGCGGTAGATCACATCCACCGCTTTGGGGCCGTCGGTGGTGCGCATGAAGACCCGATCGTCACGCACGAACAGGTCTGCGCCTTCCACCAGTTCCACGCCCATTTCCCGCGCCAGGAACGCATGTTCGAAGAACGCGCTGTTGAAACGCCCCGGTGTCAACACCACGACACTCGGGTCATCCAGCGCGCTGGAGCTTTTCAGGGTATCGAGCAGCAGGTTCGGGTAATGGTCGATTGGCGCGATGCGTTGGGCGGCAAACAGCTCGGGGAACAGACGCATCATCATCTTGCGGTCTTCGAGCATGTAGCTCACGCCGCTGGGGGTCCGCAGGTTGTCTTCGAGTACGTAATAGGTACCGTCGCCGTCGCGCACCAGATCGACTCCGGAAATATGCGAGTAGATATCGCGGTGCAGATCCAACCCCTGCATCGCCAACTGGTATTGCTCGTTCGCCAGCACCTGTTCGGCAGGAATGATCCCGGCCTTGATGATCCGCTGGTCGTGGTAAAGATCGGCCAGGAACATGTTCAGTGCCTTGACCCGCTGGATGCAGCCGCGCTCGACGATCCGCCACTCACTGGCCGGAATGCTGCGGGGAATGGTGTCGAACGGAATCAGGCGCTCGGTGCCCTGCTCGTCGCCATAGAGCGTGAAGGTGATGCCGGCGCGGTGAAACAGCAGGTCGGCCTCGCGTCGCCGCTGTGCCAGAAGCTCGTCAGGGGTTTCGGCAAGCCAACGGGCAAACTCCCGGTAATGCGGGCGAACCTGGCCGCCAGCATCGTACATTTCATCAAAATAGGTGCGGATCATGCCGTACTCCTTGTCACCCGGACATCTAGGCATCGCAAGGCCCGTGCCACTGGCATAAACGCTTTGATTTCAATTAGTTGGATTAACTTCTCGGTCACACCGCACCATTGCCGTGCAGCAAACGCCCCAACTTGATTGCCCCCGCTCCAATGCGAGGCAATGGCTGTGACTATCACCAGCATAGTCAGAGTTGATTTCACTGCCCGGGCAAGGCCCTGGATAATCCGCCCATCGCGCAAAACTTCGTAACCCGGCGTGACGAAGTCGATGCCTTAAGCTTCAGGGCGTTGCCGCTGATGGGTGCTCACCACCCCGACGGCATTCCCTAATACCGCTCTTCCCTTTTGGCCACCCCTTGCAGGTGGCCTTTTTTTGCCTTGCGGAAACCAAATCGGCCAACCCGAGGGTCAGCCGATGCTGTCTTGACGCTATTCATATGCGCTATACGAGTAACCCTCGAACCTCCTGCTTCACGCCCCAACCTTCGATGATGCCGCCCAGAGGCTCGACCACCGCCTCAAAGTCCTGCTCGAAGTCGCCGATGCCGCCGTAGGTGGCGTACATCACCTTGCTTAGCTCCAGGTACCACGCGCCATCGTCGCGCACGCTGATCTGGGCATTCAAGGATTCACCGCGGAAATGTCCTGCCGCCCTGCGCGCCCGCTCCTCATCCGGGAAAATGGCGTAGAACTCGATGGGATGGAATCGTGAAAAGTCGAAGCCGCCCTCTTTCATGCGGCGCAACACGCTGGTGCTGATGTCTTCTTGATAGGCTGTGCTCATGAAACGTCCTCCTAGAACCAATGGATAGACTTTCCGTACTCCCTGTCTGCACCTCGAGGCTGCAAACGTTGCGGCAAACAGCACCGCCAGGACACAAGCATGTAGCTGACAAGACCAGACCTTAGCGATTCATTCGCTGATCTCGTTTGCAGAGTAGCGCCAAGAACCGGGCGCTGCCAAGGTCTGGTTGAGGATCAAGCGGGCGGGTGACTAAATTGCAGTAATGCCGAGGATTTGAATGCTGTTCTGTTCTTTCAGACTTTTGACTGTCGGGTCGTCGGTACGCCCCTCCAGGTCATTGAGATCCAGTTCGGCCGAAACCGGCAACAGCTTTGCGCGAATCATTCGTGCCGCCTGCTCCATGCTGGGCTGCTGTTCACAGTCGAACTGCTCCACTGACTGGACACCATGATCGTCAACGAAAGTGATTTGCCACTTTTGCATCAGTGCCTCCTCGATAAAGCCCGTGGATGGGCCTACAACATCTCGACCCTGAGGCCCGGGAAATCGTTCCACCGCTGTTGCGCATAAAAAAGACCGCCCGAAGGCGGCCTTTGGCGTGAGGCCTGGTGATGATCAAGGCTTCTCGGCGCGCTCTTTCAGCGCCTTGAGGGTATTGAACGGTGCATCGACCACGAACTTGTTGGCCAGCCAGGACGGCACGCTGCCGCCAGGCTCGGTGTGCACTTGGTAGGTCACTTCAATCTGGTCGGCACCTTTGGGCACCATTTTCCAGAAGCCTTCGACCTGGGCCACACGAACAAACCCCTTCTCTTCGGGAATGTAGGTCGGCACGCCTTCAAGCTTGCGCGTCAGGCTACCGTCAGCGCCTTCGGTGGTGGTGATATGCAGCACCGAATCACGAGCCGTGACCGGCCACGGCGTGTTGAACTGGGTGTAGGTCCAGCTCTGGTTACCTTCGTGCTTGAGCAGCTTCTGCGATTTGCACTCGTGGATCCAGCTGCAGGCGCCCGCTACGTCTTCCTGCAGGCTTTGCAGTTTGGCCATCGAGGTTTTGATCACGGTAACGCCGCGGTAAGCCTTGTATTTGGAACCCGCCACTTCGCTCAGGGAGACCTTGATCCCGTCCTGATCCTTGGCCGTTTGCCAATCTTCGGCCTGAGCCGTTGCTGCCAGTAACACCGTCAAACCACAGAGCGCAGCCATTCGTTGCAGCGAACCCATTGTCTTATTCCTTATTGTTGAAGTTCCGTTCATTGAAAACACTCAAGCCGCCGTCATTTGTTCCCACCAGCCAATCAACTTGATGGCTTGCTCACGGCTGTCGCCACAGACTTCGATATCCGCATGAAACGCCCCACACACGGCCGGACGCTCGGGCAGGCCGAACAACGCACACAAATGTTCGACCGACAGATGCACGCAACGTTCTCCGGCAGGCTTGCCCTGGGGCATGCCCGGAATCGGTGTGCTGATGGAAGGGGCAATGCAGCAAGCGCCACATCCTTCACGGCAGTTCATGGTGAAACGCTCCTCGCGACGAGCAAAGTATTGAAAATGACGCACAGCAAGAGTAACCGCTAAAACAGCCGTTTAAAATTACTCTAAGAACGGTTTTTGCACTGAAAGCTGTGTGACTGACCAGCCTCCGACAAAGTGTCGTTGTCAGGGGTCACACACGGGGAAGGAATTTATTGCTTGAACTCGAAATCCAGGGCCGCGCCCTCGACGTCACGCCGCTCTTCATTGCGCAACTGCAACTGCATTTCGTTGCTCAACAAACGGCCGTTGAGCTGAAACGGGCTGCTTTCCTTGGGCTTCTCACCAAACATCTGCGGCAGCAAGGGTTCGCGCTTGGGCATGGCTACCGTGCCGATGGGCTGCAGGTGCTTGACCATTTCCGGTGGCAGGCTCAGGTCGAGCTTGGCGGGCGGCAACGGGGTCTTGGCAATCTCACGCGCGGACTTGGATTTGGAAGCAATAGGCGCACGTTTTTTGGGCTTGGCCGCTTTTTTGGGCTTGGCTGCGGGTTTGGCGGCCGCAGGTTTTTTGCTCGCAGAAGGCGTATTCGCAGCCGGTTTTTTTGACTCGGAAGCCGCGCTCCGGGCACTTTCGTCCTGCGTCGGTGCCGCCAGCAGCGGGCCGGCGCCCAAGGCCGTCGACAGGCAGATCAACAGGCAGACAGCAGGATAAAAAGCTTTCATAGACAAAAAAGGGCGCAGTGAAAGGTGCCATATGCTCGCTTGTCGACAGCTTCATGACAAGCGTTGCAACCGGCGCCCCTCAAAAACCGCCAGCGGTCTCCTGACATAATTGACTGGCCAACATACCCAGCGTCATTAACGCTCGCTCGGCCTCGCGATTCCATGGCGTACCGCAATTAAGGCGGATGCAGTGGTTGAATTGCTCGGTATTACTGAAGATCAGCCCTGGCGCAATGCTGATTCCCTGCTGCAACGCACGCACGTGCAACTCTTGCGTGTTGACTCGCCCCGGCAGGCTGACCCAGAGAATGAAACCGCCAGTTGGCCGGGTAATCTGCGTGCCTTCGGGGAAATACTGCTGCACCGCCAACTGGAAGGCACTGAGATTTTTGCGGTACTCCTGACGGATATAACGCAGATGGCGATCATAACCACCGTTCTCCAGGTACGCCGCCACCCCCATCTGCGTCACGCTGCACGCCGAATGGGTGCTGAACGTCTGCAGCCGCTGGATCTCCTGCTGGTACTTACCCGCGATCATCCAGCCGATGCGCACCCCCGGTGACAGGGTCTTGGAGAAGCTCGAGCAGTAGATCACCCGGTCCAGGCGGTCATAGGCCTTGAGGGCCTTGGTACGCCCTACTTCGAACATCAGTTCGCCGTAGATATCGTCCTCGACCACCTGAATGTCAAAATCAGACGCCAGGCGCAGCAACTGTTTCTGCCGCTCTTCGGGCATGGTCCCACCCAGCGGGTTACTCAGGCGCGTCGTCAGCACCAGGGCCTTGATCGACCACTGATTGGCCGCCAGTTGCAGGGCCTCCAGGCTCATGCCCGTCGCCGGGTCACTGGGGATCTCAATAACCTTGAGCCCCAGCAGATCGGCCAGTTGCAACAGGCCGTAATAGGTGGGCGACTCCGCGGCAATCAGGTCGCCGGGCCGGGTCAGCACCCGTAACGACATCTGCAAGGCATCGACACAACCGTGGGTGATCACCACTTCGGAAGGGTCCACCACCACACCGGCATCGCGCATGCGAATGGCCACCTGGCGGCGCAGCGGTTCGAAACCCGGGCTGAACATGTAGCTGAACGCCCGTGGGCTATGAAATCGGGTGACCTTGGCCAACTGCTGATGCAGGGCGCGCACCGGCAGGTAATCGACACTGGGCACCGCTGCGCCGAGCGGGAACACCCCTTCGCGGCGCGACTCCACCAACACCTGTTGAATAATGCTGCTGCGGGTGACCAGTCCCGGGCGCTCAACCCGGGCAATGTCCGGGGTCGGCGCGGTCAGGGCCGGAGTCTGGTGCACGTAATAACCGGACTGCGGCCGGGCGCGGATCAGCCCCTGATCCTCGAGATTGGCATACGCCTGCAACACTGTGGCGTGGCTGACATTGAGCTGCGAGCTCATCTTGCGCACCGAGGGTACGCGCTCACCGGGCTGGTACACACCCCGACGAATATCCTCAGCCAGTTGCTGAGCGATACGTTGATACAGCAAGAGATTGGTCATGACGCAGCACTCGATTTCACGGGCATTTTATTCTTGTGTGAAACACTACCGGAACAGTTTGGAAGTGTACGGGGACAGTTGTCACAATAGTCGACGATACACCGCAGTGTCAGCAAAAACTGTACGGTTTTTTGTGAGGCTATCGGCAGGTATAAAAAAACCCGGCACCTTGAGGTAACCGGGTTCCGGTGTTGCTCAGGCCTTAGCGAGCGGCGCCGAGCTGGCCTTTCTCGTCGGAAAACACAATTTCCACTCGACGGTTCTGCGCGCGTCCGCGTTCAGAAGCATTGGCCTCGACCGGGTAATCGTCGCCATAACCTTCGACCTTGATGCGTTTTTCGTCGATGCCCAGGTCTACCAGCATATCGGCCACGGCTTGTGCCCGGTCGCGGGACAATTGCAGGTTGCTTTGCTTGTCGCCGGTGTTGTCGGTGTAGCCCTCGATCCGCACTACCCGCTTGGGGTTGAGCTGAAGGAACTGCACCACTTTGAGCACCGTACGATTGGCCGAGCTTTTCAGCTCCGCCTCACCGGTATCGAACAACACATCGCCCAGGGTCATGACCAGACCACGGTCGGTCTGGGTCGTGGCCAGGCTGATAATCTGCTCTTCCAGCCACTTGCCCTGCTGCTGCACGCTGAGCAACTTGGCTTCACGCAGGGCCAATTGCAGGCGCTGGCGCTCCAGTTCGAGCTTGGCTGCACGCTCTTCATTCAACACTTGCTCGGTGTGCTCGCGGGCGATTTCGCTGTAGCGCCGGCTGAGGTAGGCGTAATGCACCACGTCGGAGCCGCTGCCCCAGTAGCTGGACAAGCGATCGGCACGCGCCAGGGACTCGCCGGCCCGAATCACGTCCTTGGGCGCGATGCGCAGCACATTGGAGTCTTCCTTGACCTTCTGGAAGTCGTTACCGGCCTGTTGCAAGACCTCTTCGCTTTGCTGACCGGCACAGCCATACAAGCCCGCACAGGCCAGCACCAGGGCACCGCTGAATACTCGGGTGATCAGGTTCATTGGGCATCCCCCAGTTGCTTGCGCAGGCGAGTGATGCGGCTCTGCAGTACGTTCAGCTGTTCCTGGCTTTTCAGGGTCAGGACCCGTGCCTCGGCCAGGCGCGCGTCCAGCTCGGCCTGTTCGGCGCGCATGCGCGCATGCTTGTAGGACTCATCCTGCATATTGCCCTGGGCTCGCTTGAACTTGTCTTCGGCGAGTTTCAGTTCCGGCACATCTTCTACCGTGGCCCCAACGGCCTTGGCCTGTTCCAGGGCCTGTTCAGTCAGGCGCATCTGTTCAATGGGCGCCGGATCGGTTGCACAACCCGTCAGGGCCACAATGGCCATGGCAGCGAAAAGAGGTCGAATACTCACACAAAATCCCTACTGTTTTGAGGTGCCGGCGGGTTGCTGTAACTGGGCTTTCCAGCGCTCAAGATTGCGCTGCAGCAAGGCCTCGGTCAGGCCGGACGCGGGCAATTCTGTCATCTTTTTCGCCAACTGTCCGCGCAACCATGGGTCATTGCAGGCCGAGTCATGGGAGACCGCCAGGAATAGCCCCGGCCGGTCGACCGGCTGCCCAGCGGCCACCAGGTCGTTGGCCATGCCCAGGGACTGCGCCAGCGCCATCCCGGCATAACGCCCGGCCAATACATATTCGACGTCACCCAGCAGCAGTTTCTGCAAGGCTTCGGTGAGGTTGGTCGTGCGCCGCAGGGTAAACTGATCCTTGGCGAAGGCTTCGAACGGCTGGGTCAGGCGGGCCTTTTCCGAAACAGCGCCACGGTGCCCATGCAAATCAGCCAACTGGTTGTAGACCAGCGTTGACCCCTTGCGCGTCCACACCAGGTAATCGTTCTGCACCAGGGGTGGGTGGATGTAGTCCAGCGACTCCAGCTCGCTCAGGGTCAGCGGCGCATCGGCCAGCATATCCATGCGTCCACTGCGGACTTCGGCCAGGGCTTCGGAGCGCTTGCCGGCATAGAGCAATTCGACCTTGAGCCCCAGCTCCCCCGCCACCTGCTGCAGCAGGTCGGCGCTGGCGCCTATGAGGTGTTTCGGATCCTGCGGGTCGCGCCACAGATAAGGCGGCGCATCGGGGCTGCCAGTGACTACCAGGCGCTCGCACTTGCCGGCGGCCAGCACCCAACCAGGCGCCAGAACCATTCCCAGCAATACCGCGCATCCACTCAAGCAGCGCAGAACCATGGCGAAACTCTCCCGCAATTAATTCAGACAATAAAAAAGCCCGGCCAAAAGGCCGGGCTCTTTATAAGTGAAGCAGCCGGATTAGACCAGCTTCTCCAACTCGGGTACGGCTTCGAACAAGTCCGCCACCAGGCCGTAATCAGCCACCTGGAAGATCGGTGCTTCTTCGTCCTTGTTGATCGCAACGATCACTTTGGAGTCCTTCATGCCCGCCAGATGCTGGATCGCGCCGGAGATACCGACGGCGATGTACAGCTGTGGCGCAACGATCTTGCCGGTCTGGCCGACCTGCATATCGTTGGGTACGAAACCTGCGTCGACCGCAGCGCGGGAAGCGCCGACAGCAGCGCCCAGCTTGTCGGCCAGGGCGTACAGGTGCTTGAAGTTGTCGCCGTTCTGCATGCCGCGGCCGCCGGAAACGACGATCTTGGCAGCGGTCAGTTCCGGACGATCGGACTTGGCCAGTTCTTCACCGACGAAGCTGGATTTGCCAGCGTCGTGAGCAGCAGCAACGGCTTCAACGGCAGCCGAACCACCTTCAGCGGCGACCGGGTCGAAACCGGTAGCACGCACAGTGATCACTTTGACCGCTGCGGTGGACTGCACGGTAGCGATCGCGTTACCGGCGTAGATCGGGCGCTTGAAGGTGTCAGCGCTTTCTACGGAGATGATCTCGGAGATCTGGTCAACGTCCAGCTGGGCGGCAACCCGCGGCAGAATGTTTTTGCCGTTGGAGGTAGCGGCAGCCAGGATGTGGCTGTAACCAGCACCGAGTTCGACGACCAGGAGCGCGACGTTTTCCGGCAGCTGGTGCGCGTAGGCGGCGTTGTCGGCCACCAGCACTTTAGCCACGCCAGCAATTTTCGCAGCGGCTTCAGCCACGGCGCCAGCGCCCTGACCTGCAACCAGCACGTGGATATCACCACCGATTTTGGCGGCGGCAGCCACGGTGTTCAGTGTGGCCGGAGCCAGCACTTTGTTGTCGTGTTCGGCGATTACCAAGATAGTCATGATTAGATTACCTTCGCTTCGTTTTTCAGTTTCTCGACCAGTTCAGCCACCGACTTGACCTTGATACCTGCGCTGCGTGCAGCCGGCGCTTCGACTTTCAGGGTCTTGTTGGTGGAGGCGGTGGAAACGCCCAAAGCATCCGGAGTCAGCACTTCAAGCGGCTTCTTCTTGGCTTTCATGATGTTTGGCAGGGACGCATAACGCGGCTCGTTCAAACGCAGGTCGGTGGTGATGATGGCCGGCAGTTTCAGCGAAACAGTCTGCGCGCCGCCGTCGATTTCGCGAGTCACGGCAACGTTGTCGCCACTGACTTCGACTTTCGAGGCGAAGGTGCCCTGACCGTAGCCGCTCAATGCAGCGAGCATCTGGCCAGTCTGGTTGTTGTCGCTGTCGATGGCTTGTTTGCCGAGGATCACCAGCGATGGCTGTTCCTTGTCGACAACCGCCTTGAGCAGCTTGGCAACCGCCAGGGAAGTCAGGTCTTCGGCAGATTCGACGAGGATGGCACGGTCGGCACCCAGAGCCAGCGCAGTGCGCAGTTGCTCTTGAGCGGTGGACGGGCCGATGGAGACGACGACGATTTCAGTCGCAACACCTTTCTCTTTCAGGCGTACGGCTTCTTCCACTGCGATTTCGCAGAAAGGGTTCATCGACATCTTGACGTTAGCGAGGTCTACGCCGGAGTTGTCCGCTTTGACGCGAACCTTGACGTTATAGTCGACCACTCGTTTGACAGCTACAAGAACCTTCATGGATTCCTCGTTACTCTCCGGTGAAAAGAAAGTCGCCTAGGCGAGAACCTGGCGGTTGATGCTCATCGGCACAAGGGCACCTCTAAAAACGCTGGCATGGAACAGGCGACCTTGCTCACGGGGATGATGACCGTTCGTCAGTGGTGACCGACGAGTCATTCTTTATCGCGGCGTGTAAACTGCGCGCTTGCGCGGCGCACTGCGTCACCTTGTACAGCCTTCGCCCTGTCTTTAGAGGTGCTCTTGAAACCAACAGTCAGCCTACGGCGAGCGCAAAACCGACCGTATCTTGACCGGAACGCCTTTTCCGGTCAATACGGCAAAATGGCCAGTCATAAGCCGCGCTTCTTTGATTTACCTGGCTTCCAGCAAATTCAAACAAACGTTTGTATTGGACGCTGAGAGTGGTGTAGATATAATGCGCCGCCCAGAGAGAAAGGCGGGTCATCCATTGTCCCCTCCCCCCTGTTGAGGAGGAAATAATGGATGCAGCGCCAAACCTCCAATTAGAAAAAAACCGTTGAGCCTTGAGTAGGAGATAGCCTAGTGGAACGCGAATTTATGGAATTCGACGTGGTCATCGTCGGTGCCGGCCCCGCGGGCCTGTCCGCCGCCTGCCGATTGAAGCAGAAGGCCGCCGAAGCCGGTAAGGAAATTAGCGTCTGCGTGGTCGAAAAAGGCTCCGAGGTCGGTGCTCATATCCTGTCCGGCGCCGTATTCGAGCCGCGGGCCCTGAACGAATTGTTCCCGAACTGGAAAGAACTCGGCGCACCGCTGAACACCCCGGTCAAACGCGATGACATTTATGTCCTCAAGAGCGCCGACAGCTCGATCAAGGTTCCAGACTTCTTTGTGCCCAAGACCATGCACAACGAAGGCAACTACATTATCTCCCTGGGCAACCTGTGCCGCTGGCTGGCCCAGCAGGCCGAGAACCTGGGCGTGGAAGTCTACCCAGGCTTCGCCGCCCAGGAAGCCCTGTTCGACGAGAACGGCGTGGTCCGCGGGATCATCACTGGCGACCTCGGCGTCGACCGTGAAGGCCAGCCAAAAGAAGGCGTCTACACCCCGGGGATGGAACTGCGTGGCAAGTACACCTTGTTCGCTGAAGGATGCCGCGGCCACATCGGCAAGCAATTGATCCAGCGCTTCAACCTGGACAGCGACGCCGACGCCCAGCACTACGGCATCGGTCTGAAAGAAATCTGGGAAATCGACCCGGCCAAGCATCAGCCAGGCCTGGTGGTGCACACCGCCGGTTGGCCGCTGGACATCATGAGCGCCGAGAACACCGGCGGCTCGTTCCTCTATCACTTGGAAAACAACCAGGTGGTGGTCGGCCTGATCGTCGACCTGTCCTACAGCAACACCTTCCTGTCGCCATTCGATGAGTTCCAGCGCCTCAAGCATCACCCGGTGCTGGCCCAGTACCTGGAAGGCGGCAAGCGCATCAGCTACGGCGCTCGCGCCATCTGCAAAGGTGGCCTGAACTCGCTGCCGAAGATGGTCTTCAAAGGCGGCGCGCTGATCGGCTGCGATCTGGGCACCCTGAACTTCGCCAAGATCAAAGGCAGCCACACCGCCATGAAGTCCGGCATGCTCGCCGCAGATGCCGTGGCCGATCGCCTGTTCGCCGAATCCGAAGGCGGTGATGAACTGACCGCCTACGTCGACAGTTTCAAGAACAGCTGGCTCTACGAAGAACTGTTCGCCTCCCGCAACTTCGGCCCGGCGATGCACAAGTTCGGCCCGATCATCGGCGCCGGCTTCAACTGGTTCGACCAAAACATCCTCGGCGGCAAAATGCCGTTCACCCTGCACGACACCAAGCCAGACTACGCCTGCCTCAAGCTGGCCAAGGACTGCAAGAAGATCGACTACCCGAAACCCGACGGCAAACTCAGCTTCGACAAACTCAGCTCGGTGTTCATCTCTGGTACCAACCACGAAGAAGAACAGCCGTGCCACCTGAAGCTGAAAGACCCGAGCATCCCCATCGGCACCAACCTGCCGCTCTACGATGAACCCGCGCAGCGCTACTGCCCGGCTGGCGTGTATGAAGTGATTACCAAGGAAGACGGCGAGAAGCGCTTCCAGATCAACGCCCAGAACTGCGTGCACTGCAAGACCTGTGACATCAAGGACCCTTCGCAGAACATCACCTGGGTCACGCCGGAAGGCGCGGGCGGACCGACTTACCCGAACATGTAAGCCGCCCGCTTGAACATCAAGGCTCCCATCTGGGGGCCTTTTTGTTGCCCGAAAATCTAGCGTGCCCGCTCCCGCGGGGCGATCAGGCCGCCCGCTCCTCCCCCGGGCTGCGCTCGAAGTAGCGCTTGTACTCGCGGCTGAACTGCGACGTGCTCTGATAGCCCACGCTGTGCGCCGCCTGCGCCACCCCCATGCCTTCTACCAGCAGCAACTGCTGGGCCTTGAGCAGCCGCAGGCGCTTGAGGTACTGCACCGGCGAGAGCAAGGTGCAGCGCTTGAAGTGCTCATGAAAGGTCGAGGCACTCATGTGTGCATAACTGGCCAGGGTCTCGATATTCAGCGGCTCGGCGTAATGGGCGTGCAGATGACTCAACGAGGTCGCGACCCGGGAAAACTGCCCCTGCTGTTCCACCAGCGCCCGCAGCACATCGGCCTGGGGCCCGCGCAAGGCCGTGAACAGTAACTCCCGGACCCGCGCCGGCCCCAGGATCCGGCTCTCCAGCGGATCGTGCAGGCACTGCAACAGCCGCTCGACGCAGCCACGCATGGCGTCATCCAGTACCACCGAGCTCATCGACTCCAGGGTCTGCGCCGCCGGCGGTGGCCCGGACTGAATGCCCATCGCCATCACCAACTCCCCGAGTACCACCCGATCAATGCCGACGGTCACGCCGTACAAGGGTGCATCAGGCAGGGCAAAGGTCTCGCATTCGAACGGCACCGGCATCGCCTGGATCAGGTAATGCCCGGCGCCATATTCCAGGGTGCGTGGGCCCAGGTACGCGACCTTGCTGCCCTGGGCCACGATCATCAGGCTCGGCTCATAGATCTGCGGCCCACGCGCCACGTCGCAACTGGCGCGCAATACCTGCACACCGGGCAGGTGGGTCGGGGAAAAACCGTCGCTGGACGTCAGCCCCTCGATCAGGGAAACCAGCGTGGCGTTAGCGTCGAGATGGCGGGTCAGGAGCATTGGAGCACTTCTCGGAGTGTGGGGAGCGGCAAGCCACAAGCGATTAGCTGTAAGCGGCGAACGTGGGCGCACAGTTTATAGCCTGCAGCGCGTCGCTTGCCGCTTTCCACTGCTCCCCCGGAGCTTTAGGCATAAGACTCGGAGCAATCGCCATGGCCGCGCCCAGGCTCGATGGGGAGAATGGCCCGCCTCACCTGTTCCTGCTTTTGCGAGGTCTTTTTATGTACACCGCCATCGGTTATGCCGCCCAATCGGCCACCACTCCCCTCGCCCCCATGTCCTTCGAACGCCGCAGCCCGCGTGCCGATGACGTGGCAATTGAGATTCTCTACTGCGGCGTCTGCCACTCCGATATCCACCAGGCGCGCAACGAATGGGGCATTGCCGTGTACCCGCTGATGCCGGGCCACGAGATTGTCGGCAAAGTCACCGCCGTCGGCGCCAGCGTCACTGCGCACAAGGTCGGCGACCTGGTGGGCGTGGGCTGCATGGTCGACTCATGCCGCCATTGCGACGCCTGCAAATCGGACCTGGAGCAATACTGCCTCGAAGGCCCGACCATGACCTACGCCACCCCGGACCGGGTCGATGGCAGCAACACCATGGGCGGTTACTCCGACAGCATCGTGGTCAGCGAACACTTCGTGGTGAAGATCCCGGCCAAGCTCGACCTGGCCAGCGCCGCGCCGATCCTCTGCGCCGGCATCACCACCTATTCGCCCCTCAAGCACTACGGGGTCAAGGCCGGGGACAAGGTCGGGATTCTCGGCATGGGCGGCCTGGGCCATATGGGGATCAAGTTCGCCAAGGCCATGGGCGCCGAGGTCACGCTGTTCACCCGCTCCGCGAGCAAGGCCGAGGAAGGCCGGCGCCAGGGCGCCGATCATGTGATCGTCTCCACCGACGCCGAGCAGATGAAGGCCGCTGCCGGGCACTTCGACTTCCTGCTGGACACCATTCCGGTGCAGCACGATCTGAACCCCTATCTCGATACCCTGCGCTTTGACGGCGTGCATATCCTGGTGGGCCTGATCGAACCGGTCGACCCACCCGTCAACGCCGCCAAGCTGGTTCTGGGGCGTAAGGTACTGGCCGGCTCGCTGATCGGTGGCATTGCCGAAACCCAGGAAGTCCTGGATTTCTGCGCCGAGCACGGCATCACCTGCGACATCGAAATGCTCGACATCCGCCAGATCAACGAGGCTTACACCCGAATGATCAAAGGCGATGTGAAGTACCGCTTCGTGATCGACATGGCCACTCTGAAAGCCTGATTCAGGCCTTCGCGCCCAACTCCGCGGAAAGCCGGGCGGCCGCCTGTTTCACCAGGGGGATCAGCTCGGCCATTTTCTCCAGCGGCATGTAGGGCACGGTACTGGCGACACTGATGCCGGCCACGATACGTGCGCTGGCATCCCGTACCGGCGCCGCGACACAACGAATCGAGGGCTCGTTGTCTTCCAGGTCAAACGCATAACCGCCCTTCACATACTCCAGCATGCGCTGCTGGAACTGCTCCCAGGACGGCTCCTCGTGCTGCGGCCAGAGCACATTGCGCCCCCCCACCGGCAAACTGATCTGATACAACCGCTGCCAGTCCTGCTGGCTGTCGTCGAGCATCAGCGCCTTGCCGATCCCGGTACGGGCCAACGGCATCCGATGCCCAACCCGCGAACGCATCTCCGGGCCATTGCGCCCCGGGTTCTTGTGCAGGTACAGCACGTCATCGTCCTCGCGAATCGCCAGGTGAATGGTGTCGCCGGTCAGTGCCGACAACTCATCCAGGATCGGCGTGGCCAGGCTGACCAGCGGCAGCGCTTCGCGCGCCTGGAACCCCAGCTCGATCAACTTTGGTCCCAACAGATAACCCACTTGCGGTACCACGCGCAGGTAGCGCTCTTCCACCAGGCAACTGGCCAGGCGGTGGGTGGTGCTACGGGTGGTGCCGATCAGCCGGGCGATTTCCTTGAGGTCGCGGGCACCGCTGGCCACGGCCTGGACCACGCCCAGGCCACGCAGCAGCGTCTGGGTGCCGGTCGGTGCGGCGTCCTTGGCGATCTTTGGCGCGTCTTCCTGCATATCCAGCCTTCCGAGGGAGAGAACGGGCGGCATTATGGTCGCCCACCCGCCTTGACCACAACTTGCTGCGCGCCACCTCGGCCACCCGCCACAGGGAGGCCCGGGCGCGCGCCTACCACTCGGCGAAACTGCCGTCGGCGTGGCGCCAGATCGGGTTGCGCCAGCGATGACCGACGGCCGCGCGCTCGACCACGTATTCCTCGTTGATCTCGATGCCCAGGCCCGGGCCGTTGGGGATCTTCACGTAGCCCTGGTCGTAGTCGAACACCTGCGGATGCTTGAGGTAATCCAGCAAGTCGTTGCTCTCGTTGTAATGGATACCCAGGCTCTGCTCCTGGATAAACGCGTTGTAGCAGACCGCGTCCAGTTGCAGGCACGCGGCCAGGGCAATCGGGCCCAACGGGCAATGCAACGCCAGGGCGACGTCGTAGGCTTCGGCCATGTTGGCGATCTTGCGGGTTTCGGTGATGCCACCGGCGTGGGAGGCATCCGGCTGGATGATGTCAACGTAACCTTCGCTGAGCACCCGCTTGAAATCCCAGCGCGAAAACAGGCGCTCGCCGAGGGCGATCGGGGTGCTGGTCAAGGGCGCCAGTTCCTTCAGCGCTTCGTAGTTTTCACTGAGCACCGGCTCTTCGATAAACATCAGTTTGTAGGGGTCGAGTTCCTTCATCAGCACCTTGGCCATGGGCTTGTGCACCCGGCCATGGAAGTCGACGCCGATCCCGACATTGGGCCCGACCGCATCGCGCACGGCCGCGACGTTGGCCAGGGCCAGGTCAACCTTGTCGTGGGTGTCGAGAAATTGCAGCTCCTGGGTGCCGTTCATTTTCACGGCGGTAAAGCCCCGTGCTACCGCTTCCCTGGCCGCCTGCGCCGTGTCGGCCGGGCGGTCGCCGCCGATCCACGAATAGACGCGGATCTTGTCCCGCACCTGGCCGCCCAGCAGGTCACTGACCGAGACCCCGAGGTCTTTGCCCTTGATGTCCCACAGTGCCTGATCGATACCGGCCAGGGCGCTCATGTGCAGCGCTCCACCACGGTAGAAACCGCCGCGATAGAGTACGGTCCAGATGTCTTCGATATTGCGTGGGTCCTTGCCGATCAGGTAGTCCGAGAGTTCCTCGACCGCCGCTGCCACGGTGTGGGCCCGCCCCTCCACCACCGGCTCGCCCCAGCCGGTCACGCCCTGATCGGTCTCGACCTTGAGAAAGCACCAGCGCGGCGGAACGATGAAGGTGGTCAGTTTGGTGATTTTCATCTGCTTGTCTCTCTGGTTTGAGGCTGCGCGCGCGGCGCCGGAAAAAGCTTAAGCCAAGGCATGCCACGCGGCGACATAAGCCTTGGCCCGCAGGGCCACATCAGTGCTGCTCAGCCCGGGCTTGAACAGCCCCGAGCCGAGGCCGAAGCCCTTGACGCCGGCCTCGACGAACACCCGCATGTTGTCCGGGGTAATGCCGCCCACGGGCAACAGCACAGTGCCGACCGGTAACACCGCGAGCCAGGCTTTCACCACCGCCGGGCCCATTTGCTCGGCGGGGAACATCTTCAATACATCCGCACCTTCAGCCAGCGCGGCAAAGGCCTCGGTCGGCGTGGCGACACCCGGCGCCAGGTACAGCCCGGCGGCCTTGGCTGCGCGCAGGACCTTGGGGTCGCTGTGGGGCATGACGATCACCTGTCCGCCTGCCGCCTGCACCTGGGCCACCTGCGCAGGCTCCAGCACAGTGCCGGCACCAATCAGGCAATCGGGCGGCAAATGGCTGCGCAGGCTGCGGATACTGTCAAAGGGCTGGGGCGAATTGAGCGGCACCTCGATCACCCGAAAACCCGCCTCGTACAGGGCCTCGCCGATGGCCAGGACCTCGTGCGGACGCACGCCCCGAAGGATCGCCACCAGGCCGTTTTGTGCCAGTGCTTGCTTGAGCATTGCAAACCTCTTCTATGGTTGAACGCCAGGGAGCAGCCCGGCCGCCTCGGCCAACAGCCACAAGCCGCGTTCGGTGGCCTGCTCGGCCAGGGTCACGCGGGCGAACCCACAGGCAGGAAGAGCCCGGCTGTAGCGGGCGCAGAGTTGGGAATTGCCGACCAACAGGATTGAAGGCAGGTGGGCGCTGTTGCGGCGGCGGTGCTGCACCTGGGCCAGGGCCGTCAATTCATGGCCGATCAGCAGCCCCGACAGATAATCGGGCTGGGCACTGGCGCCAAGTTCAGCCGTCAGGCCCAGGCTGCGGGCGCTGAACAGGGTCGACAGCGGGCCGATCTGCCCCTCCACGGACTGCGCCACCTGAACCCCACGGTCGAAGGCCGCACCGTCGAACGCCGCACCCCGCTGTTGGGTGCGGCCAAGAATGCTGTGTTCGCAGAGGACGGCGAACAGTTCGCCGGTCATGAAGGTCTCGAAATGCACGATGCGGCCGTCGACCACCTCGACCCATTTCGAATGGCTGCCAGGCAGGCCGATCAGCAGGTTATCCGTGGCCTGCCGCGGCAGGTGGTGCAGCGCCCCCAGCACTTGGGTTTCTTCGCCGCGCATGACGTTTGGCAGGTGCGAACGCTGGATGACACCGGGCACGATGTGCACCTCGACCCCACGCACGCTGCGCACCGAGACCAGGGCGCGACCCAGTTGGGTAACGTCCGCCGGGGTTTCGCAGTAGCTCGCCTCACGCCAGCCTTGAGCGCTGCCGACCATGCCACAGGCGATCACCGGCAAGTGCGGCGCGCTATCGAGCCAGTCGCCGCAGGCTTCGTCGAAGGCCAGTTCAAAACCGTCGCTGCAGGCCTGGCCATCGATGATTCGAGCGGCCCTGGGCAGTTGCATGACTCCCGAGGTCAGCGCGCGCTGCTCCAGCACTTCGCCGCCTGTCGCGAGTTTGTAGGCACGCAGGGAAGTGGTTCCCCAATCGAGCCCGATCAGTTGCGCCTGCATCGCTTCACCTGTGAGTTGTTATTGGCAGTGAGTGCGTAAGAGCTGCTGGCGGCGACTATAAACCCCGCAGGAATAAAATCTCAATATATAAATTTACATCCCATATATAGGGAATACGTGGACTGCTCGCACCTGCCTTCCAATCCTTTAAAATGCCGCCCACCCGCCCCGCTCCTTTCAAGGAAGACCCATGCAACGCTTCAGAAACCTGCTGCTCATCGGCGGCCTTTTGTTAACCGGTAGCGCCCTCGGCGCGGCAGAGCC
Organism: Pseudomonas sp. QD4; assembly: GCF_049199125.1. Taxonomy (NCBI): domain Bacteria; kingdom Pseudomonadati; phylum Pseudomonadota; class Gammaproteobacteria; order Pseudomonadales; family Pseudomonadaceae; genus Pseudomonas; species Pseudomonas sp. QD4. The sequence goes on from NZ_JBLZOM010000001.1 coordinate 2,370,769, forward strand.
ATTCACGGTTGGCGATATCTGGTCGTACCAGACACGGCCTGGCGAAAACGCCTCGACCCTGACCATTCTCAAAGTCGAGCAGTACCCGGACCTGGGCCAGGTGGTGCATATCCGGGTCGATGGCATTCACCTGATCAACCCGCTCAAGGGCAATCAGATCAGCGATATCCCGCACCTGCCGTTTCGCGCCGGCGCATTGCAGCAGAGCGTGACCCAGCGCGTGGGGCACGCCGAGCAACTGGCCGATTTCAGCGAGGGTTACACGGTGTGGAAGACCGCCTACGACGCACACCAGGCCGGGGCATTCAAGACCTCGGTGGCCCAGACCCTGAATGACTTGCTGGGAGGCGACTGGGAAGAAAGCCGGTGATCACTCCAGGTCGAACACCCCGCCTTGCGGGTCGGTCGAGCCCGCCCGGTGGGTGTTGCCCTGAGCGTCGGTAACGCCGTCTTACTGGCGTCCGTCCTCGTGCAGGATCACCTAGGCCGGGCCGAGAATCGGCCGATGCACGCACGAGGCACACGCCAGCAACACGACCAGCCACAGCGGCCTGGCCATTTTCACCGCTGAACAACCTGGTTCAAATCCGTGCCCCCCCCCCCCGCCGGCACGCTCTCAGCCCCGGGCAAACGCCCGCAGCACGTCGCCATCCATGCGGTACTTGACCCATTCTTCCTGGGGCTGCGCGCCCAGGGATTTGTAGAACTGAATCGCCGGCTCATTCCACTCCAGCACGCTCCATTCGAATCGCCCGCAATCATTGTCACAGGCGATCTTTGCCAGATGCCGCAACAACTGCTTGCCCGCTCCGCCACCACGCTGCTCGGGGGTGATGTAGAGGTCTTCCAGGTACAGGCTGTTGCTGCCCAGCCAGGTCGAGTAACTGAAGAAGAACACCGCAAACCCGATCGGTACGCCATCGCGCAGGCAGATCAGGCCGTGGGCTGTCGCGCCTTCGCTGAACAGGCTGCGCTGGATGTCGGTGACACTGGCGATCACTTCATGGCGGGCACGCTCGTAGTCGGCGAGTTCCGTGATGAACGCGAGGATTTGCGGAGCATCGCTGGGCACGGCGGGGCGGATATCGACGGACATCGGTGGCTCTCATGGCGGAATCAGGCGGCCATAGTAGATCGACAGGGGAAACACATGCACGGGCATTTATTGACGCCACGCTGTTTGCCCACAACCCTGCGCCAGCGGCTACAGTGGCGGCCTTGCCCGATCACCTTCAGGTTGCACCGATGAACGCCCAGGCCTTTGCCCCCCTGCACACCCTCGCCGCCCAATTGCTGCCCCATGCCCTGGAACCTGCCGAAGACGGCGCCCACGACCTTTCGCATTTGCAGCGGGTGTGGAGCAATGTCCGGCGTATCGCCGAGCAGGAAGGCGGCGACCTGCACGTACTGCTGGCCGCGACCTTGTTGCACGACTGTGTCGCCGTGGAAAAGAACTCGCCACTGCGCTCCCAGGCCTCGCGCCTGGCGGCGGTGCAGGCGGGCAAAATCCTGGCCAGCCTGCACTGGGCCCAGGCGCCGATCGACGCAGTGGCCCACGCCATCGAGGCCCACAGTTTTTCTGCGGCGATCGAGCCGATTTCGCTTGAGGCCAAGATCCTGCAGGACGCCGATCGCCTCGACTCCCTCGGCGCCCTCGGCGTGGCTCGCACCTTCTACATTGCCGGGCGCATGGGCAGCGCCCTGTACGACCCGCTCGACCCACGCGCAGAGCATCGTGAATACGATGACAAACGCTTTTGCCTGGACCATTTCCAGACCAAGTTGCTGCACCTCGCCAGCGGCTTCCAGACCCCGGCCGGCACGCACCTGGCGCAGGTTCGGCATCAGCGCCTGCAACGCTTCATGGAGGAGTTGCTGGAGGAGATCGACGCCTGAGCCGCCCTGCTTACTCCGCTGTGGGCTAATCCTGAAACCAGCAGGTACACAACAAACAACCGCCAGGCCCGTGGTAGAAAACCGCGCATAACTTCAACAAGGACGAGGCTCACTCATGCCTGCTCGCGGTACACGACAACCCATGGTTTCAGGCCCATTGTTCGGGCTGTTCTGTCTTGGCAGTTACCTGCTGTCGCTGTCTTATGGCTCGACCTTCCTGCTGTCGCTGCTGATCAGTGCCCGTGGCGGTAACGAGCACGACGCCGGCAGCGTGATTTCCGCTGCCATGCTCAGCACCTTTGTCGCGGTGATCTTCTCCGGACACCTCTCGGACTGGTTGGGCGCCGCGCGCTCGATCGCCCTGTTCGGCTGCCTGCTGGTGGTGGCCAGCCTGGGCTTCGCCCTGACCCCGGGCTTCGGCCATGCCTTGCTCCTGTTCGGCCTGATCCTGGGCTTGGGCTGGGGGGTGTTTTACACCTTGGGGCCGATCATCGTGGCGATGCTGGTGGAACCCGCCCAGCGCGCCAAATACTTCGCCCTGCTGTCAGGCAGCATGATGACCGGCATCGGCTCCGGGCCACTCCTGGGGCGGGCGGCCAGTGCCCTGGGCTGGCCATTGACGGCGGCCTTCCTGATCGCGGCTGCGGCCAGCCTGGCCGGGGTGATCATCTTCTGGTTCCTTGGCCGTCGCCTGCAGCAGCAGACCAACCACCTGGGCAGCGGCGCGGCAAAAATCAGCTGGGCCAGCAGTGCCCGGGTCCTGTCGTCCAGGGCGCTGTTTCCGATTCTGATGGTGGGCCTGGGCGGCTGTGTATTTGGTGGTTTGTCGAGCTTTCAAACCAGCTATGCGGCGTCACGCTCCCTGGATTATTCGCTGTTCTTTCTCGGTTTCATGGGCGCTGCCATCAGCAGCCGCCTGCTGATAGCCGGCATCGTGGTCAAGCGCGACGCCTATCGCTCGGCCTGCCTGCTGTCCGGGCTGATGGTGCTCTCAGTGCTGCTGCAGTTCGTGGTCGACAGCAGCCTCAGCTACCTGTTGGCGGCCATGGTCCTGGGCGTCGGCTATGGCCTGACCTACTCGGTGATCAATGGCCTGGCCGCCAACGAAGCCCCGGCCGGCAGCACCTCCCAGGCGTTGCTGCTGTTCAGCCTCGCCTACTTTATCGGGGTCTTCGGGTTCCCCCTGCTGGCGGGCAAGATCATCGTTGAACAGGGCATGCCGACACTTCTGCTAACAGTTCTGGCGGTGGCCCTGCTGAACTGGCTGATCAGCGCCGGGCGCCTGCTCTGGCGCTGGGGGCAAGACAAGAAAGTCCTGCAAGATGCCTGAGACCGTTCGTCGATCATCAGGCACCAATGCAAATCAGCGGCTGACCAATATCAGGTAGCGACTCTGAAACGAATGGAGGCGACATCATGATCAAGGCTCAACTCACCGCTTTCGCCCTGGCCGGGCTGCTGTCTTCGGCAGCCTTCGCCGGCGCCACCGGCCCCACCAACCCGGTGGAAGGTCCCAAGTCCCCAGCCACCCAAAACACGCCCAGGATCAACATCAACCCACCGCCCATGGAGGAAGGCTCGCTGCCGCCCGCCACCGGCACCGACCCGCGGGTCCAGGGCAGCGATACCGGGCGCCAGGGCGGCGTAGGCACCATGGATTCCAGCACGCCCGACAACGGCAAGACCGGCATCGGCTCGAAGAGCACCACCGGTGGCTCCGGCTCTGAAGGCAACAGCCAATAACCCTGCAAGACGACGCACACCTGTATTCAACCAACGAAGAGGTCAGCATGAACGTCGACAAAAACCTTGAGAAAGAAGTCCTCACCCGCCTGCTGCATGCCCACCCCAGTGGCCTGGGCAAGGAGGTGCTGGATAACTACCGAGGGGAAAAAGTCGTGGCCCAGGCCCTGGCCGCCCTGCAGGATCGCGGGCTGATCAAGGAAGGCCACGTCACCTGCAACACCGCCGGGGAACATGCCCTCAACCTGCCGATCAAGCTCACCGCGTCGGGCGTCGAGGCCGCGCAGAAGCTCGAGGGCAATACTTCGCACTGAGTATCAAACCCATCCAGAAAGGTCCTGGGCGCCAGGGCCTTGAGGAGTGATCCAATGATTCGCGCAAGCAAGAGCAAGTACAGCGCCGCGCAGAAGCGCAAAGCCGCTCATATCGAAGCCAGTTATGAAGCCAAGGGCTTACCTGAAGCCGAAGCCGAGGCCCGCGCCTGGGCCACTGTCAACAAACAGTCCGGCGGTGGTGAGCGGGCCGGCGGCGCCGGGCGCCACAAGCCGGAAAGCGCCAAGGCCAGCGATCGCCAGGCATCCGCGCGCCGCGCCGTCGCCACGCGCCAGGGCCATGCCCGCAACAGCGCCCCCTCGCTGGCCACCCAGAGTAAGGAGGCCCTGCTCAAGGAAGCCCGGGCCAGGAACATTCCCGGGCGCTCCACCATGCGTAAACAGGAGCTGATCGAGGCGCTGCGCAAAGCCGGTTGAAAACGACCTGCGCCCTGCCCCGCCCCCCCCCGCCCCCCCCCCCCCCCCCCCCCCCCCGGGGGGGGGGGAAAACAGGGAAAAAAACAGCGTAAAAAACCCCCCCACCCAAAAACAAACCCCAAA
>NZ_JBLZOM010000010.1:0-149117 GCF_049199125.1 Pseudomonas sp. QD4
CTTCGATGACCTGAAGCAGCTCACTGTCGAAAACCGCGTAACTCTTTGTTTACCAAGGAGTTTTCCGTTTCGACTGCGCCGGAAGTGGGGCGAATTATAGACTTCCAGAATCTGCCGTCAACCCCTATTTTCAGCTTTATTCAGATTTGAGGGTAATTCGTGCAAATGCCTTCTTGCCGGCTTGGCAAACATGAGTCGCGCCCAGCTTATATATAAAGGTGCGATTAACCACCTCACCATCTATACGCACGCCACCCGAGCCGAGAAGATCCCGCGCCACAGCAGAGTTCTTCACCAGGCCCGCCTTATTAAGGACAGCCGCGATCGGCATATCCTCGGCTGCAACCAGTTCGACCTCTGGCAGATCATCCGGCAGCTCGCCATCCTTCATGCGATTGCCCGCGCCGCGATGAGCGCTCACCGCAGCCTCTTCGCCATGGAAGCGCGCAACGATCTCTTCCGCCAGTTTGATCTTGATATCCCGAGGATTAGCGCCCGCTTCAACGTCCGCCTTAAAGGAAAGGATCTCTTCCATCGTGCGGAAGCTGAGCAGCTCAAAGTAACGCCACATCAGCGCATCTGGAATGGAGACCAGCTTGCTGTACATAACACCCGGCGCTTCCTGGATACCGACATAGTTACCCAGCGACTTGGACATCTTCTTGACGCCATCCAGCCCCTCGAGCAACGGCATGGTCAGGATGCACTGAGCCTCCTGACCATAACCACGCTGCAGCTCACGCCCCATCAGCAGATTGAACTTCTGATCGGTACCGCCCAGTTCGACGTCGGCACGCAATGCCACCGAGTCATACCCCTGAACCAGCGGGTAGAGAAACTCGTGAATCGCAATGGGTTGATTGGTCGAGTAGCGCTTGTCGAAGTCATCGCGCTCAAGCATGCGAGCTACGGTGTACTGAGAAGTCAGGCGAATGAAATCCGCCGGCCCCATCTTGTCCATCCATGTGGAGTTGAAAGCCACTTCGGTTTTGGCCGGATCTAGAATCTTGAAGACCTGACTTTTATAAGTCTCGGCGTTATCGAGAACCTGCTCACGGGTCAAAGGAGGACGCGTTGCGCTCTTGCCACTCGGATCGCCGATCATGCCGGTGAAGTCGCCAATCAGGAAGATCACCTGGTGACCCAGATCCTGGAACTGACGCAGCTTATTAATAAGCACGGTATGACCCAAGTGCAAATCCGGCGCAGTCGGATCGAAGCCAGCTTTAATACGCAGCGGCTGACCGCGCTTGAGCTTCTCGATCAGCTCGGACTCGACCAATACTTCTTCCGCACCACGTTTGATCAGCGCTAGCTGCTCTTCAACCGACTTCATAACAGACCCGTAAGGCTCAGATTCAAAGGGAACCAACCATACAAGATCACGGACTAATTACAAGTTTTGCCCCGCGCGCGGAGGCCATTGCACGAGCAGAGTGTCCGCGAGCTTGCGTCACAGATGATTTGGTTATATTTTATACAGTTATTTCATCTTCATCATGTCATTCATCTTTTCCAATTCATCTTTTCAAAGTCAAATTACCTATGACCACAGAACCGTCTAAAGCGCCGCCGCTTTATCCGAAGACCCACCTGCTCGCAGCAAGTGGTATCGCCGCCCTCCTCAGCCTGGCTCTCCTGGTATTCCCTTCCAGTGATGTAGAAGCCAAACGAACAACCCTGAGTCTTGACCTGGAAAGTCCAGCAGAACAACTGACACAAGATCAAGACGCTGCCGACGCCGTCCAAGCCACAAATGAAGCCGTCGCTTCGCCTTTTGCACAGATTGAAAACACCGCTGAAGACACCGCGCAAACCGCTGAGGCCGAGCCCGCTCCAGTCGCGGCAGAAGAGCCGAAGGCGCCGGGCCATAGAGAAGTCATCGTTAGCAAAGGCGATACGCTTTCCACGCTGTTCGAAAAAGTAGGCCTGCCCACCTCATCGGTGCATGAACTGCTGACCAGCGACAAACAGGCCAAGCAATTCACCCAACTCAAGCACGGCCAGAAACTGGAGTTCGAACTGAGCCCAGACGGCCAGCTGAACAACCTGCACAGCAAAGTCAGTGACCTCGAAAGCATCACCCTGACCAAAGGCCCCAAGGGTTATGCCTTCAATCGCGTCATCACCAAACCGGTTGTGCGTTCGGCTTATGTACATGGCGTGATCAACAGCTCGCTGTCCCAGTCGGCGGCCCGCGCAGGCCTGTCCCACAACATGACCATGGACATGGCCAACGTGTTTGGCTACGACATCGACTTTGCCCAGGACATTCGCCAGGGCGACGAATTCGACGTGATCTATGAGCAGAAAGTGATCAACGGCAAGACGGTCGGTACCGGCAACATTCTTTCTGCTCGTTTCACCAACCGCGGCAAGACCTACACCGCAGTGCGCTACACCAACAAGCAAGGCACCAGCAGCTACTACACCGCTGATGGCAATAGCATGCGCAAAGCGTTCATCCGCACCCCAGTGGACTTCGCACGCATCAGCTCGCGCTTTTCCATGGGGCGCAAGCATCCGATCCTGAACAAGATCCGCGCTCACAAGGGCGTTGATTACGCGGCACCACGCGGCACACCAATCAAGGCCGCAGGTGATGGCAAGGTATTGCTGGCCGGTCGCCGCGGCGGCTACGGTAATACGGTGATCATCCAGCACGGCAATACCTACCGCACGCTGTACGGCCACATGCAAGGTTTCGCCAAGGGCGTGCAGACCGGCGGAAACGTCAAGCAGGGCCAAATCATTGGCTATATCGGTACTACCGGTCTATCCACTGGCCCGCACCTGCACTATGAGTTCCAGGTCAACGGTGTCCACGTCGACCCGCTGGGCCAGAAGCTGCCAATGGCCGACCCAATTGCAAAAGCAGAACGCGCGCGCTTCCTGCAACAGAGCCAGCCGCTGATGGCGCGCATGGATCAGGAACGGGCCACCATGCTGGCCTCGAGCAAACGCTAAGCCATGGTGCTCTATATAGGTGTGATGTCCGGAACCAGCCTTGATGGCCTGGACATCGCACTGATTGAACAGAGCCCGGCGATCAAACTGCTCGCCACCCATTACATCCCCATGCCTGAATCCCTGCGCGCCGAGCTCTTGGCTTTGTGCGCCAGCGGCCCCGATGAGATTGCCCGTTCAGCCATCGCCCAACAACACTGGGTCCGGCTGGCCGCACAGGGCATTCACAGTCTTCTCGAAAAGCAGCAATTGAAACCCGACAGCATTCGAGCGATTGGCAGCCATGGGCAAACCATTCGCCACGAACCCGCTCGGGGGTTTACGGTGCAGATCGGTAACCCGGCGCTGCTGACAGAGCTGACCGGGATCACCGTAGTCAGCGACTTTCGTAGCCGCGACGTGGCTGCAGGCGGGCAAGGCGCCCCGCTAGTCCCGGCCTTTCACGAAGCACTGTTCGAGCAGCGCGCCGGCCAGCGTGCGGTGCTGAATGTGGGCGGCTTCAGCAACCTGAGCCTGATAGAACGCGACAAGCCGGTGGCCGGATTCGACTGCGGCCCAGGCAACGTGCTGCTGGATGCGTGGATCCACTCCCAGCGTGGGGATAACTTTGACCGGGACGGCAGATGGGCTGCCAGCGGCAACGTCGAAGCCAGCTTGCTGAAGACGCTATTGAGCGATCCTTTCTTTGCCACCCAGGGCCCAAAAAGTACCGGCCGCGAAGTGTTCAATCTGCCATGGTTGCAACAGCATCTCGCCACATTGCCAGCCTTTGCGCCGGAAAACGTTCAAGCAACCCTGCTCGAACTCACCGCGCTGACCATCGCCGAGTCACTGCAAGCCGCCCAGCCGGCCACTCAGGAGCTGCTGGTCTGCGGCGGCGGTGCTCACAACTCCGCCCTGATGAGCCGCCTGGCCCAGTTGCTCCCTCACAGCAAGGTGGCCAGTACCGCGACCCATGGCGTAGACCCGGATTGGGTCGAGGCCATGGCTTTCGCCTGGCTGGCTCATTGCTGTCTTGAGGGTATTGCCGCCAACCGACCGAGCGTCACTGGCGCCCATGGCCTGCGAGTACTGGGCGCGATCTACCCGGCCTGATCGCCAGACAGCAAAACGCCGCAAGGCCTTGAAGCTATGCGGCGTTGAGTGAAATCTTGAATCGGATCAGATCGAGAACGATGAACCGCAACCACAGGTGGTGCTGGCATTCGGGTTCTTGATCACGAAACGCGAGCCCTCCAGACCTTCCTGGTAATCCACCTCGGCACCCGCCAGGTATTGGAAACTCATCGGATCAACCACCAGACTCACACCTTCGCGCTCGACGATGGTGTCGTCATCGGCCACTTCCTCATCGAAAGTGAAACCGTATTGAAACCCTGAACAACCGCCGCCCGTAACGAATACGCGCAGCTTCAAGCGATCATTACCCTCTTCATCGACCAGGCTCTTCACCTTGTGCGCAGCACCGTGGGTGAATTGCAAAGCCGTGGGGGTGAAGGATTCGACGCTCATGCTGACTATCTCCCGGCGTTACGCCGCCATAATGCGTGATGACGGGCATTATCCGCTTCTCCTAGAAAAGCGGTCAACTATTAGCGGAGCAGCGGCAAGCCTGCAGCTATAAGCCGACCGCCTGGATGCCCTGTGCAGTTACGGCAACATGCCGGCGTGGGACAGGCCCAAACGCTCATCCAGACCGAACATGATGTTGAGGTTCTGCACTGCCTGGCCGGATGCGCCCTTGACCAGGTTATCGATCACCGACAACACCACCACCAGGTCGCCGTCCTGCGGCCGATGCACGGCAATCCGGCAGACGTTGGCGCCGCGCACACTGCGCGTTTCCGGGTGGCTGCCCGCGGGCATCACATCCACGAAAGGCTCGCTGGCATAGCGCTTTTCGAACAGTGCCTGCAAATCGACCGACCTGTCGACCACGGTTGCATAAAGCGTGGAGTGAATGCCGCGAATCATCGGCGTCAGGTGCGGGACAAACGTCAGGCCCACATCCTGGCCTGCTGCCCGGCGCAGGCCCTGGCGAATTTCCGGCAGGTGGCGATGGCCTTTGACGGCGTAGGCTTTCATGCTTTCCGAGGTTTCTGAATACAGGGAACCAACGCTGGCGCCGCGACCGGCACCGCTGACCCCGGATTTGCAGTCGGCAATCAGGCGGGAGCTATCGGCAAGGCCGGATTCCAGCAACGGCAGGAAACCCAGCTGGGTCGCCGTCGGATAGCAACCTGGTACAGCAATCAGGCGGGCGTTCCTGATCTGCTCGCGATTGACTTCCGGCAGGCCGTAGACCGCTTCGCCCAGCAACTCAGGCGCACCGTGGGGCTGGCCGTACCACTTGGCCCACTCCTCGGCATCCTGCAGACGGAAATCGGCCGACAGATCGATGACCTTGGTCCCGGCCGCCAGCAACTCACCGGCCAGCGCGTGGGCTACGCCATGGGGCGTCGCGAAAAACACTACGTCGCAGGCGCCCAGGGTGTTGATATCCGGCACGCTGAATTCCAGGCCGTCATAGTGGCCTCGCAGGTTGGGGTACAGATCGGCTACAGCCAGCCCGGCCTCGGATCGCGAAGTAATGACTTCCACTTGCGCCTGCGGGTGCTGTGCCAATAGACGCAGCAATTCGACACCGGTGTAACCCGTGCCGCCGACGATACCGACCTTGACCATATACCTGCCCTCAACGAACCCACTGGAAAGCCGTCGATGATAGGGCGCGCCCTGCCCTGCGACAACCGTCAAGGTGACGTGCGGACGCTCTACCCTCTACTATCTCGCCTACCGTGAACCTGGGAATAACTAAAAATGCTTTATCTATGGCTCAAAGCTTTTCATATCGTCAGTGTGGTCTGCTGGTTTGCCGGCCTGTTTTATCTGCCACGACTGTTTGTCTACCACGCCCAAAGCGAGGACACCGTGAGCAAGGAGCGCTTCAGCCTCATGGAGCGCAAGCTGTATCGCGGGATCATGGGCCCGGCGATGGTCGCGACCCTGGTGTTCGGCATCTGGCTGCTGAGCCTCAACCCCAGCGCCTACTTCGGCCAGGGTGGCTGGATGCACGCCAAGTTGACCCTGGTGGTGATCCTGATCGGCTACCACCACATGTGCGGCGCGCAAGTGAAACGTTTTGCCCGTGGCGAAAACACCCGCAGCCATGTCTTTTATCGCTGGTTCAATGAAGTACCCGTTCTGATATTGCTGGCTATTGTAATTTTGGTTGTTGTACGACCGTTCTAACCTCTACAGACGTCATTAACCGGGGTACTTCCAATGTCGCTGCCTGCTCTGCTCGAACAACGCCTGCGCCTGCCTGTGGTCGTGGCGCCCATGTTCCTGATTTCCAACCCGCAATTGGTCCTGGCTTGCTGTCGTAATGGCGTGGTCGGCAGCTTTCCGGCACTGAACCAGCGTGAAAGCAGCGGGTTCAAGGCCTGGCTCGAGGAAATCGAAGCGGGGCTGGCGACACTGGAAAATCCCGCGCCCTATGCCGTCAACCTGATCGTGCATAACAGCAACCCGAGATTGCAGGCCGACCTGGAGATTTGCATCGAGCACAAGGTGCCGATCGTCATTACCAGCCTGGGCGCCGTGAAGGAATTGGTCGATGCGGTGCACAGCTATGGTGGCCTGGTGTTCCATGACGTCACCACGCGTCGCCATGCGGAGAAGGCAGCCGAGGCCGGGGTCGACGGACTCATTGCAGTGGCCGCCGGCGCGGGGGGCCACGCCGGCACCTGGAGTCCCTTCTCGCTGATCGCCGAGATCCGCCAGTTCTTCGACAAGACCCTGTTGCTCGCCGGCTGCTTGAACCACGGCCACGAGGTGCTCGCCGCACAGATGCTAGGCGCGGACCTGGCTTACTTCGGCACCCGTTTCATCGGCACCACGGAAAGCCACGCCCCGGATGCCTATAAAGAGATGCTGCTGAGCTCCCGAGCCGCCGATATCGTGCACACCGCCGCGGTGTCCGGGGTTCCCGCCAGTTTTATGCGTCAGAGCCTGGAGAATGCAGGTTTCGACCTCGCCGCTCTGCAAGGCAAGGGCGAGGTCAACTTCGGCTCCAAGCTCAAACCCGTCAGCGACGAGGCCAAAGCCTGGAAAACCGTGTGGTCTGCGGGTCAAGGGGTAGGCGAGATCCACGATCTGCCCAGTGTCGACCAATTGATTGCACGCCTGGATGCCGAGTACCGCCAGGCGCTTGAGCAGGCGAGCCAACTGCCGAAACGTTGGCCACGCTGAAATGTCTGAGGTTTGTTAGCCAGCCACGGGTAGCTGGCCTTAAACTGCTGACCTTTATGTAAGCCTTCATTTCAGATGACAAGGATGCCCCTATGAGCGAACCCCGCTTCAAGATTGTTTTCGATGGCGCCCTGTTACCCGGTGTCGAAAAAAACAGCGCTCAGCAAAAGCTCGCCGAGCTGTTCAAGAGCGACATTGCCGCAATCGAACCCCTGTTCGGCGGCCAGCCGGTGGTACTCAAGCGCGAACTGTCCCAAACCGATGCCGACCGCTACCTCGAAGCCCTGCACAACACCGGGATCGCTGCGCGCATTGAGGCTGAACAAGCCCTGGACCTGAACCTTGCGCACGTCGAACACACGCCCCCCGTTGCGGCCCCGATCGCGGCCAGCAATCCTGAATCGCCCTACGCTCCACCCCGGGCCACCGTGGGTGAAGTGCTGCCAGAGTTTTCCGAGCTCAAGGTCTTCAGCATCCAGGGCCGTATCGGCCGCCTGCGCTACCTGGCCTGGACCCTGGTACTGACCGTGGCGATGATGGTGGTGGTCGGGATCGGCGCCCTGATCGGCTTTGCCAGCCTGATGTCCGCGGAGTCTTCAGGGTTGGCCATGGGGTTTGGTGCCCTGGTCGCGATTGTGCTGTTCGTGGCCTTCGTGGTGGTCAGCATCCAGATCAGTGTTCAGCGTCTGCATGACCTGGGCTGGTCCGGCTGGCTCTGGCTGATCAACTTTGTGCCCATCGTGGGCAGCTTCTTCCCACTGGTCCTGGTCGTCAGCCCCGGTAGCAACATCGCCAACCGTTACGGCCCGCCACCACCGCCAAACACCACAGCCGTAAAAGCATTGGCGTGGATGTGGGTGGCGTTGATCGCCCTGATCATCGTTGCCGGCGTGGCAGGCGGCCTGAGTTCGCTCAGTGAGTACAGCGAAAGCAGCTCCAGCTACAGCGAAAGCCAGAACGCAACCGGCGATGAAGACGCGGCCGAAGCGGCCTCACCCGCTGTAGACTATGAAGAAGAATAAACGTACCTGAGCCTGCGACCTCTCTGTCGCGGGCCATTGGCCGTTGCGATGGAGAACTGCATGACCCGTTACGCTCTGATCACTGGCGCTTCCAGCGGCATAGGCCTGGCCTTGGCGGAAGCACTGGCCCGGCGCGGGCGCAACCTGATTCTGGTGGCCCGTCAGCGTGATCAGTTGGAAAGTATCGCCCTTGAACTGACCCAGCGCTTTGGCGTCGAGGTGCTGTTTCGCGCGTGCGACCTGGGCGAGCCACTGCGTCTCTCGGGCTTTCTGCTGGAGCTCGAAGAAGGCGATCGGCAGATCGATCTGCTGGTCAATTGCGCCGGCATGGGTACCAGCGGCCCATTCCTGGCACAGGACTGGATGACCGAACAGGACCTGATTGAAGTCAACATCCTGGCCCTGACCCGCCTGTGCCATGCCCTGGGCAACAGCATGGCCTTGCTGGGCGGCGGGCAGATTCTCAATGTCGCTTCAGTCGCCGCCTTTTATCCCGGCCCCTGGATGAGCACCTACTACGCGAGCAAGGCTTACGTCCTGCACTTTTCCGAAGGCTTGCGCGAAGAGTTGAAAAACTGCGCGGTCAAGGTTTCGGTGCTCTGCCCCGGCCCGACACGCACCGCGTTCTTTCGCACCGCCCAACTGAACGCTGAAAAGCTGCAAGCCAGCAAATTGCTGATGAGCCCCGAGGAAGTTGCACTCTATGCCGTGCGCGCCATGGAAAAGAATCGCGCGATCATCATTCCCGGCCGCCTGAACCGCTGGATGGCATTCAGCAGCCGCCTGGGCTCACGCTGGCTGACGCGCAAGCTGGTCGGCTACGCCAACAGGGCCTATTGCCCGCGCTAGGCATCACGTAAATGGCTGGGCGCACGCAGGTCGCCTGAGTACACTCAGCCCGGACCCACCCAATGGAGAAACAGCTGTGGATACTCTGTTCACCAAGATCATCAACAGAGAAATACCCGCGAAGATCATTTACGAGGACGACCAGGTCCTGGCCTTCCACGACATTGCTCCGCAAGCGCCAGTGCACTTTCTGGTGATCCCGAAGAAACCGGTGCGCACCCTCAACGACCTCACCGAGGACGATAAGGCCCTGGCCGGCCACATTCTGTTCACCGCTCAGCGCCTGGCCAAGGAGCTGGGCTGTGAAGATGGTTTCCGCGTGGTCATGAACTGCAATGAGCTGGGCGGGCAAACCGTCTATCACATTCACATGCACGTACTTGGCCAGCGCCAGATGAACTGGCCTCCGGGCTGATCGCTCTATCTGGCCGTTTTGCGGTGCACTCTCAGCCTGTTTCAGGCGAGGGTGCGCTGATCCAGCGCAGGTTTCGTCCCATCGATTGGGGTAAACTGGCCGCCGTGATTTTTCCCGGAGGTAAGCATGACTACCCAACGTCACTACTCGCCGATTGACCGTCTGCTGCTGCAAGCCGATACGGCCATGCGCACCCTGCTGCCCTTCAGTGGCCAGCCTTATCGCCCTTCGCCAGCCATTGTGCAGCCCGATGCGCAGATGACTGAAGAAGACACCCGCCACGTCGCGGGCCTGATGCGGATCAACCATACCGGCGAGGTCTGCGCCCAGGCGCTGTATCAGGGCCAGGCCCTGACCGCCAAGTTGCCCCAGGTGCGCGAGGCCATGGAGCACGCCGCCGAAGAGGAAATCGACCACCTGGCCTGGTGTGAACAACGCATTCGCCAGTTGGGCAGCCACCCCAGTGTGCTCAACCCGCTGTTCTACGGCCTTTCGTTCGGTATCGGCGCGGTCGCCGGCTTGATCAGCGACAAGGTCAGCCTGGGTTTCGTGGCTGCCACCGAAGACCAGGTGTGCAAGCACTTGAATGAACACCTGGAGCAATTGCCGGCCGAGGACGAAAAGTCCCGGGCGATCCTGCAACAAATGCGTACCGACGAAGAACACCATGCCCAAAGCGCACTGGAGGCCGGCGGTTTCCGCTTCCCGGCACCGGTAAAGTTCGGCATGAGCCTCTTGGCCAAGGTCATGACCAAGAGCACCTACCGCATCTGATGCGGTAAATCGCAGGCACAAAAAAGGGCGCTATCTCAGCGCCCTTTCTTTTGCCTGAAAATCAGCTCGGCATGTTGCGCGCGTAGAAGATTTCCAGCATTTCGTGCTTCACACGCTCTGTCACCTGGGCACGCTGCTCGGTGGACAGGTTGCTGGTGGCGTCGCCGAACAGGTAGTTATCCAGTTCGAAGTTCTTCAGCAGCATTTTGGTGTGGAACATATTCTCCTGGTACACATTCACATCGGTCATCTGGTAACCGTCGCGGGTGTCTTCGGACAAGTAGTTCTGGATCGAGTTGATCTCGTGGTCGATGAAGTGCTTCTTGCCTTCGACGTCACGGGTGAAACCCCGCACGCGGTAATCCACGGTCACGATGTCCGACTCGAACTGGTGAATGAGGAAGTTGAGGGCTTTAAGCGGTGAAATGACCCCGCAAGTCGACACATCGATATCCACACGGAAAGTTGCAATACCGTCCACCGGATGGATCTCCGGGTAGGTGTGCACCGTGATGTGGCTCTTGTCGAGGTGGGCCAGGATAATTTCAGGCAACGGGCCTGGGGACTCTTCGATCTGGCTCTCGGTAGGCGTTACCGGCTCTTCCGAGATCAGAATGGTCACGCTGGCACCTTGGGGATCGTAATCCTGACGGGCGATGTTCAGGATATTGGCACCAATGATATCGACAACTTCCGTGAGGATCTGCGTCAGGCGTTCCGCGTCGTACATCTGGTTGATGTATTCGACATAGGCCTGCTGGTCCTGCGGGGTTTCCGCATAGCAGATGTCATAGATGTTGAAGCTCAAGGTCTTTGTCAGGTTATTGAACCCATGGAGCTTGAGTTTGCTTTTCACCGTTTGAAAACTCTCTGTGTATTGCGGCACGGCCGCGTGATCAAGCATGCCCGTCAGATGCGAACGACGCAGCTGCGTAGGACGGTTAACACCTCTTCGCGATGGCGATTTTGGTTGTCTGTTCGGGCGCGTGACCTGTTGATTAACCGATCACTGCCCTGAAAAAAGTGGCGCATTATGCAGACCTCAGCCAGTGATCGCCAGAGTCTGCGCCGCTTTTATGATAGTTGAATGTCGATTCAAGCCAGCTCGACGATTTCGTAATCGTGAGTAATGGCTACGCCGGCAGCGCCAAGCATGATCGATGCCGAGCAATACTTTTCGGCCGACAGCTCGATGGCGCGCTTGACCTGGGCTTCCTTGAGCCCGCGGCCCTTGACCACAAAGTGCATGTGGATCTTGGTAAACACCTTGGGGTCTTCGGTGGCGCGCTCGGCTTCGAGGAAGGCTTCGCAGCTTTCAACGGCCTGCCGAGACTTCTTGAGAATGCTGACCACATCGAAGTTACTGCAACCGCCCACGCCGAGCAGGAGCATTTCCATAGGGCGAACGCCCAGGTTGCGGCCACCGGCTTCCGGCGGGCCATCCATTACCACCACATGCCCACTGCCCGATTCACCGAGGAACATGGCTTCGCCTGCCCATTGGATGCGTGCCTTCATGGCCAAGACTCCACTGCTAAAAAAGGGTCGCCAGCTTAGCACAGGGGCCTGAAACGGCAGCGTGCTGACGATTCATCGGCACCCGCGGCTGTCACTCGGAAATATCTTAATTTGAGCGAGATCCGTCTGTTAAGCTGGCGCCAAATCAATGGCGCATCGCCAGCTTGAAATGGCCCGGCAACAGGCCTCATAAGAAAACCAAAACACCACCGTGTAGTCTTTTCGGGATACAACCATGGTTGCTATTGCCCCCACCCCCAAGATCAAGAACCTCGACAAGCTGCTGATGCACTGTCAGCGCCGTCGCTATCAGGCCAAGAGCAATATCATTTGCGCGGGCGATGCGTCGGACACGCTGTTCTTCATCATCAAGGGCTCGGTCACCATCCTCATCGAAGACGATGACGGACGGGAAATGATCATCGCCTACCTCAACTCCGGGGATTTTTTCGGTGAGCTGGGGCTGTTCGAGCAGGCCGGACACGAGCAACAACGCAGCGCATGGGTCCGGGCCAAGGTCGAGTGCGAGGTGGCGGAAATCAGCTACGCCAAGTTCCGTGAGCTGTCCCAGGTCGACCCGGACATTCTGTACGTGCTCAGCGGGCAAATCGCCCAGCGCTTGCGCAACACCACCCGCAAGGTCGGCGACCTGGCCTTCTTCGATGTCACGGGGCGGGTTGCCCGCTGCCTGCTGGAGTTGTGCAAGCAGCCGGACGCCATGACTCACCCCGATGGCATGCAGATCAAGGTCACCCGGCAAGAGATCGGGCGCATCGTCGGCTGTTCGCGGGAGATGGTCGGTCGGGTGCTCAAGGACCTCGAAGAGCGCAACCTGGTGAGCGTCAAAGGCAAGACCATGGTGGTGTTCGGCACCCGTTAAGCGGCGAATACCTGCGCCAGCATCTGCCGATACAGGGTCTCCAGGCGCTCCATGGCCTGAGGAGCGGCAAAGGCCTCATGCAGCGCGATATGACTCTGGGCGCGACAGCGCTGCTCCAGGCCACAGGCCTGATTGAAGCAATTGACCGCGGCGACCATCGACTCACGCTCGTTATCCAGCAGCAGCGCACCATGCACCAACCCCACCGGGCGCTGCCCGCCCCGGCTCTGGCGCCAGCGTTGCGCCGTGCCCACCAGCTTGCGGCCATCCAGATTGACGTTGAAACGTCCATCGCAGAAGGCGCCGTCCACCTCCCCCAGCGAAGGCGTACCGCCCAGCTCGCTCAGCAGGTCGCAGATCGGCTGGCACAGCCGGCGGTAGGCGGTTTCGATCCGACTCTGATCCCCTTCGCTGCGCGGCGGCGCATAGACCAGGGCGATATTCACCGTCGCGGCCGATTGGGGCACCGGTTCGCCGCCGGTCTCACGCAGCAGCACCGGCCAGCCGGTGGCCGCCACCGACGTGCAGGCCTGTTCGAAATCCGCCAGTCGACTCAGACGACGGGGCATGACCAGGGCTTTATCGCTCGGCCGCCAGAACAGCAGGCCAAAATCTTCATCGCCGGCACAGATACGCGCCAGCAGGTCCTGTTCGGCTTGCAGGCCGGCTTCGACAGTCAAGGCAACGGGCTGAGTCATGGCAGTAGAACTTCCTTGGCGATGGCTATAAAAAAGCCGGCATCGCCGGCTTCTTCATGGGGTCAGGTTCAATCCAGCGTGGAGCCGGTCACCGGCAGGCCACGCTCCGGGAAGAACAGACGCTGCAACTCCGCGCCCGGGCTTTCGGCGCGCATGAACGCTTCGCCAACCAGGAACGAATAAACGTCGCTGATTTCCATCAGCTCCACATCGGCGCGGTTGAGAATGCCGCTCTCGGTGATCACCAGGCGATCGCGGGGAATACGCGGCAGCAGGTCGAGGGTGGTTTCCAGGCTGACGTCAAAGGTGTGCAGGTTGCGGTTGTTGACGCCGACCAAGGGCGTGTCGAGGGTCTTCAGCGCGCGCTCCAGTTCGTCACCGTCGTGCACTTCGACCAGTACATCCAGGCCCACGCTTTTGGCGACGGCGGCCAGTTCGGCCATTTTCCCGTCGTCCAGGGCCGCCACGATCAGCAACACGCAATCGGCGCCCAGGGCGCGGGCCTCAATGATCTGATACGGATCGATCATGAAGTCCTTACGGATTACCGGCAGCTTGCAGGCCGCACGGGCCTGCTGCAGGTAGGCATCGGCGCCCTGGAAGTAGTCGATATCGGTCAGCACCGACAAACAGGTCGCCCCGCCCTTCTCGTAGCTCTTGGCGATATCCGCCGGCACGAAGTTTTCGCGGATCACGCCCTTGCTCGGCGAGGCTTTCTTGATCTCGGCAATCACCGCTGGCTGCTTGAGCTTGGCCTGCGCCAGCAGGGCCTTGGCGAAACCACGGGGTGCATCAGCAGCCCGAGCCAGGCCTTCGAGTTCAGCCAGGCTGACCCGCGCGCTACGCTCGGCAACTTCCTGCACCTTGCGGGCAAGAATCGCTTCCAGAACCGTCGGCACACTCATCCCTCATTCTCCTGCTTGAATACCGCGGTAAAGGCACCCAGTTCCTCGAGCTTCTCCCGGGCCAGGCCGGTGTGCAACGCATCGTGGGCCAGGGCAACGCCCTCTTTGAGGCTGCTGGCATGGTCGGCGGCATACAGCGCGGCGCCGGCATTGAGCACGATCATCTCCGCTGCTTTCTGCCCATGTTCGGTCTTGCGCCGGCCGAGCGCGTCGCGGATCAACTCAAGCGACGCCGCAGGGCTTTCGACCACCAGGCCGAACAGGCTCTGGCTCTTCATGCCCAAGTCTTCGGGCTGGACCCAATACTCGGTGATGGCATCGTTTTTCAGCTCCGCGACAAAGGTCGGCGCGGCCAGGCTGAACTCATCCAGGCCATCCTGGGAATGCACCACCAGCACATGCTTGCTGCCCAGACGCTGCAAGACTTCGGCCAACGGACGGCACAAGGCCTGGCTGAACACCCCGACCACCTGGTGCTTGACCCCGGCCGGATTCGTAAGCGGGCCGAGCATATTGAACAAGGTACGCAGCCCCAGGTCGCGGCGCGGCCCGGCGGCGTGCTTCATCGCACCGTGGTGCGACTGGGCGAACATAAAGCCGATACCGACGTTATCGATGCAGCGCGCCACCTGGACCGGGGTCAGGTTCAGGTAGATCCCGGCCGCTTCCAGCAGGTCGGCACTGCCGCTCTTGCCGGAAACTGCACGATTACCGTGCTTGGCCACGGTGCAACCGGCGGCGGCGACCACAAACGAAGACGCAGTGGAGACGTTGAAGATATTCGCCCCATCGCCGCCAGTGCCGACCACGTCGACCACGCCGTCGAGGGTTTTCAGTTCGACCTTGTCTGCCAGCTCACGCATGACCGAGACCGCGCCGACAATTTCGTCGATGCTCTCGCTTTTCATGCGCATGGCCATCATGAAGGCGCCAATCTGCGCATCGGTGCATTGACCGGTCATGATTTCGCGCATGACATCGCGCATTTCGTCCGTGCTCAGGTCCAGATGGCCGACGATACGGCTCAGGGCAGTCTTGATATCCATGGAAAGTCCTTAGCGCGTGCCGCCGCTCTGTTTAAGAAAATTGGCGAACAGCTCGTGGCCCTGCTCGGTGAGAATAGACTCGGGGTGAAATTGCACACCCTCGATATTCAGCGTCTTGTGGCGCAACCCCATGATCTCGTCGACGGAGCCGTCTTCCAGCTGCGTCCAGGCAGTCAGTTCCAGGCAGTCGGGCAAGGTTTCGCGCTTGACCACCAGCGAGTGGTAGCGGGTTACGGTCAGCGGATTGTTCAGGCCGCGGAAAACACCCTGATCCTTGTGGAACACCGGGCTGGTCTTGCCGTGCATCACTTGCCGGGCCCGTACCACGTCGCCACCAAAGGCCTGGCCGATGGACTGGTGACCCAGGCACACGCCGAGAATCGGCAGCTTGCCGGCGAAATACTTGATGGCCTCGATGGACACACCGGCCTCGGTCGGCGTGCACGGGCCGGGAGATACCACGATCCGCTCAGGCTTGAGCGCTTCAATCTGCGCCACGGTCAGCTCGTCGTTGCGCACCACTTTGACTTGCGCCCCCAACTCGCCGAGGTACTGCACGACGTTATAGGTGAAGGAGTCGTAATTATCGATCATCAGCAACATAGTAAAAGCTCCTCAGGCATCGGACGCGGGGGATTGTGCAGCGAGCGCAACGGCGCGAAACATCGCGCGGCGCTTGTTCAGCGTCTCTTCCCACTCCAATGCCGGCACCGAGTCGGCGACAATGCCGCCCCCGGCTTGAACATGCAGTTCGCCGTCCTTGATCACCGCCGTGCGAATCGCAATCGCGGTGTCCATGTTGCCGTTCCAGGCGAAATAACCCACTGCGCCACCATAGACGCCACGCTTGACCGGCTCCAGTTCGTCGATGATTTCCATCGCGCGAATCTTCGGCGCCCCGGACAAGGTGCCCGCCGGCAGAATCGCCCGCAGCGCATCCATGGCGGTCAGCCCGGCTTTCAACTGGCCGGTGACGTTGGAAACAATGTGCATCACGTTGGAGTAGCGCTCGATCACCATCTTCTCGGTGAGTTTCACCGAACCGATCTCGGATACCCGACCGGTGTCGTTGCGGCCCAGGTCGATCAGCATCAGGTGCTCGGCGATTTCCTTGTCGTCAGACAGCAGGTCCTCTTCCAGCGCCAGGTCCGCCTCTTCAGTGGCGCCACGCGGGCGGGTGCCGGCAATCGGTCGCACAGTGATCAGGTTGTCTTCGACCCGCACCAGCACTTCCGGCGAACTGCCCACCACGTGGAAATCGCCGAAATTGAAGAAGTACATATAAGGCGTCGGGTTGAAGCAGCGCAGCGCGCGATACAGATCGATCGGCGCCGACGTGAAGTCGATGGACATGCGTTGCGACGGCACCACCTGCATGCAGTCACCGGCCAGGATGTATTCCTTGATGGTGTCGACCGCACGCTCGTAGTCGCCCTGGGTAAAACTGGAGCGGAACACCGGATCAGCCGCCTGTTGCTGGCTGAAGTCCAGGCCGCGACGCGGCGTGATCGGCTGACGCAATTGCGCCAGCAATTCCTGCAGGCGCGCCTGGCCCTTCTCGTAGGCATCGTCCTGGGCCGGGTCGGCCAGCACGATCGCGTGCATCTTGCCTGCCAGGTTGTCGAACACCACCACGGCATCGGAGACCATCAGCAGAATGTCCGGCACCCCCAGCGGATCCGGGTTCGGGCACTTGCCCAGACGCCGCTCCACATAGCGCACACAGTCATAACCGAAATACCCCACCAGGCCGCCGTTGAAACGCGGCAGGCCGGCGATGGTCGGCACGTTGTAGCGCGCCTTGAATTCTTCGACAAAGGCCAGCGGGTCGGCCACTTCGAGGCTTTCGATCTCGACGCCGTCGTGGGTCACGCTGACCTGGTGGTCATGCACCCGCAACACGGTGCGGCACGGCAGGCCAATGATCGAGTAACGCCCCCACTTCTCGCCGCCCTGCACCGACTCCAACAGATAGGAGTTGGGCTGGTCGGCCAGTTTCAGGTAGATCGACAGTGGTGTATCGAAGTCGGCCAGGGTTTCGCAGGCAAGCGGAATGCGGTTGTAGCCGGCAGCGGCCAAACGCAAGAATTCTTCACGGATCATGAGGTGCCTCGTGGCTTGAGGGTCTAACAGTCAGGTATGCAAACGTGCCGGCGAAGCCGGCCAGAAAAAGTCAGGCGCGCCAACGCCAGCGGGCCAGGGCCTTGATGACTTTCATCCAGAGTTTGCGAGTGACCACCACGATGGAGTTTCCAGGAGGGGATGGAACAGCGTCGGGCAACGTTATCTCAGCGGCAGGATCCAGGCAACCGGGAATTAGCTGGCGCAGGTCGTCGATCACCAGCGCTGGCGACTCTTCGGCAATCGGCCGGCCATGGTTGTAGCCGTAACTCAGGGCCACGCACTTCACCCCGGCGGCCTTGGCAGCCAGCACATCACTGCGCGAATCCCCGACAAACAGCGATTGCGACGCCGGGACGCTGGCCATTTTCATCACGAAAAACAGCGCCGCCGGGTCAGGCTTCTTCTGCGGCAAGGTATCGCCGCCGATGATCCAGCGGAAATACCGGCCGATCTTCATCTGATCCAGCAGCGGCGCGACAAAACGCTCCGGCTTGTTGGTAATGAGCGCCATCTCCACGCCCTGCTTGTGCAGCCACTTGAGGGTTTCCCGCGCGCCGGGATAGACCACGGTCAGCGCATGCCCATCCTCATAGGCCACATTGAACAGCTCCAGAGCGTGTTCGGCTTCGACGTCATCGACGCCTTCGGGATCCAGGCTGTTGGCCAGGGCCCGGCGTACCAGCATCTGCACGCCGTTGCCGACCCACTCGCGCACCGACTCGATGCCGGCGGGCGGGCGCCCCAGTTTGAGCAGCATGTCGTCCACGGCCGCCGCCAGGTCAGGCACCGAATCGACCAGGGTGCCATCGAGGTCGAACATCACCAGCCGTGGCAGGCGCCCGGGGAACAACTGCTCAAATCCGCTCATGGACGAGCCAACGCCAGTTCGGAGCGCATCTTGTCGATCACTTCCTGATAGTTCGGCGTGTTGAAGATCGCCGAGCCGGCCACAAAGGTGTCAGCGCCAGCGGCGGCGATTTCACGGATGTTATTGACGTTGACCCCGCCGTCGATCTCCAGGCGGATGTCGCGCCCGGACGCATCGATCAAGGCCCGCGCTTCGCGCAGCTTGTCGAGGGTGCCGGGGATGAACTTCTGCCCACCGAAGCCCGGGTTGACGCTCATCAGCAGGACCATGTCGACCTTGTCCATCACGTACTTGAGCGCATCCAGCGAGGTGGCCGGGTTGAACACCAGGCCCGCCTTGCAACCGCCTTCGCGGATCATTTGCAGGGAGCGGTCGATGTGCAGCGTGGCTTCCGGGTGGAAGGTGATGTAGGTCGCACCGGCCTCGATGAAGTCGCCGATGATGCGATCCACCGGGCTGACCATCAGGTGCGCATCGATCGGCGCGGTAACGCCGTACTTGCGCAGGGCGGCGCACACCATCGGACCGATCGTCAGGTTCGGCACGTAGTGGTTGTCCATGACATCGAAGTGCACGAAGTCGGCGCCGGCGGCGAGAACGTTGTCCACTTCCTCACCCAGGCGGGCGAAATCGGCGGAGAGAATCGACGGAGCAATTACGAAGGGCTGCATGACGCACCTTTTTTGAGCAGAATCACGGTGGCGCGCATTGTATACCTCATGCTTTGGGGCGCACACCGTGGCTGCGATGATCAGTAGGCTGCGCGATAGATCTTCTCGATATCGGCAGGGCTCAGTTGGCGAGGATTATTGCGCATCAGACGCTCGATGCCCGCCGCTTCCTGGGCCATGGCCGGGATCGCCTCTTGCGGCACGCCGAAGCTGCGCAACCCCAGGGGAATCTCCACCGCCGCGCACAATTGGGTCATCGCCGCCACCGCGCTCTCGGCAGCCTCCAGGGCGCTGAGGTGGGCGGTCTTCACCCCCATGGCTTCGGCGATATCCTGCATACGCTCGACACAGGCCATTTTGTTCCAGGTCATGACATAGGGCAGTAGCAAGGCGTTGCTCACGCCGTGGGGGATATTGAAGCGCCCGCCCAGTGGATAAGCCAACGCATGCACCGCACCGACCCCGGCATTGCCGAACGCCATGCCGGCCATCAGGCTGGCAGTGGCCATGTCTTCGCGGGCCTGCTGGTTGGCGGGGTTGGCGTAGGCCTTGGGCAGCGCCCTGGCGATCAGTTTGATAGCCCCCATGGCCAGGGCGTCGGTGATCGGCGACGCATTCAGCGACAGATAGGACTCGACCGCATGCACCAGCGCATCCACCCCGCTGGCGGCGGTCACGCTGCGCGGGCAGGTCAGGGTCATCTGCGGGCTGACCAGCGCCACGTCCGGCAGCAGGTAGTCACTGACGATGCCCTTCTTCAATTGCGCCGCCTTGTCGGAAAGAATCGCCACATTGGTCACTTCGGAACCGGTGCCGGCCGTGGTCGGGATCGCAATCAGCGGTGGCCCCTTGCGCGGTACCTGGTCCACGCCAAACAGGTCCGCCAGGGCGCCGTGATAACCGGCGTACGCCGCGACGCTTTTGGCGATATCAATCGCACTGCCACCGCCCAGGCCGATCAGGCCGTCGTGCCCACCCTCGCGGTAGACCCGCATGCAGTCTTCGACGATGGTGATTTCCGGGTCCGGTTGCACCCGATCGAAGATTTCGTAGCTGCGCTCACCCAATTGCGCCAGCGCCAGCTGCACCGTGCCGGACTTGACCAGTGCGGCATCGGTGACGATCAGCGGGTTATCCACATCCAGGCGGGTCAGTTCAGCGGACAACTGCTCGATGGCGCCAGCGCCGGTGAGCAGTTTGTGAGCGATTTTGAACGAGGAAAGACTCATGGGCGCAGCCTCTTATAACGATGGGAGCTGGCACAAAGAGTAGCTGGGGATCGGAGTTTGTCAGTTCGGCTCGCCCTGCTGCCGGCCCATGCCGGTAACGGGGCGAACCGCACCATCACCTAGACCGATTCGCGGGCCGCCTGGCGTTGCACCGTGGCTGCAGTGGCCGCAGGCTCGGCGGGCGCTGGCGGCGCGTCGGGGCTGTTCAGGTCCTTGCTGAAGGTCTTGTCGTTTTCGCCCTTGAAGAAGTTCTTGCCGTAGATCAGCAGGCACAGCACCACGCCAATCGCAAACCCCCAGCTGGCGCCCTTGATCGCCAGGACCGCGCCGATCACCCCGGCAATGCCCAGGTCACGCTGGCTGCGCGCTTCGAGAATCCCCAGGCGCACGCTGACATAACCCTGGATCAGCAAGGTCAAGGCCAGGGCCACGCCAAGAATCGGCTGCACCAGGGTCACCACCGGCAGCAACAGCAAGCCGGTATTGGTGCCCCAGCGGAACGAACCCATGCCGCCATAGATCGACTTCATGGCCTTGGGCCCGCCCTTGAAGCGTTCGATGACCACTACCAGCATCGCCGCCCACTTCGGGCCGCACATGGCGATGTCCGGGCCAAAAATACTCATGAAGGCGTTACGCCCACCGAAGATCAGGTGCGAGCGGTCCGGGTCATAGTCGATCTTCTCGTCCTTGCGGATCTGCTCGGCCTCGTCCAGCAGCACCTTGGCGCTGAGCACGTCGCCGAACACGATGATGTACACCGCCAGCATGGTCGGCAGCGCGGTAATGAACATCGACAGCGGCGGCATGCCCAGGCCGAACACCGTGTAGTTGCTCCACAGGCCCACGAAGTCCGGCTTGCTGAAGCCCCATTGGATAGTCGGCCACGGCGCCTCGCCAAACAGCGGCGCAATCACCACCGCCAACAGAATGATCGGCAGGATGCCGAGCTTGGCGAAGTTCCACCAGAAGCGGTTGCGTAGCTTGAGCTGGGCAAAGTGCTGGGAAAAGATCAGGTAGAAGGCAATGCCGATGGCGATGGAAATGGTCCAGGGCAGGCTGTCGAACTTGCCGCCCACCTGGAACACAGCCGTGACCGCACTGATGCCGGCGCCGACGATGATCCCCGACTTGATCGCCGAGGGCACGAACCCCACCACCTTGCGCGCCATGCCGGTAGCCCCCAGGGCAATGGAAAACACCCCGAGCATCAACTGAAAGGCAATCAAGGCATGGACACGCTCCGGGCCCATGGGGAACTGCGAGCAGTAGGCCATCAACAACGGCACCGCCGGCGTGATCCAGCCCGGCACCACGGGGTCGCCCAGCAGGTGGTGGGCCAGGTACAGCAAGCCATTGAGCATCACCACGGCCAGGGCGATTTCGAACGGCATGCCGAGAAATTCGGTCATCAACGGAATGGCCGCCAGGTCGACGGCGCACATCAACAGGCCCTGCAGGTAATCCGGCAGTTCGAACTTGTAGTGGATAAAGGGCAAACGCACCTTGAACGGGCCAAGGGGTATGTACGGCGACTCGTGCCGCGTATCGGAAGGGGTTGGCATCAACTGCACCTGTCTTATTGGTATTGGTTGCGGTGTAAAACCGCCCGCAGCGGCACGGACCGCCACGGGCGTGGGTCGATCAGTACGCGGCGCGGTAGATCTGCTCGATATCGGCGGCGCTGAGCTTGCGCGGGTTGTTGCGCATCAGACGCTCAATGCCGGCGGCTTCCTGGGCCATGGCCGGGATCGCCTCTTCGGGCACGCCGAAGCTGCGCATGCCGCTGGGGATATCGACGGCGGCGCACAACTCGGCCATCGCCTCCACTGCCAGGCTGGCCGCCTGCTGCTCGCTCAGGCCTGCCAGGGGCACGCCCATGGCGTCGGCGATATCGCGAAAGCGCTCGACGCAGGCCATTTTGTTCCAGGCCATGACATAGGGCAGCAGCAAGGCATTGCTCACGCCGTGGGCGATATTGAAACGCCCGCCCAGCGGGTAGGCCAGGGCATGCACCGCGCCGACCCCGGCATTGCCAAAGGCCATGCCGGCCATCAGGCTGGCGGTGGCCATGTCTTCCCGGGCGTGCAGGTTGGCCGGGTTGGCGTAGGCCTTGGGCAGCGCCTTGACGATCAGGCGAATCGCCCCCAGGGCCAGGGAATCGGTGATCGGCGAGGCATTCACCGACAGGTAGGACTCGATGGCATGCACCAGGGCATCCACCCCGCTGGCGGCGGTTACGCTGCGCGGGCAGCTCAAGGTCATCTGCGGGCTGACCAGGGCCACGTCCGGCAACAGATAGTCGCTGACGATGCCTTTCTTCAGTTGCGCCGCCTTGTCGGAGAGGATCGCCACATTGGTGACCTCGGAACCGGTGCCGGCCGTGGTTGGAATGGCAATCAGCGGCGGCCCCTTGCGCGGCACCTGGTCGACGCCAAACAGCGCCTCCAGCGGGCCGTCATGACCGACATAAGCCGCCACCGCCTTGGCGATATCGATGGCGCTGCCGCCGCCCACGCCGATCAGGCCATCGTGGGCTCCAGCCCGATAGGCCCGGGCACAGTCTTCGACGATGGCGATCTCGGGCTCGGGTTTGACCTCATCGAAAATCCCATATTGGCGCCCGCCCAACTGGGCCAGGGCCAGGTCGACGGTGCCGGACTTGACCAGGATCGCGTCGGTGACGATCAACGGATGGTTGATCTTGAGGCGCGTGAGTTCGCCGGCCAGCTGCTCGATGGCGCCTTGGCCGGTAATCAGTTTGTTGGCAATTTTGAACGCGGAAATACTCATCAGCTCGGCCTTGATTAATTGTTGTGGCAAGAGCCGCGCAGGGGCGGCTCTCCGAAGGGCTCGAACGCTATAGAGCGAAAGCTGTGCCAAGATGTCGCAGGCCTTGTAGATCAAGGCCTGCCGTGGTGCGAGGGGCAAATGACCGGGCACTTGCGATTGGTTTTCTAATCAACCGGGCGGCCCTTGATCAGCAATCTAATCAGAGCGCTCCCAGCGCTTCATCTTCTGCACCACCGTGGCCTGGCTCACCCCCAGCGCCTTGGCCGCCAGGCGGGTGGTCTTGTGCAGCTGCAAGGCTGAACGTATGGCCTGGCGCTCGGCGTTCTCCAGCACCTTGCGCAGCGGCAGGCGGCTGTCATCGGTGTTGCGCGCCTGCACATCGATGATTTCCTCGGGCAGGTCCAGGGCTTCGATCACGGGGTTGCTGCAGGTCACCACCAGACGCTCGACCACGTTGATCAGCTCGCGGATATTGCCCGGCCAGGCGTACTCCCCCAGCAAGTCGAGGGCTTCCAGGCTCCATTGCGCCTGGCGCTGATAGCGCTGGTTGAAGTGCTGCAGGTAGTACTCGAGCAAGGGCCCGACCTCCTCGCTGCGCTCGCGCAATGCCGGAATCATGATCGGCACCACATTCAGCCGGTAGTACAGGTCGGCGCGGAACTTGCCCTCGGCCACCCGTTGCTTGAGGTCGTGGTGGGTGGCGCTGATGATGCGCACATCGACTTCCTTGAGCTCCAGGCCGCCCACCGGGATAAAGCGGTTTTCCTCGATCACCTTGAGCAGCTTGACCTGCACCGCCAGCGGCAGGTCGCCGATTTCATCGAGAAACAGCGTGCCGTTGTGCGCCAACTCCAGCAGCCCGCGCTTGCCCTTGCTGCCGGCACCGGTAAAGGCCCCCGGGGCGTAGCCGAACAGCTCGGCCTCGATCAGGTTTTCCGGCAGGGCCCCGCAATTGAGGGCGAGGAAGGGTTCGCGGGCGCGCCCGCTGGCAGTGTGGATGTACTGCGCCACCAGGGTCTTGCCGACACCGGTCTCGCCCTGGAGCAAAACCTTCACATCGCAGTCGGCCACCTGCCGCGCCAGGGCGAACACCCGCCCGGAGACTTCCTGGTCGGCCATCAGGGGTGACTGCAGGAGGTTGTCGCGCTGGCCGGCGTGCAACCGGGCGGTGCTGTTGCGCAATTGCTTGAGCTGCTGCAACTCGTCGCGCTCGCGCTTCATGCGCAGCAGTTCGGTCATGTCCCGCACGGTGCTGACCACGTAGCGGATGCTCTGGTCGGCCGCCAGGATCGGCGTAGCACTGACCAACAGTTTTTTGCCCTGGCTCAGGCTCTGCATCACCGACGTCGGCTTGCCGTCCT
Source organism: Pseudomonas sp. QD4 (assembly GCF_049199125.1). Lineage (NCBI taxonomy): Bacteria > Pseudomonadati > Pseudomonadota > Gammaproteobacteria > Pseudomonadales > Pseudomonadaceae > Pseudomonas > Pseudomonas sp. QD4. The sequence goes on from NZ_JBLZOM010000010.1 coordinate 24,375, forward strand.
GCAGCACGCGTAACGAGGCGGACTGGGAAATCAGCCCGGACTTGACCAGTTCCTGCATCTGCCGCCCGAGCAAATCGGCGCCGCTCAAGCCGGTCAGCCGTTCGTAGGCCTGGTTGACCTTGAGGGTCTTGCCCTGGCCGTCGGTGATGTAGACACCGTCATGCAGGGCATTGAGCAGCTCTTCGAAACTGGCATCGTTGAAGTTCACCCGGGACTCCGCGGTCGGCTTGTGGGACGCGAAGTTTACGGCTGATCGGCAGGCAGGTGTTGCGCGGCGGCCCCGACCTTGGTCCAAGGCCGCCGAGAGGATTCAGACTTGTGCGGTACGCAGCTTCTCACTGCGCCCGCGCAGCCATTCCAGGGTCAGCAACAGCACCACCGAGAAGGCGATCAGCAGTGTTGCCGCTGCGGCGATGGTCGGGCTGAGGTTTTCGCGGATGCCGCTGAACATCTGCCGTGGCAGGGTTGCCTGTTCCGGGCCGGCGAGAAACAGGGTCACCACCACTTCATCGAACGAGGTGGCAAAAGCGAACAGGGCTCCGCTGATCACCCCCGGCGCGATCAATGGCAAGGTCACCCGGCGAAACGCCGTCAGCGGCGACGCGCCCAGGCTGGCCGCCGCCCGCACCAAGTTGTGGTTGAACCCCTGCAAGGTGGCCGAGACGGTGATGATCACAAAGGGCACGCCCAGCACCGCATGCACCACGATCAGCGAGAAGAAGCTATTGCCCATGCCCAGCGGCGCGAAGAATAGGTAGCTGGCAACACCGATAATCACCACCGGCACCACCATCGGCGAGATCACCAGCGCCATCACCAGTGCCTTGCCCGGGAAGTCGCCGCGGGTCAGGCCGATGGCCGCCAGGGTGCCGAAGATCATCGCCAGCACCGTGGCCGCCGGGGCGACGATGATGCTGTTCTTCAGGGCGCGCATCCATTCGGCGGAGGCGAAGAAGTCCTGGTACCAGTGCAGCGAGAAGCCCTGCAACGGGTACACCAGAAAACTCCCCGAGTTGAACGACAGCGGGATGATCACCAGCACCGGCAGAATCAGGAACAGCAGGATCAGCCCGCAGAGAATGCGCAAGCTGTAGAACCAGACCCGCTCGACGGGCGACATGTAAGGGCTCAGCATTTCGATTCTCTCCTTAGCTCAGGCGCAGGCGACTGGCGCCTACCAGCCAGCTGTAAATCAGATAGAGCACGATGGTCGCCAACAGCAGCAGCCCACCCAGTGCGGTCGCCATGCCCCAGTTGATACTGGTGTTGGTGTAGAAGGCGACGAAGTAGCTGACCATTTGATCGTTCGGGCTGCCCAGCAGCGCCGGGGTGATGTAGTAGCCGATGGCCAGAATGAACACCAACAGGCAACCGGCGCCGACACCGGCATAGGTCTGCGGGAAATACACCCGCCAGAAGCTGGCGAACGGATGGCAGCCCAGGGAGATCGCCGCCCGCATGTAGGTCGGCGAGATGCCTTTCATCACGCTGTAGATCGGCAGAATCATGAACGGCAGCAGGATGTGCACCATGGAGATGTAGACCCCGGTGCGATTGAACACCAGCTCCAGCGGTTTATCGATCACGCCCATGGCCAGCAGGGCGCCATTGATCAGCCCGCCCGATTGCAGCAGCACGATCCAGGCTGCCACCCGGACCAGGATCGAGGTCCAGAACGGCAGCAGCACCAGGATCATCAACAGGTTGCTCTTGCGCGCCGGCAGGTTGGCCAGCAGGTACGCCAGGGGATAAGCCAGCACCAGGCAGATGGCGGTGATCACCAGGCCCATCCAGAAGGTGCGGGCAAAAATATCGAGGTAGATCGACTGGTCCGGGGTGGCCGGAGCCACTTCGCCAAGGTCGTCGATCCGATGGTCGACGGCCGCCAGCAGGTAATACGGCGTCAGGCTACTGGTGTTGCGGCGGATCGCCTGCCAGTAGGCCGGGTCGCCCCAACGCTCGTCCAGGGCTTCCATGGCTTCCTTGTAAGAAGCCGGCTGCTCCTTGAACGGCAAGGCGCGGGCGGTTTTGGTCAGCAGGCTGCGATAGCCGGCCAACTCCATGTTCAGGCGCTTGGACAGATCGCCCAGGGTTTGATTCTTGCGGGCCTCGGCCAGGTCTTCGCTCAAGGCTTGGTACACCGGCTCGGCCGGCAGGCCGCGACCATCCCAACTGGTCACCGCGGCCACGGTACGCGGCATGCCACCGACCACTTCCGGGTTACCGACGCTTTTGTACAGCAGCGCCACAATCGGCACCAGGAACACCAGCAGCAGAAACAGCACCAGGGGCGCGATCAGGGCCTGCGCCTTCCAGCGGTTGACCCGCTCGGCACGTGCCAGGCGCTGCTTCAAGGTGGGGCTGGTGACCTCGTTCAGGGGAACGGTGATGGCCATGACAAACTCCGCAAAACTTTAAACGATGGCGGCGTCACCCAGGGGTGACGCCGCGTTTGCACGGCGCCTTACTTGGCCGCCCAGGCGTTGAAGCGCTGTTCCAGTTGCTCGCCGTTGTCCGCCCAGAAGCTGACGTCGATTTGCACTTGGTTAGCGATGTTTTCCGGGGTGGTCGGCATGTCTTTCAGCACGTCCTTGGGCAACAACGGCACGGCTTGGGTGTTGGCCGGGCCGTAGGCGATGTTTTCCGAGTAGGTCTTCTGCTGCTGCGGCATGACCGAGAACGCGATGAATTTCTTCGCCGCTTCTGCACGGGCCTTGTCCAGGCCACGTGGAATGGCCCAGGCGTCGAAGTCGTAGATGCCGCCGTTCCACACCACTTTGAGGTTGCTTTCTTTCTGTACCGCGGCGATCCGACCGTTGTAGGCCGAGCTCATGACCACGTCACCCGAGGCCAGGTACTGCGGTGGCTGGGCACCGGCTTCCCACCATTGGATGCTCGGCTTGAGTTCGTCGAGCTTCTTGAAGGCACGGTCCTGGCCATCTTTGCCGGCCAGCACTTTGTACACGTCCTTGGGCGCCACGCCGTCGGCCATCAAGGCGAATTCCAGGGTGTACTTGGCGCCTTTACGCAGGCCACGCTTGCCCGGGAACTGCTTGGTGTCCCAGAAATCCGCCCAGCTGGTGGGCGCGGTCTTCAGCTTGTCGGCGTTGTAGGCCAGCACGGTGGACCAGACGAAGAAACCCACGCCGCACGGCTGAATCGCGCCCTTGACGTAGTCTTCAGACTTGCCGAACAGCGCCGGGTCCAGTTGCTCGAACATGTCCTCGTCGCACCCACGGGACAGTTCAGGCGACTCAACCTCGACCAGGTCCCAGGACACGCTTTTGGTGTCGACCATGGCTTTGACCTTGGCCATCTCGCCGTTGTATTCGCCCGCCACGATCTTGCCGTGACCTGCCGCTTCCCACGGGGCATAGAAGGCTTTGACCTGAGCCGCCTTGTTCGCGCCGCCAAAGGACACCACGGTCAGGTCCGGGCCTGCCGCCATCGCGTTTGCCGCACCCATCAAGCCCAGGGTCAGGGCGGTGAATTTCAGGGATCTCAACATTTATTGTGTTCTCCACGTGCAGGGTTGGTGAAGCAAGGGGGCGATCAATGCGCCTCTAGAAGTGGGTCGAGCGCACGAACGTGCTCGACTTGCCAGCCAAGCGGAACCACATCGCCCACCGCCAGCGCAGGATCGAGCTCGGCAATCGGCTGTTTCACAAAGAAGTCGGTCTTGCCACAGACTTCCAGGCGAACCCGGACGTGGTCGCCCAGATAGATGAATTCCGCCACCCTTCCCGAGAAGCGGTTAACGCAACTTTCGCTGGAACCGTTGAGGCTCACGCGCTCCGGGCGGATGGACAGGGTGACCGGACCGCCGATCTGGCCGACGTTGACCGCCAGCGCCTCGACCTTCTCGCCACGGCCCAGCTCAACCACGCAGCGATCACCGGTGTGGCTGTGCAGGCGCCCATTGAGGCGGTTGTTTTCGCCGATGAAGTTGGCGACGAAGGTGTTCTTCGGCTCTTCATAAAGCGTGCGCGGCGGGGCGATCTGCTGGATCTCGCCTTGATGGAACACCGCCACCCGGTCGGACATGGTCAGGGCTTCGCCCTGGTCATGGGTCACGTAGACCACAGTCACGCCGAGGCGCTGGTGCAGGTGCTTGATCTCCATCTGCATGTGTTCACGCAGCTGTTTGTCCAGCGCCCCCAGGGGTTCGTCCATCAGCACCAGTTGCGGCTCGAACACCAATGCCCGGGCCAGGGCCACCCGCTGTTGCTGGCCACCGGAGAGTTGCGCCGGGTAACGCTGGGCGAAGGCATCAAGCTGGACCATGCTCAGCACGCGCTTGACCCGCTCACTGACGTCGGTCTTGCTGAGGCCGCGCACCGACAGCGGGAACGCCAGGTTCTCGGCCACGGTCATGTGCGGGAACAGCGCGTAGTTCTGGAACACCATGCCGATGTCGCGCTTGTGCGGCGGCACGTTGTTGATGGAGCGACCGGCCAGCTGGATCTCGCCGGCGGTCGGGGTCTCGAAACCGGCCAGCATCATCAGGCTGGTGGTCTTGCCGGAGCCGGAAGGCCCGAGCAAGGTGAGGAATTCGCCTTTGCGAATCTCCAGGTTGAGGTCTTTGACGATCAGGTTCTCGCCGTCGTAGCTCTTTTGCACTCCACGAAAGCTGACCAGAACATCACTCGCCCCAGCGCTTGAATCGACCTCGCTCATACCCGCACCTTTGTGTTCTTCATATATAGGACTGCTGTGGACTAAGCCTAGTGGAGGCCACACGCCCCGCAAATCGGGGGGTAGGAGAGATTTGCCTCAGGTGCTTGGAAGGTTCCTTGTAGGGATTGCCCTACAAGGATGGCGGGGATAGATAAGAGCAGCGGCTAGCGACACGCTGTAAGCGGCAAGAACAGGCAAAAGCCCTGGAGTGGGAATGTCGCAAATGGGTATGTCGCCCTTTTGGGCGGTGAGGGGCTGGTCAGAGCAGTTTGTGCTCCATGGCGTATTTCACCAGCTCGGCGAGAGAGGTGATGTTGAGTTTCTGCATCAGCCGCGCTTTGTGGGTGCTGATGGTCTTGCTGCTCAGGGCCAGTTGCTGGGCGATGTCATTGACGTTGGCGCCCTGGGCCAGGCGTTCGAACACTGAAAACTCTCGCTCCGAGAGCAGCGAATGCAAGGGTCGGGAATCGGTCAGGCCAACCTCGAACACCATGCGGTCGGCCAGGTCGGGGTCGATATAACGACCGCCCGCCGCGACTTTGCGAATGGCGGTCAGCAGTAGCGCGGGATCGCTGTCCTTGGTGGCATAGCCGGCGGCGCCGACTTTGAGGGCGCGGGCCGCCATTTGCGCTTCGTCATGCATCGACAACACCAGGATCGCCGGCGGATTGTGCAACGCGCGAATCCGTGGAATCGCCTCCAGGCCGTTGACCCCGGGCATGGAGATATCCAGCAGCACCACCTCGCAGGGAACGTGGCGCAGGGTTTCGAGCAATTGCTCGCCGTTGCTTGCCTCCCCCACCACCGTCAGGTCCTTGGCCAAGCCGATCAGTTGCTTGATGCCCTCTCGCACAATGGTGTGGTCTTCGGCTACCAGTACACGGATCACTCGTTTCTCCTCTTTATTAGGGCGATCGTTGCAGGCTTCACGGCCTATGGATCCAGCGGCACCCGAACGGTGAGGGACGTGCCCTCACCCTGCTCGCTGTGCAAGTCCAGGCTGCCGCCCATGATCAACACCCGTTCACGCATACCCACCAACCCGAAGGATGTGGGGCGGCCGGAGTCGACCACGAAACCCTGGCCGTCATCACTGATGCTCATGCACAACTCGTTGCCCTCAAGCACCAGGCTCAGTTCGACAGTATGCGCCTGGGCATGGCGCATGACATTGGTCAGGGCCTCTTGCAGGATCCGAAACAAACCAATGGCCTTGGCATCGCTGAGCAAGGGCAGGTTGTCCGGCACCTGCACCAGGCACGGGATCTGGGTGCGCGCCTCGAAACGCCGGGCCTGCCATTCGATAGCCGAGGCAATCCCGGCGTCGAGGATCGGCGGGCGCAAGGCCGTGGCCACATCGCGGACCAGTTGGAACAACTGGGCGATCAGGCGCTTCATGCTGTTGAGACGCTCCTGCAGACCAGGATCGAGCTGGGCATAGGCCAGCTCGCACATCGAGGTTTCCAGCTTGAGCACCGTCAGCATCTGCCCCAGCTCGTCATGCACCTCACGGGCGATACGGGCCTTTTCCTCTTCGCGCACGCTTTCCAGGTGCGCCGACAGTTCCCGCAGTTGCTCGCGAGAGGCGGCCAGCTCCAGTTCGATGCTCTTGCTTTCGCTGATGTCCCAGACGATGCCGTCCCAGACAAAGGCGCCATCGTCGAGACGGCGGGTCACGGCCTTGATCTCGGCCCAGCGCTGCTCGCCCTGGCGCGTAAGAATCCGCCCCTGCCAGGACCAGTCGCTGTCGGTGTCCAGGGCCAGGTCCTGGGTCCGGTGGTAGCTGGCCTTGTCATCCGGATGGACCAGGCTGCGCAATCCGGTATCGCGCTGGCTGAGCACCGCTGGGGCGTAACCCACCAGGCTCTCGCTGCCTTCGCTGATGTAGGCGAAATCGATCTGCCCGGTGACCGGCGCCCGCTCCAGGCGGAACACCAGCCCCGGCACGTTGGCGGCGATGCCTTGCAGCCGCGCCTCGCTTTCCTGCAACGCGGCCAAGGCCCGACGGCGTTCGGTGACGTCGTTGAGGTACACCACCAGGTACTCGCTGTCGCGAAAGCGCAGGAAGCTCAGGGACACATCGGCCGGCAGGATGCTGCCATCGTCCCGCACGCAACGGGTTTCAAAACTCTGCGCGGCGCCCTCGCTGGCCCGAGCGCGCTTCCACAAGCCGAGCCAGCGGTCCATGTGCAGGGTGGGTTCGAAGTCGATCAGCGGGCGGTCGATGACCCCGCCTGCGGGGTAACCGAGCATGTCTTCGGCGGCCCGGTTGGCGTAGCGAACGTGGCTGTCCCAATTGACCCAGAGAATGCCCACGGTGCTCTGGTCGATGGAAAACTGGGTCAGGCGCAGCGCCTCCTCGGCCGTTTCACGCAGGGCGATATCGGCCCGGGCCGCCAGCAGGCGCTGCTCCAGTCCACGCTGTTGGCGCCGCTGCCAGAACAGTATCCCCAGGCAGGCGAAAAACAGCACCGCGAACAACAGGCTGAGGTTCTGCCAGAACCCCGGGGACTCGGCCAGCCGTGGGTATTGCGGCTGCAGCCAGCGATTGTGCAACTGCTCGATGTCCCGGGCGGGAATGGCATGCAACGCGCGCTCGATGATGCCGGCCAGCTCCGGCCAGTCACGGCGCGTGGCGACCCGCAGCAATTGCGGCAGGCCGATATCACCGACCACCGCCAGGCCGGCGAACTCCGGTTCGCTGGACAAGCGGCTGAGTTGGGCCTCATCGATCACCGCATAGCGCGCCTGCTGACTCAACAGCAGTTGCAAGGCCTGGCGCTCCAGCGGCACCCCTTGCAGATTCAGATTGGGATAAGTGGCCCGCAGGTAGTCAGCCACGGCACCGGGCATGCGTACGGCTACCCGAGATTGGGCGTCGAGTTTCTCCAGCTCCACCGCGCCGGCGCCCTGGCGTTCGCCGACCACCAATTGCGGGACTCGCATATAAGGGTCGCTGAATTGCCACAGGCGCAGGCCGGCGGGGGTCTGGGTCAGGCCTGGCGCGAGGTCCACCTCACCTTCGCGCAATGCTCTCTCCAACTGCGCCTGATCCGGAAAGTTACGCCAGCTCAGCTCGACCTGCAGCGCCCGGCCCACCCACTGCATCAACTCGACGTTGACCCCGGACAACCGCTGCAAGCGCCGGTCGTATTGGGCGAGGGGCGCCTGCAACACCACGCCAACCCGCAGCTCAGGGTGCTGGACCAGCCATTCGCGCTGTCCGGCACTCAGGTTAGCCGCAGGCACATGGGGCCCGGGAGCCGCCCAGGCCATCAAGGGAAAACTCAGCCAGCCGATAACCAACAGACAGCGAAAAAGCATCATCCGAACTCTCGCACACTGACAAATACTGACCAACCCATTAGGCTGCCGGAATTACTTCTGGCCTGGAATCTCCGATGCCCTTCGTTTACCGCTCGGCACTGAACGCATTGTGCCTGTCGCTGCTGTTGCCTTGTGCCCTTTCCGTCCAGGCTGCCGATCCGGCGCCTGCTGCCGGCGACAAGGCGGCCCAGGAAAAACCCGCCGAACGCCAACCCTTGCTGGAGCGTAGCCAGGAAGATGCGCTCGCCCTTGAGCGCCGTATTCCGCAACAGGAACAACAGCAGTTGCAGGCTGGCGGCGACACCTTCCTCGCCCTGTGGAAACCGGCCAACACCAGCGAGCCCCAGGGCGCGGTGATTATCGTCCCGGGCGCCGGCGAAACGGCTGACTGGCCGCAAGCAATCGCTCCGCTGCGCAACAAACTGCCGGATGTCGAATGGTCCAGCCTGAGCCTGACCCTGCCAGACCTGTCGAGCGAGGCCAGCACGCCACGCATCGTCGAAGCCGCCCCGACGCCGCCGACCAAGGACACCAGCAGCAAGGACGCCAGCACCGAAGCCAAGCCGATCGAACAGGCTGCTGGCGGTGAAGCCGATATCGCCGATCGCGCGGTGGCCGAGAGCACCGAAGAACAAAGCAAGGCCGATGCCGAGCGGATCTTCGCCCGGATCGACGCCGCCCTGGCCTTTGCCGAGCAGCAGAATGCCCGCAGCATCGTCCTCCTCGGACACGGCACGGGCGCCTACTGGGCCGCGCGCTACCTGAGTGAAAAGCAGCCCTCCCAGGTGCAGAAATTCGTCATGGTCGCCGCCCAGGTGCCGACCAATGCCAAGCCGCCGTTGGCCGAGCTGACCCCGACCCTGAAGCTGGCGACCGCGGACTTCTTCTATAAAGACACGCCCCTGGCGCAAAAAGCCGCACTCGAGCGACTCCAGGCCAGCAAACGGCAAAAGACGTCGACCTTTACCCAGATCGCCCTCAAGGCCTTGCCCGGCAACAGCGCGGCGCAGCAGGAGCAGCTCTTTCGCCGTGTGCGCGGCTGGCTGAGCCCGCAGCCCGTCGCCGACTGAGCCTTGCGCCATCGCGGCCCCGGCCACGATGGCGGCTGTTTCAGCGGAAGTCCCGACGTTCACGGATCAGCGTATAGGCACTGTGCAGTTCACGGGTTTTCTCCGTGGCTTCACGTACCTGAGCCGGTCCGGCGCCGCTGCCGGCAATCTTGTCCGGATGGTGGCGACTGAGGAGGCGCCGGTAAGCGCGCTTGATCTGGGCCGGCTCACTGGTGCTCGATACGCCGAGTAGCCGCAGCGCTTCCTGATACGCCCCGGCACTGCTGAGCGCAGGCTTTCTAGCCGGCTCGTAATCCGCCGCCAGTGCCTGCACCTGCTGCGGCGTCCATCCCAGCCACTTGCCCCAGAGTTGAATCAACTCGCGCTCGGCGCTGCTGGCCCGCGCGTCAGCCCAGACCATGCGCCAACAAGCTCGCAACACGCCCTCGGTGGCATGGGGCTGCGCGCTCAGGCGACGCAGGTAGCCGCGCAGGGAATCGTTGCCCGACTTGCCCCGGTTGAACGCGGCAATGGCCCGGCGCTGCGCCGACTCGTTCATGTCCAGCGCGCGCATTTCCTGGCGCGCCTGCTGGATATGGCCATCCACCACCTGACCATCGCTCTTGGCCAGACGCCCGAGCAAGACAAACAGCAGTTCATCGTTGCGCAGCGCCGGGCGCCCGCCCAGGCGCTCGCGCAGTTGCGCCCAGCTGTGCAGTTGCAGGCGCCGGTCCAGCGCCTGGCCCAACAGCGCACCCAATATGGCCCCCGGAATACTGGCTATGGCATAGCCCGCTCCGGCTCCGATCAGAGTCCCTGGCCACCACATATCAGCGACTCGCTTCTAGCAATTGTTCCACCTGTGCCAGGCGCTCGACGGTGCCGACATCGACCCAGCGGCCCTGCATGTGCTCGCCACTGACCTGACCACGAGCCATGGCCTGGCGCAGCAACGGCGCCAGCTTGAACGGACCGGGCACGCAGTCGGCGAACAGCTCGGGGTGCATCACCGAAATACCACTGAAGGTCAGGGCCTCGGCGCCGGGCGTCGCGTCATGCAGCAGGCCGTTTTCCAGGCAGAAATCACCGCCGCCCGGGTGATGGGGCGGGTTGTCCACCATCACCAGGTGAGCCAGGCCGGGACGCGGCTGGCGCAGGGTAGCGAAGTCGTAGTCCGTCCAGATGTCGCCATTGACCACCAGGAACGGCTCAGTCCCCAGCAACGGCAGGGCGCGGAAGATCCCGCCGCCGGTTTCCAGGGCCTCGGCCTCCGGCGAATAGGCAATGCTCAGCCCGAACGCCGAGCCATCGCCCAGGTGATCTTCGATCTGTTGCCCCAGCCAGGCATGGTTGATCACGACCTGGGTAAAACCTGCCGCAGCCAACGCCCGCAGGTGATATTCGATCAGCGGGACACCGGCCACGCGAATCAGGGGTTTGGGGGTGGTCAGCGTCAACGGGCGCATGCGCTCGCCTTTGCCGGCCGCAAGAATCATTGCCTTCATTGCGCGGCTCCAGGCGAACGGCCCAGGCTGGCCAACAACTGGCCCAGTTCCGCCAGTTCAGGCCGACGCGCCACCACCGCTTCTATATAAGCGAAGAAGCGCGGCACATCGGCCAGGTAGCGCGGCTTGCCATCGCGATGGCAGATCCGCGCGAAAATACCGATCACCTTGAGGTGACGCTGCACGGCCATCAGGTCGCTGGCGCGCAGGAAGTCTTCAACATCGGCGTGCACCGGGATGCCAGCACGACCGGCTTGCTGCCAATAGTCCTCGAGCCAGCCGCGTACCCGGGCCTCAGGCCAACTGAGGAAGGCGTCCTTGAACAGGCACGTGACGTCGTAGGTCACGGGGCCGTAGACCGCGTCCTGGAAGTCCAGCACGCCTGGATTTGGCTGGCTGAGCATCAGGTTGCGCGGCATATAGTCGCGATGCACCAGGACCTTGGGCTGGGCCAGGGCACTGTCGATCAGCACCTGGCTGACCCGCTGCCACTGTGCTTGCTGCTGCGGATTCAGCTCTACCGCCAGCTCGCGCCCCACGTACCATTCGGGGAACAATTGCAGCTCGCGGCGCAACAGGGCGTCATCGTAGCTGGGCAATGGCGCCTCCATCGGCAGCTGCTGAAAAGCCAGCAATGCCGCCAGCGCATCCTTGAACAAGGTGTCGGCATTCTCTTCGTTGATCACGTCCAGGTAGGTCTGATTACCCAGGTCGTTGAGCAAAAGAAAACCGCGCGGTAAATCCTCGGCATAAATTTTCGGCACATTTATGCCGGATGTGGCCAGCAAATGAGCAATATCCACGAAGGGTTTGCAGTTTTCCTGGGGCGGCGGAGCATCCATTACCACAAAGCTGCGCCCCTCCCCCTGCCAGCGGAAATACCGGCGGAAACTCGCGTCGCTGCTGGCTGCAGTCAATGTGGCCGGGGGTACGGCACCCCAGCCATGGGCGGCGTAAACGATTGCCAACTGCTCATCGAGCCAAACTTTCAGGTGTTGCAAGCGTACATCTTGGTCAGGCATTGCAAGGGTCTCCGACGGCGCTAGCCGTCAAGCGGGTCATGCTTTATTATCCAGCATCTTTTTCAGACCATCGAGAGGCGTGCGGCCCACACCGCGGGCAGATGGCACGCAGGAAGCCCGGACTAATAAGATGGCATTGAAATCCCCCGCGTTTCGTAAAAAATTTCCGTTGTTGGTTACTGGCAGTTTGCTGGCCCTGCAACCTCTAGCCACTTCATTCGTGGTCGCCGCGGAACAGTATGACTGCTCAGTCTCTGCTTCCGGTGCCTGGGACTGTGCGCCGAAAACCAACTCGGCCCAATTGCCGCCGCGGCCGGTGCATGACGCCAGCTCGGTCAGCTCCAGCAGCCCGACCCCGACAGACAGCGGCTCCACCGCAGAAGCCGGTGACAAGCCGGTGCTGGTTACCGAAGCCAAAGGCCGTGGCCTCAAGGCTCGCAGCGCCGACTACAGTCACCTCGACTGGGTACCGCGGGAGAAGCTGACCCCTGCCCAATTGGCTGAGACCGGTCCTTACTGCTCTGGTAGCTATATCGAACCAATTCGTCCTGGCATGAATGACAAGACGAATAAAAGTGACGCCCCGACCTTTATCGGCGCCAAGGCATCGCGTTATCAGCAGGATGAGCAGGTTGCCACCCTCGCCGGTGACGTGGTCATGCGCCAGGGCAGCATGCAGGCCGAGGCTGACGAAGCCAGCCTGTATCAGGCCGAGAACCGTGGCGAACTGAACGGCAACGTTCGGGTGCGCGACAACGGCGCCCTGCTGGTCGGCGATCACGCTGAAGTCCAGCTCGACACCGGTGAAGCCAAGGTCGACAACGCCGAGTACGTGCTGCACAAATCGCGGATTCGCGGTAACGCGCTGTACGCCAAGCGTGCGGAAAACGCCATCATCCGCCTCAAGGATGGTACGTACACAACGTGCGAGCCGAACAGCAACGCCTGGCAGCTCAAGGGCAACAACATCACCTTGAACCCGGCCACCGGCTTCGGCACCGCGACCAACGTGACCCTGCGCGTCAGAGACATCCCGGTCCTGTACACGCCGTACATCTACTTCCCGATCGATGACCGTCGCCAGTCCGGCTTCCTGCCGCCAAGCTTCAGCAGCGGTGGCGAAAGCGGATTTACCCTGGTCACACCGTACTACTTCAACCTGGCACCCAACTACGATGCCACGTTGTACCCGCGCTACATGAGCAAGCGCGGCATGTTGATGGAAGGCGAGTTCCGCTACCTGACCAAGTCCAGCGAAGGACAGTTCGGTGGTGCCTACCTCAACGACGACAACAACGAGCGCAGCCGTCAGTCCGATTACGAGAAGACGCGCTACATGCTCAACTGGCAGCACAAGGGTGGCCTGGACTCTCGCGTCCTGACCGAGGTCGATTACACCAAGATCAGCGATCCTTATTACTTCCAGGATCTGCAGACCGACCAGATCGGCGTCGAAAGTCAAAGCTTCGTGAACCAGCAGGGCGCAGTGACCTACCGCGGCGATAACTACACCGCGCGTGTCAATGCCCAGGCTTATGAACTGGCCACCGTTTCCGAGATCACCCCCTACAATCGCCTGCCGCAAATCACCTTCAATGGTGCGCTGCCTTACCACCCAGGCGGGGTGAACTTCGCTTATGAAACTGAAGCGGTCCGGTTTGAACGGGATCTGCAAAATGGCATGTTCACCGACGAGGGCGGCCTCTCCACTCGCCGCCTGGATACCTATGTCACGGGCCTGACTCGCGCCAACGGTACTCGTTTGAATGCCGCTCCTAGCGTCGAACTGCCGCTGAACTGGACCTACGGCTATGTCACGCCGAAGCTCAAGTACGAGTACACCAAGTACGATCTTGACCTCGATGGCACCGGCAAGTCGCAAATGGCCACCGCGGGCCAGAAATTCAAAAGCTCCCAAGACCGTGCGATTCCGATCGCCAGTGTCGACAGCGGCCTTTATTTCGACCGCAACACCCAGCTGTTCGGCAAGACCTACAACCAGACCCTGGAGCCACGCCTGTTCTATCTCTATGTTCCCGAGAAGGATCAGGACGATATTCCGGTGTTCGACACCAGCGAATACAGCTTCAACTACGCCTCGCTGTTTCGTGACAATCGCTTCTCCGGCTCCGACCGTGTCGGCGACGAGAACAAACTGTCGCTGGGCGTGACCAGCCGCTGGATCGAAGAAAACGGTTTCGAACGTCAACGGGTATCCGTCGGCCAGGCGCTGTACTTCAAGGACCGCGAAGTTCAATTGCCGGGTGTGGTCGCCAAGGACCGCTCCGACGCGCAGTCCAATGTGTCGCCTATCGCCATGGACTACGAGTTCCGCTTCAACCGCGACTGGCGCGCAACCGCCGACTACAACTGGGATCCGGACAGCCACAGCCCACGCTCGGGCAGCGCGATGTTCCACTACCAGCCTGAAGACAACCCGAACAAGGTCATCAACGCCGGCTATCGCTATCGCAACGACCAGGTGGTCTACAACCAGTTGACCGGCAAATGGCAATTCGGTGGCGACTACGGTACCCCGGGTGACGAGAACTTCGTGAAGGACTACTACAAGATCCAGCAACATGACTTCTCCGTCATGTGGCCGATCGTTCCGCAGTGGAACCTCATCAGCCGCTGGCAGTACGACTACGCCCGCAACCGTACCCTGGAAGCCTTCGGTGGTTTCGAGTACGACAACTGCTGCTGGAAACTGCGCCTGATCAATCGCTACTGGGTTTCCAACGACGAATACACGCAGATCGCTCCTCTCAATGAAAAAGGCGACCACGGCCTCTTCCTGCAAATTGTCCTCAAAGGGCTGGGCGGGCTGACTGGTACCAAGGTAGAGAGCTTCCTCGACAAAGGCATCCAAGGTTATCGTGAACGTGAAGACCAAGCTTTCTGATTGTCTGCGCCCGCTGATGCTGGGCGCGCTGTTCCTGGGTACCGCGGCCAACGCCGCGGTGCAATCCATCGACAAGGTCGTGGCCATCGTTGATAACGACGTGGTCATGCAAAGCCAGCTGGACCAGCGGGTTCATGAAGTGCAGCAGACCATCGCCAAGCGTGGCGCCGGCCTGCCGCCGACCAGCGTATTGGAACAGCAGGTACTGGAACGCCTGATCGTCGAAAACCTGCAACTGCAGATCGGCGAACGTTCCGGCATCCGCATTACCGATGAAGAGCTGAACCAGGCCATCGGCACCATCGCCCAACGTAACAACATGACGATCGATCAGTTCCGCGCCGCACTGGCTCACGATGGCTTGTCTTATGAAGACGCCCGTGACCAGGTCCGTCGCGAAATGATCATCAGCCGTGTTCGTCAGCGCCGGGTAGCCGAGCGCATCCAGGTTTCCGAACAGGAAGTGAAAAACTTCCTGGCATCGGACTTGGGCAAGATGCAACTCTCCGAAGAGCTGCACTTGGCCAATATCCTGATTGCGACCCCGGAAAGCGCCAACTCTGAAGCCATTCAGAATGCTGCGCGCCAGGCGATGGACGTTTATCAGCAACTCAAGCAAGGTGCGGACTTCGCCCAATTGGCAATTGCCAAATCCGGCAGCGACAACGCTCTGGAAGGCGGCGACATGGGCTGGCGCAAGGCGGCGCAACTGCCGCCTCCGTTCGACCGTGAGCTGAGCAGCATGGCTGTTGGCGACATCACCCAACCAGCGCGCACACCTGGCGGCTTCATTATCCTGAAGCTCCTGGAGAAACGCGGTGGCGGCAATCAGGTGCGCGATGAAGTGCACGTGCGTCACATCCTGATCAAGCCAAGCGAAATTCGTAGCGAAGAAGAGACCAAGCGCCTCGCGCAGAAGCTCTACGAGCGGATCGAAGCCGGTGAAGACTTCGCCGAACTGGCAAAAAGCTATTCGGAAGACCCGGGATCGGCACTCAACGGCGGCGATCTGAACTGGATCGACCCGAACGCCCTGGTTCCAGAGTTCCGCGAAGTGATGGCCAAGACCCCACAAGGTCAGCTTTCGAAGCCGTTCAAGAGCCCATATGGCTGGCACGTACTGGAAGTCCTTGGCCGTCGCGCCACCGACAGCACCAGCCAGGCCCGTGAGCAGCAAGCGATGACCGTACTGCGCAACCGCAAATACGACGAAGAGCTGCAGACCTGGTTGCGTCAGATCCGTGACGAAGCCTACGTCGAGATCAAACTCCCTGGCGCCGACCAGGCTGCACAGTGAAACCCCAGCGTTTCGCTGTGACACCCGGCGAGCCGGCCGGCATTGGTCCTGACCTGTGCCTGCTGCTCGCCTCGCAACCCCAGCCGCACCCCCTGATCGCCATTACCAGCCGCGACCTGCTCCTTGAGCGGGCCGCGCAGCTGGGTGTGGCTGTCGACCTGTTGCCGGTCACCCTGGCGAACCTGCCGGATGCTCCTGCGCCGGCCAACAGCCTGTATGTCTGGGACACGCCACTGCAAAACAAGGTCGTTGCCGGTCAACTGGATCAGGCCAACGCCGCGTTCGTCCTGGAGACCCTGACCCGCGCCGGCCAAGGCTGCTTGGATGGACATTTTGCCGGGATGATCACCGCCCCCGTACACAAAGGCGTGATCAACGACTCCGGCATTGCGTTTTCCGGGCATACCGAGTTCCTGGCCGACCTGACCCACACCGAACAAGTGGTGATGATGCTTGCGACCCACGGCCTGCGCGTAGCCTTGGTGACCACCCATCTGCCGCTGCGCGAGATTGCCGACGCCATCACCAGCGAACGCCTGGAACGTGTCACCCGAATTCTGCATGCCGACTTGCGCAACAAGTTTGGCATCGCCCAGCCACGCATCCTTGTCTGCGGGCTCAACCCTCATGCCGGCGAAGGCGGGCATCTGGGCCATGAAGAAATAGACATTATCGAACCCACCTTAGAGCGCTTGCGCACCGAAGGCATGGACCTGCGTGGTCCGTTGCCCGCCGACACTCTGTTTACCCCCAAATATCTGGAGCATTGCGACGCAGTGCTGGCGATGTACCACGACCAGGGCCTGCCCGTACTGAAGTACAAAGGCTTCGGCGCGGCGGTCAATGTGACCCTCGGCTTGCCGATCATCCGCACCTCGGTCGACCACGGCACCGCCCTGGACCTGGCCGGCAGCGGCAGGATCGACACCGGCAGCCTGCAGGTCGCCCTGGAAACCGCCTACCAGATGGCCGAGACCCGTATATGACCGAGCATTACCAACACCGAGCGCGCAAGCGTTTCGGCCAGAACTTCCTGCACGACGCCGGCGTCATCGATCGCATTCTGCGTTCGATTCATGCCAAGCCCGATGACCGCCTGCTGGAAATCGGCCCGGGCCAAGGGGCACTGACCGAAGGCCTGCTCAACAGCGGCGCACAACTGGACGTGGTTGAACTGGACAAGGACCTGATCCCGATCCTCAACCAGCAATTCGCCGGCAAGAGCAATTTCAGCCTGCATCAGGGCGATGCCCTGAAGTTCGACTTCAAGTCCCTGGGCGCCGAGTCGAATAGCCTGCGGGTGGTCGGCAACCTGCCCTACAACATCTCCACCCCGCTGATCTTCCACCTGCTGCAGAACGCCAGCCTGATTCGCGACATGCACTTCATGCTGCAAAAAGAAGTGGTGGAGCGCCTCGCTGCCGGTCCGGGTGGCGGTGATTGGGGGCGGCTGTCGATCATGGTGCAGTACCACTGCCGCGTGGAGCACCTGTTCAACGTCGGTCCGGGCGCGTTCAACCCGCCACCGAAAGTCGACTCGGCCATTGTGCGCCTGGTACCTCACGCCGTGCTGCCGCACCCGGCCAAGGATCACCGCCTGCTGGAGCGCATCGTCCGCGAAGCCTTCAACCAACGCCGCAAAACCTTGCGCAACACCCTCAAGGCCCTGCTGACCAGCGCCGAAATCGAAGCCGCCGGCGTCGACGGCAGCCTGCGTCCGGAGCAGCTCGACCTGGCCGCGTTCGTACGCCTGGCCGACAAGCTCAGCGAGCAGCCTGTGGATAACCCAAGCGCCAGCTGACACGCCATGAGCGTTATCGGGTAGGACGCCAGGCGCGATGTCTGGTTTACTACCCGATACTTGGCCTAGACTGAGTCTCATCCGTCTTGTCCCGCGCCCCGCTTGCTTTTAAGGCCTCTTGCATGTCCGATCCTCGCTATCAGGTCGACGTCAGCGTCGTCACCCGCTTTCTGGCAGAACAATCCCAACCCGAGCAAAATCGCTTTGCCTTCGCCTATACCATCACCGTCGAGAACCATGGGCTGCTGGCAGCCAAGCTGCTCTCGCGGCACTGGGTCATCACTGATGGCGACGGTCATGTCGAGGAAGTTCGCGGCGCCGGCGTCGTCGGCCAGCAGCCGCTGATCGCCCCGGGCCAAAGCCACACCTACAGCAGTGGCACAGTGATGACCACCCGAGTCGGCGCCATGCAGGGCACCTATCAAATGCTCGCCGACGACGGGCAGCACTTTGATGCCGTCATCGCCCCCTTTCGCCTGGCGGTGCCCGGAGCCTTGCACTGATGGCGACTTACGCCGTCGGCGACCTGCAAGGCTGCCTCGAACCGCTGAAATGCCTGCTTGAACAGGTGGCCTTCGACCCAACCCGGGATCGCCTGTGGCTAGTGGGAGACCTGGTCAACCGTGGTCCGCAGTCCCTGGAAACCCTGCGCTTTCTGTATGGCATGCGGGAGTCGCTGGTCTGTGTACTGGGCAATCACGACCTGCATTTACTGGCGGCGTGGCGCAATATCGAGCGCCTGAAAAAATCCGACACCCTGCGTCCGATCCTCGAAGCTCCCGATTGCCCGGAGCTGATGCAGTGGCTGCGCCAGCAAAAGCTGATGCACTACGACGAACAGCGCAACATTGTCCTGGTCCACGCAGGCATTGCGCCACAGTGGTCAATCAAGAAAGCCCTCAAGTGCGCCGCAGAAGTCGAAGAAGCACTACGTGACGACAATCTGTTCCAGCCTTATCTGGATGGCATGTACGGCAACGAGCCGGCGAAATGGGACAGTGACCTGCAAGGCGTGACCCGGCTGCGGGTGATCACCAACTACTTCACCCGCATGCGTTTCTGCACCAGCGAGGGCAAGCTCGACCTCAAAGGCAAGGAAGGCGTGGATACCGCGCCTCCCGGCTACGCCCCCTGGTTCAGCTATAAAGAGCGCAAAAGCAAAGACGCGAAGATTATTTTCGGACACTGGGCAGCCCTGGAGGGCAGATGCGACGAGCCCGGCATCTTTGCCCTCGACACCGGTTGCGTCTGGGGCGGCGCCATGACGCTGCTCAATGTCGACACCGGTGTCCGCCTGCAATGCGCCTGCGATGCCCAGGGCCATGCCAGCCAGCAGCCCTCACCCCCCAACCCGATAGCGCCACAGCCGGTCACGACCAAGCACTAGACCGCGCCTTTATTCAGGCCCCAGGAGCCCGCCATGAGTGAATTCAAACGCATCCCCCCCGATCAGGCCCAGTCGCTGCGCGAACAGGGCGCGGTCGTGGTCGATATCCGCGATCCGCAGACCTACGCCCTGAGCCACATCAGTGGCTCACAGCACCTGGATAACCACTCCATCAGTGACTTTATCCGTGGCGCCGATCTCGACGCCCCGCTGGTCGTGGTCTGCTATCACGGCAACTCCAGCCAAAGCGCGGCAGCCTACCTGGTCAGCCAGGGTTTCTCCGACGTCTACAGCCTGGACGGCGGCTTCGAACTGTGGCGCACCACCTACCCGGCCGAAACCGCCCAAGGCCAAGCCGAATAAATTTTTTCCAGGCTCTAGCCCGCGTGCTACGCGGGCTGGGCAGCGGCAGACGAACGGTCAGTCGCAACTAATTACTCATCTCGCCTTTACCTCTCGGATTCCGAACTATCCTTAGCCTCAGGCCATCCAAATCAGGGGAGAGCCGGTACACCGGCGCACGGGTCATCGGTACTAGCTTTCAAGGTAGATAGCTTTGAAAGTGTTCTGGGGGGTAAACAGCAACTGGACTTTCAGTTGCATGCCAGCACTTGACTGACTGATCCGGCGACGGCTCCACGTATCGAGCGAGGTGACGTCATGAGTATTTTTAGCCACTTCCAACAACGCTTCGAATCCACACGCCAGGAAGAGTTCTCGCTGCAGGAATACCTGGAGCTATGCAAAAAGGACCGAAGCGCCTATGCCTCCGCCGCCGAGCGCCTGCTATTGGCCATTGGCGAGCCCGAACTGCTCGACACGTCGACCAATTCGAGGTTATCGAGGATCTTTTCCAACAAGGTGATCCGCCGCTATCCGGCCTTTGAAGACTTCCATGGAATGGAAGAATGCATCGATCAGATCGTCTCCTACTTCCGCCATGCCGCTCAGGGCCTGGAAGAGAAGAAACAGATCCTCTACCTCCTCGGCCCGGTGGGCGGCGGCAAGTCGTCCCTGGCGGAAAAACTCAAACAACTGATCGAGAAGGTGCCCTTCTACGCGATCAAGGGCTCACCAGTCTTCGAGTCGCCCCTGGGGCTGTTCAACGCCACTGAAGACGGCGCCATCCTCGAAGAAGACTTCGGCATTCCTCGGCGCTACCTCAATACCATCATGTCGCCCTGGGCCACCAAGCGGCTCTCCGAGTTCGGTGGTGATATCAGCCAGTTCCGGGTGGTCAAGCTCTATCCGTCGATCCTCAACCAGATCGCCGTGGCCAAGACCGAGCCGGGTGATGAAAACAACCAGGACATCTCCGCGCTGGTGGGCAAGGTCGATATCCGCAAGCTGGAAGAGTTCCCGCAGAACGACGCCGACGCCTACAGCTACTCTGGCGCCTTGTGCCGGGCCAACCAGGGCCTGATGGAGTTCGTGGAGATGTTCAAGGCACCGATCAAGGTGCTGCACCCACTGCTGACCGCCACCCAGGAAGGCAACTACAACAGTACCGAAGGCCTGGGAGCGATCCCGTTCACCGGGATCCTGCTGGCCCACTCCAACGAATCGGAGTGGCACACCTTCCGCAACAACAAGAACAACGAAGCCTTCATCGACCGTATCTACATCGTCAAGGTGCCGTACTGCCTGCGGGTCAGCGATGAAATCAAGATCTACGACAAACTGCTGTTCAACAGCTCCCTGGCCAAGGCCCATTGCGCGCCTGACACCTTGAAGATGCTGGCGCAGTTCACTGTGCTTTCGCGGCTCAAGGAGCCGGAAAACTCCAACATCTACTCCAAAATGCGGGTCTACGACGGGGAAAACCTCAAGGACACCGATCCCAAGGCCAAGTCGATTCAGGAATACCGGGATAACGCCGGGGTGGATGAAGGGATGAACGGGCTCTCGACCCGCTTCGCCTTCAAGATCCTGTCCAAGGTGTTCAACTTCGACCCCCATGAAATCGCCGCCAACCCGGTGCACCTGTTGTACGTGCTGGAACAGCAGATCGAACAGGAGCAATTCCAGGCCGAAACCCGGGAACGCTACCTGCGCTTCCTCAAGGAATACCTGGCGCCGCGCTACATTGAATTCATCGGCAAGGAAATCCAGACCGCCTACCTCGAGTCCTACAGCGAGTACGGACAGAACATCTTCGACCGCTATGTGCTCTACGCCGATTTCTGGATCCAGGACCAGGAATACCGCGACCCGGAAACCGGCGAGATCCTCAATCGCGTGGCACTGAACGAAGAACTGGAAAAAATCGAAAAACCGGCCGGCATCAGCAATCCGAAGGATTTCCGCAACGAGATCGTCAATTTCGTGCTGCGCGCCCGTGCCAACAACAATGGCAAAAACCCGACCTGGCTCAGCTACGAAAAACTGCGGGTGGTTATCGAGAAGAAAATGTTCTCCAACACCGAAGACCTGCTCCCAGTCATCAGTTTCAACGCCAAGGCCAGCAAAGAGGACCAGCAGAAACACAACGACTTCGTCACACGCATGGTCGAACGCGGCTACACCGACAAACAGGTACGGCTTCTTTCCGAATGGTACCTACGGGTCCGGAAGTCGCAGTGACGCAGCTGCAAGCTTCTAGCTACAAGCTGTAAGAAAGAAGTGTGTGAACCGGAAATCCGGGTAGTCGCTTCTGCTTGCAGCTTGCAGCTCACAACTTGAAGCTGCCCGGAGGGCCACCATGAGCTATGTGATCGACCGACGTCTCAATGGCAAGAACAAGAGCACGGTAAACCGCCAGCGTTTCCTGCGGCGCTACCGTGACCACATCAAAAAGGCCGTCGAAGAGGCCGTCAGCCGCCGCTCCATTACCGACATGGAGCATGGCGAACAAATCAGCATTCCCGGTCGCGATATCGACGAGCCGGTGCTTCACCATGGCCGCGGCGGCAAACAGACCGTGGTGCATCCCGGCAACAAGGAGTTCACCAGCGGCGAGCATATCGCCCGCCCGCAAGGGGGCGGCGGCGGCAAAGGTCTGGGCAAGGCCGGCAACTCCGGCGAAGGCATGGACGAGTTCGTGTTCCAGATCACCCAGGAGGAGTTCCTCGAATTCATGTTCGAGGACCTTGAACTGCCCAACCTGGTCAAACGCAACCTGACCGGCACTGATACCTTCAAGACCGTACGCGCCGGCATCAGCAACGAAGGCAACCCGTCGCGCATCAACATCATCCGCACCCTGCGCTCGGCCCACGCACGGCGCATCGCCCTGTCCGGCAGCAGCCGCGCCAAGCTACGGGAAGCAAAAGAGGAGTTGGCCCGATTAAAGCGGGAAGAACCGGACAACTTCGGCGATATCCAGGAACTGGAAGCAGAAATCGAGAAACTCAGCGCGCGCATCCATCGCGTGCCCTTCCTCGACACCTTCGACTTGAAGTACAACCTGCTGGTCAAGCAACCCAACCCCAGTTCCAAGGCTGTCATGTTCTGCCTGATGGACGTCTCAGGCTCCATGACCCAGGCGACCAAGGACATCGCCAAGCGCTTTTTCATCCTGCTGTACCTGTTCCTCAAGCGCAATTACGACAAGATCGATGTCGTCTTCATTCGTCACCACACCAGCGCCAGGGAAGTCGACGAGGAGGAGTTCTTCTACTCCCGGGAAACCGGCGGCACTATCGTCTCCAGCGCCCTGAAGCTGATGCAGGAGATCATGGCCGAGCGTTATCCGAGCAACGAATGGAACATCTACGCAGCCCAGGCGTCGGACGGTGATAACTGGAACGACGACTCACCGATCTGCCGGGACATCCTGATCAATCAGATCATGCCCTTCGTGCAGTACTACACCTACGTGGAAATAACCCCACGTGAACACCAGGCCTTGTGGTTCGAATACGAGCGAATCGCCGACGCCTTTTCTGACACCTTCGCCCAGCAGCAATTGGTCTCGGCCGGAGATATCTATCCGGTCTTCCGTGAACTCTTCCAGCGCAGGTTAGTGACATGACCGCCAGAGAGCAGAAACGCCAGCCCATCTCTACCGGCTCGGAATGGACATTCGAGCTGATCCAGGCCTACGACCGCGAAATCAGCCGTATCGCGGACCGCTACGCCCTGGATACCTACCCCAACCAGATCGAGGTCATTACCGCCGAGCAGATGATGGACGCCTACGCGTCAGTCGGCATGCCCCTGGGTTATCACCATTGGTCCTACGGCAAACACTTCCTCAGCACCGAAAAATCCTACAGCCGCGGCCAGATGGGGCTGGCCTACGAGATCGTGATCAACTCGGACCCATGCATTGCCTACCTGATGGAAGAAAACACCATCTGCATGCAAGCCCTGGTGGTGGCTCACGCCTGCTATGGCCACAACAGCTTTTTCAAGGGTAACTACCTGTTCCGCACCTGGACCGACGCCAGTTCGATCATCGATTACCTGGTGTTCGCCAAGCAGTACATCATGCAGTGCGAGGAGCGGCACGGCATCGACGCGGTGGAAGACCTGCTGGACTCCTGCCACGCCCTGATGAATTACGGCGTCGATCGCTACAAACGCCCATACCCGATTTCGGCCGAAGAAGAACGGCGGCGGCAGAAGGACCGCGAAGAACACCTGCAGAAGCAGATCAACGACCTGTGGCGCACCATTCCCAAAGGCGCGGACAAATACAGCGACAAGGACAATGCGCGCTTCCCCGCCGAACCTCAGGAAAACATCCTCTATTTCATCGAAAAACATGCGCCGCTGCTGGAGCCTTGGCAGCGTGAAATCGTGCGGATCGTGCGCAAGATCGCCCAGTATTTCTACCCACAACGCCAGACCCAGGTGATGAACGAAGGCTGGGCGACCTTCTGGCACTACACCTTGATGAACGACCTGTATGACGAAGGCCTGGTGACCGACGGTTTCATGATGGAGTTTCTGACCTCGCACACCAGCGTGGTCATGCAGCCCGGCTTCGACAGCCCCTACTACAGCGGCATCAACCCCTACGCCCTGGGCTTCGCCATGTATCGCGATATTCGTCGTATGTGCGAAGAACCCACCGACGAGGACCGCCACTGGTTCCCGGACTTGGCCGGGACAGATTGGCTGTCGAGCATCAAGTTCGCCATGAGCAGCTTCAAGGACGAAAGCTTTATCCTGCAGTACCTGTCACCGAAGGTGATCCGTGACCTGAAACTGTTCAGCATCCTCGATGATGACCAGAAGGATGACCTACTGGTGCCAGCCATTCACGATGAAGGGGGCTATCGGACCATCCGCGAAACCCTGGCTGCGCAATACAACCTGGGGAATCGCGAACCCAACGTGCAGATCTGGAGCATCGACCGCCGCGGCGACCGCTCGCTGACCCTGCGTCACCAGCAACATGACCGCAAGCCCCTGGGCGACTCCACGGATGAGGTGCTCAAGCATCTGCACCGCCTCTGGGGGTTCGACATTCACCTGGAAACCCTGCAGGGCGACCAGATCATGAAAACCCACCACGTGCCGCCCAAGGGCGAGCACAGCGAAGGTGACTACGGCCGCCTGGACTTGGCCGTCATCCATCTTTAAGCCGAGATCAGACCTCCGGAAGTTCGACGCAAGGGTTATCCTGTCGGGCTAACGGAGGTTTTTTATGCAGATTTACAAGGTCGGCGGCGCAGTGCGCGATCGCTTGCTCGGCCAGCCGGTCACTGATATCGACTGGGTGGTGGTAGGCGCAACAACCGAAGAAATGCTGGCCCAGGGCTTTCGCCCGGTCGGGGCCGACTTCCCGGTATTCCTGCACCCTAAAAGCGGCGAAGAGTATGCCCTCGCGCGCACCGAGCGCAAAAGCCGCCGAGGCTACGGCGGCTTTACCTTTCATGCCAGCCCCGAGGTCACTCTCGAAGAAGACCTGATCCGGCGAGACCTGACAATCAATGCCATGGCAGAGGATGCCCAGGGCGTGCTGACCGACCCCTATCATGGCCAACAGGATCTTGAAGCCCGCCTGCTCCGCCATGTTTCCTCCGCGTTCGCCGAAGATCCCCTCAGGGTATTGCGAGTTGCCCGCTTCGCTGCGCGCTATGCCGATCTGGGTTTCACCGTCGCGCCAGAGACTCTGGAACTGATGCGCCAACTGAGCGCCTCAGGCGAGCTGGAAGCCCTGACCGCCGAACGCAGCTGGAAGGAAATCTCCCGCGCCCTGATGGAAAACCAGCCTCAGGTATTTATCCAGGTGTTGCGCGATTGCAACGCCCTCAAGGTGCTGATGCCCGAGGTCGACGCCCTGTTCGGCGTTCCTCAGCCTGCAGCGCATCACCCGGAAATCGACACCGGCGTGCATACCTTGAGCGTGCTGCAACAGGCCGCGCAACATCAGCAGCCGCTGACGGTGCGCTGGGCCTGCCTGCTGCACGACCTGGGCAAAGGACTTACGGCGCAGGATGAGTGGCCGCAGCACATCGCCCATGAGCAAAAGGGGCTGGCGCCGATCAAGGCCATCAATGAACGCTTCAAGGTGCCGCGGGACTGCCAGGAACTGGCGCTATTGGTCGGCCAATATCACACCCATGGTCATCGCGCCCTTGAACTGCGGGCCTCGACTCTGCTGGAACTGCTGCAAAGCTTCGACATCTACCGCCGCCCGCAGCGCTTCGAGGAGTTTATCGCCGCCTGCGAGATGGACGCCCGAGGGCGCCTTGGCCTGGAATCACGCACCTACCCGCAGGCCGACTACCTGCGAGGCGCCGCCAATGCTGCACGCGCGGTCGCGGTACAACCGCTGCTGGAACAAGGGTTCAAGGGGCCAAAGCTGGGGGAAGCCCTGAGGCTGGAACGCCTCAAAGCACTGAAAGCCTACAAGGAACAACACGCCCCCTGAGCACAGGTCCGGCAGGCCTGCCCGTCAGCAGGTCCGCCACCGCCAAGCCAGGCGCGATCAGAGCCCCGGCGGCGTCAGCTGCACACCGCGCCACTCAAAGGCCACGGGCGCCAGCACCTGATTGATCTGCGACTCTCGCCAAAGCGTGCCCAAGCTCTGCCCGGCAACCGGATGCAGGCGCTCGGGCGCCATCAGCGACAACGGCCAGAGCACGAATGCATTTTTCAGGATTTCTGCACGGGGCAGGATCAGGCCATCGAAATTGCCAACCAGATCGCCATACAGCAGCACGTCTATATCCAGCGGCAGGCCTATGCGATCGGGGGCATAACGGCCGTTATCCGCCTCGATGAATTTCAAACGACGATCCAGCTCGTTCAACGGCAAATCCGTGAAGGCCGACACCACCAGGTTGAAAAACGGGCCACTCTTGATCCCCACCGGCTGGCTCTCGAACACCGCCGAGCAGCGCATGTCCTGCAGAAACGCGGCCAAGGCTTCGAGCCCGGCCTGCAAATGGGTTTCGCGCTCGATATTGCTGCCGAGCCCCAGAAAAACCTGAGTTAGCGACATCCGCGCTCGATCTCCACGCCAACACCGGTGGCGGCGGGAACTGCGCCGGGCTTGGTCAGCTTGAGGCGCAGCCAAGGAATATGAAACTCGCTCATCAACACCTCGGCCAGACGCTCGGCAAAGGTTTCGACCAGTTGGAACTGCGCCTGCTCGGCGAAGGCTTGAATGCGCGACGAGACGCTTGCGTAATCGAGCGCGAGGGTCAGATCATCACCTGCAGCTGCCGGGCGGTTATCCCAGGCAAAGCTCAGGTCCAGACGCAGGCACTGACGGATGCCGCGCTCCCAGTCATAGGCACCGATCACGGTGTCGACTTCCAGGCCTTCGATAAACACTCTGTCCAAGCACTCTTCTCCGCAGCACGACAAGGGCGCAATGCGCCGTTAGAATCAGGGCGTCCTCGCCCGGAATAGTTAGCATGTTTTGGTTACTGGCGTTCCTCGCCTACCTGCTCGGCTCTCTGTCCTTCGCCATTTTGCTCAGCCGCCTGACGGGTAATCCCGATCCGCGAATGAGTGGCTCGGGCAATGCCGGTGCCACCAACATGCTGCGTCTGGCCGGCAAGAAACTCGCCGTCCTGACCTTGCTCGGCGACCTGTGCAAAGGGCTCTTGCCCGTCCTGATCGCCGCCGTGGCAGGCCTTTCACTGCAACAACAAGCCTGGATCGGCCTGTGCGCCGTTCTCGGCCACTTGTTCCCGTTGTACTTTCGCTTCCGCGGCGGCAAAGGTGTCGCCACCGCCGCCGGCATGCTGCTCGGGCTTTACCCGCCAGCCGCCCTGCTGGCCATGGCCGCGTGGGTCCTGGCGTTCTACCTGACCCGCACCAGCTCGCTGGCCGCACTGATCGCCACGCCCCTGACCTTGCCGCTACTGGCCTGGCAGGAACCGGAAGCGCTACTGCCGATGAGCGTGCTCACGCTGCTGATCGTCTGGCGCCACCGGGGCAATTTACGCGACCTGTTTGCCGGGCGCGAACGGCATTTCTGAATCGTCCGGTGAAAACCGTTCAAGCTCGCTGACCAGAAACACCCCTAACGCCCTACAAGGGCGTCAGTTGCTCCATGGGCCAGCGCGCCTGCACGCTGATCGCCAAGCTTTCCTGCTGCCCGGCTTGCAAGCGCTGACAGCCGGCAAAAGCGATCATCGCGCCGTTATCGGTGCAAAACTCGGGGCGGGCGTAATACACATGGCCCTTCATATCCCCGAGCATTTTTTCCAGCGACACACGCAGGGCTTTGTTGGCGCTCACGCCGCCGGCGATCACCAGACGCTTGAAACCGGTCTGCTTCAACGCACGCTTGCACTTGATGGTCAAAGTTTCCACCACCGCCTGCTGGAACGCGAGCGCGATGTCGCAACGGGTTTGCTCGCCGTCGTCCCCAGCACTGACGCGTTGCTGCCAGGTATTGAGTGCCGAGGTTTTCAAGCCACTGAAGCTGAACTCCAGGCCCGGACGGTCGGTCATCGGCCGCGGAAAGACAAAGCGCCCGGCCACGCCCTGATTCGCCAGGCGAGCAATCTCCGGACCACCCGGATAATTGAGCCCCATCATCTTTGCCGTCTTGTCGAAAGCTTCGCCTGCGGCATCGTCCAGGGTCTCGCCCAGCAGTTCGTATTGGCCGATCCCATCGACCCGAACCAGCTGCGTATGCCCACCAGAAACCAACAAAGCGACGAACGGAAACTCCGGCGGCTGTTCTTCCAGCATCGGTGCCAGCAAATGGCCTTCCATGTGATGCACACCCAGGGCCGGAATGCCCCAGGCAAACGCCAGGGCCTGAGCACAGGAAGCCCCGACCAGCAAGGCTCCGACCAGTCCCGGGCCGGCGGTGTAGGCAATGGCGTCGATCTCGGTCGGCACGCAGTCGGCTTCCGCCAACACCTGGCGAATCAACGGCAGCATGCGTTTGACGTGATCACGCGAGGCCAGCTCCGGCACCACGCCGCCGTAGGCGCGATGCAGGTCGATCTGACTGAACAGTGCATCGGCCAAAAGCCCGCGTTCACTGTCGTAGAGCGCGACGCCGGTCTCGTCGCAGGAGGTTTCTAATCCCAGTACTAGCATGGGTTTGCGCCTTGTAGAGGCTAAATTCGAAGGCGCGCATAATAGTCGCCACTCCCGCGCCCGACCAGCGGTTTTCGATCAGAGGCTTTGCATTCCGAGCGATGAGGGGTTAACATCCGCAACCCTTAAAAACCGACGACCTCAGCCGTGATTTTTGCGACGAGAACGTTGACCCCGGTAATGAATGAAGGTAGCTCTGGATGCCAGCCGTCAAAGTTAAAGAGAACGAACCCTTCGACGTAGCTCTGCGTCGTTTCAAGCGCTCCTGCGAAAAAGCCGGTGTTCTGGCTGAAGTTCGTAGCCGCGAATTTTACGAGAAGCCGACTTCTGAGCGTAAGCGTAAAGCAGCAGCCGCTGTTAAGCGTCACGCCAAGAAAGTTCAGCGCGAACAGCGCCGCGCCGTTCGTCTGTACTAATACACAGACGTTCGCTGCAAGCTTCTGCCAAGCCCGGCCCTCAGCCGGGCTAATGGCATTTGCGGATATCGCTTGATGCTTCACTGTCAAAGCCGCCCATGCGACCGAGACAACCTGCTTCACCACGTCAGACCTGGCTTATCGCCAGCGGTGCACGTCTCTTCTGACGAGCCTTCCAAGGCTACTGACGAGCACACTTTTTCTGATTTCCTACAGACGATCAGCCCAAGGCGCCCTTCTCCAGCGCCCGCTTATGAGCTATCCGAGGCCTCCCACGGGCCGCAGTCGGACTCAGAGCAACATCTTCGAATAGTCGATTACTGATTGGAACTAACGTCAGTGAACCTTCGGCAGATACACTTCCCGACAGCGATCAAGCCGACGACAGATGGTCGAGCCGCACTGCGTTTGCGCCTCATGACGCCCCTGTTTCGACGCCTTCGCGCCGGTTCAATTCACGCTTGCGCGCAGTGATGACGAGAACGCCATGGCCGGGCTAATTCCCCAGAGCTTTATTGACGACCTTCTGAACCGCACCGACATCGTCGATGTTGTCAGCTCGCGCGTGCAAATGAAAAAAGCAGGCAAGAATTACACGGCCTGCTGCCCGTTCCACAAAGAAAAAACCCCGTCCTTCAGCGTCAGCCCCGACAAGCAGTTCTACTACTGCTTCGGCTGCGGCGCCGGCGGCAATGCCCTCGGCTTCATCATGGACCACGACAACCTGGACTTTCCCCAGGCTGTCGAAGAACTGGCCAAAGCCGCCGGCATGGAAATCCCCCGCGAGGAAAGCGGTCGGCCGCACAAACCGCGGCAACCGACTGACTCGCCGCTGTACCCGCTGCTCACCGCAGCCGCTGATTTTTATCGCCAGGCACTCAAAAGCCACCCCGCGCGCAAGGCTGCCGTCGACTACCTGAAAGGCCGCGGCCTGACCGGCGAGATCGCCCGCGATTTTGGCCTTGGTTTCGCCCCGCCCGGCTGGGACAACCTGTTCAAGCACCTGAGCAGCGACACCTTGCAGCAGAAGGCCATGATCGATGCCGGGCTGCTGATCGAAAACGCTGAAACCGGCAAGCGCTATGACCGCTTCCGCGACCGGGTAATGTTTCCGATCCGCGACAGCCGTGGCCGGATCATCGCCTTCGGCGGCCGAGTGCTGGGCGATGACAAACCGAAGTACCTGAACTCGCCGGAAACCCCGGTCTTCCACAAGGGACAGGAACTCTACGGCCTGTTCGAAGCCCGCAAGAACAACCGCAACCTTGACGAAATCATTGTCGTCGAGGGCTATATGGACGTGATTGCACTGGCCCAGCAGGGGTTGCGCAATGCCGTTGCCACCCTGGGCACCGCCACCAGCGAAGAACACCTCAAGCGTCTGTTTCGCGTGGTGCCGAGTGTTCTGTTCTGCTTCGACGGCGACCAGGCCGGGCGCAAGGCCGCCTGGCGCGCACTCGAAGCGGCGCTGCCGTGCCTGCAGGATGGGCGTCGTGCCCGCTTTCTGTTCCTGCCCGAAGGCGAAGATCCGGACACCCTGGTGCGCTCCGAGGGCACTGATGCCTTCCGCGCCCGCATCAATCAGCACGCCCAGCCGCTGGCCGATTATTTCTTCCAGCAGCTGATCGATGAAGCCGATCCGCGCTCGCTTGAAGGCAAGGCCCATATGGCCACCCTGGCGTCACCGTTGATCGACAAGGTTCCCGGGGCCAACCTGCGCACCCTGATGCGCCAGCGCCTCAGCGAAATCACCGGCCTCAACAACGAGGCCATGAGCCAATTGGTACATAGCGCGCCGCAAGAAGCGCCGCCTGCCTATGACGCCGGCATCAATTACGACGCCATGCCCGATTACGCCGATTACCACGAACCGCAGGAGGCCTATGCGCCCCAGCAGGAGTGGACGCCGAAGAAGAGTGGCGGCGGCAAGAAGTGGGAAAACAAGCCCTGGGACAAGAATGCCAAGGGCAAACGCCAGGGCGATCGCGACCAGCCTCGCGGCCCGCGCATCCCGGCCGCAGTCGAGCCGCCGACCCTTTCCGCCCTGCGTACGCTGCTGCATCACCCGCAACTGGCGGAAAAAGTTGAAGATGCCGGACATTTTGCCGATGACAACAACACCAACACTCAGTTGTTGGTGGCGCTGATCGAAGCCGTACAGAAAAATCCTAAGCTACGCTCTATACATCAACTCATGGCGCGCTGGCACGGCACCGAACAGGGTCGCCTGCTCAAGGCGCTGGCAGAAAAGGAGTGGTTGATTGACGGCGATAACCTTGAACAACAGTTTTTCGACACCATTAACAGTTTATCGGTGCGTCAACGCGAACGTGTTTTAGAGCAACTTCTAAGGAAATCGCGTCAAAGTGACTTGAGTGGCGAGGAGAAAGTCCAACTACTTGAGCTTTTAAGACGCAATGTTCCCGCATCAAGCCCGACCTCAACTGGCGCGTGAGGTCATAGCTCAGGTATAATCCTCGGCTTGTTTTTTGCCCGCCAAGACCTTCAGTGGATAGGGTGTTATGTCCGGAAAAGCGCAACAGCAGTCTCGTATCAAAGAGTTGATCACCCTGGGTCGTGAGCAGAAGTATCTGACTTACGCAGAGGTCAACGACCACCTGCCTGAGGATATTTCAGATCCAGAGCAGGTGGAAGACATCATCCGCATGATCAATGACATGGGGATCCCCGTACACGAGAGTGCTCCGGATGCGGACGCCCTTATGTTGGCCGACGCCGATACCGACGAAGCCGCAGCTGAAGAAGCTGCTGCCGCGTTGGCAGCGGTTGAGACCGACATTGGTCGCACTACTGACCCTGTGCGCATGTATATGCGTGAAATGGGTACGGTAGAGCTGCTCACACGTGAAGGCGAAATTGAAATCGCCAAGCGTATCGAAGAGGGTATCCGTGAAGTGATGGGCGCGATTGCGCACTTCCCTGGCACGGTTGATCACATTCTCTCCGAGTACACTCGCGTCACCACCGAAGGTGGCCGCCTGTCCGACGTCCTCAGTGGTTATATCGACCCGGACGACGGCATCGCGCCGCCTGCTGCAGAAGTGCCACCGCCTGTCGATGCCAAGGCCGCGAAAGCGGACGATGACACCGAAGAAGAGGACGCCGAAGCCAGTGACGACGAAGAAGAAACCGAAAGCGGTCCTGATCCGGTCATCGCTGCACAGCGCTTTGGCGCCGTGGCCGACCAGATGGAAATCACCCGCAAGGCGCTGAAAAAGCACGGCCGCGCAAACAAGCAGGCAATTGCCGAGATGTTGGCCCTGGCTGAGCTGTTCATGCCGATCAAACTGGTTCCGAAGCAATTCGAAGGCCTGGTCGAGCGTGTTCGTAGTGCCCTGGATCGTCTGCGTCAACAAGAGCGCGCGATCATGCAACTGTGCGTTCGTGATGCACGCATGCCGCGTGCCGACTTCCTGCGCCAGTTCCCGGGCAACGAAGTTGATGAAAGCTGGACCGACGCGCTGGCCAAAGGCAAAAGCAAATACGCCGAAGCCATTGGTCGCCTGCAGCCCGATATCATTCGCTGCCAGCAGAAGCTGACTGCGCTTGAGACCGAAACCGGTCTGACGATTGCCGAGATCAAGGACATCAACCGTCGCATGTCGATCGGTGAGGCCAAGGCCCGCCGCGCGAAGAAAGAGATGGTTGAAGCGAACTTGCGTCTGGTGATCTCCATCGCCAAGAAGTACACCAACCGTGGCCTGCAATTCCTCGATCTGATCCAGGAAGGCAACATCGGCTTGATGAAGGCTGTGGACAAGTTCGAATACCGTCGCGGCTACAAGTTCTCGACTTATGCCACCTGGTGGATCCGTCAGGCGATCACTCGCTCGATCGCCGACCAGGCCCGCACCATCCGTATTCCGGTGCACATGATCGAGACCATCAACAAGCTCAACCGTATTTCCCGGCAGATGCTGCAGGAAATGGGTCGTGAACCGACCCCGGAAGAGCTGGGCGAACGCATGGAAATGCCTGAGGACAAGATCCGCAAGGTATTGAAGATCGCTAAAGAGCCGATCTCCATGGAAACCCCGATCGGTGATGACGAAGACTCCCATCTGGGTGACTTCATCGAAGACTCGACCATGCAGTCGCCAATCGATGTCGCCACTGTTGAGAGCCTGAAAGAAGCGACTCGCGAAGTACTCTCCGGCCTCACTGCCCGTGAAGCCAAGGTCCTGCGCATGCGCTTCGGCATCGACATGAATACCGACCACACCCTCGAGGAAGTTGGTAAACAGTTCGACGTTACCCGTGAGCGGATTCGTCAGATCGAAGCCAAGGCGCTGCGCAAGCTGCGCCACCCGACGAGAAGCGAGCACCTGCGCTCCTTCCTCGACGAGTGATACCAAAACCCCCAGCCCTGCTGGGGGTTTTGCTTTACGCAGATTAAATTTCCCTCCCCCTCCCCGCCTCGCGTTGCCGTCTACACTCGACACATTCCCCGTGCCATAACGAGACGGTTATGCCCAGACTGCCGGCCGTGCTTCTGCTGTCGCTGCTCGCCTGGACCGCTACGGCTGGCGCGTTGACTCTCACCGATGAAGAGCGTGACTGGCTGGCGGCCCACCCCACATTGCGCCTGGGCGTCGACGCCTCCTGGCCGCCGTTTGAGTATCGCGACGAGGACGGGCGTTACCAGGGCCTGGCCGCTGACTACATCAGCCTGATCCAGAGCCGCCTGGAGATAAAACTCAACCCGATCGAACCGGTCAGCTGGACCGCCGTTCTCGAACAGGCGAAACAGGGCAAGCTGGACCTGCTGCCGGGGATCATGTCGACCCCGGAACGCCAGACTTACCTGGCCTTTACCCGGCCTTACCTCGACTTTCCCATCGTGATCCTCGCCCATGAGGGTGGCGCCCAGCCCCACAACCTCAGGGAGCTCTACGGCCTGAAGATCGCGGTGGTGGAAAATTATGCCCCCCATGAACTGCTGCGCACCCACCATCCAGACCTGAACCTGGTGGCCTTGCCCAATGTCAGCTCGGCCCTGCAGGCCCTCGCGACCGACCAGGTCGACGCTGTAGTCAGCGACCTCGCCTCGAGCATCTGGAGCCTGCGACAACTCAAGCTGGATGGGCTGTATGTCAGCGGAGAAACCCCCTACCGCTATCAACTGGCGATGGGCGCGCCACGGGATGAAAAGATCCTGATCGGCATTCTCGACAAGGTCCTGGCCGACCTCACCCCTGCGGAAATCAGCGTGATCCAGGAACACTGGGTGGGCAATGTGCTGGATCACCGTTCGTTCTGGTCAGACCTGCTGGTCTACGGCCTGCCCACTGTGCTGTTGTTGTTTGCGGTACTGGCGGTGGTGATCCGCATCAACCGCCGCCTGAGCTCTGAGATCTCCCGGCGCGTGGCCCTCGAGCAGCAACTGCGCAGCAGCGAGTACCACTACCGCGGCCTGGTGGAGAGCCTGTCGGCCATTGCCTGGGAAGCGCGGATCAGCGACTACACCTACAGCTACGTTTCGCCCCACGCTGAGGCGCTGTTGGGCTACCCGCTGTCCCATTGGCTGATTCCGGGGTTCTGGCGCAACATCATCCACCCCGCCGACCTGACCCGCGCCCAGACCTTCTGCGACCACGAAGTACTCGCCGGGCGTGATCACAGCCTCGACTACCGGGTCATCACCGCCGATGGCCGATGCCTGTGGGTACGGGACATTGTCAGTCTGATCGAGCATGGCCACGAACCGGTGATGCGCGGACTGATGATCGATATCAGCGAAGCCAAGCACACCGAGGAAGCCTTGCGCCTGTCCGAGCAGAAGTTCGCCTCGGTGTTCCAGCAATGCCCGGACATCCTGGTGATCGCGCGACTGTCGGACGGCTGCCTGCTGGAGGTCAACAAGGCCTTTGAGGAACAGATCGGCTTGCGGGCCGAACAGGTGCTCGGCCAGACCGCCTCCAACCTCAATATCTGGGGGATCCAGGGCGTCGGGCCGGGCCTGCTGCTGCGCCTGCAAGCCGGGAGTATCCGCAACCTGGAGATGCCCTTTCGCCGACACAACGGCCAGTTGTTCACCGGCCTGATTTCCGCCGAACCCTTCGACCTCGACACCACCCCGGCGCTGGTGGTGGTGGTGCGCGATATCAGTCGACTCAAGGAGACCCAGCAGTTGCTGCAGACCTCCGAGGAGAAGTTCGCCAAGGCCTTCCACGCCTCGCCTGACGGCTTGCTGTTGAGCCGCCAGCGCGATGGGCTGCTGATCGAGGTCAACGAAGGCTTCAGCCGCATCACCGGATTCAACAGCGCCATGTCCCTGGATCGCTCGACCCTGGACCTGGGCATCTGGGTCAACCTCAACGAGCGCAAACACATGCTCGACCTGCTGAACCGCGATGGCTACGTGCGGGATTTCAGCTGCCATATCCGGCGCAACGACGGTCAGATCCGTTTGTGCGAGCTGTCCAGCCGCCCCCTGCCCATCGGCAACGAAGACTGCATGCTGACCATCGCCCGCGATATCACCGAACGCCACGTGATGCAGGAAAAGCTCCAGCAAGCCGCCACCGTCTTCGAGAGCACCGCCGAAGGGGTGCTGATCACCGACACCCAGCAACACATCAGCGCGGTCAATCGGGCATTCACCGAGATCACCGGCTACAGCGAAGCCGAAGCCCTCGGCCACACGCCGCGCCTGCTGGCGTCCGGCCTGCACGACAGCGCCTTCTACGCCGCCATGTGGTACCAGTTGACGGCAGAAGGACACTGGCAGGGCGAGATCTCCAACCGGCGCAAGAACGGCGAGCTGTACCCCAGCTGGCTGACCATCAGTGCCGTGCGCAACAAGGAGCAATCGATCACCCATTTCGTTGCGGTGTTCGCCGACATCTCGAGCCTGAAGCACGCCCAGGCACGGCTCGATTACCAAGCCCACCATGACCCGCTGACCGGCCTGCCGAACCGCACCCTGTTCGAGAGCCGCTTGCTGACCGCGCTCAACGGCCAGCAGGAAAACGGCAGCCAGGGCGCGGTGCTGTTTCTCGACCTCGACCGTTTCAAGCACATCAACGACAGCCTCGGCCATCCGGTCGGCGATCTTTTGCTCAAGGGCATTGCCGTACGCCTCAAGGAGCAGTTGCGCGACATCGATACCGTGGCGCGCCTGGGGGGCGACGAGTTCATCATCCTCCTGCCCGGGCTGCAGCAAGCCAGCGATGCCGACCACATTGCCGGTAAACTCCTGAACTGCTTCAGCGCGCCCTTCCAGGCCGGGGAACATGAGTTCTTCATCAGCGCCAGCATCGGCACCAGCCTCTACCCCAAAGACGGCACCGACGTTGCCACATTGATCAAGAACGCCGACGCGGCGATGTATCGCTCCAAGGCCAAAGGCCGGAACCGGGTGGAAAGGTACACCCGCGACCTGACCGCCCAGGCCAGCGAGCGGGTCGCCCTGGAACACGAACTGCGCCGCGCCATCGAGCGCAACGAACTGTCTCTCTACTACCAGCCCAAGATCAGCCTTATCGATCAGGAACTGGTCGGCGCCGAGGCGTTAATCCGCTGGCGGCACCCGACGTTTGGCGATGTGCCTCCGGAGCACTTCATCCCGCTGGCCGAAGAAAACGGCATGATCCTGCAGATCGGCGATTGGGTGCTGGAGCAGGCCTGCCAGCAGATGTCGGCCTGGAACGAACGCTATGCGCCCTTCGGCCCGCTCTCGGTGAACCTGGCCGGCGCCCAGCTGCGCCAGCCCAACCTGCTGGGGCGCATCGAACAACTGCTCAAGGACAACCACCTGCGGCCAGGCTTCCTGCAGCTGGAGATCACCGAGAACTTCATCATGAGCCAGACCGAAGAAGCGCTGGAGGTGCTGCACCAACTCAAGCACCTGGGGGTCCAGTTGGCGATCGACGACTTCGGCACTGGTTATTCCTCACTCAGCTACCTCAAGCGCCTGCCCCTGGACTTCCTGAAAATCGACCAGTCGTTTGTCCGCGGCTTGCCGGACGACCCTCATGACGTAGCGATCGTGCGCGCCATCATCGCCCTGGGCCGCAGCATGCAATTCACGGTGATCGCCGAAGGCGTCGAAAGCCATGAGCAACAGGCATTTCTCGGCGCCGAAGGCTGCGAGCAGATCCAGGGCTACATCGTCAGCCTGCCGCTGTGCGCCGATGAGTTCGCCGCGACTTTTCTGCAGATGGGCGTTTCCGATTTTTCGGATAGCACAGCCGAGAATCCGTCGTTATAATCCGCCGCCTACTGAGGGCCTATAGCTCAGTTGGTTAGAGCAGAGGACTCATAATCCTTTGGTCCACGGTTCAAGTCCGTGTGGGCCCACCAAATAAAAAGCCGCGCATTGCGCGGCTTTCGTGTATCTGGACGTTACGTTTCAGCGTTCAAACGTGCTTCCAGTGAAGTTCGCGGAACACTCGGCACCCCGCTCCCCTGCCCACCTCAAAGGATGCCAACGCATTTACCGCGAAGGCCGGACCTGGCTCTTGCGCTCGTTGTAAAAGGTGCAATTGGCGGGGACGTCTTTGTTTACCAGGGACATCGCGCCGATCGTGGCGTTATCCCCCACCACCAGTTCGTCACCGATGATGCAGCTGTTAGCCCCGACGCTGACGTTGTCACCGATCCTCAGGTTGTAGTGATCGAGGCCGAGGGTCTTGATCCCGACCGTCGTATTTTGCCGGATAAAGAAATTCCGACCGATTTTTGCATGGCCGGAAATCACCACTCCGGGCAGATGCGCAATGCGCAGCCCCGGGCCGATGTCTGCGCCCAGATCAATATCGACCCCGTATTTGAGGTTGAGCTTTTGTTGCATCCGACGTGCACGCGCGGCCCAGAATCCGCCCCGTCGATGCAGGTACTGGGCAAGCCGGAAAGAGAACAGGAAGCGCAGTTTATTGTCTCTCCTGGCCCGCCGGAGAATGTTGGAGATCAGGCCGGTCCGGCTGCCCACTTTCTTCTTGTTGGATACTTCAACCCGCCAATACTCAAACAACTGGTCAAGAGTCACGCGTTCGGTCCTATGTGTTTCCGGGATTGATCATTTGAACACCATCAGCGCAGCACTTTGCACCCTTTGCAGGTCAGCTGGATCTGTCGGTAGTTGGCTGGCGCCAGCTGTGGCAGTTGCTCGAGGCAGGAAGCCGGGTCGTTGAGGGGCAGGTCCTTGAGTTGCGACATGTCCCGCTCCCACCACTTTGAAGCCAGCAGGCGCTCAATCATTTCCGCTGAATAGCGGTAGCGGATCAGCTTGGCCGGCACCCCGGCCACCACGGCGTAAGGGGGCACATCCTGAGTGACCAGGGCGCGAGTGGCGATGATCGCCCCGGTGCCGACGTTGACGCCCTCCAAGACCATGGCGTCGCGCCCGATCCAGACGTCATTGCCGACGGTGCCGAAGTCGATGTGCGCGTCGTATTGCCAGGCGGTATCGGTGTACTGGAAGGGGTGGGTGCTCAGCCAATCCGCAGGGTGGTTGTTTTTCTCCTGGCCAAGGATCACACCGGCACCGATCGAGCAGAAACGCCCGATCGAGGTCACCATTTGCAGGCAACTGTCACTCCTGATGTAGGTATGGGCACCGATCGACAGCTCGCCTCGAACGTCGATGTCCACCTGGCCCATGCGTACACCTTCCTCCAGCTTGAGCGTGGCTCGCTTGCCGATGGTCGAAATAGCGGTGCCAAACTTGAAACCATGCCGCCGGACCTGGCGATTCCAGTACCAATCCCTTATGCCCAACACAACCTCCGACCATCGAAATATGCCTGCCCTGCACCCACCTGAGCAACGCTCACGGTGCAGCACATTACATCAGCAAGAGGAGTTTTTGTTGGCACTTGGCGCTTTGTTCAGGAAACAAAATGGACGCGCGGCGCCTGGATTTCGGCGCCGTCCGATTGGCGCCTGAATCGATCAAAACCGGGGGCTCAGGGCAAGGCCACAACGGGCGCGCGAACACCCTTGCAGCCGCTGCCGTTGTCACTCAAGCCGCAATCAAACACGCCTCCAGGCTGCGGCCCAGGCTTTCGCGCAGTTCACTGCCGCGACGGGCGATGAACACCAGTTGCACCGCCTGCTGTGCATCGCTGTTTTGCGCGGCGCTGAACTGGCTGCGCTGGCCGACATGTTGCAACCACTGGGGAGCCTGGATGCCTTGCAGGTGCACCAGGCCCTTGACCCGGAAGACCTGGGGCGGGATCTGCGCCAGCCACTGGCGAAAGCGCTCCGGGTCCAGGGCTTGCGGGCTCTGCCAGAGCCAGGATTCGAACAGTTGGTCATGGCGGGTGGCGGCCGGGAGCATTTTCAGCGAGCCAGCCTCGCCCCGGTCGCTGAGCAGCAGGCTGTCGGGCAGTTCGGCGTACACCGTCTCGATCACCGGCACCCTCGCCCCCAACTTGCTGCGTATCACGGCCAGTTCCTGCGGGGCGAGCAGATCGGTCTTGTTCAGCAGCACCAGGTCGGCACAGGCGACCTGGGCCCGGGACAGGCGGGCAAACTCCCCTTCCAGGCTGCTGTAGCCGACCCCGTCGACCACGGTGATCACCGCATCGAGCTGCAATTGGGCGCGCAGTTGCGGGTAGGCCAGGGTTTGCAGGATGCGCTGCGGATCGGAAACCCCGCTGCATTCGATGACGATGCGCTCCAGGCGCGGGCTCAGTTGGCTGAGGCTGACCAACTGGGCCAGCAGGTCTTCCTGGACGGTGCAGCAGATACAGCCGTTTTGCAGGCTGTACACGGCATCGGTCACCTCGGCGATGATCGCCGCGTCGATGTTGAGCTCGCCAAAATCATTCACGATCACCGCCAGGCGCCCAGCGTCGTCGCGCTGGACCATGCGGTTGAGCAAGGTGGTCTTGCCGGCGCCGAGAAAGCCGCAGATCACCGTCACGGCAATACGGTTCATGACCCCTCTCCTTCCAGCACCGGCGGTTTCCCACGCCAGGTGGCCTGCAGCGGGGTGTCATCGAACAGCCCCTGCAAGTCGTACACCGGCTGGCCTTCAACCAGGGTCAGTTGCACCTGGGTGCGGTGGATATAGTTGCGCGCCGGCTGGGCGAACAGGTCGCGGTCGAGCACGATCAGGTCCGCCGACTTGCCCACCTCCAGGCTGCCGGTGAGGTGCTCCAGGCCCATGGCGTAGGAGCCATTGCTGGTCACCACTTGCAGTGCCTGCTCCAGGGAGATCGGTTCACCGAAGCAGTCAGGCTCCTGGTTCCACGGGTTCTGCCGGGTGACCATGGTCTCCAGTGCCAGCCAGGGGTCGATCGAGGCCACCGGCCAGTCGGTGCCCATGACCGCGATACCGCCCGCCGCCAACACGCCCTTGAAGTCATAGATACGCTTGAGGCGCTCCTGGCCGTAGCCGGAGCGGGCGCCGGTGGCGAACGGTGTCGGGTACCAGGCCGCCGGGGAAAATTCGGCAATCACTTCCAGCTCGCGAAAGCGCTTGAGGTTGCCCGGGTGCAGCAAGGTGCTGTGGGCGCACTGATGGCGAATGCCGCTGAAGCCATTGCGCCGGCGCGCCTCGGCCACCGCATCGAGGAACACGTCTGAGGCGCCATCGCCGGTGCAGTGGGCGATCACCCGCAGGCCACGGCGGTCCATGTCGACCACCATGTCGGTGATGTGCTCAGGCGTCAGGTTGAGCTTGCCGCGCCAGCTCGCTTCCTGCGGCCAGGGGGTCAGCAGGTAGGACGAGCGCGGCTCCACGGTGCCATCAAAGTGGAACTTGACCGCGTTGGCACTGAGCCGCGCGCTGCGGTAATAGTGCCGCTCGCCACTGAGCAGCTCCCAGCGCCGGCGCACCGGGAAGATATCGTCCTGCCAGCTGATGGCCGCTTCGATTCGAACCGTCAGTTGGCCCTGGTCGTCGAGTTCCTTGAGGGCTTGCAGGCGCTGCTCACAGACATGCACGTACTTGCTGGCCGTCACGCCCCGGGCGCTCTGGAAGTGCACGCCATCGCGGTAGGCCTGGCGCAGCACCTCCACCGGGGTCGGCGGCATGGCGGCGTGGATCATGGCGTAGGCGCCGTCGATCATCAGCCCGGTGGGTTCGCCCGTCAGTTCGTCGCGTTCCAGGTAGCCGTTGCGCGGGTCGCTGGTATGGCGGTCGATGCCTGCCAGCTCCAGGGCCCGGGAGTTGACCATCATGGTGCCCCACATGCGATCGAGCAGCGCGATCGGGCGATCCGGCAGGATGCTGTCGAGCCAGGCCCGCCCCGGGGTCAGTCCCGCCTCGCGAAAGGTGTAGCGCACCCAGTACTGACCATGAATCCAGCCATCGCCCGGGTGACTCTCGGCGTAGGCCAGGATCGCCTGCTTGAGCTGCTCCGGGGTCGGGTCTTCGATGCCCACGTCCAGGTCGTCGCTGTAGCGTGGCGCCAGCGCCAGGTCCGGGTGGGTGTGCATATCGTGCAGGCCAGGCATGCAGAACGCCCCTTGCAGATCATGCACCCGGGTCAGCGGGCCCTTGAACGGCAGCACGTCGCCGCACAGGCCCACCGCAATCAGGCGGCCGCCACGAATCGCCACGCTTTCAGCCCAGGGCTGGGCCGGGTTCATGGTACGGATCCTTCCGTTATCGAGGATCAGATCGGCAAACAGCCCACTGCTGGAGTGGGTCGATGTGAAGTTGTCGATGGCTGTCATGTGCGGCACCTGCTTTTTTCTAGGCAAAGGGAGGCCCTGCGGCGCGTTTTCGCGCCGTTGGACGAAGTCAGTCAGCGGGGTTGGGGCAGGCTCTAGCGGCCGGCCTCCAGGCTTTCGACGAAGCGGGCAATGCGCCGGCAGGCTTCGCTGAGGGCCGTGTCGGAAACCGTGAAGGAGACCCGGACAAAGCCTGCGGTGCTGGCGCCGAACGCACTGGCATCAAGCACCGAGACACCGGTGGCACGGAACAGCTGCCAGGCGAATTCGGTGCTCGACAGCCCCGTGCCGCGCACGTCCACCAACATGAACATGCCCGCCTCCGGGACCTTGCACTTGAGCAGCGGCAACTGGCCCAGGCCGGCCACCACCAGGTCGCGGCGCCGGCGAT
Organism: Pseudomonas sp. QD4; assembly: GCF_049199125.1. Taxonomy (NCBI): domain Bacteria; kingdom Pseudomonadati; phylum Pseudomonadota; class Gammaproteobacteria; order Pseudomonadales; family Pseudomonadaceae; genus Pseudomonas; species Pseudomonas sp. QD4. The sequence continues at coordinate 66,265 of NZ_JBLZOM010000010.1, forward strand.
ACAGCTCACGGGCCTGGCCGACGATCTGCTCGTCCAGTTCCAGCGCCTTCAGCGCCGCCGCCTGGATAAACCCCGGCAAGCCGTACAGCATGCACAGCAGCAGGTTATCCAGATGCCCGACCAGCTCGGTGGGCGCCACCACCCAACCAACGCGCCAGCCGGTCATGGCATGGGACTTGGACAGGCTGTTGAGCACCACGGTGCGTTCCAGCATGCCGGGCAAGGTGGCCACGCTCTGGTGGGGCCGGTCGTAGGTGAGCTGGCCATAGACTTCGTCGCTGATCACCCACAAGTCATGGCGCCGGGCGACCAAGGCCACCGCTTCCAGTTCTTCGAGGGTGTAGACGTTGCCGGTGGGATTGTTCGGCGTGGCCAGGGCGATGCCCCGGGTGCGCTCGGTGATCTGCGCCTCAAGGGCCGCCACGCTGAGCCGGAAATCCTCCGCCGCCGGCTGCGCGATCGACACCAGCCGCGCGCCGCTGGCCTGGATGCTGGCGGCGTAGGTCAGGTACATCGGCTCCGGCACCAGGACCTCGTCGCCCTGCTCGAACAGGCACATGGCAGTGGCATACAAGCCATTCTGCGCACCGGCGACCACTGCGATGTTTTCCGCAGTTACCGGCAAGTCGAGCAAGGCCGCCTGCTTGGCGGCAATCGCCGCGCGCAGGGCCGGGCGCCCGACCACGTGGGTGTAATGGGTGTCGCCTTCCTTCAAAGCCTGGACGGCTGCGGCGCAGATGGCCTCGTCGGTGGCGAAGTCCGGATCGCCGATGCTCAGCACAATCGCATCCTCGCCGCGCTCCTGGGCGTCGCAGGCGGCGTAGTGGATGTCCCAGGCACTGACGGTCTCGCCGCTGATGCGTTTGACCACGGATGAATACTGCATTAGCCACTCCTCGCCGGCCCTCGGCCAACGCTTAAATGAATTCAGATCTCAGGCCTGGCGCTGTGGCGTCTTGCCAATGCGGTTGAAGGCCTGCTCGATCACGATCGCCAGAATGATGTAGATCACCGCTACCACCAGCAGCGGCTCGTAGACCCGCAGGGTCTGGGCACGCACCAGGTTGGCCGCACCCAGCAGGTCGGTGACCGCCACAGTGGACGCCAGGGCCGTGGCCTTGAGCAGCATCACGCTTTCCCCGGCCAGGGTCGGGCGCAGCATCTGCAAGGCTCGGGGCATCCACACCCGGCGCAGCACCAGCCAGGGCCGCATGCCATAGGCCCGAGCCGCTTCCAACTCACCCCGCGGCACCGCGCGCAGGCCGCCGCGCAGTACTTCGCCGACATAGGCCGACACGCTCAAGGTCAGGGCCAGGGCCACGTACCAGAAGCCTTCACGCAGGTACGGCCAGAGCAGGCTGCCGCGAATCAGCGGGAAGCTGGCAAACACGCTGCCGACACCGTAGTAGAGGATGTAGATCTGCACCAGCAGCGGCGTGCCGCGCAGCACGCTGGTGTAGAAACGCAGCCCGTTGGCCAGCAGCGGGTTGCGCGACAAGCGACCCAACGCCACGCCGACCGCCATCAGAAACCCCAGGGCGCCGGAAATCAGCAGCAACTGGAAGGTGATCCAGGCGCCACGGATCAGTTCGCTGGAAAAGTTGTTCAGCCAGTTGAAGTCCATGCCCGCCTCCTAGACGTGTCGTGGCATCCAGCGTTCGAAGCGCACTTCGAGTTGCCGGAACACCGAGCTGGAGACCAGCGTGATCAGGTAATAGAACGCCGCCACCGCGAGGTAGAACAGCAGGTAGTGTTTGGTCGATGCCGCCGCCTGGCGCCCCGCCGACAACAGCTCGGTGTAGCCGACGACGCTGATCAGCGCGCTTTCCTTGACCAGCACCAGCCACAGGTTCGACAGCCCGGCGATGGCGAACGGCATCATGCTCGGCAGCACGATGCGCCGCAGCAGCAACAGGCGATTGATGCCATAGGCCCGCGCCGCCTCGATCTGGCCATGGGGAATGGCCTGGATCGCGCCGCGGATGATCTCTCCGGAGTAGGCGCCCTGGACGATCCCCAGCACCACGATGGCCGCCATGAAACCGTTGACCTCCACCCCCGGCCGCCCCAGCTGGGCCATCAGCAGGTTGATCAGGTCGGTGCCGGCGTAATACAGCAGCAGGATCAGCAGCAGTTCCGGCACCGCGCGGTACAGGGTGGTGTAGCAGTTGGCGCACAGCACCAGCCAGCGTGGGCCACGCAGCTTGACCATGGCCACCAGCAAGCCGATGGCCAGCCCGAGGATAAAGGCGCCCAGGGAGATACCCAGGGTTTTCACCATCCCCTGGGCCAGGGCCTGGAGCCAGCCCTCGGCAAAAAACAGCCGGTAGATTTCCGATACAGTCATAAGCGCACCTGCCGGGGATGGACCTGTAGAGCGTGATTATTCAAGGGACGAGATATCGGTCTTGAAGTACTTGGCGCGAATCTTCTCGTAGGTGCCATTGTCCCGCAGGGCCTGCAAGGCCACGTTCAGGCGCTCGCGCAGGGCATCGTTGCCTTTGCGCACGCCGGCGCCGACGCCTTCGCCGAACAGTGGGTCCAGGGGCGCCACGCCTTTGCTGGCGAGCATCGCGTTGTCCGGGCTGTCCAGCAGCGGCTCCACCGCCAATTGATCGGCCAGGAAGATGTCGATGCGGCCACTGCGCAGGTCGGCGAGGATGTCGTCCTGGTCGTTGTAGTAGCGCACGGTGGAGTTGGCGCCGAAGTACTTCTTGATGTACGCCGAGTGAGTGGTGGAACCCTGCACGCCGATGATCTTGCCTTTCAGGCCCTCGGGCGTGGGATCGACCTTGAGGCTGGCGTCGGCCACCCACAGCGCACGGGTTAAGAAGTAAGGCTGGGTGAAATCAATCACCTCCTTGCGCTCCGGGGTGATCGACAGCGAGTTGAGCACCACATCCACCTGCTGCGACTTGAGCGCCGGAATCAGCCCGTCCCAGGCCATTTCATTGAGCTTGCAGTCGGCCTGCATCTGCGCGCACACCGCGCTGATCATGTCCGGCTCGAAACCGCTCCAGGCGCCACTGCCATTTTTGTAGGAGAACGGCGGATAGGGTTCCAGGGCGATGCCGAACACCACCTTGTCTGCGGCGAAAGCCGGTGCGCCGGCACACGTCAGGACGCACGCATGGAGCAGGAGCAACAGTGTCTTTTTCATGATGAAACCCTCGTTTTATCGATTGTTATTGTTGGGTCAGGCCGTTTGAGCCAGGTCAGCGGTTGTCCTGCGCCATCACAAATTGTCGGCAGCGTTCGCTGCGCGGGTCCAGTAATACCTGGGCCGGTGGCCCTTCCTCTTCCACCTGGCCCTGATGCAAATACACCACCTTGCTCGAAACATCCCGGGCAAACGCCATTTCGTGAGTGACCAGGATCATGGTCCGCCCCTCTTCGGCAATGCCCTGGATCACCCGCAGCACCTCGCCCACCAGCTCCGGATCGAGGGCCGAGGTCGGCTCGTCGAAGAGCATCACCTGGGGCCGCATGGCCAGGGCCCGGGCAATGGCCACCCGTTGCTGCTGGCCGCCGGAAAGAAAGGCCGGGAACACGTCACGCTTGTCGATCAGGCCGACCTTCTCCAGCAGGTGCTCGCCGTGGGCGATGGCCTCCTTGCGGTCTTCGCCCAAGACAAATACCGGGGCTTCGATGACGTTTTCCAGCACCGTGCGGTGCGGCCACAGGTTGAAGCTCTGAAACACCATGCTCAGCCGGGTACGCAAGCGCTCCACCTGGCGCGCGTCGGCAATCTGCGCCACGCCCCGGGCGTTGGTCTTCAACTTCACCTGTTCGCCATTGATGCGCAAGCTGCCGCTGCACGGCACTTCCAGCAGGTTGATGCAGCGCAGCAAGGTGCTTTTTCCCGAGCCGCTGGAGCCGATCAGCGAGACCACTTCGCCCTCGTTGGCGCGCAGCGAAATCCCCTTCAGGACATGGTGATCGGCATAACTCTTGTGCAAGTCGTCAATCGCGACTACCGGGGTGTCCGGACTGTTTTTATTCACTGCTGCAGGCACGTCTGTGTCTCCCCTGGTTGCTCTGGTTGCGCGGCGTAAGCCAGCCGTCATTCGTCATCGCGGGCGGGAATCCACCACTCTTCGCCCCGCGCGGTGCGGATGTACTCCGGCCAGCGGAAGCGGTGCGGGGCCTTGAAGTCCGCCGGCAGCAGCGGCGCCTGCCAGCGACTGCCGCCAATCCCGCCGCCGGTGCGCTGCTCGAACTCGGCCTTGGCCGCGCCCAGCAGGTCGGCATCGCCGAACAGGTCGAGCAAGGTGCAGGCAATGGTCTTGGCCGCAACATTGATCATTGGGTCGATGGTCTGGGCAATCCCGCCCAGGGCGTTGGAAACCCAGTCCGGGTAGACCGTGCCCGGCGGCGCGGCAAGCATCGGCCGGGCCACCAGCAGGCGCACGGTGGGGCAGTGCCAGGTGTATTCCGGGTAGTCGTCGGAGGTCAGGTAGTTCTGCCAGGCCGGCATTTGCAGGCGCAGCTGGCGTTCGCATTCCTGGGGGTCGATCAACTCCTCGATGGCCGGCAGGAAGGGCTTGTCCATCGGCGCAAGGCCCAGGTTGACCTGGATCTCGCGGGCAATGGCACAGGCCTCTTCATTCCAACGCGGTGCGCCGATGGCGGCCAGGTTGTCGTAGGTGGACTGGGCCAGCACATGGTTGGGCAGGCCGCCGCGGGACTTGCAGACCCAGGTTTTTTTCCATTGGCAACCGGTGGCCATGGCGGCCGCAGCGGCGTTGTTGTCCATCACCTGGGAGATGGTTTCGGCCTGCTCGATGGAGTCGCAGCGCAGCAGGTACTGGATTTGCGACAGGTGTGGCGGCAAGTTGTCGGCGGTGGCCTGGCCGGCGGTGAGAATCGCCTCGTTGTAGCTCCACAGGCCGGTGAACGGCAGGGTCGAGCGACGCAGGCTTTCGTTCAGGGTGTAGAAGTGCACCAGGGCATCGTTGGCCCCTGGAGCCCGGGCAGCCAGGTGGTTTTGCGGGATCGGGCTGTAGCGATCGGCGGCGATCCAGTTTTGCGGGTCGTCGCAGGTGAAGCTGTAGATATAGGCGTAGGCAATACCGCAATGGGTATTCCAGGTGGTGGTGTTGTTCAGCGGCAGCATGTAGGTCGGGTGAAAGCTGATGGCCGCGTCCAGGTCATCGTAGTAACCCTTGGCCGCGTGCACCGGCTTGGAGGCACGGAGTTTTTCCGCCGGCTCGCCGAAGAACTTGATGGTGCCCTGCAGGCCGAATTCGAGCATCGCCGCTTTTGCCGCCAAGGCCCCGCCCAGGGCGCTGATGCCCAGGGCCGAATGCGGGTCGGTATGCCCCGGGGCAAAGCGCGACAGGCCATCACGGGGCATTTTGCGGGTGGTCGCCGCCTGGCAGTTGCCGGGCACTGCGTCGTACTCGGCGTAGGTCGCCAGCACCGGGCCCGTGCCCTGGGTGAAGGTGGCGCAGAAGGCGGTGGGCATGCCGCCGCTGTTCTGCTCCACGGTGAAGCCTTCGGCTTCCAGCAACTGCACGTACCAGGCGCAGGACTTGTATTCGCGAAACGCCGGCTCGGCGTAATGCCAGATGATCTGATGCCAGTCCGACAGCTGCTGGCGATGGCGTTCGACCCAATCGAGGGCAAATTGCTTGTAGGGAGACATGCACACAACTCCAGGTGGTTTCGCGGCTGTTGGGTCAGGCCGAGAGAAAGGCTTGGGCGTCCACTTCGATCAGCACCGGCTGCCGTGTATCGGCCAGGCTGGCCAGCAATTCGCCCAGCGCTGCGCGTGCGCTCACGCGGTGGTACTGCACGTGGCTGGCCTGGGCCAGGGCGGCGAAGTCCGGGGTCAGGATGTCCACCCCCAGCGGCGCGATATCCCGTGCGGTCATGTAGTCGCGAATCTCGCCGTAGCAGTGGTTGTTCCACAGCACCAGAATCACTCCCAACCCGGCCTCCTGGGCCGCGATCAGTTCCGCGCTGGAGAACTGCGCCCCGCCATCCCCCACCAGCGCCAGCACCGGACGGCCCGGCATCGCCAGCTTGGCGCCAATGGCGGCCGGCAAGGCGTAGCCCAGGGTGCCGAACCCGGTGCCGGCGTTGAACCAGCTATTGGCCTGCGGAGCCCGGTATCCCAGGGCGCCCTGGTACACCGGCTGGGTCGAATCACCGACCACTATCGGTGCCGGCAGGCTGTCGCGCAGGGTATCGAGCAGCGCCTGCATCCGCCCTTGCTTGTGGTTCCAGCCCGCGCGCTCAGCCGCATTCACGGCGGCCACCCGCGCCTCGGCCCAGGTACCCGCAGGCCGCTCCGGCAGAGCGTCGTGCAGCGCCTGCAAGCCCTGCCCGGCATCCCCCAGCAGGCCGATGTCGGCCCGCAGGGCGCCGAGAATCTGCAGCGGATCGATGTCCAGGCGAATCAAGGGTGCGTTCAGGCGCAAGGGCCCGAGGCCGAAGAAGTCGTAGTCGGTTTCCCCAAGTTCAGTGCCCACCGCCAGCACCACGTCAGCCTCGGCGATCAGCTCGCGACCATGGCTCGACGACTGCACGCCATCGAGCAGCAATGGGTGTTCCGGGGGCAGCAGGCCTCGGGCGTTGGTGGTCAGCGCCACCGGTGCCTGCAAGCGTTCGGCCAGGGCGCGCAATGCACCCGCGGCGCGACGTGCGCCGCCTCCGGCAAGGATCAACGGCTTGCGCGCCTGACTCAGCAGCTGCACCGCGCTGGCAATGGCTTCGGCCGCCGGTGCGGGCGCCTGGGGCAAGGCGCGGGGGCGCAGGTCGAGGTCGTCGGCCGGCATTTCCAGTACATCCAGCGGGATCTCGATATGCACCGGGCGCGGACGCGAGCAGCCGAACAGGGCAAAGGCCCGGCCGAGCAGTTCCGGCAGCTCCTGCGGGCGTTGCAGGGTGTGGCTGAAGGCGCAGACCCCGGCGACCATGGCACGCTGGTCAGGCATCTCATGCAGGTAACCGTGGCCCAGGCGCAGATGCTCGCGGCGGCTGGTGGTGGAAATCACCAGCATCGGCACCGAGTCGGCGTAGGCCTGGCCCATGGCCGTGAGGATGTTGGTCATGCCGGGGCCGGTAATGATGAAACACACCCCCGGCCTGCCGCTGGCACGGGCATAACCGTCGGCCATGAAGCCGGCACCCTGTTCATGGCGCGGGCTGACATGACGCAGGGAACTGCCGTGCAACCCACGATAAAGCTCGACCGTATGCACGCCTGGAATGCCGAATACCGACTCCACGCCATAGCCTTCAAGCAACCGGACCAACGCCTGGGCACAACTGACCATGGGAGCTCCTCACATTATTTTTATTAGTGGCCAGGCTCACCCGGAGCTGGCGCAGGTCCCTAGTATTGGTGAATGAATAATTACATCAATCGAATTTATTTTGCGTTAATGTCAAATTAAATTACCCAAACATCAGCCGCCTTGTTGCCTGTCTGCCCGGGCTAGAAGGCACCCCATCGCTGCCAGGAGGTTGCATGCGTTACCCCTCGATGACCGCCCTGCGCGCCCTGGATGCGGTCGCCCGCCTGGGCAGCGTGACCGACGCCGCGCGCCAGTTGAACCTGACCCGCAGCGCCATCAGCCATCAGATCAACAGCCTCGAACAGAGCCTGGGCTTTGCCCTCACCGAACGCATCGGTCGTGGCATTGGTCTGACCTATCGCGGTGAATGTTATGCCCGCGAAGTGCACCAGATCCTCGCCGACATCCAGGAAGCCGGCCGCCGCTTCGAGGACCAGCAGATCTCGGGCAAATTGCGTATCAGCTGCAACCCGGGGTTCGCCAGCTTCTGGCTGTGCTACCACATCAACGATTTCCTGCGGCAGTACCCGCAGGTGCAATTGCAGGTGGTCACCCCTCGCGCACCGGACGACACCAGCGACCCGAATGCCGACCTGTTCATCGCCTATGGCATTGGCGACTGGCCGGACCTGCTGGTGGAGCAGATCGTCGCCCTGCACTTTTTCCCGGTGTGCAGCCCACGCCTGATCAACGCCCTGGGCGGCCTGAAAACACCTCAGGAGCTGGCCGGCTTTCCGCTGATCCACATGAGCGACCAGACCGACTGGCGGGTCTGGCTGGCGGCGGCCGGGGCCTCCAGCATCGACGCCAGCAGCGGGATCATTTTTTCCGACGCCCATTGCGCCCAATCGGCCTGCATCGCAGCCCAGGGCGTGGCCATCGGCGACAACCTGCTCAGCGGCGATGCCCTGGCGCGAGGCCTGCTGGTCAGGCCGTTCGAGATTGCCATCAACCCGCTGCGCGGCTACTTCCTGGTGGTCGACCCGACCAAGGCCGAACGCTCGGTGGTGCAGGCCTTCAGTACCTGGCTGAAAAACCAGTTGCTGGCCACCACCCAGGGCATCAGCGACAAGCCGCCGATCAGCAGTTGAGGCGCGGCAATGGGCAATTGCGCTCACCAGTGAGGCGCAAATTCTTCGATTGATGGGCTGTTTTGCTTTACCGAGAATGGCCCGCCATCACTGCCGAGGAAGCCCCCCATGCGTGTCCAACACCAGCCCTTGCTGGCCCGCAGCCCCTGCACCCGACGGGACCTGACGAGTTTGCATTACGGCGAACCCGGGCGGGGCAAAAAGGTCTACCTGCAGGCCAGCCTGCATGCCGACGAACTGCCCGGCATGCTGGTGCTGCATCACCTGCGCCAGCGCCTGGACCAGGCCCAGGCAGAGGGTGCGATCCTCGGGGAAATCGTCCTGGTGCCGATCGCCAACCCGGTGGGCCTGGAACAGACCCTGATGCACGATGCCATGGGCCGCTTCGACTTCAACAGCGGGGAAAACTTCAACCGCCGCTACCCCGACCTGGCGGCGTTGATCAGCGACGGCCTCGAGGCACGCCTGGGCCAGGACGCCTCGGACAATCGGCGCCTGATCCGTCAGGCCATGGGCCAGGCCTTGCAACAATGGCCAGTCACCAGCGAGCTCGACTCATTGCGACGGGCCCAACTGCTGCTGGCCCATGACGCCGATGTGGTGCTGGACCTGCACTGCGACGCCCAGGCCATCCTTCACCTGTACGCCGAAACCCCTTACTGGCCGCAGATCGAACCCCTGGCGCGCTACCTGGGCGTGCACGCCAGCCTGCTGGCCAGCGGCACCGGCGCCGGCTCGTTCGACGAGGCTTGCGGCCAACCCTGGTGGCGCCTGGCCGAGCGGTTCGGCGAACACTTCCCGATCCCCCTGGGCTGCGCCAGCGTGACCCTGGAGCTGCGGGGCGAAGCCGATGTCGAACACGGCCTGGCACAAAGCGATGCCGGGCAGCTCTTCGCCTACCTGCAGCACCTGGGAGTCGTGGGCGGCGAGGCTCCGGCAATGCCGGCGCTGCACCACCCGGCGACGCCTTTTGCCGGCTCGCTGACCTTGCGTGCGCCCTGCGCCGGGCTGGTGGTGTTTCTGCATAAACCCGGGGCCTGGATCAACCACGAGGACCCGGTGGTGGAACTGATCGACCCACTGTCCGGCGTGACCCAGATGGTGCGCAGCTCAACCTGCGGTGTGATGTACATGCGCTCTGCCATCCGCTTCGCCGCCCCGGGCGTGGAACTGTGCAAGATCGCCGGTGCCGCCCCCCTGCCGGAAGGGGTGCAGGTATCGGCCTGACGATGGGCCCCTCAGTGAACCAGACGTCACTCTGCAGGGACGGCGCAGCCCCAAGCCGACGCAAAACCCCGCCCCATGAAAAAGCCGCGCAATGCGCGGCTTTTCACTGTGCGGTGTCAGCCCTTACTTGGGCAGCGCATAGGCGATCACGTAATCGCCCCGGTCCGTCGACTGACGGGCGCCACCGGCGGTGAGCAGGATGTACTGCTGGCCGGTTTTCGGTGACACGTAGGTCATCGGCCCCGATTGGCTGCCCACCGGCAGGCGGGATTTCCAGATTTCATTGCCATTGCCGGTGTCGAAGGCGCGCAGGTAGAAGTCCTGGGTGCCGGCGAAGAACAGCAGGCCGGATTGGGTGGCCAGGGAGGCGCCCAGGGTCGGCATGCCGATCGGGATCTGCATGTGCATGCGGATGCCCATCGGGCCGGTGTCCTGCACGGTGCCCACCGGCACCTGCCACATCAGCTTGCGGGTCTTCAGGTCGATGGCCGACATGGTGCCGAACGGGGGTTTCTGGCACGGAATGCCAGCCGCCGACAGGAAGCGTTCACGCATGGCGCCAAACGGCGTACCGGCCTGGGGCACCACGCCCATTTCGATGCCGCTGGCACCGGCGGCGATCTTGTCCCGCGGGATCATGTAGTTGGCCAGGCCCAGGCGCATGTCGTTGACGAACATGTAGTTCGTGTTCGGGTCCACCGACACGCTGCCCCAGTTCATGCCCCCCAGGGAACCCGGGAATTGCAGGGCACGGTCCAGGCCCGGCGGGGTATAGACGCCCTGATGGCGCATGCCCTTGAACTGGATCCGGCACATCAACTGATCGAATGGCGTGGCACCCCACATATCGGCTTCGGTGAGGGTCTGGTTACCGATCGACGGCATTTCCACGGAGAACGGCTGGGTCGGCGAATAACGCTCGCCCGGCACATTGCCCTGGGGCACCGGCCGCTCTTCGACCCGGGCAATCGGCTTGCCGGTCTCACGGTTGAGCAGGAAGATCTCGCCCTGCTTGGTGACCTGGGCCAGCGCCGGTTGCACGCCACCCTTGTCGTCCGGCACGTCGTACAGCAGCGGCTGCGCCGGCAGGTCGAAATCCCAGAGGTCGTGGTGGGTGGTCTGGAAGTGCCAGCGCACCTGGCCGGTTGCAACGTCGAGGGCGACGATGGAGGAGCTCCACTTGTCATCGAACTCGGTCCGTTCACCCGCAAAAAAGTCCGGGGTCGCGTTGCCGGTAGGCAGGTAGACCAGGCCCAGCTTGGGGTCATAAGACATCGCCGACCACACGTTAGGCGTACCGCGGGTGTAAGTCTCGCCCGCCGGTGGCCGCTTGGTGGTGTTCGGGTTGCCCGGATCCCAGGCCCAGACCAGCTCGCCGCTGCGCACGTCGAACGCACGCACCACGCCCGGTGGTTCGCCGGTGGAGAAGTTATCGGCGACGCGGCCGCCGACAATCACCACATTGCCCGCCACCAGGGGGGTCGAGGTCTGCTGGTAATAACCGGGTTTGACCTCGCCCATGTCGGTTTTCAGATCGACCGTACCCTGGTCGCCAAAGTCGGCGCAGGGCTTGCCGGTTTCGGCGTCGATGGCGATCAGGCGGGCATCGATGGTCGGCAGGAACAGCCGTTTGACACAGGCGCTCGCCGCCACGGGCTGCGCGGTCCCGGTCGCTGCGCTGCTGCTATCGAAGTAACCCAGGCCACGGCAACGCTGCCAGTTCGGTGCGCTGCCCTTGGGGTCGAACTTCCAGCGCTCGGCACCGGTGTCGGCGTCCAGGGAGAAGACTTTGCCGTAGGCGGTGCAGACGTAAATATTGTCGCCGACCTGCAATGGGGTGTTCTGGTCTTCGGCGCCAGAGCCATTGCTCTCGGGAATGTCGCCGGTGCGGAAGGTCCAGGCCACTTGCAGCTTGTCGATATTGCCTTTGTTGATCTGGTCCAGCGCGGCAAAGCGGTTGCCCGCCGTGGTGTTGCCCCAGTGCGCCCAGTCTTTCTGCTCGGTGCCCGGAACCACCGGGGTCACCGCCGGCTCAACGCTGGCCTTGACCACATGGGTCGGCACAAACATGTAGGCCAGGGTCGCCACCACGCCAAGGCCGAGCCCACCGGCCAGGCCATAGGCGCCACGGCCGGCGGTCGCGCCGGAAGCCCGCACCAGGGTCGGATAGACCAGAGCCACCACCAGGCCGATCACGGCGAAGGTCAGGACCCGCGACACCAGCGGCCAGTATTCCAGGCCGGTGTCCCACACCGCCCAGATCGCGGTCAGCACCAGGGCCACACCATAGAGCCAGGCACCGCGAGGGTTGCGGCGGGCGATCAACAGGCCGGAAACCAGCATCGCCAGGCCCATCAGCAGGAAGTACCCACTGCCACCCAAACTCACCAGGTAGCCACCGCCACCTGCCAGGCCAAGCCCGATCAGTGCGATCAGGACACCCAGGCCCACCAGCAGCCATTTGCTGCCGGCGGCAGCTCCAGAGTTGTTCATGTCGGAAATTTCTCCCATCTTTAACGTGGGCGAGAGAATGTACTACCTAGTTACTTATGACAACTTGTCGCAGCCAATTTGTGGCAAAAAATGTCATGAGCGGTTTCAGATTAGCCATAAAGCCGTACCGCGAAGAAAATAATAAATTCCAAACAGTATTGTTATGGAATATTTATTCCAATAATGTATTTACAGAATCTGCCGTTCCTCGTCTCCCACAATAAAAAAGGATCAGATGCCATGAGACGTTTCCTGGGCTGCCTGTGCGCGTTGCTGCTCTCTGTTTCCGCCCACGCCGAACTGCGCATCGGCGTTACGGTGGGGCAGTACGACAACTACATTTCCTACCTGGTGAAAGCCATGCAAGACCGCGCCAGGCAGGTGCCGGGCGGTGTCACCCTGCAGGTCGAGGACTCCGCCAGCGACGTGGTGCGCCAGTTGAGCCAGGTCGAGAGTTTTATCAGCCAGAAGGTCGACGCCATCATCGTCAACCCGGCCGACACCGCCGCCACCCGCAAGATCAGCGAAAAGGTCCTGGCGGCCGGCATCCCCCTGGTCTACATGAATAGCCGTCCCGAAGTCGAAACCCTGCCGGCCGGCGTGGTGTTTGTCGGCACCGACGAGCGCGCCATCGGCCGCCTGCAGATGCAGTACCTGGCCGAGAAGATGGGCGGCAAAGGCAACCTCGCAGTGATTCTCGGGCGCCTGGCCCACAGCGACACCGGCAAGCGCACCCACGGGGTCAAGGACGTACTGGCCAACTACCCGGGCATCAAGCTCGTCGAAGAGCAGTCCGGCGACTGGCAGCGGGAAAAAGGCATGGACCTGATGAACGAATGGCTGACCAAGGGCCAGGCCATTGATGCGGTCGCCGCCAACAATGACGAAATGGGCATCGGCGCCGCCATGGCCCTGCGCCAGGCCGGGCGCGACGACATCTTGGTGGGCGGCATCGACGGCACCCCGGACGGCTTGCTGGCACTGAAAAAAGGCCAGTTGGCGGTCAGTGTTTTCCGCGATCCGGTGGCCATCGGTGCCGGCTCCCTGGATGCCGCCGTGCAACTGGTCAACCACGAAGCCTTGCAAGGCGATATCTGGATTCCCACGCAGTTGGTCACCCCGCAGAACTACGCGCAGTTCCAGCGTCAGTAGCGCGGCGAGCGTCGGTGCGGGCGAGGCTGTAACATGCTCGCCCACCGATTCCCGCGCCGGAGCCCACCGTGTCTGAAAGCCGCCCTCCCGTCCTCGACGAAATCGATCGTCAACTGATTGCCGCCTTGCAGATCAACGCCCGCGAAAGCGTGGCCATGCTGGCCCGGCAACTGGGCATCGCGCGGACCACCGTGACCTCGCGCCTGGCCCGCCTGGAAAAAGCCCGGGTCATCACCGGCTATGGCGTGCGCCTGGGGCAACGGGTGATCGATGGCGGCCTGCAAGCGTATGTGGGCATCAAGGTCCAGCCGCGCTCGGGCAAGGAAGTGCTGCGCCGCCTCAGCGCCATGGCCCAGGTCCAGCAACTGTGTGCGGTCAGCGGCGAATTCGATTACGTGGCCTGGCTGCGCACCGACTCGCCGGAACAGCTCGACCAATTGCTCGACCAGATCGGCAGCGTCGACGGCGTCGAAAAAACCACCACCTCCATCATCCTCAGCAGCAAAATCGACCGCGGCCACCCCCTCTGACCCTGTAGCCGCTGCCGAGCAGCGCGAGGCGGCGCTGGCCCAAATCGCGCCCGAAAAGTGTCAGGTGTAAACCCATCGCCTGACAGCGCCCGATACTTCACCACCAGCCACACTTCGTCGTTAATTCACATTATTTCGTCATATCGCCTGATATGAATCCAAAACGACGACACTTTGCGTCTTATTTACGGGCGTTACGCTCCCTAGAATGGCTGCCAGCTTTTTCTATACTCAACGCTCTGCGTGAGCCGCCAGCAAGGTCCCGCCATGAACAAGAACAATCGCCATCCTGCAGACGGTAAAAAACCGATCACCATTTTCGGCCCGGACTTCCCTTTTGCCTTTGACGACTGGATCGAGCACCCCGCCGGCCTGGGCAGCATTCCCCAGGCCAACCATGGCGCCGAGGTGGCCATTGTCGGCGCCGGTATCGCCGGCCTGGTGGCTGCGTACGAACTGATGAAACTGGGCCTCAAGCCCGTGGTGTATGAAGCCTCGAAGATGGGTGGACGTCTGCGCTCCCAGGCCTTTGAAGGCGCCGAGGGCATCATCGCCGAGTTGGGCGGCATGCGGTTTCCGGTGTCATCCACCGCCTTCTATCACTACGTCGACAAGCTCGGCCTGCAAACCAAGCCCTTCCCCAACCCGCTGACCCCGGCCTCGGGCAGCACCGTGATCGACCTCGAAGGCCAGACCCACTACGCGCAGAAACTCGCCGACCTGCCGGCACTGTTCCAGGAAGTGGCCGACGCCTGGGCCGATGCACTGGAGGACGGTTCGCGCTTCGGCGAGATCCAGCAAGCCATTCGCGAACGCGATGTGCCGCGCCTCAAGCAACTGTGGAACACCCTGGTACCGCTGTGGGACGACCGCACCTTCTACGACTTCGTCGCCACCTCCAAAGCCTTCGCCAAGCTGTCCTTCCACCACCGTGAAGTGTTCGGCCAGGTCGGCTTCGGCACCGGCGGCTGGGACTCGGACTTCCCCAACTCGATGCTGGAAATCTTCCGCGTGGTCATGACCAACTGCGACGATCACCAGCACCTGGTGGTCGGCGGCGTCGAGCAAGTGCCCTTGGGCATCTGGCGCCATGTGCCTGAGCGTTGCGCGCACTGGCCCGAAGGCACCAGCCTCAGCTCGCTGCATAACGGCGCACCGCGCACGGGCGTGAAACGCATCGCCCACGCCGCCGACGGGCGCTTTGCGGTGACCGACAACTGGGGCGATACCCGGGAATACGCAGCGGTACTGACCACTTGCCAGAGCTGGCTGCTGACCACCCAGATCGAATGCGACGAAACCCTGTTCTCGCAAAAGATGTGGATGGCTCTGGACCGCACGCGCTACATGCAGTCGTCGAAAACCTTCGTCATGGTCGACCGGCCATTCTGGAAGGACAAAGACCCGGAAACCGGGCGCGACCTGATGAGCATGACCCTCACCGACCGCCTGACCCGTGGCACTTATCTGTTCGATAACGGCGACGACAAGCCAGGGGTGATCTGCCTGTCCTACTCATGGATGAGCGACGCCCTGAAAATGCTCCCGCACCCGGTGGAAAAGCGCGTGAAGCTGGCCCTCGACGCCTTGAAAAAGATCTACCCGAAAGTCGACATCGCCGCGCGCATCATCGGCGATCCGATCACCGTGTCCTGGGAAGCCGACCCGCATTTCCTCGGTGCCTTCAAAGGCGCGCTGCCGGGCCACTACCGCTATAACCAACGGATGTACGCGCACTTCATGCAGGACGATATGCCCGCCGAACAACGCGGAATCTTTATCGCCGGCGACGATGTGTCCTGGACCCCAGCCTGGGTCGAAGGCGCGGTACAGACCTCCTTGAATGCGGTTTGGGGCATCATGAAGCACTTCGGCGGGCAGACCCACGCCGAAAACCCGGGCCCAGGCGATGTGTTCCACGAAATCGGCCCCATCGCCCTGGCCGAATAGTCGACACCCGCCCTCGCGGGCCGGCTTGCCAGCAGCATCGCTGCCAAGCCGGCCCCGCGGTTGATCAGGAGTAATCCCCATGCGCGTAGCGCTTTATCAGTGCCCGCCACTGCCCCTGGATGTAGCCGGCAACCTGCAACGCCTGCAAAACATCGCCATGGAAGCCAGCGACGCCGACCTGCTGGTGCTGCCCGAGATGTACCTCAGCGGCTACAACATCGGCCCCGAGGCGGTCGGCGCCCTGGCCGAAGCCCAGGACGGCCCCTCGGCCGAACATATCGCGGTCATCGCCCGGGCTGCGGGCACCGCGATTGTCTATGGCTATGCCGAGCGCGCCGAGGACGGGCAGATCTACAACGCCATCCAACTGATCGATGCCCAGGGCCAGCGCCTGTGCAACTACCGCAAGACCCACCTGTTCGGCGACCTCGACCGCTCGATGTTCAGCGCCGGGGCCGACCAGTTCCCGCTGGTGGAATTGAACGGCTGGAAACTCGGGTTCCTGATCTGCTACGACATCGAGTTCCCGGAAAACGCCCGGCGTCTGGCACTGGCCGGCGCCGAGCTGATCCTGGTGCCGACGGCGAACATGCGTCCCTACGAGTTCGTTGCCGAGGTGACCGTGCGTTCCCGGGCTTTTGAAAACCAGTGCTACGTGGCCTACGCCAACTACTGCGGCAGCGAGGACGAAATCCACTACTGCGGCCTGAGCAGCATCGCCGCTCCCGATGGCACCCTCTGCGCCAGGGCCGGGCTCGACGAAGCGTTGATCAGCGGCGTGCTGGACCGGCAATTGATGCTCGACTCCCGGGCGATCAATCGCTATTTCGTCGACCGTCGCCCCGAGCTTTACGACGACCTGAACAAGCGCTGATCCCGGGTTATCCGCTAGCATGAGCGCTTCTCTGTTCTGGAAGTGCTCATGCCCGCGCTGAACCACCCCCTCCTACCCCACACTGAAACCCTGGCCAACGGCCTGCGAGTTTCAGTGCGCCATGCCCCCCATTTGAAACGCTGCGCGGCGAGCGTGCGGGTCAATGCCGGCAGCCACGATGTGCCTCCGGCCTGGCCTGGCCTGGCGCACTTTCTGGAACACCTGATGTTTCTCGGCACTGAGCGCTTTGCCGCGCAGCAGGGCCTGATGGCCTATGTCCAAGGCCATGGCGGGCAGGTCAACGCCCAGACCCGCGAGCGCAGCACCGAGTACTTTTTCGAGTTGCCACCCGCCGCCTTTGCCGGTGGGCTGGAGCGTCTGTGCGACATGCTGGCCCACCCGCGCCTGGCCGAAGAAGATCAACGGCGCGAGCGCGAAGTGCTGCACGCGGAATTTATCGCCTGGTCCCGGGATGCCACGGCACAACGGCAGTTTTCGCTGTTCGACCGCCTGTCCCCGACCCACCCCTTACGCGCCTTCCATGCCGGCAATCGCTACAGCCTGCCGGTGCCACGCCCGGCCTTTCGCCAGGCCCTGGGCGAGTTCTACCAGACCTTCTACCAGGCCGGGCAAATGACCCTGAGCCTGGCCGGCCCGCAACCGCTGCAAGAGCTGCGGGCCCTGGCCGAACGTTGCGGCGTCGAGTTCGCCAAGGGCGCGCCCGTGCCCCAGGAGCTGCCGCCCGATTTGCAGGCCGACGGCCCCGGGCTTTATGCCCGGCAAGACGGCCGTCACCTGGACCTGCTGCTGTGCGCTGAGCAATTGCCCGAGGGTGCCGCAGACGCTCTGGAGGTGCTCTGTATCTGGCTGGCGTCGAGCAAGCCCGGGGGCCTGGTCGCCGAGTTGACAACACGCGGCCTGATCGATGGCCTCAAAGCCGCGCCGCTGTATCAATTTGCCGGGCAGGCCGTGGTGCATGTCGACATCGGCTTGACTCCCCAGGGCCTGGAACACGTGACGCTGATCCGCCAACAGGTGCAGGACTGGCTGGGCTTTTTTGCGACGCAGACCGACTGGCCGCCACTGAGCGCGGAATACGCGCGCCTGCAACAACGCCGGCAACAGGTCGCGGGCGCGCTGGAACTGGCACGGTTCGACAGCGAGCAGCGCCAGGGCGCATTGACCGGCCCAGGGCTGGCGGCTCTCCAAACACTGCTCCAGCAACTGCAACCCAAGGCGGGCGAGCCCCTGGCGATTGCCTGGCAACTGCCGCCTGCCAATCCGTTTCTGGCTACCGAAGTCGAGCCGCCACGCGCCGGCCTGATTCGCGGACAAACCAGCAAGCACCGCGGGCTGCGCACCTTTGCCCAGGACCGCAGTCGTGGCCGGCTCGAGCTGCCGGCGCTGAACTTCAGCCAGGCCCTGGCCGAAGATACCGGCGAGGCCGCTCTGTACCTGCGGTGGCGTCTGCACCAGGCGGCCCCGGCCGGGCTGCTGCCGGTGCTGGTGCGCAGCCTGCACGAGCTGCAAGTGGATGCGCGCCAGGCCGGGGTGGAGGTGACGCTGAACGCCAATGGCCAGGACTGGCTGCTGAAAATGACCGGCCACCCGCAACCGCTGCCGGCGATTCTGGCCCAGGTGCTCAAACAGCTGAGCCAGCCCGCTGCCGCCACGTGGCTGAGCAGCGAACCCGCCGCCGCGCCCCTGATCCCGATCCGTCAGTTGCTCAAGGCCCTGGCCGAGCCGCAGTGGGAATCTGCCGCGACCAATGATGCCGCGGCCCTGCAGTTACTGTGGGCCGGCGCCCGCTGGGACGGGCTGGGCCTGGGCCTGCCCGAAGCGACGCAACACGCGTTGAAAAGAGCCCTGGGCAAGATGCCCGGTAGCCCCGACAGCGCCCTGGCAGACGTCACCCCCAGCGCGGCCGGCTACCTCTGGCAAACCATCGACTGCGACTCCAGCGAACACGCGCTGCTGCTATTTTGCCCAGCGCCGTCGACCCGCGTGGAAGACGAGGCTGCCTGGCGCCTGCTCGGCCAACTGTCCCAAGCGCCCTTCTATCAGCGCCTGCGGGTCGAGCTGCAACTGGGTTATGCGGTGTTCAGCGGTGTACGCCAGATCAACGGACACACCGGGTTGCTGTTTGGCGTGCAGTCGCCCGGGGCTCCAGTGCCTGAGATCCTCGAACACATTCGGCAGTTTCTGCAGCAACTGCCAACGCTGCTGGCTCAGCTTGACCCCGTGGAACTGGCCTCCCAACGCCAGAGTCTGGCGGCGCAATTCGACTCCGCCAGCCTGGGGCTGGCCCAAGCCGCCGAGCTGCTATGGCACAGCGCCCAGGCCGGCCATCCGTCGGATTATCTGCAGCAATTGCCGCCAGCCATCGAGGGGCTGTCAGCGGCCACTCTGCAGGACGCGGCCCTGCGTCTGAATCACGCCGAAGGCGGCTGGAGGTGCCTGACCACCGGGGTTTGCCCGGGCGCACCGTGGCAGGTGCAGCGCTGATCATTACCGTTGCGGTAAAGGGCTTTCTTGCACAGGGGCAGGTCAGGACCGGGGACCATTGAGTAAGATAGCTCCCTAAGCATCTGAACATCTCCGGCCGGAGGTGGACTATATGTAATGCAGTCACCCGTCCCATCCACTTGAAGGAGCGCCTCCATGTCCTGGTCCAAACCTGCCTACACCGACCTGCGTATCGGCTTCGAAGTCACCATGTACTTCGCCAACCGCTGATTTCTGGCCCCGGGCAACTGCCTCGCAGGAACCCCGGAAACAGAACCCGCAGTGCAACGCCTCGGCTCGCCGGGGCGTTTTTTTGTTGTGTCTTGCCCTGATGGAGCCACCATGTTTGTCCAGATTCTAGGTTCGGCCGCCGGTGGCGGTTTCCCGCAGTGGAACTGCAACTGCGTGAACTGCGCAGGCTTTCGCGATGGCAGCCTGCGGGCACAGGCGCGTACCCAATCGTCGATCGCGATTTCCGATGACGGCGTGAACTGGGTGCTGTGCAACGCCTCGCCGGATATCCGCGCCCAGCTCCAGGGCTTTGCCGCGATGCAGCCGGGCCGGGCCCTGCGCGATACCGGGGTCAGCGCGATCATCCTGATGGACAGCCAGATCGACCACACCACCGGCCTGCTCAGCCTGCGCGAGGGTTGCCCGCACTCGGTGTGGTGCACCGACATGGTCCACGAAGACCTGAGCACCGGTTTCCCGCTGTTCACCATGCTCAAGCACTGGAACGGTGGGCTGGACTGGCACCCCATCGAACTCGGCCAGAGCTTCGGCATCCCGGCCTGCCCCCACCTGCGCTTCAGCCCGCTGCCGCTGCGCAGCGCCGCCCCGCCCTACTCGCCGCACCGCTTCGACCCGCACCCCGGCGACAACATCGGCCTGCTGGTCGAAGACCTGCGCACCGGCGGCACCCTGTTTTACGCACCGGGGCTGGGCCAGGTCGATGGCTCCCTGCTCAAGATCATGGCCAGCAGCGATTGCCTGCTGGTGGACGGCACCCTGTGGGACGACGATGAAATGCAGCGCCGTGGCGTCGGTACTCGCACCGGGCGGGAAATGGGCCACCTGGCGCAAAACGGCCCGGGCGGCATGCTCGAGGTGCTGGAGCAGTTGCCGAACCAGCGCAAGGTACTGATCCACATTAACAACACCAACCCGATCCTCGACGAAGACTCCGCCGAACGTGCCGAATTGGTACGCCGAAAGGTGGAAGTGGCTTACGACGGAATGAGTATTGAGCTGTAGGGCGAATCGCGAGCAAGCTCGCTGTACGGGCTCTGCATCCACTGTGCAGGAGCGGGCCTGCGCGACCTTGCACCCGCAGCCCCCGGAGAACCGCAATGACTGACACCGCACTGTCCCCCGCCGAGTTCGAACAGGCCCTGCGGGCCAAGGGCGCCTATTACCACATCCACCACCCCTATCACGTGGCGATGTATGAAGGCCGGGCTACCCGCGAACAGATCCAGGGCTGGGTCGCCAACCGTTTCTATTACCAGGTCAATATCCCGCTCAAGGATGCCGCGATCCTGGCCAACTGCCCGGACCGGGAAATCCGCCGCGAGTGGATCCAGCGCCTGCTGGATCACGACGGTGCCCCCGGTGAAGACGGCGGCATCGAGGCCTGGCTGCGCCTGGGCCAGGCCGTGGGCCTGGATCCGGATCAACTGCGCTCCCAGGAACTGGTACTGCCCGGCGTGCGCTTCGCGGTGGATGCCTACGTCAACTTCGCCCGGCGCGCCAGTTGGCAGGAGGCGGCCAGCAGCTCGCTCACCGAACTGTTCGCGCCGCAGATCCACCAGTCGCGCCTGGACAGCTGGCCACAGCATTACCCATGGATCGACCCGGCCGGCTACCAGTACTTCCGCACCCGCCTGGGCCAGGCCCGGCGTGATGTCGAGCACGGCCTGGCTATCACCCTGCAGCACTACACCACCCTGCAGGGCCAGCAGCGCATGCTGGAAATTCTCCAGTTCAAACTGGACATCCTTTGGAGCATGCTCGACGCCATGAGCATGGCGTACGAGCTGCACCGCCCGCCTTATCACAGCGTCACCGAACAACGGGTCTGGCATAAGGGGATCACCCTATGAGTTTTGATCGCAGCAAGGTTCCGCACTGGCGACCCGGCTACCGCTTCCAGTACGAACCGGCGCAGAAAGGCCATGTGTTGCTGTACCCGGAAGGCATGATCAAGCTCAACGACAGTGCCGCGCTGATCGGTGGCCTGATCGACGCTGAGCGTGATGTGGCGGCGATCATTGCCGAACTCGACGCGCAGTTCCCCGGCGTGCCTGAGCTGGCGGACGATATCGAGCAATTCATGGAGGTCGCCCGTGCTCAGCACTGGATCGAACTTGCCTGATACCGCGCGCCTGCCGCCCAAACCCGAGGTCGGCCTGCCCTTGTGGCTGCTGGCCGAACTGACCTATCGCTGCCCGCTGCAATGCCCCTATTGCTCCAACCCGCTGGATTTCGCCGAGCAGGGCAAGGAGCTGAGCACCGAGCAATGGCTCAAGGTCTTTCGTGAAGCCCGGGAAATGGGCGCCGCGCAGCTGGGGTTTTCCGGGGGCGAACCCCTGGTGCGCCAGGACCTGGCCGAGCTGATTGCCGAAGCGCGCAAACTGGGGTTTTACACCAACCTGATCACCTCCGGCATCGGCCTCACCGAGCAAAAGATCAGCGACTTCAAACAGGCCGGGCTCGACCACATCCAGATCAGCTTCCAGGCCAGCGACGAACAGGTGAACAACCTGCTGGCCGGCTCGAAAAAGGCCTTCGCGCAAAAGCTGGAAATGGCTCGCGCGGTCAAGGCCCACGGCTACCCGATGGTGCTGAACTTCGTGACCCACCGGCACAACATCGACAAGATCGACCGCATCATTGAGCTGTGCATCGCCCTCGAAGCCGACTTCGTCGAGCTCGCCACCTGCCAGTTCTACGGTTGGGCGCAGTTGAACCGCGTCGGCCTGCTGCCCACCAAGGAGCAGCTGGTGCGCGCCGAACGGGTGACCAACGAGTACCGCGCCAGGCTCGAAGCCGAGGGGCATCCGTGCAAGCTGATTTTCGTCACCCCGGATTACTACGAAGAGCGCCCCAAGGCCTGCATGAACGGCTGGGGCAATATTTTCCTGACCGTCACCCCGGATGGCACCGCCCTGCCCTGCCATGGCGCGCGGCAGATGCCGGTGCAGTTCCCCAATGTGCGCGAGCACAGCATGCAGCACATCTGGTACGACTCGTTCGGCTTCAACCGTTTTCGCGGCTACGAGTGGATGCCCGAGCCTTGCCGCTCCTGCGACGAGAAGGAAAAAGACTTCGGTGGCTGCCGCTGCCAGGCGTTCATGCTCACCGGTGATGCCAGCAATGCAGATCCGGTGTGCAGTAAGTCGGCGCATCATGGGATGATCCTCCAGGCTCGCGAAGACGCCGAGCACGCCACCCAAACCATTGAACAACTGGCCTTCCGTAATGAACGAAACTCACGCCTCATCGCCAAGGGCTGAGCCCTTCAGCGCCGCCCAGGCAGTTGCCGCCGGGGTCGACTTCAGCGAATTGCGCCTCGGCGCCCAGGGCCTGTTCTGGAACGAATATCGCCCGGCCGACGCGGCCTGCCGAATCTGGCACTGGCAACACAACCAGGCCCGGTGCCTGACGCCCAAGGGTTTCAGCGTCAGCAGCCGGGTCTATGAATATGGCGGCGGTGCCTTCTGTCTGAGCGACGACGGGCTGGTGTTCGTCAATGACGCAGACCAGCAGCTGTACCGCCAGTCCGTGCAGGGAGAAATGCCCACTGCGCTGACCACCGGGGAATGCCGCTACGGCGACTTGCAATTCGCCGCGGGCAAGGTCCTGGCGGTCGAGGAGCATCAGGACCGGCACCGGTTGGTGGCCATTGCCCTGGCAGATGGCAGTCGCCAGCTGCTGGCCGAAGGTGCGGATTTCTACGCCGCGCCCACCTTGAGCACCGACGGCCAGCGCCTGGCCTGGATCGAGTGGGATCGTCCCCATCAACCCTGGACCGCGACCCGACTGATGGTCACCGAGCGCCTGGCCAATGGCCTCTGGAGCGCGCCGCGTTGCCTGGCGGGTAACGACACGCAAGAGGCCCTGCAACAACCACGCTTCGATGCCAGCGGTCGCCTGTATGCCCTGACCGATCGCGGCGGCTTCTGGCAACCCTGGGGCGAATCGGCGGATGGCTTGCAGCCGCTGCCCAGCGCCGCTGCCGATCATGCCCCGGCGCCCTGGCAACTGGGCGGTTGCAGCTGGCTGCCGCTGGGTGGCGAGGCATGGCTGGCGAGCTGGACCGAGGCCGGTTTCGGCCGCCTCGGCCTGCGTCGGCAGGACGGCACGCAACAGGACTTGAGCGGCAACTACAGCCGCTTTCGCAGCCTGGCGATGGACCAGCAGTTCATCTATTGCATCGCCGCCTCGCCGGTCAGCCCGTCGGCTGTGATCGCCATCGACCGTCACAGCCAGCAGGTGCAGGTGCTGGCCGGTGGCGTGTCGCCGCTGCCCGCAGAGCAGATCAGCCTCCCGCAGACCCTGAACTACCCGAGCGGCCAGGATCAGGCCCACGGGTTCTTCTACCCGGCCATGGACAACGCCGCCTCACCGCCGTTGGTGGTGTTCATTCATGGCGGCCCGACCTCGGCCTGCTACCCGATACTCGATCCACGCATCCAGTACTGGACCCAGCGCGGGTTCGCCGTGGCCGACCTCAACTACCGAGGCAGTACCGGTTACGGCCGGGCCTATCGCCAGGCCCTGCACCTGCGTTGGGGGGAGGTGGATGTGCAGGATGCCTGCGCCGTGGTCGAGCATCTGGCCGAGCAACGGCTGATCGACCGCAGCCGCGCCTTTATTCGCGGCGGCAGCGCGGGGGGCTATACCACCTTGTGCGCGCTGGCGTTCGCGGATGTGTTTCGCGCCGGCGCCAGCCTGTATGGCGTCAGCGATCCTCTGGGCCTGACCCGCACCACGCACAAGTTCGAGGGCGACTACCTTGACTGGCTGATTGGCGACCCGGAGCAGGACGCCGAACGTTATCGCGCCCGCACACCGCTGCTGCACGCGGGCAATATCCGGGTGCCGGTGATTTTCTTCCAAGGTGAACTGGACGCAGTCGTGGTGCCCGAACAGACCCGCGACATGCTCAAGGCCCTGACGGACAACGGCATTGCGGCCCAGGCCCACTACTACCCGGACGAGCGCCACGGCTTTCGCAAGGCGAGCAACCAGGCTCATGCGTTGGAGCAGGAGTGGTTGTTTTATCGGAAGGTCATGCAAGGGCTGGACTGAATCAAGCGCTCAGCCCGGCCGCCGCAACGCGGCAAGCCCGCCCCTGCCATCAGGGGCGGGCTGCGGCTTCAGCGCTTGGCGATGATGTACACCGCATGCACGATGCCCGGGATATAACCGCACAGGGTCAGCAGAATATTCAGCCAGAACGCGCCGCCGAAACCCACTTGCAGGAACACCCCCAGTGGCGGCAACAGAATGGCGATGATGATGCGGATAAAGTCCATGGGCAGCTCCATAAAGGCAATTGGCTCACACGAGCCTTACAGCTAATCGACCCGCGCCGCTCGACAGGGTTCAGTCGATTTGCCCTGGCCGCTCAGGCTGACGATCAGCCCTAAGCCCTGCGCTACCGGCCTGCGGGTCGATTCACGCCAGTATTTCCAGGCCATGCTTGTGCACGATGCTCAGTAGCTTGAGCGCCATGCCGCTGGGATGTTTGTCACCGGCCTCCCACTGCTTGACCGTGGACGCGCTGGTGTTCAGGTACCGTGCGAACACCGGCTGGCTGACGTGATTGCGCTCGCGGATCGCCTTGATCTCCTGGGCCGACATCGCGGCCGGAACCGCCGCGATGCAGGATTCATCGAAGCGGTGCAGGGTGGTCTTGCTGATCGCGCCGATGGCGTGCAGCGCACTGGCCGATTCGTGGATCGACTCCAGGGCCTCGCTGTTGAATTTCCTAGTCATGCTTGATCTCCACAAAAGCGTTCATTTCCAGCATCTGCTGCACTTGCCAATCGTCCAGGCGGTCATAGACCCTGGCCAATTCGCGGAAGGCCATCAGCTCCTTGAGGCTGATGTTGCCCTGGTCCTGCTTGGCGAAGAGAAACTGATACACCCAATAACGCCGCCCCTGGCCAACACGATCGAACGATGGCGGTTGGCGTTCAGGCGTTTTTTCCAGATTCCGCCGCCGAGGTCGTCAGCTTGCCCGAGCAGCATCTCGCTGAAGGCTTGCCGGAGCGAGCTGTCGCTGATCAAGGCCTTGTTGGCGGCGGCCGTGAATCCTCTGGTTTTGAATAATCGGACTTTCATGGTGTCCCTTCCGCAGAAAACCTACCACTAAGTGGTATATTTTTTCAAATCAGGCCGCCCGACGGCGCCCCGCCCCGACCTCGGCGAATCCGTGCCGAGTGCTTCAGGCAACCCGAAGCAGGACGCCGCTTCAAGTACCACAAAGGGTTTTGCAAAAACCCGAGACAAAAAAACGCCCCGTGCGAAAAATCGGACACGGGGCGACGCGTTATTACCGCGAGACGGTTCAGGAATTCTGTCAACGCAAGGTCGGGTGCGGCCCTGAGAGGTAGTCCAGCAAACGGAACAGGGTCGGCGCCAAGCCACTGCAATGGGGAATGCCGGCGCGGATCGCCTGGTCATCCTCGACGGTATCCGGCCGAGCCTGGTGCTCGGCATTCAGCCAGGCCTTGGGCCGGGCCTGGAGCAGCGCCTCGATACTGTGCCAATCGCTCTGCATCAGGCACTGCAGGGCAATAGCCCGCTCCTGCCAGATAAACCCCTGGTTGGCGCAGGCCGCCGAGCGATACAGCGGCAACGCGCCCTTGGGCAGCTCGAAGCTCTCACCGTGCCAATGAAAGGCCATCAGCCGTTCCGGCAATGCCAGGCCCAGGGGCGAACCCTGGGCATGGGGGTATTTTTCCACCGGCCACCAGCCGATCTCCCGCGATGCGCTGATGCGCACTTCAGCACCCAGCGCCTGGGCCAGCAGTTGGCCGCCCAGGCCTATCCCCAATACCCGCTTGCCCGCGGACAGCGCCTTTCTGATCAAGCGCTTTTCGGCGCCCAGCCAGGGAATCAGGGGATCATCGTGAACGCTCATCGGCCCGCCCAGGGCGATCAGCAAATCGAAACTGTCGAGCCGCGGGATTCGCGCCTGGGCATAGAGATGGCAGATGTGCACGGCACTGGCACGTTCCAGCAGCCACTGGCTGATACGGCCCGGGCCGGCGGCCGGGGAATGTTGCAGAATCAGCACCCGCATCAGACAGCCACTCCCTTGCGGCACTGCAACTGCGCCGTGCGCACCCGAGAAAACGCACGCGCGAGGCGCAGCAGCATTTCATCGATATTGGCTTTGCTCACCGTCAGCGCCGGGGTAAAGCGCAGGCAGTCAGGCTGGGGCGCGCTGAGCAGCAAGCCTTCGTGACGCGCGGCCTTGACCAGTGCCTGGGCCGAGTCGTCGGACAGGCTCAAGCCCCAGAACAGCCCGTGGCCATGCAGCGCGCCCTGGCCGTGACGATGGGCCAGGCGCGCCAGGCCTTCGCGCAGGTATTGGCCGGTGTCGCGAACCTGTTCGAGAAAACCGTGCTCCAGCACCGTGTCGAGGACCGCCAGCCCGGCAGCACTCATCAACGCGTTACCGTGATGGGTGCCGTCGAGTTCGCCCACCTCGAAACAGCAGGCCTTGCCCCGCGCCAGCAACGCCGCCAACGGCACGCCACCCCCCAGGCCCTTGCCGAGCACGGTGATGTCGGCGCGGACACCGTAGACCTGCTCCGCCAGCAGGGCTCCGCAACGCCCGATGCCGGTCTGCACTTCATCGAGAATCAGCAGGATGCCCAGCTCGCGACACAGCCGCTCGACGCCCTTGAGGTAATGCTCGGTGGCGGGAATCACCCCGGCCTCGCCCTGAATCGGTTCCAGCATGATCGCCACGGTGTGTGCGTCCACCGCGGCATGCAGCGCCGGCAGATCATTAAACGGCACATGGCTGAAGCCTGGCAGCCGGGGTTCGAAGCGATTGCCCTGGTTCGGGCTGGCCGAGGCCGACATCGCCGCAAACCCGCGACCGTGACAGCTGTTGCTGGCGGTGATGATTTGCGCCGCGCCGCCCCGATACAGTTGGCCCCACTTGCGCGCCAGCTTGATCGCCGCCTCACAGGCCTCGCTGCCACTGCCCAAGAGGTACGCCTGGTCGCTACCGGTGCTCAGGCACAGGCGTTCGGCGAGCTTGAGCATGCTGCGGTTGTAAAACCCCGAGCCGGGGTTGATCAGCGATTGCGCCTGGGCGGCCAGCGCCGTGACCAGGGCCGATGGGCTGTGGCCCAGGCTGTTGGCGGCCGCGCCCTGGGTGAAGTCCAGGTAGGCGCGGTCTTCGTTGTCCCAGAGCCAGGAACCCTGCCCCCGTACAAACACCGGTTGAGGCCGCTGCACGCTGGGCATCAGGCGCTCGCTGCTGCGCTCGTCAGCGCTGGCCGGTAGGCAGAAATCATTGGCCAGGTCGTCGAGGCTGGCGGGCTTGCGCCGCAGATTGAACAGATTCATGCGCGCAGCCCTTCCAGCGGCAGGCCGAGCAACCGTGAAGACCAGTCTTCGACGCGGCCGGTGCGCATGCGCTTGATTGCGATATCGCGCCAGCGCGAAGCGAGCGCCGGGCAGTCCACCAGTTTTTTCAAGCCGGCATGCTCCAGAGGCTCCTGATAAAAACAACGCAGGGCCCAGGCCACGGTCAGGCCGGGATAGCTGCGCTGGATCAGCTCGAACGGCTGGTCGGCGCTGACGAACCCGGGCTTGAGCACCCGGTAGAACCAGCCGCAACGGCCATTGTCCTGGGCCTGTTGCGGCAGGCTCGGGATGCCCCAGCGGTGGCTCAGGCGATAGCAGGGGGAACGTGGCTGGCTGATCTGCAGCAAGGCGCCGCCCCAGCGAAACATGTCGCCCAGGCACACATGTTCTTCCGTCAGGCCGTGGGTGGAGAGGTTTTCGCCAAAGGCCGGGGCGCACCAGTCGATCTGTGGATAACGCTTGCGCCAATAGGCGTAGTGCTCGGCCGGGTAGTGATGCAGGGCACGCTCGGGGCCGGTATGAAAGCGCGGATCACCGTGCTCATCGCTGCCCAGGCCTTGCGGCCACAACCAGAGTCGATTTGCAACCGGGTGTTTATCCGTGTCGCTGATCAAACCCTGGCCGATGTTTTTTGCCTTGCCTATGTAAACGCCCTCCACATAAACCGTATTCATCGCGCTCTCTGGCCCTGTAAGCCTTGTGAATAGGGGTTAGACTAGGCTTCTTGGCGGCACTCGGCCATTTCGATTTTCCAGCATTTTTGATAAGTAAAACTTATGGATTTCAAGCAACTGCGTTATTTCGTCGCGGTCTATGAAGAAGGCCATGTGGGCCGGGCCGCGGAACGCCTTTCCATCTCCCAGCCGGCGCTCTCGCAGCAGATCCGGCAGCTGGAACAGAACCTCGATGTCAGCCTGTTCGAGCGCAGCAGCAAGCGCCTGTTGCCGACCCTTGCTGCGCACACGTTGTATAACCATGCCCTGCCGCTGCTCGATGGCATGCAACGGGCACGCGAGGCCCTGGGCAACTTCCGCGGCCAGGCCCTGCGGACCCTGGCCATCGGCGTATTGCAGACCGTACACACCAGCCTGGTACCGCAAATGCTTGAGCGGGTGCGCAAGGCACAGCCCCATCTGGTGGTGCAGATCTATGAATTGACCGGCCTGGAAATCGAACGCCGGCTGCTCAATGGTGCGCTGGACATCGGCATCAGCTACCTGCCGCCGCGCCAGGCCGGATTGCACGGCGTGTCACTGTACGAAGATGAGCTGACCCTGGTCATCCCCGCCGACCACCCGCTGCGCGAATTCAAGAAAGTGTCCATCAGCCAGGCGGCCGAGTTGCCGATGCTGCTGCTCGGCGAGGAATTTCAGGTGCGGCAGATCTGGCAGGCGCAACTGGCCAGCCTCGGGCGCCGCCCGCAAGTGCAGGCCGAGTTGAACAATATGGCGGGGATTCTCGATAGCCTGCCCCATACCCGCCTGGCGACAGTGTTGCCAGGGCGCTCACGCCAGGAACATGGCAATAAGGATTTGCTCTGGAAACCGCTGAGTGAACCCAGGGTGCCGTTGAAAGTGGGGTTGGTCTGTCGCGACGTGCAGCGTCAGCAAGGCACATTGGAGCTGCTGCGCAGCCTGCTGGAAGACGTGATGAATGGCCCGCAAGGACGATTGCCCGGGGCCGCCCCCCTGGATGGGCTGGGCTGAAGAGCCCGGAACAAAAACCCGGGCAAAAGAAAACCCCGCCGAAGCGGGGTTTTGCACACTGTTTCCCTGACATCCTTTTCACTCCGCCATCCTGGCAGAATCCTACGTGTCCATGTTTTGCTTTTGCGCTTCCTGCGCGACGTCCATGTGAAGTAGATTAGCTCTGGATCCAATCTGTCGATAGACGTAATCAGCAGCACGCAATGTAAGAGAATGCTTACATTGCGCCCTCAGCCTCAGAACTGCGCAGCGTCCAGCAGGAACAGCGATTCACTGCCCGCCTTGACCGACGCGCTCAACGAGTGAATCCGCGGCAACAGGCGAGCGAAGTAGAAACGCGCGGTGCCCAGTTTGCTGGCGTAGAAGTCTTCCTGCCCTTCCTTGCCCAGTGCGGCCTTGGCCATCAACGCCCACATGTAGGCATAGGCTGTGTAACCAAACGCTTGCAAATACTCGACCGAGGCCGCGCCGATTTCGTTGGGGTTACTCTTCGCCCAATCCAGCAGCCAGGCCGTCAGGTCGTCGAGCACAGCCACGGCGTCATTCAACGGCTTAGTGAATTCCCCCAGGTCGCTGCTGGCGGTCGCAGTGAAATGGCGGATCTCGTCGGCAAACAACTGATAGAACGCACCGCCGTTGCCGACAATCTTGCGCCCTACCAAGTCCAGCGCCTGAATGCCGTTGGTGCCTTCGTAAATTTGGGTGATGCGCACATCACGCACCAGCTGCTCCTGGCCCCACTCGCGAATGTAGCCGTGACCACCGAAAATCTGCTGCCCGTGCACCGTGGTTTCCAGGCCCAGATCGGTCAGAAACGCCTTGGCCACCGGGGTCAGCAAGGCCACCAGGTCTTCGGCGCGTTTGCGCGTGGCGGGCTCTTCGCTGAACTTGGCGGTGTCGAGTTGCATCGCCACATAGGTCGAGAACGCCCGGCCGCCTTCGTTCGAGGCTTTCATGGTCAACAGCATGCGGCGCACGTCCGGGTGGACGATGATCGGGTCGGCCACTTTGTCCTTGGCTTGCGGGCCGGTTGGCGAGCGGCTTTGCAGGCGATCGCGGGCGTACTCGACGGCGTTCTGGTAGGAGCGCTCACCCGAGGCCAGACCCTGGATACCAACCCCCAGGCGTTCGTAGTTCATCATGGTGAACATCGCCGCCAGGCCTTTGTTCGGCTCGCCCACGATGTAGCCGACCGCCTCGTCGAAGTTCATCACGCAGGTGGCCGAGGCCTGGATACCCATCTTGTGTTCGATCGAACCGCAAGTCACCGGGTTGCGCGCACCCAGGCTGCCGTCGGCATTGACCATGAACTTGGGCACCAGGAACAACGAGATCCCCTTGGGCCCGGCCGGTGCGTCCGGCAGCTTGGCCAGCACCAGGTGGATGATGTTTTCGGTCAGGTCGTGCTCACCGCCGGTGATAAAGATCTTGGTCCCGCTGACCCTGTAGGAACCGTCCGCCTGAGGCTCAGCCTTGGTGCGGATAATGCCCAGGTCGGTACCGGCATGGGGTTCGGTCAGGCACATGGACCCGGCCCAGACTCCGGCGTACATGTTCGGCAGGTAGGTCTCTTTCAGTTCTTCGCTGGCGTGGGCGTTGATCGACAGGCAAGCCCCGGCGGTCAGCATCGGGTACAAGCCAAACGACAGGCTGGCGGAGTTGACCATTTCCTCGACCTGGGCCGACACCGCCTTGGGCATGCCCATGCCGCCATAGGCCGGGTCGCCGCCGACGCCAACCCAGCCGCCCTCGGCATAGGTCTGGTAGGCCTGGGTGAACCCCTGGGGCGTGGTCACCGCGCCATTGCTCCAGTGGCAACCTTCTTCGTCAGCGCTGCGGCTCAGCGGGGCGATGCTCTTGCCAGTGACTTTGCCGGCTTCCTCAAGAATGGCCTCGACGGTTTGCGCATCGACCGTTTCGGCCAGCGCAGGCAGCTCGGCCCAGAGTTTGGCGACCTCGAAAACTTCATTGAGGACGAAGCGCATATCGCGCAGGGGCGCTTTGTAGTCAGCCATGGCAAACCTCGCAAGATCTAAACAAGAGGGCCGAAACAGGCCCCAATAACGAAAACCGAAGTGTAACCTAACAACTTTTGTGACACATAGGGTCAACTAGTGACCTTTTTGTTAATTTTAGTCACACAGGATTCCGGACATGATAAAGCCCGCACCAGGCGGGCTTTCAACGGCTTGATCG
The DNA here is from genome assembly GCF_049199125.1 of Pseudomonas sp. QD4. Classification (NCBI taxonomy): domain Bacteria; kingdom Pseudomonadati; phylum Pseudomonadota; class Gammaproteobacteria; order Pseudomonadales; family Pseudomonadaceae; genus Pseudomonas; species Pseudomonas sp. QD4. The sequence continues at coordinate 97,912 of NZ_JBLZOM010000010.1, forward strand.
AACAGGTTAAAGCGCGAACAACTCCGCTGGCAGCTGCATCAGGCAGTCGCTGCCGGCTTCCACCGCCGCCCGATGAGTTGCAGTACGCGGCAGCAGACGCTTGAAGTAAAACTCACAGGTCGCGAGCTTGGCCGTGCAGTAATCCCGGTCACCCTCGCCGGCATCGAGCTGCGCCTGAGCCACCAGTGCCATGCGCAACCAGAGGTAGCCGAGAATGATGTAGCCGCTGTACATCAGGTAATCCAGGGCAGCGGCCCCCACTTCATCGGGATTCTTCAGCGCCGCCATGCCGACCTGGGTGGTCAGTGTGCCCCACTCCTGATTCAGGCCATTGAGCTGCGCGACATAGGCCTTGAGCTGCGGGTGCTCACCCTGGGCCTGGCAGAACTTGTGGACGATCCGGGTGAACCCCTGCAGCAGCTTGCCCTGGCTGCCAAGGACCTTGCGCCCCAGCAGGTCCAGGGCCTGGATGCCGTTGGTGCCTTCATAAATAGGGGCGATGCGGCAATCGCGCACCAGTTGCTCCATGCCCCATTCGCGGATAAACCCGTGGCCGCCAAACACCTGCATGCCGTGGTTGGTCACTTCCAGCCCGGTCTCGGTCATGAACGCCTTGCAGATCGGGGTGAGGAAGGCCAGGAGGTTTTCGGCATCCTGGCGCTGCTCCGGGTCCGCGCCGAGGTGGGCCACGTCCAGCAGTTGCGCGGTGAAATAGGTCAGCGCCCGGTTGCCTTCGTTGAAGGCCTTCATGGTCAGCAACATGCGCCGCACGTCCGGGTGGACGATGATCGGGTCCGCCGCCTTGTCCGGGGCCTTGGGCCCGGTCAGCGAGCGCATCTGCAGGCGGTCGTTGGCGTACTTGATCGCACCCTGGAAGCTCGCCTCGCCCAGACACAAGCCCTGCATCCCGGTGCCCAGGCGCGCATGATTCATCATGGTGAACATGCAGTTCAGGCCCTTGTTGGCCTCGCCGATCAAATAGCCCCTGGCCCCATCGAAGTTGAGCACACAGGTGGCCGATGCCTTGATGCCCATCTTGTGCTCGATGGAGCCACAGCTGACCCCATTGCGCTCGCCCGCCTCGCCTTGAGCGTCAGGCACGAACTTGGGCACGATGAACAGCGAAATGCCCTTGGTCCCCGCCGGCGCATCCGGCAGCTTGGCGAGCACCAGGTGGATGATGTTGTCACTCAGGTCATGTTCGCCGGCGGAGATGAAAATCTTGCTCCCGGAGACCGCATAGCTGCCATCGGCCTGAGGCACGGCGCGGGTCTTGATGATGCCCAGGTCGGTGCCGCAATGGGCTTCGGTGAGGCACATGGTGCCGGTCCACTGACCGCTGGTGAGTTTGCTCAGGTAGGTGGCTTTCTGCTCGCTGGAGCCGTGGGCGTGGATCGCCGACATCGCACCGTGGGTCAGCCCCGGGTACATGCCCCAGGACGTATTGCTGGAACCGACCATCTCGCTGATGACCAGCCCCAGGGACTGCGGCAAGCCCTGGCCGCCGTAACTCGGATCCGCTGCCAGGCCGTGCCAGCCGCCTTCGACGTACTGCGCGAAGGCCTGCTTGAAGCCCTTGGGGGTGGTGACCACGCCATTTTCGAAGTGACAGCCTTCCTCGTCCCCGGAGCGGTTCAGCGGCGCGAGTACGTTCTCGCAGAACCTTGCTCCCTCTTCGAGGATCGCGTCGACCATGTCCGGGCTGGCGTCGGTCGCACCCAGGGCCGCGTAGTTGGCGTGGAAGTCGAACACATGGTCGATCAGAAAGCGCATGTCGCGCAGCGGGGCTTTGTACTCAGGCATGGTCGTGTCTCCGGCAGCAGATAGCCCACGCTACTGCTGCCCACCAGGCCTGCCAATCACAGTCCAGACGCTGAATGCGCCATCATCACTCAACCCGCAGCGCTGTCCATGCGCACCGCGCCACGGCGGTTCTGGCCGAAGGCGATAACGCAGTTACGACCGGCGCCCTTGGCGTTGTACAGGGCCTGGTCGGCGGACTTGAGCACCTCTTCCGGGGAGCGATGCTCCACCAGGCGTTCGGCCACACCAATGCTGACCGTCACCGACACACTGGAGGCTCCGGCGCCCGCTCGGCGCTGGCGGCCTTGGTGATCGTCCTGGGGCCGGCTGTCCTGATTGCGCAACTGGATGTTGTAGCTGGCAATCGACTCACGGATCACCTCCAGGTGCGGCATGCATTCTTCCAGGGTCTTGCCGGCGAACACCAGGGCGAACTCCTCGCCGCCATAGCGGTAGGCGCGCCCGCCGCCACTGATTTTCGACAGCTTGCTGGCCACCAGGCGCAGCACCTGGTCGCCGACATCGTGGCCGTGGGTGTCGTTGAATTTCTTGAAGTGGTCGACGTCACTCATCGCCAGCACATAGTTGCGACCCAGACGCTGCATGCGCTCGTTCAAGGCACGGCGCCCCGGCAGGCCAGTCAGCTCATCGCGGAACGCCATCTGGTACGCCTCATGGGCCACCGCGGCGGCTATCATCAACATCACCTGGCTGCACATGATGTTCAGGGTGAACGGCAGGATGAAAGTCTTGGGCAGCATCCAGAACAGCCCGAGCAAGCCCACCAGTTGCGCCGCGTGCAGGGGCCGTGGATTGCGCCAGTACTGCACCGCCAGCAACAGGAACGCTGCCAGGAACACGGGGTAGGACAGCTGGATCAGGCTCATCCAGGCGCCATGCAGCGCCGGCCAGCGGATTTCCGCCAGCCAGTTCAACAGCGCCTGTGGGTAACTTTGCTCAAAGCCCAGGGCCACGCTGCCAAACGCCAGCAGCACGGCAAACCGCGCCACCATGTCCTGGAACAGGTGGGTACGTTCCTGCCAGGCGGCAAACAGCCCGAACAGCAGCGGCAGCAACAGACACACCAAGTGAAAGACCACCGCAGCGTCCTCACGGACCTTGCCGTTGTCGCGGTAGTAATCGGTCTGGGTATCGAGCAGAAAGTAGGCGATGTACACCGTGACCATCAGGAACAGCTCGCGCTGGCGCCGATAGACCGCGCAATAGGCGCCGCCGAGCAGCAGCACCAAGGTCGGCAGGACGTTGAACAGCGAGGTGAAGAAGACGTTGAGATCCTTGACGTAGGCAGCCGCGAGCCCCGCAAGCAACAGCAGCAAAGACGGTAAAAAGTGACTGAAACGTACAGCAGAAGAACGCGGCAAGGGTAAAGCTCCGACGCGGCTAATCAGTAGATGGCATTGTGCCTGCATTGCATGCAGTTAAGCACAATCAATGTGACAGACATCACATTGCCATCTCTTTAACGGCAGGCAAGACATTCTTCTTAGCGTTTTAGTCAGGAATTTTATTGGCAGATCGCCAGGCATAAAAAAGCCGCTTTCCCCGAAGGAAAAGCGGCCTTTGCATCGACGCCGGTAAGGCTTAGTAGCCCAGGCCGAAGTCTTCTTCTTTCATGTCCATCAGGTTGTTGGCGCCCGACAGCATGGTGGCCACGTGAGTGCGAGTACGCGGCAGGATGCGCTGGAAGTAGAAGCGCGCAGTCTGCAGCTTGGCGGTGTAGAACGCCTCTTCGCTGGTGCCGGCAGCCAGTTTCTCGGCAGCCAGGCGCGCCATGTCGGCCCAGAAGTAAGCCAGGCAGGCGTAACCGGAGTACATCAGGTAGTCCACCGAGGCGGCGCCCACTTCTTCACGGTCTTTCATCGCTGCCATACCGACCTTCATGGTCAGCTCGCCCCACTCTTTGTTCAGCGCAGCCAATGGTGCGACGAACTCTTTGACAGCTTCGTTGCCTTCGTTGGTCTGGCAGAACTTGTGGACGATCTTGGTGAAGCCCTTCAGCGCTTCGCCTTGAGTCATCAGCACTTTACGGCCCAGCAGGTCGAGGGCCTGGATGCCGGTGGTGCCTTCGTACAGCATGGAAATACGGCTGTCGCGAACGTTCTGCTCCATGCCCCACTCGGCGATGAAGCCGTGACCGCCATAGATCTGTACGCCGTGGTTGGCGGACTCGAAGCCGACTTCAGTCATGAAGGCTTTGGCGATGGGCGTCATGAACGCCAGCAGCGCGTCGGCTTTCTTCTTCTCTTCTTCGTCCACACCGTATTTGACGATATCGACCTGTTTGGCGGTGAAGTAGACCATCGCCCGGTTGCCTTCGGCGAACGCCTTCATGGTCAACAGCATACGGCGTACGTCAGGGTGCACGATGATCGGGTCGGCAGCCTTGTCCGGCGCTTTCGGGCCAGTCAGGGAGCGCATTTGCAGGCGATCGCGAGCGTATTTCAGGCCGCCCTGGAAACCGATCTCGGCATGGGCCAAGCCTTGCAGGGCGGTGCCCAGGCGCGCGGTGTTCATAAAGGTGAACATGCAGTTCAGGCCTTTGTTCGCCGGGCCGATCAGGAAACCGGTGGCCGCGTCGAAGTTCATCACGCAGGTGGCGTTACCGTGGATGCCCATCTTGTGTTCAAGGGAACCACAGCTAACGGCGTTGCGCGCACCAATCGAACCGTCGGCGTTCGGCAGGAACTTGGGAACGATAAACAGCGAGATGCCTTTGGTGCCCGCAGGGGCATCCGGCAGGCGGGCCAAGACGATATGGACGATGTTGTCGGCCATGTCGTGTTCACCGGCCGAGATGAAAATCTTGGTGCCGGAGACTTTGTAGGAACCGTCGGCCTGAGGTTCGGCCTTGGTGCGCAGCATGCCCAGGTCGGTGCCGCAGTGCGGTTCGGTCAGGCACATGGTGCCGGTCCATTCGCCGGAGACCAGCTTGGTCAGGTAAGCGTCTTGCTGCTCGGGCGTACCGTGCTCGGAGATGGTGTTCATCGCACCATGGGACAGGCCTGGGTACATGCCCCACGACCAGTTGGACTCGCCAACCATTTCACTCACCGCCAGACCCAGGGACTCCGGCAAGCCTTGGCCACCGTGCTCTACGTCATGCGCCAGACTTGGCCAGCCGCCTTCGACAAATTGTTTGTAGGCTTCTTTGAAGCCAGTCGGGGTTTTAACGCCGGACTCGCTCCAGGTGCAGCCTTCGATGTCACCCACGCGGTTCAGCGGAGCCAGCACCTGCTCACAAAACTTGGCGCCTTCTTCGAGAATGGCGTCAACCATGTCCGGAGTTGCGTCTGCGCACGCCGGAAGGCTCTGATAGTGCGCTTCGTAGCCGAGCAGTTCGTCACGAACGAAGCGAATATCACGCAAGGGGGCCTTGTAGTCAGGCATAGCGATAAACCTCTGCTGATGTAACCGGGAATGAACAACCGCGTGGATTTATTATGGCGGTCAAACAGTTGTTTGAAACATACGTTTACGCCTAATTCTTGTCAAGCACCGCGCAACCGCCATTCGTCATCACGCCGCTGAACGCCGCGCAGGCAAAGGCCCGCGGCGAATGCCACGAAAAATGTCAGGCCACGAATGAAGTAGCGACGCTAGCAGGCAGCGCTTGAGAAACAGGAAGGGAGAAGCGGCGCAGTCTGGCCCGCCCTTCTGAAGGTGCAGGCCGGCGCGGGGATCAGGCGTAGGTATCGATCAACGTACCGAGCATTTCATCGCTGGCCTTGGCGATTTTCACACCCAGTTCGGCCTGGACCTTGCCCATGGACATCTCGACCATGCTCGATTCCAGATCCGACTGCTGGCTGCGGTCCACTGAACGCAAGCGATCAACCTGGACGTCGGAAGACTGGCTGGTGACGGAGCGCTCGATGGTGGTATTGGCGATCTGGCTGGCGGCCTGATCGACACGGTTCTGCCCGGTCTGAATGCTGCTCAGACCCGCGTAGAAAGCGGTATTCCCTGAAATTTCCATGGGAGGACTCGACCTGATTAAGGATGAACGACGCTCATTGAAGCAGACCCGTCAAAAAAACACCCGTCAAAAACAATAATGGCAATCTGCCTTGTCATAGGCAAAATCTAGTCCAGCAGGTCCAGCTGCAAGTGTTCGGCCACCGCCTGGGCGCTGAGAGGCTTGAGCTTGGGCACTCGACCCAGGCACGGGGCCGGCAGGCGTTCAGCCAGGGTGGCGAGGTTTTCCTCCAGGCGGGAGGTCTTGGGATCGATGATATTGGCAACCCAGCCGGCCAGCTGCAGCCCGTCCCGGGCGATGGCTTCGGCGGTCAGCAGCGCATGACTGATGCAACCCAGCCGCACCCCCACCACCAGGATCACCGGCAGGTCCAGGGCCATGGCCAGGTCCGACAGATTGTCCTGGTCAGCCAGGGGCACACGCCAGCCGCCCGCGCCTTCGATCAGGGTGAAATCGGCGCCCCGGGCCAGGATCTGGCGCATGGGCAGCAGCAACGATTGCACCGTCAAGGCCACCCCCGCCTCGCGCGCCGCCAGATGGGGGGCGATGGCCGGTTCGAACGCCACCGGATTGACCTCGGCATAGTCCAGGGCCAGGGAGCACTCCGCCATCAGCGCCAGGGCGTCCGAATTGCGCAGGCCCTTGGTCGTCACTTCACAGCCGGATGCCACCGGCTTGCCGGCCGCCGTACTCAACCCCGCCAGACGCGCCGCATGCAGCAGCCCGGCGGCGATAGTGGTCTTGCCGACATCGGTATCGGTTCCGGTGATGAAATAGGCAGGGCTCATTGCGGCTTCTCCAACACGGCGTACACCGCCTGATAGGTCGCGGGCAGACCCTGAGGCTGACGAAAGCCCTCATAAGCGTCGATCAGGCCCATGATCCGGGCGCGTCCGGTCAAGCCGCCGGGGCGTCCGGGGTTCAGATTATGCGCGCCCAGGGCTTTCAACTCATGGGTCAGGCTGCGCACATCCGGATAATGCAGCACATGGGGCCGGGATTGCAGGTTCAAAATCCGCAGGCCACTGGCCGCGCACAGCTGTTGATAAGTGCCGAGCTCGCGGAACCGATTGACGTGCACCATGCCATCGACCTGCCGCCAGCTGTCACGCAGCTCCTGCAAGGTCCCGACACACAGACTGGCAAACGCCAGCACACCACCGGGGCGCAGTACCCGGTGCGCCTCTCGTAGTACCGAGGCGAAATCCGCACACCACTGCACCGCCAGGCTGGAGAACAGCAGATCGCAGCTGTCTGAACGCAACGGCAGGCGTTCGGCGTCCCCGGCAATAAAATACTGCGCGCCGCCCAGGGGCCGTGCGTGATCGAGCATGCCTTCGGCGATATCCAGCGCCAGCCCCTGGGCCCCAGGGAAATGCTCGGCCAGGGCCCGGGTGAAATACCCGGTACCGCAGCCTATATCCAGCCAGCAGGCGAACGACCGCTCGGGCGGCAGGCGCCGCAGCAGCTCATGGCCCACCGCCCGCTGCAGATCGGCGACGCTGTCGTAACTGGCTGCGGCACGGGAAAAGGACGCCGCGACCTGGCGCTTGTCCGGCAAGCCGCCGAGTAATGGGGGAAGGGACAAATCAGTCATCACCGGACTCATGCAAAAAGGCCTGGATCGCCCCCGCCACACCGTGGGGGTCTTCCAGAAGAAACGCGTGGCTGGCCTGTTCAATCAGGCCAATTTCGACATCGGGCAATAACGCCAGCAACTCGCTCGCGGCTTCTGCCGGCACCAGCGCGTCGAGCCCGGCAAACAGATGCAACTGCGGGCCACGAAACGCCTGTAACGCGTCCCGTGTATCCAGCTGCGCCAGCAACTCCAGCCCGGCCATCAACACCGCTGGCGGGGTATTCGGCGCACCCCCCAGCAGCAGGCGCGACAGGCCGCGCGGGTCCTCGGCGCCCTGGGCACAGAGCAGGCCGAAACGCTTGAGGGTCAGTCGCGAGTCGGCGTTGCAGCCGGCCAGAAAGGCGTCGAAGGTTTCCCCGGCCATGGCGCTTGCCCACTCGCCATGGGCCACAAAGCTCGGGTTGCTGGCCAAGGTCAGCAAGCCGCAACAGCGATCGCCACGGCGCGCCGCCAGCTCACTGGCCAGCATCCCGCCCAGCGACCAGCCGCCGAGCCAGGCGTTGTCCGGCAAATCCGCGTCGAGTTCATCGAGCCAGTCCCCCAGGTCGCTGGACTCCAGCTCCGGCAAAGGCTCGATTTCGACCTTCAGGTGCTGGTCCAGGCCCTGCAACGCCGCCGCCAGCGGCTCCAGCGGGGAAATGCCCAGGCCCCAACCCGGCAGCAGAATCAGTCGATCACGCATGGCTTGGCTCCGGTCCCAGTTCGCTAAAACAATCCGCCAGTGCGTTTAACAATAGCTGGACCTGGGCTTCGCTGTGGGCTGCGGACAAGGTCACACGCAAGCGCGCACTGCCCGCAGGCACGGTTGGCGGGCGGATGGCCGTGACCATCAGGCCGCGTTCGCGGAGCATCTGCGACAGGCGAATGGCCCGCCCGCTGTCGCCAATCATGATCGGCTGGATCGGGGTAAAACTGTCCATCAACGCCAGGCCGATCTGCTCGGCGCCACGGCGGAACTGGTGGATCAGGCCGTTGAGGTGCTCGCGCCGCCAATGCTCGCTGCGCAGCAGTTCCAGGCTTTTCAAGGTCGCGCAGGCCAGCGCCGGGGGTTGGCTGGTGGTGTAGATGTAGGGCCGGGCAAACTGGATCAGGCTTTCGATCAACTCTTCGCTGCCGGCGACAAAGGCCCCGGCCGTACCGAACGCCTTGCCCAGGGTGCCGACCAGCACCGGCACGTCGTCCTGGCTCAGGCCGAAGTGCTCGACAATCCCACCGCCATTGGCTCCCAGCGGGCCGAAACCATGGGCGTCATCGACCATCAGCCAGGCGCCCTTGGCCCGGGCTTCACGGGCCAGCGCCGGCAGGTCGGCCAGGTCGCCGTCCATGCTGAACACGCCGTCGGTGACCACCAGGGTATTGCCGGTGGCTTTTTCCAGGCGTTTGGCCAGGCTGACCGCATCGTTGTGCAGATACCGATTGAAACGCGCCCCGGACAACAGGCCGGCATCCAGCAGGGACGCGTGGTTGAGACGGTCTTCCAGCACGGTGTCGCCCTGCCCCACCAAGGCCGTGACCGCCCCCAGGTTGGCCATGTAGCCGGTGGTGAACAACAGCGCTCGCGGGCGTCCGGTCAGGTCGGCCAGGGCTTCTTCCAGTGCGTGGTGCGGGCCGCTGTGGCCGATCACCAGGTGCGAGGCGCCACCGCCCACGCCCCAACGCAAAGCACCGGCGCGCCAGGCTTCGATGACTTGCGGGTGGTTGGCCAGGCCCAGGTAGTCGTTGTTGCAGAACGCCAGCAACGGCTGGCCATCGACCACCACTTCAGGCCCCTGGGGGCTTTCCAGCAGGGGGCGTTGGCGATAGAGGTTTTCGGCACGGCGGGCAGCGAGGCGCGCGGCGAGATCAAAAGACATGCAGGCCTCGGTGATCAAAAGAGTGGCTGGAGCCGCTGCCCCGGGCTGCGACAGGTAATCGGGACCTCGAAGCATGCAAGGTCCTCACGCCCCGGTCCAAGGCCGCGGCTACAGGCTGGGGGCAGTCAGAGCGCGGCGTTGTAGAACTGCTCGCTGCTCTTTTGCTCCACCAGCGCCTGCTCGATTGCCGCCTGGTGCACTTCATCGGCGTGCTCTTCACGGGCTTCGGGCAGGATCCCCAGGCGCGAGAACAGTTGCATGTCCTTGTCGGCCTGCGGGTTGGCGGTGGTCAGCAACTTGTCGCCATAGAAAATCGAGTTGGCGCCGGCGAAAAACGCCAGGGCCTGCATCTGCTCGTTCATCGCTTCACGTCCAGCAGACAAGCGCACGTGGGATTGCGGCATCAGGATGCGGGCCACGGCGAGCATGCGGATAAAGTCGAACGGGTCGATGTCCTCGGCGTTTTCCAGCGGCGTGCCGGCGACTTTCACCAGCATGTTGATCGGCACCGACTCCGGGTGTTCGGGCAGGTTGGCCAGTTGGATCAGCAGGTTGGCGCGGTCATCGAGGGACTCGCCCATGCCGAGGATGCCACCGGAGCAGATCTTCATCCCCGAATCACGCACGTAGGCCAGGGTTTGCAGGCGCTCGCTGTAGGTGCGGGTGGTGATGATGCTGCCGTAGAACTCCGGCGAGGTGTCGAGGTTGTGGTTGTAATAGTCCAGGCCAGCCTTGGCCAGGGCTTCGGTCTGCTCCTGATCGAGGCGCCCCAGGGTCATGCAGGTCTCCAGCCCCATGGCCTTGACGCCCTGCACCATCTGCAGCACGTAGGGCATGTCTTTGGCCGAGGGGTGCTTCCAGGCCGCGCCCATGCAGAATCGGGTCGAACCAATGGCCTTGGCGCGAGCGGCCTCTTCAAGGACCTTCTGCACTTCCATCAGCTTTTCTTTTTCCAGCCCGGTGTTGTAGTGGCCGGACTGCGGACAATATTTGCAATCTTCCGGGCAGGCCCCGGTTTTGATCGACAGCAAGGTCGACACCTGGACCCGGTTGGCATCGAAATGCGCGCGGTGCACGGTCTGCGCCTGGAACAACAAGTCGTTGAACGGCTGAACGAACAGGGCTTTGACTTCAGCCAAAGACCAGTCATGACGCAAGGTGGCGGTGGTGCTGGCGCTCATGGGCGATTCCTTGATTATGCTTGGGGCAGACGACGGGGTAATCGGATACCCACAGCCGCGACACGGATGTTCGGCATATTTAAGGAAGCGCCATGCACTGTCAACCAGAATACGAAGGACCGGTTTACATCTGGTTAAATAACAACCAAACCTGTTTGCTCTGCGATGAACCCTGCGATAACCCGCAGCCCATTTGCGTCGAGTGCGAAGCCGAGCTGCCCTGGTTAGGCCCGCAATGCCGGATCTGCGCCCTGCCCTTGCCCCAGGCGGGCCTGACCTGCGGCGAGTGTCTGAGGCGGGTGCCGGCGTTTTCCCAGGTGGTAGCGCCCTGGAGCTACGGCTTCCCGGTCGACAGTTTGATCACCCGCTTCAAGCACGGGGCAAAGTGGCCGTTTGGCCGCCTGCTCGGCGAACTTCTCAGCCAATCCCTGCATCATCGTTTCAATGACGGCCTACCGCGTCCGGAGCTGCTGTTACCGGTGCCCCTGGCCAGCCGGCGCCTGCGCGAACGCGGTTTCAACCAGGCGGCGCTGCTTGCCCAATGGCTGGGCCAGGGCCTGGGGATTGCAGTGGATGAAGGCATGCTGCTGCGGACGCAGGACACCCCGGCGCAGCAAGGCCTGGACGCCCCTGCCCGGCGGCGCAACTTGCGTCGGGCCTTCAGCCTGGCGGACAAGGCCCGGGTTGGCGGCCGTCATCTGGCCCTGGTGGATGACGTGCTCACCACCGGCGCCACTGCCGAAACCCTGGCCAGACTGCTGCTGGATGCCGGTGCGCACCGGGTCGACGTGTATTGCCTGGCCCGCACACCCAAACCCGGGGAGCCGGCCTGACTTGACTCTCGCCCCTCAAGCCGCACACTCAGCCTCCACCTCCAGCGTTCACAGTGCCCTGCCATGTCCTTGCCCACGTTATTGACCCAGCACATCGTCCGCCGCCCGCAACGCATCGCCCTGTTGCAGCACATCGCCGAGCAAGGCTCGATCACCCGCGCGGCCAAAAGCGCCGGGCTCAGCTACAAGGCCGCCTGGGACGCCATCGATGAGTTGAATAACCTGGCACAAAAGCCCCTGGTGGAACGCAGCGTCGGCGGCAAGGGCGGGGGTGGCGCCAAGCTCTCGGCTGAAGGTGAACGGGTGTTGCGCCTGTACCTGCGCCTGCAAGCCTTGCAGGCCCAGGTGCTGGAAGCCGCCGAGGACGCCAGCGACCTCGACCTGCTGGGTCGCCTGATGCTGCGCACCAGCGCGCGCAACCAACTGCACGGCAAGGTGGTGGCGATCGAGGGGCTCGGTCGCAATGACCTGATCAGCCTGGAACTGGCCCCAGGCCTGGTGATCCAGGCGCAGATCACCCACGACAGCACCCAGCGCCTGGAACTGCTGCCCGACACCGAAGTGGTGGCGCTGATCAAGGCCGGCTGGCTGGAGCTGCAAGCACTCGGCCAGCCCATTACCGCCGGGCACAACGGCCTGACCGGCAGCATCGAGCAGATCCTCGACGCCGAAGACGGCCCCTGGGAGGTTCGGATCAGCCTGCCCAACGGCCCGACCCTGTGCGCCCTGGTCGAGTCCTCGCAACTCAAGGCCCAAGGCCTCGCGGTGAACCGACCGGTCCAGGTTCAGTTTTCCCCCTCCAACGTCCTCCTCGGCACCCCGCTGTAGCCACTGCCGCCAGGCTGCGCTGGCCCTTGAAGACAACGCATTTCAACCGCAATGCCCCGGCGCCCGGACCGGCCAGCGCAGCCTGGCGGCAGTGGCTACGGGCGGGACATATGGCTGCAACATTTTTGTCATCAGGGCTGATTAAGGTGTCTGCAAAAATCGCAGGAAGCCTGACATGAGCCTATTAGAAGAAGACCAACCCACGGACCTGGAGCAAATCGTCGGCCTCAGCCGCCGTGGTTTCATCGGCGCCGGTGCGCTGTGCGGCGCGGCAATGTTCCTGGGGGGCAGCCTGCTGAGCCGCAGTGCGCTGGCCGCCAGCATCAGCGCCGGCTCCAGCCCGCTGCTGGGTTTTACCGGCATCGCCGCGGCCACCGCTGACAGCCTCAGCCTGCCACCGGGCTACACGGCGTCGGTGCTGATCAGCTGGGGTCAGCCGCTGCACAACAACGGCCCGGCCTTCGACCCCACGGGCAACGGCAGCGCCCAGGCCCAGGAGCTGCAATTCGGCGACAACAACGACGGCATGAGCCTGTTCGCCTTCCCCGGCGACGATCAGCGCGCGCTGATGGCGATCAACAACGAATACACCAACTACCGCTACCTCTATGCCCACGGCGGCATGCCGCAATCGGCCGAAGAAGTGCACAAGGCCCAGGCCAGCGAAGGCGTGTCGGTGATCGAAGTGCAACGCAAGAACGGCCAATGGCAGTTCGTCCAGGGCTCGCGCTACAACCGACGCATCCACGGCAACACGCCGATCCGCCTGAGCGGTCCCGCCGCCGGTCATGCGCTGTTGAAGACCGCCGCCGATGGCCAGGGCAAGCACGTGCTCGGCACTTTCCAGAACTGTGCCAACGGCAAAACCCCATGGGGCACCTACCTGACCTGTGAAGAGAACTTCACCGACTGCTTTGGCAGCAGCAACGCCGAACAGACGTTCGATGCCGCGCAAAAACGCTACGGCGCGGTAGCCGCCAGCAAAGAGATCAACTGGCACCCCCACGATCCGCGCTTCGACCTGGCGCACAACCCCAATGAACTCAACCGCCATGGCTGGGTCGTGGAAATCGACCCGTTCGATCCGCAGTCGACACCGGTCAAACGCACCGCCCTGGGCCGTTTCAAGCACGAGAACGCGGCCCTGGCCGAAACCGCTGATGGCCGCGCCGTGGTCTACATGGGCGACGACGAACGCGGCGAGTTCATCTACAAATTCATCAGCCGCGACAAGATCGACCACCGCAACCCCAAGGCCAACCGCGACCTGCTGGACCACGGCACGCTGTACGTGGCGCGCTTCGATGGCGGCGACAGCAATCCCGACCTTCCCAAGGGCCAGGGCCAATGGATCGAGCTGAGCCACGGCAAGAACGGGCTCGATGCCGCCAGCGGCTTTGCCGACCAGGGCCAGGTGCTGATCCATGCCCGCCTGGCCGCCAGCGTGGTCAAAGCCACGCGCATGGACCGGCCGGAATGGATAGTGGTCAGCCCCAAGGATGGCCAGGTCTATTGCACCCTGACCAACAACGTCAAACGCGGCGAAGACGGCCAGCCGGTGGGCGGCCCCAACCCGCGGGAGAAAAACGTCTATGGACAGATCCTGCGCTGGCGCACCGACCGCGATGACCATGGCGCCATGAGCTTTGCCTGGGACTTGTTCGTGGTCGCCGGCAACCCTTCGGTGCACGCGGGGCAAGCCAAGGGCGGCTCATCGAACATCACTCCACAGAACATGTTCAACAGCCCCGACGGCCTGGGGTTCGACCAGGCCGGGCGCCTGTGGATCCTGACCGATGGCGATGTCAGCAACAGCGGCGACTTCGCCGGCATGGGCAACAATCAGATGCTCTGCGCGGACCCGGCCAGTGGCGAGATCCGCCGGTTCATGGTCGGCCCGGTAGGCTGCGAAGTCACCGGCATCAGCTTCTCACCCGATCAGAAAACCCTGTTTGTCGGGATCCAGCACCCGGGCGAAAACGGCGGCTCGACGTTCCCCGAGCACCTGCCCAACGGCAAGCCACGCTCTTCGGTCATGGCCATCCGCCGTGAAGACGGCGGGATCGTCGGCACCTGATCCGCTCAGGCCGGGATGTCAGCCACCGAGACATCCCGACCAAGCCTAAAGCCGCCACCTATCCGGGCCGGTGTGCGCTACCATGCGTGGCCTTACGCGGCAGCCTGCTGCGCGCAGGAGTGAGCATGTCGCACCCGTTTGAAACACTGACCCCGGATCTGGTCCTCGACGCCGTAGAAAGCATCGGTTTTCTCAGCGACGCCCGCGTTTTGGCGCTCAACAGCTATGAAAATCGCGTGTACCAGGTCGGCATCGAAGACGGCGAACCGCTGATCGCCAAGTTCTACCGTCCCCAGCGCTGGACCAACGAAGCCATCCTCGAAGAACACCGCTTCACCTTCGAGCTCGCCGAGTGCGACGTACCGGTAGTGGCGCCGATGATCCACAACGGCGCCAGCCTGTTCGAGCACGCGGGCTTTCGCTTTACCCTGTTCCCGCGCCGTGGCGGCCGGGCACCGGAGCCGGGCAACCTCGACCAGCTCTATCGACTGGGCCAGTTGCTCGGCCGTTTGCACGCGGTCGGCGCCACCAAGCCGTTCGAGCACCGTGAGGCGCTGGGGGTGAAAAACTTCGGCCACGACTCCCTAGCCACCCTGCTTGAAGGCAATTTCATACCCAAGGGCCTGCTGCCAGCCTACGAGTCAGTGGCGCGGGATCTGCTCAAGCGCGTGGAAGAGGTTTACAAGACCACGCCGCACACCAATATCCGCATGCACGGCGATTGCCACCCCGGCAACATGATGTGCCGTGACGAGATGTTCCATATCGTCGACCTCGACGACTGCCGCATGGGGCCGGCCGTGCAAGACCTGTGGATGATGCTCGCGGGTGATCGTCAGGAATGTCTCGGGCAATTGTCGGAATTGATGGATGGCTACAGCGAATTCCACGATTTCGACCCACGGGAACTGGCCCTGATCGAAGCCCTGCGCGCCCTGCGTCTGATGCACTACAGCGCCTGGCTCGCACGGCGCTGGGACGATCCGGCATTCCCCCACAGCTTTCCGTGGTTCGGCACCGAACGCTATTGGGGCGACCAGGTCCTGGCCCTGCGCGAGCAACTGTCGGCACTCAATGAAGAGCCGCTGAAACTGTTCTGAGCCGCCGTTGCACGCCCGGCCCTGGCCCAGGGTCGGGACTGCTCGTCGCCGCTGCCGCAGGCTCGGGCCGCGTTCGGACGCAGTCCTTCACGAACACCGCCCATGCACCTGGCACCCCAGCGCACGACTGTTAACAAAGTCTCACGACAGTTTCAGACAAATCTCCTTACAATCGTCGCTTTGTTAGCTGCCTAAGCAAGGATTCTGCATGCAAGCCGCCAACCCGCGTCACGGGTACATTCTGGGCCTGAGTGCCTACATCATCTGGGGCCTGTTCCCCCTCTACTTCAAAGCCATTGCCAGCGTGCCCGCGGTTGAAATCATCATTCACCGGGTCCTGTGGTCGGCGTTGTTCGGCGCTTTGTTGCTGATGGTCTGGAAACACCCCGGCTGGTGGCGCGAGCTGCGGGAGAATCCTAAACGCCTGGCGATCCTGGCCTTGAGCGGCACCTTGATCGCCGCCAACTGGCTGACGTACGTCTGGTCGGTGAACAACGGCCGGATGCTGGAGGCCAGCCTGGGCTACTACATCAACCCCCTGGTGAATGTGCTGCTGGGCATGTTGATTCTTGGCGAGCGTCTGCGACGTCTGCAGTGGCTGGCCGTGGTGCTGGCGGCGGTGGGTGTGGCGCAACAGGTGTGGCAGGTGGGCAGCCTGCCCTGGGTGTCGCTGGTGCTGGCGCTGACCTTCGGTTTCTACGGGCTGATCCGCAAGCAGGCACCGGTCAAGGCATTGCCCGGGCTGGTGGTGGAAACCTGGATGCTGGTGCCGATTGCGGTGGCCTGGCTGCTGTTCAACCCGACGGCTAGCAGCGCCCAGCTCGAGTTCTGGGGCAGCTCCGAAGCCTGGTGGCTGGTGGCCGCAGGCCCGGTCACCCTGGTGCCGCTGGTGTGTTTCAACGCGGCTGCGCGGCATTTGCCTTACACCACCCTGGGCTTCTTGCAGTACCTGGCACCGACCCTGGTGCTGTTGCAGGCGGTGTTGCTGTTTGATGAACACCTGTCCTCCAGCACGCTGGTGGCGTTCATGTTCATCTGGGCCGGCCTGGCGGTGTACAGCGTGGATGCCTGGTTGAGTTTGCGTCGCCGCAGCTGATCAAAAAACGAACAATAGCTTGCAGGCCACGGCTCACGTGGCCTGCAAGCATTCTTCCCAAGGTTATCCACAGCGTGATCCCCGGCGTTTGTGCACAAGCCCTTGAAAACTGATGATTTTTTGATCAAACCCTGGAGAGCCCCGGCCCCTTTGGGCTGGAGACCTGTCTCTACAGGTTATCCACAGGCGCATGCACCTTAAACTTGGATAACCGGCAGTGCCGGGCTCAGGTCTCGCTGCGCAGCACCAATTCGACCATCAGGTCATCGGCCAGGGTTTCCAGGCGAGCCTGCAGCACATCCAGGGACAAGGTCAGGGGCACCGCAAGGACTGCCTCGGCATGAAACAACGGCTCGCTGCTCATAGGCGCGGGGCGCACTTCAGTCACCAACCGTTCCAGGTTGACCCCCTGCTCGCTGAGCAGCCGGGTGATGTCGCGCACGATGCCCGGCCGGTCGTTGCCCACCAACTCCATGGCGATCGGCTTCCAGGTGCAGGACTGCTCGATACCACTTTCAGCGATCAGCACGCGAATCCCGTGGCTCGACAAGCCCTGGAGCGCGTCCACCAGTTCGTCATAGGCTTCGGCCGGCACCCCGAGGCGCAGGATCCCGGCAAACTGCCCCGCCATGCGCGACATGCGGCTCTCCAGCCAGTTACCCCCGTGCTCGGCAATGCACTGGGCAATGCGCTCGACCTGTCCGGGCTTGTCCGGGGCGAATACGGTGAGTACGAGATGGTCCATGGCGCAGTCCTCTGATCATGACTTTTGTTATAGAAGCGCAAGTATAGGCAAGCCTCGCCGGCCCACCTGCGGCCAGTGAATCCCGCTACAGACCGCTCGAAAGGGGCACTGGCAGCCGGGGGCCAGGCGCAAAGACACAAATCGTGTACAACTATTTGAATTTATATGGAACAATCCGTGCGCTTTTTGAGAACATGACCGCCACTTGCGTGACCAAAGGAGCAACTTTAGTCGCGGAACGACGTATTTAGTCTAATTTTCACAAGCGCAATTGATCATGTAGTATGCCGCAGCGCGCACTACATAACGTTGGACCGATGTCTGCCAAGGCCCAGTCGCAACCCTCAAAAGCCCCGTCAGCAAGGCTCCGCCGTTGATTGGAAGCAGCCAGCCGCCCGCGATGGCATGTACTGGTAGAGGGGTTTGTGGTTTAAATGCCAGGGCTTCATTGTCAATTTGAAGAGCTGAAAAGCGAAATAGCTGAGCAGAGTGAGGCAAGCAATGACTGAACACGTTCAAGTGGGTGGCCTGCAGGTCGCCAAAGTCCTGTTCGACTTCGTGAACAACGAAGCCATTCCCGGTACCGGCCTCACCGCCGATTCGTTCTGGGCCGGCGCCGACAAGGTCATCCATGACCTGGCCCCGAAAAACCAAGCCCTACTCGCCAAACGCGACGATTTCCAAGCGCGTATCGATGCCTGGCACCAATCCCGTGCCGGTCAATCCCACGACGCTGTGGCCTACAAGGCCTTCCTGCAAGACATCGGTTACCTGCTGCCAGAAGCAGCGGACTTCCAGGCCACGACGCAAAATGTCGATGACGAGATCGCCCGCATGGCCGGTCCGCAGCTGGTGGTTCCGGTCATGAACGCCCGCTTCGCCCTCAACGCTTCCAACGCCCGCTGGGGCTCGTTGTACGACGCGCTGTACGGCACCGACGCCATCAGCGAAGCCGACGGCGCGGAAAAGGGCAAAGGCTACAACAAGGTCCGTGGCGACAAGGTCATCGCCTTCGCCCGTGCCTTCCTCGATGAATCCGCACCGCTGAGCGCGGGGTCCCATGTCGACGCCACGAGCTACAAGATCGTTGGCGGCAAGCTGGTGGTCGGCCTCAAGGGCGGCAGCAACAGTGGCCTGCGCGATGATGCCCAGTTAATCGGCTACCACGGCGACGCTGCGGCACCGACCGCGATCCTGCTCAAACACAACGGCCTGCACTTCGAAATCCAGATCGACGCCACCAGCCCCGTCGGCCAGACCGACGCCGCCGGCGTCAAAGACGTGCTGATGGAAGCCGCACTGACCACCATCATGGACTGCGAAGACTCGGTAGCTGCCGTCGACGCCGACGATAAGGTGGTGATCTACCGCAACTGGCTCGGCCTGATGAAAGGCGACCTGGCGGAAGAAGTGGCCAAGGGCGGCAAGTCCTTCACCCGCACCATGAACGCCGACCGCGAGTACACCGCTGTCGACGGCTCGACCCTGAAGCTGCACGGTCGCTCCCTGCTGTTCGTACGCAACGTGGGTCACTTGATGACCATCGACGCGATCCTCGACAAGCACGGCAACGAAGTGCCGGAAGGCATCCTCGACGGCCTGCTCACCAGCCTGGCGGCGGTGCACAACCTGAACGGCAACACCTCGCGCAGCAACAGCCGCACCGGCTCGGTCTACATCGTCAAACCGAAGATGCACGGTCCGGAAGAAGCGGCGTTCACCAACGAGCTGTTCGGCCGCATCGAAGACGTGCTGGCGTTGCCACGCAACACCCTGAAAGTCGGGATCATGGACGAGGAGCGCCGCACCACGGTCAACCTCAAGGCCTGCATCCAGGCGGCCAGCGAGCGCGTGGTGTTCATCAACACCGGCTTCCTCGACCGTACCGGCGACGAAATCCACACCTCCATGGAAGCCGGCGCCGTGGTGCGCAAGGCTGAGATGAAGGCCGCAAAATGGATCGGCGCCTACGAAAACTGGAACGTCGATATCGGCCTGAGCACCGGCCTGCAAGGTCGCGCGCAGATCGGCAAAGGCATGTGGGCCATGCCCGACCTGATGGCCGCGATGCTCGAACAGAAAATCGCCCACCCGCTGGCCGGCGCCAACACCGCCTGGGTTCCATCGCCCACCGCGGCGGCGCTGCATGCCCTGCACTACCACAAGGTCGACGTATTCGCCCGCCAGGCCGAGCTGGCCAAGCGCCCTCGCGCTTCGGTGGACGACATACTGACCATCCCCCTGGCCAGCAACACCAACTGGTCGGAGCAGGAAATCCGCAACGAACTTGACAACAACGCCCAGGGCATCCTCGGTTACGTGGTGCGCTGGATCGACCAGGGCGTGGGCTGCTCCAAAGTGCCGGACATCAACGACGTAGGCCTGATGGAAGACCGCGCGACCCTGCGCATTTCCAGCCAGCACATCGCCAACTGGCTGCGCCACGGCGTGGTCACCGAGACCCAGGTGCTGGAAAGCCTCAAACGCATGGCTCCAGTGGTTGACCGGCAGAACGCCGGCGACGCGCTGTACCGTCCTCTGGCGCCAGACTTCGACAGCAACATCGCCTTCCAGGCGGCGGTCGAACTGGTGATCGAAGGCACCAAGCAGCCAAACGGCTATACCGAGCCGGTGCTGCACCGTCGTCGTCGCGAGTTCAAGGCCAAGAACGGCCTGTAACAACGCGGCGCTAGCCCAATGAAAAAGCCCCGATCACTGATCGGGGCTTTTTTTTGCAACATGGGTGACGGCGTCTAGGGCCTGTACGAAAACTCGCCGAGCAAAGATCAGGCAAGGCAAAAACAGACGAGGAACGGCCGGGGTCGCGTTCGACTGTAGGGACCTACATGAGCATTCCGATCGGACTCGCGCCCGAGCCTGTTTTTAACGCAGCATGATCGAAGCGCAGGTAGTTTTCGTACAGAGCCTAGGGGACCACGCCCAGTTCGTGCTTGACCAGGCTCAGCAGCTTGTCGGTGTCGATGGGTTTGAGCAGGAAGTCGACCACGCTCAAATGCATGGCCGCAATGGCGTCGCGCACGTCGGCGTCGCCGGAAATGATGATGATCGGCAACGCCGCCCGTTCCGATTCGCGCACCTGGCGGATCAGCTCCAGGCCATTGCAAGGCGCCATGCGCAGGTCGGTGATCAGCAGTCCGATGGATTTATTCGAGTTCAAAAGCTCCAGTGCCGCTTTGCCGCTGGCAGCGGTAACGCAACGGATGCCATCCAGTCCGAGGATTTCCGAAAGCAACTCGCGCGCATCTTTGTCGTCATCGGCAATCAATACGCGCTGTGGCGGCAGGTCGGGCTCCAGCATGACTGCGCTTAGCGCCTCGCGCTCGGCGTCACTCAAAATATCGTGGTCGGACATAGGTTTCCTACATGTTCAAGTCAATCCCCTAGCACAGTGGTCAGACATCGCTAAGCAGGCCTTCAATGTGCACTTCGTCGGAAATTTTTCCAAGAGGTCTGTTGAGCACTTTTTTTGCGCCAACGACCCCGGGCTTAGACCAAATCCCCACGATTGAAGCCCTACCTAGACTTACGTCCAATGGGCACCCCGGGCACAGGGGCCGACCATGGCTGTTGATCCGACCACAACAAATCCAAAAAGACTGCGGTAATAGTTATGAGTAAAGCGGATGCCTTCACCCAGGCAGGGAAAACCGCGGTGTTGCAGAACATCCACGGCACCATGCAGTTCCTGCAACGGTTCCCGCCGTTCAACCAGATGGAAAACGCCCACCTGGCCTACCTGGTAGAACAATGCCAACTGCGCTTCTACGGGCCTGACGAGAGCATCATCAAGCCCGCCGACGGGCCGGTGGAACACTTCTACATCGTCAAACAGGGCCGAGTGGTCGGCGAACGTCCGCACACGGCCAAGGGCGGCACCGAGACCACCTTCGAGATCACCACCGGCGAATGCTTCCCGCTGGCCGCCCTGCTGGGCGAACGGGCCACGCGTACCGAACACCTGGCGGCCGAGGACACCTTCTGCCTGCAACTGAACAAGCCGGCCTTTATCAAGTTGTTTGCCCTGTCCTCGGTGTTTCGCGACTTCGCCTTGCGCGGGGTCAGCAGCCTGCTGGACCAGGTCAACCAGCAAGTCCAGCAAAAAGCCGTGGAAACCCTCGGCACTCAATACTCGCTCAACACCCGCCTGGGCGAGCTGGCCATGCGTCATCCCGTGACCTGCAGCACCGTCACCCCCCTGCGCGAAGCCGTGACCCTGATGCACGAGCAACAGGTCGGCAGCATCGTGGTGGTGGATGAGCACAAGGCGCCGATCGGTATTTTCACCCTGCGCGACCTGCGCCAGGTGGTAGCCGACGGCACCGATGATTTCACTCAGCCGATCGAACGGCACATGACCCACGGCCCGTTCTACCTGACGCCGGACCACAGCGCATTCGACGCGGCCATCGCCATGACCGAGCGCCATATCGCCCACGTCTGCCTGGTCAAGGACCAGCGCCTGTGCGGCGTGGTCTCAGAGCGTGACCTGTTTTCCTTGCAACGGGTCGATCTGGTGCACCTGGCGCGCACCATCCGCAATGCCCCCCGGGTCGAGAACCTGGTGGCGCTGCGCGGCGAGATCGGGCAACTGGTGGAACGCATGCTGGCCCACGGCGCGTCCTCGACCCAGATCACCCACATCATCACCCTGCTCAACGACCACACCGTGTGCCGGGTGATCGAACTGACCCTGGCCGACCGCGGCGATCCCGGCGTGCCCTTCAGTTGGCTGTGTTTCGGCAGCGAAGGCCGCCGTGAGCAGACCCTGCACACCGACCAGGACAACGGCATTCTGTTCGACGCCCGCGACGCGGCCCACGCTGCCGAGATCCGCGGCAAGCTGCTGCCCCTGGCGCAGCAGATCAATCAAAGCCTGGCGCAGTGCGGCTTTACCCTGTGCAAGGGCAATATCATGGCCGGCAACCCCGAGCTGTGCCTGTCCCGCGCCGAATGGGCCCGGCGTTTTTCCGCCTTTATCCGCGAAGCCACCCCGGAAAACCTGCTGGCCTCCAGCATCTACTTCGACCTGCGGGTGGTCTGGGGCGATGAACAAGGCTGCGAGCAACTGCGACGCGGCATCCTCGACCAGGTGGCCGACAACCGGCTGTTCCAGCGCATGCTGGCGGAGAACGCCTTGCGTCAGCGGCCGCCGGTGGGGCGCTTCCGCGAATTTGTGCTGGCGAAAAAGAACGGCGAAAAGGCCACCCTCGACCTCAAGGTCCAGGGCCTGACCCCCTTCGTCGACGGCGCCCGCCTGCTGGCGCTGGCCAACGGCATCAGCGCCAACAACACCCTGGAGCGCCTGCGCCAACTGGTGGCCAGGGAAGTGATCGAGCCCCTGGACGGCGCGGCCTATGAAGAGGCCTACCACTTTATCCAGCAGACCCGCATGCAACAGCACCAGCTGCAAACCCGCGAGAACCTGCCCTACTCCAACCGCGTCGACCCGGACCGCCTCAACCACCTGGACCGGCGCATCCTGCGTGAATCCCTGCGCCAGGCCCAGCGCCTGCAAAGCAGCCTGGCCCTGCGGTATCAGCTATGAGCCTGTTCGCCTGGCTGCGCCCCGCCAGTGCCAGCCTCACCCCCGAACAACAGCAGCGCCGCGACCGCCTGCCGGCCCCGGCGCCATTGGGCGAATGCAGCCTGCGGCAACAGCGCTGGGTGGTGCTGGACCTGGAAACCAGCGGCCTGAACCTCAATCGCGACCAGGTGCTGTCGATCGGTGCGGTGGTGATCGAGGACGGCGCTATCGACTTCAGCCAGCAGTTCGAGCGCACTTTGCTGCGGGTCGACCACAAGCTCAGCCCCAGCGTGCTGATCCATGGCCTGGGGCCGAGCGCGATTGCCGCCGGTTGTGACCCGGCCCAGGCGTTGCTGGACTTTATGGAGTTTATCGGCGACAGCCCGGTGCTGGCCTTCCACGCCCCCTTCGACCAGCACATGCTCGGTCGGGCGCTGAAAGACAGCCTGGGTTATCGCCTGCAACACAGCTTTATGGATATCGCCGATCTGGCACCGCTGCTGTGCCCTCAAGCCAATATCCGCGAAGCCGGGCTGGATGACTGGATCGACTGGTTCAAGCTGCAAGTGGGCGAACGCCACCATGCCGCCGCCGACGCCCTGGCCACCGCAGAACTGGCGCTGATCCTGTTCAGCCGTGCCCGCCAGCAGCAGATCCACAGCCCGCTGAACCTGCAACAGCGCCTCAACCAGTGGAAGCGCCGTCAGCAGGCGCCTTCTTTCTAACCGGCGGATCTTCGGTGCCGGTCAGGGCAGCGCAGCCTCGCAGGCTCGGCAGCGGCTCCACACCTGGCGGCACCAAGCAACGCCCGCACTCGGCTAAACCCGGCGTCCCTGATGGCCATAACCACAGGTTTCACCCGACAGGCGCCCATTGCGCGGCCGTTGCGCCCCTGCGACAATCGCGAATAATTCTCGTTAGTTTAAACTTCTCGATTGGTGATGCCCGTTGTCGTCAGCCCAAAGCCCCCACAATGAGCTCGTTGGCGCGTTATATCGCGACCATCGCGGCTGGCTGCTGGCTTGGCTGCGACGCAACGTGGCCTGTCCGCAACGGGCCGAAGACCTGAGCCAGGACACCTTCGTCCGCCTGCTGGGCCGCGACGAACTGAACACGCCGCGCGAGCCACGGGCCTTTCTCGTCGCCATCGCCAAGGGCCTGCTGTTCGACTATTTTCGCCGTGCTGCCCTGGAGCAGGCGTACCTCACCGAACTGATGCTGATCCCGGAAGCCGAGCACCCCTCGCCGGAAGAACAGCAGATGATCCTCGAAGACCTCAAGGCCATCGACCGCCTGCTCGGCAAGCTGTCGAGCAAGGCCCGCGCCGCGTTCCTCTATAACCGCCTGGATGGCCTGAGCCACGCCCAGATTGCCGAGCGCCTCGGGGTCTCGGTGCCGCGCGTGCGCCAGTACCTGGCCCAGGGCATCCGTCAGTGCTACATCGCGCTGTACGGTGAGCCGGTATGAACCCCATCAGCTCCAAGCCGGTTTCGTCCCAGGTGCTGGACGCGGCGATTGCCTGGCAGTTGTCGCTCGATTCCGGCAACGCCGTGGAGCGCGAGGAGTTCGCCAAATGGCACGCCGCCCATGAAGAACATGCCCGGGCCTGGCGCCAGCTGGGCATGCTCGACCAGCGCTTCAGCGTGGCCTCGGGCCCGGCCCGGGTGGCCCTGCTGCAATCACGCGAAGGGATCCGCCGCCGGGTGCGCAAGCTCGGCAGCGGCCTGGCCAGCGTTGCGCTGATGATCGGCCTGGCGCTGTTCGCCGGGGAACGCTACCTGCCGCTCAACTATTGGCTGGCCGACCAGCGCACGGCCACCGGCGAGCAGCGCACCCTGCACCTGAGCGACGGCACCGTGATCAACCTCAATACCCACAGTGCGCTGGATGTGCGCTTTGACGACAAGCAACGGCGCATCGTGTTGCAGGAAGGCGAGATCCTGATCGAAACCGGCCACGGCGACGCCCGCCCGTTCATTGTCGAAACCGATGACGGACACATGCGCGCCCTCGGCACGCGGTTCCTGGTCAAGCGCGAGGACCAGGGCACCCGCCTAAGCGTGCTGCAGTCCGCCGTCGCCGCTCGTCCGCAGGCGAGCCCCGACGAACAGATCCTCAAGGAAGGCCAGCAGGTACTGATGCGCCGTGACGGGCTCGGCCCGCTCCAGGCCTTGAACGCCGGCGCCGACGCCTGGACCCGCGGCATGCTGGTGGTGGACAACGCACGGCTCGAAGACCTGATCGGCGAACTCGGTCGCTACCGCCGCGGCCACCTGGGCGTGGCCCCGGAAGTCGCCGACCTGCGTATTACCGGCAGCTTCCCGCTGCACAACACCGACCTGGCGCTGACCGCGCTATTGCCGACCCTGCCGGTGCAGATCGAACGGCATACGGCGTGGTGGGTAACGGTGGCTGCCAAGGCCGACGCCAAGCCCTGAAACCCAGCGGTCGGCATTGCCGCCGTGGCCGGCAGGCCTGCGCTGCCCCTCTGCCACGCAGGCGCTCGCCTGGTGCAATGGGCGCGATCGAAGCTCGCCTTTATCTAAATCAAAATTATTTTCAATCAGCCCTATCACTTTTTGCATCTCGTCCGGCACATAGGCAATTGCGAACTATTTCCATTCAGGAGCCGCCGTATGTACCGCTCGCTAGACACCTTGTTGCGCCCCAGCCTGTTGGCCGTGGCCATTGCCCTCTGCACCCCGCTGGCCAGCACTGCGTTGTTGGCCGCCGAGCAGGCGTCCAGCGTGCGTACCTACAACCTGCCGGCCGCGCCCCTGGCCAGCACCCTGAACCAGATCGCCAGCCAGGCTGGCCTGGCCCTGAGCCTGAACCCGTCCCTGGCCGCCGGCAAAACCTCGGCCCCGGTCAAAGGCCCGTTCGACGCCCCCGGCGCCCTGCGCGAAGCCCTGCGCGGCACCGGCCTGCAACTGGAGCAAAGCGGCGCCGGCACCTACAGCCTGGCGCCGATCCCGGAGGGCGTGGTGGCGTTGCCGGAAACCAGTATTACCGGTCAGGAGTTCGCTGAAACGGCTTGGGGACCGGTGGATGGCTACGCCGCCAAGCGCACCGCCGCAGGCACCAAAACCGATACCGAGCTGCGAGAAGTTCCCCGTTCGATCTCTGTCGCCACCCGCGATCAGATGCAGGATCGGGCCGTACAGAACCTCGACGATGCCGTGCGCTACATGCCGGGCGTCACCGCCAGCAGCTATGGCAGCGACAGCCGCGCCGAATGGTTGAAGGTCCGCGGCTTCGAGCCCACCCAGTTCCTCGATGGCTTGCCGCTGCCCAAGGGCACCTACACCATGCCCAAGCTGGAAACCTGGGATCTGGAGCGTGTGGCGCTGCTGCGTGGTCCGGCATCCTCGGTGTATGGCCAAACCCCACCCGGTGGCCTGCTGGATATGGTCAGCCGGCGCCCGCAGGACACGGCCGGCCATGAAGTCCAGTTGCAAATCGGCAGCTACCAGCGCAAGCAGATCAGCTTTGACAGCACCGGTCCGATCGATGATGAAGGCCGCTTCCTGTACCGCGTCAGCGGCGTGGTACGCGACAGCAACACCGCCATCGAACATAACGAGGACAAGCGCTACAACATTGCCCCCAGCCTGACCTGGAACATCGACGACGACACCAAACTGACATTCCTGAGCCAGTTCAACCGCGACGATACCGGGATCACCAGCCAGTTCCTGCCCCTGCAAGGCACCAAGCTGTACAGTCCGGCAGGCGAGGTGAAGTACCACAAGAACCTGGGCGACCCGAGCTGGGAGTATTACGACAAGACCTACTACGCCCTGGGCTACGCCTTTGAACATCGCCTGAATGATGTCTGGCAGTTCCGGCAGAACCTGCGCTACACCAAAAGCGACCTGTCCTTCCAGGGCATTACTGCTGGTGGCTTCTATTGGCCGAACAAACCGGATCTGGCGGTCAGTGCCGACGGTACGGTTCGGCGCGGTGCCAACATCGTCAACGAAGACATCAGCCAGTTCGCCGTGGATAACAACTTCCAGGCCGACTTCAATACCGGTGTACTCAAACACACGCTGTTGCTAGGCCTGGATCACGAACGCGTCAACACCAACTACAAATGGCTGTACGGCGAAGCCCCTACCAGCAACATCATCAACCCGATCTACGGGCAGGACTTCAGCAAGGTCGCCTATTCCGCCTACAACGATTACAACCAGAAACGTCAAGGCACCGGCCTGTACCTCCAGGACCAGATGGCCCTCGACAACTGGCGCCTGACCCTGGGCGGACGCCAGGACTGGCTGCACACCGATACCAAGTTCTACAACATTGCCAGCGAACCCCGTGATCAGCGCGACGACCACGCGTTCACCGGCAATGCTGCGCTGAGTTACGTCTTCGACTCGGGCTTCACGCCCTATGTTTCCTATGCCGAGTCGTTCCAGGCCGAAGCCGGCGGTAACTCCAAGGGGCAGGCCTTCGAGCCTAGCACCGGCAAGCAATACGAACTGGGGGTCAAATACCAGCCGCCAGGCAGCGACATACTGCTGACCGCTGCGGTCTACGACCTGACGCGGCAGAACATCGTGCTCTCCGACAGCCTGGGCGTAAGCCGGCCATTGGGCGAAGCCAAGGTCCGCGGCTTCGAGTTGGAAGCGGTAGGCAACGTCAACGAGAACCTCAAGCTCACGGCGGCCTACACCTACGCCAACAGCAAAATGACCAAGGTCGGCGACCCTCAGGACAAAAACCGTCCGTTGCCCCTGACCCCGGAAAACCAGGCCTCGATCTGGGCCGACTACACCTGGCATAACGGCTTGCTGGACGGCTTCGGCGTGGGCTTTGGCGCGCGCTACATCGGCGAAACCAATAACATCCCCGCAGGTAACCTGCCCTATGTCGGCAGTAAGTCCGACGGCGACACCGATGCCTATACGGTCTACGACGCCGCCGTGCACTACGACCTGGGCCGCCTGCAGAACTCGCTGAAAGGCGCCAGCATCGCCCTCAATGCCAACAACGTATTCGACAAGGAATACATGTCGACCTGCGACGGTACTTACTGCTACTACGGCGATCGCCGCAACGTCATGGCCAGCGTCAACTACAAGTGGTAAACCGCTAGCTTTCCGGTATCACAACAAGGGTCACGGCCACGCCGTGGCCCTTTTGCATCTGGATGATTCATGAAAAGCCAAACCATCCGCCGCTGGTCCTTTATCCACACCTGGACCAGCCTGATCTGCACTGTATTTCTGCTGATGCTGGCCCTGACCGGCCTGCCGCTGATTTTCCACCACGAGATCGATCATCTGCTGGGTGACTCGCCGCAGCTGCGGGAAATGCCCGCCGAGACTCCGCACCTGGACCTGCAGCAGCTGGTGCGCGCCGCCGAAGCCCATCGGCCAGGCGAGGTGATGCAGTACTTCGGCTGGGATGAGGACGATCCCAACGGCGTGGTGACGATCATGGCCAAGACCGCCGGCACCGAGCCCAACTCCTCCCACACCTTCATGCTCGACGCCCGCACCGGCGAGGCCGTGGCAATGCCCTCGGCCAATGGCGGGCTGATGATGGTCATGCTGCGCCTGCACGTGGACCTGTTCGCCGGCCTGCTGGGCAAGCTGCTGCTGGCGTTCATGGGCCTGCTGTTCGTGCTGGCGATCATTTCCGGCACCGTGCTGTACCTGCCCTTCATGCGCCGGCTGAAGTTCGCCAGCGTACGCCACGACAAATCCACCCGCCTGCGCTGGCTCGACCTGCATAACCTGATCGGCGTGGTGACCCTGACCTGGGCCCTGGTGGTGGGCGTGACCGGAGTGATCAGCGCCTGCGCCGACCTGATTATCGCCGCCTGGCGCAATGACAGCCTGAGCGCGATGATCGCCCCTTACCGCGACGCGCCACCGCTGACGCAACTGGCCCCGGCCAGCCGTCTGCTGGATATTGCCGCGCAGGCCGCGCCGGGCATGCGCCCGGACTTTATCGCCTTCCCCGGCACGCGCTTTTCCAGCGAGCACCATTACGCGGTGTTCATGAAGGGCAGCAGCCACCTGACCTCGCACCTGCTGACCCCGGTGCTGATCGACGCCGCGACCCTGCAGGTCACTGCCGTGGCCGAACGGCCGTGGTACATGGACGCCATGGGCATGTCCCAGCCGCTGCACTTTGGCGACTATGGCGGCATGCCGATGAAGGTCCTGTGGGCGGTGCTGGATGGGCTGACCATTATCGTCCTGGGCAGCGGCGTGTACCTGTGGCTCGTGCGCCGGCGCAACAGCCGCGTCTTGAACAGCACGCAAAAGGTGGCGCCATGAAGCCCCGGCAGAGCAATTTCTGGAAGGTCTTCAGTGCCCCGCTGCTGATCGGCCTGCTCAGTGCCGTCGGACTCTTCGCCGCCCTGCTGGGCGATGGCGCCTGGGACAGCCTGAGCTGGCTCGGCCTTGGGCTGCCGGCCCTGATCGCTCTGCGCGGATTGCTCGTACGCCGCTAAATCCCCCTCCACGATCCCGCTCTACACCCAGGCGCCCTGCAGTGGCGCCCGGGCCAATTGCGGCCTTCGTTGTACGACGACGATCCCGCCACATCCCACTGCATCTCGTCAGCCCAGAATAAAAACCCCATTGACAGCCCGTTAAAGGGCTCTTATAACGGAATCCAGTTGTACGACGACACACAACGTAACAATTTGTCGACCCATAAAAATAATTCAAAGAGTGTCCAGCCAATCATGACCCGACTCCGTCTTTCGCCCGCACCGCCCGCCTGTTTCCTGCTGCACGCCGCCCATTCGCCACCGTGATGCCCCTGCGCGCGCCCTTTGGCGCCGCCAACCGGCAACACCCATAAATCCAAGAAAATGATGGTGAAGCGATGAAAATCAAAGGCATCCGCTGGTGGATGGTCGGCCTGGTCACGGCTGGCCTGATGGTCAATTACCTGGCCCGCAATACCCTGTCGGTGGCCGCACCGACCCTGATGAGCGAGATGAACATCTCCACCGAGCAGTACTCGCACATCGTCGTTGCCTGGCAGGTCTGCTACGCCCTGATGCAACCGGTGGCCGGCTACATCATCGATGCCATCGGGACCAAACTGGGCTTCGCGATATTTGCCGTGGCCTGGTCCGTGGCCTGCGCGGCGGCGGCGCTGGCCTCGGGCTGGCAAGGCCTGGCGGTGGTTCGTGGCCTGCTCGGCCTGACCGAAGCGGCCGGGCTGCCGGCAGCAGTCAAGGCCTCCACCGAATGGTTTCCTGCCAAGGAGCGCTCGGTGGCCATCGGCTGGTTCAATATCGGCTCGTCGATCGGCGCGCTGCTGGCCCCGCCTTTGGTGGTCTGGGCGATTCTCAACAGTGGCTGGGAACTGGCGTTCCTGATCGTCGGCGCCATGGGCATCATCTGGAGCTTCCTGTGGCTGGTGCTGTACAAACACCCGCGGGACCAGAAGCTGCTGAGCGAGCGTGAGCGCGACTACATCCTCAGTGGCCAGGAAGAGCACTTCAAGGATCCAAATCCGAAAAAAGGCAGCTGGAAAAAGATCATCGGCAACCGCAACTTCTACGCCATCGCCAGCGCGCGCATGTTGTCGGAACCGGCCTGGCAGACCTTCAACGCCTGGATCCCGCTGTACCTGATGACCGAGCGCCACATGAACATCAAGGAAATCGCGATGTTCGCCTGGCTGCCGTTCCTCGCCGCAGACCTGGGTTGCGTGCTGGGGGGATACCTGAGCCCGTTCTTCCACCGCTACTGCAAGGTCTCGCTGTTCACCTCGCGCAAGATGGTGCTGTTCTTTGGCGCCTCGTGCATGATCGGCCCGGCCTGCATCGGCCTCGTGGCAAGCCCCTACACCGCGATTGCCCTGCTGTGCGTCGGCGGCTTCGCCCATCAGACCCTGTCCGGGGCGCTGTATGCCATTACCTCGGATTCGTTCGGCAAGAATGAAGTGGCCACCGCCACCGGCATGGGCGGGATGTTCGGCTACCTGGGCGCTGCGGCATTCACCCTGGTGTTTGGCGTGATGGTGACCAAGATCGGCTACAGCCCGCTGTTCGTGGTGCTGGCGATTTTCGACATCATCGCCGCCCTGGTCGTGTGGAACGTCGCTCGCGAACTCAAGCCCACCCCGGCCTCACCCGCCAGCAGCAACACCCCGGGCGCCCAATTGAAACCCGCGCTCTGAGTGACCCCCTATAGCCGCTGCCGGGCCTCGCGAGGCTGGGCAGCGGCTATAGGGCCGGGTTGGTGGCGGTAGTGGAGGTGACGGGATGGTATTTGGGGAAGCGGCGCAGGACATAGGCGATGCGGGCCAGGTCGATCAGGATCACCGGCACAAACCACAGGTTCTCCGGCACTGCGCCAGAGGCCACCAGCAACGTGAAACCACTCAGCAACAACAACGGCAGGTGACACAGGGCCAACGCCCGATGCAGCCTGGCACTCACGCCCTTGCGTGCCCTGAGGCAAAACACGCCAAAGCCTGCCACCAGCCATAAGGCCGCTGGGAGCACCAGCATCCAGCCAATGTAGGCAAACATCACCACGAACTCCGGTTCTCCCTCACCCTTGCGCCGAAACTCGCTGTCGAGTGCGATAACCACCGCCAGCCCGTACAGCGCCAGCAAGGCCAACGTCAGCACCGTGTGCTTGAAATACAACCTGCGCATCCTGCATTCCCTGGTTTGAAAGAGTGTCCGGCCGGCACGATACAGATCAATCGCCCGGCCCTGTAGCGCTGTTTACCGATGGCGGCCGGCGCCTTCGCTCAAGCCTTCGGCCCCGGTGCCGATTGCCCCGGCGGTGCAGGCCACGCCGCTGCGACCGGAGCGTCCAGCAACACCCACTGGCGGCGGCTACCCGCCGGCCGTCGCAGAGGTGGTAATTGCTCCAAAGGGAACAACCCGGCAATGCGCTGTGCCAACGCCTCGCCCTCTGCCTGATCCTCACGCAACCCCAATGATCTACACATGAACCGTCTCCAGATCGAACTCCAGTGGCTTGGCTGCACGGGTCTGGGCAATGCCATACCAGTCCAGCTTGCGGGTCAGCACCATGAACACACCCAGCAGCCCGAACAGCAGCAGCGAGCCCATCAACAGTGCGTAGTCTTCAGCGCTCAGCAAGCCAAAGAGCAGGCCGTACAGGGCCGCCAGGCCGACCGCGAAAGCTGAACCGTGACGCCAGCTGTGCAAAACGTGGCTGACGTAAAAGCCGATCAGCAACACGCAGGCGCCGGCCGACAGCAGGTAAGCCAGGGTGAACCCGAGGTGCTCCGACAGCGACAGCAGCAACAGGTAGAAGAAGGCCAGCGCCACCCCCACCAGGGCGTACTGAATCGGGTGCACCGCCAGGCTCTTGAGCACTTCGAACAGGAAGAACCCGGCAAAGGTCAGGCCGATGAACAGCAACGCGTATTTGATCGCCCGGTCGCTCTTGAGGTACTGGTCCACCGGGTCGATAAAGCTCACGCCGAAGTTGCGGCTGTTGAAATCACCGCACTGCTCGCTCATGGCCACGCAGCGATCCATGGCCTGCTGCAGGTTGGTGGAGAAGAACGAGGTCTGCCAGGTGGCGGAAAAACCCTGCTCGGTGATTTCACGCTGGGCCGGCAGGTAGTTGCCGATAAAGCTCGGATGCGGCCAGTTGGCCATCAACTGCACCTTGCTGGTCTTGCCCACCGGCACCACCGACAACTGCCCGGTGCCTTGCAGGCGCAGTTCGAAACCGAAATCCAGCTGGGTGGGTTTCTTCACGTCCAGCGGCGGCAACATCACGTGCACGCCCTCGTCCAGCCAGCTGACATAGGTGCCTGGGGCAAAGTCCAGGGTCTGGCCGTTGAGCTCCAGTTTCAGGGCATTTTCAATACCGCGGATGTCGCTGATGCCCACCGCCAGGAAGGCCCGGTCGAACTGATAGTCGGCAAAGTCTTCGCTGATGCCGTACTGCGCGGGAATGGCAAATTGGCCGCTGAGGTGGGTGTTGGCGTGAAACAGCCGGGCCTCGTAGATCCCCCGGGCGCGCAGTTCGGTCTGCGCCTGGCCATTGAGCTCGAAGTGCTCGGGCAGGAAAAACAACCGGCCCTGTTTCTCGACAATGTATTCAGAGCGCTTTTTGGTTTTTTCGTCGACCCGCCAGGTACGGACCTTCTTGCGGTAGTCGACCACCATCACCGGGCCGGTCACCCGTTGGCTGCCACTGGAGCTGCGGGCGATCTCGTCGAGCACGCCGTCGCGCAATTGCTGACGGTCGTCGATCAGGCCGTTGATCATCAGCAAGGGGATCAGCAGTAGCAGGATCAACAGGGCAATCGCCCCCAGTTTTACGGTCAAGCTGCGGTTCATGGATTCTCTCCCGATTCGTATGAGAGAGAGTCTGGCCCGCCCATATGGGGGCTTTATGAGGGCAATGTGGAGACTGTGTGGAGATTTTCGTACCCCTTTACCGCTGCCGAGCCCGCGAGGCTGCGCTGGCCCTCAACGACCAACGCATTTATCCCGCCAGATCTTCAGCGCCCTTGCGGGCCGGCGGCTACAGGGTAGTTATCGAGGGAGGTGGAGGGTGACTTGCACGCCGCCGGGAACGTTGCCGATGGTCATGCGGCCACCGTGCAGTTGCACCACTTCTTCGACGAAGTTCAGCCCCAGGCCAGTGCTTTTGCGCCCACTGTCCGGGCGTGGAAGGGAGTAGAAACGCTCGCAGAGGCGGGCCAGGGCATACTCCGGAATCGCCTCGGCCTGGTTGAACAGGCTGAACTCGACCTGCGCACCCAGTTGCTTGGCAAAGAAACGCAGCACGCCCTGGGCCGGGGTGAAGTCCAGGGCGTTTTCCAGCAGATTGCCAATGGCCTGGCGCAACAGGAATGGCTCACCGATCAGGGTCAGATTCGGGTCGATGCGCTGTTCAATCTGCAATTGCTTGCGCTCGATCCGCGCGCTCTGGCTTTGCAGCAACTCATCGATCAGGGTCGCCAACGGCACCTCGACTCGCTCTTCCAGCCCCTGGCGCTGCTCGACCTGGGCCAGGTCCAGCAGGCGCTCGATCAACTGCTGCATGCGTGCGCTTTCACTGCCGATGTTGCCGACAAAGCGCTGCTGCTGCTCCACCGGCATCTCGCCCTGCAGCAACTCCGCGGCGCCACGAATCGCCGCCAGCGGGCTTTTCAATTCGTGGGTCAGGGTGTGCACATAACGTTCGACGTAGGCCTTGCCCTCAAGCTGGGTGCGCATGTGCTCCACCGCCGTGGCCAGTTGCTCCAGCTCACCACCACGGTAATGCGGCAATGCGGCACGCCGGCCTTCGCTGACCGCCTGGGCATAGGCGGTCAGGCGGCGCAACGCCGCGCTGAGCCACCAGGACAGCAACGCGCCGAACAGCAGGCCCAGGGCAATCAGGCCGATGCCGTACCACACCAGACGGCGTTCGGTGCGGTCGACATAAGGCTGCAACGAGCTGTTGGGTTTGGCCACGGTGACCACGCCGATGATCTTGCCCTTGTCACGGATCGGCGCGCCCACGTGCATGACCGAAGAGTTCGGATCATCGGCCACCGCCCGCGACGAACGCGCACCGTACTGGCCGCGCAAGGTCAGGTACACGTCGTTCCAGCGCGAGTAATCCTGGCCCACCGCGACTCCGCTGGAGTCCAGCACCACCTTGCCCTGGTCGTCGGTGACATAGATGCGGTGGTTGACCTGGTTCTTCGGCAGGCCCCAGATACTGGCCGCCGGCTGCCGCTCGCCGTAGGCCTCGAGCAGTTGCGGCCAGCGGTTTTCATTGAGGGTGCCGGCCTTGAAGTCATCGCGCAGGATTTCGGCCATCAGGTTGGCGGTGTCCACCAGGGTTTCTTCGGTGGATTGGCGCACCCCGGGACGGATTTCCTCCATCACGGTGCTGAGCACAAAGTAGCTGGTCAGGCCGATAAACAGCGCATACACCAGGAAGATCCGGATGCCGAGGGACATCAGCTATGACTCGGGCTGTAGCTGTAACCCAGGCCGCGGTGGGTCTGGATCGGCTCGGCGGTGGCGGCCACCAGGCGCAATTTGGCGCGCACGCTCTTGATATGGCTGTCGATGCTGCGCTCGTAACCGGCGTCCGCCGCCACCCCCAGGGCATCGAGCAACTGTTCGCGACTGAAGACCCGCTCCGGCTGCTCCAGCAGGCACTGCAACAGGCGAAACTCGTGACGGGTCAGGCTCAGGGGCTGGTTGCGGTAGCTGATCTGCACCCGCTCGGCGTCCACCACAAACAGCGCCGAAGCCGGTTCAGCAATGGCCCGCGGCCCCATGCGCTTGAGAATTGCCTTGACCCGCGCCGCCACCTCGCGTGGGCTGAACGGCTTGACCACGTAATCGTCGGCGCCGATTTCCAGGCCCACCACCCGGTCGATTTCACCGTCGCGGGCGCTGAGAAACATCACCGGCACCTCGCTGAAGCGCCGCAGTTGCTTGCAGGTTTCAAAGCCGCTGATATCGGGCAGGCCGATGTCGAGAATGATCAGGTCCGCCGGCGTCGCCCGCTGATGTTCCAGCGCCGCCTGCCCCAGGCTCAGCCAGGTGGTGCTGAAACCTTCGCCTTGCAGGGCGAAAATCAGCGTATCGGCTATCGCCGCTTCGTCTTCGACAATCAGGATATGGGGCATGGCGTCCGGGCACAGGAGTTGAATGCCCGAACGGTGCCGGATGCCTCAGGCCGCGTCAATCAGATGCAGCAGCCATCAGCAGTCAGGTTTGTCTGCGGTGTAGCGCCGGGCCGGGTTCACCGCCGCGCCAAATTCACGCAGGGCCTTGGCGCCGATCAGCAACGGGTAGTTGAAGCTGCTGCGGTCGGTCAGGTTGACCTCCACCGTGCGCTTGACGTTGCCCAGGCACATTTCCAGGTCGACCACCGGACGCTTGGCGGACTGCGGCTCGTCCTTCTCGTCATCTTCGTCGGAGCGACTCTTGATCTTGCTGATCCGCGCCACCTTGTGTTCGTAGACCTTGTTATCGGCGTCCTTGGTGGCCAGGCGAAAGCGCACCCAGTCCTCGCCGTCACGGGTGAAGGTCTCGATGTCCTTGGCCGACAGCGAGGCGGTCAGGGCCCCGGTGTCCATCTTGGCCTTGAGGGTTTCACCGATTTCCGGCAAGCGAATGTTTTCGTAGCGCCCGTAGAGGGTCGGCTCGGCGGCCATGACCGGCAGGGCCAGGAGGGACAAAAGAGCAAGGACGGCTTTCACGTGGTGGGGTTCCTTGAAGAGTGGGCAGCGGGATTTTAGACCCTTGCCGCTGAATTCGTTCGCCAGCGCCACCGTGTTAGCGGCGCAGCGAATGAAAAGCATACCCGGTCATGGGTGAAACATTCGTCAGCACACTGGGATTTGGCCTGTTCGCCGAAGCTGCTTATCATGGCGCGCCAAAATGATTTCAAGAGTGCCTTATGCGCCGCCTGCTCACCGGCTGTTTCGTCACCCTGCTGCTGTTGCTCAACACCCTGGTCCTGTTCGGCCCGCTGATGGTGTTTGCCCTGCTCAAGCTGGTCCTGCCGGGGCGCCTGCGCGATTACGCATCCTGGGCGGTGATGTGGATCGCCGAAACCTGGGCCGAGATCGACAAGCTGATCTTTGCCCTGTGCATCCCCACCCAGTGGGATATTCGCGGCGGCGAGGGGCTGCGGGTCGACACCTCCTACCTGGTGATCAGCAATCACCAGTCCTGGGTCGATATTCCGGCGCTGATCCAGACCCTCAACCGGCGTACGCCGTTCTTCAAGTTCTTCCTCAAGAAGGAACTGATCTGGGTGCCGTTACTGGGCCTGGCCTGGTGGGCGCTGGACTACCCCTTCATGAAGCGCTACAGCAAGGCCTTCCTGGCCAAACACCCGCAGTTGCAAGGCAAGGACCTGGACATCACCCGCGCCGCCTGCGAGCTGTTCAAGCGCCAGCCGGTGACCGTGGTCAACTACCTGGAAGGCACCCGTTTCACCCCGGCCAAGCGCGCGCAGCAACAGTCACCTTTCACCCATTTGCTCAAGCCCAAGGCCGGCGGCGTGGCCTTTGTGCTGGCGGCGATGGGTGAACAGCTGGATGCGATTCTGGATGTGACCGTGGTCTATCCACAGCCGACGATTCCGGGCTTCTGGGACCTGATCAGCGGCGCGGTGCCCAAGGTCATCATCGACATCCGCACCCGCGAGCTGGACCCGGCGTTGTGGCAGGGCGACTACGAAAACGATCCGGCCTTCCGCCAGCAGATCCAGAACTGGGTCAACCAGCTCTGGACCGAGAAGGATCAGCGCATCGCCCAATTGCGCGCCGAGGGCAACTGATCAGCTGCCTGTGCCCCAGATGCCGCTCAGGCTTTGCAGCAACGAACCACCGACGCCCTGCTGCCCCAGGTATTGCAGGATCAACGGCGCAAACTGGCCGATCATGCCGCTGTCCATGCCCAGGGCGCCGAAGGTGTTGTTCAGGTCGTTGGTGTTTTTCACATTGCCCAGCAGCCCGTCCAGGGCCGGGGATTTGGCCGAATCACCGAGCAAGCCACCCAAACCGCCAAGCCCGCCGAGGGCATTGTTGCCTGTCAGTTGATCAAGGCCGGGCACGCTTTTCGCCAACTGCGCGTAATCGGTGGAGCTGAGCCGGTTTTTTGCCAGGCCGAGCATGGCTCCCGCGCCGCCCACTGCCTGCTCCGGCGACACGTTCAATTGCGAACCCAGGGTATCGAGCAAGCCGGCCGCTTGCGGGGTGGTGGCCGCCTCGCCGGCCTTGTTGCCCTGGGCGCCGGCAATGGCTCCGGCCACATCACCCAGGTTGAACCCCGCAAACACCGGGCTCGCAGCCAGGGTCATCAGCGAAGCCAATAGCAAACCGCGTGAAATCTTCATCGAGCCAACCTCAGTGAACGCTGCGCCATCCTCAAGAGTGGGATGGAAAACAGTTTTTTGACTGAATTCCCGAAGTAATGTTCCGAACGCTGGTCGGCGCGAGACGGGAACAGCGCTCCTGAAAAAAAACCAACGGGGTGCATCCGCCAGCTGCTTGCCCACGTATATCCAAGGGCCTGGAGGACACCCTGATGAATGGAACAACCGCCCACCCTGGACTAACCTCAAGCCACCTTCGCGGCCCGTCGCCTTGGGCTCACCCCTGGACTGCCTGGAGAACGGTTATTTCCACTGTCGATACCGATCAGCTCAGACAGCTGCTGGCCCAGTGTTCACTGGGTGACCGGCACGCCTTCGAAACCTTGTACCGCAGCGTCGCGCCGCGACTGCACGGGGTAGCCCTGCGCTTCATGGGCCGCCGCGACCTGGCGGAAGAGGTGTTGCAGGAAAGCTTCGTGCGCATCTGGAACAACGCCTCGCGCTACCAGGCGCACCTGTCCGCGCCGCTGACCTGGATGATCAACATCACTCGCAATCAGGCCATCGACCAGTTGCGCAAACACCGCGAACGCCCCCTAGGCGCACTGGAAGAACAACAGTTGGAGGATCAAAGCCTGTCGGCCCACGAGCAACTGGACCGCGCCCGCGATGCCAGCGCCTTGAACCGCTGCCTGGCGACCCTGGAAAGCATGCAGCGCCAGTCCATCAGCGTGGCCTACTTCCAGGGCCTGTCGTGCTCGGAATTGGCCGAACACCTGGCCGCGCCCCTGGGCTCGGTCAAGTCGTGGATTCGTCGCGGCATGGAGCGCCTGCGCAGGTGCCTTGAATCATGAATTACCAGACCCCCGCCCTGCGCCGCGCCCTCGCCGCCGACTACAGCATCGGCCTGATGCAGGGCGCGGCCCGACGCCGCTTCGAGCAATGGCTGCTGGATGACGCGGCCTTGCGCGCCGAAGTGGCGCAATGGCAGGAACACCTCGCCAGCCTGACCCACACACTCCCGGAGCAGGAAGTGCCGGAGCGAGTGTGGCAGGCGATCCAGGCCCGCATCGAACCGCAACGCCTGCACGTGCCGCCCAAGCAATCCCTGTGGATGCGCCTGCGCCTGGTAGTCGCTGCCTGTGCGGTGCTGGCCTCGCTGTATATCGGTTTCATCTACCAGAGCGACAGCGTGCGCTACAGCGCCACCCTGCTCAGCGCCAGCCAGCAACCGGCGTTGCAGATCCAGGCCCATGGCCAATACCTGCAGGTCGACCCCCTGGCCCTGGCCACCGTCGGTCTGGACCGCAGCCTGGAGCTGTGGGCCATACCGGCCGACGGCAAACCCATCTCCCTGGGCGTGGTGCCGGTGGGTGGCAAGGGCCGGATCAACCTGAGCCAGGCCCAACGCGATCTGCTGGGCACCCCCATCGCCCTGGCCGTCAGCCTCGAACCCCACGGCGGCTCGCCCACCGGGCAACCGACCGGGCCGGTGTTGTATCAGGGACCATTGGTGGCGTTGTGAACCTCAGTGGTGGGCATGAAAAATCAGTCCCGAGATGGCATTCGAACCCAAGCTGATTGAAAATGCCGCGCAAACCCCTTGGCCTCAGACCGGCCAAGGGGTGCTGGTGTGAAGGACTCACCCTTTTTCGGCGTTATAAGCGAAGCACAATGAAACGTTTTCTGTATGTTTGCGGCCTGCTGGGCCTGGCAACACTGGTTGGCATCTGGAGAATGGGCACGCCGGTCGATGAGGCTGTATGCAGCGCCGCATCAACCACCTCCGGCCCCTTGGGCACGGTTATCAGCCAGTACGCCGACGACACGGGCGGGGCCGATTGGAGGGATAACGGCAGCCCCTTCACCGTTCTCGAACTACCCGCCGCCCACGCCCTCGCACGCGAACCCCGGCAGCACTACTGCGAAGCCCTGGGCCTTCTGCAAAACCCCCAGCGCACGCCCACCGAAAAGGTGCACACCGTGATGGTGATGCTTAGCCTACCTATCGATTATTACCTCGGCTTTATGGATCGCAGTCATGAGCTGTATCAGCGTGGGCTTATCGATGCCTCGGTGCTGGGCTTCGTCATGACCCCGAGGGGTACCGCACTCAACTACTGGTGGCTGCCGCAATGGCGATCGCGCTATCAACGCGATGCCCTCGGGTTATATAGCCAGGCGCAGATTGAAGACGTGCTATCCGGTTCGCATTGGTTTGACTACCCGGGGCGGGGGTTTTGAGCGGTTCAGATTGAAGCTGTTTTTCCACCCATCAGCCGCTCGACAGGCGCTGGGGCTGCAAAATGACATCCATACACCTGACACGCCACGGCACCCGATGGGTGCCAGCGCAGGCTACCGGTCGGCTGGGGGGCGGAGAAAAAAAAGGGCGACCCGTGGGTCGCCCTGTTTGTTGCGGCTGGAATTAAGCAGCGCTGAAGAGTTTGTGCGGGTCGATGACGAATTTCTTCGGTACGCCGGCATCGAATTCGCCGTAGCCGCGAGGGGCGTCGTCGAGGCTGATGACTTCGACCCCGACGATGTCGGCGATTTTGATCCGGTCCCACATGATGGCTT
Organism: Pseudomonas sp. QD4; assembly: GCF_049199125.1. Lineage (NCBI taxonomy): Bacteria > Pseudomonadati > Pseudomonadota > Gammaproteobacteria > Pseudomonadales > Pseudomonadaceae > Pseudomonas > Pseudomonas sp. QD4. Next base: position 138,008 of record NZ_JBLZOM010000010.1, read on the forward strand.
GCATCAATTGGCGGTTGTACTTCATCACCGGGGTCTGACCGGTGTGGAAGCTGTGGGATTTGGCCCAGCCCAGGCCGAAGCGAATGCTCAGGCTGCCCATTTTGGCTGCGGCGTCCACCGCACCCGGGTCTTCGGTCACGTACAGGCCGGGAATCCCGATCTTGCCCGCCACCCGCACCACGCCCATCAACGAGTTGAGCACGGTGGCCGGGGCCTCGTGCTTGACCCCGTCATGCCCATGACCACGGGCTTCGAAGCCCACGGCGTCCACCGCGCAATCGACTTCCGGCTCGCCGAGCAAGGCCGCGATCTGTTCGTGCAGCGGGGTGTCCTTGGACAGGTCGGCGATTTCAAAACCCTGGGCCTTGGCGTGGGCCAGGCGGATCGGGTTGACGTCACCAATGATCACCACCGCCGCCCCCAGCAAGCGGGCAGACGCCGCAGCCGCCAGGCCGACCGGGCCGGCACCGGCCACATACACCGTACTGCCAGGCCCTACGCCCGCCGTCACGGCACCGTGGTAACCGGTGGGCAGAATGTCGGAGAGGCAGGTCAGGTCGCGGATTTTCTCCATGGCCTTGTCGCGGTCCGGCAGCTTCAGCAGGTTGAAGTCGGCGTAAGGCACCAGCACATATTCAGCCTGGCCGCCGGTCCAGTCGCCCATGTCGACATAGCCATAGGCGCCGCCAGGGCGGGCCGGGTTGACGCTCAGGCAAACCCCAGTGTGCTGTTCCTTGCAGGAACGGCAGCGCCCGCATGCCACGTTGAATGGCACCGACACCAGGTCGCCGAGTTTCAGGTTCTCGACGTCGCTGCCCTTCTCGATCACTTCGCCGGTAATTTCATGCCCCAGAACCAGGCCGGTCTGGGCGGTGGTACGGCCGCGCACCATGTGTTGGTCGGAGCCGCAGATGTTGGTGGAAACCACGCGCAGGATGACGCCGTGCTCAATCTTCCTGCCACGGGGGTCCTGCATTTTGGGATAGTCGATTTTCTGTACTTCGACCTTGCCGTTGCCGAGATACACGACGCCACGATTACCAGACATGCAAGTCACCTCTGTAGTTGTTGTTGTGAAGAGATTTGAAGCAGCTTCAAGCGGCAAGCTACAAGCCGCAAGAAGTGTGCATACCGCTGTTACTTGTCGCTTGAAACTTGCCGCTGCCCTTAAAGCACTACCGTGCGGTTGGCGTTCAAGAACACCCGTCTTTCGATGTGATAGCCCACTGCGCGGGCCAGGGTCAGACCTTCGATGTCGCGCCCCTTGGCGATCAGGTCCTCGGGATAATGGCTGTGGTCCACCACTTCCACGCCCTGGGCGATGATCGGGCCTTCGTCCAGGTCGTTATTGATGTAATGCGCCGTGGCGCCCACCAGCTTCACGCCTTTGTTGTAGGCCTGGTGGTACGGCTTGGCGCCCTTGAAACCGGGCAGCAACGAGTGGTGGATATTGATCGCCTTGCCGTCGAGCTTGCGGCACAGCTCCGGCGACAGCACTTGCATGTAGCGCGCAAGGATCACCAGCTCGGCGCCCGACTCTTCTATCACCTGCCACACCTGGCGCTCCTGGGACGGTTTGTCGTTAGGGTCGAGGGGGAAATGGTAGTAGGGAATCTGGTGCCAGTCGGCCAAAGGTTTCAAATCGGGGTGATTGGACACCACCGCCACCACGTCCATCGACAGCTGGCCGATGCGCTGGCGGTAGAGCAGGTCGTTGAGGCAGTGATCGGCCTTGGAGACCATGATCACCACTTTGGGCCGGTAATTGGGCGCGGTCAGTTCGAAGACCATGCCGAAGGCCTCGCCCCTGGCGGCCAGGCCGGCGCGAAACCCCTGCTCGTCAAAGGACTCGGGCTGGCGAAATTCAACGCGAATAAAAAAACGGCCCGAAAGCCGGTCATCGAAGGAGTGGTGCTCGGTGACGTAGCAACCCTGCTCGAACAGAAAGCGGGTCACCGCGTCCACCGTGCCGAGCACACTGGGGCAATCGGCGGTCAAAATCCATGTGTCTGGGACGCGGCTCATCGTTGACGACTCCTGAGTAAAGAAAAAACTGGTCGTGGACCGGGCGCCCCCTGCGGCGGGGGCGCCTGCCACCACGGCGCAGCATTCAGGCCTGGACGCTCAAGCCGTACTCGGCGGCGGCATCCTGCAGCCACAACCACCAGTAATCGGAGAAGCTGCGGCGGATCAGCAGTTCCCAGGTGTCTTCAGCGGTATGGCGGATCACCAACTGCGACTTGGCGAACACCGTGCCGACCGCCTTGCCCACCGGGAAGCTGTCCGGGTGCACGTCGTAGCTGGTGGACTTCATCAGCACCTGGCGCACATTGGGCCCCGACAACTCGAGGATCTGCTGGCCGCCGCTGACGTTGACGATCTGGATATGCAACTCGCCCAGGGCTTCGCGCAGGCTCTTTTCCGCGGCGAACTCTTCACCGCCAGGCACGATCAGCAGCCACTCATCCGGGCCGAGCCATTGCAGGCTGGTTTCACCCTTGACGATCACCGCCAGGGCGCCGGGCAATTCGATGCCCAGGGCCTTGTGCACGCCGGCAGCAAAGGCCGGGTCATGGCCGTCGCCACGAATCGTCAGGTGGCCCAGGAGTTTCTTTTCGCGCACGGTCACGCCGGCATTCTTGCGGCCCTTGCCCACAAGGCTGGCGAGGTCGGCGTGATGCAGCGACGACTCGGCCTTGGCCCCGTTGGTCGGGCGTTGCTGGTAAACATTGGCAGCGGTCATATGGAGCACCTGTGTTGAATTCTGTTGGAGCCTTGCCCGGCGAACCGGGCAAGGCTCACGGCTACACGTTCTGGCGATCGCCCTTGGGGTCGAAGAACACCGAAGACACGATTTCCGCCTCGATCACGCGACCATCGGCCAGGGGCGCGAAGACCCGCTCGCCCAGGCGCTTGAGGCCGCCCTTGACCACGCCCAGGGCAAACGAATACCCCAGGGAGTTGTGGGCGTAGCTGGAGGTGACGTGGCCGACCATGCTCATCGGGATCGCCTGCTTGGTGTTGAACACCAGTTGCGCGCCCTCCGGCAGCCATTGGGTCGGATCGATCGGCTTGAGGCCCACCAGTTGCTTGCGCTGATCGCGCACGCAGTCTTCACGGTTCATCCCGCGCCAGCCGATCCACGAGAACGGCTTGGTCCGCCCCACGCACCAGCCCATGTTCAGGTCGTCCGGGGTCATGGAGCCGTCGGTGTCCTGGCCGACAATGATGAAGCCCTTCTCGGCCCGCAGCACGTGCATGGTCTCGGTGCCGTAGGGGGTCAGGTTGTAGGCCTTGCCGGCCTCGACGATTTTCTCCAGCACGCCCATGGCGTAGTCGGCCTGGACGTTGACTTCGTACGACAGCTCGCCGGTGAATGAGATACGGAACACCCGCGCCGGCACACCGCCGACCAGGCCTTCCTTCCAGGTCATGAACGGGAAGGCTTCGTTGCCCAGGTCAATGTCGGTGACCTGGCTCAGCAGCTTGCGGCTGTTGGGCCCGGACAGGGTCATGGTCGCCCAGTGGTCGGTGACCGAGGTGAAGTACACCTTGAGCTCCGGCCATTCGGTCTGCTGGTAGATCTCCAGCCACTGCAGCACGCGCGCCGCGCCGCCGGTGGTGGTGGTCATCAGGAAGTGGTTGTCGGCCAGGCAGGCGGTCACGCCGTCGTCGAAGACCATGCCGTCTTCCTTGCACATCAGGCCGTAGCGCGCCTTGCCCACATCGAGCTTGGTCCAGGCGTTGGTATAGATGCGGTTGAGAAACTCGCGGGCGTCCGGGCCCTGGATGTCGATCTTGCCCAGGGTCGAGGCGTCCAGCAGGCCGACGCTGTCGCGCACGGCCAGGCATTCGCGCTTGACGGCGGCGTGCAGGTCTTCGCCGTTTTTCGGGAAGTACCAGGGGCGCTTCCACTGCCCGACGTCTTCGAACTCGGCGCCGTTTTTCAGGTGCCAGTGATGCAGCGCGGTAAAGCGTACCGGCTCGAAAATGTGCCCGCAGTGCCGACCCGCCACAGCACCGAAGGTCACCGGCGTGTAGTTGGGACGGAACATGGTGGTGCCCATCTGCGGAATGCTGACGTTCAGCGAGCGCGCGGCAATCGCCAGGCCGTTGACGTTGCCGAGCTTGCCCTGGTCGGTGCCAAAACCGAGAGCGGTGTAGCGCTTGACGTGCTCCACCGACTCGAAGCCTTCGCGGGTGGCCAGTTCAATGGCGGCGGCGGTGACGTCGTTTTGCAGGTCGACAAATTGCTTGGGCGCCCGCGAGGTGCCTTTTTCATGGGGCACCTGGAACAGCGCCAGGGTCGCTTCTTCGAGACGGGTCAGGGTTTTGGGCAACACCCCTTCCACGGTCTTGAACCCGGCTTCGCTGGCGGCGCGCACGCCCCCTTCAAAACCGTCGGCCAGGGAATCGCCCAGGCCGTAGACGCCATTGATGCCACCGACGCACACGCGCTTTTGCGGTGCTTCGCCGGGTACGAAACCCAGGATGTCTTCACGCCAGGTCGGCTTGCCGCCCAAGTGCGAGGCCAGGTGCACCACCGGGCTGTAGCCACCGGAGCTGGCGATCAGGTCGCAATCGAGCCACTCGCCGGGGCTGGTCACGGTGTGCGCCTTGACATCAATTGCCGCCACTCGCGCGGCCGTCACGTGCTTGCTGCCACGGGCTTCGATCACCGCACTGCCGGTGAGGATGCGAATGCCCTTGGCCCGGGCCTCTTCCACCAGCGCGCCGCGCGGGTTGCTGCGGGCGTCGGCGATGGCCACCACCTGCAGGCTGGCGTCGAGCCAGTCCAGGGCCACGCGGTAGGCATGGTCGTTGTTGGTGCTCAGCACCAGTTTCTTGCCCGGGGCCACGCCGTAACGGCGAACGTAGGTCGACACCGCGCCGGCCAGCATATTGCCCGGCACGTCGTTATTGCCGTAGACCAGCGGCCGCTCGCACGCGCCAGTGGCCAGCACCACGCGCTTGGCGCGCACACGGTGGATACGCTGGCGCACCTGGCCGATGGGCGCGCGATCACCGAGGTGGTCGGTGAGACGCTCGTGAATGGTCAGGAAATTATGGTCGTGGTAGCCATTGACCGTGGCCCGTGGCAACAGCAGCACATCCGGCAGCGCCTTGAGTTCGGCGATCACCGTGGCCACCCAATCCGCTGCGGGCTTGCCGTCCAGGCTTTCGCGGCTGTCGAGCAGGCTGCCGCCGAATTCTTCCTGTTCGTCCGCCAGGATCACCCGCGCCCCGCTGCGCGCTGCGGCCAGGGCTGCGGCCAGGCCGGCAGGGCCGGCGCCGACGATCAGCACGTCGCAGTGCTGGTTCATGTAGTCGTAGCTGTCCGGGTCGTTCTCGGTCGGCGAGCGGCCCAGGCCGGCAGCCTTGCGGATGTACTTCTCGTAGGTCATCCAGAACGATTGCGGGTACATGAAGGTTTTGTAGTAGAAGCCCGGCGGCATCAGCTTGCCGCCGACCTTGCCGAGAATCCCCATCATGTCGTTGTTGACGCTGGGCCAGCCGTTGGTGCTGGTGGCGACCAGGCCCTGGTACAGCGCCTGTTGCGTGGCGCGCACGTTAGGGATTTGCGTGGCTTCGGTGGCGCCGATCTGCAGCACCGCGTTCGGCTCTTCGGCACCGGCGGCGAAGATGCCCCGTGGCCGCGAATACTTGAAGCTGCGACCGATGATGTCCACGCCATTGGCCAGCAGCGCGGCGGCCAGGGTATCGCCTTCAAAGCCTTTGTAGGTCTGGCCGTTGAAGGTGAAGCTGAGGACTTTGTTGCGGTCGATGCGGCCACCGTTGGACAGCCGATTGGTCTGGCTCATACCTTCTCTCCAGCAGCCTTGGCGGTGAATTGCGGCTTGGTGCCGATCTTGTAGGTTTCAAGAATTTCGTAGGTCAGGGTGTCGCGGGTGGCGTTGAAATACTGGCGGCAACCGGCGGCGTGAATCCACAGTTCGTGGTGCAGCCCACGGGGGTTGTCGCGAAAGAACATGTAGTCGCCCCACTCGGCGTCGGTGCAGGCGTTGGGGTCCAGCGGACGCGGGATGTGGGCCTGGCCCGATGAGTGGAATTCCTCTTCGGAGCGCAGCTCGCCGCAATGAGGACAGAAGATATGCAACATAGGGATTTCTCCTGTTAGTGGGCGACGGCCGCAGCGCCGTGTTCATCGATCAGCGCACCGTTGTGGAAACGGTCGATGGAGAAAGGCGCAGCCAGCGGGTGCATTTCACCCTTGGCCAGGCTCGCGGCAAACACGTTGCCGGAGCCCGGGGTGGCCTTGAAGCCACCGGTGCCCCAACCGCAGTTGAAGAACATGTTCGGCACCGGGGTCTTGGAGATGATCGGGCAAGCATCCGGCGTGGTGTCGACGATGCCGCCCCATTGGCGGTTCATGCGCACCCGGGACAAGACCGGGAACATCTCGACGATGGCCTGGATGGTGTGCTCGATCACCGGGTACGAGCCGCGCTGGCCGTAGCCGACCCAGCCGTCGATGCCGGCGCCGATCACCAGGTCGCCCTTGTCGGACTGGCTGATGTAACCGTGCACGGCGTTGGACATGATCACGCTGTCGATGATTGGCTTGATCGGTTCCGACACCAGGGCTTGCAGCGGGTGGGACTCGATCGGCAGGCGAAAGCCCGCGAGCTTGGCCATGTGCCCGGAGTTACCGGCGGTGACCACGCCGACACGCTTGGCGCCGATAAAACCCTTGTTGGTTTCGACGCCGATGCACACGCCGTTTTCCTTGCGAAAACCGATGACTTCGGTCTGCTGGATCAAGTCCACGCCCAGGGCATCCGCTGCCCGGGCAAAACCCCAGGCCACGGCGTCGTGCCGAGCCACGCCGCCACGGCGCTGGACGGTGGCGCCGAGTACCGGGTAGCGGGTGTTTTTCGAGCAGTCGAGGTACGGAATCTCGTCTGCCACCTGCTGGGTGTTGAGCAGTTCGCCGTCCACGCCGTTGAGGCGGTTGGCGCTGACCCGGCGCTCGGAATCACGGATGTCCTGCAGGGTGTGGCACAGGTTGTAGACGCCGCGCTGGGAAAACATGACGTTGTAGTTGAGGTCCTGGGACAGGCCTTCCCAGAGCTTCATCGCGTGCTCGTAGAGGTGCGCAGACTCGTCCCACAGGTAGTTGGAGCGCACGATGGTGGTGTTACGCGCCGTGTTACCGCCGCCCAGCCAGCCCTTTTCAACCACCGCGACGTTGGTGATGCCGTGCTCCTTGGCCAGGTAGTAGGCAGTGGCGAGGCCATGCCCGCCGCCGCCGACGATGACCACGTCATAGACCTTTTTCGGGGTCGGCGTGCGCCACATGCGCTGCCAGTTTTCATGGTGGCTGAGGGAGTGTTTGAAGAGGCCGAAGCCCGAGTAGCGTTGCATAGTCATTACTCCAAAACGGCGCTCAGCGATAAACCGGGAAATCAGCGCACAAGGCCGCGACCTGGCGGGCGACATTGGCCTCGACATCGGCATCGCCGAGGTGGTCGAGGATGTCGCAGATCCAGCCGGCCAGCTCAGTGCATTGGCTGACCTTGAAGCCGCGGGTGGTGACCGCCGGGGTGCCGATACGCAGGCCGGAGGTGACAAACGGCGACTGCGGATCGTTGGGCACGGCGTTCTTGTTCACGGTGATATGGGCCCGGCCCAGGGCGGCATCGGCTTCCTTGCCGGTCAGGCCCTGGCGAATCAGGCTGACCAGGAACAGGTGGTTATCGGTACCGCCGGACACTACATCGTAGCCACGTTTGATAAACACGCCGGCCATGGCCTGGGCGTTGTCGATCACTTGTTGCTGATAGGTCTTGAAGCCGGGCTCCAGGGCTTCCTTGAAGCACACTGCCTTGCCGGCGATCACGTGCATCAACGGGCCGCCCTGGCCGCCGGGGAATACCGCAGCGTTGAATTTCTTTTCCAGCTCTTCGTTGGCCTTGGCCAGGATCAGGCCGCCACGGGGACCGCGCAGGGTCTTGTGGGTGGTGGTGGTGACCACATCGGCGTACGGCAGCGGGTTCGGGTACAGGCCGGCGGCAACCAGACCGGCGACGTGGGCCATGTCGACGAACAGGTAGGCCCCGACCTTGTCGGCGATCTGCCGGAAGCGTGGGAAATCCAGGGTCTTGGAGTAGGCGGAGAAGCCGGCAATGATCATTTTCGGCTGGTGCTCGACCGCCAGGCGCTCCACTTCGTCGTAGTCGATCAGGCCAGTGTCGGTGTCGATGCCGTACTGCACGGCGTTGTAGAGCTTGCCGGAAAAACTGACCTTGGCGCCGTGGGTCAAGTGCCCGCCGTGGGCCAGGCTCATGCCGAGCACGGTGTCGCCGGCCTGCAACAGGGCGAGGAACACCGCGGCGTTGGCCTGGCTCCCGGAGTGCGGCTGGACGTTGGCGTAATCGGCGCCGAACAACTGCTTGGCGCGCTCGATGGCCAGGGCCTCGACCTTGTCCACGTGCTCGCAGCCGCCGTAGTAGCGCTTGCCCGGGTAGCCTTCGGCGTATTTGTTGGTCAGGCCGCTGCCCTGGGCCTGCATGACGCGCTTGCTGGTGTAGTTTTCCGACGCGATCAGTTCGATATGGTCTTCCTGACGCTGCTCCTCGGCATTCATCGCCGCCAGCAGCGCATCGTCATAACCCTGGATCTGGTCTTGCTTGCTGAACATCGCGTCTCTCCCAGCGGCGGCGGTGCGCCTTTCGTCTCGGTGAGGCCTGCCTCGCGACAGTGCCCTTTGGATGCGATGGTAGGGCCGGCGCTGCCCGACCAAATGCCTATGGACGCCACGCAAAGGTGCGTTTACGACATGGGCCCACCCGCCCCTGTAGCCGCTGTCGCCAGGCTCGGTCTGCGTTCGGATGTTGGCAGGAACTGACGCCGAGGATCTGCCGGAAGAATCGCGGTGCAGCATAGGGCCAGCGCAGCCTGCCGGCAGCGGCTACAGCGCTTGGCGCAACGCCAGCAACAGCAGGAAGTGCCCGGGATACAGCAGGTAGGCCCAACGCCGCATCGGCGGCACGGAATGCGGGTGTACGCCGCGCAACAGGCCGATGCCCAGCAACGGCGCCAGCAGGCAGCTGACAATGCCCAGGCTCGCCGCCTGATTGCCCAGCAGCGCCGCCGGGAACAGGGTCTGCCATTGATTGGCTGCCAGGCACACCAGCCCGGGCAACAGGCTCCAGTACCAGGGCCGGCCAATCACCAGCAGCAACGCCAGGGGCAACAGCACGCCAAACACACAGAACATCAGTCGCTCGGAGAACAGTCCCGCCAGCGCCAAAGCCGCCACCCCCAAGTACAACGCCATCCCCCGTCGTTGCTGCCAGCCGCGGGCCACCAACAGCCCCAAGGCCAGGGTCGGCAGTACGTTCAAGGTGTCGGGGTCGGGGATAAACAAGCGGTAAGGAATCTCGCTGACCAGGCTGAACACCAGCAACCATCCCAGATACCGCCACTGCCCGGTCACCTCGCCCCGGACCACGCCAACCCGCGCCAGATTGGCCGCCATCGCCAGGCAAAACCAGGGGAACGCAAGGCGCCCGGGCACATAGAGAACATCCACCTGCCAGCCCACATAGCGCAGGTGGTCGAGCACCATGCTCAGCAGCGCCAGCCACTTGAGCAGGTCCAGGGCACCGTCACGTCGGCCGGCAGGTGTGATCAGCGTGGGCCCAGGCATAAATCTCCATGCAATGTGCATTTTTCATGCATAAACAGAACGTGTGCACCCTCGCCAATCTTGGGTAAAGTGCCCACCACCAGGCGCTCGATAGTGCGGCGCCCTCTACGAATGTGTGTTTCAACCGATCTTCAGTGCAGCACTCCTTACCCAGGAACGCCTTACCCGAGGCCCTTTACCCAAGGCGCCTCATTACGGACACCTATCACGGAAGCAGGCCATGACCGACAAGAGCCAACAATTCGCCAGCGACAACTATTCCGGTATCTGCCCTGAAGCCTGGGCCGCCATGGAACAGGCCAATCACGGCCATGAACGTGCTTACGGCGATGACCAATGGACCGCACGGGCCTCGGATCATTTCCGCAAACTGTTTGAAACCGACTGCGAGGTGTTCTTCGCCTTCAACGGCACTGCCGCCAACTCCCTGGCCCTGTCGTCGCTGTGCCAGAGTTACCACAGCGTGATCTGCTCGGAAACCGCCCACGTCGAAACCGACGAATGCGGCGCTCCGGAATTTTTCTCCAACGGTTCCAAGCTGCTGATTGCCGGCACTGAAAACGGCAAGCTGAGCCCGGAATCGATCCGCGAAATCGCCCTCAAGCGCCAGGACATTCACTACCCGAAACCACGGGTGGTCACCTTGACCCAGGCCACTGAAGTCGGCAGCGTCTACACCCCGGAAGAAATCCGCGCCATCAGCGCCACCTGCAAGGAACTGGGGCTGAACCTGCACATGGACGGCGCGCGCTTCTCCAACGCCTGCGCCTTCCTCGGCTGCTCGCCGGCCGACCTGACCTGGAAAGCCGGGGTCGACGTGCTGTGCTTTGGTGGCACCAAGAACGGCATGGCGGTGGGCGAGGCGATCCTGTTCTTCAACCACAAGCTGGCCGAAGACTTCGACTATCGCTGCAAACAGGCAGGCCAACTGGCCTCGAAAATGCGCTTCCTCTCGGCGCCCTGGGTCGGCCTGCTGGAAAACGACGCCTGGCTCAAATACGCCCGCCACGCCAACCACTGCGCGCAGCTGCTGGCCAACCTGGTGGCCGACATCCCGGGGGTGGAACTGATGTTCCCGGTGCAGGCCAACGGCGTGTTCCTGCAACTCTCGGAACCGGCCATCGCCGCGCTGACGGCCAAGGGCTGGCGCTTCTACACCTTCATCGGCAAGGGCGGCGCACGCTTCATGTGCTCCTGGGACACCGAAGAAGAGCGCGTGCGCGAACTGGCGGCAGATATCCGCACGGTGATGAGCGCCTGATACAACGCCGGACGTGGTGAGGGAGCTTGCTCCCGCTGGGGCGCGTAGCGGCCCCAATGGCGACCACCCCACTTCTCCCGGCAGATCGCGAGCTCTGGGTTTACGGCCGCTGCGCGACCGGGCGGGAGCAAGCTCCCTCGCCACAGAGGGCAAGCCGCCTGTGACGTTGGTGGGAG